>CAWIYO010000001.1:0-266851 GCA_963840345.1 uncultured beta proteobacterium
CACGAAAATCAGGGTAACCACTACACCTGCAATGATGGCGAGACGTTTACCCAGTCCATCGAGTTGGATCTGCAGCGGGGTGGAACTCTCCTCCGCAGTATCCAGCAGTCCAGTGATGCGCCCCATCTCAGTTTCCATGCCTGTGGCTGTTACCAGCGCCTCGATCCTGCCTCGGACGACTGTAGTATTCATGAATACCATGTTGAAGCGCTCGGCCAGCGGGTATTCTCCAGGCGTCAGTGCATCGGCAAGTTTGCCCACGGCAAGTGACTCGCCGGTCAGGGCTGCTTCCGCCACCTCGGCGTTGTGCGCCGCAAGCACGCGAGCGTCGGCGGGTATCCGGTCACCCGCCTCCAACAGCACTATGTCGCCGGGTACCAAGCCTTCAGCGGGAATTTCTAGCACTTCGCCACTGCGCCGCACCCGTGCGTGCTGCGCCAGCATCTTCTTGAGCGCCGTCAGCGTTGCTTCAGCGCGATGCTCCTGATAGAAACCAAGGCAGGCATTGAACACCACTACAATCAGGATCACCACTGCATCCTTTAGGTCGCCGATAGTGCCTGCTAATGCAGCAGCACCGATCAGCACAATCACCAGCAGGTTTTTGAACTGGTCGATAAATTTCATCCATATTGGACGCGGCGGCTTTTCCTTAAGGCAGTTGAGGCCGTAACGTCCCAGTCGCTGTCGCGCTTCGGTTTCGTTTAAGCCTTGGGTTGTGCTATCGAAATGCGCCATCACAGCTTCAGCGACATTGCACCAATATTCGTTCTTGGGACTGCCGTTACTGTTTATCATTTATAACCCTCATGGCTAGAGTCGAATTACGACTGAGTTCTTGTTCTGGAATGCGATGACGTGTTTTCAGAATCAACTCGCAAACAATGTCAGCGATGCATCGGGAATTGCCAATATCCTTAACGGCTTACCCACTGAAGATGAAAAACTATATTTTTATTCCTCTCGCTAGTGGTGAAATTTGCTGTTAAATTTAACCTCCACTTAGAGCGAATTAGATTGCCTCGAAAATTATCATTCAGGGGGATGTTTTCCTTGTCTTTGATTATTGAATTGGCGTTTCACGAAATACTTTCCCGTGAGAGCCGCAGATAATTGTGACGTGCCATTGCCAACCACAAAGGGCTACCATGACCATGAGTAACAGGCTTCGTCTTCTGCTGCAAGTGAGCGCCATAGTGTTCGTGATTATATGTGTAAAACTCGTCGTTCACTTTCTTGACTGGGAGGTAATTTCGATTAACCCGCTGTTCTCCGGGATAGTCGCCGCCAATGTTTTTTTGATGGGTTTCTTGCTGAGCGGAGTTCTGTCAGATTTCAAGGAAAGTGAGCGTCTTCCTGGGGAACTGGGGGCATGCCTTGAGAACTTGGCGCAAGAAGTTTCTGCTATCCGAATCGCAAGACCAGAAGCTAAAGTAGGCCCCTGTCTAATCCTGCTGTCGCAATTAACTCAGGACATTCTGAGTTGGTTTCATAAAAAGCAGCGCACAATAGAGCTAATGAATCGCCTGAATGAACTAACTCCGCAGTTCGCACTGATGGAGCAGTGGAGTCAAGCGACATTCGTGGCTCGTTTGAAACAGGAGCAGAGCAATCTTCGGCGTAACCTCATCCGCATTCATACGATCCGAGAAACGTCTTTCGTCACCACGGGTTATTTGCTTGCCGATCTGGTCACATCTCTCGTTTGCCTAGGGCTCATCTTGGCAAAGATAGAGCCATTTTCCGAGTCATTATTCTTCGTATGTGTGATCTCGTACATAATGATATTTTTACTCATGTTAATCCGGGATCTCGACAACCCGTTTGGATATTACGAACTGGCATCAAGTGAAGACATATCGCTCAAACCGCTCGAAGACACTGCGCACCGATTGGCGCAGATAGCTGATGCAGAGGCATCTACTTAGTCCAATACCGAGTTTCCTGCCATACGATGATGCCACACCGAACTGCATACACTGTTTATGGAGGCTGCAAAATGATTCGAAAATCGTTAACCATCGTACTGTTCGCGATTCTCTGGAATTTTACTGAAGTTAGAGCACAACCTACTCACGCCGTTTCACGCGGCGAGTTGCTGTACTCAATGCATTGCGTTGCTTGTCATACAACTCAGGTTCACTGGCGCGACAAAAAACTTGCTACTGACTGGGGACATCTTCAGTCAGAAGTGGCACGCTGGCAGAAACTCTCGGAGCTTGGATGGAATAACGACGATGTAACAGCGGTGGCTCGGTATCTGAATGCGATTCATTATCACTATCCTACGCCTGACTAAGCGGAATGGGTCACCAAAACGGCTTACACACAAAGGATAATCATGGGCACAATTCACAATCAATCGACATTCTGACCATTCGAACCTATGGGTAGGCATGTGATGGATTGTGGCCATTTATGTAACCCACAAAATTTCGGTTTAAGGGCAGTTCTACATGGGTAGCTTGATCGTAATTTTCACGGCAGTCTATTTCCTGAACACCATCCCCGCATTCGCACCGCCAACATGGATGGTTCTCTCGTTCATAGGGTTTAACCACTCGCAACTAAACCCCTTTTCGCTGGCGTTGACTGGTGCATTTGCTGCCACATTAGGGCGGATAACTCTGGCCGCACTGTCTCAATCCATCATTCGAAACAAACTGCTTAACGCGAGAACAAAGGAAAATATTGACGTACTCAAGTGTGCGTTGGAGCAGCGGAAAAACCAGACTGTGGGTGCGCTGCTTGTTTACTCATTTGCTCCGCTTCCTTCCAACTATCTTTTTATTGCCTACGGACTGACATCTCTGCCTCTCAAGCTAATTGCCCTGCCTTTCTTCATCGGCAGATTGACGAGCTATGCGGTCTGGATTTTGTTGGGACAGGAGGTCTACAAGAGTCTTGATATCGACGCCGGTCTCGTCGGCGGATATATGAGCGCCTATTTTATCTTGACGCAACTTGTGGTCCTGCTTCTTACTTATCTTCTTACCAGAATCGATTGGAACGCAATGCTGGGCGAGAAGAAATTAAAATGGCTTAAGTAAACGATCCACGTTCGTAGTGAACAAGTCCTCCGGAAGGTAGCCCCGTAGCGCCAGAACGCAGCCATGTGCCTTGCGAAATTCATCAAGCTCTCTTGTAGTTTATTGCCCAAGCAATTGAATACTCCAGAACGACAGGAATCCGCCGAACAACACCAGGGTAGAGATCGGCTTTTCTTCGACTTCGTGTGCCTCCATCAGCAACTCTTCGGTGACCAGATAGAGCAGTGCCGCGGCACTGAAGGCCAGTGCCCCGCCAATCACGGCATGCGATGCACCAGTCAGCAAGACATTGCCGATCAGCGAGAAGATCAGCACCGTGGCGCCCAATGCTCCGGAAATGGCGATAATGCGCCAGCCCGCAGTCGCTTCGGAAGCCAAGGCCAAGCCCAGGAACAACAGCTCTACTGACAAACCCAGAGCCAGGATCGTTCCCGTCTCGCCGCCCGCGGCGAACCCTGCACCAATTATGAATCCATCAGTGGCTACGTCGATGAAGGTGGCCAAGAGCAAACCGGTGCTTAGTCCTGCAGCCGCGCTTGTGGCGGAGGCTTGATGTTCGAGTCGCATCGTCCACAGCTTCAATCCGTACATGAACAGACTGCCCAGTGCGAATGCGCCTACCAAGACCAGGCCGGGCGCATGTTCGCGTCCGATCTCGGGCAGCAACTCCACAGCCAGTGCCGCCAACACCACGCCTGCGGCGAAGTGCTGGATCAGGCTGCGCATTTGATGGTTGGGGCTCCAGACAGAAGCGAGGATTCCGCCGCCAAGGGCGACCAGAGCGGGAATCGCCATGATCAATAAGTTATGTGCGTTCATTGTGATGGGCAGTCAATTAGGAAGTGGGAAATGTAGTCAATCGTAAAGCATGCAGCAGAATGTTTTTCGTAGCCTTATAGAATTCAGAGAAGCCTAATCCTCGCCTTCATGCTCCATTGCACCCTGACGATTGTCATTTTCGTCGGCGCTACGGTGACACTTAACGCAATTGTCGAAATTGCGAATTCCTTCCTCAATATGCTCGCGGCGAATGTTTTCGGGAGTATGTTCGTGACAACCGTAACAGGTGTAACGGCTGTAGTCGTTGCGTACGTGGCAGGTTACGCAGCTCGTGTCGTGGTCGCGGTCTAACGGAAAGAACTTGTTGTGATCGAAGGTTGCGGGTGTCCATTTTTCCTGGGTGTGGCACTGGCCGCAGTTACCGCTGATCTGCTTATGCAGAGTATCGGCAGGCGATTTATGGCAATCCTGACACTGATCGCGCGTTGCCTTCTGCAACATTGCATGATTGAACCGGCCTTGTACCCGGAAGCGCTTCACCCCAGCATGATCACTATGGCATGCCACACAGTTCTGACTGATAAGTTTTTGGTGGAATGGTGTCGAAGTAAGCGGCTTGGCGATAGGCAGCCCCGTTGACGTCAACCGACCGATCTCGGCAGGCTTGTGGCAGGAAACGCAACGCTCAGATGTCGCTCCACTGAGTGGCGCGTGACAGGCAAAGCAATCCGTCTCCAATTGCTTGTGTCCTGGAATCAGTTTGCCGGGTCCCACCATCAGGTTGGGATAGACGAAAACCAGAACTGCCAGCACGATGAGATTGGCAGCCAGAATGATCTTCAGGATTCGGCTCATATCCAACCCCAGAACAAAAAGATGCTGATGATGTGACCGAGTGACAGCGCTGTGAAGGCAATGAAGATCGGGATATGAACCTTGCGCCACTTGGTCATGGCATCCAGGCTGACCGCGTCCCAGAACACGGCCTGCTCCACTTCTGGCCGCGACAGGCCTCGCAACTGGAAGTGCTCGCGCTGCCCCTGCACATGGAGTCGTGATCGATCCAGCAGCAATTTGCCGACCAGACCGCTGACCACATTTACCCCCATGGCCGCAGTTGCCAGCCAGGGCAGGATGGCATTGAAATGCACACCGGCATGAATCAGTATCATCAGCGAACCCAACCATGCACTGAACTCATGAAACCTCAACAGCGATTTGGGATTTCCAGATGTAATGTATTTGCGCTTACGCAATGAATAAACCAGCGAGGCAATGATCAGGAGCGTTCCCGGAATACCCAGGTAGCGGCCGATCCAAACCAGGTTCATCCGATGAAGAACATAGTCGCCAAGCAGTGTGGCAGCAGCCAGCAGGCCGAGCAGCAGAGTGAAAGGCAGAACATGCTGGCGCCAGAGCGAGGTGTTCATCTATATCTCCAGAGTGACGCTGGTCTTGGGAATGCAGACGCAGAGCAGGCAGGAACCAGGTTCCGGATCGTATTCCGGCGGTTGGCGATAAGTCACCTCACCGTTTCGGATTGTCACCTGACAACTGCCACAACCGCCGGCACGACAGCCTGAATTGGCCGTAATTCCATTCGCTTCAGCGAATTCGAGCAGACTACCGGTAGCGGGCTGCCATCGCAACTGCTTGCCCGACCGTGCAAAGGTCACGACGATGTCGGCATCCGCAGTCTCGGTTTGCGCCGCAGTAATTGTGGATTGTCTGAGTTTGATCGATGCCGGGCCAAAGGCCTCGAAGTGGATATGCGCGTCAGGCACTCCCCAGTCTTCCAGTGCGGGTACGATGCTTTCCAACATCGGAGAGGGGCCGCAAATGTAGAAGTGATACGGCTTGAGCGACAAATGCATGCGCAACAACTGCACATCGATACGTCCCCGGTGCTGATAATCCCGCTCTGCCACATCTTCGGATAGCGGATTACTAAAGCAGAAGCGCAAATTAAAATTGGGATATTTCGTGGCCAACGCTACCAAATGGGACTTCATCACCAGCTCACGCCCATTGCGCACACCGTAGAACAACCAGATTTCACGCCCCGGTTGCTCCGCCAAACACCAATTCAACATACTCAGCATCGGCGTGATGCCAATACCGCCGCCAATCATGACGACGGGGGCGTCACTGCGGTCGATGTGGAAATGACCTGACGGCGCACGAACTTGCAGCCGGTTGCCAACCACAACTTGATCATGGAAGTAGCTGGACGAACGTCCTGGTGGAACTTGGCTACCGCCAGGTGGAAGTGCACGTTTGATCGAGACACGGTAGCCATCCTGCCGTGGAGCATCCGACAGCGAATAGCAGCGGAGGAGTTGTTCACGATCTCCCGCCGCATTCGGTATATCAAGGCGGAAGGTCAGAAACTGTCCTGGGAAAAACTGGGGTAGCGGCTGCCCATCCAGGGGCTTCAAGTAAAACGAACAAACCGATTGTGCGGCATCCTCAACAACCTTGCGTTCGACCCGAAACGCCCTGAATCCGGACCACGCGGCAACAGCAGGCTCGGGCTCGTCGTCGCTCGACACATCCTGATTTACCGGCAGGTTCAACTCTTCCGCGTTGTTACGCAAAGACTGATAGTTCCGCCAATGGCGCCAGAAGCCGAAGCCTAGATAGATCGCCAGTTGCATCGCGATTCCCAGCACAATCCAGAACAGCAAAACGAGTGAGGTCATATCACTATGCTCCCAGCGCAGATTCAGTCAGCGAATAACATTGCTTGAAATTGATCACTGCGGCAGGGGCCGCAACTGCTGCAAGTTCGTTTTCCTTGCAGACCACATCATACGCTTACCTTCAATCAAACAATTCTTTCCAGAATGATTGTTTGCCACGGTAGCCTTGGTGGTCATCGTGATGTCTGTCATGGCCGCCATGCCCATTTTCATATCGCTGAAGCGTTGGTCGGTGAGACTGCACCTCGGCTACCGATGCAATCTGCGCTGGTTCGCCCAGACTGCGCTCAATGATCTTGTCCAATTCACCTCGATCCAGCCAGACTCCCCGGCATTGCGGGCAATAATCGATTTCGATACCTGAACGTTCAGTCATAAGCAGGTCAGAACTGGGACATATAGGGCATTTCATGCTTTCTCCTTTCAAATTAACGGTCATGCCAGAATTGTTACGTCCAGTATTTTCTTGGAACAACCTTTCTTGGGACAAATAACTTGGTTGATCTAAGCCCAGCTTTTGAGTTCGCCGCATCGGCTGGTTTTGTTTCCGATTTATCGACAGCTTTGCCGCCACTTCCTTCGCCACGCATTGTCTTTAGTTGCTCCAGCGTAAGGTTTTTGAACTCATCGAGCTTCTTGGAGGCGGTTTTGGATGCTTCTGCTGCAATCTGGTCAGCAGCCTTCTGTGCCTCACTGGCTAGTTGTCCGCCGCAACCTGATAGCAACATGAATACCATGGCATAACAGACGATGCCGACTATCTTCCCCATGACTCCTCCAAATTTGGGCGTGCTGAGGAATTTCAGCCTTTATTTCATTAAGTGCAGTTCTCGCTACTGTTTATGAGAATATAAGGCTGTCGCACTGGATGCGCTTCTGCCAGCCCATACCTCGAAACAATGCTTCCACCCCCTTGCGATAATCATCTAATGGAATCTCAGAATTGATGAGCCGAGAGTTCAACGACAGGATTTGCTCCTGCCAAAAGGCCAGTGTGTTATCCATGATCTCACCTTACTTAAGGTCGCGTGCGTTACCCGAAATTGTTGGAGAGAAAGATAACGAGGGAATCTTAATTATTGCTTAAAGCCGAACTAGAATTTGCGTTTAAGCAATCTTTAAGACTGACTTTCTACACTGTTCATCCCGTAACCCAGTTTGAGGAGTGATCGAAATGAAGAAAACCTACGAAAGTGTATCCAAGTTTATACGTTGGACGGTCGCAGGACTGGTCTCGCTGGTTGCAGCACTGCCAACCCTTACATCCATCAGCGTAGCTATCTAAATTTCACAATCGTAAATTCCCTGTGTCTATGCACAGGGAATCTATTTCCGAATCCGTTTCGGGTAGTTCTCACACTGCTTCGACCCGAAGGAGCTGGCACTTTTGCACGTTCCTGCTGTACTAACTTACGGCTTTACCGCTTCGATTTGAGCGGAAACAACAATATCCTCGATTTTCCTGCCCGGAGCCCAGTCACGGATGAATGCGCGGCTTTCATCTTTGGGCGTAATGGATACCTTTTCAAACCCTGCCTTGAGCAACATGGCCTCCAGTTCAAGGAGATGAGTTGCACCTGCCATGCATCCACTGTACAGCGCAAGATCGTGTTTCATCTTCTCAGGTAGCTCGGCGGTCGCAACGATATCGGAAATGGCGAGTCGACCGCCTGACTTCAAGACGCGGAACGAGTCTCGGAACACCTGCTGTTTATCCGGCGACAGATTGATGACGCAGTTGGAGATGATCACGTCCACGGAGCCACCGGCAACCGGCAAGTTCTCGATCTCGCCCAGACGGAACTCGACATTGGCATAGCCGCTGTGCTCATGATTCTTCTCCTGTCGTGAAATAAGGCGGATTGCCTTATTCAGCAACATCAAGGAAAAGAATCTGTGTTTCAACTTACATCAGCTCGTGAACCGGAGCGCCCATACCGCGCTAGCGGTTTAGTCCATGGGTTAAAAGCGACCTTTGAGTTTCGCCTAAACGCGCGCCGAAAGCGACCGCTTCAGGACGGATAGCGGACATCGCCGCTCCACGAACAGACACCCCGTTCAGCAAACCGCCCAAGTCCGCTTTGGCCGAATTTTGCCCATTACATACCGTAAGTGCCAGCGTCCGCTGTTCATTACAAAACTGCCATTGGGTCATAAAACTTCTCGGTGGAAATATGTGGTCGGATTCGTTAATGCGACTTTGTCACTTTCCAACTCGAATCGTTTCGGTTCAGTTTGGCGATTAAATCCATAGCGTACCCTCGCATATGGCCTGAGTTATCATTAATACAGCGAGCCTCCCTTATTGCGATTTCGTTGCCATCATTTGACCATTTGGTATCTACAGACGGCCATCCTGAGGGCTCATAACTGAGCTCCTTAATGAACTTACCATTGTCGATTCTCCACACCTCTAATCTTGAAACGTAATCGTTATAAATCGGATTAACATTCACAATAAACCGTTTGGCGTCGTGTGAGAACGTAGGTAACCCCTCGATCTGCACACTGCGACCGTCCACTATGGAAATTAACTCATATTCACTATATTCATAGCTATGCTTTTCCAGTAGTAGAAATCGAGCGTCGTTAAGGTAGTCATACACACTGAAATTCCAGAATTTGTTCGACATACATAGGGTCTCATTTGCTTCCTTGCACGGAACATCGGTTCTTGTAATCGTTTTCCCATTTTGCAGTTTCACAAATAGCTTATTCCCTTTGCGGGTGACAATATTTGAGGATCTTCTAATGACATCTTTTTCCGTCCTCGTATTGAATTCGCTGCAAATGTCGTTCTCGAGGGGAATACCTTTCATGTCTCCAGCGACTACCCAGGAAGAAGAGATTGCCAATAAGGCAAATATAGATAACCAGTATTTCATTAGGGCTCCATTACTCCAATAATTGGAGGACACATGAGAACGACCGCTTGTGGCCGGTATGCGAAGTCCAGTCCCAGTGCTACGCCGCTCGATAGCTGCCATTCGCAATAGACTCAATGATTATTGAGCCTGCCTGATCGCTGCCGCACACTCCGTCACCAACTCCTGTCCGCGATAAATCATGCCGCTGTAGATTTGAACCAGTGCGGCACCTGCCTGCATTTTTTCCACGGCAGCCGCGCCAGTGAGAATGCCACCCACGCCGATGATGGGTAGTGCGCCGTTCAGTTCGGCGGTGAGCTGCCGGATGACGGCGGTGGATTTGTCGCGCACGGGTGCGCCGCTCAAGCCGCCAGCTTCGTTGCCGTGCGGCAATTCTTCCACGCCTTCGCGCGATAACGTTGTGTTGGTGGCGATCACGCCGTCGATGCGGTGCTTGATGAGCAGCGCTGCAATGCTTTTGATCTGATCTGCGTCGAGGTCGGGCGCGATCTTCACTGCCAGTGGTACATACTTGCCATGCAATTGCGCCAGCTTTTCCTGCTCTGCTTTCAATTGGCCGAGTAATGCGTCCAGTTCGTCGCCACCCTGCAACTGGCGCAGGTTCTTGGTGTTGGGCGAGGAGATGTTGATGGCGACGTAGCTGGCGTGGACATACACCTTGCGCAGGCCGATAAGGTAATCGTCTGCCGCCTTCTCGATCGGCGTGTCGGCGTTCTTGCCGATGTTGATGCCGAGAATGCCTTTGAATTTTGCGCGCTTCACGTTCTCGATCAGCGCATCCACGCCGTCGTTGTTGAAGCCCATACGGTTGATGATGCCCTGCGCCTCGGGCAGGCGGAACATGCGCGGTTTCGGATTGCCGGGCTGCGCACGCGGGGTGACGGTGCCGATCTCGATGAAGCCGAAACCGAAAGCGGCCAGAGCGTCGATGACTTCGCCGTTCTTGTCGAGGCCTGCGGCGAGTCCCACCGGATTGGGGAAGGTCAGGCCCATCACCGTGCGCGGGTCGTCCGCCGGACGTTTGAACATCAGCGAGGTGAGCCCCAGGCAATTGGCGGTCTTCAGCCCGTCGATAGTGGCGTGGTGGGCGGCTTCCGGATCGAGCGCGAACAGGGCGGGGCGAAACAGCTGGAACAGGGACATATGTGTACCTCTAATAATTCAAAGTTCTAAGCAAGACAAGGCGCGAGCAAGAAATTGCGACGCGGCATATGCGGTCAGGACGCGGTGCGGCGGAGCCGGTTGGTGCGGGACTGACCGCGAGCGCCATCTCCCGCAAACGGCTGCTTCGCAGTAACGTGTCGATGGCGCTATATGTAAGGAGCAATTTATTGTGAGCAACGCAGTATTGCGACGAAATTTGGATTAGTAGAGGTACACATTACTGGTCTTTCTTCGACACGACAGAGATGGGGAACGGTTTCTTCCTGAATACTTCGCCGCGCGGCTTGCCGCGCCAATGTTCGGCGACAGCATCGCCTACCTGCAAACAAAGCAGGCCGAACAGCGCGAGGCCCGCTACCAGATGCCAGGTGTTCGCAGTGAGATAGACAGCACCATTGCCAAACCGGTAGACCGCCAGGGCGATGCCGCCGACCAGAATGCCGGAAGCCGTGCCCAGCAATATCCGGCTCCAGTCGCCTTGCGGTAATCCGGAGAAGATGGTGCTCTCATGCCACAGCAATTGCAGTGCTGCGAGCAGGAGCAGCGGGGATACCCAGAACAGCCAGCTCAGGCGATCGACCCAGATGGTGCCGCCGGACAATCCGGCCAGTGCAACCAGCAGGAGAATCCATGCGGCGGTTTCAGGCGGCAATGCAGGCAGCGCGAATATCCTTGTGCTCAAGCGAACCAGTCCGGGCAATCCGGCCAGCCACAGGCGGGCGATCAGGATGGCAGGCAGCAGCACTGCGCCGGAAAGCGCGGCGATGAGCAGCGCCTGCGCTTCTGAGCCGGCAGTGAACCATGCTTCTGCAAACAGGTTCAGGTAGGCGAGCATCGTGCTGGTGACCGCACCGGCTACGCCGCACCACAGCAGATAATTGCGCTGCGAGCGCAGCAGGCTGTGCTTGGTGCGGTGGAAAGTGAGTGCGTCGAGCAGGATGCCGAAAGCGAGCACGGCGAGCATACCGAACAATGTCGGCAACCAGACTGTGCCTTCGATGGGCGTAGGCGCGAACCACCCTTGCCCCGCAATCATTAGTGCAATGGGCGGCAGGAACAGCAGCGCGATAACGAAAGTGATCAGTCGGTTCAGCATAATGGGTCTTTCTTCAGGATTGTTTGCCATGTGCCGTCCTGCAGGCCTTGCAGCGGCTGGTAGTTGACTTTGTATGCCATCTTGCGGCTGTCAGCGATCCAGTAGCCGAGATAGAGGTAGGGCAGTTGCAGTTTACGGCACAGTTCGATCTGCCACAGTACGTTGTATGTGCCGAAGCTCGCGTGCGGGACATCAGGGTCGTAGAAGGTATAGACCGCAGACAATCCGTCCTGCAGCACATCGACCACACTCAACATGCGCAACACATCGTTTTCGCGGAATTCCACCAGTAGCGTATCGACGTGGCTCTGCAGCAGGAAGTTGCGGTATTGCTCCGGACTGTCGTCGTCCATTCCGCCGTCGCGATGGCGTGCTTCCTGATAACGGCGATACAACTCGAAATATTCTGGCTTGTCCTGCAGCGCATGCAGCGTGGCATTTAATCCGCCGTGCCGTTTACTGCTGCGCCGTTGGGAACGAGTCGGCTGGAAATCGGCTACCAGTACTCGAACCGGTACACACTGGCGGCAGGTATCGCAACGAGGACGGTAAGTGAAGGTGCCGCTACGACGGAAACCATGGCGCACGAGTTCGGAATAAACCGGCGTGGTAATGAGCATGCCAGGTGTTGCGACCTGCGAGCGTGCCTCCATACCGTCCAGATAACTGCACGGATAGGGTGCAGTCAGATAGAGGTGCAGTGCGGGGAGCGGAATGTCGTTGAGCAGGCTCATGTAAATAGATCGGCGTCGAAACGCCAGGTTGTTACTGGTGCATAGTTTATCAAGTCTTGCAGTCGTGCGATAAATTCCTTGCGCGGGATCTCGCGTGCGCCCAGCGAAGCCAGGTGTGGTGTGTTCATCTGACAGTCGATCATGCCGAAATTCCATCGGCTTAGCTGTGCAGCGAGATGGGAGATCGCGATCTTGGAGGCATCGGTCTTGAAGCTGAACATGGATTCGCCGTAAAACATCCTGCCTATGCTCATTCCATAGAGTCCGCCGGCGAGTTTTCCTCCTATCCATGTTTCCACCGAATGTGCATAGCCCATGCGGTGCAGTTCGCAATAGGCGGCGATCATTTCCTCATGTATCCACGTGCCTGTATGACCTTCGCGCGGGGCTGCGCAGGAACGCATCACCTGCGCGAAAGCGGTGTCGGTCCGCACCTCATATTCTTTCTTGAGCAAGGTCTTGCGCAACGAATGAGAAATCCTGAATTCATTTGGAAACAGCACCATACGCGGGTCCGGACTCCACCAAAGGATGGGTTCGCCTTCGCTGAACCACGGGAAGATGCCATGGCGGTAGGCTTCCAGCAGGCGCGAGGTGGAAAGGTCGCCGCCTGCCGCGAGCAATCCATTGGGTGAACGCAGCGCGTGCGTCACCGGAGGAAAGGAGAGATTGTGAAGCAGCGGAATCATCTTATAAATATCAGGTTATAGGCCTTTTGGCATATGGTAACTGCTGCTATTTTGTGTTTATATTATGACCTATAAAAAGCGCGAAAACGGGTGGAGAGGCGATGCTAGGCATATTTGGAAAAAAATCGGATCACCCTTTGGCTGATATCAAGTCGGCGCAAGAGGTGCTGGAAGAGCTTCCGAAAAACGATGCGCTGAGCACTGTGCAGGAGCTGACGAGTTGGATCGAGTCCATTATCGAGTTGGCCGATGATTTCCGTCTGGATCATGAATTCGCCGTGCTGCGCATGTTCGACGAAGCTGCCCAACCGCATGTGCGCAAGCTGTTACGCGATTATTTCTCTGTGCAACCCGTATCGAAGTTTCAGGAGAACCGTCTTTGGATGGTTCTGAACACTTTCTATACGCATGTCGAACTGGTTCATCACGATGTGTTGACACGCTACCGCAATGGCGGGCGCGGAGCTTCGAGCGTCAAACCGGAATTGGCTTTATTGGCCGCACGCGGCATTGCGGCGCTTACCGGGCGCCTGAAGCTGGCAGCAGCGCGATACGCTTTGGTCGAGCCCGGTCTGTGGAAGCACCTGTCCGAATATTATGGGCATGCCGAGACAAACGGCTATGAGGACGATGCTGTGGCGTTGTACCCGGGAGTACCGGGTAATACCTCGGTGAAACAGGAATTTTCCACCCAGATGGTTTGGTATGGCATAAGCGCGGGTGTGCTGAGCCCTTTGCAGGAGCACATCACAGAGCGTCTGATCGCATATGCGGGCTCTGGGTTGCGGGTAGATAGCCAGTACAATGCCAACGCGCTGTTCGTTTTCGATCTTTCCCAACCCACGCCACCGATGCGCGTGGCGAGCGATGCCACATTGCACCCGGCATTGCGTTTCTTCTCTGTCGTCGATGCGGTGAAACAGCTTGAAGCGCTGTCCAGGACATTGGACAAGGGCATCGTGCCGGACGATGTCAATTTATACGGTGCGAACTATGATGTCGAACTGGTGCGCGATATCCTGCGCCGCCTGATGGATAGCCTGACCCAGCCGTTCCCGACACGCCGCAATCCCCGCCGGAAGATCAATGTGAACCTGAAAGTCGCTAACGGCTTTTTCAAGATGCTGGAGCAGGCGGATGCCGGACTGAATTTCTTTAATCCGGATGCCGCCGAGATATGGGACGTGGAAGATATCAGCGTCACCGGTTTCCGTAGCGTGCTTCCCGCGGCCCGGGCAGACAATATCAAGATCGGTTCGCTGATCGGCAGCAAGCCAGAAAACGTCCAGAACTGGGGGGCCGGCATCGTGCGTCGCCTGAGCCGGGATGAAAAGAACAATCTGCATGTCGGTGTGGAAGTGCTGAGTACGCAGATTGTCGGCATATCTCTGACCGACCGTGTCCAGGCAGCCGACGAGGATGTGCAGATCGCTTTGTATCTGAACAGGCCTGCCGACACCAGCGGCGAGGCCTGGCTGCTGATGAGGCCGAATACCTTTTCGCAGAACCGGAGCCTGAATATGGAGATGAGCGGTAAAGGCTACCTGCTATTGCCCTTGGCGCTGGTGGAGAGTGGAGACGACTACGACCTCGCGCGTTTCCGTCGCATGGAACAGGACGAATCAGCCCAATAACACTTTCATTCGGAAAGTCTTTGCGTCAGCCACTGCTCGATGTCACGGATCTCTTCCGGGTACACCGAATGGGGCATGTCATAGTCGTGCCAATCCAGTGCATAGCCTTGCCGTAACAGTACTTCCGCAGAGGTTCGCCCGAAGGCGTAGGGAATGACCGGGTCGGAACGACCATGTGCCATGAAGATAGGCGTATCTTTAGCTGCTACATCCGCCTCCGCTTGCATTGTCTGCAGCATCGGCACGTAAGTCGATAGTGCCAATATCCCGCCCAGCCGTTCCTTGTGCCGCAACCCGCTGTACAAAACGACAGCGCCTCCTTGCGAGAATCCGGCGAGGAAGATGTTATTGGCTGCAACCCCGCGCTGTTTCTCTTGGATAATCAGTTTTTCGACCTCTGCCTGGGATTCGCGTATCCCTTCAACATCTTCGTTCCTGCCGATGCTGGCGGATATTTCTGCCGAAGCGGCGCCGATCAGAATGTCGTACCAGGCGCGCATCACATAGCCGCCATTGATCGTCACCGGGCGCATGGGGGCATGCGGGAAGATGTAGCGTACCGGGATGGGAAGATTCATCTCCTCTGCAACAGGCACGAAATCCTCGCCATCGGCGCCTAGCCCGTGCAGCCAGATGATGCTGTGCGTGGGGTTGGGGCCGGTTTCCAGGGTGATATTGGGAAGGGTTGCAACCATTTATCGTGATCTTCCGCGCGGTGCGGCCTTACAGAGGTTCGGGAATGATCTCGCGCAGTACCTGAAAGATTTCCCGGTAGGCTTTGGGAGGTTTTCCTGCCTCTTTTTCCTTTTGCGCATTGCGGATCAGCGCACGCAGATGTTGCGCATCGGCTTCCGGGTGTGCTGCCAATAGTTCGGTGAGAGCATCCGGCTCTTCCAGCAGGCGGTCGCGCCAGTGCTCGACCTGATGCAGCCAGGCCGTGTGCTGACGGGATACGCCGTTCCATGCGTCCAGTTTGGCTTGAATGGGGGCGGGCTCCACGTCGCGCATCAAGCGGCCGATATATTGCAGCTGGCGGCTGAGCGCGCCGAACTTGGTGATGCGTTTGTACTCCAGGATGGCTTCCAGCAAATTTTCATCCAGATTCAGTTCACGCAGCTTTTCGTTGGAAAGCCCGGTCAGTGTCTTGCCGAGATCCTGCAGTTCGAGCATCTGCTTCTTGATCTTGGTCTTGCTGGGTGGCAACTCTTCTTCCAGCTCGTCGTTGTGGGGATGGCGCGTGTTCATGGTATCGGTAAGGTTCTTCGGATGTTGCTATGATAGCGCCTCCCGACGAACCAGCCTCCCATTTTTATGAACGCCAAAGTCTCAAGCGCAAAACACACGGCCGACAGCCTGCAACAACTCGCCTCCGAAATCGTCCGCTATGCCCGGAAACAGGGCGCTTCAGCCTGTGCGACCGAAGTGTCGGAAGGTTTCGGGCAGACCGTTTCGGTACGGCGTGGCGCGGTCGAGACCATCGAATACAACCGCGACAAGGGCATGAGCGTCAGCGTCTATCTGGGCCAGCGGCGCGGCAATGCCAGCACTTCCGATTTCTCGAAGCAGGCGGTGCGAGACACGGTGGATGCCGCGCTCAACATCGCGCGCTACACCGCAGAGGACGATTGCGCCGGACTTCCGGACGCCGACCAGCTTGCCACCGAATTCCCCGATCTCGACCTGTATCACCCATGGGCGCTGAACGTGGAGCAGGCCATCGAACTGGCGAGTGAATGCGAACAGGCCGCCTTCCATGCCGACAAACGCATCAACAATTCCGAAGGGGCAACCGTCAATGTCAGCGAGGGGCGTTTCGTGCAGGCGAACAGCCTGGGTTTCATCGGCGGCTATCCCAGTTCGCGCCACAGCGTGAGCTGTTCGGTGATCGCCGGCAAAGGCGACAGCATGCAACGCGATTACTGGTACGGTTCGGCACGCGATGCCCGCGAGATCCTGAAAGTGGAAGAGATCGGCCGCATCGCCGCAGAGCGCACCGTGCGCCGCCTGAACGCGCGCAAACTCGACACCATGCAAGTGCCGGTGCTTTTTGAAGCGCCTGTTGCGGGAGGGCTGCTCGGGCACTTCGTCGGCGCAGTGAGCGGAGCCAGCCTGTATCGCAAGTCTTCCTTCCTGCTCGACCAGCTGGATAAACCCGTTTTCTCCAGGCATATCCACATCGACGACATACCGGACATCCCGCGCGGCCTGGCCAGCAGCCCCTTCGACGACGAAGGCGTACGCACCCGGCGCCGTGCAGTGGTGGAAGATGGCGTGCTGCGGGGATATTTCCTGGGCAGCTACTCCGCGCGCAAGCTTGGCATGCAGACTACCGGTAATGCCGGCGGCACGCACAACCTCATCGTGCAACCGGGGGTACTGGATTTCAACGGGCTGCTGCGCAAGATGCAGCGCGGTTTGCTGGTTACCGAATTGCTCGGCCACGGCGTCAATCCCGTTACCGGCGATTATTCGCGCGGTGCTGCGGGGTTCTGGGTGGAGCATGGCGAGATCCAGTATCCGGTGGAAGAGATCACCATCGCGGGCAACCTCAAGGACATGTACAAACACATCGTCGCCGTCGGCAACGACGTGCTGGTGCAAGGCTCGCGCCAATGCGGCTCGGTGCTGGTCGAAAACATGACGGTGGCGGGGCGGTAGATGAATTCCCCGTGGCTGCCTATGGGTTGAGCTGCTGGTATACCAGCTGCGCTATACGCAGCAGTTCGGGTTTCTCAAGGTTGCCGGAGAGCGCGTAACCGAACGGCCCGTCTATCCAGTAAAACACGCTGACATTGTCTTCCTGTGCATAGCGGAAGGCGGTTTCCTGCTTGCCGCTGTTATCGGTGCGCACGTACAGGGTCAGGCGCTGGCCGCGCCCGTCCTGATACATGAATTGCGCTGCCGGGCCACTGGTACCGGGCAGCAGCCGCCCGCCTACCAATTCATAGCCCGCCGCGCCCAAGTGCGGCACCCTGACGGGTGCGCCCAGCCGTTTCGACAACCATGCCGTTAGATGCGCCTCCTGGTCGGCGCCCACTTCCACCGGATGGCGCACTTCCGGAGTGTATAAGGCATGGGCCATGGCCGCCTGGCGCGCCAGCGTCATGCCTACAGTTGCGTGCCCGTCCCGGGTGCCGTGCAGATACCAGCCCAGCGCGCCGCCGATCACCAGCCAGACTGCCACTGCGGCGTAGCGCAACTGGGGTGCCATGCTCCATTGCCGCCGCTCCGGTTTTGCGAATCTCTGCGGCACGGTTTCGCTCAGAACCGGGTCGAACAGGGCATGCAACGCTTCATTCTGCCTGCGATAGGCAGCCACCCGTTCGGCATCGTCGCGATGATCGGCCAGCCAAGCCTCCACTTCGGCGAGCCGGCGCGGGGCCAGCTGGCCGTCGGTGTAGGCCAGCAAATCGGACTCATTGACCGTTGGCGTATTGTTCATTTCACTACCCTCAATTCTGTGACGGCTTTACCCGCCATGATCTGGCGCAAGTGTTCGCGGCCGCGCGACAGACGTGACATCACTGTACCTACCGGAACATTCAGCACTTTGGCCACTTCTTCATAACGCAATTCCTCCACACCGACCAGCAGCAGTACTTCGCGTTGTTCGCTGGGCAGGCAGGCCAGCGCGGCCTGCATATCCCTGACCATGAGTCCGTCTTCCTGCTCGGGGCGCACCGGGATATCCAGTTCATCTTCATCGAGCGATTGCAGCGGAGGTGTTGCGCGGTTCGCCCTGACATCGTTCGCATGGATGTTGTGCATGATGGAAAACAGCCAAGCCCGCAGATCGCTGCCGCGCCGCCACAGATGAAAGCGGCCCCATGCCCGTTCGAGCGTGTCCTGTACCAGATCGTCGGCGCGACCGCGTTCCCACACCAGCGACCGTGCGTAGCGGCGCAGGCGCGGGATCTGTTCCTCGATCAGGCGGTCGGTTTCACTCAAGTAAGGTCTCCGTTGGCTTTTAGTATCCTGTCCCTGTCGCTAGCTTCGGGTCGATCTGCCACACCTCGTCGACCACTTTGCCAGCGCGGTAAACCAGCATATAGCGTACCTTGATGGCCGATTTGCCTTTGAACTCGATATTCGCGGTGACGGTGGCGCCATCGGGATTGGCGCTTTCCTCCAGTTTGCCGATGTTCACTTCAAGCGGCGCAGAGCTCTTCGAGAATTTGCTCCAGACTTCGCGGATCCTGTCTTTGCCGGTATAGGCTCCATCCAGCTTGCCGCCTACCCATTGCATGGTGGGGTTGGCGCCATAGTCCAGCATGATCTGATCGACGTTGCCGGCGGCAATCGCCTTGAAGTGTGCAGTGGCATCGTCGACAGGCGCGGCGGACGACAGGTGGGAAACGGATAACAGGGTTGCAGCGCAGAGGATGCGGATGATTTTGTTCATGATGGCCTCCAGTCGTTTGATGAAAAGGAGTTGCACTCATGTAAACACGCCTGGTAACCCGCTTATTCCAGGGCAAAGCAGATATTTTCCGTAGCGCTGCAGCCATGCCGCAGCGCTACGGATTAACGGTTCAGTTGTGACTCAACCAAAAAGCTTCTTCATCGTGGTACTTATCCACCCGGCGACTTCCTGATCACCGCTGTCGGTCATTGCCTTTACGGATTCCACATAGTCCCGATCTTCACTCTTGATGTGGCTTACCAGCCAGCCATTCAGCAAGTCCAGAAGCTCATAGGCGATATCCTCACCTTTGACGGAACGTTCCCTGATCCCGGCGACCTTTTTCATGAATATCTCATGGATACGGCGATGCGCTTTGAGGAAGGGATAGCCTGCTTTTTCCTGCAAGTCTTCTTCAAACTGGAAGTGGGTGATTGTGTAATCGAGCAGGCCTTCGATTACATTTTGGGTCTCTTTGTCATTGCCTGTTTGGCATGCAGTGTTCAATTCATTGATGTAGTCAACGATCCGCTTGTGTTGTGCATCGATGACTGGAATTCCTGACTCCAGGTCCTGCGTCCATTCCATGTATGCCATGGTTCCCCCCTAGCCCGTTGTTGGTATTGTTTTAGTTGCAACATCTGATGCGATGGCTGCCCTGAATCGGTGCCAGGGGCCCGCGCCGTATTTTGCTTCAAACGGGGAAAATTTGTTTTCTTTTCGTAACAGGCAAACCTTTTTCAGCGCGGCTCGATCTGCCACAGGTGTTGCGACACCGAGAACCATGCGCCCAGCCATCCCAGGTAGGCAGAGAATCCCAGCAAGGTCGCGCTGTCACCGGGCGAGAGGTGTTGCAGGCTGAAGTTGCTGGCGTATAGCTGGGTGAGTGTGCCGACCTGATGGTTGAGCAGTTGCAGGCTGACAGCCACCAGCAGCCATGCCGCGATTCCGCCCAGCAGGCCTTGCGTGAGGCCGAAATAGAGGAAGGGGCGGCGGATGAAGGCATCGGTTGCGCCGATGAGTTTGGCGACTTCGATCTCTTCGCGGCGTGTGAGTATCTGCAGGCGGATGGTGTTGAAGGTGATGGCGATAAGGGCGAAGCTCAGCAGCGCCGCGAGGATGGCGACCGCCATGCGCCCGAAGTCCAGCAGCGCTTCCAGTTTGTGTACCCATGCCGAGTCGAGCTGCACATGTTCGAAGCGCGGCCATGTTTTCAGTTCGTCGCGCAGCGCTTCCAGTGCGGCCACGCCGCTGTCTTTCGGGTAGATGACGAATGCGTCCGGCAGCGGGTTTTGCGACAGGCCGCCGATGACATCGGACATCCCGGTGCTTTGCTGCAGCTTTTTCAATGCCACTTCGCGCGATACGAACTCGATGCGTTTGATGCCTGCAAGTTGCCTGAGCCTGTCGCCGATGCGCTCGATGTCGCCGGCGCTCGTGCCTGCGGCGAGGAATACGCTGATCTGCGGAGTGCCTGCGATCCGGGAGCCGAGCGCCTGCACACTCTTAAGCAGCACATAACCGCCGACCGGCAGGCTCAGCGCGATGCCGATGATCAGGATATTGAGCAGCGTCGCATTGGGGGTGAGCAGAAGGCGGCGCAGGGTGTGGCGCAGTACGCGCAGGTGTTCGATCAGCGTCTTCATGCCTGCAATTCGCCTTTCTTCAGGTGCAATGCCCGCGCCGGGAATTGGCGCAGGATGCCCTCGTCGTGGGTGGAGATGAGCAGCGTCACGCCGACCTGGTGGAACGATTTGAAGATGTTCATGATCTCGTTCGAATACTCGGTGTCGAGGTTGCCGGTGGGTTCGTCCGCCAGCAGGATGGTAGGGCGGTTCACGATGGCACGGGCGATGCAAAGGCGTTGCTGTTCGCCGCCGGAGAGCGCGACGGGATTGGCCTTCTCGCGGTCGAGCAGGCCTACCTTGTCCAGTGCGGCACGCACGCGCTTGGCGGCTTCGCGGTGGTCGAAGCCGCAGATCTGCAGCGGCAGCATCACGTTGTCGAAGGCGTTGCGGTCGAACAGCAGTTTATGATCCTGAAAGATCAGCCCGATGTTGCGCCGAAGCTGCGGGATAGCGGCGGGCTTGATGGAGCGGATGTTCTGGCCCTTGACCAGCACGCCGCCGCTGCTCGGGCGCTCGATCGCGGCGATGAGCTTGAGCAATGTGCTCTTGCCCGCGCCGGAGTGGCCGGTGAGATACACCATCTCGCCTTCGGCGATGTCGAAGGAAAGGTTCTTCAGCGCCTCATGGCCGCCGGGGTAGCGTTTATAGACCTGGTTGAATTTGATCATTTAAAAATCGCCATCTGGTTAAGCCCCTCGCCCGCAAGCGGGAGAGGGGTTGGGGTGAGGGGTGGCAAGGACGAAGCGAAATGGTCGATGTTCACAGTCCCTCATTCCCGGCCCTTCTCCCGCTTGCGGGAGAAGGGAGGTGACACTCTTTTATTCGTTGGATAACCCCAGCAACGCTGCCACAAAATCCTCCGCCACGAATGGCCTCAGGTCATCCAGCCCTTCACCCACCCCGATGAAGCGCACCGGAATGGGGTGTGCCTTGGCGATGGCGGCGATGACGCCGCCTTTGGCAGTGCCGTCCAGCTTGGTCAGGACGAGCCCCGTCACCTGCAATGCATCGCCGAAGGCTTTGACTTGCGACAGCGCGTTCTGCCCGGTGTTGGCGTCCAGCACCAGCAGCACTTCATGCGGCGCGCCGGGGAGCGCCTTGTCGATGACGCGCTTCACCTTCTTGATCTCTTCCATCAGGTGCGTTTGCGTGGCCAAGCGCCCGGCGGTGTCCGCCAGCACCACGTCGATGCCGCGGGCTTGCGCGGCTTGCACCGCGTCGTAAATCACGGCGGCGGCATCGCCGCTCTGTTGGGCGATGACGGTGACGTCGTTGCGCTTGCCCCATTCCATGAGCTGTTCGCGCGCGGCGGCGCGGAAGGTGTCGCCCGCGGCCAGCAGCACCGATTTTCCCTGGCCCTGGAAATGTTTGGCCAATTTTCCGATCGAGGTGGTCTTGCCCGCGCCGTTGACGCCGCACAGCATGATGACGAATGGCTTGTGCGGGTTGACGTCCAGCGGCCTGGCCAGCGGCTGCAGCAGTTTGAGCAGCGCGTGCGCCAGCGCTTCCTTGAGCTGGCCGGCCTCGGTCAGGCGTTCTTCCTTCACATGCCGCCGTACGTCGGCCAGCAGCGAACGCGTGGCGTCCATGCCCACATCGGCGGTAATGAGAATAGCCTCCAGTTCTTCGTAAAGGTCTTCGTCGATCCGGCCGCCGGGAACCAGCAGGGCGGTGAGCTGTCCACCGGTGCGCGCCAGACCGCCGGTCAGACGGGTCAGCCAGCTGCTCGATTCGGCGGAAGCGGGGGTCTTTTTCAGGAAGCTAAACATGCAAGGGTATTCGGCTATGGATGAAATGTCGCATAATGCGCGCACATTTTATGCCGAATCGCGCATCCATGGGATAAGGAAATGAGAATCCATCTAGTTGTCGTTGCGTTATTGCTTCAGGTTTCAACCGCCGTACAGGCAGAAGTGTATGAACGGACATTGAGCAACGGGCTCAAGGTCATCGTCAAAGAGGATCACCGCGCGCCGGTGCTGGTGCAGCAAGTCTGGTATCACGCGGGCAGCATGGACGAAAGTACCGGCACCACCGGTGTGGCGCATGTGCTGGAACACATGATGTTCAAGGGTACGACCGAAGTGCCGGTCGGTCAGTTCTCCAAGATCATCGCAGCGGCAGGCGGGCGCGAGAATGCCTTTACCAGTTACGACCATACTGCCTACTTCCAGCAACTGCACAAATCCAAGCTGCCGTTGGCGATGAAGCTCGAATCCGACCGCATGCATAACCTGCAGATGGCGAAGAAGGAATTCGACAAGGAGATCAAGGTGGTCATGGAAGAGCGCCGCTGGCGTACCGACGATGAACCTCACTCCCTGATGTATGAAAAACTGATGGCAACGGCGTTCCAGGAACATCCTTACCATAACCCGGTAATCGGCTGGATGGTCGACTTGCAGAACATGACCGACGCCGATGCGCTGGATTGGTACAAGACCTGGTACGCACCCAACGATGCGACGCTGGTGATCGCGGGAGACGTCAAGGCCGACGAGGTGTTCGCCTTGGCGCAGCGTTACTACGGGAGCATTCCCGCCGGGAAACTGCCGCAACGCAAGGCTGTGGGCGAAGCGCAGCAGCTCGGCATCCAGCGCATCGTGGTCAAGGCGCCAGCCGAATTGCCATACCTTCTCATGGCTTGGCACGCACCGACCTTGCGCGATGCGGAGAAAGACTGGAAACCTTATGCACTGGAAGTGCTGGCAGGCGTGCTGGACGGCAACAGTTCGGCGCGGTTGAACAAGGCGCTGGTGCGCGAACAGCAGGTGGCGATGGACGTGGGCGTCGGTTATGACAGCGTTTCGCGCGGTCCCGGTTTGTTCGTGCTGGAAGCGACCCCGCGCGAAGGCAAGACGGTCGGCGATGTCGAGAGCGCGCTGCGCGAGCAGCTGGCGCTGCTGGTGCGCGACGGCGTGAATGCGGAAGAGCTGCAGCGCGTCAAGGCACAGGTGATGGCGGGCGAAGTGTACAAGCGCGACTCGGTGTTCTATCAGGCGATGCAGATCGGACAGATGGAAAGCGCTGGACTCTCGTACAAGGACATCCCGGTGATGCTGAAGAAGTTGCAGGGGGTTACCGCGCAGCAGGTGCAGGACGTGGCGCGCGAGATAGTCAACGACGACCACCTGACTGTAGCGACACTCGATCCCCAGCCTCTTTCAGACAAACCCAAACATAACCCGGCAGGAGCGGCGCATGCTCACTAGATTTCTCTCCACTGCAGCTTTGTTGTGTGCGGCAACCGCCGCCTTTGCTACGCCCCATATCCAGCATTGGCAGGCTCCCAGCGGCGCGCGGGTGTATTTCGTGGAAGACCACGATTTGCCGATGCTGGATGTGTCGGTGGATTTTCCGGCGGGAAGCGGCTTCGATGTGGCTGGCAAGGTCGGGGTGGCTCACCTGACTTACGGCATGCTCGACCTGGGTTCTCAGGGTTTGAGCGAAGATGACATCGCGCGCAAGTTGGCCGATGTCGGAGCGCAGATGAGCGGACATTTCGATTCGGACCGCGCAGGCTTGACCTTGCGCACGCTGAGTGAAGCGGCAGAGCGCGATACTGCGCTGGATATCCTGGCACGTTGCCTGCAGCAGCCGTTGTTTCCGGAACCGGTGCTGGCGCGCGAAAAAGCACGCCTGATCGCGTCGCTGAAAGAGGCAGAGACTCAGCCGGAGAGTATCGCCGACAAGGCGTTTGGCAAGGCGGTATTCGGCGTTCATCCATATGGCTGGCATGTGGAAGTGCCGGATGTGGAGAAGATACAGCGTCCGGAGCTGGAAAGCTTTTACCGCGCCCATTATTCGGCGAATCATGCAGTGATCGCCTTGATGGGCGACATTACCCGGGCGCAGGCCGAAGCGATCGCGCAACGCCTGACCGCCAATTTGCCGTCGGGTGGTGCTGACGCGCACATCCCGCCGGTATTGATCCGCATCAAACCCAGCGAGCAGCGTATCGCGCATCCGGCCAGCCAGAGCCACATCCTGATCGGCACCCCCGGCATCGCCCGCAACGACGAGGATTATTTCCCGTTGTATGTCGGCAACTACATCCTGGGCGGAGGCGGTTTCGTTTCGCGTTTGATGAACGAGGTGCGCGAGAAGCGCGGCATGGCTTACAGTGTCTACAGCTACTTCATTCCGATGCAGCAGCCGGGCGCGTTCCAGATCGGCTTGCAGACCAAAAAGGAGCAGGCGGACGAATCGCTGCGTCTGGTGCGCGAGATTTTGCGCACATTCGTAGACAAGGGCGTGACTGAGAAGGAATTGCGCGCGGCCAAGCAGAACATCATTGGCGGTTTTCCGTTGCGCATCGACAGCAACAAGAAGATCATCGATTACCTGAGCGTGATCGGTTTCTACGAGTTGCCGCTGACCTATCTGGATGACTTCACCTCCAAGGTGGACCGGGTCACGACCAGGCAGATACGCGATGCGTTCAAGCGCCGCATCGATCCGGACGCGCTGGCGACGGTGATCGTCGGGGCGCCGGTTGGACAAGTCAGAATAAGGACGTTCTGAAAATTCAGAGTTCACTCAAATGCAAGGCGCGGGAAAAATTTTGCCGCGACCGCATATATGGCTATATGCAAGCAAGAAATTTTTCCCGCATCGCGGCAGTTGAGATGAAATCTGGATTTCAAAAGATGTCCGTAAACAAGGTTCGCATCATCGGCGGCACTCATCGTAGCCGCTTCATTGAATTTCCCGATGCCGAAGGATTGCGCCCCACGCCGGACAGGGTGCGCGAGACCCTGTTCAATTGGCTGGGGCAGACGCTGTATGGCAAGCGTTGCCTGGACTTGTTTGCGGGCAGCGGCGCGCTGGGGTTCGAGGCCTCTTCGCGCGGTGCAGAGCAGGTGCTGATGGTGGAGAATAACCGTGGCGTTTACCGGGCTTTGCAGGACAATGTCAGGAAGCTGGCGTTAAGCAATGTAGCTTTGCGCTGCGAGGATGGGCTAAAATTCGCCATGCAAGAGAATGGGTTGTTCGATGTGGTGTTTCTTGACCCCCCTTTTAAAAGCGATTACCTGCCCCAGCTGCTGCCCCTCGTGGGAAAGAGCTTGACACCGGGCGGCTTGGTCTATTTGGAGAGCGGGACAGTTTTCGAGCCGGACGCGGCTTGGCGAGTGGTGAAGCGAGCCAAGGCGGGTGCGGTTCATTATCAATTATTGGAACGCGTATGAGCATGACCAAGGTGGTCTATCCCGGGACGTTCGACCCCATTACGCGCGGGCATGAAGATGTGGTGCGCCGTGCAGCCGGTTTGTTCGGCGAGGTGATTGTGGCCGTCGCTGCAAGCCGCAGCGCGACGGTGTTTACGCTGGATGAGCGTGTCGCGATGGCGCAGGAAGTGTTTGCGGGCTTCGACAACGTCAAGGTCGAGGGCTTCGACAACCTGCTGATGAGCTATGTGCGGTCGCAAGGGGCTCGCGTGGTATTGCGCGGATTGCGCGCGGTATCGGATTTTGAGTATGAGTTTCAGATGGCCGGTATGAACCGAACCCTGCATCCGGATGTCGAAACAGTGTTCCTGACGCCGGCGGAGCAATACACCTTCATCTCGGCCAGCATCGTGCGCGAGATCGCGCGTTTTGGCGGGGATGTGAGCAAGTTCGTGTCGCCTTTGGTGGCTGCGAGATTAAAAGAAAAGTATCAACGTTAATTTAAGGAGAGTAGGAAATGTCACTGATTATTACAGACGAATGTATCAACTGCGACGTGTGCGAACCGGAATGTCCGAACGGCGCCATCTCGCAAGGTGAGACGATCTACGTCATCGACCCGAATAAATGCACCGAATGCGTCGGCCACTACGATACGCCGCAATGCGTTGAGGTATGCCCGGTAGATTGCATCCCGCATGACCCGGCTCATGTGGAAACCAAAGAGCAGCTGCAAGCCAAGTATGAGAAATTGATGGCGGCGAAGTAAGCAGCACTGTTGAATTGAAAAAGCCCGCGCCAAGGCGCGGGCTTTTTTATTGCTGCCGGATTTGTTGTCTGAGTCTTATTGCCTTGGATTAGCTGGCAACTCGAATAGCAGACATTTAAAACGAGGGGGCTTGAGGGGCTCTTACTAACCCCAAGGAGACACTCAGACTTCCCAAAACCGGACACTCAGGGCTTCGTTTCCTCTGTTCCTGTTGGAGTCTCATCTAGTCTGTTTTCGATTCGTTTGCACAATTGCTTTTCTGCTGCTGGGCAATGTGAACGGACATTTTCATACATCTGCAGTGCCTGCTCGTATGTCATGAGTTCATCGACATGGTGAATAACAAACTGCCCAAATTTCTTGTCTTTCGCCATCAAAGTATTTAGCTCGCCTATTGAACTCCAGCCGGATGTAAGAAGTTGTGCGATTGCTTCACTATATACTTCAGTTACTGCCCCATCATCACACTGAGAATATCGTTTAAAGGATTTGTAAACGCTGTTCCAGTCGTTTAAGTCAGATTCTTGCTCGGCTGCAATTGAATCCTGCTCAGTGCACTTGTTGCTTTTAGCAAATGCGAGAGGGATGAAACCCAACAAAACAATAGCTAAAAAAAGAAATCGCATGCAGGTCTTTCTAAATTACGCCTTTGAGTTGAACGTCTGAAACTGGCCGGATTTTGCCAGTAAATTTTACCAATACCAAAGACTGCTTTTGTGACGGTTTTTTTGGAAATCCCGGGTCAGCGCTGGCAGGCCGGACAATAGAAAGTCGAGCGCTGTCCTTGGCGTATTTGTTTGATGGGCGTGCCGCACACGCGGCAAGGTTCGCCCGTGCGACCGTACACGAAATAACTCTGCTGGAAATAGCCGCTGCTGCCGTCGCTGTGCACGAAGTCGCGCAGCGTGCTGCCGCCCTGTTTGATTGCTTCGCGCAACACTTCCTTGATGGAGGATGCCAGACGCTGGCAGCGCACCAGCGAGACTTTGTTCGCGGACAGTTGCGGGCGGATGCCGGCGCGGAACAGTGCTTCGTTGGCGTAGATGTTGCCCACGCCGACCACTATGTGGCTATCCATGATCGCCAGCTTGATCGCGACAGTGCGCGTGCGGGTGACACGGTGCAGATGTGTGCCGTCGAATTCTGCCTCCAACGGCTCCGGCCCGAGATGTTTGAACAATGGGTGCTGCTCGATATCGCCTTCGTGCCATAGCACAGCCCCGAAGCGGCGAGGGTCGCGCAGCCGCATCACATGCCCGTTCTGCAACAGGAGGTCGAAATGGTCGTGCAGAGTGGCAGGTGCCGGCGCAGTCAGTATGCGCAAACTGCCACTCATGCCCAGATGCAGGATCAGCGTGCCGTGGCCGAATTCGATGAGCAGATATTTGGCCCGGCGCCGCAACCGGCGGATGGTTTGGCCGCGTAATAGCTCGGGCAGTTTCTTCGGGACCGGCCAGCGCAGTTTCGGGTGGCGGATGATGACGTCTTCGACTTGCTGTCCGGTCAGATGGGGGGCGATACCGCGCAGGGTGGTTTCTACCTCGGGTAATTCAGGCATCGCTCAGTTTTTTCTTCGGCGCCACGCCCAGAGGCCTGCGCCGAACAACGCCAGCGGCAGCAGGATGAGGAAGCTCACGCTGAGGACGGAGAGCTGGCGTTTGCTCAAAATGATCTTCCCGTCTTTCGCTGCCCGCGGCTGGATGGTGATGAGCCGTTCCTGGCTTGCCAGCCAGTTCACCATGTTGATGCCCAGATCGAGGTTGCCACCGTTGCCGGAATAGGCGTTGGCGAGGAAGGCTCCGCTGCCTACCACGATGATGCGCTGTTCGCGGCCGTTTACGTTGCGTTGCAGCGCAACAGCGAGATTGACCGGGCCGGGGATGTCGAGGTTTCTGTCGAAACTGTTGCTGGCGCCGTGGTCGCTGACCCATCCGCGCGGGGCACCTTCTACCAGGGTGCGGGCTTTCCAATCGTTGTTCTGTTCCGCATTCAGCGCGCGGGCATCCGGGAAGACGGATATGAGGTCGAAATTGCGTGTGACGGCATGCGGCGGGTAGCCCGAGCCCAGCGTCCAGTCCCTCGGTGCGCCCATTTCCTGGGCAGCGGGGTCGATCACGATACCGGGGGTGATCGTGATGCCGAGCTTCTCGGCCAGTGGCTCAAGACCTCGCAACGGTTCGGCATCCACCAGCCACAGCAGGTTGCCCCCGTTGTCGATGTAGTTCAGCAGCTTCCTGACTTCGCCCGGCAGCATCTTGGCTTGCGGATGAGTGAGCACCAGCATGCTTGCGTTGGCGGGCACATCCGGCGCCACGACGAGATTGAGGCTGGATGTGCGATAGCCCAGTTGTTGCAGGCGTGCGCCGAACTCGCCGAGGTCGTGGTTGGCGATGCCGTCCAGCTTGCGTTCACCGTGGCCCGAGAGATACATCAGCAGCTGATCCTTGTTGTGGGCCAGGCGCAGCAGGGCACTGGAAAGCGTCTGCTCGTTCAGCGTGGTGATGTGTTCGCTGCGCCCGGCGAACTCCACCACCATTTCGCCATTGCCTTTGACGGAGGCCTTGCGCATTTGGTCCGCGTCCTTCACCGGATCGACGAAACTCAGCGAGATGTCGGGCTTGTAGCGCTGATACAGCGAGACGAACTCGCGGATGAGTTTGCGCATGTCGCCGACTTGCGCATCCTTCTCGGTGGCATATACCGTGATCTTTACCGGGCCCTGCAACAAGGCCAGCGCGTCCACGCTGCCCGGCTCCAGGCTGTTCAATGCATTCTGTGTGACATCCCATTGTGCAGGGTAACGCGCGGCCAGCTGGAACAGCGCACCCGCTGCAGCCAGCACCAGCAGCAATGAAACGATCCTTTTGAGCAAGGGCAGGAAACGTTTCATGATGCGCGGCGCCTTTCGTCGTTCAAATGACGTATCGTCAGCCACAGCAGGGTCGAGATGAACAGTGCGAAATAGATCAGGTCGGCGCTGTTGACCAGGCCCATGTTGAGGTTCTGGAAGTGCGCGTTGGGCGAGATCGAGCGCAGGAAGCCGCGGTTGTCGCTGGCGCTGAGCTCGATCACCCACAGGCCGAAAGACAGGCCCAGCGCGGTGGTCGCGGCGATGATGGGTTGTTTGTTCAGTGCCGAGAAATACAAACCCAGCGCGGCATAACTTGCAGAGAGCAACAGCACTCCCAGGATGTTGGAGAGCATCAGGCCGATGTCGGCGTGCGTGCCGAGCAGCAGTGTGGCGAGCATGGCGGCGCAGCCTGCCATGATGAGCACGAGCAAGAGCATCAGCCCGAAGAATTTACCCAGCACGATGTGCGCAGCCGGGACGGGGGCGGTGAGCAGCAGCACCCAGGTCTGGTTGCGGCGTTCCTCGGCGATCAGGCGCATGGTGAACAGCGGGATCAATATCATCAGCATCAGCGCCAGTACGCTGCATAACGGCGCAGCGACGGAGATGGTTGCGCCCGGAGCGTTATCGAGTTGCGACAGTTGTGCCTGCACCTGCAGATAGTCGTCCACGCGCCCGAAGTAGAACCAGGCGAACAGGAACTGCATCAGCGCCAGCATCCACCAGGTGGAAGGGGCGGCGAACAGGCTGCGGAACTCTTTTCTGGCGATGGTCCGGATCATGTGGAGGCGGCCTCAAGAAATTGAAGATCGCGAAGCATCGATTGCCCCCTGTGACAATTCCACGTCCAGCTTGCTGGACAGTGGATTGCCTGCCTTTGGTACTCCCATTGGGGGAGGGTTGGGGTGGGGGAGGCAGTCATGACGAAACGTCGTTTCATTGTGTGGCTTCTGGATATGACTGTTCGGTGATCTGCAGGAAGGCCTCTTCCATGTTGCTGTTCGCCATCATCTCCGCACTGCTGCCACTGTAGATCAGGCGGCCTTTCTGCAAAATGATCACGCGGTTGCACAGGCTTTCCACCTCGTTGAGCAAGTGAGTGGAAAGGATCACGCTGCTGCTGTCGCCAAGTTCGCGGATGAGGGCGCGGATATCGCGTATCTGTGCCGGATCCAGGCCGACGGTGGGCTCGTCCAGCAGCACTACAGCCGGGTTGTGGATGATGGCCTGGGCGATGCCTACGCGCTGCTGGTAGCCCTTGGAAAGCGCACCGATGATCTTCTTGCCGGAGTCCTGCAAACCGCAACGCTGTTTGGCCAGGGCCAGCGCATCGGCGAGCTTGTCGGATGGAATGAGATGCAGGCGTGCGGCGAACAACAGGAAGTCGTCGACTCGCATGTCGCGGTACAGGGGCGGGTGTTCCGGCAGGAAACCGATGCAGGCTTTGGCTAGTTCCGGTTTTTGCTGCAGGTCGAAGTCGCAGATCACGATCTGTCCGCTATTCGGCGGCAATGCTCCGGCAAGCATCTGTAATGTGGTGCTCTTGCCTGCGCCGTTGTGCCCCAGCAGGCCCAGTACTTCCCCGCGCCGCAGTTCCAGCGATACGCTGTCCACCGCCAGGCGATGATCGCGGCGGCGAATCAGGTTGTGTGCTGAAAGCGTAAGCGGTGAGGTCATGCGGTTGAAACAGAGGGGTTTTGAGTTAGGGAGAATATAACCTAATATGTCGTCTCGCACCAAAATACGCGGGTCATCGATGAATCTCTCCAAAATCCACAGCACTTTGTTCGTGTTGCCATTATTGGCGGCATGCGGAAGCACGCCTCAACGAGATGCCGCCAGCGCACCGGTTCCCCCGGGCAAGGCGAATCTGGAACAGATCGCCGAGGCGCCCAAGCTGGATCTGCCCGACGTGGCGCTGACCGATAGCCTGCTTTATGAATTCCTGCTGGGTGACATCGCGGCGCAGCGCAACAATCCGGAACTGGCGGCCCAGGCCTATCTCGATCTGGCGAAGAAGACGCGCGACCCGCGCGTGGCAAGACGTGCGGCGCAACTGGCGTACGAATCGCGCCAGTACGACAAGGCGGTGGAGGCATTCCAATTGTGGCAGGAGTTGGAGCCTTCCTCGCCGTTGGCCAAGCAGATGCTGTTGTCGCTGCTGTTGAGCGGCGGCAAGCTGCAGGAAGCGCGCCCGACCCTGGAAGCCGTACTGAAGGCCGATCCGGCGAATGCCGGCCGTACATTCATGAGCATCTACCCATTGATCGCGCGTTCGCCGGACAAGGCAGCCACGCTGGACTGGATGATAGAAGCGACTCATCCCTATCCGGAGGTGGCGGAAGGGCATTTGATCGTGGCGCAGGCGGCGTTGGCGGCAGGCAAGAAGGAGCTTGCACTGACGGAGGCGCATCGGGCAGCTGCATTGAAGCCCGATTGGGATATGCCAGTGGCGCTGGAGGCGGAACTGTATCTGAACAGCGAGCCGGAAAAAGGGCTGGCATTGCTGAAGAAATTCCTGAACAAGCATCAGGAGAACAAGGAGCTGCGCTTGTTCTATGCGCGTGCCCTGCTCAACCAGAAGCAATTGTCCGCTGCGCGCGATGAGTTCCAGCTCCTGCTGAAGGAACGCCCTGAAAGCCATGATCTGGCCTTTGCCGTCGCGTTGATCTCCATGCAGATGGGTGAATACTCGCGCGCGGAGCAGGAACTGAAACAGGCGCTGGGCAAAGGCGGCAAGGAAGAGAGCACCGTGCATTACTACATCGCGCAGTTGAACGAGGCGAGGCAGGACGATGCGACGGCGCTGGAGCATTACCGGCTGGTGAAAGACGGCGAATATACCTACCCGGCCCGTTTGCGCGAGGCGGCGTTGCTGGACAAGGCGGGCAAACTGAGTGAAGCGCGCGCAGCCTTGCATCGTGCGGTTGCAAAGACTGACCAGCAGACTGTGCAATTGATCATGATAGACGCGCAATTGCTGCGAGAGGACAGGAAATACGAGGCCAGCTACCAGGTGCTGTCCAAAGGGCTGGAGAAGTTCCCGGAACATCCGGACTTGCTTTACCAGACCGCGATGGCGGCGGACAAATTGAAGAAACACGAACTGTTCGAACAGCTGATCCGCAAACTGATCAAGATCGCCCCGGACAATGCGCATGCCTATAACGCCCTGGGTTACAGCCTGCTGGATCGCAATGTGCGCATTCCGGAGGCGATGAAACTGGTGGAGAAGGCCTATCAACTCGCGCCGGACGATGCTGCCATCATCGACAGCATGGGTTGGGGGTATTACCTGCTGGGCGACCTGGATAAGAGCCTGGAGTTCTTGCGCCGTGCTTTCGCCGCAAACCCCGACCCCGAGATCGCGGCGCACCTGGGCGAAGTGCTGTGGAAAAAGGGCGACAAGGGTGGTGCCCGCAAGATATGGGAAGGCAGCGCGAAAGCCAATCCCGACAATGACGTCCTCAGGTCGGTGATGAAGCGTTTCATTCCCTGATATGCGTCGTTTCCTTCTGCTGTTGATTCTGCTGATCGCAGGTTGCGCGACTGCGCCTGTCGCGGTGCAGCGCCCCCTGCAGGCCGACGCGCCGTTTGCTTTCAACGGACGCGTTGCGATCAAGCAGGGCGAAAAACGTGACAGCGCCGGTATGCGCTGGGTGCACCGTGCTGCCGAAGACGAGATCCTGCTGCTGGCCCCGCTGGGGCAGACCATGGCGCGCATCCACCGGGAGGACGGGGAGGTCACGCTGGATGCTTCCGGCAAGCACTATGCGGCACGGGATATGGAATCCTTGATGCAGCAGGTGCTGGGCTGGCAACTGCCGCTTTCAGGCCTGCAACACTGGGTTTATGCCTTGCCGGCGCCGGGCAGCGAATCCCTGATCGAGCGCGATGCGAACGGGCAAGTGAGCATCTTGCGCCAGCAGGGCTGGGAGATAGGCTACTCGCGCTATGCGGCAGCGGCGGCTGACGCGCTGCCGCTGCGCATGAACCTGAAACGCGATGGAGTGGAAGTGTTGCTGCTGATCGATGAGTGGGAGGCACAGTGAACACACTTACCTGTCCGGCGCCAGCCAAGCTCAATCTGTTCCTGCATGTGGTCGGACGCCGTGCAGACGGTTACCACCTGCTGCAAACCCTGTTCCGCTTCATCGACCTGAACGACACTCTGCATTTCACCTTGCGTGCCGACGGTGAGGTGCGCCGCATCAATGCCCTCGATGGCGTGCCGCCGGAGCAGGACCTGTGCGTGCGCGCCGCGCGCCTGCTGCAGCAGGAGACCGGTTGCAGGCTGGGCGTGGACATCGAACTGGAAAAACGCATCCCGATGGGAGGGGGCTTGGGCGGAGGCAGTTCGGATGCAGCCACCACCCTGTTGGCCTTGAATCGCCTGTGGGCGCTGGGCCTGTCCCGCGAACGCTTGATGCAACTGGGCTTGACGCTGGGGGCCGATGTGCCGGTGTTCGTGTTCGGCGAGAATGCCTTTGCCGAGGGCGTGGGCGAGCGTTTGCAGCCTTATCCTTTGCCGGATGCGTGGTACGTGGTGCTGTGCCCCCCAGTGCATGTGCCCACGGTGCAGATATTTACTCATCCGGAATTGACACGAAATACGATTTCGACGACAATGCGCGCCCTTCCGAAAGGGCAGGATTTTCGGGTAGGGGGGCAGAAGTGGCTGAAGAACGATTTGCAGCCGGTAGCGTGCAAGTTGTACCCCGAAGTGGCTGAACATCTTGCGTGGCTGGCGAAATTCGCGCCTGCATTGATGACCGGCTCCGGCGCCTGCGTCTTTGCCGAGTTCGCCACGGAAGCGGAAGCACAGGCAGTATTGCAGCAGTTGCCGTCGAATATGCGCGGATTTGCCGCGCGTGGTTTGCAGCAGCACCCGCTGAAAGGTTTTGTAGCAACAGAAGCTGTTTAAAACGTAGCGCAAGCAGCAGTTTAAACGGCTTCTGACAAGTTTATTGGGGAGTCGCCAAGTGGTAAGGCATCGGATTTTGATTCCGACATTCGTAGGTTCGATCCCTACCTCCCCAGCCAGATTCTTCAATCAAGTCGTGATGGGCGTTCACGCCCATCCTAATTCTGCGAGGTGTCCATGTCCGGCGAAATGATGGTCTTCACCGGTAACGCCAATCCCAAGCTCGCGCAAGACGTGGCTAAGTACCTGCACATTCACCTCGGGCGCGCCACCGTCGGCCGTTTCTCCGACGGCGAGGTGATGGTCGAGCTGCTGGAGAACGTGCGCGGCAAGGACGTGTTCATATTGCAGTCCACCTGCGCGCCGACCAACGATACCCTGATGGAAGTGATGGTAATGGTGGATGCGCTGAAGCGGGCCTCCGCCGGCCGTATCACCGCTGCCATGCCGTATTTCGGTTATGCACGGCAGGATCGCCGTCCGCGTTCCGCGCGCGTGGCGATCACCGCCAAGGTGGTCGCGGACATGCTGGCCGGCGCCGGTGTGGATCGCGTGCTGACCATGGACCTGCACTCCGACCAGATCCAGGGCTTCTTCGACATCCCCGTGGACAACATCTATGCGGCGCCTATCCTGTTGTCGGACGTGTGGAAGCAGAATTACAAGAATCTGGTGGTGGTTTCGCCGGATGTGGGCGGCGTGGTGCGTGCCAGAGCGCTGGCCAAGCGTCTGGAGTCCGATCTGGCGATCATCGACAAGCGCCGTCCCAAGCCGAACGTGGCCAAGGTGATGAACATCATCGGCGACGTCGCCGGACGCACCTGCATCATCATGGACGACATGGTGGATACCGCCAACACCCTGTGCGAAGCGGCGAATGCCCTGAAGGAAAAGGGTGCCGAGCGCGTGATCGCTTACTGTACGCACCCCGTTCTGTCCGGCCCGGCGATCGAGCGCCTGGAAAAATCGGCCATCGACGAACTGGTGGTGACCGACACCATTCCGTTGCACGAGGAAGCGCGCAACTGCAAGCGCATACGCCAACTGAGCGTGGCAGAACTGATGGCCGAGACCATACGCCGCATCAATGCGGAAGAGTCGGTCAGTTCGTTGTTCATGGATTAGTTTAGTTTTTGCATCAGCCATGTTGGCTGATCGCACAACCCGAAGCCTCTGGTCGCGGAGTGCTTCACTAGAAGTGGAGAAGTAAAATGGCAATCGAAATCAGCGCAAAAACACGCCAAGCGCAAGGAACGGGTGCGAGCCGCCGTCTGCGTAAAGCGAATCTCGTTCCCGGTATCGTTTACGGTGCGGGCGACGCAACCATGATCGAAATCGATCACAACACCCTGTATTACGCACTGCGCAATGAAGCGTTCCACGCTTCCATCCTGTCGCTGGAACTGGACGGCAAGAAGCAATCCGTCCTGCTGCGTGACTTCCAGATGCACCCGTTCCGCCAGCAAGTGCAACACATCGACTTCCAGCGCGTCGATGCGAAGAAGAAGATCCATATGAAAGTGCCTTTGCACTTCCTGAACGCCGAGATCGCTCCGGGCGTGAAGACCGGCGGCGGCATCATCAGCCACGTGTTGAACGAACTGGAGATCGCCTGCTTGCCGGCCGATCTGCCTGCAGCTATCGAAATTGATCTGTCGCACTTGGACTTGGGACACTCCGTCCACGTTTCCGACATCAAGCTGCCCAAGGGCGTTGAAGTGGCGGGTCATCACCACGCAAGCGATGCCGTGGCGACGGTGCAAGTGCCTCGCGGTGCAGTGGAAGCTGCTGCCGATGCCGCCGCAGCCGAAGCCGCCGCAGCAGCGTCGGCCGCTGCAGCAGCACCTGCCGCAGCTGCACCTGCCGCCAAGAAGTAAGCTGCATTCTGTACAGCCCGCCATGCGATCTAACGGTGCATGGCGGGTTTTTTCATTATGAGCGAAATCAAACTCATCGTAGGCCTGGGGAATCCCGGCAGGGAATACGAAGCCACGCGCCACAACGCAGGGTTCTGGTGGGTGGATGAACTTGCACGCAAGCACAGCGTCAATTTCAAGTCCGACAGCAAGTTCCACGGGCTGGTTGCCCGTGCCTCGCTGCACGGACACGACGTGCACGTGCTCAAGCCTCAGACCTTCATGAACGTCAGCGGCCGTGCGGTGGCCGCATTGGCGCTGTTCTACAAGATCGTGCCGAACCAGATACTGGTGGTGCACGACGAACTCGACCTGCCGCCGGGCAGTGCCAAGCTCAAGCTGGGCGGCGGCCACGGCGGCCACAACGGGTTGAAGGACATCATCGCGCGTCTCGGGACCAAGGATTTTTGGCGCCTGCGCGTCGGCATCGGGCACCCCGGAGATCGCGCGGAAGTCGTGAATTTCGTGTTGAATGCGCCGCGCAAGGAAGAACAGGTTTTGATCGAAGAAGCGATGCAGCGTGCGCAGGATGTCGCCCCGCTCATCATCGAAGGCAAACTGGAAGCAGCGATGTTGAAGCTGCATAGTGCGTAAAACTAACCCCCTCTAACTCCCCCTTGTCAGGGGGAGAATAAAAGGCTCCTCCCCTGAAGCGGGGTAAGCAGGCAATCCGCGTAGCGGATGCTCGCACAAGGGGAGGCCGGGAGGGGTTAAGAAGTTAACTGAAGGAAACAACCATGAGTCTCAAATGCGGTATCGTCGGTCTGCCCAATGTCGGCAAATCCACCATGTTCAATGCGCTGACCAAGGCGGGCATTGCGGCGGAGAACTATCCCTTCTGTACCATCGAGCCTAACGTCGTTTCGATTTAGACACTTACCGTGTTTTCAATTTGTTTTTGGACAAATCCAGTACAAAAACTTAGCAACTTGGCAGAATCTTCCTGCTGATAAACAGTGTACCCCTTCGTACTCCTGAAATAAATACCTCCCCTTGCTCTTGAAATTGAAACTTCAGCCCTGATATGGTTATCCGCCGATAGTTTTGTCGGCAACAAGTAGTGCATAGTCGTCCTAGCGATAATGGACTGGCGGTTTATTCCCCGGATTGAAGTTTTCGCACAGACATTTTTGAACTGGTGTTCAGGAATGGTCTTGTGTGTTTGCTTTACCGGGGTTTTTCATTTGGTATTGCGTACTCAAGCCATCTTGCACCGTATTTAATGGGTGTGAAAATGGAAAATCCAAAAATTGCCTCCCAGCATTTGCAGAGCGAGGAAAGCAGCAACGCAACAGAAGCAGTAATAACATCTTTGCCCAATCTGGCAGGCCAAGCAATCGCTTATTCAGTGTTCAGTAATGAGAAGGACAACACTCCCATTGCCATTCATCGTACATGGGCTGACTTTGCCATGCGTATCCAGCGACACATGCCCAGAAAGAGTAAAGAGGGCACTGGCGTGTTTTCACCAGTCACGTATAGAGGTGGAGTCAAGCGTGGCAACAATGGCGTTCTGTCCATAACAATGGCTGTCTTTGATGTTGATAGTGGGGCAACACCCGAAGCCGTCAAAGAGTTGCTACAAGGGTTGGCTTACGTAATTCACAGTACCTGGAGCCATACTGCAAAAAATCCCAGTTACAGGGTGATCGTTCCATTCACGACACCGGTGCAGAAGGATGACTGGGGGCTGGTGTGGCAAAGACTCAACCTCATGTTGGGTGGCATCAACGACCAAGCTACAAAAGACCCAGCAAGAATTTACTTTCTACCAAGCCACCCTGACGGGCGAGATGATTACTTCGTGGAAGTGGGAGAAGGTAGGTTCCTCGATCCGAACGTGCTCCCCCCGCTGCCCGTGGAAGTATCACCAGTCATCGTGGATGTTGTTGATTCGGCTATTGAGCCGCATCGTGGTGCTGAGCTTGGCTCAGCGGAACAATTGGCTGAAGTTCAGGAGCGTTGCCAGTTTGTGCAATGGGCATCCGATCCGTCAAATCAAGCTAATGTCAGCGAGCCGCTATGGACGAGCCTAATTTCAAACCTGTGTCGTTTTGAAGGTGGTGATGCCGCCATTCATGAAGCTAGTTGCCACCATCCGGAGTACAACGAAGACATAACGACCGCAAAAATAGACCGACACAGGGACAAATCAGGACCAATAACTTGTGCTCGAATTCAATCATTGGGATTCACAGCATGCCCCGTTGGAGGCTGCAAAACCCCCGTTGGAAAGGCAACGAAATCTCCCGCAGGTCTTGGTTGCTGGGCAGCAAGGGAGCTGCAGCCAGCTACTGAACGGAAGCTAACCCCAAAGGACCATGTGAACAATATTGTCAGCATGTTCAATGATCATCTGCACTACGTAAACGGCGAGCCATATGCATACTCCGATGGCTACTGGCCGGTGCTTGATGAGCAGGTGGATGTGGCCCAAGTCATTGCTCATTACCTTGGTGAAAAAGTAACTAGGAGCGGGATCAGCGAACTGCTTTATCTGGTTCAGACCTTTCAGGCAAAAACAGAACTGGCTGTCTCACCTGACCTGAATTTGTTGTGCCTGCTAAACGGGACGTTGGATACGCGTACAGGGGAGTTGATTGAACACAGCCCAGAGCACAACCTGAAGTGCCAAATTAATAGTGCATGGGCACCCTCAGCACCTTGCCCGCGATGGTTGCAGTTTCTGGATGAAATCTTCGTATACGATCCAGACAAGTCCGAAAAAATTCAGCTGTTACAAGAATGGTTCGGCTATTGCCTGACACCGGACAACAGCCAGCATAAGTTCCTCTGGATGATAGGGGCAGGCGGGAATGGAAAATCTGTGCTGTTGGACATACTGACGCATCTTGTGGGGCGCAAGAATGTGAGTGATGCGCACATCGAAAGACTCGGCGACAAATTTGTTCGAGCAGAACTCGAAGGCAAACTGGTAAATATTTCTGCTGAAATGAGCGCAGAGGCCACGATTGCGGATGGTTACCTCAAGTCAATTGTGGCGGGTGATGTCATCGAGGCAGAACGTAAGTTCAAACCGTCGTTCTCGTTTCGACCTTTTGTCAGGTTGATTGGGTCAACGAACCATTTGCCACGTTTGCTGGACTTGTCCGATGGTTTTTTTCGACGCGCCATGGTACTCACGTTTAATCGCAGGTTCGACGATGCTGAGAGAGATCCCAACCTGAAAAACAAATTATTCGCAGAGTTGCCTGGTATTTTGGCATGGGCGGTACAAGGGCTGAAAAATCTGCGTGGGCGAGGCCGATTTGAAATTCCAAGTTCGTCTGTCGAGGCTCTGGTCCAGTACAGGCAGGATTCGGACCCTGAGCGAATGTTTGTTGATGAGTGCTTGCTAATGGATGCCGACGGGGCAGGGATGACACCCAATGAAATCTACGCTGGATATGTGCTTTGGTGCAGAGCGTCAGGGTATAGAGCGAAAGCCAAAATCAATTTCGGCAAGCGTCTCCCTGAATTTGGAATAGGGCACAATCGCGGACACAGTGGCAAGCGCTGGCTGGTGAAGCCTAATCCTGTCTCCAATGATCTGTGGAATGATGTTCGTATTTTTGGTGCACCAGTGATAGCAAGTGCCGCACCAATGCACACGCAAAATGAAGCAGGGGAATAATACTCTCTAGCGCATGAGTGCGTAGGGTTGTGCCAGCAGTGCGTGGGCAGTTTGCGGTTGCTGGCACATTTTTTTTGATAATAAATATTGGTCGTAATGCTGACGCGATAGCTGCGATAGTAGTTTTCGACAAGCCAAAATGTCTTTTGCTTTGCCACGTTGTGCTTTTTTTGTGCCAAGAGAAACGGCTATATTAGAAACCACTAACGCAGCTAGCGCGTTTTGAATTTCGAAGTATGGTTCTTGTTAAAAAAATGCGATGGAAACTTGCTTGGGTGCTAACGCATCCCCACTTTGCTAGCGCATGAAGGAGCATCGGCGCCCCATCTCACAATGCCTCAATGCCTCTCCTGATCAACGCCCATAACAACACTGCCCAGCACCCCGACAAGAATTTCCATTCCGTCCGCCAGCAGCTTTACCTGCTCCTCGTTTGGCTTGTCCATGCCGATCATGGCAAGCGTCTCTTCAAGCGGCAGAGCACCATACGTCGCCTGATAATGGGCTACGTTCATAGCAAGCAGCCTCGCTGTTTCCGCAATGTCATCTTTGCTTGATTTTTCGATGAGCTGATCAGCCAAGTTGTAGTATTGTTTGAACGTCGCAAAGTCAGACATGGGAATCTCCGTATGATGATCACAAAGGCCACTCTATCTTGCCATGGAAACGTGAACGATTGGCTGTGCCAATTGAATATGGAGGGGGTATTTTGAAAGTTGGGAAGTTGAATGCTGATGCTCAAGCGCTACTCGATGACTTTATCAAAGTAGCAAAGCTAGCTCGTGCAACATTGCCTGCCAACGCGATTTCGATTGTTGCATCAGCAGCTCCCCATGAGCATCCACCAGCACTAAAGAATGGAGATGTTGCTGTCTACGTATATATACTGAAAGGTGACTGCCTTAAGGTCGGCAAGGTGGGCCCTAAGAGCCATGCCAGATACGTCAGCCACCACTACAATCCATCCAGCTCAATTAGTAACCTTGCCAAATCCATCCTTGATGATCGGAATAACATGGGGCTCCAACATCTTGATGAAAATGACGTTGGAAATTGGATAAGGAGTTATACGGATCGTGTGAATTTTGTTTTGAGCGGTGAGAATCTAATACCTGTCTTGAATCTGCTGGAAGCGTTCTTGCAGTGCCGTTTAAAACCTAGATTCGAAGGGTTCAAGAGTCAGAAATGATGACTAGAATGATTGGCTCATTTCAGATAGCGGTACTACTGGTTTTGCTGGCTTCAGTGTCGGCATGTGAAACCCAACCGGCTTACCCAGCGCAAGTTGATTTTACCCATGCACTAGCAGCCGAAAACGACTTCGCTGAATGCCGCCAGTTATTTGAAAACAGCACGCCACCTGTTATTCAGCACCAAGAAGACCTTCAACCCAGAGCGCTATGTTTCAGTGGCTTTGCAGTTCTCCACTCAGGCAAAAGCCACACGCCAATTTATGTCGCTGAACGACTCACCAAACAAGCCGTGCTTGCATCACAGAATATTCCACGGACAAACCAATATTTTGAAGAAGCCAGACTTCCTGCGGCTGAACGAGCCACATTGGACGATTATCTGGACTCTGATTACGACCGTGGGCACATGGCCGCAGCGGGAGATATGGGAACAGTAGAATCGAAAGATCAAAGCTTTTCCCTTGCCAACATCGTTCCACAGAATTCTGAAAATAATCGCAACGCTTGGAGAAAGATTGAGGCTGACACACGCAAGTATGCGATGCGTGCCGAAGGAGATGTCTTCGTCATTACCGGCCCGGTCTTTGACGGAACGCCTCCGAGCATAGGCAGCAACAAAGTCTGGGTGCCACAACATCTGTTCAAGCTAGTCTTTGATCCTTCCACAAAGAAGGCTTGGGTTCACTGGCAGGACAACACAGAAGACGCTAGGGCAGGGAAACCGATTAGTTATGAGGAGTTGGTGAGGCGGACTGGGATTGAATTCCTGCCGGGGCGAGGAGGGAAATAATGGTGGACTATACATACAGGGATCATTTTTTAAATGCAGCAGAGAGTTGGCTGTGTGATTCCTATTCAGTTGATGTTCGGTATATAGCTGGCAATAATGGTAACGAGTTGACCATATGGGAAGTATTCATCTCAATGTTTCCTATACCCATTGTTGAGGATATGAGTTTCAATATTCAGACCGACTATTTTTGTGCAGGACAGTTTCAGGCTGATGGCCAATCGAAGCAAAGGCTTTTGGAAATATTAAATAAAGCATCCCAAGGTAGCGTTGAGGTGAATGGGATGTCGCTCACTCTAGGAGGTGATGAACCTGAATACTTTTTCTCCGATATGGTTGAAAAGGATCGATGGTTCTCTGATTTGCATTTGCAGGTTGGAGGAAAACAGATCCCTTCTCAAACTGCGCTAAATATTAATGTAATCGACAACGCATTGCGTCAAAATGAACTGCCGTTTGATGGGCTTGCAGACATCACTGGATGGCTGGGATTGAAGAATTCCAGTTTCGGTCAAAGTCGCCCCATTATCAATATCAGAATAGCGCCACCTGTTGACATTATGATTGCGGAAAGTCGGCTAGCTGATGATCAGCTTTGTCTAACACTTCATTCACATCCAAAATTCGATGTTGATCGCATTAAATTAGCTGTACGAGCATTGCCTGGAAAAGCATTGGCTGCACGCAAGCAAGCGGGAGCTGAAATACAGTGGAGTGCCATTTGTGATGGAAGGCGTGAGGGCATTGTTAATCTTCATATTGAACACGCGGACAGTGCTCTCGCTATGCTAATGCTTGGTGACGCTACGGTACGTAGGCATTGGTTCATAGATTCAGCAAAAGCACGAAATCTTCGCTTGGTGGCAGTTCTGAACTTTGACAAAGACCTTTACATGATTCGGCAAGCAGTACTTGAGGCAGCAGGAAGTAGGGATTCCGATCGTTTTGAAAAAGGCATCGCTGCGCTACTCTTTTTACAGGGATTTGCGCCTGCATTACAGATTGAAACAGATGCTCCTGACATACTTGTCACAACCCCAAATGGACGGTTGATTGTTGTTGAGTGCACAACTCGAATGGCTGACTTTAATGCCAAGCTGGGAAAATTAGTTGATAGGAAGGGAGCGCTTTCTAAAGCACTTCAAGCAAGTAACCATCACTCACGTGTAGAAGCGATACTTGTTTGTGCGCTGCCCAAAAATCAAATTGCTACTGATGCCAGCGAGCTAAAGAAGCATCAAGTAGTGCTTATCACGAGAGATGAGCTAAATACGATTTTTGATGAGCTTCGGTTCCCTATAGATCCTGACGCGATTCTTGAAAAAACCGTTAGTCAGCTATCACGGGGAATTTACCCATTTGTGAGTAACTAAATGATTCGATGGTTCACATCTAATCTGGGGTATCTTGACATTCATAGTGCAGAGGTGGACTATCCGCAAAGTTTCAATTGCTGACCAACTTTGGGGGAGGGGGAAAGATGAAAAAATTCATGACAGCTTTCGCAGTTATTGCTTCTGGATTTGCATCACAAAATGCAGTTGCAATGGTCAGCACGCAACCAAGCGATTTTCCCCAGAATGAAGCGGATGTAAAAGCGTCGACCACACCTTCAGGTACTATGTCATTCTCAACTTCTAACGGCGATTATTTTGTACTCAAACGTACAAATGGTACTGATTCCGTTATGGCCTATCACGGGTCACATCGCTCCCACTCGTCACATCGCTCGCATTACAGCAGTCGTTAATTAAGTCGTTCACCTCAATGTCCGATGGACAATTACCATTGGTAGCCTCCTATGCAATTAAGCTTGGATAGCTCAGTTTATTCAATTGATGCTGTCACGAAAGCGGCATATCGCTTTGTTGATCGTTTTGCAGCGATAATTCGGCAGGATGAAACACAGATATATCTGGAAATTACTTTTGATGAGAAATATTCTGAATTGTCGGAATTCGTCTTGGCTGATTTTCAGAAAGAATTACTAGATCAAATTCTCCGTGAAAAAATTAAAGCTGAAACAGAGCCTGTAAGAAATTTAATTCTGTCATACGCATTCTCGAAATCCGGCCTCCAATCGTGAGTGAGAAGTTTCAGTCAATAAGTTTCTATTGTTCCAGTAAAGAAAATTACGAACTTCTACCATTTAGATTTGAACGACTTTCAGACAGTGAGGTTGTTCTAACTAACGCTGTGGGCGAATTTTCCTATCTAGACAGAGGCAAGCTGAACGATTTAGTAAATCACAAGTTGCATTCTTCTGATTCGGATTACATTCATCTTCGCGCAAGACATTTTCTGCGTGAACCAGAAGATAAAACGCCTATTAGTTTGTTAGCGCTCAAAACGCGAACAAAATACCAAAATCTAGCCAACTTCACGAATCTCCATATTTTCGTGGTCACCTTGCGGTGCGATCACTCTTGTCAGTATTGCCAAGTTTCCCGTCAATCTGAAGATAAGCAGGCTTTTGATATGACGGTTAACACTGCCGATAAAGCCTTGAATATTGTTTTTCAATCTCCTAATCCAGCCATCAAAATCGAATTCCAAGGTGGTGAACCACTGCTTAACTTCGACTTGATTAAGCATATTGTTACTGAAGCTGAAGTGCGCAATCAAATTGAAAAGAGAGATTTGCAGTTCGTAATTACAACAACACTTTCTTTGGTTAACGCAGAACTACTTGAATACTGTAGAGATCATTCTATCTATCTGTCCAGTTCTCTTGATGGACCTGAAGACTTACATAATAAAAACAGGCCTCGTCCGGGGCATGACAGTCACCAGAAATTTGTAAAAGGTCTAAAGCAAGCACGCGACATTGTCGGTCGCGACTCAGTTTCTGCGCTAATGACTTCATCACCCGCCAGTCTTGGTCGAGTCAAAGACATAATCGACGAATACATTAAACAAGGATTCAACAGCATATTCTTGAGGCATTTATCTCCTTATGGGTTTGCGCTCAAGACAAAAAGTCACCAAGCATATTCCGTCGATACATGGCTTGATTTCTATCGAGAGGGCGTGGACTACATCATTGAGCTCAACAAGCAAGGAATTCACTTTGTTGAGCAAGCATCAACAATAGTTCTTACGAAGATGCTTACCTCAAATGATCCAGGATTTATTGACCTTATGAACCCATCTGGTGCTGGCATTGCGGCTATCGTGTTCAACTATGACGGTGATGTGTATGCCTCCGACGAAAGCAGAATGCTCCATGAAATGGGGGATTCTTCTTTTAGATTAGGAAATGTTAACCAAGATAGCTATGCAGAGATTTTCACTTCCGACGCCCTGCTAAACACGCTTGAAGACTCCTTTACCGCATCAATCCCGATGTGTGCAGATTGTGCCTTTGAACAGTGGTGCGGGGCAGATCCTGTTTTTCATCATGCCATGTATGGTGACATTCTTGGACGAAAGCCAGAATCTGAGTTTTGTAAGCGAATGATGGGTGTTACGAAATACCTTCTTGAGACCATGCGAGACGATAGGGAGGCAAAGAAAATCTTCATGAAGTGGGTTAATCAATGCTAAATCTTAGAGGTAAAGCACTTGAAACAAGCCTCACAAAAGCTGGACTATTCAGCCTGAGCACGTCTGCCATTCTCCCTTTTGCGCTAAGAAAAAATAAGGCTCTATTGGTTAAACAGAGCCGAGAAGTCACTGCAGGATTTGCGCACTATATAATTTTCGATGGCTTCTCGGGGCGTTTGCCCGAAGATTGTTCGTTCACAAAACTTGGCCATGAGTTTGAATACCTCGAAGATGACGATGTTGTGCGAATTTCTCCTGATGGCTCAATTCATACATTGTTTCGGGCTGCCTCTAGTCACAACGGAATTCTGCTAACTGAGCAGTGCAATAACTATTGTTTGATGTGTTCGCAGCCGCCAAAGCGGCTCGATGATCGGTGGATTCTTGAAGATGTTCGTCAGCTAATACCGGTGATTCCTCCATCTACACAATCCCTTGGGATAACTGGCGGTGAGCCAACTATTTTCGGCGATGATTTCTTGGATGTAGTGAGGCTTTGCAGGAGTTGGCTGCCAAATACATCTTTGCATGTGCTCAGTAATGGAAGAAATTTTTCTGTCCTTAATTTTGCTCAGAAATATGCCGCCATTAAACATCCTGATTTAATGGTGGGCATTCCAGTTTACTCGGATGATGCGGCACGCCACGACTATGTTGTCCAGGCTAAAGGTGCCTTTGACGAAACTATCAGAGGCATTCTGAATTTGAAGCAACTGGGCCAGAAAGTTGAGATACGGGTTGTCATACATAAGCAGACGTTTGAGAGGCTGCCGGAATTAGCTGAATTCATTGCACGGAACTTATTGTTTGTCGACCACGTTGCACTCATGGGGCTCGAAATGATGGGCTTTACCAGGGCGAACTTAGATTCCCTGTGGATTGATCCGCTGGTCTACAAAGATCAGTTGTCGGATGCTGTATGCATCCTACGTGCATACAAAGTTCCTGTGTCGGTCTACAACCACCAGCTTTGCCTGGTGAATAAGGATATTGAACCGGTCTATGTAAAATCAATTTCTGACTGGAAAAATGAATACATTTCTGAGTGCCAGGGATGCTTGAGAAAAACTGACTGCGGTGGTTTTTTTTCATCAGGGGTTAAGTACGGATATAGTGAGCACATTAGACCATTTAATGCACTAGAAGAAGCGGCCGATGTCGTTTGGAAGCCATGACAAGGCGTTCAAGTCGTCCGCTTTATTCACTATGGTCGTGTTGGTCACACAGGGCATGAAGAGTCACTTAAAAAGAACCCCGCGATTTCACGAGGTTCTCATTTCAAACACAGCTACCGTCGAAACCACTCAGCCAACAACACCAGCACAGCCACGAATACCAAGTACAGGATTAGCGGTGTTATCACCAGCCAAAACAAGAACGTGAGCATTATGCTGCCCCCGTTTGATCGTTTCCAGCCAACTTGTTCGTGAGCTTAGTTGGTATAGGAACCACTGTCCCCGGCTGCTCTGTACTTGCCTCAGAGTAAAACTCCTCGACAATTGCCGGTGCTTCCTCCTCACTGTCCTCGAATGCGCCGTTGCTAAGGCCTGTTCTGGCGATTTGTTCCAGAGCTTTGATACCAACCCCAGCCTTGTCCTGTTGAGCGGCTTCAGCGATGGCTTGGCTTACAGCATCTTCAAGCTTGATGCCATCACGCAGACATAGGTCCACGTAATAGACCGGTGCCCGGTGGGATTGAGTCGTGGATTTGGCTCTGAGTTTCAGCTGCAACGGCAGATGACGAGTATTGCCGCCACTGACGGCTTCGAAGTATTGCAGGCGAGCGGTCAATGTCCGGATCGAATTGAAGCCGGTCGTGCGGAACACGAACGACGACAATTCTTCGTCTTGGCCTTCGATTGCTACATTGAGCCTGCCATATGGTTTACACCCCCCGGTCTTTCCAAACTGGCAACCGTCAGGAGAAGGGCAGGGGATGTCACTCATTCCTTCGGCACCAACACGCTTGGCAGTTTCACCATTACCAACGCACAGCGGTCTGCCAGTGGTACGGTCAAACAAGCTGTACTCTGCACGCAGATTCAAATCGCTGCTATTGAACAGAACCTTCACGGGAATGGATCTGATCTTGGCATTGGCAGAATCTCCAGCCAGCTTGGCATGTAGGGGATGAAGCAGCCAGCCGTCCTTGTTTTGTACCTGCGTTGTGATCGTGAAGCAGTCGTCCTTTTCTGGCAGACGCTTGCCGTTCTTTTCCACCACTTTGCCAATGGATATGCGGCCAATGACCGGCGGGGTTATTGCGAGACCTTTAATCATAGTATTTCTCCTCATAAAATTCAGACAACAAAAAGCCCCCGCCAAAACTGCACGGGGGCATTGCGATACGACTGCGGTTTGCTATTTGCTGGCGATTTTCTTGATTGCCTCTCTCATGGCCTTTTCTTCATCTTCGGTTAAGCCTTGAGTGAAGAACGCAGTCACTTCTTTCACAAGCCATGACTGCGCTTCAGCATGAGACGGTTCATCGCCATGCTCCAAGATGTACTCACCGAACCATTTGCCAAATGGGCCGCTGACTTCGTAATCAAATACCCCTGGGTACATGCCATCACCTGCTTTTGCTGCTGCCTCACAAAGCTGGATTGCGAAAGGAACATAGCCAATCAATGCGTCAACCATTTCTATGCAGCCCTTGCCCCAAGCGGGAATGATTACGTCATAACCACCTGGCTTGGCTTCGTGTAATCCTTCCATGAAGAATGCTGCGGTGAGTAGTTGAGTTTTCATCATTTCCCCACCTGAACGAGAAACCTACGAGACCCTTGCTTGGTAATTGCGTACTTAGATACAAGCTCGGGGTTTTCTGCGGCCAGTTTTTTGAAGTCTGTATCCATTGAGTCTTTGGACTTCTTCCAACTAATACTTCCACCACTTAGCAACGCACCGCAGGCAAAGCCCAGGCGTTCCTGCAATTGCTGCTTGAGTAGGGTTTCCTGCTTCTCGGAGGCTTCCCGTTGTTGCCGGTAATCACAGTAGTCTGAAAACAGCTTGTTCATATTGCTGTCCTCGCTACAATCCAAGACATCACCCTTGTCGATTGGGTAAAGTGCTTGCAGGCAAAGAGCAGATGATTCACTGCCATCGACAGGGGGAGGGATGTCGTTGGTTACATACTCCCAGAACTGAGCTTCCCGCTCGATCAGCTTTGCGATGAGTGCATCATTGCGTTCAATCCGATAGCAGCGATACTCGTTACCGCAAACCAGAACCGCAACGTCGGCAGCAGCTTTGCCTGTTACTGCCAGTTGGTGCTGAACTTGTAGCTGAACGTACTCCGGAACACCATCTCGCCATAGCTTTGCACCGTTCATTCCGGCTGTCTTGCATTCGAGGATTTGCACCTCAGGCGTACCTATCACTTCCCGGTCAATATTAGCCAACATCCAGGTATGCTCAGGGTGCTGGAGTACGGCATTGACCTTCCTGATTCGGTTGCCTGATTTCTTGGTGTAGTGAGCGGCGACGAATGTTTCCAGCAGAGTCCCCCAGAACATCGGTGTGCTGTCGTCATTGGGATCAATCTGGGGCAAGGCGGCTTCTCGTCCCGTCTTTACCATCCAGAGTTCAAGCTGTGATTGGTATGGATTGAGTCCAACGGCTGTGGCTGCATCGCTGCTACCAATGCCGTTCTTGCGAACCTCCAACCAATCAGCTCTGCTTAGGTCGTTGGTTTTCACAAGCTTCAGTGCTGCACGTGGTTTGCTATTTGTTACTGCCAATGCTGTGACCATGAGTTTCTCCTGAAAGTAGAAACGCCCCACCGAGGATTTCCCGATGAGGCGTTATCTGTTGTGGTCAAAGTGACCGAGTGTTACGGCTTTGTCATGTTTATTGAGCCCATCAATGCCGCCAAAAGCTCTTGTTGTTGTGACTACGCTGTGAGTGCAATTGCTCCTACCAATGCCTTCTGCTTGATTGCTGCCCCAACTCCGAACCATGCGCTATCAAGCCTGTTGTCCTGCGAGCGTGCTCGACGTTCATGGTCAATGAACTGGGTAACCGAGTTGAGTAACCCGAAAGCCGTACCTTCACTGGAAGCAAGATTCGCTCCCTTTCCTTGGCCATCGAATAGTTCAAACACCCGACTCAATGCTTTGTTATTTGGCTGTTCATGGAAGGGCATGGTTGGATCACCCATTAGCTCGACAAGGTAACGACGTGCTTCGAATGGATTCACTGGTCTGTCAGCCAACTTTCGCATATCAGAAACGAAGCGTTGCCACGACGAGATACCAACCCCTAGTTGCTGTTTCACCTGGTCAGCATCGAACTTGGTGGAGTGGGGCACCTTGATTGCACCCTGACTGTCACTTGTAGCAATTGCTAGGGTGTTATTGCAGACAACACGTACGCTAGTGAACTGTGCAGTCGTAGCCAAGGTTCCGTCACAAGCAGTCGCAAGGAGAAGGTAGCCTTTGACCAGATCGTTCCCCTTGAGCATCATTTCTTGCCCAGTACGAGCCAACGCCCAAATCTTGCGACCTGACTTCAAAACACCGGCTGTCTCCAGCTGAAATCCGCCCATATCAACTAGGTCACGATAGAACTCCAAGACCTCCCGGGGCTGAACGACTTGGTAACGGTTAGAAACTACCGATAAGGCTTCGTTGGTATCGGAACGGTAGAGCACCTTGGCATCATTGAACTGACGAAACTGATCTTGTCCTTGGTAGTGCACGGGGGAGGATTCGATACGCCAATCCATGCCAGCTTGCTTCTGCCAAACTTCCAATGGTTGGTTGGGTGCAAGTTGATTGCCCAAGCCGTGCCAAGGTGTGCTGCCTGTGTATGCCATGCTATGTACAAGGTGAGCCATGAATATTCCTTTCCAGAAATGACAAAGCTCTGCCGGGTATCGGTCAGAGCGATGAGTTAGTGCTAAACGGGGCAAGTTTCTCTACTACCAGTTCTCGTGCTCGTCCCAGTGGGGCTGGCAGTGATAGTCGTCCTTATTGCCGTTCATTCTGTCAAATTGATTAACGATTACAGTGGCAAGAGCGCCGACAAGAGCCACTAACAATGCTCGACCAATGTGAAATACAGCTGGGTGCATAGAACTTTCCTTTCTCGGAATGGTTGATGGGTATTGCTACCCCATCATTCTTTTACCAAGGAAGGGCGTGGATATTGGCTAATAGTGATCATGAAGACGCTTATCTAAGCGGCCGGTCTGGTACTTATTGATATTTCGTTAGGTTCACGGCACGATGCGCTAATGAGAAAACTCGAAATGCCGTCATTAATAAGCTGGATTTTGATGACTGGAATATCGACAACTTCAACAAGCAATATTTGATAAAGGGACAAATGAAATGAACAAGCTTATCTTTACATCGTTCTTAGTCTTGATAATCTTATCAATGGATGTAAATGCTTGGGGTGGACTTCAATCACAAAAAGTTGACGGATTTAGTCGTTACTGCACCTACAGTGACGGGGGGGTGCTAACGGTGGGCAGCACCGACCTATGCCCGATAAATAATTCTAATGGTTCACAAAACAACGGCTCACCGTCGATAGATATTCAAAATAGAAATGGTGGCTTTGGATCGCTTACGGGGCAAAGGGTGAACGGATTTAATCGCTATTGCTCATATTCAGACGGGGCAGTTAAAACTGTAAGAAGCACTGAGCTATGCCCAATTTCGGATAAATGAATGGGGGAAAGTAGGAGCGCATTTGTGATCTTGTAATGCACTGCGCACACCTAATCGTAATTTAACTCGTTACTCCTTCAGCCTCTCACACCAAGCCTGCACCATCTGCAATACAAACTGACGATCAGATTCAGATAAGCCGGATATCCACTTTTGGATTAACAACGATTGATCAGTGCATAAGCTGGTGGATTGTGAAAGCAGTTCTGCCAATGGCATTCCTAGCGCTTCAGCGATCTTCTCAATCCTTTGCAAGGAAGGTAAATGGCTTCCACGCTCGAATCGTGAGACCGTTACAGTGTCTGCACCTAGCCGCTCCGCAAACTCAGCTTGTGTAAGGCCCAATGCAATTCGACGCCCTGCAATATTCTTCCCGAGTAAGAAGCCCAGACCAGTAGACTTTTTATTCACCGTGTTCAGCACCGTGGTTGTTAACTAGGCGTGAATTGTTCTGTCTTTGCAAATATTGATACAGGTCGTGATATGCTTTGACTATGCAATATGCGCCTATAAGTGCGTGAAAAAATAAGATTAAAGGGGAGTCATTGGAGAATGAACTGTAATCATTGCGGCGTAGAAAACGACGAATCATCCAAGTTCTGTTTCAAATGCGGACACGGTTTATCAAAGGAGGAGGTTAACGAACCTTTGCTCTTGAAGAAAAATAAGTGGTTCATTTTGATGTTCTACTATTTGACTGTGTTGGTGTTCATGATTGTTGGAGGATCGTTGTATTTTTCTGCACCGACCCATAAAGAATCTGAATCAGATTCACAAGAAGCTAATCGGGTGAACACAGTTGTTCAAATCCCAGAACAGATTGATCCAGATTCAAAGCAAAGCTACCAAGAAAGGCTTCATGTCATGACCAATCAAGAATTGGAGAGTGAGCTAATTGACGCTAGAGGATCATTTGATGATGCACTTAAGAGTAGTTCAAAAAATGCTATTCAGGAGGTGGAACGTAGGGTTAGTGCGATTGAAAATGAATTGATGTCTAGGCAATCAGCTGAGATGACGCAACACGACAAAGACGTGATTTCAGCAGCGGAAAAAAACTATAACCCTCAATTGGCGAAGTGGATTGCTATCGATGTAAGCGGAAACTTAGCGTTATATATTGACGCAAATTCAATTCAAGATATGGGAAATTCTATAAAGAGAATTCATGTCCTATTGAACTTGAAAGAACGAATATTTTCGGCACCGATGATGTCATCGATAGATATCAATGAGTTTGACTGTAGAAATACGGCAGTCCGGCTAGTAAGAGGCGATTCCTTTTCTGAGCTTGATGGAAAAGGAAAACATATTGGTTCTACAACTCCTGAAACGCTAGGCCTTGTACCGGGGAAATTTACACCGATTGGTCAAGACGAAAATGCGAGGCCATTACAACTACAGTATAAGTTTGCATGTGGCAGATGATATTTGTTATCGAACGAGATTCAAACAGGGGGAAAGATGAACTGCAATAAATGTGGCGCAGCAAACGATGAAACATCCAAATGTTGTGGCAAGTGCGGACATGATTCGTCGAAAAACCTAATCTGTCCAAAGTGCGGGAAAGCACTTTTGCATAACGCTAATTTTTGCGTTGAATGTGGAACCAGGATTGATCCTGCCATCGATAGAAGTCACTCCCATACTGATACCGAAACAAAGGACATGAAATTGAATGATCCAATTGGGGCAATAATTGTTTCCGACCAATCCTTGGGATTCTTCACCAGAATGTCTACTGGGAAATGGCTGTTCGTAATTGGGATTTGTATTGCTGACTTATTGACATCAATGTGGAATGCCAACCTTCATCCCAATATTAATTACATGATGATCATTTTTTCGGATATTTTTCTTGTGCTTATCCCATATTTAATAATTGCAGCATATTTTTTTGATTTTAAAAGAGAGGCTCACGCCACATTGAGGAACATTCTTTTAATTGCTCAAATATTTATTCCGGCATATATGGTTTGGGTTCATGAAACAAACACAACTGTAGTTGCTTATCCTGCAGAAAAAATCGGCTTTGATATCATGCTTGTTGGATGGATTGAAGTGGTTGTTTTGGTAATTGTAAAAATTATTATTGGGTTAAGGACAAAAACTGCTGGAACAGCAACACGATAATAATGTATTCGAATATTGAGCTAAAGTAGTTAAGAAATAATACTAGTGGGCACCTCATAGGGAGCTTCATGTACTACCTCGAAATCTACCTTATACCTGGTCTCGCCCTGTTTCTGGTTATCCTGTGGGACTACAAGGCGCTGACTGAGGCTGTAAACAGGCAGACTAAACAACTGGAGGATGGCGGATCTAAATTGCCCCATGCTGTTCTGGTGATTTGGAACGTCGCTTTATTCGTAGGTCACACCGTCCTGCTCTGGCCGGTAGTTGTCGTCATGGAATATTTTGCTTCAAAGGGCGAGAAGTAAACCGCCTCACAGCACTCCTGTAGCCTTCCCGATTCATCAAAAAAACTTTGCGTAGTGGTAAATCCGCTTCGCAGATTCGCTGTCAAAAATATTTTCAATAAACAGGCTGTTTTCGGCAATTGCGGTATTCGGGGAGCTTAAAATATTACTAAGCAGTTAGTAAAAGATTAATAACTGCGGTACTGGCAAATAAAAATAATAAGGATGCCATATGCACCCAATGTTAACACCACCCAATGCTGTAAAAATCGCTGTGAGCAGGGCAGGAGGCCCAACAAGGGTCGCACTTCTTCTCGGCTGCTCTGGTACTGCCGTTCACGCTTGGATTCGTAAGAAGAAAATTTCCGATCTGACCAAGGCGGAAAAGTTGGCGAAAATCGTTGGGATGAATGTAAGGGAGTTGAGGCCATGCAGGTAAGCCAGTTCAAGATCAGTGATTACGATAATCCAGTGGCAACTGCTGTAAAGAAAATTGGCGGAATCAAAAGAGCAGCAAAAAAACTCGGCCACGATGAAGTAGTAATTCGACTTTGGATCAGAAAAGGATTTGTACCGTACAGAAGATGCGCTGAAATTCTAAACGACTACACCGACGTACCCGAAGACGATCTGCTGCGCCAATCGGAGTAGTTATTTTTCAGAAGCTTCCATCAGTACAAGCAGCGCATCTTGAATTGCAGCGAATGCGATGGCGACATCCTGAGCTGATAAAGATACATAGTGCCTATGCAGCGTGTCAGAGCGCTTGGCACGATGGTTAAGTATTCGTCTAAGTACTGTGTCGCTATAGCCTTGTTTTTCCCCAATTGTCGCCAATAGTTTGCGAAGGTCATGCAGCATGAATTTTGGTGCGCCAGCACGGCTAGCCATCTCGGCAACGTGGTCTGCGGAAACTCCAGAAAACAATTCGTCGCCTGGTAATAAGCCAGCACAACGCCGAATCAGGATTTCTTGAATGCGTGGTGTGATGAATAGTACATGGGGGTCGCCATTCTTTGTTTTTGGTATATGCAGCAGGCCAGTACTCCAATCAACGTGCTCACATCTGATGTATCTGCATTCATCGCGGCGTAGCCCGCTAAAGGCAATCAGCATCAGGTAGTCTCGCTGCTTTTCGGGGAGAGTACTAACGGCCTTGTACCAGTGCTGTAAGGATGACTCTTGAAGCTTCCTGCTGCGAGGTTGAGCATGTTCGGGCAACAACCCAGCTGCGGCGAGTTTGTCGAAGGGGCTGATAAGCGTGAGGCCATAGATCGCATTGAGATATTTAATCAATGCGCTGATAAGTCCTCTGCCAACGTCCACGATGGCATTGCCCTTTGATTGAGCAAATCTTTGGCAGTGCTCTGCGAATGCGGCCTCACCTAGTGCGATAACAGACGAATCTTTCCAGTCGGCAAAGTGTGTGCGAACGATGGACTCATAGCGCTTCAGGCTCGATGGCTGAATGCCTTTCGCTTTCGCATACGTGGGTAGCGACTCCCAAAGAGTCGGTAACTTACCCCGCATGATCTTGGCTGGCATCTGGCCCGAGCGGCAAGAGCGCAGTATCGGTAATGCCATCGCCCTAGCCTCATCGACGGTAAGCAAAGGCCATCTTCCGAGATTTATTCTCGTCTGTTTTCCGTCAACACTGGTAGCTACAAGGAAGCTGTGGGTTCGCCTGCCCACCTTGACACAAAACCCACACAAAACTTTGTCACGGAGTATCTGACCGTCCTTTGGGGGAAGCCTTTGGAGTAGGGCATCTGAGAGTGTTACAATCGCCATAATTTGGACAAATCCAGTACAAAATCGTTAAGAAACGCTCCGTTTTTGCACTGTTTGTCCTTCCATCACACGCTCGCCTGAATTCCAACAATTTGACGATGAGCAGATCAGAAAATGCATCTGCGTGTGTGCAACCTATTGAAAACAAGGTCTAAACCATGAGTCTCAAATGCGGTATCGTCGGTCTGCCCAATGTCGGCAAATCCACCATGTTCAATGCGCTGACCAAGGCGGGCATTGCGGCGGAGAACTATCCCTTCTGTACCATCGAGCCTAACGTCGGCATCGTCGAAGTGCCCGATCCGCGCATGGACGAATTGGCGAAGATCGTCAAACCGCAACGCATGCAATATGCCATCGTCGAATTCGTGGACATCGCGGGTCTGGTGGCGGGGGCGTCGAAGGGGGAGGGCTTGGGCAACCAGTTCCTCGCCAACATCCGCGAGACCGATGCGATCGTGAACGTCGTGCGCTGCTTCGACGATCCCAACGTGGTGCATGTGGCAGGCAAGGTCGATCCGTTGTCCGACATCGAGGTCATCATCACCGAGCTGGCGCTGGCCGACCTCGCTGTGGTGGAGCGCACCATCCAGCGCGACGGCAAGAAAGCCAAGTCCGGCGACAAGGATGCACAGAAGCTGGTCGCCGTCCTGGAGAAGCTGCTGCCGCACCTGAACGAAGGCAAGCCCGCGCGCACGTTCGGCCTGAGCGACGAAGAGAAATTGCTCATCAAGCCGTTGTGCCTGCTCACCATCAAGCCGGCGATGTACGTCGGCAACGTGCTGGAAGACGGCTTTGAGAACAATCCGCATCTGGATCGTCTGCGCGATTATGCGGCGAAGGAGGGGGCGCCGGTCGTGGCACTGTGCGCCAAGATCGAGGCCGAGCTGGCCGATCTCGACGATGCCGACAAGAAAGAATTCCTCGCCGACCTCGGTCTGGAGGAGCCTGGCTTGAATCGCCTGATCCGTACCGGCTACGAACTGCTCGGTCTGCAGACCTACTTCACGGCGGGCGTGAAGGAAGTGCGCGCCTGGACCATCCACAAGGGCGACACCGCTCCGCAAGCCGCCGGCGTGATCCATACCGATTTCGAAAAGGGCTTCATCCGCGCGCAGACCATCTCCTACGCCGATTTCGTTGCCTGCGGCGGCGAAGCCGGCGCCAAGGAAAAGGGCAAGATGCGCGTCGAAGGCAAGGACTACGTCGTGCAGGACGGCGACGTGATGAACTTCCTGTTCAACGTCTAACTCTGCCTGGCGCTTGAACGCACTGGAACAGTTGCGTGCCGGAAAGCTGGCGGGGACGCGGCGCCTGAATCTGTCGTGCGGCTTGCAGGAATTCCCGCGCGAGATATTCGAGCTCGCCGATACGCTGGAGATCCTCGATCTGTCGGGCAACGCGCTGTCGTCGTTGCCCGACGACCTGCCGCGCCTGCACAAACTGCGCATCCTGTTCTGTTCCAACAACCGCTTCACCGAACTGCCCGAGGTGCTGGGGCAATGCAGGCAACTCGGCATGGTGGGCTTCAAGGCCAACCGGATCAGCCGCGTGAGCGCCGCTGCACTGCCTCCGGCTTTGCGTTGGCTCATCCTTACCGACAACCAGATCACCGAACTTCCGGCCGAATTGGGACGCTGCACTCAACTGCAAAAACTCATGCTGGCAGGCAACCGGTTGCAGGCGTTGCCGCAAACGCTGGCTGCGTGTACCAACCTGGAATTGCTGCGCATCGCCGCCAACCGGTTCAATGCACTGCCGGACTGGTTGCTGGAGCTTCCGCGACTGTCCTGGCTGGCCTATGCCGGCAATTCGTTCTGCGACAGCCATGAGGCCGCCGCGTTGTCGCACAGGCCCATCGCTCATATCGATTGGGATGCACTGCAGCTGCAGCATAAGCTGGGCGAAGGTGCCTCCGGTGTGATCCACAAGGCACTGTGGCGAAAGAGTGGAGGCGATCAGGACGTCGCCGTGAAGATCTTCAAAGGCGCGGTGACCAGCGACGGATCGCCGCACAGCGAAATGGCAGCCTGCATCTGCGCGGGCGAGCATCCCAACCTGATCGCCGTGCACGGCAAGGTCGCCGGCCATCCGGCGGGCGAGAGCGGCCTGGTGATGTCGCTGGTGGATGCGCGCTTCCGCAATCTGGCCGGGCCGCCCAGCCTGGATTCCTGCACGCGGGATATTTACGAAGCCGATGCCGCGTTCACACTGGGTATGGCCATTCGCATCGCTCTCGGCATTGCCTCTGCCGCCGGCACTTGCATGCGCAGGGCATCATGCATGGCGATCTCTATGCGCATAACATTTTGCGCTGTGAGGAAGGCAATGCCTTGCTGGGCGACTTCGGTGCGGCCTCTTTCTATGCGCAGGAAGAGCGGCATCGTGCCGAAGCGCTGCAACGCATCGAAGTGCGCGCATTTGCCTGCCTGCTGGAAGAGTTGCTTGAACGATGCGGTGCAGCAGATGACTCGCGTGCAACACTAAAAACGCTGGCGGACTTGCAGGCACGCTGCGCACAGGAAAACAGCGCAGCGCGTCCGCTGTTCGCGGAGATACAACAGGTGTTGCTGGCGTTGCAGTAGTGTCCGACGCTAAAAGCGTGCGCACCCGGGATGTCTGTTACAATGCGCGCCGCAATATCGTTTCAGTCTAGTTATTGCCGCCGATTCCGGTTCGCAGCACCCACCTCATTCAGCCTCAGACTGGCGCTCATTCAGGGCGACAGGCCGTTTGTACTTAGAAAGTAAATAAACAATGCCATTTGCATCCCTCGGCCTGTCCGAAGAAATCGTCCGCGCCGTCACCGAGCGCGGTTACACCGAACCTACGCCCATTCAAGCGCAAGCCATTCCCGTCATCCTCAAAGGCGGCGACCTGATGGGCGGCGCGCAGACCGGCACCGGCAAGACCGCCGGTTTCACGCTGCCGCTGCTGCAACGCCTGATGGAAAAAAATGTCACCGGCAAGGCGCCCATCCGCGCGCTGGTGCTCACACCCACACGCGAACTCGCCGCCCAAGTGGAAGAGAGCGTGCGCCTCTACGGCAAACACCTGCCGCTCAAATCCATGATGATGTTCGGCGGCGTGAACATCAATCCGCAGATCAAGCAGCTGCATGGCCGCGTCGATATTCTGGTGGCGACACCGGGACGCTTGCTCGACCACTTGCAACAGAAGACCGTGGATTTGTCGCACGTCGAGATCCTGGTGCTGGACGAAGCCGACCGCATGCTGGACATGGGCTTCATCCGCGACATCAAGCGCGTGCTCGCCGTGTTGCCCAAGCAACGCCAGAACCTGCTGTTCTCCGCCACCTTCTCCGACGAGATCAAGTTGCTGGCCGATGGCCTGCTCACCAATCCGGCGCTGATCGAAGTGGCACGCCGCAACCAGGCGAACGAACTGATCGAACAACGCGTGTATCCGGTGGACCGCGAGAAGAAGCGCACGCTGCTCACGCAGCTCATCAAGGACAACAACTGGTTCCAGGTGCTGGTGTTCACGCGCACCAAACACGGCGCGAACAATCTGGCCGATCACCTGAACAAGGAAAGCATCCCCGCGATGGCGATCCACGGCAACAAGAGCCAGGCGGCGCGCACCCGCGCGCTGGCCGAGTTCAAGACTGCCAAGCTGCAAGTGCTGGTGGCCACCGACATCGCCGCGCGCGGCATCGACATCAGCGAACTGCCGCACGTGGTGAACTACGAGTTGCCGAACGTGGCGGAAGACTATGTGCACCGCATCGGACGTACCGGGCGTGCAGGCAGCAACGGCGAGGCCAGCTCGCTGGTATGCATCGACGAAAAGAAACTGCTGCACGACATCGAGCGCCTCATCAAGCGCGAGATCCCGGTGGTGCAAGTGCCGGGCTTCGAACCTGATCCGCGCATCAAGGCCGAGCCGATCATGAACGGGCAGAACCGTGGCCAAGGCGGACGCGGGCAGGGACAAGGTCGCGGTCAGCCGCGTACCGGTGGCGGACAAGCCCGCTCCGGCGGCGCACCGCGCACAGGAACCGGCGGCAAGCCGGCGGGTGGCGCAGGCCGCGGTGCTGCCGTGCCCTGCATCGGCGCAACATCGTTCCGGCGGTCGCGGTCGTTAAGTAATCCCTTCGCCCGGAGCCGGGAGAAGCAGCATGGGATGAGGGGCTGTAGTACTAGATAGCATTGTTAGGTCGACAACCCTGCACCCGCAGCCTCTCTCCCGCTCGCGGCGAACGGCTTAATGGGTTTCACAAAATGAACACAACCGTAACCAACGAAGAAGCCATCGCCGCCACCAAGCTCTGGCTTGAGAAGGCGGTGATCGGCCTCAACCTGTGCCCGTTCGCCAAGGGCGTGCACGTCAAGGGGCAGATACGCTATTTCGTCAGCGCGGCGCAAACGCCGGAGGAATTGCTGGCCGATGTGCAGCGCGAACTGGAAGTGCTGGCCGAGGCCAGCCGCGAGAAGATCGACACCACGCTGCTGATCCATCCGCATGTGCTGACCGACTTCCTCGACTACAACGATTTCCTGGAAGTGGTGGATGCGGCGCTGGAAGAGGCCGATCTGGCGGGCGAGCTGCAAGTCGCGAGCATGCATCCGCAATACCAGTTCGCCGACACCGAGCTGGACGACATCACCAACTTCACCAACCGCTCGCCGTATCCGACATTGCATCTGATACGCGAAGTCAGCATCGACGAGGCAGTGGCCGCGTTCCCCGAGGCCGAGATGATCTTCGAGAAGAACATCGAGACCATGCGCAAGCTGGGGCATGAAGGCTGGGATGCCTTGGGCCTCGCGGAAGTGCAGCGGAACAAGAACGTCAAGTAAACACCGAATTTAATCCGTTCGTGGTGAGCCTGTCGAACCATGATCGGATTAAATCTATAACACTCAAATGCGATAGCATGCCCTTCGACAAGCTCAGGGCGAACGGAGTGTATTTCTATTCGTGCCGAACTAATAGGAATGACGCTATAGTTATTCCCATGGAAACGAAACCCGACCACTCATTCTCTTCGCTCACCCCGGACCGCGTGCTGAACGCACTGGAGAGCATCGGCCTGCGCTGCGATGGCCGCCTGCTCGCGCTCAACAGCTACGAGAACCGCGTGTACCAGGTCGGCATGGACGAGGGGGCGCCGCTGGTCGCCAAGTTCTACCGCCCCGCACGCTGGACGGATGCCGCCATCCTCGAAGAACACGCCTTCGTGCAGGAACTGGTCGAGCGCGAGATTCCCGTGGTGCCTGCACTGCTTATCGATGGCAGCACACTGCATCACTTTGAAGGCTTCCGCTTCTCGGTTTTCACCAGGCACGGCGGCCGTGCCCCGGAGCTGGAAGACCGCGACACGCTGGAGTGGCTGGGGCGTTTCCTCGGGCGCATCCATGCCGTCGGCGCCATCAAGAATTATCAGCATCGCCCCACACTCGATATCGAAACATTCGGCACTGAGCCGCGCGATTTCCTGCTGGCGCATGATTTCATTCCGGCAGACATCGATGCGGCCTACCGCAGTGTGGTGCAACAGGCGCTGGATGGCGTGCGCCACTGTTTCGACCGGGCAGGCGAGGTGAAGCTACTGCGCCTGCACGGCGACTGCCACGCAGGCAACGTGCTGTGGACGGACGAAGGACCGCACTTCGTGGACTTCGACGACAGCCGCATGGGGCCTGCCGTGCAAGACCTGTGGATGCTGCTCTCCGGCGAACGCGCAGACCGTGTGCGGCAGATGGGCGACGTGCTCGCAGGCTACGAAGATTTTTGCGAATTCGATCCGCGCGAATTGCACCTCGTCGAAGCACTGCGCACCTTGCGCCTCATCCATTACTCCGCATGGCTCGCGCGGCGCTGGGACGACATCGCGTTCAAACAAGCCTTCCCGTGGTTCAACACCCAGCGCTATTGGCAGGACCGCATCCTCGAACTAAGGGAGCAGATCGCGTTGATGGAGGAGCCGCCGCTGTGGCAAAACTGACTTCGCATTAATAGATAGCCGTTCGCCCTGAGCTTGTCGAAGGGTGAACGTCCAACCTGGCTGAACTCATGGAGGCTTCGACATAACCAGCGACTTGGCTGACGTTTTCTGGCAGCCTAGTCGAATGGCTAGTAGTTACATCAAGCTCAGCCCGAACGGGCTAAATTCCTTTCGCTAAATGAACAAGAAGACCTCAACTATCCTTTGTCCCTGCGGCAGCAACAAGAAGCTCACCGATTGCTGCGCCCGCTACGTGGAAGGCAACGAACCCGCCCCCACTGCCGAAGCCCTCATGCGCTCGCGCTACACCGCCTACACGCAGCTAGCCGAAGACTACCTGCTGGCGACCTGGCACCCTTCCACACGACCTGCATCATTAGGCTTGGCGGAAGACGTGCCGACCAAATGGCTCGGCCTCGAAGTGAAACGCCACGAACAACAGGACGCCGACCACGCCATCGTCGAATTCGTTGCGCGCTACAAGGTGAACGGCCGCGCCCACCGGCTGCACGAAGTCAGCCGCTTCGTGCGCGAGGAGGGGCGGTGGTTCTATGTGGACGGGGAAGTCACCTGATGTCGGATGGCCAGAATCGACCCGCCGGGAGGCGGGTGGCGCGTTAACGATTCCGTAAAGTTGGCGGTAGGATTATCGTTGTATATGGTCACGGCTGTACTTGTCGGGGTAAATGTATATGGATTCCTAGTTGGTGTGACCGTGTAGGATCCATTCGCGAGGCCGGTGAAGCTGTAGACTCCGCCCGCAGCCGTGGTCATGCTCTGCGACGCCGTGCCGCTCAGGGTAACCACCACGCCACTATGGTCAGTCACACCACCGCTGATCGTGCCGGAGATGCTGTAACCAGTGCTGCCCCCCGGGCTTCCACCGCCATAACCACCGCCGCCACCGCATGCGGCAACGGCAATACCGAAAAGCATTACCAGCAGAAATTTGAATGTTCTCATGGCAATTACCCTCCTTTAACGTTTAGCCCAATCCATGCGTTGAGAATTGGACCACGCCGCTCGTATGGTTCATATAAGCAGGAACATGTATTTTGACTGGCAAACCTGTACCCGGTTCCCCTAAGGATTGAACAGCGCCTCAGGCAGTTGCTCGTTGATTTCCAGAGAGTCCATGATGACGGTTTCAATGATGGCACCGTGGATATCCCGGCTGACCACCTTGGCGGGAAACTGGCTGGCAGTATCCAGCCACAGTTCGCTGCTGTGGACATCGTCGACGGCAAAACCTTCCGCTCCAGTCACGACAAGATGCAGTATCGTATGTCCACCCATGGTCTCTTCGCCCAGGGATTCGATGTTGCCCTTCTCGCCCAGCGCGCGGATATTTTCGAGCAGCGTGCCGACATCCGAGTGGTCCACGCGCATGCCGCTCAGACTTCGGATGAATGAACTTTCAGGGCTCAAACTGAGCTCAGGGAAATGCGCCGCCCCAAAGGGCCACAGGCGCACGCGCCTGGTGCCGGGATTAAAGATCATGACTGCGCCCGCATGCGGCCGGATGAATTCCATGCGCACGAAGCCGGGTTTCTTGTAGAAGTAGCGGATATGTTCCTCGCCCTCGGCATGAGAGGAACGGATGGTGACGCGGTAGGTCTCGACCGTGCGGAAACGCTCGATGGCGCCGGACAATGGATCGGGGCGAGCGCCCGTCGGGGACGCACTGGTGAGGGCTGCGGCAAGCATCAGCGCTGGCAACACCGGTTATTCCTCCACTTTTCAGTCCACCATCTCTTTTTCACTGTTACGGGGCACTTATCCTTGCCAGATTTTTCGCATGGCTAGATATCTACTTTGAACCCAAGATCAACCTCCGATGCTGGCACTCCTCCCCGTATGCCCCAATTCTCAAGGGCAACATCCTTGAGCACGATGAAGACATCATCCGGCGCAATGCCGAGTGCGCCAAGATTCTTCACGATGGCTTGGTAGAGTGCACGTTTTGCTTCAATGCTGCGGCCAGCAAACAGGGTGATTTCGACGAGCGTGTAGTTCTCGGTCTTGCCGGGCGGGACGTGAAAATGCTCCGGCCTGTGTTCGATGTAGCGAATCTGCCGGTCATGCGCGGGAAGCTGCAATGCTTCGCGCTGCGCGAGGTAGATGGCTTCGATGATCGCCTGCACTTGTTCGGGCAGCCAGCTTTTGCGGACTTCGATCTTGGCGAGTGGCATGGTGGCGGTTCCTGTCTGTTACTTTTAGTGTTCTCTAGCCTCGGTCAACTTATCGTCACCCGATGCTGACTTCGATCTGCCAAGGGCGGTTCGAAATCAAACGGCTTGGCGAGATAATCCGCTGTGGATTTCAATTCACGTTTGGCTTGTATCAGTTCCGGCCACGGCGCTGCCCAGACTTCGGGATAGGTGCATTCGCCCGGATATTGGATCGGGTAGGCGAGCGTTTCGCGTCCTGGCGCAAATTCGCAATGGATTCCCGGTTTGCTGTTGCCGCGAGCATCGCAGCGATACCAGCCATAACCCTCCAGCCAGACGGCGACGAAGCCGTGCAAACAATACGGCGGGTTGGGGCCGTCGAAGGTCAGGCGCTGATAACAGAATCCGGCGGGGATTTTATTCGCGCGCAACAGCGCCACCAGCAGGTGGCTCTTTGCCGTGCAAAACCCGGTTCCGACGGCCAGCACATCGGAGGCGATGTAAGGCGTCTCTTCGCGCTTGAAGTCGATGCAGTGCTGAATGGTGTCGCGCACCCACTCGAAGCAATTTTTGGCGGTGGCAGAGGGAGAGTCTGAAGCCAAGCTGGCGGCTAAACGCGCGATGGCTGCATGATGAAAATTCACCACGTCACTGGCGGCGAGAAAAGGTGTCATGTTTACTTGGGACGTTGTCGAGTCAATCATGTTGTCGAACATAGCGCGATTGTTGCGCTGACGCCCACACCATAGGGCACATGGGAAAGCGTACTGGCAAGCAAAGCATTTGTCCCGCGCGGCCCGTGCCTGCCGCATATTCCCCAGCCGAATGACGGCAGAAGAATGAGCCAAGGCAGGGCGGAAGTGGCCAAGCCGAAGAGCACGCCGCCGAGCAAAACATTTTCCGGAAGCGGCATCGACGCCAGCGCAAAAACGAGCGGGTAGGTCAGCGCCACACCGCCGCCGCCAATCAGAATATGAAATGCCCAGCCGGCGCGTACCTCGTGCGGAAATACGGGTGTATCGAGGATGTTGGGATGCGCAAATTTACCGTGCAAGCCACTCAAAAACCAGCGTCCCACCAGCGCGATGCTGACACCGCTGCGAATTCCGAATTTGGCCGCGTAGGTTTCTGTTACGTCCATGAATACGGCACCGATAATGCCGCCGATAAATGCCGGGATGAAAATTTCCATATCAGGCGGACGGCGCAGGCCGCCGGAACACAATCTGCTTCGCCGTCATCACCTGCACCACTTCGCCCGCCTGGTTGTATGTCGTATTGCAGATGGTCACGATGCCGCGATCGGGACGCGTACGCGAAACCGCTATTTTTTGTATTTCACTTTCCACACGCAGAATATCGCCGGGGCGCGTCGGAATGGGCCAGTTGATTTCGCAACCGGCACCGATCAGGCCGCCCGCCATAGGCGCACCACTGGTCACCATCAGGCGCATGGTGATCGCGGCGGTATGCCAACCGCTGGCGGCAAGCCCGCCAAACAGGGTGTTGCGGGCGGCCTCGTCGTCCAGATGAAATGGCTGCGGATCGAATTGCGCGGCAAACGTTTTGATCTGCTCTGCGTCCAACTTGTATTTGTCACTGCCGAATTTTTGCCCGACATAAAGGTCGTCCAGATAAAGTTGTTCGCGGCTAGCCGTGCTCATAATATTTCCTGTCGATTATCTTTGCGTGCGGGCAACAACCAGAAACGAGAATCCCAGCGCGATCTCCACCAGCGTTGCCGCCAGAATTCCCAGCCCGACATGTCCCGCTGCCAATTCAAAGATACCGAGTGCAGCGAGCGCCAAGCAGCCGATGCCGAAGCCGGTGGACATGGCGGAGCGGGCGGAGGAGGGTTGTGCCGTGCGCGCGCAAAAGAACATGACGGCGAAGCCGAGGAAGGCCGCGCCATTGCGCCGCGCCACGATGGCCGCCGAGTTGCTTAGGTCGATGCCCCACAGTGTGAACAGCAGTTCAGGCGCAAATGTCCAAATGGCGGCGAGCGCGAAGCACCCGAGTGCGGTGATGGAGGCGAGGGTTCTGAAGTTCATGGTTGTATCCGGTCTTTGAAAACGGGTAAGAATGTACTGCGATTGTCAAAATAATTGGCAATAAGTTCAGCTCAGCTTCTTCTGCCAGAACATCGCCCTGCCCATTTTGGGGTCGAGTTCATATCCCGCAAAACCGCTGGCCTTGTATGCCGCTTGCGCAACGGCATTGCCTTCCAGCACTTCCAGCGTGAGTTTACAACACCCTAGGCGGGTGGCGATCTCTTCCGCCTTGGCGAGCAACCGCTTGGAGAGGCCGCGTCCCCGGTATTGTCTGGCGACGACGAGGTCGTGCACGTTCAGCAGTGGCTTGCAGGCGAAGGTGGAAAACCCCTCAAAGCAGATCGCCATGCCGGCGGGCGAGCCATCCACAAATGCCAGCACGACATGCGCACCGTGCCGCTTGCGCAACTCGGCAACGAGATTGCTTTTGACGAACTCGGGCAGTTCTGTGCCGCCGCCCATGTCGTCTCCGGCGTATTCATTCAAGAGATGCACGATGGTCGATGCATGGGAGGGTAAAGATAAATCGGCAACTAGTATTTCTTCCACAGCGCGTGTCCTTCGGTTGTGTAGTTAGACATTAATCCGGTCTCCCCGTGTGCTGGGGTGTGAAATAATCAGAAAATGAACATCGGCTGGCGATTCATTCATGAATTGATGTGGCGTACTGGGGGCGACTTCTATGCCTTGCCCTTCAGCTAATTCGACGCGTTCGCCATTCATCTCAATCACCGCGCAGCCGCTCAGGATGAAAAAGAATTGTCGCGAGGTTGAGTGGTAGTGGCGCACTTCGCGTGCTCCGGACGGCACGCGTTCGGCGATAACTGACATATCGGTTCGTTTTACGAGATGCCAGCCATCGCATACATCGCCCCAGATGTAGTGCTCTGCAGAAGAACGGTCTATAGGTTTCATAAATTGTTAAAGTTGACCGGATAAGTTTAGGCAATTCATCTGTCCCCAGACATACAAGTCCTGCAAGATGGGCTTCAATGTCAGGCCTCTTTCGGTCAAAGAGTATTCCGTTCTAGGCGGCACTTCGGGATAGAGCCTGCGGCTGATGATTCCATCGGCTTCCAGTTCACGCAATTGCTGAGTGAGCATCTTCTGGCTCACAGGCGGGATGTTTTTCTTGAGCTCACCGAAGCGCATCGTACCTTCCGACAGCATGTGCAAGATGATCGGTTTCCATTTTCCGCCGATCATATTGACTGCTGACATCAATGGGCAACTGGTCGGGTTATCTGTATGCCAATGTTTTTTCATGATGGTTACCTATTCCATACCACGGTACAAATTTGTGCGTACTTGTTATCGCCACACAGCCCCCCGAGAATAGTGAAGCAATGCATTTGACGCAATGCTTATCACACTCAAGGAGTTGCATATATGGTGGCGCTAAAAATCATTCGCATCCCTATCCTGCCGTTCAGTATGGTGAATTGTTTTATCATTCTGGGGGCGGAAGGATGCATTCTTGTTGATACCGGATTGCCGGGCTCGGAGTCAAAGATTGGGAAGGCATTGAAAAAGTGCAGCCTTTCGTTCAAAGACATCAAACTGATCGTGATCACGCATGCTCATGTCGATCATGCCGGAAGCGCAGCTCGGTTGCGTGAACTATCAGGAGCTCCAATCGTGGCGCACGAAGGCGACCTCAAGCACTACACACGCGAAGTGCCAATGACATTCTGTCTAACCGGCTGGTTCTCGCATGTATTCAAAGCAACCAGATTGATACTTCAGCCATACACAGCGTTTCGTCCAGATATCCTGCTGACCAATGATGAGGTCATGGATATCAATCGCTTCGGTATTTCCGGATTCATCAAACATACACCTGGACATACAGCTGGTTCGATCACCGTGGAGCTGACTACCAAGGACGCTATGGTCGGCGACCTTATTGCATCGGGCATCCTGATTGGCGGTATTGTCAGAACCAAACATGCGATACGCCCACCGTTTGAAGATGACCCGCACGCGGTGGGTGTCGAGTTACAACGATTGATCAATTCCGGGGTGGAACGTTTTTACATGGGGCACGGTGGCCCGTTAGAGGGTGACGAAGTGCAACGTCATGTGCAAACCCTCATGTCATTGACCAAGTAAGGATGTGTGCTAGCCCCACACCCCTTCCGCCACATCTACCACGCTCCCGCCGACAAACACTTCGATGCCGTTATCGGTTTCGTTCGCGCGCAAGGCCAAGGTGGAAGGGCGTCCCATCTCGTAGCCTTGTCCGGCCAGTACGTCGATATTCGATGAGCCGAGCACTTTGTGGCGCACGAGATAGGCGGCAAGACAGCCGTTGGCGCTGCCTGTCGCGGCATCTTCGGCGATGCCATAGTAGTCGGCAAACGCGCGCACGCTCAGGCGCTGGTCCGGTTCGTAGCCTTCGGGGCTGAACACCAGAATGAGCTTGGCCCATGCGTCATGACCAGGGCGAAATAGGCGTCTTTGTCGACCTTCGCGCGCTTGAGTGCATCCAGATTCTTGAGCGGTACCAGCAACGTCGGGAAGCCGGTCGAGACTTCCTCGATCGGAAAGCGCTGGTCGATGTCGGATGCTGCGATACCCAGCACCCGCGCGAGTGTGTCGGCGTCGAGCTGCTTGCCGAACTGGGGCTGCATCTGTTTCATCCACAGGGTGGCGGTTTCGGAGAACGTGACGGGTATCTTGCCGACGCGCAGGTTCAGCGTGACTTCGTTCGCGTCGGTCAGACGCAATTTGTTGCGGATGACATGCGCCGTGCCGAGGGTCGGGTGTCCGGCGAATTCCACTTCGGCGTTCGGCGTGAAGATGCGCACGTCATAGCCGCCGTCGTGCGGTTGGCGGGAGGTGATGAAGGTCGTTTCGGAGAAGTTGATCTCCTTCGCGACCCGCTGCATCTCCTGGTTGGACAGGGATTCGCAGTCGATGAAAGTGGCGAGCTGGTTGCCGCCATAGCGTTGCGCGGTGAATACATCGGTGATGAAGAATCTCGGCTTGCCCATTCCCGTATTTTAACGATGTCTGATTGCGAGGCAGACATTCTGCGCGGTGAATGGCAAAACTTCAAACCGCCGACATTACTTCATTGAGTGCAAACCGAACATATTGCCTTCGGTGTCGAAGGCCAGTGCAATGAAGCCGTACTCACCGATGGACGTCTTTTGCTTGTGAATACGTCCTCCGGAGCCGTGACACGACTCGCCTCGGCGGCGCAATCGGTGCAAATGAAGTAAACCATCGTGCTATTGCCGCCCGACGTGACACCCTCCATCTTTACAAGGGAGCCAGACGCCCCGAAGCGTTCCACATCCATCGGGAATCTCCACATTTCGGTATCCGGACTATCGATCTTTTTGAGCTTGAGCTGGAAGACCGATTCGTAAAACTTCTTGGCCCGGGCCATATCCTGCACATAGATCTCGAACCAGTTGACGGGGTTGTGTTTCATGGCATGCCTCCATAAAAAGTCATCGAACGTGTTATCGACTCACCTCTATTGGTGCAACAAACATCAATACGGTAACTCAAGAACATGAAAATGCATCCACTGGATGATCAGGGAGAAGTGCATGAACAAGACAATGTGGCTTCGCATCAGCACCGAAAGCTGGCGAGTCATTCAGACCTCGCCAGCTTCGGTAACTCAGTTATGGCTGTTAATACGGGTTGTACGGACTCAGTTCGTGATCAAATCGATTTCCATATATGTCCATGGCAGTGAGCGTGGACCACGACCACTTGACCGGATGCAAGGCGTTTACGGTGAAGGATTGTGATGTCGGCATAGTCCCCGCAATCTTTATCCCATACAAAGCATAAGACTGCATATCTTCCACAACAGCGTTGCCATTCAAGTAGTCAATGTCCTGGGTGTTAAAACTGATCCATGCGAGTCTGAGTCCAGGTCGAGTGGGGTTGATCCAGCTCAATGGGAAGGTTTTTCCCGGCATGAACGGACCATCCACATCATTAAAGATGTTTTTGATCTCGAATTGATAGGCTGCAGGCTGGTTGAACTGGGCGAACCATTTGTTCTTTTCTGCGAACAAAGTCGTTTCGCTGTCCGGTTTTTTTGCCAGTCTGCTCTTGAGTGTTTCCAGAATGACATTGCTCGCGTCAAAGAAAGTAAAGGTATACACGCTCCCTCGTCTTATGGCATTCCAATCCAGTCCGCAATTGGGTACAGAATGGACGCCACCAACGATCTGGTCGATCTGACGGCATCGATCAGTATTAAATGCCTCCCAGTGAGAAGGATCATTCCTGTAAATCCAGTAGGGGCGCGGGAAACCGGCGGGAGAAGGTACCAATGTCAGCCCGCCGGCTGGCAGGCCTGCACCAGTGACGATTACGTGGTCGACTAGAGCAGATACGCGGGAACTGCTGACCTCAAGGCGGAGGTAGCTGCTGACCTCCGTATTGGGCCTGCTGTAACGGTGATTGTATTGTTGACGCAACAAGCGCTCAGCAGGTGTTGCCTCGCCGCCGACCCAACCCATTTTCCCCCAAAAATCACCAGGGTCATCTATGCGTCCGAGCCATTCCATAAGCGGGATGCCGCCATAGAGAACCGGGTTGCCAGCGGCATCCTTTACTGCGCGCTGATAATACTCGTAGGGCTGCCCTTCCCATGTGCCCGTGAAATGGGTCACATCGCTAAGTGCCAGCATTTCGGCCGTGGTGCGTGGCGTTTCCTTCAGGCGGGAGAGTGTGTAAACGCCGATCATGGCAAGGTGGCCATCGCCTTTCATCAACCATTTGCCGGCGATCTTCTTGATCCACATGGTTTCGGTCCATGGGCGATAAGCAGCTGCAGGAACGACGCGGAAGCTAACCTCCATGTTGGACGCGTCGATAATGCGTTTCACATGCACCGAATCCAGTTTGGCATCCTTGAGAGTGAATCCGCCCCTGTTAGGCGGATCTTCCTGGCTCAAGACCTTGGTAATGAAGTCACTGGTATTGAGGCCAGTGTGCATAAAGTCAGAAGTAAAGAATCCGGTCAAATTTGCTGCGATAGTGGCAGCACCCTTGAGCTCGGCCGAAACAAGGTCAAGCTGCGCTTGAAATTCGCGCGCTGCCCTATAGGCGACTCCTGCCCTTGCATGGGCATCGGCAGGAATAACCAGTGGAGTGTCTGGAGGTGTTGCTGGATCTACAACCACCGAGGTATCAGAAAATACGGTACCTAATTCGTAACCAGCAGGCGTAGCAACAACCTGGAGCAGATCAAGACGTTCTGTCCAGGCCAGTATGGTCGGGAGTGAACTCGGTGGTGCGCAGGTCAACGGCGTCAGTGACGTCAGCGGCTTTCAGAACATCTTTTACGAGGGCCTTCACTGAGGACTCAGCGGCAGCAACACTTGCTGTGGTGATCTTGCTGTAGTTGACGGTGCGCGCTTCGATCTGAGTCTCAGGTTCTGCGCCTAATAGATAAGACGTCATCAACTCGGTCAACGGTGTTACGTTAACTACGTTGCCAAAGTCGTCTGCAAGAGCTGGCGCGTGGAGTACAACAGGATTGCCGTCAACATAACCTTGAACCCTGATAATGAAAGGCGCGGTTATTCCTCCCGCATTGACTGTGTAGTTGCCTGCGCTGCTAATTGTGCCTTCTGTTTCCGTGCCGGTGCTGTCGAATACGGAAACGGTTGCTTCGGTGAATGGGGCCCCAGATGCTGCCTGGCCGGTAATGACGCCGGCTGCACAGGTCGCGCAGACGCCAGTAGAGGTACTGCCTCCACCACATCCAACCAGGAGCAGGAGCAGAAGAACGATAAAACTAAAACCGGATTGAGTTGCATGGTGGCTTACGTCGGGAAGTTCCATGATGCCCTCCTTTTGAAAACCTGCACAGGAAGCGAAAGGACCACTCCCGGGGCGATCAAGCTACTCCTGACAAATCATGAGGTCTATACGCCAAATATCTTAGTATGTGTATACATATGTATATTCTGGACAGGTTTCAGATGATTTCTTAATCTATTGAATCAAATATAGAACTGATTTGCCCGATTTTCGCCATTCGCGTGCTCATTGGTGCTGACTACGTAGATCGTTGCTCGTAAGCGCGCTGCAAACCCGCGATGTCGATCTTCTTCATCTGCAGCAACGCCTGCATGACCCTCTCCGACTTCGCCGGATCGGGGTCGCCCAATAATTTGCCGAGTTCGGCGGGGACGACCTGCCAGGACACGCCGAACTTGTCCATCAGCCAGCCGCACTGGATTTCCATGCCGCCCGCGGTGAGTCTTTCCCACATCTCATCGATTTCCGCCTGTGTCTCGCAATTCACGACGAATGAGATGGCGGGAGTGAACTTGTATACCGGGCCGCCGTTCAATGCCACGAACTCTTGTCCATCGAGCACGAAGCTCGCCGTCATGACCGATCCTTTGGGTCTGCCGGAAGCGCCAGCGCCTTCTGCTCCGTAACGTTGCACGCCCAACACCTTCGAGTTCCTGAAAATGGAGACATAGAAATCCATCGCTTCTTCGGCCTGGTTGTCGAACCACAGAAAGGGGGTGATCTTTTGCATGGTTATCTCCGTTCGAATCGGGCGGCATATGCCCTGTTAGGTTGCCGAATCACGTGGGACTCAATCCAGCGCAAACGAGCCGGTTTTGAGATTCCCTGCGCGACGGTAGATGCTGACAACCACGCCCTTGCCGGTTGTGCTGCTGCTTACAAGAGTCATGGCGGCGGGAATGGTGCCCGTACCGAAGAGCCGCTTGCCGGAGCCAAGGGTCACCGGAAAGGTCAGCAGCCTGTATTCATCGATGAGATCGTTCCTGATCAGCGTCTGTGCAAGGTCGCAACTGCCGTGAACCTGTATCTCGCGCGGGTAGCGCTGTTTGAGTTCGCCGATTTCTTTTACGACATCCCGGATATGCTCGCTTCTATTCCAGCCGAACCTAGTTTGAGTGCGCGATGCCACATGCTTCGGAAGCGAGTTGAGTTTGCCGGCAATGAGGTCATCGGGATCCGTGACCTTGGGCCAATAGGACGCGAAAATATCGTAAGTTGTCCGCCCCAGGAGGAATGCATCCGCCTTGGAGAATATCCCGACCACGGTCGCCCCCATGTCGGCATCGGCGAGAGGGAAGACCCAGCCGCCATGGGTAAAGCCACCGCTGGTATCTTCATTCGGGGCGCCGGGTGCCTGCATGACGCCATCGAGCGAGAGGAAGGTTGTAATCGTCAGTTCAGCCATTTGATCCTCCTGTCATGTGAAGGTGAGCTGCACTGGATCAATTTTTCTCTGCCAGCGCCTTGAGATTGGCCAGCCCCATCTCGAAATCCCTGCCGACCATCTTGTCGATATTGAGGAATATCCCCAGGATCTTTACGAAATAGGATTGTTTGTCCTCCAGTATCCAGCTGACCGCGGTGGAATCGCCTGCCGCCTTGAGCGCGAACACGACATGGTTGTTTCCCTCAAACGGTTTGATCATGTGCAGGTTGAATGCGATCCGCGCGGGCGGCTCGGATTCGGTAATGCTGATATCGCCTTTGCCAACCGCACTGTTGCCTTCCCATGCGTACGCGGCTCCTTTGCCGCTGGTATTCGCGCTGTACGTTTTCTTCATGGCCGGATCCTTGTTGTAGGGCGTCCATTTATCCCACTGATGGAAGTCGTTAATGAGCGCGAAGATCTTTTCAGGTGTGGCCTTGATCACAATCGAACGCTCGACAATGGTCACATCCGGCTTGCTCGCGGCATAGATAAGAATGGCGACGATGATTGCGACGATCACGATGGCGACAGCCTTGATCATGATGTTTCTCCTTTTGGATAAGGATTACTAGAATTGTCCTGCAAGCCGTTCCAGAGCCTGTCCCCAGCTCATGCCGTAACCCGCATGGCTGGCCGCATCCAGCCGCGCTGGCGATTCGAAACGAGTGTGCAGGGTCAGGGTAGTCTTGCCATGCTGTTCGGTAAGACTGATGGTCACCACGGCGCGCGGCGGCAGGCCTGCACCGCAGGGATGGCTCTCATCCGCCTCGCTGTCGTAGACGATACGCTCCGGCTCCACGAGCTCGCGATAGGTGCCCTTGCACGGGTAGGTATTGCCATCCGGCGCGCACATATGCAGATGGAAAGTGCCGCCTACCCGCAAGTCAACGTTGCAGGAGGAGTTGGAGAACCCCTTCGGTCCCCACCATTGCATGATGTGTGCGGGTTCCGTCCATGCTTTCCACACCAATGTCCGCGGTGCGTCGAAGGTGTGCGTGATGCTGAGTTCTCGCGCACTCATGGGATTCACGCCGTGGCTGTTGCCATGGCTTCGGCGCGCTTTTGCATCTCGGCGAACGACACATCCTCGATATGCGTGGAAATGTGCCAGCGATGGCCATACGGATCCTTCAGCACGCAGGCCCGTTCGCCATAGAACTGATCGCTGACTGGTTCAAGCGTTGTCGCGCCCGCCGCCAGCGCTTGTTTATAAACGGCATCGACATCGCTCACGCGCAGCGCGATGGTGACAGGCGATCCACCCAGGGTTTGCGGACTCTTGCTGCCCCATTCTTCCATCTCTTCAGCCAGGTACAGCGTGGCGTTGCCGATGGCCAGTTCGGCATGCATCACCCGGCCGTCCGGCATGGTGATGCGTCCGACTTCTTTCGCACCAAAGTTCTTCTTGTAGAACTCGATTGCCGCTTTGGCGCCTTTGATGGTGAGGTACGGAGTGATCGCGTACAGGTTATTTTGTTTAACAGTCTGTTTCATGATGTTCTCCTTGAAAGTTGTTGCGCCAATAATGCATCCATCCTGCGCATGGTTTCGTTCACACCTTGCTCGCAATCGGATTGCACCATGGCGTCGCGGTCTGCGACCGTCTGGAAAACAGACAGGTCAGTCAATCTGGTCTGGTTTCCCTGCGCTTCGAAGTTCACAGTGTCCAGCACGACATGGCCGGGAGCGCCCTCGTATTCGAAGGTGCTCACAATGCGCTTTGGTGTCTCGACGCTGTGATACATCCCGTGAAATCCGTGCACGTTCCCCTTGGGGTCGCGCTGCACGATGCGCCAGCTGCCGCCGCTACGGGGCTCCATGTGCTCAACCTTGGTGGTGAGGTAAGCAGGCCCCCACCATTGTGGGATCTGCCCGGGGTCGATCCAGGTCTTGAACACCAATTCGACGGGCGCATCGAATACATGAGTGACGAGTATTTCCTGCTTGCCGGGCAGGGCCTGGAATCCGGTGCTTTCGCTCATGCCGGTAAGGTAATCTTCCATGCGCTTCAGGGTTTGCTTCTGCCCCTCGAGCGCGCCGTATTTTTCAATCACCAGGTCGCGGTCGGCTTGGGTCTCGAACAGCATCTGCATATCCAGCCGGGTTTGATTCCCCTGCGCAGTGAAGGTCGCGGTCACCAGAAAATGGTCGGGGCGGCCTTTCTCTCCATGCTGGTACACCAGCCGTCTCGGCGGCACGACTTCGCGGAAAACGACACGGTTGTCGTAATCTGTGCCGTCGGGGCCGTGCATGACGAATAGCCATTCGCCGCCGGGTTGTACATCCATCTTGTGTATGGTGTTGGTGAATCCGTCCGGTCCCCACCATTGCGCGATATGCGCGGGTTCCGTCCACGCTTTCCACACCAGTTCGCGTGGCGCGTCGAGGAGGCGGGTCGCATAGATTTCCCGGTCAGTGGTGTCGCTAAGTGTTCCTGTTCTTATGTCCATTCTTCTTCTCCTTCTTCTCTTCTGCCTGAAGTTGTTGGAGATAAATGTCCAGACGGCCCAGGCTCTGTTCCCAGAATTTCCGGTATTGCTCGATGAAACTGGCGGCTTCCTGCAAAGGAGCGGCATCCAGTTGGCACGGGCGCCATTGCGCTTGTCTGCTGCGGGTGATCAATCCTGCTTTTTCCAGCACCTTGAGGTGCTTGGTCACCGCGGGCGGAGTGATGTGGAACGGGGCCGCGAGTTCGGAAACCGAGGTCTCGCCCAAGGCAAGACGCGCCAGAATGGCGCGGCGCGTGGGGTCTGCAAGCGCGGCAAAGGTGGTGCTGAGTCGATCCGAAGGCATTTTCCGGGCCCCAATTTGTAATTAACCGATAGGTAAACTACGCCGGTTGACTATATTCGTCAAGTATATGAATTCCGGTCTGCGGAAAGTCATATAACATACTGTTCCATAGTGATTATTTGTGCGTAAGTGCCGGTTGTTTGGCTCCACCGGGCAGGTTAGACAATCCGGGGGGTAGCCACTAAACTGAGCCACCTTTTTCTCAGACGGCAAACGATAACCATGCGCTTCCAGTTCCCCAAACGCCATGCCGGCCACGCCGCCCAGAACACCGAAGCCGAGAACAACTGCCTTGCCGTCACCGCCTGTGGCGACGACAAGGCCGGCCTGATCGAGCACCTCTCCGGCAAGATCGCCGACAGCGGCTGCAACATCGAAGAGAGCCGCATGAGCGTGCTGGGCGGCAAGTTCGCACTCATCATGCTGGTGTCCGGCCCGTGGCACGCGTTGCCGCGACTGGAGACGCAGTTGCCGGCGCTGGGCGAGCAACTCGGCCTTGCCATCGTGCACGAGCGCACCACGCGCAGGGAACAGACGCAGCAGGCCATCCCCTACAACGTCGAACTGGTCACGATGGACCAACCCGGCATCGTACACAAGCTGTCGGCCTTCTTCGCGCGCAACGGCATCAGTATTGAAGAGTTGCAGACCAGCAGTTATGTGGCGACGCAGACCGGCACGCCGATGATCTCGCTGGTGATGACGGTCGGCATCCCCTCCAATGTGCACATCGCCACGCTGCGCGGCAATTTCCTCGACTACTGCGACGACCTCAACCTGGACGCGACGTTCGAGCCGGTGCGGGGCTAGCCCATGAGCAAGGTCATCAACCTGAATGCAGCCCGGCGCGAGCGGCGCCAGAGCAAGGCAGAAGGGTTGACCCTGTGCCACTCCGGACATCACAAGTGGCAGGTCGAGTCCGGACAGCGTTTCGACGTGAAGCAAGGAAGACTGGTGACGACCGAATGTTGCGAGCGCTGCGGAGAGCGGCGGACGACGCTGGCCTGACGCAAAGGTTGCAATAGCTGCAAGTTTGTATATACTTTGCATATATACATGCAGGAGGTTGCATTATGCGTACGGCAAAAGTATTCAAAAGCGGCAATTCGCAGGCTGTGAGGATTCCCGCGGAGTTCCAGTTCGATACCGATGAAGTGGAAATCTTCCGTCGCGACGACGAATTGGTGCTGCGCAAAAAAGCCAAATCGCTGGAGCAGGCGTTTCATTTGCTGGCGTCCTTGCCTGCCGACTTCATGACTGAGCGCGAAGACAGTCTGCCCCAAGAGCGTGCGGGGCTGTAATCGTGCCGCGCTACCTGCTCGACACCAATATCTGCATCTATATCAAGAACCATCGCCCGCCCGAAGTGTTGGCGCGCTTCTCCAAACTGCCGCCCGGCAAGGTCGCTATGTCCGCCATCACCTACGGTGAACTGTGCTTTGGTGCGGAAAAGAGTTCCAAGCCGAAAGAGACGCGGCAGATACTGGAGCATCTCGTCTCGTTGATACCCGTGTTGCCGCTCGACGAGAATGTCTCGACGCATTACGGAAAAATACGCCAGCAACTACAGACGAGCGGCAAACTCATCGGCAACAACGATCTGTGGATCGCTGCTCATGCACTGGCGGGCAAGCTCGTTCTGGTGACCAATAATGAAGCCGAGTTCAGGCGCGTACCGGGGTTGAAGGTGGAGAACTGGGTGGGGTAGTAGCGGAAACGTGTTTTGTCACTGATTTATTCATTCCGAGGATTGAAGATGTTGAAGCTTTTCTCCGAAAAATATTGTGGATTTATTCTGGCGATGTTGTTACTGATGCCAACGTTGGCATTTGGTATGAGCGCGGAAGAAGCAATTTTGGAAAAATACTTCTTGGCGCTAGTAGCGTATGGAAACGTGGACGAGCTAGATGCCGTGTTAGCACCGGACTTTGAATATCTGTATTTCAAAGACGGCAAGCAAAAGAGATTATCTAGAGATCAGGAGTTGAAAGGCGTAGCTAGGCTCTTTCTTGGCAGCATTGGATATCTCGATCTGCTACGGCGAGATCAACTGAACCCAAAACGCTTCCACGTCATAACTGACATTGATTTCCGAGGTATGGTGAGCCCGCCCGTCCGACATCCCGCGGGTTCGATCTTCTGGGGAAGCCGTTTTGTGCTTGATGAGAGGCTTTCTGTGACGATCAAGAACGGCCGGATTTTCAGAATAGTTGAAGCCGAGTCTAAAGGGAGCAACAGACTCTCATTTGGATATCTGAAGCAAATTTGTTCGGGAGATGCCGAGTGGTCTGGCAAGGAAGACAGGAGTGAGCTGCGCAGCAAGGCCGATAACGTATTGTTCATGACGAGAAGGTTGGACGTGGAGCCGGATTCCGTCACTGAGATTTACTATTGGCCGGATAAGCGGGTCGTTGAAGGATTTGAATATTCCACGCTCGTACGTTTGTCGGATGAGCCATCTGAGATAGCGGCCATCAAGTCGTACTTGCTTGCCCTTCGGAAGGAGGATTTTGAGCGGCTTGATTCGCTGCTGGCTCCTGATTTTGAGTTTCACTATCAGCATGCTGGGAAACTGGTGAAGTTGTCTCGAGAAGACGAACTGGCGGGTTTAAGGCGGTTGTTTCTTAAGGACGTGAATAACAACTTTGTTGCTCCGGCGGAATTGTTGGTGCAAAGAAAAAAAGACCGGAACGAGTTTCATGTGGGTTTCTACGTGTTTTTCGACGCCATGCCGAAAATAAGGCTAGCCTGCAAGTCGTTTTGTGATGGCGAGGCGAGAATAGATGAGATATGGCGTATTACGTTAAGCAACGACCAGATTAGCAAAATCGTTGTGTTGAAGGAAAATGAAAGAAAGTCAGATTGGTCTTGGGGTAGCCTAAAAACTGTCCATTTGAAGGAAAGTAGAACTGAACACCATTAGTTAAGCCTTGGAATCAGTCATGCGGTGCCGACTGTTAGACTTTCCTTGACTAAGTCATTAGACTTGCGCCCTTTCGCATGCTGCCCCAAGGTTTTTCCCCATGAATCAGGAAGTAAGCACACCAAACAGCGCCGTTCCCAGCGCGCTCATCGCCAAAGAAGTGGCGCGCCGCCGCACTTTCGGCATCATCTCGCACCCGGACGCGGGCAAGACCACGCTCACCGAGAAGCTGTTGCTGTTCTCGGGCGCGATCCAGCTGGCAGGGGCGGTGAAGGCGCGCAAGAGCGGGCGCCATGCCACTTCCGACTTTCTCGAGATCGAAAAGCAGCGCGGCATTTCGGTCGCCAGCTCGGTCATGCAGTTCGAATACCGCGACCATGTGGTGAACCTGCTCGACACGCCCGGCCACCAGGACTTCTCCGAAGATACCTATCGCGTGCTGACCGCCGTGGACTCGGCGCTGATGGTGATCGACGCGGCCAAGGGCGTGGAAGCGCAGACCATCAAGCTGCTCAACGTGTGCCGCATGCGCAACACGCCCATCGTCACCTTCATGAACAAGATGGATCGCGAAGTGCGCGATTCGCTGGAGCTGCTGGACGAAGTGGAATCGGTGCTGAACATCCAGTGCGCGCCGGTGACCTGGCCGGTAGGCATGGGCAAGACCTTCCGCGGCGTGTATCACCTGCTGCGTGACGAGATATTGCTATTTACGCCGGGCGAGGAACGCGCCGATGGCGAGGTCGAAGTCATCAAGGGCATCGACAATCCCGTGCTGGCCGAACGTTTCCCGCTGGAGATCGAGCAGCTGAAGATGGAGGTGGAGCTGGTACATGGCGCGTCGCATCCCTTCGATCTGCAACGTTTCCTTGAAGGTAAGCAGACGCCGGTGTTCTTCGGTTCCGCCATCAACAACTTCGGCGTACGTGAAATTCTGAACGCGCTGCTGGACTGGGCGCCGGCGCCGCGCGAGCGCGATGCCACCGTGCGTGCCGTGCAGCCTACCGAGCAGCCGTTCTCCGGCTTCGTGTTCAAGATCCAGGCCAACATGGACGCCAACCACCGCGACCGCATCGCTTTCCTGCGCGTGTGTTCCGGCCATTTCGAGCGCGGCATGAAGATCAAGCATCTGCGCATCGGCCGCGAGATACGCGTGTCCAGCGTGGTGACCTTCATGGCGAATTCGCGCGAACAGGTGGAGGAGGCTTATGCGGGCGACATCATCGGCCTGCCCAACCACGGCAACATGCAGATTGGCGACAGCTTTTCCGAAGGCGAAATGTTGCAATACACCGGCATCCCGTACTTCGCGCCTGACCACTTCCAGTCGGTGCGCATCCGCAACCCGATGAAGGTGAAGCAGTTGCACAAGGGCCTGCAGCAGCTCGGTGAAGAGGGTGCGGTGCAGGTGTTCAAGCCGATTGACGGCGGTGACCTGATTCTCGGCGCGGTTGGTATGCTGCAGTTCGATGTGGTTGCCAGCCGCCTGCAGGGCGAGTACGGGGTGGACGCGATGTTCGAAGGCAGCGCGGTGAACACCGCGCGCTGGGTGACCTGCGACGACGCGAAAGTGTTTGCCGATTTCCAGAAAGCGTTGTCGCACAACCTCGCTATTGACGCGGCAGGCAACCTGGCTTATCTCGCACCGAACAAGGTGAACCTCAATCTGACGCAGGAGCGCTGGCCCAAGGTGGTTTTCCATACTACGCGCGAACACGCGGTGAAGCTGTGATGCAACAACTCGAATTCCACCTGCGTGGCGAATTCGTCGAGCTGTGCAACCTGCTCAAGCTCACCGGCGTGTGCGACAGCGGCGGCGCGGGCAAGGCGCTGGTGGCGGAGGGGGCTGGTGTCGGTAGATGGCAAGGTGGAATTGCGCAAGACCGCCAAGATACGCGCCGGACAGGTGGTGAGTATCGGTGATGTGCAGATAAGCGTATCAACGCAAGAATGAAACTTTGATGAAAAATTCGGCCCCTCTCTCCAACTCTCTCGATGGAACAACTAGCCATTCGACTAGGCGGCGAAGCCGCCAAGTCGCTGGTTATCCCCGCGGGGAGAGAGATACCTCTTCCCCGCGGGAGAGGGCGTATATCCCCTCTCCCGCAAGCGGGAGAGGGCTAGGGAGAGGGTAACCATGTTGTACATCGCCCACAACGTCATCATTCCCGAGCGCGAGATCGAACTGACCGCCGTGCGCGCGCAAGGTGCGGGCGGGCAGAACGTGAACAAGGTATCGAGCGCGGTGCATCTGCGTTTCGACATCGGCGCTTCATCGTTGCCGCAAGAGTTCAAGGAACGTCTGCTGCAGCTCAACGACCAGCGCATCACCAAGGACGGCGTGGTCATCATCAAGGCGCAGGAATATCGCAATCAGGAACAGAACCGCAACGAGGCATTGCGGCGTCTGAAGGCTTTGCTGCTATCGATCGCGGTGAAACCAAAACCGCGTGTCGCCACCAAGCCTACACGCAGTGCACAAAAGAAACGTTTGGAGAGCAAGACCAAACGCGGTGAGACCAAGTCGTTGCGGGGAAGAGTGGTTGAGTGAGGCAAGCGGTTCGATGCGCCTACACTTTTCCGTATAGATAGGCTTTGCGTTTTGGCTCGGGGAAACGCTCGATGGCGTAGCGCAGCATGGTGCGCGGCATGTCGCGGTAATGCTGCTTAAGAAAATCTTCTTCGACGGCCAGGTCGCGCTTGCCCACCTCGCGCAGCATCCATCCCACCGCCTTGTGCATCAGGTCATGCTCGTCTTGTAGCAGGATCCCGGCGATTTTCAGCGTGTCGTCGAAAGTCGTCCAGGCGGATGAACCAGGCGGTGGCGATGATGGCGATGCGCCGTTCCCACAGCAGAGACGAGCGCGCCAGCTGGTACAGGATCTTGCGCGGACGGTCCTGCAGATGGCGTCCCACGATGCGCGGTGCGGAGACGTCGACCAGGTCCCAGTTGTTGATGCGGTGCGTGTTGCCCAGATAGAGATCGTAAGCAGCTGACCTGCTCTGCTATCCTCTGCGCGCTGGTAGAGCTGCATCAGCAGCAGCAAGGCGAAGAATCGTTCCTCGTGATAGCGCGAATTCAGCAATGCGACGATGGTATCGAGGTCGGCATCGCCGTGCTGCTTGGCCAGCGCGCGCAATGGCGGCACCTTGATGCCGAGGAATATATCGCCTTCGCCGTATTGGCCCGGCCCGGTCTTGAAGAACCGTTGCAGGTTGGTTGCGGTCTCGGCGGAGGCGAGGGCGCGCAGTTCTTTGCTGATTGCGGTCACGGAACTGGACATCAGGTCATCTCAAGTAATCCAAGTTTCGTCATTCCGGAGAAAGCCGGAATCCAGTGCATTTAATCAACTGGACACCGGCTTTCGCCGGGGTGACGAACTATTGGAGGTATCCATAATTACCTGCGGCGTCCGCTGCTGCCGCCCAGCAGCGACCCCATCACGCCACGCACGAGTTGCCGCCCGAGCTCGGCGCCGACGGTGCGCACCACGCTCTTCACCAGCGCTTCGCCCACGCCCTGGCGGCGCGAATTGCCGCCGCCCAGTACGCCGCCGAGCATCCCGCCCAGCATGCCGCCGCCATTCGCGCTGATGGGGCTGGTTGGGTTTCCGCGGCCGCTTGATTCATTGATTTGCTTCTGCTCGGCGCGGCCTTTGAGTTTCTCGTACGCCGATTCGCGGTCGATGACCTGCTCGTAATGTCCGGCCAGCAGCGAAGACTGGATGATGGCCTTGCGTTCGGCGTCGGTGATCGGGCCGATCTGCGCCTGCGGCGGCACGATGAAGGCGCGCTCGACGATGGTCGGGGCGGCCCTTCTCGTCCAGCAGCGAGACCAGCGCTTCGCCCACGCCGAGTTCGGTGATGGCGGCCTGCTCGTCGAGCTTCGGGTTGTCGCGCATGGTCTCGGCGGCGGCGTGCACCGCCTTCTGGTCGCGCGGCGTGAAGGCGCGCAGGGCATGCTGCACGCGGTTGCCGAGCTGGCCCAGCACCGTGTCCGGCACGTCGAGCGGGTTCTGCGTGACGAAGTACACGCCCACGCCCTTGGAGCGGATCAGCCGCACCACCTGCTCGATCTTGTCCATGCAGCGCGGCGGGCGCATCGTTGAACAGCAGGTGCGCCTCGTCGAAGAAGAACACCAGCTTGGGCTTGTCGAGGTCGCCGACTTCCGGCAGGTGCTCGAACAGTTCGGACAGCAGCCACAGCAGCAGCGTCGAATAGACCTTGGGCGCCTGCATCAGCTTGTCGGCGGCGAGGATGTTGACCATGCCGCGCCCTTGCTGTCGGTCTGCATCAGGTCGTCGAGGTTGAGCGCCGGCTCGCCGAAGAACTGCTCGCCGCCCTGCGCTTCGAGAGTTCCAGCAGGCCGCGCTGGATCGCGCCGATGCTGGCGGTGGAGATGTTGCCGTATTCGGTGGTGAACTGCTTCGCGTTGTCGCCGACGTACTGCACCATGGCGCGCAGGTCCTTGAGATCGAGCAGCAGCATGCCGTTGTCGTCGGCGATCTTGAACACCAGCGTGAGCACGCCCTGCTGCGTGTCGTTCAGGTTCAGCATGCGCCCCAGCAGCAGCGGCCCCATGTCGGAGATGGTGGCGCGCACCGGGTGGCCCTGCTCGCCGAACACATCCCAGAACGTCACCGGGAAGGCGCGATGTTCGTAGCCGTCCAGCTTCAGCTGTTCGACGCGCGCCTGCACCTTGGCGTTGCCGCCGCCGATCTTGGCAGATGCCGGAGAGATCGCCCTTGACGTCGGACATGAACACCGGCACGCCGATGCGGCTGAACGATTCCGCCAGCGTCTGCAGCGTCACGGTCTTGCCGGTGCCGGTTGCGCCGGTGATCAGGCCGTGGCGGTTCGCCATCTGCGGCAGCAGTTCGAGTTCTATTTTGTCGTTCTTGGCGATGAGTAGCGGGGTGGTCATTCGGATTCCTTTTTGAGCGGGAGATTTGAAGTGTGACAGGGGCTTGTTGAGCCAGACCCGCGCATTATGGAGGTTGGCGATTTTTGCCGCAATCTGGAATCTCATGGCACTCGGTTAAGGAAGAAACGACGGCAACTCCCTCCCCTTCAAGGGGAGGGTTGGGGTGGGGATGGGTTAGTCGTGACGCAAAAACCCATCCCCATCCTAGCCTTCCCCTTGAAGGGGAAGGAACGGTTTCCTTGCTTCTTCGTGCGTTTGAGCTTAACCGAGTGCAGACGGTTGGCTTCATGATTTATGCATTTCGTCACATAGCACTGGCCCGTATTCCATGCTGTATGGTTAGAATGGCGCCTCGATAAACCCGGATTGTCCATTAGGGCAGAACCAGTTCCTTCCCCCTTGCAGGGGGAAGGTTAGGATGGGGGTAGAGTTGTGAAATAGGCTTTTTCTACCCCCTCCCTAGCCCTCCCCCTGCAAGGGGGAGGGGATATATCGGCTAATGGATTATTTGGGATAAACCCAAAGGAAATATTTCAGTGAAACGACTATTGATGATTGCCGTGACGTTGCTGCTATCGACTATTCCGGCTGTGGCTGCAGAATTCTCGATCAACGGAAAAGTCCTGGAGAAAGGCACGCGCACTCCAATGCGGGGCGTGCTCGTCTCGGTGCAGGATCTGGCGTGACCTCGGCGGTTACCGATGCGAAAGGACTTTTTCAGCTGACTTTGCCTGCGGTGGGCAGCTATATTTTGACTGCGTCGGATTCCGGTATGGTCGCAACGCTCACTGTGCAGCTGACTGAAGGCAAACCGCTGCCATCACCGACGTTCTATCTGCGCGTGCCGGAGAGTATGGGCGAGATGGTGGTGACGGCCGAGCGTAGTCCAGACCATGTTGGCAAGAATGCCATCAGCGGGAAGACGTTGCGCAGCCTCGCCGGTTCCAGCGGCGATCCGCTGCGCGGTTTGCAAACGCTTCCCGGTGTGGCTACGGTGGCGGGCAGCAGTGCGCCGGCAGTGCGCGGCTCCGGCCCCGGCGATAACGCCTACTACGTTGATGGTCTGCCTATCGCCAGGCTGTTTCACTACGGCAGCATCAGCGTGTTCAACGCCGATCTGATCGAGGACTTCAATCTGTACAGCGCCGCGTTCGGCCCGCACTACGGCGATGTGACGGGCGCGGTGATCGATGTTGCGTTGCGCGAGCCGCGCAAGGATCGCCTGGGCGGCAAGGTCGACGTCAATGTGATGGGTGCGAATTTCCTGGTGGAAGGACCGCGCACCGACGATCAGTCCTTTTATTTTGCCGCTCGGCGCAGTTATATCGATCTGCTCGTCAAACAAGTCGTCGACAAAGGGGTGACAATTCAAGTTCCGAACTATTGGGACTATCAGGGCAAGTATTTGTGGAAGTTGAGCGAATCCAATCGTCTTACATTTCATCTGCAGGGCGCATCCGACGTCCTGAAACTAAAAGTTGCACCCACAGCCGAGGCTGCACAGACGCAACCAGTACTGGCTGGCGATTCTGCCTTTTCTGATGTCAGTTCCATGCAGGCCGTGGCGCTGGATACGCTGCTGTCAGGCGGTTCGTATAACACGTTGTCTTTTGAGCATACCGGAAATCGCACTGCAAGTTCGCTCGGGACGGCAGGCACACTGAGTCTTGCGCAAGAAGTTTTCTGTTGCGCAATCTGGTGCATTTTGAACTGGATACGGGGCATGAGCTGTCGATGGGAACGGAACTTGCCAACACGGCAGTCAAGATCAATGCTGATTTCAAGAGTGTTGCATGTACCCAGTTCAATCCCAATTGCGATCTTTCGTCCGCGCCTCGCAAGCAACTCAGCGAAACCATCGACACCAATGCGTGGAGCGTTTCGGCACAGGACCGCAAGCGCGTACTGTCGCATCTCACGCTGATCGGTGGCGTCCGACACACCACGGAGAATTACGCGAACAAGTCCTACACCGAGCCGCGTGTCGGTGCCGAATGGGAATGGAGCGAACAGACCATGTACACCGCGGGCTGGGGGCGGCACAACCAGTACCCGGCCGGAGGGCAGTGGGTGCGCGTGTTCGGCAACCCGAATCTCGACCACATCCGCGCCGAGCACAGTGTGCTGGGCGTGAAGCACAAGGTGGATGCCGACTGGAACTGGAAAGCCGAGACCTATTACAAAAAGCTCAGCAACCTCGTTGTAAACGATCCCGCGCTCAACTACATCAACGGGGCAAGCGGCAAAGCTTACGGTCTCGAACTGCTGGTCAAGAAAGAAGAGACCGACAAACTTTCAGGCTGGTTCGTGATCAACCTCGCCAAATCGCAACGGCGCAACGATGTGACGGGTGAGGCGTTCCGCTTCCAGTACGACCAGCCGGTCAATGCCACGCTGGTGGGGAACATACAAACTTTCGGAAGCGTGGACGTTCGGCGCCAAGTGGAACTACCATTCGGGCACGCCCTATACGCCTATCGTTGGTACCAACGGCACGTATGCCGATGGCAGACCCATTCCCGTCTATGCCGCAGTGAACTCGGGCACGCTGCCGGTTTATCATCGGCTCGACTTGCGCGTGGATCGCAACTACGTGTTCAACAAATGGAAATTCAACACCTACTTCGAACTGAACAATGTCTATCAGCGCAAGGACATCGTCGGCTACAGCTACAACGGCAACTACACTCAACGAGAGCCGATCAACGCATTCGTGCTGCCCTTCTCGTTCGGGGTGCAGGGGGAGTTCTAGTTGTGAGAGGATAGCGATGTGCCGTCTGGGCGGGAGTGACACGGCGCTTGAGACGAGGAGTGGGGATGAACAACAAACCGGTACTGACTCACCTGGCTCCGACACCACCGGAAGTGCACCTGACCGACGACAAAAAATCGGCAGAAGCGAAACTCGCCAGCCCCGGATCGATTTTTCACGTGCACAACGTGTCCAAGATCTACCGCATGGGCGAGGTCGAGGTGCACGCCCTGCGCGAGGTGACGCTCGATCTGTTGCAGGGCGAATTCGCGGTGCTGCTGGGCGCTTCCGGCAGCGGCAAGTCCACGCTGCTGAACATCCTGGGCGGCCTCGACCGGCCAACCAGCGGCGAAGTCTATTACCGCGACCATGACCTGACTGCCGCCGACGATGACGGCCTGACGCGCTTCCGCCGCGAGCACGTCGGCTTCGTGTTCCAGTTCTACAACCTCATCCCCAGCCTCACCGCGCTCGAGAACGTCGCGTTGGTCACGGAGATCGCCGAGCATCCGATCGATCCGGCCGATGCGCTCGATCTGGTCGGGCTCGGCAACCGGCGCGACCATTTCCCCTCGCAGCTCTCCGGCGGCGAGCAGCAGCGCGTGGCGATCGCGCGCGCAGTGGCCAAGCACCCCGATGTGCTGCTGTGCGACGAGCCCACCGGCGCGCTCGACTATGCCACCGGCAAGATCGTGCTGGAAGTGCTGGAGCGGGTGAACCGCGAGCTGGGCACGATCACTGCCGTGATCACCCACAACGCGGCCATCGCCGGCATGGCCGACCGCGTCATCCGCATCAGCAGCGGGGCTATCGTCGAAGTGCGGCGCAACGAAACCAAGGTTGCGCCGTCGGAAGTCTCCTGGTGAGCCCTCTCAATAAAATGTTGTGGCGCGACCTGTGGCACCTGCGCGGTCAGGTGTTTGCCGCTGCGCTGGTGGTGGCCTGCGGTGTGGCGGCACAAGTCACCATGCGCAGTGCCTATCTTTCCCTGCAAGCGGCACAGACCAACTATTACGCCAACTACCGTTTTGCGGATGTCTTCGCCCAGCTCAAGCGTGCGCCGGAGAAACTGGCTGGGGAGATACGCGCGCTTCCCGGCGTGGCGCAGGTGCGTACCCGCGTGGTCGCGGAGGTGACGCTCGATGTCCCCGGCCTGGCCGAGCCCGCCTCCGGACGCCTGGTCTCGATCCCGGAGCGGCAGGAGACCATGCTGAACGATCTGTTCTTGCGGCGCGGGCGCTACATCGAGGCGTCACACCCGGATGAAGTGCTGGTCAGCGAAGTGTTTGCGCAGGCCAACAAGCTCGAGGTGGGGGACAAGCTGGGTGCGATACTCAACGGCCGTTGGCGAGAGCTCACCGTGGTCGGCATCGCGCTGTCGCCGGAATATATTTACGAAGTGGGGGCGGGGATGCTGTTCCCCGACAACAAGCGTTTCGGCGTGTTGTGGATGGGACGCGAGGCGCTTGCTTCTGCCTTCAGCATGGAGGGCGCGTTCAACGACGTCTCGCTGACGCTGGCGAAAGGAGCCGAAGAGGCAGAGGTGATCGCAAGGCTGGATCAGTTGCTGCTGCGCTATGGCGGTCTCAGCGCCTATGGACGCAGCGACCAGTTGTCGAACCGCTTCCTGACCGACGAGTTGGGCGAGATCGAGATCTCGGCGACCTATATCCCCGCCATCTTTCTGGCGGTGGCGGTATTCCTGATCTACATCGTGCTGTCGCGCCTGGTGGTGATGCAGCGCACGCAGATCGCGCTGCTCAAGGCGTTCGGTTATTCCAATTTGAGCGTGGCGCTGCACTATCTGAAATTTGCATTGCTCACCGTGCTGGCCGGGCTGTTGCCGGGCTTGCTGTTCGGGCTGTATCTGGGCGAAAAAACGAACAATCTGTATGCCGAGTACTTTCACTTCCCGCAGATGCCGCTGGTGATCAGTCCCGCGGTGATCGCTCTGGCGGTGCTGGTCAGCCTGCTCGGCGCGTGTGCCGGCGCGATCGGAGCCGTGCGGCGGGTCACCGCGCTGCAGCCGGCCGAAGCCATGCGGCCGGAGGCGCCAGCAGACTTCCGTGCCGGCGTCATGGAGCGTTTCGGCGTCGCGCATTGGCTGCCGGCATCGGCGCGCATGATCCTGCGCAACCTGTCCCGCAAACCCTGGAAGGCGCTGGTTTCGGTGCTGGGCATCGGCCTGGCAGTGGGCATGATGCTGGTCGCGCGCTTCATGTTCGATGCGGTGGATCACATGATGAACGTGCAGTTCAACCTGGTGCAGCGCGACGACGTTACCGTCCTGTTCCATGAGCCGCGCGCCGCCAGCGCTGCATACGAGATCAGGCAGTTGCCCGGCGTGCTGCGCGCGGAACCGTTCCGCGCCGTCCCGGTACGGCTGCGACACGCTCATCGCAGCAAGCAGATCGAAGTGACCGGCCTGTCCGGCGACAGCCAGTTGCGCCAGATTGTCGACAGCCGGTTGCACACCATTGCCCTGCCGCCGGATGGCTTGTTGCTCACCAGAAAACTTGGCGAGATGCTGGGCGTGGCTACCGGCGATACCGTCACGCTGGAAGTGCTGGAGGGTGCACGCCCGGTGCGTGAGGTGTCCGTCGCCGGGCTGTCGGACGAACTGATCGGCATCGGTGCTTATATGGATGCACGCGCGCTGGCCCATTTGCTGCGCGAAGACGATCTGATTTCGGGCGCCTACCTCAGTGTCGATCCGGTACATGCAGAACAGTTGTATGGCCGGCTCAAGCGCATGCCTGCGGTGAGCGGCGTGGCGATCCGCGATGCCATGGTAAAGAGCGTGAAGGACATCATCGACCGCGCTTTTACCACGGTCAGCGTCATCGAAATGCTGTTCGCCGCGATCATCGTCGGCGGCATGGTGTACAACAGCGTGCGCATTGCACTCTCCGAACGCGGCAATGAACTGGCCAGCCTGCGGGTGCTCGGCTTCACGCAGCGCGAGGTGGTGGTTCTGCTGCTGGGCGAGCAGGCGTTGCTGACGCTGTGCGCCATCCCTGTTGGATTGCTCCTGGGCTACGGCATGTGTGCAGCGCTGGCGCCGGTATTCGATCGCGAGTTGTTCAGGTTGCCCTTGGTGTTCAGCCAGATGACCTTCGTCTATCCAGTGATTGCGACCCTGATCTCGGCTATCCTGTCGGCACTGCTGGTTGCGCGGCGACTCAGGCATCTGGATCTGATCGCCGTACTCAAGACACGTGAATGAGGAATACGATGAAACTGCCCTGGCGCAAAATCGGTTATGGGATCGCGGCGCTTGCTGCGCTGTTTTTGATGGCGCTGTTCTTTCGCCCTGCGCCGCAGCGAGTGGATGTCGGCCAGGTCGAGAAGGGCAGCATGCAGGTCACGGTGGACGAACAAGGCGAAACACGCAGCCATGACCGCTTCGTGGTGACCGCGCCGGTTGCGGGAAGACTCAACCGTATTGCGTTGCACGACGGCGATCCGGTGCAGGTGAATCAGGTCGTCGCGCTAATCGCACCGCTGCCGTTGAGCGTGCGCGAGCGCGATGAACAGGAAGCACGGATCGCAGCGGCAGAGAGCCGGCAGCGTGAGGCGGAAGAGCTGGTGCGCCATGCGCAGGAAGATCTCGCGCAGGCCAAGCGCGAAAGCGAGCGCGTCGACCGCTTGATCAAGGATGGTTTCATGTCCGGGCAGGCAGCCGAGCAGACACACAACGCCGAGGTCACCATTGCCAACGAGGTGGAAGCCGCGCGCTTCAGGGCTAAGTCTGCCGCCGCGGAAGTCACTCTGGCGAAATCCGGCCTGGTTGCGGTGCAGGACGGCAAGGGGGCACTCTTCAAGATTCGCTCGCCCGTCGCAGGGCGCATCCTGCGCATCCCGGACGCAAGCGAACGCGTGGTCGCGGCAGGTACGCCGCTGCTGACGGTAGGTGATCTGAGCAAGCTTGAGGTGGTGATCGAACTGTTGTCTGAAGAGGCGACGCAAGTCAAACCGGGCATGCCGGTCATCCTCGATGGCTGGGGCGGCAACCAGCCGCTCAAGGCAAAAGTACAGCGCGTCGAACCTTATGCGTTCACCAAGATTTCCGCCCTCGGTGTCGAAGAAAAGCGCACCAACGTGGTGGCCGATTTTGTGGATGCGCCGCAATCGCTGGGTGACGGCTATCGCGTGAATGCGCACATCGTTGTGTGGGCGGCCGATGCGGTCAACAAGGTGCCGGCGAGCGCGCTGTTCCGCTGCGCCGAAGCCTGGTGCGCATTTGTGGTCGAGAACGGCCATGCCAAGCGACGCATCGTGACGATCGGGCACCGTAACGCGCAGGAAGCCGAAGTGCTGGAAGGGTTAGCCACAGGCGAGACGGTCATTCGCCATCCGGCCAATCAGATCGATGAGGGCGTGAGAGTTAAGGCGGAATAGAATTGGGAGTCCCAAGTGTTACTTTGGGCGAGAGGGAAATGCGGAGTGATCAACGTCTGTAATCGGCCACGGGAGACACTCGAGAATGTGCCCCAAAGCTTCAAAAGTTGCTATTTATTATGCGGGTAGGGTCAGTAACGTCGTTTTGAGAGAATAGGAAGAAAATGAAGAACTACATCGAAAGCATTGCAGAGCGCTTGGATGACGAGGATCCCGACGTGCTTATTTGGGAGGTGGACGAAGCTTTTGCCGAGGCATCGGGAGCCTTGACGCCAAGGACAGAGGAGCTGCGCGAGTTAGTGCGCTTCTGCAATTTCGACGCGCTTGCACCGTGGCTCCGGTATGAACGGGATGCGGTGCAAAGGGCGCTGAGATTCGCGCGCAAAATCGGCGAAAACAGGGTTGGCGATATTCTGGAAGCTGCCCTCGACGGAAAGCCGCAAGGCAAGATCTCATTCTCGGTCACTCTGCCGGGCCAACAACACAAGCCATTTGAAGTAGATGCGGGAGAGGTTACCAAGTTTGGTGGGATAGACTGGGGCGATACGGACATCGCCTTGAGCTTCGCCATGGATGGATTCATATCTGCGGTGCTGCATGAGCTCGTTGCCTCGGCAGATGATTTTGACCTGCCGCCCCCGCGTGCGGTAAAGCAGCGCACGCAGGTGGACGCCAAGATCGAAGCGCAAATAGCAGGGGGCGAAACCGCCGCCGAACTCTTCCGCAAGCTTGTAGGCGCTAAGAACCCGCGCATGGAGGTGGGCGAGTGGGAGGATTTTGAGACTCGCAGCAACGTGCATGCCACCACTGTTCCGCTCAAGCACCTAGTGAATCCGCCGGCAGCACCAGCTGCGCTGGCGCAGATAGAGAAGAAATACGGTGCGGTAGCGCGGGAGATCGTCGAGGTGTTTGCCGAGCACAACGGCGCCGAGTTGTTCATGCACAACGACGAATGCGGGTTCTGTGTCGCGCCGGTCGAGCATTGGGAAAAGTTGCTGCGCGAGGCAATCGAATGGGCCGAGGACGTCACTTGGCAGGACGACAGGGACGACATCCCGCCCTACCTGTATTCGGCCATTGCTTTCGGGTTCATTCCTGGAGACAGCGAACGCTGGCTGTTCATTACTGAGGGGGAACACGCGGGAAAGGTCATGTTGTCCGACACTGACCTGACAGACGACCATCCCCGCTTCGACAGCCTCGCGCATTTCTTCGCAATGTTGCTGACCGACGCGCCCCGTGTGTTGAACAGCGGCGGGTATGTGCGTTACCACATCGGGAACGAGGAACTGTTTCCCATTGCGTACCGGGCGGATTAGCCACAAGGACTGCAGGGGGCATGTATGCAGCCTTATTTGATGATAAAGGATTGCCAAATAGAAGTTTGGCGCAGGAGTATCTGAAAGATTTTCCTACTGGGAAAAAAGCAGCCTCTGTGTATGCTGGGCTAGGAGCTTATTACCAGACGAACTTTAATCTTTATCTTGAAGAAAAGAACAAGAAGCCAGATGAAGAAAATTCGGAAGAGTTTTGCAGTGGTGTGGGTATGGCAAACAATGAGCAGGAAGCAGAGCTTTCTAGGAAGATGGGGATAGACTATTACAAAAAGTCGATTGCTTTGGGGAATACTGATTTGAGTCGGAACTTGGATTATCTGGAAAAGAAGAAAGACAATGGTTTAAGAGTCGGCTGTTCGGATTGAAAAGGGGGACTAGCTTGAATTTCCGTTTTCGGAAATCAGTCCGCGTAGGGCGCAATAACCAACGGGCATTGCGCCACATAGATGACATCAACACATCCGGTGCAATGCGCTACGCTTATTGCACCCTACGACAGCTCAGACGTCCGGTTTTCGGAAAGCAGCCATGTCTTTTTTGGGTTAATAGTGGACGGTTCTGTCAGTGAATCGGCCACTTCCCAGTGACCAGCATTAAAGGGCGCAGCGTCGCAATAACTATCGCGATGCGTCCTTGAAATTATTACACCCCTGCCTGTTCCGCCTGCACATCCGCGAAATAACTGCTGCGTACCATCGGTGCACAGGCGGCATGCGAGAAGCCCATCTCTTTCGCCGCATCCTCGAACATCTTGAACGTCTCCGGCGTCACGTAACGCAGCACCGGCAGGTGGCCGTCGGAAGGTTGCAGGTATTGTCCCAGCGTGAGCATCTCGACATCGTGCGCGCGCAGGTCGCGCATGACCTGCAGCACTTCCTCGTCGGTCTCGCCCAGGCCCAGCATCAGGCCGGATTTGGTCATCACCTGCGGGAAGCGCGCCTTGAATTCCTTGAGCAGCTTGAGCGAGTGCGCGTAGTCGGCGCCGGGGCGGGCCAGCGGATACAAACGCGGCACCGTTTCCAGATTGTGGTTGAGCACGTCGGGCAACTCGCTGGCGAGTGCATCGAGCGCGATGTCGAGGCGGCCGCGAAAATCCGGCACCAGGATCTCCAGCTTGGTGGCAGGTGAGGAAGCGCGGATGGCCGTGAGGCAATCGGCGAAGTGTTGCGCGCCGCCATCGCGCAGGTCGTCGCGGTCCACGCTGGTGATGACGACATACTTGAGTTTGAGCAGGCCGATGGAGCGCGCCAGGTTCTGCGGCTCGTCGGCATCCGGCGGCAGCGGCTTGCCGTGCGCCACATCGCAGAACGGGCAGCGCCGCGTGCAGACATCGCCCAGGATCATGAAACTGGCCGTGCCTTTGCTGAAGCATTCGCCGATGTTGGGGCAGGAGGCTTCTTCGCACACGGTATGCAACTGGTTCTCGCGCAGCATGCGCTTCACTTCGTTGTAGCCCGAACCTCCGCCGGATTTGACGCGTATCCATTGCGGTTTGCGCAGGCGTTCCTGCAAGGGCACGATCTTGATGGGGTTGCGCGCGGTCTTTGCGGCACCGGTCTGTTTGTGTTCTGTGTTGCTCATGTTGGTTATTCTCTTCAGTAGATTTCTTTCTGCAGGAGCGGGCTGGCCAGCCTACAGGGGGCAAATGTTGCATAAGTTGTTTATGCAGGTCGTGCCAATTGTCGAATTGTAGAACAAGCGGCGATGATGCCCGACTCAAAGAAGCCGAAAACCTTGTAGTATTGACGGCTATATAATACCCAACTAATAAAGTATGGTATATTTCAAGCCGATGGTTACGCCATTCCCACTTTACGAACAATAAAACAGGAGACTGCCATGGAACACCAACTGCCCCAGCTGCCATACCCCCGCGAAGCACTCGCGCCGCATATGTCCGCCGAGACTTTCGATTACCACTACGCCAAGCACCATCAGGCTTATGTGACCAACCTGAATAACCTGATCAAGGGAACGGAATACGAGAATCTGGACCTTGAAGCCATCATCAAGAAGGCACCGGCCGGCGGCATCTACAACAACGCAGCGCAGGTTGCCAACCACACTTTCTTCTGGAGCTGCATGAAGCCGAACGGCGGTGGTGCACCGACCGGAGCGCTGGCAGACGCCATCAACAAGAAGTGGGGCTCGCTCGACGAATTCAAGAAAGCCTTCCAGACTTCCGCCGTGGGCAATTTCGGTTCCGGCTGGACCTGGCTGGTGAAGAAGGCCGACGGTTCGCTCGACATCGTGAACCTCGGTGCAGCCGGCACGCCGATCAAGAGCGGCGAAGGCAAGCCCATCCTGACCGTCGACGTGTGGGAACACGCTTACTACATCGACTACCGCAACCTGCGTCCCAAGTATGTTGAGACCTTCCTCAACCACCTGGTGAACTGGGACTTTGCGGCGAAGAACTTTGCCTGATCTTCCGGCGATGTTTTGAAGAATGAAGTAAAGTTGTCCTTAATTAAAGGCACCCATTCTTGGGTGCCTTTTCTTTTTGGGCTCTTTTATTTCTAAGGGCTGCTATTCGGCCACCTTTCCATTGAGGAATGCGGATGTCCGCTTTGGTCATGCGATGTCGTTACCGTATCTGTTCTTAGAACCTCATCCTATCGGACTTGCGAGTCGCGACTCGACAAAGCGGATAGTTAGTTGAATGTCACATATTCGAGGCTGGGGCGAACTGATTTTCACTCTCGACCTTCGGACTTTGACCTCTGGTTACTCGGGGTGGAGGCAGGTTATAGCTTAATTAGCTGATTTATCCATTTGTTGTAAATTTATAAACTTTCATATAATATTTATTCCATGGATCCTATTCGAAATCCCTTTTCGCCAGGTGCGGGTACTCCGCCACCAGAGCTTGCCGGCCGTGACGAGGTGCGGGAGTCTCTGCGTATAGCGCTTGAGCGCGCCAAAATTGGGCGCCCCTCCAAGAGCGCTATGCTGGTCGGCTTGCGCGGTGTCGGTAAGACGGTTCTTTTGGATCGCGTACGAGAAGATGCCGAGGCTGCTGGCATCCATACGATCCGAATTGAAGCACCGGAAGGTCGCTCTCTTCCCGCCCTAATTGCGCCACAGTTGCGACAAGCGCTCTTGCGCTTGAGCCAGATTGCGGCTGCTAAAGAGTATGCAGTGCGAGGACTACGAGCTTTGGCAGGATTCGCCAGCAAACTGAAAGTTACTTTCGGTGATATCGAGGTTGGCCTTGATTATGACCCTGAACCGGGATTAGCAGACAACGGTGATCTCGAGCATGATCTTCAGGCACTTTTCGAGCAGGTAGGCTTGGCAGCTCAGTCGGCTAACACGGTGTTGGCGATCTTTATTGACGAGTTACAGTATGTCGAAGAGCCGCAGTTGGCAGCGTTGATTACTGCGATGCACCGCACCGAGCAGCGGCAACTCCCGGTTGTGTTGATTGGCGCAGGTTTGCCGCAATTACGCGGGCGAATGGGAAATGCCAAGTCGTACGCGGAAAGGTTGTTTGACTTTCCAACTATTGGACCACTACCATCCGTCGCGGCAAGACTCGCCATTGCGAAGCCTCTGGAGAACGAGGGTGTCAGTATTACCGACCAAGCCCTGGACAAAATCCTGCAAGTCACCCAATGCTATGCTTATTTTCTCCAGCAGTGGGGCAGTCACACGTGGCGGGCGGCGAAGGCATCACCGATTGATGTTGAAGCTGTTAATGTTGCATCTACTACAGCCGTCGCGGCATTGGATGAAAGTTTCTTCCGGGTTCGTTTTGACCGGCTAACCCCCAAAGAGAAAAAATATCTTCGTGCTATGGCGGAACTGGGGGCGGGGCCCCATCGCTCAGGCGATATCGCCGCTTGTTACAACGCAGAAGTGACTTCGCTCGCACCGACGCGGAGTTCCCTAATCACAAAGGGCATGGTGTGGAGTCCGAATCACGGTGACACGGCCTTCACTGTGCCAATGTTTGATGAGTTCATGAAGCGAATCATTCCGGGGAATGATTGGCGCTAGTCGCATCGCGATGCAGTACTGATTTTGTGCACGCAGCGGATGTAGAGCAGATCCCGCAATGCTATCAGTCCTGACGAAAGCAGACACCCCAACTCATTCCTCAAACGTCCGCATTGGCCGAGGAGCAGTCGCTGGGTGGTGTCGTCAGCCGAAGCGGCGTTGCGCCTCTACCGCGAGGCCTGCGCCGATGCTGCCGAACAAGTCGCCTTCTATGCGCCGTGCCTGGGGCAGCAGGGCGGCGATGCGTTCGCGCAGCAGCGGCACGCCGCTGGCACCGCCGGTGAAAAACACCGTATCCACTGCCTCGCAATGCACGCCGGCCTGTGCCAGCAAAGCGCTCAGGGTGGCCCCGATCCGCTCCACCAACTGCGTCGAAGCCTGTTCGAACTCGATCCGGGTCAGCGTGTGGCGCAGATCCGGTGCCAGCCGATCCAGATGCAGGATGGCGCTATCGCCAGCGGACAAGGCGATCTTGGCTTCCTCTACTTGCATTGCCAGCCAATGGCCGGCGCGTTCGCGGATCAGCTTGAACAGCCGGTCCATGGCTTCAGGTGCCTGGGTGTCCAGATACAGCTCCTGCAGGTCGGCCCAAGTCCGGCGTGTATAGGCTTGATTGATGGTGTGCCAGGTGGCCAGGTTCATGTAGTAGCTGGAGGGCATTTCCAGGCCGCGCTTGAGCCGGCTGCGATAGCCAAGCAGGGGCATTACCCCGGCCAGACTCAGTTGCTGGTCGAAGTTGGTGCCGCCTATGTGCACGCCGCCGTTGGCCAACAGATCGTCGCGCCGATCCGCGACCCGAGCCCGTTGCGGCGAGAGCCGGATCAGGGAAAAGTCCGAGGTGCCGCCGCCGATGTCGGCAATCAGCACCAGTTCCTCGCGGTCGATCTGGCGTTCGTAGTGATAGGCCGCGGCGATGGGCTCATACTGAAAACTCACCTCGCGGAAGCCGGTGGCGCGGGCGATGGCGTCGAGGGTTGCCTCGGCCTTGCGGTCGGCCGCTGTATCATCATCCACGAAAAACACAGGCCGGCCGAACACGGCCTGGTCGAAAGATCTATCCGCCGACGCTTCGGCTCGGTGCTTGAGTTCGGCGATGAACTGAGTCAGCAATTCCATGTAAGTCCGCGAGCGCCCTTGAACCTCGGTTCTGCCTTCCATCGGGCTGCTGCCCAAGAGGCTCTTCAAGGCGCGCATCAGACGGCCTTCGTAGCCTTCCATATATTCGTTGAGGCCGGCCCGGCCGACGCTGACGGTGTTTTCGTCGGCATTGAAAAATATCACGGAGGGCAAGGTGACCTTGCCGTCTTCCAGTGCCAGCAAGGGCGGCTGACCAGGACGCAGCCAGCCCGCCGTGGAATTGGATGTACCGAAATCGATGCCGCAGGCGCGGGCGGGAGTTTCAACAGACATGGGCGGGAGATGGCCTAAAACCGGGCCGATAAAAATGGGCGGCGATGCTACCGCCACCGCGGGCAAAAGTCGAATGGATGCGTCCCGCCGTGGCCGCTTGCCCGACCATTGACTCTAAGTTTAGAGAAATACTAATTTCTTGTATGTCCGCTATTGTCCACTCAGAGGAAGTTCTGAACCGCAACACTGAAGTTGTGCTTTGGCCGATTCTCTGCCGATGAATTACCTCTCCCGCAAGCGGGATAACCAGCGGTAGCGGCTTGCCACTTGGTTGGATGGCTAGTAGTCTCATCAGCGGGCAAGGGGTGTTGAGTATGACCGAATTCAGTCTGTAGTCCCCGCCCCGAGTTTTAGCTGGTGGTTTGTTCGCGCTTTGCTAAACTGAACATATGAAAATACATCTGGTCGTCCTCAATCGCATCCGCCTGCTCTTCGCAGCGTTCTACGATCTGCTCGCGCGGCGCTGGAAGAAGAACTTCTATCTTTATCTGGCGGCGGTATTTACCGTTTTCGCCATTGCGGACACGGGCTTCCTGCATGTGACGCAGGAGATGCGCCAGGGCGCGTTCGATGCGATGGTGCGCTATCGCATCAATCCGCCGAAGCCCGATCCCGACGTCGTCATCGTTGATATCAACGAGGCCAGCCTCGCGGCGATGGCCAAGGACTACGGGCGCTGGCCGTGGCCGCGGCAGGTGCTGGGCGAGTTCGTCGAGCAGGTCGAGAAGCAGCACCCCAAGGCGGTGGTGTTCGACATCCTGTTCAGCGACGCCGATGTGTACAACCCGGACAGCGACGCCTATTTCGATGCGGCGATCGCGGCGACCGACAATACCTTCTTCCCGATGTTGCGGCTCGATCCGTCCAGCGATGCGCTGAGCCAGATCAAGCCCGCCATGATTCCCGGCGTCACGCCGTTGTCCGAACCCAATCCCGATGCGACCGTCGCGGTGGTGCTGCCGCACTTCGCGGCGGCGCTCAACGGCGGGCGTCTCGGCCTCCACAACATCGATACCGACCCCGATGGCGTGGCGCGGCGTTATCAGGTGTATCGCGACGATTACGGCTGGAAGATCCCCTCGTTGCCGGCGCGCGTGGCGAGCGAGCTGGGCTGGCCGCCGGCGCCTGCCCAGGAGGTGTTGCTGAACTGGCGCGGCAAGCCGTTCTCGTACCATTACGTCAGCTTCAGCGATGTGTTCGCCGACATGGGGCGCAAGGACAAGACGCGGCCGCAGGATGAGTTCAAGGACAAGATCATCATCATCGGCTCGACCGCGCCCAGCCTGTTCGACATCAAGCCGACGCCGATGAGCAAGATGCATCAGGGCGTGGAGATACTCGCCACCGCCATCGACAACATGAAGCACGGCGATTACCTGCGCTTCCCCGAGGCGCGCATCGCCTATCTGCTGCTGACCCTGGTTCTGGTGTGGGTGACGGCCTGGGCGTTCTATCGCAACATCGGGCGCGACAAGATCGACCGCCTGTTCGGCCTGTCGCAATTCCTGCTGATCGGCATCTCCTATGCCAGCATCAACCTCAGCAACACCTACATCAACCTGACCGGGCCGGTGGCGATCGCCATCGCCTTCTTCACCATCGCGCGCATCTATGCCACCGGCACTTACAAGGCGCTGGAGCAGAACATGGTGCGCGCCTCGGCGCAGCGGGCGGGCGAACTGGACGCCAGGATATTGCTGATCCGGCTCGATGCGTCGCGCAACTATTACACCGATGTGGTGCTGGAGCGCATCCGCAACGGGCTGGAGCGCACCGGCAAAGAGAGCAAGAGCGTGGACGTGATAAAGGGCATCCAGAAAGGCGTGTGGGATTTGTTCGAATACACCTTCGCCGTCTCGTGGGTGACGCAGGACGATGCAGCCTCCGCCCGTATCGACGCGGACATGGAGGCCGTGCTGGCTGAACTGCCGGTGTTGCTGAAAAAGAATCTGGCGCGATCGGAGAATGTGGCGACATGGTTCGCTTATCGTGGGCGGGTGGCTGGGGGCGAGCAGAGCGCGCGCCAGCTGGCGCGTATTGTTCGCCGAGGCGATACTGGAATGGGAAAAACAGAGGGAGACGAAATCATGAAAGCAAACAGGATAGGGATGGCAGCGCTGCTCTTGTTGCTGATGCAGTCGGCGGCAATGGCGGCAGAGTCCGGGACCGCGCTGAAAGCGGATGCGATCCGGGCGGAACCCTTCGGTGATGCCAAGACCGTGGCGACGCTGGCGACCGGCGACAAGGTGGACATCCTGAAGAAGCAGGGCGGATGGCTGCAGGTCAAGAGCGCCAAAGGCAAGGGCTGGGTGCGCATGCTGAGCATCCGCAAGGGCGATGCCAAAAAAGGCTCGGGCGAAGCGGCCGGTCTGCTCGGTCTGGCATCGGGGCGCGCGGGCACCGGCAAGGTCGTTGCCACCACCGGCATCCGCGGCTTGAACGAAGAGGAGTTGAAAGCGGCGAGTTTCAACGCGGAAGAATTGAAGCTGGACGAATCGTATGCGGTCAGCAAAGCCGACGCGCAGAAGTTCGCCAAGCAGGGCAAGCTGGTCGCGCGCCCCTTCGATTACCTGCCCGACGTGAAGTAAGGAGACGACATGAAAACGATAATGAAATGGATGTCCCTGCTTGGCCTGTCGCTCCTGATGTTCGATGCGGCCGCGCTGGATTTCGGCGACCTGGAGAAGAAGCTCAAGACCGAGCTACCGGTCAATCCCAAGGTGCTCGAAGCGGCGAAGGAACTCAAAGGGCCGGACGAGTCGGAAGAGATCGCCATCGGCCGCCAGATCGCGGGCAACCTGCTGGGCGCCGCGCCGCTGGTGAAAGACGCCAAGCTGCAGAAATACGTGAACCAGGTCGGCATGTGGGTGGCGAGCCAAAGCGAACGTCCCGATCTGCCTTGGCATTTCGGCGTGATCCAGTCCAACGATGTGAACGCATTTGCTGCACCGGGCGGCTACATCTTCGTCACGCTGGGCCTGTATCGCCTGCTGCAGAATGAAGCCGACTTGGCCGGGGTGCTGGGGCACGAAGTCGGCCACGTCATCCGCAAGCATCACCTGAAGTTATTGCAGCAGAGCAAGCTGGTGGATCTCGGCGGCAAGGCATTGTCCAAACAGGTAGGCGGCAACGACAAGGTGCAGCAACTGATCGGCAGCGGTGCGGAGATCGTCGCGCGTTCCCTGGACAAGGATGCCGAGTTCGAAGCGGACCGCATCGGCGTGGTGCTGGCGACGCGTGCCGGTTATGACGCGTATGGATTGCCGACTGTGTTGCAGCAGATCGGGCATATCTCCAAGGACGAGGGCAGCGTTGCCCTGCTGTTCAAGACCCATCCGCTGCCGGATGATCGATTGGCCAAGCTCGATGGCGCCATGGGTGACCGCTTCGACAGGGTGCAAGGGCAGGATGTGGCCAAGCGGTTTTATCGCGTTAAATAACCGATTGCGGCTTACTGTCGCTCAAGGCCGGAGCGTTCCTCCGGCCTTTTCTGTTTCATCGTCCAGCCAGTACAGGTTGTAGCGCGCTTGGTAGAGTTGCGGATCGAGTTGCAGCGCGGTGGTGAATTCGCGCCGCGCTTCGTCATGGCGCTCGGCAAACAGGTAGGCGTGGCCGAGGTTGTTATGCACGCGCGCCTTGTTCGGCGATTTCAATACGGTGTCCTCCCACAGGCGGATCTCGCTGGTATAGACCTGGTTGCGCAATACGGTGAGGCTGGCGAGGGCGAGCAGGAGTGCGGCAGCGGCAAGTCTGAATGTTCTGCTGCCCAGCAACAATGTCATTTCGATCACCAGGGCGAGCACAAGCGGCCAACCAGCCAGATACATCTGACGCTCGTTGCCGATATCGATGCGCGGCAGGAGCAGATAGAGCGGAATCAACTGCAACATGGCCCATGCCAAAGCGAAGCTGATCCACGGGCGTCTGCGCCGGCAGAGCAGCATCGCCAACAATGCTGCAACGAAGATCGAGAACGGCAGGAGCGCGGCGGACAGCTCGGTGAGCAGCGGCAAACCGGGATCGATGTTCAGCTGCAGCGGAAGTAACCACTGCTTCATCAAGTAGACGAAGGCGGTGAGTTGCGTGGCAAGATTTCCCTGCAGGTTGTTGAATTCGGCGCTGCGCTGTATCTGGGTAGCGTAGCTGTCGTTGAACACGAAGAACAGCGCAGCGATGCACAACATCGCCCAGTTCGGCCACATCTGCTTGAGTGCGCTGCTCCAGCGTCCGCCGCAACAAAGCTCCCAAGCCAGCAAGGCCAGCGGGAACGTCACCGCGGTTTCTTTGGTGGCCAGCGCCAGCAGAAAAAACAACGGGGTGATGACATACAGAAGTTTCCAGTCGCCCTGGGTGCGGCCATTGATGTAGCTGAGAAAACCGGCCAGATAGAACAGCGTCATCAGCGATGCGGAGCGGCCGCTGATGTAACTCACCGCTTCAGTGTTGATCGGATGCACGGCAAAGAGCAGCGCGACGACAAGCGGAACATGCCGAAGCTTCGCCTGCTGCCATTGGTGCCGGGTGAATGACTGCGCCAGCCGATAGACCAGCCAGGCATTCACCCAATGGATGAGCAGGTTGGTAAGGTGGAAACCGACCACGCCCGTGTCCATCGTCCAGTTCAGGGTGTAGCTGAACTTGAGCAGGGGGCGGATGCCGCTGCCAAGGCCGGCGAACCAGCTGGCCCAGGTGTGGACGTGCGGTTCGTTGACGATGACGTTGTAGTCGTCGAACTGGAAACTGCCATTCAGCACGTTCGCATAGCTGAGGCATACGGCGAGTGCCAGCCACATCATTACGCTGATGCGCGTTTCAGGGTGCAAGGCGCGCATGGTCGAAGGCAAGGTCGAGTATGTCCGCCGCATCCCACCAGCGGTCGTTTCCGTGCAGCATGACGAGCAGCACGGTGTCGCCGCCGCGTTTGGCGAAGGCGACCAGACATTTTCCGGCTTTGGCGGTAAATCCTGTCTTGAGGCCGAGAGCACCGTCGTAACGGCCGATCAGCGCGTTCTTGTTTTCCAGTGCGTAGCGGCGCTGGCCGTCCAGCGTCGCGATCTGCAAGGTTCTTTGCGAGGTGATCCCGATCAACGCTGGATGCTTGAGCAGGGCGTGCGCCAGCAGCGACAGATCGCGCGCGCTGGAATAGTGACCGGGTTTGTCGTGCCCGCAGGCGTTGGTGAAATGCGTATTGCGCATGCCGAGCGCTTTTGCACGCCGGTTCATGCGTGCGACGAAGCTGGATTCATTCCGGGCGAGATGATCGGCCAGCGCATGGCAGGCATCGTTGGCCGAGGTGATGAGGGCGGCAGCGAGCAGGTCTTGCAGGCGGAAACGTTCGCCGGACTTGAGGCCGAGGCGGGAGCCGGTCTCGCGCGTGGCCGACGGGGTGACGGTCACGGCTTCATCGGGCTGGAATTGCTCCAGCACCAGCAGCCCGGTCATCAGTTTGGTCAGGCTGGCGGGAGGAAGTCTGCCGGTCGGGTTGTCTGGCCCAGATGGCCTGGCCGTTAAGCTCGACCAGATAGGCTGTGGCGACCTGCGGAAACGGATCGGGCTGTGGTGCTGCCAGCGCCGTGTTGGCCAGCAGCCACAGCCCGATGAAGAGTCCGCAACGCAACTTAGCCCGACCGTTTCATAATGTAGGAGCACGCCCTGCGTGCGAATCTGGCAATCATGGCGACTCCGGCGTTATCGCACGCATAACCAGCGACTTGGCTGGCGTCTTTTGACAGCCTAGTCGAATGGCTAGTAGTTCTTCCAGGGCGTGCTCCTACAGGGTAATGATGAGGTTAATGAAATATCCGGATTAGAATCCGAACATGCCCTTCAGCTTCTTCGCGCCTTCCAGTGCTTTGGAAGCCGGATTGCTGCCGGATTTTTCTGCCGGGGACTCTTCGCTTGAGGTGCTGTCCTCCGAGCTGTCGCTCTTGCCGCTCAGACATTTCTTCAGATCTGCGGCACGCGTCTCGGCGGTGTAGCTGCGGCCCTCGCAATCCTTGCGGCGTTGGACTTCGCGGTATGCCTTGGCCTCGGCAGGACAGTGGGCGGAGAGATCGCGGTAGTTCTTGCCGTCCAGGGTTTTGCAGATCGCCTTGGTGGTGGCGGCCATGTTCACCTTGCATTCCTTGGCGACGGAGATGCCGCCGAGCATGTGCTGATCGTTCGCGACCAGGGCATTGTAGGCTTGCGCGTCTTTGGGCGTATCCTTGCGTACCAGATCGCACAACTGCTTGCGTTGATTGGCGCAAGGAGAGCCCTCTTGCAGAATCATGCTGGAGCCGTTGATCCATTCTGCGGTGTTGCGGTAGCCGGAGGTATCACACATTTGTGCGGTTAATTTGGCGGAGTCTTCTTTCGCCTTCTTTGTCGCTTCTTCCGAATCGCAACTGCCCCCGATGCGTTTGCCGCTGAACACCGAGGACATGTTCATGTCGCGCCCGCCGGACTTGCCGGAGAACTGCATCTTGCCCTGATAGGCGCCGGGGCTGATGGTCTGCTCGCCGCTGCCGGTCATCACCTCGCCGTTACGGTCGCAGCGCACCTTCCAGGTAGTCTTGTTGCCAGCCGTCTTGACGTCGGTCATCTGGCAATCCTTGTCGCCGGAGGTCTTGCCGGGATCTTTCTCGCCACCCTTTGGAATGCACACCTTATGCGTCATCGCCGGCATGGCAAAGGGCATGCCGGGCATTTCGGTTTTGGTGGTGACTTCCCAGTATTCGCCGGGGGCGGCCTGCGCCGCGGAGGACAACAAGCCGACCATGAAGGAAAGGACGGCGGTAAAGAATTTGTTCATGATCGCTCCCTGAAGTTGATCGATGCCAAACTGCCATTGCGGCGCCGAGATTCTTTGCTTTCTGCAGCAGTCAGTCAAGCGATGATGAGAGGTAATGCCGCAGGAGAGTTCTCAAGTTTTGCATTTGGAGCAGCTTGGTGCAGGAGGTGCATCGGCATTGGCGAAGGCTGCGCAGAGCGCCCCGGCCGCGCACCGGTTTTATGCTTCTTGTTTGAAGATTGCCTTGATGGAGGCGGCCAGCGTCTTGATACGCAGCTTGATGCGCTGATAGGCAGCCCAGTTATCCAGATAGGCGTGGATGCGATTGCGGTAATACATGACGAAGGCATACAGGCGCGCAAACCAGCCGAGCTGCATCAGGGCCGGACGCGTGAGGTTGAAGATGCGCGAGAACAGGGCCATGCCGAGCAGTTTCGCCACGATGAAAACCGAGCTGCCGACGAGCCAGTGCCCGGCGGCGATGGCGTGCAGGCCGATGAGCTTGGCGGGGATCAGGATCAGGCTGGGGAGCAGGAAGGCGACCAATGCCCAGCGCGAAGGAAGGGAGGCGATGCGGGCTTCGACGGCATGGACCAAACGGACTGCGCCAAGTCTGGCCATGAGCGCAGCCGTCCAGTCCCAGATGGCTTCCTCAATCAGGAAGACGATGGCGGCGAGCCACGATAGCGGGACGAACAGCAGGCGTTTGAGCTTCTTCACGGGCAATATCCAGAAATTTTCGTGCGGCATTCTAGCAAGCATGTGAACGAGGACAGTGCTTTCCTCTCCGGTTTTCCTTTTGTGTCTTGCTTATTGACATCAGAACGCTCGTTCTTTAGGATGCAAGAACGTTCGTTCTGTAGAGGGGGTATCACCATGTCTGATTCCGATCCAAGCGCCAGAGACGCGGAGTATCTGGCCAAGTTGCAGGATTACTACGCTTCCTGGAAGAGCATTCCTTCCTATGCCGCACTGTGCGACGTGTTCGGCATCGCATCCAAGTCCTGGGTCAAGGCGATCCTGGACCGGCTGGAGAAAGCGGGATTCGTCGAGCGCACACCGGACGGCATGTGGATACCCAGCCGCCAGTTCTTTGCGCGTCCCTTGGCAGAATCGACCGTGCAGGCCGGCATGCCGGTCGCGGTGAACGAGACGCAAGGAGAGTACTTCGTCATCGACGAGATGCTGATCGACAAGCCGTCCACGACCACGCTGATCACGGTGAAGGGCGATTCCATGATCGATGCAGGCATTCACCAGGGCGACGTCGCTGTGGTGGAAAAGCGCAACATCGCCAACATCGGCGACATCGTGGTCGCCATCGTGGACAACGAGTTCACCCTCAAGACCCTGGACAAGGAGCGCGGCCAGTATATTTTGCGTCCGGCCAATCCGGCGTATCCGGTGATCCGCCCGCAAGGGACGCTGGAGATATTCGGTGTGCTGGTGGGGCTGATCCGCAAATACAAGTAGTCAGCGAAGCCCTCCGTTCGTGGTGATAACCAGCGACTTGCCCGCTTGCGGGCTTAGTCGAATGGCTAGTAGTTCCATCAGCCTGTCGAACCATGAACGGAGGGATGTTCAATGCCTTACTCCTTACCCTTCGACAAGCTCAGGGCGAACGGATTCAGCAAGCCAGCTTGGGCAATTCGTCAGCGGTTCATGGCCAGGGTTTGCTAAAATCGCGCCCTGTTAACTTGATTGCCCGCCATGAATCCGACCCTCGTCTTCGACATCGAAACCATTCCCGACATCGCCGGGCTGCGCGCGTTGTATGAACTCGACGGCGCGGTGAGCGATGCCGAAGTGGCCGAGATGGCCTTCCAGATGCGCCGCCAGAAGACCGGCAGCGATTTCCTGCCGCATCACCTGCAGCGCGTCGCGGCCATCTCCTGTGTGCTGCGCGAGGGCGACAACTTCAGGGTGTGGACGCTGGGCGAGCTGGACGAGGACGAAGGCAGCATCATCCAGCGCTTCTTCGACGGCATCGAGAAATACACCCCGCAATTGATCAGCTGGAACGGCGGCGGCTTCGACCTGCCGGTGCTGCATTATCGCGGCCTGATCCACGGCATCCAGTCTCCGCGCTACTGGGATCAGGGCGAGGACGACAAGGACTTCAAGTGGAACAACTACATCAGCCGCTATCACTCGCGCCATCTCGACCTGATGGATCTGCTGGCGATGTACACGGGCCGTGCCAACGCGCCGCTGGATGAGCTGGCGAAACTCATCGGCTTCCCCGGCAAGCTCGGCATGGACGGCAGCAAGGTGTGGGAGGCGTATCAGCAAGGCAAACTGGCCGAGATTCGCAACTACTGCGAGACCGACGTGGTGAACACCTGGCTGGTGTTCGCGCGCTTCCAGTTGATGCGCGGGCAGTTCACCAAGGCGCGCTACGAGCAGGAACTGGAACTGGTGCGCAGCACCTTGAGCAAATCCGATGAAGCTCACTGGAAGGAATTCCTCGCCGCGTGGCCAAAATCGTGAGGGCGGGGCATCGCGTCTGGCTGGCGTTCGGCTGGCTATGGGTGATCGTCGTATTGTGGCTGTCGTTGACACCGGTTCCGCCGCAACCGCTCACCTTCGAGTACTCCGACAAATTCGAGCACGCCTCGGCCTACCTCTTTCTGATGAGCTGGTTTGCGGCGATCTATCGCGGGCGCAGCCGTATCGTCAGCGCCGTCAGTCTGGCGGCCATGGGTGTTCTGGTGGAGATATTGCAGGGCATGAGTGGCTATCGTTATTTCGAATACGCCGACATGGTGGCGAACGGCAGCGGCGTGTTGCTGGCGTGGCTGGCGATGAATTATTTTGGCGATGCGCTAGTGGACAGATTTGTACGAAACTGAAAAGGCTGCAACTGAATTGTGATGAAACAGAAAACAGAAACCCTCACCCCCGTCATCATCGAATCGCTCGACCATGAAGGTCGCGGCATCGCGCACGCCGACGGCAAGGTGATCTTTATCGAAGGCGCGCTGACCGGCGAGCTGGTGACCTATTCCTCATACCGTAAAAAGAACAACTACGAGCAGGCGAAAGTCGAACAGATCCTGAAGCAGTCTTTCATGCGCGTGCAGCCGAAATGCCCGGTGTTCGGGGTGTGCGGCGGCTGCTCCATGCAGCACCTGGAGTCGCGTGCTCAGGTCGCCGTGAAGCAGCGCGTGCTGGAAGACAACCTGCAGCGCATCGGCAAGGTCAAACCCGAAGTCATGCTGCCGCCGATCTACGGGCAGCCATGGGCCTATCGCCAGCGTGCGCGACTGTCGGTGCGCCATGTGCTGAAGAAAGAGAAGACACTGGTCGGCTTCCGCGAGCAGAACGGCAAATATGTGGCCGACATGCAGCACTGCGAAATCCTGACGCCCAAGATCGCCAGCCTGTTGCCGTTGCTGGGCGAGTTGAACGAGAAATTCACCGCACGCGACATCATTCCGCAGATCGAAGTGGCGGTGGGCGAGCATGTGGATGTGCTGGTGCTGCGCATCCTCGATGCGCTCACGCCGTCGGATGAGGCGCTGATCAAACAATTTGCCGACGAGCATCACGTGCAGTTCTGGACGCAAACCGGGGGGCCGGATACAGTCAAGCCGTTCTACCCGCTGGACGCGCCGCACCTGAGCTACAGCCTGCCGGAATTCGGCATCACCATGCCGTTCGCGCCGACCGAGTTCACCCAGGTGAACAGCGACATGAACCGCCTGATGGTCAGCCGTGCCATGCGTCTGCTGGCGCCGCAGGCTAATGAACGTATCGTCGATTTTTTCTGCGGGCTGGGTAATTTCACCCTGCCCATCGCACGCAGCGGCGCGCAAGTGCTGGGCGTCGAAGGCAGCGAGGCATTGGTGAGGCGTGCCCGGCAGAACGCCGAGTACAACGGCTTGAGCGGCAACACGACATTCCAGATGATGAACTTGTTCGAGATGGATGAAGCTACGCTGGCCAAGGCCGGTCGTTTCGACAAGTGGCTGGTCGATCCGCCGCGCGACGGCGCGATCGAGCTGATGAAATCCATCACGGATGAGATCGCGCCCAAGCGCATCGTGTATGTCTCATGCAGTCCGTCCACGCTGGCGCGCGATGCCGAAGTGCTGGTGCACGCGAAAGGCTACACGCTGAAAGCGGCGGGCGTGATGAATATGTTCCCGCAGACTTCACACGTTGAATCGATCGCTTTGTTCGAGAGATAGATCAAGCAAAGGGTTTCAAGGATGGAACGTTACGATGATCTGGTTGCGGATGCACTCAAGCGCGTGAAAGAGATCATGCCTTGGGATTTGAGCAGGGCGCTGGCTGCCGGTAGCAAGCCTATCCTGCTCGATGTGCGCGAACCGGCGGAGTTCGACATGTTGCACATCCCCGGCTCGATCAATGTGCCGCGCGGCGTGCTGGAACAGTCCTGCGAATGGGACTACGACGAGACGGTGCCGGAGTTGGCGGCAGGGCGCGAACAGGAGATCGTGGTCGTCTGCCGTTCCGGCAAGCGTTCGGTGCTGGCTGCGGATGTCATGCTGAAAATGGGATTCACGAATGTGGTCTCGCTCAAGACCGGTGTGCGCGGCTGGAGCGATTACGAGCAACCCATGACGAACGCGAAAGGCGAGGCGCTGGATGCCGATGCAGGCGACGTGCTGCTCGCGCCGCGAGTGCGGCCCGAGCAGCGCAAGCCTCGATAACCTACTGCGCGAAACAACTGCTGCGTTGCGCGGTGCTCGGAATCCTCATGTACTTTATGTACATTCCGGTTCCTGCGCTCCGGGCGCCTTGCATTTGTTTCGCTCGTGACGGTTCTCGAAGCTTCCTATGGCTTTGGAGTCAGGGCGTCGCCGCTGAATTCGATGCCCGCCCAGCCGCTGGCAATGAAGTTCCTGATGTTCTGGTGATCCGTCCCGTTCGGGTGTTTGAGTACATCGTCACGGTAATACGCCCCGAAGCAGTGCAAGGTCTGCTGTTGCGACAGCTCCTGCAGACGGGCGAACGAGAACAGCTTGCATGAGCCATTGTTCTGTCCCGCCTCGTTGTGCAAAGCACCGTTCTTGAATGCAGTCGGGGTGAAGGCATATAGCGTGTCGATGATTGCCATCGTTTCATTGAAGGCGATGCTCTCGGGAGCATCGCTCAGCCGCCGTAAAAAGGTGTTCAGTTCCATCGTTTCATTTTCCAGTTCACAGTAAAAAGGCGGCTCGCGCCGCCTTTTCTATTTCGAGGCTAAAGGTTACTACTCGCGTTCGCCGCTGAACGCCATCAGCAGGTTGAGCAGATGGACGAACAGGTTGTAGATGTCCAGGTACAGCGACAGCGTTGCCATCACGTAGTTGGTCTCGCCTCCGTGCACGATCTGGCTCACGTCGTACAGGATGTAGGCGGAGAAGATCATCACGGCGATGGCGGAGATGGTCAGCGACAGCGCGGGAATCTGGAAGAAGAGATTGGCCAGCGAAGCGACGATCAGCAGGATCAGCCCGATGAACAGGAACTTGCCCATGAAGCTGAAGTCCTTCTTGGTCGTGGTGGCAATGGTCGCCAGCGAGAAGAAGATGATGCTGGTGCCGCCGGCGGCCATGCCGACCAGTTGCGCGCCGTTCTTCAGGTGCAGGGCGACTTGCAGGATGGGGCCGAGGAATACGCCCGCCACGAAAGTGAAGCCGAGCAGGGCGACGATACCCCATACGCTGTTGCGCAGGGCAGTCACGGCGAACAGCATGCCTATCATCACGCCGAACATCAGCAGAGAGGAGATGATGGGGTGAGCAGCCATGAACGAGAAGTTGATCGAGGTGCCGACAAACGCACCGATGATCGTAGGAACCATGGTCAGCGCGAGCATCATGTAGGTGTTGCGCAGGACTTTGTTCTGTTCGACGGCAAGGGTCGAGGTTTGTGTGGTGGCTTGGGTTCCGAATTGCATGATTTCCTCCAGAAAAAACAGGGTGTGTGTTTCAACGGCACCCGCAAGGGGTACGCCGGTGGGTTCCCCGCCGCAAGGCGGCGACTCTTCCGCAGCGGGCGTGAGACTACAGAAGCAGTGCAAAAGTTGCAACCTTGCAGTTGGGTACGCGGAGGCATTTCAGGTATCATGCGCGGCGTTGTGTGCCGGGCATTCGCGGATAAATGGAGCTCTCGGGTAAAGGGGGCCGTGGATCCGCAACTTGCAGGCCTTTGGAGGTGTGGCCGAGCGGTTTAAGGCACTAGTCTTGAAAACTAGCGAGGATGAGAGTCCTCCGTGAGTTCGAATCTCACCGCCTCCGCCAGTATCCCTTGTCTTTCAAGGGCTCTTTAGTGGTACAGGGTCTTTACCCATCGTTTTACCCATCGTCAGGCTTGATACGTAGTGATACAAGCAGACAGGCCATGTCTATTGCGCCTATTTCGCATATTGGGAACAAGCCCAGCCATTCCATTTCCTGCTGCAGCTAGAAGCCAACGCCGAAAGGAGTTGGAAGGGAAATCCATATCTACCAAGGCATTGATCGGCGCATACAGCAAAATTTCGCGTACAGGTGAAATTGTGGTTAGGATTACGCCCACTCAAATTTACTGAAAGCACCAAGCATGACCTCGTCCATCCTGACTTCAACTGGCAAATGGTTCGACATTCTCAAGCCATCCCCTTCAATAATCGAACTTCAGGATATTGCCAGTGCATTGTCCAAGCTCTGTCGTTTTGGTGGTCATTGCAGGCAGTTCTATTCAGTCGCCGAACACAGCATTTTGGCCGCTGAACTGATGAGGCAACGACATGGAGACAACCAGACCCTTTTGCGCTGGGCGCTGCTCCATGATGCAAGCGAGGCCTACGTTGTGGACATTCCGCGTCCAGCCAAGCGGCAACTGGGTGACTACGTCAGGATAGAAGAGACTATTCAATGCGCTGTCGCAGAACGATTTTGCCTGCCGTGGCCGATGCCCAAGGAAGTACATGAAGTTGATAACGACATCCTTTCATTGGAGCTTCGAGCATATATGCCGAATCAGCCAGATGCGTTGCTTCCACCTTTACCGATTGCAGGACTGGCGGACGGACTGCCCAGCGAACCACTTCTTCCTAGAAATGCAGAACAGGCTTTTCTGGAAAGGGCGAGATCACTGGGAATCGCCTAACTGCCAGTGAGTCATTCTTCATCCTCACTTTTGAGGTATTTCTGCATCCCCAAATTCTTTCCCGGTTCCCCGTCGTCCTTAGGCAGGCGGGACAGCCGGGATTGCCAAGCCGACCAGTAATTCCCGCCCTCCTCGCAAACCCAATAACGACGGGAGCCGCGGAGGAGTTCCAATAACGGCGCGGGTTCCGAGGGCGCGTCCGCTGCGTTTTCCCCTTCGAGCCAAATTCCTCCCAAAATTTCGCCGCAACTAATTGCAACCGGATTCCGTTCAGGGTTTGGAGTATTGCATGGAAGAACCGTTGGACGAGCTTGTCGCCGAGTTGGTCAAGTTACTCGACGCAAGTCAGCGCGAGGACTTTGAGGAGCGGGCCGGAATTATCGAGTTCGACTCGAATGTACCTCGCGCCCAAGCAGAGCGACTGGCGCTGCGGGATGTCCTGCGTCGCCATCCATCAGTACTTGCTGGCCTGAAGTAATCCAGCGCTGGGGGGAATTAATGCAATTAGTTGGTGAAATTAGTTTGAGCAATTGGTGATTAATTTCGAGATTCGCATTTGCTGGGTAACTAATGAAGGGAGAAGTAATGAAAGTTGCATTAAGCGCATTAACCGTAAGCCTAGTTTTGGCGGGCTGCCAAGCGGCCGTTATCACGTCAGCAAAATGGGACTCAGGGCTGTCTGCCGCAGGTGATTCGGCTATAGAGACAAGATGCCAAGAGGTGGATATGAGAGACAACACGGAAATGGCAAAACTGTTCCCAAAGTATGACGGGTGGAAAATGGTTTACGTGTCGGAGTACACGACAGATCACAAGGTAGGCACCTCATCGGCGGTTTGCTTCGAGCGGGCCAAGAAACTGTAATTATCAAAGGAGAGAATCAAAATGGCTTACTGTCGTTTCTGCAACACGGCGGGATCGAACATGGTGAAATGTTCGAAATGCGGACAAATGTGGTGTTCAAACTGTATCAGCACGCCAGGCAAGGTTCCGCACTACCCGCCTCCTCCAACGGGAGGAAATAGATGCCCGTTTTGTGATGAACTCAACACCATTGTCTCCGCCACCTAATTTCAACGCCTAGAGTTTGTACATTATTCCAATTCATGCCACTTCAATTGAGGATGCCATTCAGGTAGGTGGCGAGTTGGGGGTTGCCGAGTATTTCCTGACGAAGGACAGCGCGGCAACCCCATCCCAGAAGATCATCTTCGCTGTGGCTTCAGATTTCGTTCTCAACGTGCTTTTCAGCATCGTAACGGTAAACTTGCGTGGATTGTATTTAATGCATGTCTACCGCGAGCTACAGGACGGCATGTACTCCAGCTTCTGCTGGGGTGACGAGACGTTCGCAAGGAAGTACTTCTCTTAAGCGCGCAGGCAGACGCGCTCCTGTTACCTATTTACGTGGCTGGCGGGCAGTTCGTGTGCCTGATGTGGCAGGCGCGGGCTTACCCCGTTTGTAGCGTATCAAGACCGCCTGCAGTATTTCCGGTAACTCATCGTCGAGAGCTATGGATAGTTGGTGCAACACGCACAGGGTTGGCTGATTCTGTGCAAGCTCCAGCTTTGCTATGTATGTCCGATTGATTTCGGCACGGTGAGCAAGTTCTTCCTGCGACAGTTTCAGCGCTGCCCGCCGTGCTTTCAGCTCCGCAGCAAACGCCTCCAGTAGTGCATCGTCTCGACTCATCGCCAAAATCTTGGCAGTCCACCCGACTTTACGCACCCGCATATATGGTACAAAATCGACAGGCAGGCAAAGCTGGCCTAGTCGCTAACAACCGTCAGGAGAGAACACTCGAACCCAAAGCTTAGGGTCGGATCGCGTCGAGATTTAATGACGTAAGCCCGAATCCCAGTTGTTGCCTGCATATCTCGCAACGAAAAGCAGGGGGCAAAATGGTACTGAGAAGTGACTTGATAGAGTTATTCAAGAAGGAAGCAAAGCCGAAAGGTTGGCGCATGGCGGAGGAGAATTTTCCGCCTGATATCGAAGAAGAAGTATTTCCGCATCCTGACAATATCTTTAAGGCGTTGTCGCTGATTTCCCCCGCAGAGGTAAAGTTCCTCATTCTCGGGCAAGATCCATATTTCACTAGCACTGCTGACGGACCAGACGCCACTGGAGTTGCTTTCGCCATCAGCCCGACAAGGACAAAGAGGCCTCACTCGCTCAATAGAATATTGAAGAAGGTGTACCAGGGCAGACATGGCAATCCAGAGCTCACGGATTGGGTTAGCGTGCGCGGAGTGCTGTTGTTGAATGCCGCATTGACTGTCCCCGCGGGGAATGGTCCTAAGCGTGCTGGGGCACATCTGAAGGGCGGGATGTGGAACAAATTCGTCGGCTCAATAATTTCGCAGGTCAGACGCGCCAACCCGGACGCGGTATTGATTGCGTGGGGAGTTGAGACGAGAAAGATTATGGAGAATATTCTGGGGGATGAGGGCAAGTTTATCTGGGCTCATCATCCACGCGCGACCACTAAGGGGATTGATAGCTTCGATCAATTCTGGGGGCGTGAGGAAGTAAAGCAACTGCCCATGCCACAATAGATGGGCAGTTACGGTTGCGCTTGCACACGTCCCGATTTCCCGCCCCTCTTAAGGGAAACGGGAAGCCGGGACGCGGTTACTTGCACCGAGTGTTAGTTAGCTGGCAGAGTCAACAAGTCTCCCTCCCTTGTCAGGTAGCCCTGATTGATGAGTCCCGTAAGCGCCTCTTTGGCCCTTTGCTTGCGGTGTTTCAGGTCGATGCCCTCCAGGGCATCCGTTACTTTGGAAAGCATCTCTTCGAACGGAACGCCTGCGGCGGGAGCATCTTGCATGCCCAATTCGCATTGCATCCGCTGATCGACTAGAACCTCTTTGGCGGCAGCCAAGATTGCCCTCCGGTGTTTACCGTTAGGTTCGGCCTGCTTTTTCGTAGTGAAAGTGCCCTCGATTTCCTCCACCGCGCAAGATTGGTCCGCCTTGCCCGATTCATCAGTTCCAAGCTCTACTGTTACCAAATTAAAGCCGTGACTAACGCCATCTTCACCATCCTTGGACTTGGCCAAGGTCACCGTATGGGCGCCTCCTTCATTGCGTTTCACTTCAAGCACGGCATCTTGTGCTGCATAGAGACTGGAATGTCCCCGCGGCCCGCGGCCTGATTCTTTTCCGGAGTGGTGGACGAGAACCACTAAACCGCCTGTCGCCTCCTGAAGTGCTGATGCGCCGGCGATAATTTTCCCCATGTCGGATGAGGCATTTTCTTCCGCGCCCGGGGCTGCGCGGTTCAGTGTGTCAATGACTATCATGTCGGCTCCACCCCATACTTTGATGAGATTGATTAAACGCAGAACGTCATCCGGAGAATTGATTGCAACCGGACTGACTATGAATTGCACATCTTCGGGGAACGGTGCTCCATGGTGTTTCTTCCATGCATCTATGCGAATAGGCAGGCCTGAACTGCCTTCCAAGCAAATGTAGATTACGCGACATTGCTTGGTCGGATGCCCAAACCAATCCATGCCGCTTGCGACTTTGGCGGCTATATCAATGCAAATAAAGGACTTCCCAGCACCACTTGCCCCGTACACGCATGCAAGACCCGTGAGTGGGAAAATGTCATCGATTAGCCACGGCATTTTGCGCAGAAACGGCAAACAACTTGCCGAATACATTGTGAGATTTCCGTAAGAAATCGGGTGGGCTATTGCCTCGTTCTGCACGGAGAGCAGAGGATTATGTAACTCGCTCATTTCCGCACCTCCTGTTCCTGGAGCCACGCATATACTTGAGCACGGGGCCACGCGGTTACCCTGGATGAGAGTTTCACTGGGGGGACGAAGGAACCAGCTTTTACCTTGCGCCAAAGAGTAGCTGGAGAAAATGGGATTATCGTCAACAATTCTGCCTGACGCATATATCCGTAGTTTGCTTGTGCTGCGGGTTCTATCTGCTTAGCCATGTCTATTCCTTAATCTGCGGGAAAATCCGCAGAAAGGAACGAAGCAGGAAGGCTTTATAACCTCGTCGTTGCTTAGACATATTTGTCATAAGGGATGGAAAGAAAGTCGATAATCCGCTTATGGATTGATATATAGCGAGAAAATATCTGCTCGATAGCCCTGTCTCGGCTTCTTAAGAGCGATTTGGAAATTTGATAGGGGGCCTCGCCACCGAAACGGCAGGATTGTTGCTGTGCAGGCTAGTCATTAGTTTGCTTCTACGGCTGTGCTACTTGGACAGCTAAATTCTGCCCAGTCCTGCATCAGTTGCTTGCGCTTGTCGAACAAATCACCCCGGCGGTAGGCGGCCTCAACCTTGTCGCCGATGGTGTGAGCCAAAGCCATTTCTGCCACTTCTCTGGGATAGTCGGTGGTCTCTGCGCACCAATCCCGAAATGAGGAGCGGAAGCCGTGAGGGACGGCTGGAACTTCCATTCTGCGCAGAACTGCCAGCAGAGCCATATCCGAAAGTGGCGATCCTTCGGACTTCTTCGAGCTACGTGAACTTGGAAATATGAAGTCGCAGAATGCGGACTCCTCCTGCGATTTGATAATGGATAGGGCGGCAGTCGACAACGGAACGCGATGCTCTTTTCCGGCCTTCATGCGAATCGCAGGAACCGTCCAAGTTCCGTTGTCCATGTCTATCTCAGTCCATTTCGCTCCCCGCACCTCGCCAGAACGACATGCGGTCAGGATGGCAAATTCCAAAGCACGGGGAGCTATTCCCTGCTGCTCAGCTAGTGATCTCATGAACTCGGGCATATCTGCGTAAGGCAATGCACGGTGGTGGTCGGCCTTGGCGATCTTGCCGGGGGAGGGCAGTAGCTTATCGAGTAGGCCTTTCCATCTTGCGGGGTTGGATTCCGTGCGAAAGCCTCTGGCGGATGCCCAATCCAAGACGGACTCCATGCGCCCACGCAACCGACTGGCGGTCTCGGTCTTCGTGCGCCAGATGGGTTCAAGCACTTTGAGGATTTGCGGCAAGTCCACATCACGAATCAGCACCCTCCCAATAACGGGGTCGGCGTAGGTCTGAATGGTATTTCTCCACTGCTGGGTATGCTTGGCGTTTCGCCAGCCACCTTCGTGAGTGTCGATATATTGCTTTGCGGCTTGACTGAAGGTGATGGCCGAAACTTGGGATGCGATCAACTGGCTACGCAAAGCGCGGCCATCCTCGATGGGGTCAACCCCGTGAGCTATCTTGGCGCGCGCCGCTCTCGCAGCCTCCTTTGCCTGCGCCAGGGTGACGTCAGGATAGCCACCTAGGCCCTTGTCTCTCCGCTTTCCGCCAACCTGATAGCGCAATATCCAACTGCGCGAGCCGGACTTGGTGACGTTGATTGCCAATCCGGCAACGCCACCAACAAAGTGAATGCCCCTAGTCTTTATCTGCGAAACAGCAAGTGCCCCAAGTTCGGTTTGTCTTTTCCCCATCGTGCTACCCATCGTCCATATTGATTTAGATACACCCCAGAATGAATTTTAGTGACCGCTGTTCTGGGGAATGGAAGAAGGGCAAGAGCTCCCCGCAAAGCCGCGTCCTTATTGGGACTCTTCGTCGGCTCCCGTCGTTATTGGGATTCGAGGATGGGGGTGTCGGAAATCGCCTAGCAGCAAGGGGTTGGAGATGGCGCAACCCGGTTTCCCGCTTCCATAAGAGAGCTAGGGAAAACGGGAACCCATCACCTCACCCATCGTTTGAGTTGAAATCTCATGAGTCGTTGTGAGCAGTAGCGACACGGTGTAAACTCCCGCCGGTTTGACCTTTCAAGTCCGCTTGAGATGTCGTGCGAGCGTGTGAGGCACTATATTGGTAGCCACCGCCTCCGCCATTTGATTCAATCTGTAAACGTTTAGGAGTGAAATGATGCTGCGTAAAATCCTTGCAATCTCTTTGATGTCTGTGACTTCCGTCGCGATGGCAGATACGCTGGATATCGGTCTGAGCAACACGACCGCCCAGTTCAAGTATGGCGTTGCGAGCGGTCTTGCCGGTAAATCCGAGGTGTATGCGGAATTGATGTACAACGACAAGAATAGCGTTATCGGAGGCGTGGGCCTGCTGGTGGCGAACGACGAGACGAAGGCTCCAGGCCTGACGATCGGAGTCGGCGCAAAAGCGGTCGCGTCCACGATCAAGGAATTGCCAGTCCGGAAAAACACTTCTGCGGTTGCATTGGGCGTGCAGGTCCGTTACGAATTGCCGGCCGAGCGCCGCGTGGCTTTCGCGGGTGAAGGCTATTACGCTCCCGAGATCATCGCCTTCGGCGACGCCAAGCATTACCAGCAATACGGCGCGCGTGCCGAGTTCTCTCTTGCCCCGCAGATGCAAGTCTATGCAGGTTATCGCAAGACCTCGTTCAGCTTGAAATCGACCGGCACGGATGTGGCGCTGATCAATGGCCCGCACATCGGTGTGCAGCTCTCGTTCTGATCAAAGACCTTGCGCCATGCTGAAGTCTGGTCTGGCCCTGGTTTTGCTCTCGATGACATCCCTGGCGCAAGCCAAGGATGTCTCGGCGCAGCAGGTCGGCGTGGAATACGCTCGCGAGAATCTGGAGAAGGCTGAAGGCGAGCATAAGGACAACCTGCAACGGGTGTCCGATTCCGAGAGGCGCCTGGCGGATGCCCAGAAGCGTTTGACGGAAGACCGCCAGAAGGCGGAGACCTCGAAAAAGATACTGGAAGAGAAAAAGGCGAAATACGCGCGTGCGCAGGACCTGCTCGATCAAGCCTGGAAACAACCTTAGGGCATTCCCCAAATATCCAAATTCCGTCGCAATACGGCGTTGCTCACAAAAAATTACTCCTTACATACTTGAGTATGCTGCGTCGCAATTTTTTGCTCGCGCCTTGTCTTGCTAGGACTTTGAATATTTTGGGAACGCCCTGGAGTTTTATTTATTGCGCTCAATATCCCAGCGCGCGCGCTCCCTGATAGAAGATGAAACTGGCGATCCATGCCAGCCCCAGCGACCACGAAATGGTCAGCAGGGTATAGCGCATGTCTTTCGATTCGCTGCGCAAGGTAGCGATGGCCGAGAGACAAGGGGTGTAGATCAGCGTGAACAGCATGAAGCTGTAGGCCTGTACCCAATCCAGTTGTTGTCCGAGCGTCCCGCCCAGCGCTTCTCCGCTCAGGCCATAGATCACCGCCAGCGAGCCGATGACGATCTCCTTGGCGACGAAGCCGAAGATCAGTGCAATCGTGAGCTGGTCATTAATGCCGATCGGCGCGAAGATCGGGTGCAGCAGGCTGCCGATCATTCCGGCCAGTGTGCCGGCACTTGCCGGGGGGGCTGAGAAGGGGATGTGGGTCAACAACCAGACCAGCACCACGCCGGCGACGATGAACTGCGTGGCGCGGTTCAGGAAATGTTTTACCTCCAGCCAGCCGCGCAACAGCATCTGGCGCGCGGTTGGAAAACGGTAGGGGGGCAGTTCCAGCACGAAGGGTTCGTTGTTCCGGTAATTCCGCTTGAACAACAGCGCGGTGACGATGGCGGCAGCGAAACTGAGCAGGTACAGGCTGAACAGTACGACCGGCGCGGTTTTGGGTGAGAACAGCGCCGCAGTGATGAATACGAACACCTGCAAACGCGCCGAGCACAGGGAGAACGGGATCACCATCATGGTGAGCAGCCGCAGGCTGCGGGAGCGCATTACGCGCGTGCCCATCAGCGCCGGTACGTTGCAGCCGAACCCCATCAGCAGCATGACGAAGCCGCGCCCGTCCAGGCCCATCCTGGCCATCAGCGCGTCCATCAGGAATGCGGCCCGCGACAGGTAGCCGCTGTCTTCCACCATCGCCATGAACAGGAAGAACAGGATGATGATGGGTATGAAGGCTGCAACAGTGGCGACACCGTTGTAGATGCCGTCCAGCAGCAGGCCGGATAGCCAGACGGGGAGGCCGGACGCAGCCGGATCGAGCGCGCTCGCGCGCAACCAGCCGAGCGCATCGCCGACCCATCCTTGCAGCGGCTGCCCGATGAAGAAGATGCCCTGGAACAGCAGATACATGATGCCGAAGAAGATCGGCAGTCCCAGCCACGGATGCAGCAGCACGCGGTCGAGCTTCTCGGTGATGTTTTCCGGCAATTGCGTCGGGACCTGAACGGCGTGTTTCAGTACGCGCGCCATCTCGGATTCGATGTGCTCGTCCTGCTCCAGTTGGCTGCGCAGCTGTTCTGCCATGCCGGGCGTGGGGTAGCGCAGCGCCTTGGCAATGGCCTGCAGCGCTTCCTGGTAGCCGGTGCCGTATTTGCCGCTGAGCAGGAAGATCGGCATGCCGAGCAGTTCGGTCATTTTTCTGCTGTCGATGGTGATGCCGTATTTTTTGGCCTCGTCCGCCATGTTGAGCAACACCACGATGTTCATGTTGAGTTGCTTGAGTTGCAGCAGCAGACTCATCTGGCGTTCGATCTGCGTGGCGTTCAGGATGACCAGCGACAGATCGGGCACGTTGTCGTGCAGGAAGTGGCGCACCACCTGCTCGTCGTCGGAGAAGCCGTGCAGATCGTAGATGCCGGGCAGGTCGATGATCTCCACGATGTCGGAACCGAGCAGGATCTTGCCGCTCAGGAGTTCCACGGTGATGCCCGGCCAGTTGCCGACGCGTGCCGCGCCGCCGGTGATGCGGTTGAACAGGGTGGATTTTCCGGTGTTGGGCATTCCCAACAGTGCTACGCGCTTCACGATTGGCACACCTTGATCTTCGCCGCTTCGCTGCGTCGAAGCAGGATGTCGGTCGTTCCTATGCGCACCTGCAATGGGCCGGAGAAGCTGGCCTTGCGTATCAGCTCGATCTGTTTGCCGCTGCGAAACCCCAAAGCTTGCAGGCGCTGATGCAAAGATTCTTCAGCGTGTATGGAGACGATGGTGGCGGTATCGCCGGGATGCAGATGATCCAGTGTTAGAGGGGACATGATTGATCGGATTCCAGTTGCCTGCATTATTTCACAGCGGCGTTGCTCTTGTCGCGTAAGGCGGGATGATTAAGGTAGAATGCCACTTTCATTTTTGTGGCAGCAGCGAACATGATCAAGGGAAGTATCGTAGCGATCGTCACGCCGATGCAAGAGGACGGCAGCCTGGACTTGGCGTCTTTCCGCGCGTTGATCGATTTTCATATCGCCGAAGGCACCGATGCCATCGTAGTGGTCGGCACGACCGGCGAATCCCCTACTGTCAATGTGGAAGAGCATGAGCTGCTCATCGCCGAAGCGGTGAAACATTCCGCCAAGCGCATTCCCATCATCGCTGGAACGGGCGCGAATTCGACCCGGGAAGCGATCGAGCTGGCGACTTTCTCCAAAAAGGCGGGGGCAGATGCCTCTCTCACCGTTGTGCCGTACTACAACAAGCCGACGCAAGAGGGACTGTACCAGCACTTCAAGGCTATCGCCGAAGCGGTGGATATGCCGCACATCCTTTACAACGTGCCGGGACGCACTGGTGCCGACATGAACAACGACACCGTGCTGCGTCTGGCGCAGATCAGGAATATCGTCGGCATCAAGGATGCGACCGGCGACATCGCGCGCGGCAGCGATCTGTTGCAGCGCGCTCCAAAAGACTTTGCCGTTTACAGCGGTGATGATGCCACTACGCTGGCGCTGATGCTGCTGGGCGCCGTCGGCACCATTTCGGTGACCGCTAACGTTGCGCCCAGGCTGATGCACGAGATGTGCGCGGCGGCGTTGAAGGGCGAGCTTGCCAAGGCGCGCGAGATCAATTTCCGCCTGCTCGGCTTGCATCGCAACCTGTTTGTGGAAGCCAATCCCATTCCGGTGAAATGGGCGGTGGCGCGTATGGGCAAGATGAAAAACAATTTGCGTCTGCCGCTGACGCCGCTTTCCGCAGGGCAGCAGCCTGTGGTGGAAGCGGCGATGCGCCAGGCTGGAGTCATTTGATGGGAGCGGTCATGCAAGCAAGGAATGCGGTATCTGGGACTCGTCGTAGCGGTCGTATTGCTGTCAGGATGCAGCAGCTTTACCGAGCGCGAGGTCGATTACAAAGCGGGTGCGGTCAAGGTGCAACCTCTGGAGGTTCCCCCCACTTTGACAGTTCCGGAAACGGAACAGCGCTACACGATCCCGGGCAAGGACGGAGAAAAGGTCGCGAGCTATTCGGAATACAGCAAGCAGAAGACTGAGCAGCCTTGTGTGGCCCCGGTCGGCGCACCGGCAAATGCCGTGGAGTGCGGCGGCACAACCTGTCCAGACGCCATCCGCCAAGTTGCAGGAGAGCAACGGTACAAAAAAGATACTGTTGGGCGAACCTTTCGATCGCAGCTGGCGCAGGGTCGGCCTGGCTTTGGATCATGCCAAGCTCGTTACAACGGATAAAGACAGAAGCAAGGGCGTCTTTTTCGTCGCCGCAGCACCCGACAAGGACAAGAAGAAACAGCCAGACTATCAGATCGTTGTGAAAGAGAACGGCGGCAACTGCGAAGTCACTGCTGTCGATGCGCAAGGCAAGAGCGATGCAGAGGCGGCGCGCCTCGTCGAAGTGATTTACCAGAATCTGGATAAAAACGATCGTGGCGAAGGACGTCGCCCTCCTCGCGGAGATGCGGTTCGCTCTTCTCGGTAGCGGCAGCGAGGGTAACGCCCTTGTCGTGCAAGTCGGTCAAACTCGCGTCCTGCTCGACTGCGGTTTTTCGCTGACTGAAACGGTATCCCGTTTGGCTCGTCTCGACCTTCAGGCAAAAGACCTGAGCGGTATCGTGGTGACGCATGAGCATGGTGACCACATCTCGGGCGTCGCCAGACTGGCGCGCAAGTTTGACCTCCCTGTCTGGCTCACCCATGGCACCCTGCGCACGCAAAGCCCGGCGTTCGCCGAACTCCCTGTCACCGAGATCAATCCGCACCAGCCTTTTTCCATCGGCGAGGTACGGGTGCAGCCTTATCCCGTGCCGCATGATGCGGCGGAACCGGTGCAATATGTGTTCAGCGACGGTATGCGCAGATTGGGCGTGCTCACCGATGCGGGCAGTCCCACGCCGCATATCGAAGCGACCCTGAGCAGCTGTCACGCGCTGGTACTGGAGTGTAATCACGATGCCAGGATGCTTGCCGAGGGTGATTATCCATACAGCCTGAAGCAGCGCGTGGGGGGGCGTTACGGGCACTTGAGCAATGCGGATGCCGCCGTGCTGTTGAAACGGCTGGATACCGGCAGATTGCAGCATATCGTTGCTGCGCATTTGAGCAGCAAAAACAACCTGGCCGAACTGGCAAAGGAAGCGCTAAGCGGAGCATTGGGCTGTGCGCCCGGCCAAATCGCAGTCGCGACTCAGGAGCAGGGGCTGGATTGGCGCGAAATCGTTTAACAATCAACGGCCATCAGCAAAGACGTAAAACAAAAAAGCCGACTTGCGTCGGCTTTTTGTCATGCTTTTTCAGCTGATTACTTCGCAGCAGGAGCAGCAGCAGCTGGCTCGGAAGCAGCGGCAGCAGCAGGAGCGGAAGCGGCGGCTTCAGCAGCAGGAGCAGCAGCAGGAGCAGCAGCTTGCTTGCCGCAAGCAGACAAAGACAGGGCCAAAACAGCGGCGATCAGAGCAGAAAATTTCATTTGTATTTCCTTAAAATTAGTAAAGTTACGGGAGTCTTGATTTGTTACATCCATTCGCTACAGCCTCCCCCGTTGCGAAAGACGCGGCATTCTATCAAGTCCTTAGGAAAATACTAGAGCCCGCCGCTTGGCTATAGACCAAGCGTGGTTCCGGAGGCGCAAGGGTGTGATGAGGCCCACATCTCATGGAAGCGCGAATTGAGGAGGCGCGCGCCTTCCGGGTCATTTTTGGCCAAAATGCCCCGTGAGTGGTCAAAATGGTAGCGCCGCACATAATGGTTATCATCGGCCACCGCGAAGGGTTCGGTGATGTGTTGCAGGCTTTTGGGCGTCTGATAGATAAACATGCTATGTCCGAACTGGCGCAGCAACATCATCATGCGAGGGCAATAGCGGACCAGTGGTTGCGGGTTGTGCGCGAGGAGGTTCAGGCGGTTGTTGCCGTTGGCAAGCAGGAAACGGCGCAAGGTGTCGAAACGTGCCTCTGAATTGAAGCCGATGTCCTCATAATTATTCTCAAAGACATTCAGGGTGTGTCGAGCGGATGCGCATACCGTATCCAGCGCCGCGACATAGTCGGCGATGCCGTCGAACTGGGTATGCTGCAGGATGTCGTCGTCGCTCATGTCCGGTGTTCCTATTTGGCGCTCGGCGTTACATACCCGTCCAGATACCATTGATAGAGCAGGTCAGATGCCTCGCGTGGGAGCGGGGCGGCAGGGGCCAGGCTCCGGGTGTCCGCCAAATCACGAAGTGCGCGGTAGCTGCCTTTGCCGACCTGACGGGCGTCGCCGTTGATGAATACCGTGCTGTCGCGGCACAGCATCTGTGTCTTGAGATCGAGCGTCACACCACGAGCTTTCACTGCCTGCTCGAAGCGGGCTGGCGCCAATGGCTTGGCAGGAGGGTCGAAAAAGATATGCGGTTTGGGTTCGGAGAGGTAGCAGCCCAGGAAGTTGGCCACGTCCTCGTCGTCCCATTTCACCTTGCGGATCGCGCGCCCGACCTGCTGCAGCATATCGTCGCTGATTTCGGCAGGATGCTTTTGCGCTTTCAGACCGGGGTCGGCATAGGTGCCGCCGATCTCGATGCGATCCTGCAGGTAAATGAGGAACTGTTCCGCCAGCTCCTGGTACCAGGGCGTGCGGAAGCCGATGGAATAGGTCATGCAGTCGTCTTCGGCAATGCCGTTGTGAGCGCAATGTGGCGGCAGATAGAGCATGTCTCCCGCTTCCAGCACCCATTCCTGTTCCACTTTAAAATTCTGCAATAATTTCAGCGGCGCACCTTCGACCAGGGTCTGATCCTTCTGGGTGGAGATCTGCCAGCGCCGGTGCCCCAGCCCCTGCAGCAGGAAGACATCGTAAGCGTCGAAGTGAGGGCCGACCCCGCCCCCCTTGGGCGCATAGCTGACCATCAGGTCGTCGAGCCGCGCATGGGGGATGAAGTTGAACTGCTTGACCACCTCGGCGGCTTTCGGAAGGAAGTGATTGACGCCCTGCACCAGTACCGACCATTTGCCCTTTTTCGAGAGTCCCTCGAAATCTTCCGGCTCGAACGGCTCATGCAGCAATTGCCATTTGTTGCGTTGAAGTGTCACCAGGCGCGCCTGCACATCATCGCGGCAAGCCATATCGATCAATTGCTGCGGGCCGAGCAGCCCCTTGAAGCCGGGTATCGCCTGGCGGATCAATAGCGGTTTCTTTTGCCAATAGTCGCGCAGAAATTCATTGACGGTCAGGCCGCCAAGCAGAGGCAGTTTGGTATTCATGCGGCAATTATAATCTCCGCAAAATCGTTTGGCGCAAAATAAAACTCGGTTAGAATGCTTCGGCAGGAGGGCGCCATGCCATCACAAGTTGTATTACAAGCCGGGACAGATGCACCGCAGTTCGAGTTGGCCGATGCGGACATGCAGATGTTCAGTCTGAGCGAGCAACGCGGCAAGCACATCGTGCTGTACTTTTATCCCAAAGATGACACTCCGGGATGCACGATGGAGGCGAACGAGTTCAGCGATTACGTGGACGAATTCGCCAGGTACGACACCAAGGTGGTCGGTATCAGCCGCGACGACTGCATCAGCCACGCCAGCTTCCGCGACAAGCATGGTCTTGCGGTGCAATTGCTGGCCGATCCCGATGGGCGTACCTGCAAAAAATACGGGGTGTTGTTCGAGAAGGAAGTGGACGGGCACAAGACACTTGCCATCCAGCGCTCCACTTTCATCATCGACAAACAGGGCAAATTGCGCCATGCCCTGTATGGCGTTCACGCGCGCGGACACGCCCAGGAAATTATTAAACTGATAAAGGAAATGAAATGAAGATTGAAAAGAACGCCGTTGTCTCGCTGACCTATGAACTGACCGATGCCAGCGGCGCGCTGTTGGAGAAGAATAACGAGCCCATCAGTTATCTGCACGGCGGTTACGACGGCATCTTCCCGGCAGTCGAGGAAGTGCTGCAGGGAAAAGCCGCGGGCGATAAATTCTCCGTCAGCATGGAACCGGACGATGCTTTCGGCGAATACGATCATGATCTCGTGCGCGCCGAGCCGCGCAGCATGTTCCCAGCAGATGTCGCAGTCGGCATGCAATTCGAGGGCGGCGCAGAAGATGACGACGACGAAGACTACATGCTCTACACCGTCACTGAAGTCACCGACGATGAGGTCACCGTGGATGGCAACCATCCGCTGGCTGGCAAGGCGCTCAATTTTTCCGGCACGGTCACGGGTGTGCGTCCTGCCACACAGGAAGAACTGGCACATGGGCATGTGCATGGCGAAGGCGGTCATCACCACTAAGCTTGTGCAAGCGCGAAGTCGGATGGAAGAGGCCGCACATGAATAAATGGATACGTGAAAACCGGGGATTTATCGTTTTCGTTTTGCTGTTCGGCGTATTCCGCACGGCAATCGCGGACTGGAACCCGATTCCATCGGGTTCCATGCGGCCTAATCTGCTAGAAGGCGATGTGGTGTTCGTTAATCGATTAGCCTATGACCTCAAGCTGCCGCTGACCGATGTCATCCTTGCTCATCTCGGCGATCCGAAGCGGGGAGACATCGTCACTTTCACTTCGCCCGCGGATGGAAAACGCCTGATCAAGCGCTTGGTGGCTTTGCCCGGCGATGTCGTTGAAATGCGCAACAAACAACTGTTCGTCAGTGGCGTGCGTGCAGATTACAAATTGCTGGATACGGCAGCTGAACCAATGGGCAATGGCACAACGCTGCCTGTTCTGCACCTTACCGAGAGATTGGGCGATGACCAGCGCACGATCCAGTGGCTGCCGGATTTGTTGCAGGCGTCAAATTTCGGGCCGGTGACGGTTCCTTCAGGTCAGTACCTCATGCTGGGTGATAATCGCGACAACAGCGCAGATTCACGCTATATCGGCTTCATCCCGCGCAAGGTATTGATAGGTCGTGCCGAGCGCATCCTGGTTTCCGCTGCTATTCTCGACAACTGGGCTCCGCGCTCGGAACGCTTTGGCAAATCGCTTTACTGATTCTTTTTTTGTTCGGCGAGTATGTGGCACAGATGCTCGTCGTTCGGGTTCAGCGTGCAGTCTGCTACGGCATCGAACAATTCCCGTATCTCTTCCAGGCTGAAGTTTGCCAGCAAACGGTTCGCCATCTCCGGATCCAACGGCAACATGCGCTCTTGACCATCCGGCAGGTTGAAGCGAAATCCGGCCAGCCGCTTCAGGTCGCCTTCCGATTTGCTCAGCTCTTCCTGCTCATCCTCAAGCGCATCGTAGTATTCCTCGATATCGTCCGACACGTCCTCGGGGATGTCTTCGGGAATCGCCACCACCATTCCCATACTGTCGTCGGACTCGGTGCAGGGCACGTTGCGCTGTTCGGCATACGCCACGAATTTGTCGCGTAGCGCGGCATCAAAAAAGATGTATTCGATCATGTCGCTCAAACCTTAAGTTCCAGATGGTGACATCCTGCCTTGCAGGCAGGATGAAAGCAATCACCCGAAAGAGGAGAGCCTATGCATCAACCAGTCTGCGACCTGGGCTGCCCCATCCGCTATCGGCGGTGCGGCCTGCGGTAGCGTCCACAGCTCGGACAGGTCATTCGCGATGTCACCGCTCTCCAGTCGCTCCCGCGAGACTTCACGGCACGCACCATGCTGTTGCATCCATTCGACCAGGGCAGGAGACTCCGGCCATCCGGGACGCCCCACGTACAAGACAGGTATACCGCTGCAGGCAGCTTCGACAAAACTTCCATAGCCCGGCTTGCACAACAGCGCATCGCAACTGGCAAGCAGGTCGCTGAAACTCATCGGCAGCGATTCCAGCACGATGCTGTCGGGATGTGCCACTTGCCAAGTGCCCTGTACTACCCAGCGCACGCCGTCGATACGCGGCCAGCGCTCGATGGGCAGGCGGCTGGCGATGCCGCCCATGCTCACCAGCACCAGCTTTTCTTCTTTTGATAGACGCAATAGTCGATCCAGTACATCGCGCTTGTTTTCGCCAACGGCGGCGATGGGCGCGACGGGCAGGAGGTTGGGTAGCGTCTCCATCTTCATTCCCGGCGTGGCACGCAGAAAGGCATCTGCATGGGCATAACAGGCATATATCTGTTTTGCGATGGCGTCATCGCCCGCAAAGTGGCGGTAGATGTCGAACCAGTTCAACGAGCACAGTGCGGCATTAGGAATGTCTGCCAACTGTGCACCCGCCAGCGGCAGATAACCCACGTTCGAGAACACCATATCCGCACGCAGGTCGCGCAATAAGCGAGCCTCGTTAGCGACACGCGCATGCCAATCCGCATGGAAGGCCCGATAGGCGGTGCGGCTGTCTTCTGCACGAACATCCAGCGCGGAAGACATCACCATCCCGATGTCGCCCTCGCTGGGTAGATGGGTAAAGGGAGCGTGGATGCGGGAGCGCAGATGCCCGGACGGCACAGCGGAGCGCACAGTGAGGCGCAACTCCGGCATGCGCTCATGCAGCAGATTCAGGATGGGCGCAGTCTGCGCGACATGGCCGAAACCGTGGCCGGAAATCGAGACAGCGAGGTGTGGCATGGTGCGGATTGCTTTCAATTGCCAGGATGCGGTGCGCTTTGGTAAAACAAAATCGTCTTTCGCATCCTCTGGTTATTCGGTTGTGTCATTGCCGGATTATCGCGGCAATCCGCTAATTTACACCAATTGCGAACCGTAGCTAATCGCTTATCTTGCCCAGCAGTGCCGACCGGGTATGCAGGGCCTTTTCCGCAATCAACTGTGTAGCAGCGGAAACTTGTCCCCACGTGTTCCAAAGCAAGACGCCGCGCACCCGCCCGTCGCGCAGATAATAGATGACGCCCTTGCGAAACGGCTCTTTCCAGTCCTCGACAATATCGAGACTGGAATCAAGTTCGCCTACCGCCTCGTACCCCAGATCGAACAGGTCGGAATAGAAGAAAGGCTGGTGGCTGTACTTGTCGGATTGGCCGGCCATGTTCCTGCCCGCCGTCACGCCCATGACATTGGCATTGTCCTCATGTTCGACGCGCATATATCGATCCAGTGCCGTGCTGTAGAAACTCGCTACGTCGCCCGCTGCATAGATGTCGGAATCGCTCGTGCGCAACAGCTCGTTCACCACGATGCCATTGTCTACTTTGAGGCCGGCTTGTTCGGCCAACCCGGTATTGGGGAGTATGCCCAGTCCGGCCACGACACCATCGGCGTAAATCTCCTTGCCGCTGCCCGTGGTTACAACCGTCTTGCTGCCGGAAGTTCGTACAGACTTGACGGACTCGGATCCGAGCAACGTCACGCCTTTTTCTTGATAATAGGAATTCAGGAAGGCTGCCAGCGCGGGCGGATAGACACGCGACCCGATCCCGCTGGAGGGGAAGATCATCGTGACCCGCTTGCCGTTCATGGCGAGGGCTGCGGCAACTTCCGAGCCGATGAAACCACTGCCTATCACGACAAAATCTGTACCATGTTCGCTCAACGCACGCAGTTTCCGGTAGTCGCTTGCGGTCCTGAAGTAGATCACGTTCCCGTCGGCATCGGACAGGTGCCGGGCCGAGCCGCCTGTGGCGAGCAACAGCTTTTGATATGAATAGACGTTGCCGGAGTCATCGGTGGCGGTTTTTTCTGCAGCGTCCAGCGCCACAATTTTCCTGCCCAGATGCATGTCGACGTTGAGACCGTTTGGGCTGCGCCAGATGGATTCGAACTGCTTGCCCTTCCATAACGACTTGGACAGGGGAGGGCGATCATACGGTGGGTCGCGTTCGTCGCTGATCATGGCAATAGTGCCGCCAGCGTCGATCTGGCGGATGCCCCGGACAGCGGAGTCGGCAGTCATTCCGCCGCCGATAATCAGGTATTTGTGAGGTTTCATGTCTGCTCCTTTCAATTGTCAGGCCCGTTAGTGCTGTTTGCCCGAACAGCATCCATAACTTGCCGCATTTCAAAGAAACGTAATGAGAATCACCAACATGACCGGGTCATCTTACGCCTATATTTTGCGGTTGGCGCACACGCCGGTGTAAGTTGGCAGGCTGGCGGATCTGCAACGATTTTTGGGTTTTATGTGCGACCATCGGGCGGGGGGTTCGGTGCCTGCACCAAGCGTCAAACCGAAGATATGCGTTGGCCAGCGCTATTGAAGAATGCGCGCGGATATGCGAAATCAGTGCGATGCCCTGAGCAGCGCTTCGAATTCCGGCGATGGCAGCGGCGGAGAGAAAAGGTGGCCTTGTCCATAGTCGCATCCGGCCGCGGCGAGCAGATGGCGCTGTGTTGCGGTCTCGATCCCTTCGGCAATCACCTTGAGCCCGAGTTTGTGCGCCATGACAATGATGGCCTCGCACAAGGCCATGTCATCCGATGTGGCAGTCAGGTTGCGCACGAAAGAGCGGTCGATTTTGAGGTAGTCGATGTCGAATTTTTTGAGATACGACAGCGAAGAGTAGCCTGTGCCGAAATCGTCGAGGGCGACCTGGATGCCGGCATCACGAAGATCGAGCAGCTTATCCCTGACATTGTCCGTGGCATCCAGCAACACTCCCTCGGTAATTTCTATCGTGATGCATTGTCCGGGCAAGCCCAGTCGTTGCAGGTATGGCAACCATTCCGGGAAATGGCGTTGATCGTTGTGGAACTGGACCGGTGATTTGTTCACGCTGATCTGGAATTCCGGATGATGTACCGCGCGCAGGCGCTGTACCTGTTGCACGGCTTCTCTGAACACCCAGTCGCCGATCTCGACGATCATTCCGGATTCTTCCGCAAGCATGATGAACTCCGCCGGATTGATCAAGCCACGCTCGGGATGCTGCCAGCGAATCAGTGCTTCCGCTTTATGGATATTGCCGCTGGCCAGTTCGACGATGGGATGGTAGTGCAGACGGAACTGGTTGCCGGAGAGTGCGCCGCGTAGATCGTTGATGAGGCGCATGCGGTTCAATGCCGCATCCTGCATGCTGTGGGTGAAGTAGCTGAAACGGTTACGCCCCGCGCTCTTGGAAGCGTACATGGCCTGATCCGCGTTGCTCATCAGTGCCTCCAGGTTGGAGGCGTCATTTGGGTAGAGCGTGATGCCGATGCTTGCAGAAACGAAGGCGATATCTTCGCCCAGATGGAATGGCGCCACCAGTGTCTGGATAATGGCTTGCGCGATGCGCTCGATGCTGTTGGTATCGCCCAGTTCCGGCAGAATGACGGTGAACTCGTCCCCGCCCAGCCGCGAAACGGAATCCGATTCGCGCACACATCCTGTGATACGCCGTGCCGCTTCCACCAGCAGGAGGTCGCCCTTGTCGTGCCCCAAGGTGTCGTTGACCTCCTTGAATTTGTCGAGATCGATGAACATCAACGCCAGCGGAACTCGATCACGATGCGATTTCTTGATCTCGTGCTCCAGCCTGTCCTGGAACATGCGCCGGTTTGGCAGTCTGGTCAGCGGATCGAAGTTGGCCTGTTGCCAGATCGTTTCTTCCGAGCGTTTCTTCTCGGTGATGTCCTGGCTGACGCCAGTCAGCTTGAATTTGCGTCCATGCTCGTCGATCAGCGATTTGAAACGCACTCTCATCCAGCGCATGCTGCCGTCGGTACACTGGGTGCGTACCTCGGTCTCCACCACGAAATCTTCCTCGTCGGAATCGAGTTCCAGCTGGATGTGGTCGCTGATGCGCTGCGTATCCTCTGGATGGATGAAGCGGCGGACAAAATCCTCGTAGGCCATGCGGTAGCCGCCGACTTGTTTTGCGGTGGCGAAATGCAGCGAGTAATACTGGTCGTTGAAGGTGAACTCTCTGGTTTCGACGTCGTACTCCCAGTACCCGAGAGTCGATATCTTTGCTGCCAACGCCAGTTCGTTGTTGGTCTTGGCCAGTTCGGCGGTGCGTTTCACCACTTCTTTTTCAAGCCACTCCTGATGACGAAGCAGATATTCGTCGCGTTCCTGGATCTCGCTCAGCATGTGATTGAACGCCATGATCAGGTCGCCGACCTCATCGCTGGTATGTTGGGGCACCCGCAGTTCATAGGTTTTGTCGTTGGCGATAGTACGCGCCGTATCGGCTACGTTTCTGATCGGTTGCGAAATCACACGTTGCAACCGGATCGCCAGAATGTAGATCACCAGCAACGATAATGCGGCGACAGCCAGGCCAGTTTCAAAGTCGATCAGATGCCTCTTCCAGCGATCGGTGAGATCGGCCTGCAACAGGACATAACCGACCCTTTCCTCGCCGCGTATGACGGGCCGATACAAATCGGCGCTTCTCGACCAGAAGTCCGAACGCGTCTGCTTGGATACGACGTTGTAGTCGATGGGAGCCGGTTTGACCGCGTTGTTTCGGTTCCATGCCGCGAGTACATCGCCGTTGGAATCCAGCAGCCATGCAGAGTCGATCTCGCGGTGTTCATGCAGCGCTTCGAGCAGGCGTTTGCCTTCCGCGCGGTCTTCGAAGATCAGCGCGGCCTGGGCGTTCTCGGCCAGAATGTCGGAGATGCCGGAAAGTTGCTGCAGCGATTCATGCTGGCTGCTGCGCAGCGAACCGCCGAACAAAACGGAGAAGCTGACCAGCAGGCAGATCGTGCTGCTCAGCATGATGAGGAATACGAGTTTCTTGCGCAGCGTCCATTCGGACAGATTCGGGAAGAATCTCATCGTCGTCATTTCCCGAAAATGTTGGCGGCCAGATTCAGCATCTGGCTGGAAAGGCGCAAGCCAGATTTTCTGGTCGAAGCAAGATTGACTTCGAACAACATCCGTTCGTCCCGGCGGAGCAGGCCGATTCCACCACCATATTCGGCAAAGCCCTGAATGTCCGAGATGGTCAGTATGGGCGAACTTCCCAGCGATTTGATGATCGGTACGAGCCGCTTTTGTACCTGCTCGCCGATGTACAGCACATGACAGTTATTCAGCGCTTCGCTACCGGCATGAGACCTGACCTGCAGTTCGTATTCGCCGACCTTGCGGCCGGAAAGCGCAGATAGTGACGTGAACAGACCATCGTCCCCGATCACGCATACCCTGATCTTGTCGCCCGGTTTGAACGTGCCGGGAGGCCACTCCACGAACTTGATGAAATTGAGCACATAAGCGGATTTGACTTGCTGCTCCGACAGCTCTGCACGGCAGGGTTGTACGCTTGTCGCGACAAGCAGGAGCAGCAAGAGGAATCGCGACAGGGGCTTCAAGCGATTACACGTTGCGCAATTGAAGAAAAGGCATCGCCCGCTTATCTGTCATGCCAAAGCACTTTCAGATAGATCGTGCGTTGCGGCACAAGCGGCAGGGATGGCATGTAATCCGGATGGAACTGGATCTGCTGTTTGGAAAGCAGGTTCAGCAGCGCGAGTGAAAGTTCCAGTGACGAGTTCACCTGTTCGGCAAAGCGCAGGTCCAGCTCGGTCCTCGCGGCGATCGGCGACATTCCCGATATTCCGCCGAATTCGCTGGTGTGGGAGAGGCCGCCGATGCGCCGCAGCCAGAGGTCGAACTGCCGGTCGGCGGTGATGTTGTAGGAGGAGCGCAGCGAGCCCTGGTATTTCGGACTGCTCCCGTAAAGCAGCGCGCTGCTGCCGTAGCTGGCATTCGCTCCCGCATCAACCCACAGGCGCGAGGCATTGAGTTGCAGGCGCCATGGGGACATGGGGTTCCATTCGGTGGAGAGTTCCACGCCCCGTGTGCGTACCGGGAATGCGTTGCCATAGTGCTGGGTGAGGCACAGTCCCGGGGCGCCCGGGTTGAGGCCGAAATTGATGAGTGCTGCAGTGCAGGCCGGATCTCCAAAAGGTCCCGCAATTACGGTATTCGGCGCGGTCGATTGCGATATCGGTCCGAAAGCGCCGTCGTAATGGCCCACGTAGGCGCTCAGGTCCGAAAAGAATGTCGGTGTCCATTGCGCGCGGTGGCCGGCCTCGATGGTGCGCACCTTTTCGTTGCCGAACCCCATCTGTTCGCCCGGCGCGGCATAGACCAATATCGCGGGAGTCGATCCCGCAGCGGGAATGGCGACCGCATAGGCGCCCATCGTGCGCTGGACCACGTTGGGTGAGCGCACCGTCTTCGACCAGGCGAGCCAGAGCGAGTGTTTTTCGCTCGGTGTCCACAGCGCGCGGACGGAAGGTTGCGGCGCGGTTCCGCCGAAGGTCTGCTGCTCGAAGCGCACCCCGGCCTGGATGTTGAAGGTGCGAGGCACGAGCGTCCACTCATCCTGTGCGAACAGGCTGGCCAGTGTGACGGCGACTTCCGGCCGCGAGGTGGTCAGGAAGATGCCTGGCTGTACGTCCTCGCGGTGTTTGGTCTGTCGCCAGTTGCCTCCCCACACGATGTCGTGTGCCTCGCCCAGCGGGAAACGGTGCTGAGCGTCGAAGTCGAATGTGGTGTGGTTGTCTCTGGTGCCGGGGACAATGCCCTGGAACATCTCCACATAGGTCTGGATGCGCACTTCGCCGCCACTGTCGGTGGTCTGCTCGAAGCGGCCCAGCAGGTCGCCGCCGTTCTTCTTGGAGACAAAGGGAATGAGTCGTGTCGCGCCATACTGGGTGGAGTTGTATGTCGTCGCCGGCGCAAAGTCGGGGACGAGCCAGGATTCGTCGGAATGCGCGTCGAAGAGACGTCCGCTGACCAGCCAGCGGGTATCGATGCCGTCCGGTTTGTCATAGCGGAAGGTCAGCGAGGTGTCGTTCCATTGATCCTGTGCGTCCTTGCCGGAGACCTCCTTGCCGCCATCTCTCCGCTGTTCGTTGAGCGTGGCGCGAAACGCCGAGCCGTCCTCGGCTTTTGCGCCATAGCGCAAGGCCAGTCCGGCTTTGCCGGTCGAAGTGCCTGCGTGAGTGTCGACCAGCCAGCCGGAGGTGTCCTGTGCGCGCTTGGTAATGATATTGATGACGCCGTTGACCGCATTGGAGCCCCAGGCCTGGCCTGCCGAACCGCGGATGACTTCGATGCGGCTGATGTCTTCGAGCGGCATATTTTCCGTTTCCCAGAGGACGCCGCCGTAGAGCGAGCTGTAGATCGAGCGGCCGTCGACCAGCACCAGCAGCTTGTTGGCCATGCGGCCGTTGAAGCCGCGTATGGAAACGGCGAACTTGTTGTTGCTCAGGTGGGCGACCTCGACTCCTGGTGCCAGACGCAGCACCTCGGGTATCGACAGCGCACCGGAGCGCTTGATGTCCGCCGAGGAGATGACGAATACGGCTGCGGCAGTATTGGAAACGGCCTGGTTTTTGCGCGAGGCGGATTCGATGCCGACTTTCATCAGATCGCCCAGACTCAGTTCAGGCCAGGCTTGTTCGTCATTGTTAGCGGCGCTGGAGTGAGAAGTTACGGCCAGCATGCTGGCTATTATCGTGCAACGTATTGAAAAATCATTCATATTCGTTCCCGTGAAACTTCTTTGGTTTCGGTTCGAGCGATATTTCCCGTCACAGCTTACCAGATGATTATTTCATAAATTGAATGTTTAACGCGATCCCGCGCGGTATCGTCAACCCCGGCGTTCCAACACCGCCGCGAAGAATCCGTCGGTGTTATGCAATTGCGGGGTAAGTTGCAGGTAGTCGCCCATCGCCAGTTCGATATGCTGCTGGTGCAGTACCTTGTTGGCGGGCAGCAGCTCAAAGTCGGGATGCGCTGCGAGGAAGGCTTGCACGATGGCCTGGTTCTCTTCGTGCAGCAGGCTGCAAGTGGCATATACCAGGCGTCCGCCCTGTTTCAGGAGCCTGGCGGCCGATGCCAGGATTGCGGTCTGCTTCCCGTTGAGTTCGGCTACGCTTTGAGCGGATTGGCGGAATTTGAGGTCGGGATTGCGGCGCAGCGTACCCAAGCCGCTGCATGGCGCATCGACCAGCACGCGGTCGATCTTGCCGGCCAGACGCTTCACCTTGCTGTCGTTCTCGTGCGCGATGAGCTGGGGCTGCACGTTGCTCAATCCGGAGCGTTTCAGGCGCGGTTTCAAATTGGTCAGGCGCTTCTCGGAAACATCCCAGGCATACAGCCGGCCCTGCGAGTTCATCATCGCGCCGAGCATCAGCGTCTTGCCGCCGGCGCCCGCACAGAAATCCACCACCATGTCGTTGCGTTTCGGTGCGAGCAACAATCCCAGGAGTTGGCTGCCCTCGTCCTGCACCTCGAACTTGCCGGATAGAAAGAGCGCATGTTTGTTCAGCGCCGGTTTGTTCTTGAGGCGGATGCCCATGGGGGAATAAGGAGTGGCTTGGGCATCCAGGCCTTCGGCTTGCAAGGCCTGCAGGACTTCGTTGCGTCCGGCCAGCAGGGTGTTCACGCGCAGATCGAGCGGTGCGGGTTGTTGCATGGAGCGCCCCAGTGCGAGGATTTCGGCATCGCTGTGCTGCGGGCGCAGCTTGTCGACGATCCATTCCGGCAACTCGGCCTGGATGGACAAGGGCAATTCGGTGATGACGGCGCCTTTGACCTTGCCCAGCCATTCGGACTCTTTCGCCTTGAGCAAGGGCTCCAGCTCGCGCAGATTGTAACCGCCGAACCTGACCCAGTAAGCCAGCGCCATCCGGCGTGCGGTGGCTTGGCCCTTGTCTTCGAGCGTGCAGCAGTGCTCCAGAAACAATCGATGGCGCAATACACCGAACAGGGTTTCGGCCACCAGTGCGCGCTCGTTGGATCCGATGCGCTCGGCCTGGAAGAAATGGCGCAATACGGCATCGGCCGGATGCTCCATTTTGAGCGCTGCGCGCAGGGCTTGTACGACCAGGTCGAGGCGATATTCAGTTAACAGCATTGCTTATTACTCCTTGTTCTTCCGACACGCGGATGTCGGTGATGACGGCTTCGGCAGCGACTTCACCGTCTTTTTCGATAAAACGTATTTTGACCGGGAACAGCCGATATTCCCGTGCCAGCCAGATATCCAGCCCTTCTTCGTTGGGGCCGTGCATTTTGCTCAGATGCACGGTGAGCAGTTTGCCGAGCGGAGTGTCGATTTCCTCGTCGGGAGTGATCTCGAAGTCATAACGCTCGACCTTCCTGCCGTTGCTGACCGAGACGGTGGCGATCTCCGTATGCGCCAGCGGTGGGAATTGGTACATGACGCTCAGGATGTCCTGCACGTCCGGCGGTAACGCAACCTCGTCGCCTTGCGAGAAGTGTATGAGCTTGGCTGCATAGTCGAATTCCGCCGTGTTGCGTTGAGTGCCGAATCTTTCTTTGCGTTCTTCGAAGAACTGCTCAGGGTGCAAGCCGGATTTGCCATAGCTGCCGCTGCTATATTGGTTGAGTTCATAGCTCTTGAACAGACGCACCAATCCTACAGTCTGCGTTACCGCATATAACACGTAATGTCCGTCGTCGATGTCCAGCGTGTGCACTGCTTCACCAACTCGAAAATGGCCCGTTCCCTTGTTGATGGCGAAGGTAAGTTGCGCGTGCTGGGGTAACGCTGGGCGCTCGGCTTCCAAGCCGGTTTCAGAGGCGAGCGTCCCGGTTTCAGCGGGCGCACTGGCTGCAACAGGCTCACTGGCGGCGAGCTGGGGTTCTTGCGGTGGCGCCCCGGTTTGAGGAACTGGTTCGGGCGCAGTTTTCTGTACCGCTGGTTTTGCCCTGGGCTTCCTGTGTTTTGCAGGTGCTCCGGGAAGCGCTTCGAGTTTGGCCTGGAGTGGGGGAAGCGGGGCCTGGAAACGCGGCAAACGGATGTTCGGTCCCCATAGGACCAACCCGTGCAGCAAGACGGAGATGCCAACAGCGAAAGCGATGCGGCGCGATGGGGTGTCCAGCCTGAGGTTCACTGGTTGATGCTCAGTGCAGTGAGAACTTGTGAAAGTTGATCTCCGTTGTCCTCGGTCAATATGATCTTGCAGGGAAAGTTGCCGTTTTCGACCGACAGCCAGATCTCGGTCTTCCATGCGGTCTCCTGCTTGGGAGTGTTCAGGTACAGCGTTTCCAGTGTGCCCAGCGGCACGGTCAGCATCTGTTTCGGATGGATCAGATATTGGCGTGTGTCGATCTTGCTCCCATTGGTGATATGCATGGTCACATCCTTGCGCTCGCGCAGGAAGGGCACATAACGGAACTGGTATTGCACGCTCAGGCGGTCCTGGGTGTCGGCAGGCAGGGGTACGAAGCGCTGTCCATAGCGGTCGCTGAGCAGAAGCGTGGATTGATCCCAGTCGAAGGTCGCTTCGGTATTCTTGCTGGTTTCCAGCGAGCGCTTGTAGGCGTAACTTTGCGGGTGCAGGCCTTGGGCGTTGATGTCACCCTCGCTGACGACATAGATCGTATCCGGCCTGAACAGGGCGAGCAGGCCGACCGGTTTGGTGATGCTCTCGATGCGGTAATGGTTATCGGTGCGCGTGAATTTCTCGGTGATCACGGCGATTTTGACGCCTTTTGTTATCACCTCGTAACTGGCTTCGATGCGCATAGGCGGTGCGGCGAACAGCGCAGGAGCGATGCAGCATAACAAGAGACCGATGAGCGAGCGCATGGTTCTACTCCAGTCCCGGAGAGATGAGGGCAGCTCCCGGTTGTTCCAGCCGGGAGCTGGAAACACGCCCTATCTTGTCCAGCCACACTTGATTGCGGCATAGCCAGCGCACAGCTTGCGGAAAGATGCGATGCTCTTCGCTCAATACGCGGTCGGACAGGCTTTGCAGGGTGTCATCGTACAGCACGGGAATTGCCGCCTGGATAATGATGGGGCCGTGATCCAGGTCGGGTGTCACGAAATGGACTGTGCAGCCGTGTATTTTGACGCCGTCGTGCAAGGCACGCTGATGCGTGTCGATGCCGGGATAAGCGGGAAGCAGCGAAGGATGGATATTGATGAGGCGGCCGCGATAATGCTCGACGAATCCCTCAGTCAGGATGCGCATGAATCCAGCCAGCACGACGAAATCCGGCGCATACCGGTCTATGGTCTCGGCCAGTGCGAGATCGAAGGATGCGCGGTCAGCGAAATTTTTATGCGATATGACGGCCGTCTGGATGCCATGCCTCCTGGCAATCTCCAATCCATGAGCATCGTCGCGGTTGCTGATGACCGCCGCGACCTGACATGGCAGGTTCGCCTCCAGCAGCGCCTGCATGTTGCTGCCGCGACCGGAGATGAGGATGACGATGCTTTTCACGGCCTTAACGTACCTGGGTCTGGTGCTCGTCGCCGTTGCGCGCGCGGATTACACCGATGCGCGATACCGTCTCGCCGGCTGCCTGCAGATGCTTGACCGCTGCATCCGCGTCTTGTGCCGCAACCACCACTACCATGCCGATGCCGCAATTGAAGGTTCGGAACATCTCCTGCGCTTCGACATTGCCGCCTTCGCGCAGCCAGTGGAACAGCTTGGGCATCTGCCAAGCTCTTGCTGTCGATGTCGGCGACGACGTTCGGCAGGCAGTACGCGCGGCACGTTCTCGGTGATGCCGCCGCCGGTGATGTGCGCCATGCCCTTGACGGTGAGCTTCTGCATCAGGCTCAGCATGGGCTTCACGTACAGGCGGGTGGGGGCCATGATGCAGTCGGCCAGCGTGCGCTCGCCGTCGAATTTTGCGTTCAGGTCAGGCTTGCTGCGCTCGATGATCTTGCGCACCAGCGAATAGCCGTTGGAGTGCGCGCCGTTGGAGGCCAGGCCCAGCACCACGTCGCCGGCCTTGATGTGCTCGCCGGTGATGATCTTGCTCTTTTCCACCACGCCCACGGCGAAGCCGGCGAGGTCGTATTCGCCCACCGGATACATGCCGGGCATCTCGGCGGTCTCGCCGCCGATCAGCGCGCAGCCGGAATCTTCGCAGCCCTTGGCGATACCCTTGATGACTTCGGTGGCGGCGGGCACGTCGAGCTTGCCGCAGGCGAAGTAGTCGAGGAAGAACAGCGGTTCGGCGCCCTGCACCAGGATGTCGTTCACGCTCATCGCCACCAGGTCGATACCGACCGTGTCGTGGCGGTTCAATTCAAAAGCGAGCTTGAGTTTGGTGCCCACGCCGTCGGTGCCGGAAACCAGCACCGGCTCCTTGAACTTCTTCGAGATCTCGACCAGGCCGCCGAAGCCGCCGATGCCGGAGAGGACTTCGGGGCGCATGGTACGCTTGGCAAAAGGTTTGATGTTCTCGACCAATTGGTCGCCCGCGTCGATGTCGACGCCCGCATCACGGTAGGACAGGCTGTTGGTAGGGGTGCTCAAGTTGAGTTCTCGCTTTCTTCGGGATAAAGTGCCGCAAATTTTCCAAATGCGGATTTTACCTGAAATGACCTCCGAGCGCTTCGTGGCACTGTACTGGCTGGCCGCAGTAGCGGCTCTGGCCTGGCTTCTGTATCTGCTCGATCCAGTCCTGACACCGTTCCTGGCAGCGGGCATCCTGGCCTACATCTGCCAGCCGCCTGTCGCCCGTTTATCCAAATGGCGCTTCATGTCGCGCACATCGGCGACCCTGCTGGTGATGGGATTACTGTTCGGTGCCGCCGTTGCGCTATTGCTGGTCTTGTTTCCCCTGCTGCGCTATGAGTCCGATACGCTGCTGTCGAAGCTGCCGGAACTGCTGGATGACATTCGTCAGCGGATCCTGCCGCTGCTGGAGCGGTACTTCGGGATGGAACTGCAATGGGATGCGGCTACGCTCAAAGGTTTGTTGGGCGGATCCTGGCAGGGGGCGGGCAATGTGTCGGCGAGCGTGTTGCCCTGGTTGAGCAGCAACAGTTCGATGCTGGTCACGCTGCTGATGAACCTGTTGTTGATCCCCTTGGTGATGTTTTATCTGCTGCGCGATTGGCCGCTGCTGCTGGCGCGCACCGATGCAATGTTGCCGCGCCGCTGGCGTGCAGGGACGCTTGAGATCGCCGCCGAGGTGGATGCCATCCTTGCCCAGTTTCTGCGCGGACAGCTGTCGGTGATGCTGCTGATGAGCGTGTTCTATGCATCCGGTCTGCTGCTGGCGGGGATGCAGTTCGCCTTGCCCATCGGCATCGTGACCGGGATGCTGGTGTTCGTTCCCTATCTCGGTGCGGTCATCGGTCTGGCCTTGGCGACCCTGGTCGCGTTGACCCAATTCGATCATTTCAGTGGCGTGCTGCTGGTCTGGGGGATATTCGCAGCCGGACAATTGCTGGAAGGGATGGTGGTGACGCCGAAACTGGTCGGGGATCGCATCGGGCTTCATCCGCTGGCGGTGATCTTCGCGCTGCTGGCGTTCGGGCAGCTGTTCGGCTTCTTCGGGGTCTTGCTGGCCCTGCCGATCACCGCAGTGCTGCTGGTTGGGTTGCGCCACCTCAAAGGCCGCTATCTATCCAGTACTTTTTACCGAAACCAAAATTGATATGACTCAACTGTTGCTGGGTATCGCCCCGGAGTGGAGCCCCACGCTGGATAACTTTGTTGCCGGACGCAATGTTGAACTGCTTTCCGCATTGCGCCACGCGCTGGCGGCGACCGAGGGGAATCGCGGCCTGTATGTCTGGGGTGAAACGGGCAGCGGCAAGAGCCATTTGCTGCAAGCCGCTGTTGAATGTGCGCGGGCGGCCGGGCAGACGGCGGTCTATGCCTGCGGCGAAGTGCCGGATGCTGCACAGGTCGTCGCGCTAGATGACGTGGAAAAACTGGACGATGAGGCTCAGATCGCCTTGTTCGCCCTGTATAACCGGTTGCGCGAGAACGGCGGCATGTTGCTCGTGAGCGGCACGCAAGCGCCGGCATTCCTGGATCTGCGCGACGACCTGCGCACCCGCCTGGGCTGGGGCCTGGTGTACCAGGTGCATGCCTTGAGCGATGCCGAGAAGGCTCAGGCCCTGAAGCAGCATGCGCAGGCGCGCGGCTTCGAATTGCCGAGCGAAGTGACGACCTATCTGCTGCGCCATGGACGACGCGACTTGCCGGCCCTGTTGGCGACACTGGATGCGCTGGACGAACATTGCCTGCGCCTGAAGCGGGCGGCGTCCGTGCCGTTGCTGAAAGAGGTGATGCGAGTCTGAATGTTGCTGAAATAACGAGTCTTATTTGACAAAGGCTGATGAGGGCATTAGCTTTGTGCCGTTGTACGGAGCTGAAATCAACGAAAAGGAATAACGATGAAAATAAAATTGCTGGTATTGGCGATGTTCGGGTCGTTTGCGGCTACGGCGCAGGCGGAAGGGGTGGGCGTTTACATCAATGGCGGCACGACAGGTTTTGGCCTGGGGCTGGCGGGTTCGATGTCGCAGAACGTAACGGGCCGTTTGGGGTTCGACACATGGAAGCGGACGTTCACGCAGAACAATTCCAATGGTAATTACAATGTTGACCTGAAATTGCAGAATGTCGCCGCATTGGCCGACTGGTACCCGTTCTCCGGTGCTTTCAGGACGACGTTGGGCTTGGTCGCCAACGGCAACAAAGCCACTTTAACGGCCGCTTCAGTGAACGGAAGCTACACCTTCAATGGAGTGCCCTACACCGCAAGCGATGTCGGCTCCTATACAGGTGAGATGAAGTTCAACAGCACGGCGCCTTATCTGGGCATCGGCTGGGGCAATCCGGTTGCCAAGGCAAAGACTTGGGGATTCGTGAGTGACATCGGTGTGCTGTTCCAGGGTTCGCCCAAGGTAAGTAGCACAGTAACCTGCAGCGCAGCGTTGCTGGCACAAGCCGGCGGGGCAGCGGCATGTGCCACATTGCAGAGTGACGTGGCAGCGGGTGCCGCCAAGCTGGAATCCGATCTGAAGAATTACAAGTACTATCCGGTGGTTTCGATCGGCGTTTCGTACCACTTCTGAGCCGGTTTGGCCTGATGGAATCGAAGGCCTGCAGCGATGCAGGCCTTTCTTATTGTGATGGAGAATGCAGTGAATCTGGCTTTATTCGATCTGGACAATACCCTGCTGGCGGGCGACAGCGACTTCGAATGGTCGCAGTTCCTGATCGAGCAGGGTGTGCTCGACCGCGAATTGTTCGAGGCGAAGAACCTCGCGTTCTATGAGCAGTACAAGGCGGGGACGCTGGACATCCACGAGTTCCTCGATTTCCAGCTCAAGCCGCTGTCGCGCCATGCGCGCAAGGTGCTGGACCAATGGCACGAGGAGTTCATGCAGCGCAAGGTGCGCCCGATGATGACGGCGAAGGGACGCGCACTGGTCGCCAGGCACCAGGCGGCGGGCGACGTGTGCGTGATCGTCACTGCCACCAACAGTTTCGTGACCGCGCCCATCGCGCGCGAATTCGGCGTGGCGCACCTGATCGCTACCGATCCGGAGGAGAACCATGGCGAATTCACCGGCAACGTCGCGGGCGTGCCGAGCTTCCGCGAGGGCAAAGTGGAGCGCATGGAGAACTGGTTGTCTGAACGTGGCTGGAACTGGGAAAGTTTCGGCACGAGCTGGTTCTATAGCGACTCCCTGAACGACCTGCCGTTGCTTTCCAAAGTGAAGCAGCCGGTTGCCGTCGACCCCGATGCAACCTTGCGCGCACATGCCGAAAAGCAGGGCTGGGCGGTCATCTCGCTGCGTTGAAAGGCCGGCAAGAGGGGCGGGTGTATAATCGCCCCTGTGGATGTCCATAGAGTCGCCGCCTTTGCGGCGATTTCAACTTTTGCTGACGATGATAAAAAAACTGTTCAAACGAGTGTTCGGTAAGGCCGAACCGTCACGTGTGGCGGGTGCTGCGCATGTGATTCCCTATAAAGTACACAAGGTGAGCCGCGACGGCATCAGCTACGGTGCGAAACGGGTGACCGATGGCCTGCAGGCTGCGGGATTTCAGGCATTCGTGGTCGGGGGCGCAGTGCGCGACCTGCTGCTGGACCGCGAGCCCAAGGACTTCGACGTGGCGACCGATGCCACACCGGAAGAGGTGAAGCGCGTGTTCCGCCGTGCGCGCATCATCGGGCGGCGCTTCCGGCTGGTGCATGTGATGTTCGGCGAGGAGACGGTGGAGGTTTCCACGTTCCGCCGCGCCATCGATGCCGAAGATGCCGAGACCGACGAACATGGACGCATCCTGCGCGACAACGAGTTCGGCGATCAGGAGCAGGATGCGGCGCGGCGCGATTTCACCGCCAATGCGCTGTTCTACGACCCGAGCACGCAAGAGATCTTCGATTACCACAACGGTTATGCCGACATCCGGGCCAACACCCTGCGCATGATCGGCGATCCCGAAGTGCGCTATCGCGAAGACCCGGTGCGCATGCTGCGGGCAGTGCGGCTATCCGCCAAGCTGGGCATGAAGCTGGACCATGCCACTGCGGCACCGATCTCAAAAATGAAAGAACTGTTGAGCAACGTGCCGGAAGCGCGGTTGTTCGACGAGATGCTCAAGCTGCTGTTGTCCGGCCATGCCATGCCTTGCATCAAGAAGTTGCGCGCCATGGAATTGCACCATGGCCTGCTGCCGATGCTGGATGTGATCCTCGAACAGCCTATGGGCGAGAAGTTCGTCATGCTCGCGCTGCAGAACACCGACCAGCGCATCGCCGAAGAGAAAGCCACTTCCCCCGCTTTCCTGTTTGCCGCCTTGTTGTGGCACGAAGTGTTGGCGGCATGGAAAGCCAAACAGGCGGCGGGTGAGCGTCCGATCGGGGCGATGCACGAGGCGATGGACGAAGTGCTGGATCGGCAGCGTGCCCAACTCGCCATTCCGCGCCGTTACGACACGGTGATGAAGGAATTGTGGCTGCTGCAGCCCCGTTTCGAGCAGCGCGGCGGGCAGCGTCCCTTGCGCTTGCTGGCTTTGCCGCGTTTCCGCGCGGCGTACGATTTCCTGTTGCTGCGTTGCCAGAGCGGCGAGGTAGATGCCGGGTTGGGGGTATGGTGGGAAGAGTTTCAGCATGCCAGCGATGAGCGCCGTGCCGAGATGTTGTTGCCGGACACGGGCGGCCCCAAGAAGCGCCGCCGTCGCAGCAAGAAACCCGGTGCAGCGGGACAATCCGAACTGCCGATCGATTAAATGAAGCACGTGGCTTTCATCGGACTGGGCAGCAATCTGGCTGATCCGGTCGCGCAGGTATCCCATGCGCTGGAGACTTTGGGCAGGTTGCCCAGGACGCGCGTGGTACGGCGTTCATCGCTGTATCGTAGTGCGCCGGTGGGTTATCTGGAGCAGCCGGATTTCATCAATGCGGTGGCGCAACTGGAAACGGAATTGGCTCCGCGCGCATTATTGGATGCGCTGCTGGCGCTGGAGCATGAGTGCGGACGCACGCGCGAATTTCCCAACTCGCCGCGGACGCTGGATCTGGATGTGCTGCTTTACGACGATCTGGTTCATCATGAGCATGGATTGACCATCCCGCATCCGCAGATGCACCTGCGTGCCTTCGTGCTGCAGCCTTTGCTGGAGATCGCGCCGGATTGCGTGATACCGGGCATCGGTTCTGCGACAGAGGCTGCGTTACGCTGCAAAGAACAAATACTGGAGCGGCTAGAAGATGCCTCTGAGTAAATACCGCTACATCGTGGTGGAAGGTCCCATCGGCGTGGGAAAAACCAGCCTGGCGCTGCGTCTGGCCAAGCATGTCGAGGCGGAACCCCTGCTGGAAAAACCGCAGGACAATCCTTTTCTGGCGAATTTCTATCAGGATCCGGCGCGCTATGCACTGCCCACGCAGTTGTTCTTCCTGTTCCAGCGCATCAACGAAGCGCGCGACATGGCACAGATGGACTTGTTCCAGAGTCGTACCATCTCCGATTATCTGTTTGAAAAAGATGCGTTGTTCGCGCGCCTGACCTTGAGCGACGACGAATACAAATTGTACCAATCCATCTACCAGGGCCTGTCGCCGCAAGCGCCCACGCCCGATCTGGTGATCTATCTGCAAGCGCCTACTTACACGCTGGTCGAGCGTGTGCGGCGGCGCGGGAACCGTTACGAACGCACGATCCAGGACGACTATCTGGCGCGTTTGTCCGACAGTTACGGCGAGTTCTTCCACCATTACGACGAAGCCCCCGTGCTGGTGGTAAATAGCGAACATCTGAATTTTGTGGATAATGCAGACGACTTCAATCTGCTGCTCGACCGCATCGGCAAGATGCGCGGGCGGCGCGAATATTTCAACGTGGGGGAGTGATGCGTATAACCCTGAGCAAGCTGCAATCCATGCGCGATAAGGGCGAGAAGATCGCCGTGCTGACCTGTTACGACGCCAGCTTCGCCACGCTGCTGGAGACGAATGGTGTGGATGCGCTGCTGGTCGGCGACTCGCTGGGCATGGTGATCCAGGGGCGCGAAAGCACGCTGCCGGTGACCATCGAACAGATGGCGTATCACACCTCCTGTGTCGCGAGCGGTTCGCAGCAGGCGTTCATCATTGCCGATATGCCGTTCGGCACTTCGCAGTACAGCTCGCGCGAGACCTTCGCCTATGCCGTGCAACTGATGGCGGCGGGTGCGCATATGGTCAAGCTGGAAGGCGGGGCCGAGATGGCCGATACCGTGCAGTTCCTGACTTCGCGCGGCATCCCGGTATGTGGACACATTGGCCTCACTCCCCAATCGGTGCACCAACTGGGCGGATACAAGGTGCAAGGCAAGACCGATGCAGCGGCGCAGCGCCTGCGCGACGATGCCTTGGCCTTGCAGCAGGCGGGTGCTGGTTTGTTGGTCATGGAAGCCGTGCCTGCGGCCCTGGCGGCGGACATCACCGCTCAGCTGCATGTGCCGACCATCGGCATTGGCGCGGGTGCAGACTGTTCCGGTCAGGTGCTGGTGGTGTATGACATGCTGGGTATCTATCCCGGCAAGAAGGCGCGTTTCGTCAAAGACTTCATGCCGGGCGCCGGTTCCATCGGCCAGGCCGTCGCAAACTACGTGACGGAAGTGAAATCGGGTGCGTTCCCCGCGCCGGAGCACTCTTTCTGATGCAGCTCATCCATTCCGTATCCGAACTGCGCATCCGTCTGGCGCACGAGAAGAACATTGCTTTCGTCCCCACGATGGGCAACCTGCACGAGGGGCACATCGAGCTGGTGCGCATCGCCCGCCAGCGCGGCTCCTGCATCGTGGTGAGCCTCTTCGTCAATCCGCTGCAGTTCGGGCCCAACGAGGACTTCGACAAATATCCGCGTACGCTGGAGGCGGACTGCGCCAGCTTGCAGGGGCTGGCGGACGTCGTGTTCGCACCCTCGGTTGGCGAGATGTACCCGGAAAAACAAACGATCTTCATCGAGCCGCCGCCCATCGCCAACGAGCTATGCGGCGCGTTCCGCCCTGGTCATTTCCGCGGCATGGCAACGGTGGTGCTGAAACTCTTCAATCTGGTGCAGCCGCAAGTCGCCATCTTTGGCAAGAAGGATTACCAGCAGCTTGCAATCATCAAGCAAATGATTATTCAGTTCAATTTGCCAATAACGATTGTCGGGGCAGAAACGTCGCGAGCTGCAGACGGGCTGGCACTGTCTTCGCGCAACCAGTATCTGTCGGCAGGGGAGCGAACGGAAGCGGTTTTCCTGAGTCAAATATTACGGAATGTGGGGGAAGCGTTGCGCAAGGGTGAAACCGGGTACGCCGGTTTGGAGCAAGAGGCTGGCGCGGCGCTTGCCAAGCGCGGCTGGCAGGTTGAATATGTTGCCGTGCGCAAGCAAGCCGATCTGGGCGTTCCGGAGAAAGGCGAGCGCGACTTGGTGGTATTGGCTGCGGCGCGCTTGGGGAAGACCCGATTGATCGACAATATCGAAGTTTGTCTTTAAGCCACAGGCGTTTATAATGCGCGCCCCCGAACCTGGGGCGGTAATAATGAATTGCCTTTCACGTTTGTTCTTTCTCCCGTCTGCGGGAGGGAGTCAGGGAAGGCGAAGGAGGTGAGGTGACTATGCAACGAACCATGCTACAGGCCAAATTGCACCGCGTACGCGTAACGCAGTCCGAACTGCATTACGAGGGTTCGTGCGCCATCGACGACGACCTGCTGGAGGCATCCGGCATCAAGGAATACCAAGCGATCGACATCTACAACGTCACCAACGGCGAACGCTTCAGTACTTATGCCATTCGCGCCGAGCGCGGTTCGCGCACTATTTCGGTCAATGGCGCGGCTGCGCACAAGGCCGATGTGGGTGATATTCTGATCATCGCAGCCTTCTCCATCTATTCCGAACTGGAATTGCAGAAGTACCATCCCACACTGGTCTATGTGGACGAGCATAACCGCATCATCGAGAAGCGCGAAAAGATACCCGTACAGGCTGCAGCCTGAATGCACAAAGCCCCGCGAAAGCGGGGCTTTGTTGTTTGTGCTGCCGGAAAAGCTGAATCAGATGCGTTTCGCCAGTTCCGCCGCCTTGCCGGTGTATGTTTCCGGGCTCAATGCTTGCAGGCGTTGCTTTTCGGCTGCCGGGATGTCCAGCGTCTGGATGAAAGCGGCGAGGCTTTCCCTGTTGATGCCGCCCTTGCCGCGCGTGAGTTCCTTCAGCTTGTCGTAGGCGTTCTCGATGTTGTAGCGGCGCATCACGGTCTGGATCGGTTCCGCCAGCACTTCCCAGCTGTTGTTCAGGTCTTCCGCCAGGCGTTGCGGGTTGGCTTCCAGCTTGTTCAGCCCCTTCAGGCAGGATTCATAGGCCAGCAGGGTGTAGCCCAGCGCCACGCCCATGTTGCGCAGCACGGTGGAGTCGGTGAGGTCGCGCTGCCAGCGCGAGATGGGCAGCTTTTCCGAGAGGTGCTTGAGCAGCGCGTTGGCGAGGCCGAGGTTGCCTTCGGAGTTCTCGAAGTCGATCGGGTTGACCTTGTGTGGCATGGTGGAGGAACCGACTTCGCCGGCCACCACCTTCTGCTTGAAGAAGCCGAGCGAGATGTAGCCCCAGATGTCGCGGTTGAGGTCGATGAGGATGGTGTTGGCGCGGGCGAAGGCGTCGTACAACTCGGCCATGCAGTCGTGCGGTTCGATCTGGATGGTGTAGGGGTTGAAAGTCAGCCCGCGCGCTTCGACGAAACGCTTGGAGAAGCTTTCCCAATCCACGTCGGGGTAGGCCGACAGGTGCGCGTTGTAGTTGCCCACCGCACCGTTGATCTTGCCCAGCACTTCGACTGCGGCAATGCGTTGCTGCGCGCGGCGCAGGCGATAGACCACGTTCGCCATTTCCTTGCCCAGCGTGCTGGGCGTCGCAGTTTGTCCATGAGTACGGCACAGCATGGGCAGGTCGGCATGCTGGTGGGCGATGGCGGTGAGCTTGTCGATGATGCTTTGCAGCGCGGGCAGCATCACTTCGCGGCGCGCATGGCTCAACATCAGCGCATGGCTGAGGTTGTTGATGTCTTCCGAGGTGCAGGCGAAGTGGATGAATTCCAGCGCCTTGGCGGTCTCGGGATTGGTAGCGAGCTTGTCACGCAGCCAGTATTCGATGGCCTTCACGTCGTGGTTGGTGCGCTTCTCGATGGTCTTGATCTGCTCGGCATCGGCTTCGGAGAACTGTGCGGCGAGCTGGTCGAGCATGCTCACGGTGGCGGCGGAGAAGGGCGGCAGTTCCTTGATGCCGGCTTCGTTGCTCAGTGCCTTGAGCCATTCGATCTCGATCAGCACGCGGAAACGGATCAGGCCGTATTCGCTGAAATGGTTGCGCAGGGCATCGACCTTGCCGGAGTAGCGGCCGTCGAGCGGGGAAAGGGCGGTGAGTGCCGAGAGAGTCATGGTGGTGTCATTGGGCAGGAAAAGTTCAAGGCGCGCATTTTACGTGAAAGCGCGCCAACGGGCACGGCAAGTCTTGGCTTCCTTAGGGGCTTGCTTTGCCCGTTTCCCCCTATCCAACTTTGGTGAAACTACTAGCCATTCGACTAAGCCCGCTAGCGGGCAAGTCGCTGGTTATCCCCCGCATGCGGAAGAAAGGGCGAACGTGAAGAGCAGTCTTCAAATCCCGCGCAGGATCAGGCGGGAGTCTGGTTCAGCAGCAGCGTGCGGGTGGGGAAGGCGAAATCGGCACCGTGCTTGGCGACGATGTCCGCGATCTTGAGCAGGATGTCCTGTTTTGCTGCCTGGAACTGTTCCGCCGCAGTGGCCTTGGTGAGTGCCTGGATAAGAATATTGAGCGAGGAATCGGCGAACTGGTCGAAGGCGACAATGATGGCTTGCTCGCTGTCGATTTCCGGATGCGACTTCAACATCGCTTTCACTTCCCCGACGATGGCGTCCATCTTGCCCAGGTCATCGTAGCGCAGGCCGATGATCTCGCGGATGCGGCGATGCGACATGCGCGAAGGATTTTCCACCACGATGGAGGTGAACAGGGAGTTGGGCACATAGATAAGCGCCATGTCCGCAGCACGGATGCGGGTCTGCCGCCAGCCGATGTGTTCTACCTTGCCTTCGATCTGCTTGTCCGGCGAACGCACCGTCTCGCCCACGTTGAACGGCCGATCCAGATGGATCATCAAGCCGCCGAAAAAATTCGCCAGCAGGTCCTTGGCGGCGAAACCGACCGCGATGCCGCCCATGCCGCCGAAAGCCAGCACACCGGATATGCTGAATCCCAGCGTTTGCATCACCGCCAGGGCGGCGACCACGATCACCACGATGCGCGACACCTTGCTCAGGCCGTCCACCGTGGTGCGATCCACTTCCTCTCCGGCCCGAGTGCGTGCGGTGACCACGTTGTTTGCGATTTCGCGGATCAGTTTGAACAGGAACCAGGCGATACAGAGCACGACGCCGATGTTGCGGGCGGGGGCGACGTATTCGAGCAGTTGTTCGCCGGTCTGGCGATGGACCAGGTGCAGCGCGAAGGAGATGCCGGCCAGCCAGATCAGGACAGGTAGCGGTCTGCGCGCAGCTGCAAGCAGCGCAGTCGTCCCAGACGTTGTTGGTGCGCGCGGCGACCTTTTCGGCATGACGTAATACGCGTAGCGCGACAAGATGCGCTGCGATGGTGGCGGCAAGCACCAGCAGCAAACGGACGATCTCGGGGCTCAAGTTGCCGGACATGGTTTCTCCTTGCTGCGTTACTTGATGATGCCGCCGCCCAGACAGATTGCGCCGTCATACACAACGACGGACTGCCCCGGCGTGACCGCCCATTGCGCTTCGTCGAAGGTGAAGTGCGCGGTATCGTTCGCGGCGAGCGAAATGCGACAGGCCGCATCCTGCTGCCGGTAACGGGTCTTGGCCGCGTAACCGCGGGTGGCATCGGGCGCATGGCCGCTGATCCAGTGCATTTCCAGCGCATCCAGTTGCGGATTGAGCAGTAAAGGATGTCCATGCCCCTGTACTACGATCAGCCGGTTGTGCGGCATATCCTTGCCCGCGACGAACCAGGGTTCGCCCGTCGTCTCGCGCGAACCACCGATGCCGAGCCCCTGGCGCTGGCCGTAGGTGTAGAACGACAGTCCCATGTGCTGCCCGACCACCTTGCCTTCCGGCGTGACCATGTCGCCCGGCTTGGTGGGCAGGTAGCGATTCAGGAATTCGCGGAACGGGCGCTCGCCGATGAAGCAGATGCCCGTGCTGTCTTTCTTCGCATAGTTGGCAAGCCCGTGTTCACGGGCAATGTCGCGGACCTGGGATTTCAGCAGGCCGCCCAGCGGGAACATGGACTTGGAGAGCTGCGCCTGATTCAGTCGGTGTAAAAAATAGCTCTGATCCTTGCTGTCGTCGTCGGCTTTCAGCAATTGAAACAGGCCATCCTGCTCCCGCACCTTGGCGTAATGACCGGTGGCGATGGAGTCCGCGCCCAAGCGGATGGCGTGGTCGAGGAAGGCCTTGAACTTGATCTCGGAATTACACAGGATGTCCGGGTTCGGCGTGCGTCCGGCTTCGTATTCGCGCAGGAAATAGCTGAACACGCGATCCTTGTATTCCTTGGCAAAATTCACCGCCTCGATGTGAATGCCGATGGTGTCCGCGACAGATACGGCGTCGATCAAGTCCTGGCGCGAAGAACAATATTCGCTGTCGTCATCATCTTCCCAGTTCTTCATGAACAGGCCGATGACCTCATAGCCCTGTTGTTTTAACAGCAACGCAGTGACGGAAGAGTCCACGCCGCCGGACATGCCGACGACGACAGTAGTTTTACGATTGCTTTTCACGATTGGCCCCTCTCCCTCCGGGGGAGGGTTCGGGTGGGGGAGTGCTCTTTACTCATAGTGAGTGATCAGGTCCAGTGGATACCGCTTGCCTTCGAGATAGTCCTCCACGCAACGCAGGATCAGCGGGCTGCGGTGGCGCGCCTGGGTGGCGCGGATCTCGTCCGGAGTCATCCACACGGCACGCACGATGCCTTTGTCCAGCTTGCGTTCCGGGTAATGCTTGAGGATGCGCCCGCCGAAGGCAAAGCGCAGATAAGTCGCGTCGGAAGAGGTCGAATGCCAGCGATACACGCCGATCAGGTACTCCGGCTCGAATTCGTAGGCCGACTCCTCCAATGCTTCGCGGATGGCGCCTGCGGACAGGGTCTCGTTTGGCTCCCAGTGACCGGCGGGTTGATTGAACAGCAGGCCTTGCGGGGTATGTTCTTCCACCAGTAAGAACTTGCCATCCTGTTCAAGGACGGCGGCAACGGTGGCGTGTGGTTTCCAGATCATTACGTAATTTTAAACGAAATAAAAAAAGGCAGGGTCACCCCTGCCCTTTTTAATCAAGCCAGGATTATTTGGCTTTTTGCTTGGCTGCGTGTTTGGCAGCGGGTTTGCCTTGATGCTTGGGGGCCTTCTTTACGCCTTTCTTGGCCGGCGCGGCAGCAGCAGGGGCCGCAGCAGTGGCGGCAGCCGCAGGAGCAGCAGCTTCGGCGGCAATTGCGGAGAAAGAAACGGCAGCGAACACAGCGGCAATCAGGATGGACAGCAGTTTCATGGCGGGCTCCAGTTCTTTAGAAGTAAATGGATAAGCGGTTATGACACTTCAGTGTCAAAACTACTAACGCGCGGACTGTCCATGAGTTGACGATGGTCTGATGCGAGATAAATAAAAAAGGCAGGGTCGCCCCTGCCTTTTTTGGAAGAAACTAAGATTTTAGTTGGCGGCTGCAGGTGCGTCAGCTGCCTTGGCCTTCTTTGCTTTCTTGGCCTTCTTTGCTTTCTTGGCCTTCTTTGCTTTCTTGGCAGGAGCGGCTGCGGCTGCAGGAGCGGCAGAAGCTGCAGGAGCGGCAGCAGGAGCAGCGGCTTCTTCAGCAACAGCGGAGAAAGCAACAACAGCAAAAATAGCGGCGATCAGAGTAGACAGCAGTTTCATTTGTGGCTCCAGTTCAGTAGTTGATAAACGTTTATGACACTACTCGTGTCAGAGCGAGTAACGCCCCGGGTTAACGTTGCGTTGACATTCAGAACGAAGATTGTTTGGTGCCGGGGGGGGGAATCGAACCCCCACGCCCTTTCAGGCACCGGATTTTGAGTCCGGCACGTCTACCAGTTCCATCACCCCGGCAAAGGTGGTATTTCATGATGCGGAGTGAAATCTGTTACTCCGCCATGGGAAGGGCGCGAATTATCCATGAAACCCATTCCCTCATCAACTACAATGCGCGTTTTTCTTACCCGCCTGCTGTTAGCGCCATGCGTACCGACGATTTTGACTTCGAGCTTCCCGAGCGTTTGATCGCCCAGCACCCGCCTGCACGGCGCGGCGCGAGCCGTTTGTTGCAGGTGGGCCAATCTGGCCTGAAAGACGGCCAGTTCGCCGACTTGATGGGGTTGGTGCGCGAACATGACCTGCTGGTCCTGAACGATACGCGGGTGCTCAAAGCGCGCCTGTTCGGCGAAAAGGAGAGCGGCGGCAAGGTCGAAGTGCTGGTCGAACGGGTGCTGGATGAGTACAGCGTGTTGGCGCAAGTCCGCGCAAGCAAGACCCCCAGAGCTGATAGCCGCTTGCTGCTGGCTGAAAGATTGTGGGTGCGGGTGCTGGGGCGCGAGGGAGAATTCTTCCGTTTGCGCTTCGAGGGCGAAGAGACCGGCGCACGCCCTGCTGGAACGCTACGGCCATTTGCCCTTGCCTCCTTACATCACCCATGCCGCCGAGGCCGAGGACGACGAACGTTACCAGACCGTGTTTGCGCGCGAGCCGGGCGCGGTGGCGGCGCCCACGGCAGGGCTGCATTTCAATGATGACCATGCTGCAGGCCTTGTGCAGCAAAGGCGCGAACATCGCCTACGTGACCCTGCATGTCGGCGCCGGAACCTTCAAGCCGGTGCGCACCGAGCACGTCAAAGAGCATGTCATGCACAGCGAACGCTATTCCATCCCGCAAGCTACGGTGGAGGCCATTGCAGAAGCCAGGGCCAAGGGCGGGCGCATCATCGCGGTGGGCACGACCAGCCTGCGCGCCCTGGAAAGCGCGGCGGCAGGCGGGGAATTGGCCGCAGGCTCAGGCGAGACGCGCATCTTCATCACCCCCGGCTACCGCTTCAAGGTGGTGGATGTCCTGTTGACCAACTTCCATCTTCCCAAATCCACCTTGCTGATGCTGGTGTGCGCTTTCGGCGGGATGGACAGCATGCTCGCCGCGTACCGTCATGCGGTGGAGCACGAGTATCGCTTCTTCAGCTACGGCGATGCGATGCTGATCGAAAGGCAAGAGGGTTAGCTGGAGGGGAAGGCTTTCGAAAAGCCTTCCCCGAAGGTTTCATAAAACAGCCACGCCCTGTAGGAGCACGCCTGCGTGCGAACAAACACGACAGGCGCCATGATCGCCGAATTCGCACGCAGGGCGTGCTCCTACAGGTATTGAACAAGTTGCTGAAATATCCGGGTTAACATCAATCTGCTAGCATAGACCGCATTCCCTCAACGAAAAGGAAACGAAATGGCACCGTACACATACTGGTTCATTCTTGCCTTGATCCTGTTGGGGTTGGAGATGATGAGTGGCACGTTCTACATGTTGGTGTTGTCCATCGCCGTGGGGCTGGGCGGGGTGGCGGCGTGGGCGGGATTGGAACTGGTCTGGCAGCTGACATCGGCGGGTGCGGCCGCAGTCATCGGCACGCTGATCCTGCGCCGCAGCAAAGCCACCCGGACGGCGGACGCGAACACCGACAGCCTCGACATCGGCCAGACAGTGCGGGTGATTTCGTGGAACGAAGACGGTACGGCACGCGTGCATTACCGCGGCGCGGAGTGGGATGCCCAGCCGGAGAATACCGTCACCTCGCGCGACGCCGTGTTCTACATCAAGGCGGTACAAGGTTCGAAACTCATCCTGACGCAGCAGAAACCATAAGGAGCCACCATGGAAATCGCACTGTTAATACTGATCGCAGCCGTCATCTTCGCCGTCAAGGCGCTCAAGGTCGTGCCGCAGCAGCACGCCTGGGTGGTCGAGCGTCTGGGACGTTTCCATGCGGTGCTGTTGCCGGGGCTGAACATCGTCATTCCCTTCATCGATCGCGTGGCATACAAGCACTCGCTCAAGGAAATCCCGATGGATGTCCCGAGCCAGATCTGTATCACCAGGGATAACACCCAGTTGCAGGTGGACGGCATCCTCTACTTCCAGGTGACCGATCCCAAGCTGGCCTCCTACGGCACCAGCGATTATGTCTTTGCGATCACCCAGCTTGCGCAGACCACGTTGCGCTCGGTGATCGGCAAGATGGAGCTGGACAAGACCTTCGAGGAACGCGACGCCATCAACCGCGCCGTGGTGGCAGCGCTGGACGAGGCCGCGTTGAGTTGGGGCGTGAAAGTGCTGCGCTACGAGATCAAGGATCTCACCCCGCCGAAAGAGATCCTGCACGCCATGCAGGCGCAGATCACCGCCGAGCGCGAGAAGCGTGCGGTGATCGCCACGTCCGAAGGCAAACAGCAGGAACAGATCAACCTCGCCAACGGCGCACGGCAGGCCGCCATCGCCAAGTCCGAAGGCGAGAAACAGGCCTTCATCAACCGTGCCCAAGGCGAAGCCGAGGCGATCAGGACCGTGGCCGAAGGCAATGCGCAGGCGATCCGCCGCGTGGCCGAAGCCATCGAAGCCCCGGGCGGCATGAACGCAGTCAACCTCAAGGTGGCCGAGAAATATGTGGAGGCCTTTGCCGGTGTCGCCAAGGAAGGCAACACGCTCATCCTGCCCGGCAACGTGGCAGACATGGGCGGGCTGGTGGCGGCGGCGATGAGTATTGTGAAGGCGCAGAAATAGGGCTGGTTTGTCCCAGGTGCAGTCGTTCGCGAGCGGCTGCTTTGCGGTGGTTCGCCGCTCGCAAGTCTCGTGCGGGCATTGGAGGTCACCGTTGGGTTGGCAGAATAGTGTTGATGAATAACTGTAGAACATAAGGGGTAAGCATGACTCGAATTGGTTTCCTCATATTTTTTGCGGCACTCTTCCCGCTTAAGTGCGTTGCAGAGGATGATTGTCTATATAACCAGGACGCATTCGTACAAATGTATGTCCCACTCAAGGCTAAATACAAAGACACGAAATTCCTCAAAGAAGACAAATCACTCGAAATCAAGCTTGATGACTCAAAGATCAATGTTCGGTACTACGGCTGCGAGCACTATGGAACAGAGATCAGTTATTTCGAAAAAAATAGTCTGAAAGACTATTCAGACAAGGAAGTTTTCGAAAAAACAATTGATCTTATAAAGCGTTTTGGACAAGACAGAATTAAGGTTAAGGCGTTGAGAGCTCTACTAGATAGCGGCAAGTACGAAAAATCGAACGGCATGTACATGGTTGACTATCCTGATATGGATGAGTTCACAATCACTGTTTCTGCAAAACAAGGTACCCCTGTCATTTCGATTAGCTTCTATAACTGATTCTTAGATATATGCCCCGAGAGACAACGCTCCATGTTTGCTCTTAGTTCGTCTGTTTTTCGGGATCACGAGAAAAGGACGTACCTTGAACTTTCTCGCCCATGCCCTTCTCGCCGGTGACGAGCCCGCCCTGATCGTGGGCGGTGTCGCCGGCGACTGGATCAAGGGCACCTTGCCCGCGGGTCTGCCGGATGACATCGCACGCGGCGTGGCGTTGCATCGCGCCATCGACAGCCATGCCGAGCAGCATCCTGCCTTCAGGCAAAGCCGGGCGCGCGTTTCCGCGGCACGCCGGCGTTATGCCGGGGTGCTGGTGGATGTGTTCTATGATCATCTGCTGGCGCGCGATTGGGCCGCCTTTCATCACCAGCCCCTGCCGCAATTCCTGGCACAGGTCTATCGCCATATCGCAGCGCGCCTGCATGAGCTTCCCCCCGATTCACACCGCGCCCTGCGCCTGATGGCAGATGAGGACTGGCTGTCGAGCTATGCCAGGGTGGAAGGCATAGCCGATGTGCTGGCTCGCATGTCGCGTCGGGCGCGCCAGCCTAATCCGCTGGCTGGCGGCGAGCAGGAATTGCTGGCCGATCTGGAAGGTTTCGATCAGGATTTCCGTGTCTGGCTGGCCGATGCGCAGGCGTTCGTTGCTCAGTGGTCAGGAAGCTGAACATCTCACCCGCATTGGGCGCGGCGAGGCTATCGGGTAGAATCGCGCCTCTTTGAGCGCCGATGCGCTGTTCTAATAAAGTCGCTTGCATGAAATTTACCTTACACACCACCTCGGGAGCGGCTCGCCGCGGCACACTGGATCTGGCCCACGGCAAGCTGGAGACCCCGGCCTTCATGCCGGTGGGCACCTATGGCACGGTCAAGGCCATGTCGCCGCAGGAGCTGCGCGACATGGGCGCGCAGATCGTGCTGGGCAACACCTTTCACCTGTGGCTGCGGCCTGGGCTGGAAGTGATTGCGGCGCATGGCGGGCTGCATCGTTTCATGGGCTGGGACCGGCCCATCCTCACCGATTCGGGCGGCTTCCAGGTGTTCAGCCTGGGGGCGCTGCGCAAGATCACGGGCGGTGGGGTGGAGTTCAAGTCGCCGGTGAATGGCGACAAGTGTTTTCTCTCGCCGGAAGAATCCATGCGCATCCAGAAGGTGCTGAATTCCGACATCGTGATGATCTTCGACGAATGCACGCCGTATCCGGCGGACGAGAAGGTGGCGGGCGAGTCGATGCGCATGTCGTCTGAGCTGGGCGGAGCGCAGCAAGAAGGCGCACGAGGGCAACCGCAATGCGCTTGTTCGGCATCGTGCAGGGCGGCATGCACGAACATCTGCGCGACGAATCGCTGCGCGAACTGAAGAACATCGGTTTCGACGGTTTCGCCATCGGCGGCCTGTCGGTGGGCGAGCCGAAGGAGGACATGCTGCGCATCCTGAGCCACACCGCGCCGCAACTGCCGCAGGACAAGCCGCGTTACCTGATGGGCGTGGGAACGCCGGAAGACCTGGTGGATGCAGTGGGGCATGGCATCGACATGTTCGACTGCGTGATGCCGACGCGCAATGCGCGCAACGGTCACCTGTTCACACGCTTCGGCGATGTGCGCATCAAGAATGCGCAGTACCGCATGGACACCAAGCCCCTGGATGCGCAGTGCACCTGCTATACCTGCAAGAATTTCAGCCGCGCTTACCTGCACCACCTGCACCGCCTCAACGAAATTCTCGGCGCGCGGCTGAATTCCATCCACAACCTCCATTATTACCAGGAGCTGATGGCCGATATGCGCGCTGCCATCGAACGCGGCCAGTTCGCCGAGTTCGTGGCGGGATTTCATCGGGCCAGGGCGGGTTTGTAAGCAGCCCCTTGAATTTTCCGGATTAAGCGCAACATCCTTTGCGAGCCGCCGAGGGCGGGCCTTGGGGCGTAGCAAAACAGTCATGTCATCCATGATAGAATGCGCCCCTTCCATTTTTTCACCCTGATTTTTAAGAGGAGTAGTTATGGTTTCGATCAGCCAGTTGTTCATCAGCAACGCTTACGCCGAAGGCGCAGCCGCGGCTCCGCAAGACGGCGGCATCATGCAATTCCTGCCCTTGATCGCCCTGTTGGCGGTGTTCTATTTCCTGATACTGCGTCCGCAGCAAAAGCGCGCCAAGGAACACAAGGCGCTGATGGAAGCGCTGCAAAAAGGCGATGAAGTCATCACCATCGGCGGCATCCTCGGCAAGGTGACCAAGGTTGGCGAAGAGAACGTGGGCGTCGAGATCGCCGACAACGTCGTGGTTCAGGTGCAAAAGCCCGCGATCCAGAACGTCCTGCCCAAGGGCACGATCAAGTCCCTCTAAACCTCAAGTCCGTCTAATCACGCTGCAAAGCAAGGTGTCGCTATGAACCGCTATCCGCTGTGGAAAAACATGTTGGTGCTGGTCGTATTGGTGCTGGGTTTCATTTATACCCTGCCCAATTTTTACGGTGAGGCGCCCGCGGTGCAGGTGTCATGCCGCATCGATGCGCAACGGCCTGAAGGCGGATCCGGCGCTGCTGACAGCGGGTGGAGGATGCGCTGAAAGCGGCGCAACTGACTCCCGACGCCATGTCGCTGGACGCGACCAGCGTCAAGGCACGCTTCGCCGACACCGACACCCAGTTAAAAGCCAAGGATGTGCTGCAGGCGCAGCTCGGCGACGATTATATCGTGGCGCTCAACCTGCTGCCGCGTTCCCCGGAATGGCTGACCAGCATGAATGCGTTGCCGATGTATCTGGGTCTCGACCTGCGCGGCGGGGTGCATTTCCTGCTGCAGATCGACATGAAAGGCGCGCTGGACAAGGCCCTGGAGTCTTCCTCCGGCGACATGCGCAGCACTTTGCGCGAGGCGAACATTCCCTATTCCGGCGTGAGCCGCGACGGCAGCGTGATCACCGTCAAGTTCCGCGATGCCGATGCGCGCAGCAAGGGCGAGAACGAGCTCAAGCAGCGTTTCGGCGGGCTTGAGTTCAACACCAAGGAAGAAGGCGGCGAATTCCTGCTGCTCGGACGCCTCAAGCAACAAGAACAGATACGCATCCAGGAATCGGCTGTGCAGCAGAACCTGGTCACGTTGCGCAACCGCGTGAACGAACTGGGCGTGGCCGAGCCGGTGATCCAGCAGCAGGGTGCGGACCGCATCGTGGTGCAGTTGCCAGGCGTGCAGGATCCCGGCGCGCGCCAAGGATATTCTGGGCCGTACCGCCACGCTGGAAGTGCGCCTGGTGGACGACGAGCACCAGATCGGCGTGGGCGGAATCGCTCCGTTCGGCACCGAGATGTTCAAGGATCGCGACGGCTACGCCGTTGCTGGTGAAGAAGACCGTGATCCTGACCGGCGAGCGCATCAATGACGCGCAACCCGGCTTCGACGGCCGCAACAACGAGCCTGCCGTGCACATCAATCTGGATGCGGTCGGTGCACGCAAGTTCAAGGAAGCGACCCGCGAAAACGTCGGCAAGCGCATGGCGATCATCCTGTTCGAAAAGGGCAGGGGTGAAGTGGTCACCGCGCCGGTGATCCGCGAAGAGATCGGCGGCGGCCGCGTGCAGATCAGCGGCAAGATGAATACCGAGGAAGCTGCCGATACGGCGCTGTTGCTGCGTGCCGGCGCCCTGGCTGCGCCGATGGAGATCGTCGAAGAGCGTACCGTCGGCCCGAGCCTGGGTGCGGACAACATCAAGCGCGGCTTCCACTCCACCTGGATCGGTTTTGCTGCGATCGCGATATTCATGATTGCCTATTACCTGATGTTCGGCGGCGTTTCCGTGCTGGCGCTGGGCGCCAACCTGCTGTTGCTGGTGGCGCTGCTGTCCCTGTTGCAGGCTACGCTGACCCTGCCGGGCATGGCGGGTATCGCCTTGACGCTGGGTATGGCGATCGATTCCAACGTGCTGATCAACGAGCGCATCCGCGAGGAGCTGCGCAACGGCGTGCCGCCGCAAACGGCGATCCACGAAGGTTACGAGCATGCTTTCGCCACCATTCTGGACTCCAACATTACCGCCCTGATCGTGGGTATTGCGCTGTTCATGTTCGGTTCCGGACCGGTCAAGGGCTTCGCCGTGGTGCTGTGTCTGGGCATCCTGACTTCGATCTTCAGCGCGGTGCTGGTTTCGCGTGCATTGGTGAACCTGATCTATGGTCGCAAGGCGCGTCTTAACAAGGTCGCGATCGGCTAAGGGGATACAAAAAAATGGAATTCTTCAAGATCAAAAAAGACGTCCCGTTCATGAGTTACGGGAAGGTGACCACCAGCATCTCGCTGGTGACTTTCCTGTTCGCGGTGTTCTTCCTGGCCACCAAGGGGCTGAACTTCGGTGTGGACTTCACCGGCGGCACGGTGATGGAAGTGCACTACGCGCAATCGGCCGATCTGGACAAGATACGCGAGCAACTCGCCAGGATCGACCTGAAGGAAGCGCAGGTGCAGAACTTCGGTTCCAGCAAGGACGTGCTGATCCAGATTCCGCTCAAGCAGAACAAGGTGGGCTCGAAACTTTCCGAGCTGGTGATGGAAGACCTGCGCCAGCAGGATGCCAGCGTCGAGTTGCGCCGCGTCGAGTTCGTCGGCCCGCAGGTCGGCAAGGATCTGGTCGAGAACGGTGCGATGGCGCTGTTGCTGGTCAGCTTGGGCATCGTCGGCTATCTGTGGCTGCGTTTCGAGTGGAAATTCGGCCTGGCGGCGATTCTCGCCAACCTGCATGACGTGGTGATCATTCTCGGCTTCTTCGCCTTCTTCCAGTGGGAATTCTCGCTGTCGGTGCTGGCTGCGGTGCTGGCCGTGCTGGGTTATTCGGTGAACGAGTCGGTGGTGGTGTTCGACCGGATCCGCGAGAACTTCCGCAAGATGCGCAAGGCCGAAGTGGCGGAGATCATCGACAACGCCATCACCCGCACCATGTCGCGCACCATCATCACCCACGCCTGTACCCAGATGATGGTCACTTCCATGCTGTTCCTGGGCGGCGAGACGCTGCACTACTTCGCGCTGGCGCTGACCATCGGCATTTTGTTCAGTATCTATTCCTCGGTGCTGGTCGCCAGCCCCTTGCTGATCATGTTCGGCGTATCGCGCGAAGATTTCATCAAGCCGGAAAAGGTCGAAGCTGAAGAGGTTCTGCCTTAATGGATTTGCTCGCCAGTTTTGTTGATATCGTCCTGCATCTGGATGCGCACCTGCTGGTGCTGGTGCAGGAATATGGCATGTGGATATACGCCATCCTGTTCGCCATCATCTTCGCCGAGACCGGCCTGGTCATCGCTCCGTTCCTGCCCGGCGATTCGCTGCTGTTCGTGACAGGTGCGCTGTGCGGCATGGGGTCGCTGGAACTGCAGAGTGGCTGTTGCCGCTTGCTGATTCTCGCTGCGTTCATGCGGGGATAACACCAATTACTGGATCGGCGCCTGCTCGGGCTGCGCCTGCTCAACAGCACCAATCAGCGCCTGATCAAGCACGAGCATCTGGAAAAGACCCAGCTCTTTTACGCCAAGCACGGCGGCAAGACCATCATCTTCGCGCGCTTCCTGCCCATCGTCCGCACCTTCGCCCCGTTCGTGGCGGGAATCGGCACCATGAGCTATCGCTTGTTTTTGGTGTTCAGCGCGCTGGGTAGTCTGGCCTGGATCGGCAGCCTCACGTTGGCAGGTTTCTTCTTCGGCAACATCCCCATCATCAAGAACAACCTCACCTTGATGATCGTCGCCATCATCTTCATCTCATTCATTCCGGCGATCCGGGAATTCATCAAGCACCGACGGCAAGCGAACTAAGTGCGTATATGTTTGCGGGGAGTGCTCTGACTTCCTGCAACCTCGTTGCATCCCAATTCAGTATCGCCCATTCCAGCACCGTCCTCACATCGCAACCGAGCAGTTCTGCAGGCGGGCGCTGCTGCAAGAAGTTCAAAACGCGCAGCAGCGTCGCAACAGGCTGAGACACATCCACCGGCGCAGCCAGCGTCTGTTTGCTCAGTTTCTCACCCGCCTCGTTCACTGCGATGGTAGATGCATGTAATGCGGCATGGGAAAGCCCGAGCAGTTGCTGCAGATATATCTGGCGCGGCGTGGAAGCCAGCAGGTCGGCGCCGCGCACGATATGCGTGATGCCCTGGAACGCGTCGTCCACCACCACCGCCAGCTGATAGGCGAACAAGCCATCGGCGCGCTTCACCACGAAATCGCCGATCTCGGCTTTCGAGGCGCTGGGTGATGCTGACCTTGCAGCGCGTCGTCGAACTCGACAACCCCCTCTCCCTTGCAGGGAGAGGGTTGGGGAGAGGGTAGAAATGTTCCGCCCCTCTCCCCTAGCCCCTCTCCCCCGAGGGGCGAGGGGAATCTATCAGTGCGCACCCGCCAGGCCCTTCCTTCGCGTCTGGCGGCGGGAGAATGGCGCGTCCTGCGGCAGGTGCCGGGATAGACCGGCCCTTCGATGCCATTCAGCGCAGAATCCGCAATCTCCTTGCGCGTGCAGCAGCACGGATACACCGCACCGCTGGCTTGCAGCTGTCGCAATGCCTCTTCATAAGCTGCTGTGCGCTGGCTCTGGTAAATGACGGGCTCATCGCTATGCAGGCCGAACGCCTCCAGCGTGCGCAGGATATCGTCCGCAGCACCCGGCACGCAGCGCGGCGTATCCAGGTCTTCCATGCGCACCAGCCACGTGCCGTGATGATGTTTCGCGTCGAGATAGCTGCCGACCGCGGCGACGAGCGAGCCGAAATGGAGGGGACCGGTGGGGGAGGGGGCGAAACGCCCGCGATAAGTTGAAGAAGTCATTCGTTGGTGTAGGGCGGGTTAGCGCAGCGTAACCCGCCGGATGGTTTACATGCGGCGCAATGCCCGTTGGTTATTGCGCCCTTCTACTCTTGCTTACGCGAGAACCTTTGCCAGCTTCGCAGATATTCGAACTGGATATAGGTAATTCCCGCTAACCCTAGCACTAGTAATAATGCACTAACTGTTACGAGGATAACGCCAGGATGAGCCAGCAGAAACTGCAGCGTGATTGCAGGGACGGCAACGAATATAAGCATCACCTTTTCCATTGGGTGCGGATTGTGTACGAGTTCGCCATGACAAAGCGAACAGTATGGTATTGCGCGAAGCGGCAAGAAACGGCGTTCGCCAGGAAGTGCTTTGGCGCGAAGGAGCCTACCCTTTAAAGATTTTCCACAGTAGGGACAGTCCATCTTCATGGTGGCGGGGTTTAAGCGACCACTTCCTCTTCATCAAACTCCAGCACCACCTTGCCATCCTTCACATCCACCGTGACCTTGCCGCCGTTCGCCAGCTTGCCGAACAGCAGTTCGTCGGCCAGTGCGGAGCGGATGGTGTCCTGGATCAAGCGTGCCATGGGGCGGGCGCCCATCAGCGGGTCGAAGCCGTGTTCGGCAAGGTAGTCCTTGAGCGCGTCGGTGAATTCGACTTCCACTTTCTTCTCATGTAACTGTTCTTCCAGTTGCATGAGGAACTTGTCCACCACGCGCAGGATGATCTCCTTGTTCAGCGGCGCGAAGGAGACGATGGCATCCAGGCGGTTGCGGAACTCGGGCGTGAACATGCGCTTGATGTCGACCATCTCATCGCCGACAGAGGAGGCGGCTTTGGTGAAGCCCATCTGCGTCTTGTTCAGGGCTTCCGCTCCCGCGTTGGTGGTCATGATGATGATGACGTTGCGGAAGTCGGCCTTGCGCCCGTTGTTGTCGGTGAGCGTGCCGTGATCCATCACCTGCAACAGGATGTTGAAGATGTCCGGGTGAGCCTTTTCGATCTCGTCCAGCAGCAGCACGCAATGCGGCTGCTTGGTGATGGCTTCGGTCAACAGCCCACCTTGTTCGAAGCCGACATAACCAGGCGGCGCGCCGATCAGGCGCGACACGGCATGGCGTTCCATATATTCAGACATGTCGAAGCGTTGCAGAGGCATGCCCATGATGAAGGCCAATTGGCGCGCAACCTCGGTCTTGCCCACGCCGGTAGGGCCGGAGAACAGGAAGCCGCCGATCGGTTTCTGCGGGTTGCCCAAGCCGCTGCGCGACATCTTGATGGCGCGTGCCAGCACGTCGATCGCTTTGTCCTGGCCGAATACCGTGGCCTTCAGGTCGCGATCCAGATTCTTCAGCGCGTTGCGGTCGTCGTGCGACACGGTACGCGCCGGGATGCGGGCGATCTTGGAAATGATCTCTTCGATCTCGTGTTTGCCCACGACCTTCTTTTGCCTGGATTTCGGCAGGATGCGCTGTGCCGCGCCCGCTTCGTCCAGCACGTCGATCGCCTTGTCCGGCAAGTGACGGTCGTTGATGTAGCGCGCGGAAAGCTCGGCTGCGCTGGTGATGGCGGCAGCGCTGAACTTGATGCTGTGGTGTTCTTCGAAGCGCGACTTCAGGCCTTTCAGGATCTCGATGGTCTGTTCCACTGAAGGCTCGGACACGTCGATCTTCTGGAAGCGGCGGGACAGCGCGGAATCCTTTTCGAAGATGCCGCGATATTCCTGATAGGTAGTTGCACCTATGCATTTCAGCTGGCCGCTGGAAAGGGCAGGTTTGAGCAGGTTCGAGGCGTCCATGGTGCCGCCGGAAGCTGCACCCGCACCGATCAGCGTGTGGATCTCGTCGATGAACAGCACTGCATTCGGCGCATCCTTCAACTCTTTCAGCACGGCTTTCAGGCGTTGTTCGAAATCGCCGCGGTATTTGGTTCCTGCCAGGAGTGCCCCCATGTCCAAGGCATAGACATGCGCGTCTTTCAGTATGTCAGGCACATCGCCTTTGACGATATGGCGAGCCAAGCCCTCGGCGATGGCAGTCTTGCCCACGCCAGCTTCACCCACCAGCAGAGGATTGTTCTTGCGGCGGCGGCACAGTGTCTGGATTACGCGTTCCAGTTCGACTTCGCGCCCGATCAAGGGGTCGACCTTGCCGGCCAAGGCATGAGCATTCAGATCCAGCGTGTAGCTCTTGAGCGCACCCTCGCTATTGGTTTCTTGTTCTGCATCAGTTTCGTTTGCGGTTTTCTGGGTGGCAGGTTGTATTTCTGCGGATTTATTGATCCCGTGCGCGATGTAATTCACTACGTCCAGACGGGTGATGGCGCGCTGGTTGAGGAAGTACACCGCATGCGATTCCTTCTCGCCGAACAGCGCAACCAGGATGTTTGCTCCGGTCACTTCTTTCTTGTTGGTGGACTGCACATGCAGGATGGCGCGCTGGATCACGCGCTGAAAGCCGACTGTAGGTTGCGTATCTACTTCGCCTACGCCGGGGACGACGGGCGTATGCGTTTCGATGTGCTGTACCAGCACGGCGCGCAACTCTTCAATGTCCGCACCGCAGGCGCGCAACACATGAGCCGCTGAAGGATTGTCCAGCATGGCGAGCAGCAGGTGCTCGACCGTGATGAACTCGTGCCGTTTCTGGCGGGCTTCGACGAATGCCAGATGCAGGCTGACTTCCAGTTCTTGCGCGATCATTTCAGTTTTCCTCCGTATGGCATCGTAACGGATGCCCGTGCTGTGATGCAAACGCCAATACCTGAGAAACCTTGGTTTCGGCGATGTCTCTGGGATACACGCCGCATACTGCCGATCCCTCATTATGTATTTGGAGCATCACTTGTGTTGCGCGTTCCATACTCATCGAAAAAAACGTCTTCAGAACCTCTATGACGAATTCCATGGTGGTGAAATCGTCGTTGATCAGGATCACCTTGTAGAGCTTCGGCGGCTTGGTTTTGCTGCGCTCCAACAGGTTCACATTTTCTTGCTTGGTTGCCATAGCGAGTCGTTCTCGTGCCTTGTTTTAACGCATATTTGACGATTGCCGTGGGATTTTCAAGTTAATTCGATAATAATTTTATTTAGCGCTTGACGGTGCAAGTTCAAGTGGGGTAAAAAGCGCTCGGGTGTTTGAATCAGAGTATCTGCAGTGCTGGTTTTGCCATGTGCGGTCCCATTTGCGATCTTGGAATTCAAACAATTTGACGGGATTTCCACCCGTTGTTTTTTGTAAGGAAGTTAAGCATGGCAAACGGTACTGTTAAGTGGTTCAACGATGCAAAGGGTTTTGGTTTCATTACTCCCGATGACGGCAGCGAAGATCTGTTCGCGCATTTCTCCGCGATCAACATGAGCGGCTTCAAGTCCCTCAAAGAAGGCCAGAAAGTGACCTTCGAAGTTGTTCAAGGTCCCAAGGGCAAGCAAGCCTCCAACATCCAGGCGGGTTAATCACCGTTTGAGTTGCAAAAAGCCCGCCACGAAAGTGGCGGGCTTTTTGTTTGCCTTTCGCGAGAGGGTTTTGTATAGGCCGGTATATAGACCGAATGGTCTATTGATTCTCTTGCTGGGGCGGGTTAAGTTGCGACTATGAACGCTGCTTGCGCCGCCGGTACTTTCAATCTTAAAGCGAATACTTTGGTACGCCCCCAATTGTCTAGTCTGCGCGGTTCTATTGGCGATTCTGGAGTCGATACAATTTGACGGGATTCCACCCGTTGTTTTTTGAGAGGAAGTTAAGCATGGCAAACGGTACTGTTAAGTGGTTCAACGATGCAAAGGGTTTTGGTTTCATTACTCCCGATGACGGCAGCGAAGACCTGTTCGCGCATTTCTCCGCGATCAACATGAGCGGCTTCAAGTCCCTCAAGGAAGGTCAAAAGGTCACCTTCGAAGTGGTGCAAGGCCCAAAGGGCAAGCAAGCTTCCAACATCCAGGCGGGTTAATCACCGTTTGAGTTGCAAAAAGCCCGCCACGAAAGTGGCGGGCTTTTTGTTTGCCTTGCTGCGGACAGATCACCTGTGTTTGATGATCGAATCGCGCATCTGATCTAAATGGCACTCAAGGCGGCATTGAAGATTGCACTCGGGCGCATCGCCTTCGATGTCTTGTCGAAATCCGGGTGGTAATAGCCGCCCATATCGACAGGCTTGCCCTGTGCAGCCAGCAGTTCCTTGGCGATCCTGGCTTCGTTGTCGGTCAATGCCTTGGCCAGCGGGACGAATTTTGCCTGCAACTCCTTATCCTTCGTTTGCGCGGCCAGCGCCTGTGCCCAGTACAGCGCGAGGTAGAAGTGGCTGCCGCGGTTGTCGATCTCGCCGACCTTGCGGGCTGGCGATTTGTCATTGTCGAGGATCTTGCCGGTGGCTTGGTCCAGCGTGTCCGCCAGCACTTGCGCCTTGGGATTCTTGAAGGTCTGCGCCAGATGTTCCAGCGACACGCCGAGCGCCAGGAACTCACCCAGCGAATCCCAGCGCAAACAGCCTTCCTGCTGGAACTGCTGCACATGCTTGGGCGCGGAACCACCGGCGCCGGTCTCGAACATGCCGCCGCCGTTCATCAGCGGCACGATGGACAGCATCTTGGCGCTGGTGTTCAACTCCAGAATCGGGAACAGGTCGGTGAGGTAGTCGCGCAGCACGTTGCCGGTGACGGAGATGGTGTCCAGTCCCTGGCGCGCGCGCGCCAGCGTGGCGCGGCAGGCGTCGGACGGCTCCATGATCTTGATGTCCAGTCCGCTGGTGTCGTGATCCTTGAGGTAACGCTCGACCTTGGCGATGATCTGCGCATCGTGCGCGCGGTTCTTGTCCAGCCAGAAGATGGCGGGGGTGCCGGACAGGCGCGCGCGCGTGACCGCGAGCTTCACCCAATCCTGGATCGGTGCGTCCTTGGTCTGGCAGGCGCGGAAGATGTCGCCCTGTTCGACGTTCTGTTCCAGCAGGACTTTTCCATTGGCATCCACGATGCGCACCACGCCGTCGCCGGCTATCTCGAAGGTCTTGTCGTGCGAGCCGTATTCCTCGGCTTTCTGCGCCATCAGGCCGACGTTGGGCACCGAGCCCATGGTAGCGGGATCGAGCGCGCCGTTCTTCTTGCAGTCTTCGACCGTGGCGACATAGATGCTTGCGTAGCAGCGGTCGGGGATCATTGCCAGCGTGTCGTAGGGCTTGCCGTCGGCTCCCCACATCTTGCCGCCGTCGCGGATCATCGGCGGCATGGAAGCATCGACGATCACGTCGGAGGGGACGTGCAGGTTGGTGATGCCCTTGTCGGAATTCACCATCGCCAGCGCAGGTCCGTTGCGGAAGCAGTCGGCGATGTCGGCCACGAGCGCGGCGCGCCTGGCTTCCGGCAGTGCAAAGACTTTCGCTTCCATGTCGCCGAAGCCGTTGTTGACGTTGACGCCCATCTCCCTGAGCTGCGCGCCGTGCTTGTCGAACACCTTCTGAAAGAACACGGACACGGCATGGCCGAACATGACGGGATCGGACACCTTCATCATGGTGGCCTTGAGGTGCAGCGACAGCAGCACATCTTCCTTCTTCGCGGCGGCGATCTGCTCGGCGTAGAACTGGCGCAGCGCACGGCGGCTCATCACGGCCGCATCGATGATCTCGCCGGCCTTGAGGTTCAGCTTGTCCTTGAGCACGGTGATCTTGCCGTCCGGCCCACGAATTCGATGCGGGTGCCGACCGCTGCCGGCACGGTCACGGATCTTCTCGCTGCCGTAGAAGTCGCCGCTGGTCATGTGCGCTACGCGGGTCTTGGAGTCAGCAGCCCATTTGCCCATGCGGTGCGGATGCTTGCGCGCGTATTGCTTGACCGAGGCTGCGGCGCGGCGGTCGGAGTTGCCTTCGCGCAGTACCGGGTTCACCGCGCTGCCGAGCACCTTGCCGTAGCGCGCCTTGATCTCCTTCTCGGTATCGGTCTTCGGATCTTCCGGGAAATCGGGGATTTTGTAGCCTTGGGATTGCAGTTCCTTGATCGCGGCCTTCAGTTGCGGCACCGATGCGCTAATATTCGGCAGCTTGATGATGTTGGCTTCCGGCTTCAGCGTCAGCTCGCCCAGTTCGGAGAGACCATCCGCAACCTTCTGCGATGCAGTCAGGTGCTCCGGGAAGTTGGCGAGGATGCGCCCGGCCAGCGAGATGTCGCTGGTCTCGACGGTGACACCGGCCGCCTTGGTGTAGGCCTGTATGATGGGGAGCAGGGAGTAGGTCGCCAGTCTTGGTGCTTCATCGGTCAGGGTGTAGATGATCTTTGGGGTTGTCATGTGTTATTGGAAGTTCGTAAATAAATTGAGATGAGTCGCATCCTGCTGTTCAACAAACCCTATGGCGTGATCTGCCAATTCAGCCGTGACGGGATGCATCCGACGCTGGCGGATTATATCGCCGTTCCCGACGTTTATCCTGCCGGCAGGCTGGATACCGACAGCGAAGGACTGCTACTGCTGACCGACGACGGCAAGTTGCAGCATCGCATCACCGATCCCGGGCACAAATTACCCAAGACCTACTGGGTGCAAGTGGAAGGCAGTCCCGACGAGGCAGCACTGGAAAGGCTGCGGCGTGGCGTCACTCTTAAGGATGGCAAGACGCTGCCGGCCGAGGCCAAATTGATGGGCGAGCCGGAAGCGTTATGGCCGCGTGACCCGCCGGTTCGTTTTCGCAAGGAAATCCCCACCAGTTGGGTGCAGCTCACTATTCGCGAAGGCAAGAACCGTCAGGTGCGGCGCATGACGGCAGCGGTCGGTTTTCCCACCTTGCGGCTGATCCGTTATTCGATCGGCGACTGGGCGCTGGACGGGATCGCACCCGGGAAGTGGCTGAGCAAAAACCTGTAAACGTTATTTTTATGCGGTCAGACATGACCGCATATCGTCATCTGCTGTCCGTGTATCCCCGACACTCCGCAAGGCCATGGTTTGTAACATGCTGTTTTTGCGTAAGTTGTTGTCAGGCACGTTTGTTGCGTTAGTTCTCCATGTCTCCCGATGCAATGGGAGCTAGTAATTGGAGGATGCATGAAACCGGTCTGGCTTGGATTACTTTTTCTTTTTTTATATGGTCTGTTTTCCATGAAGGGGCAGGCGGCGGAAGTAGAGCGTACTGCGACTCCCGCTTTTAGACGGGAGTGATTGCCAATGGCTCTCACCCCAGGCAGATAGATGCGGAAGATACTCGTCGTAATCGGGGCTTATTCCGAAGCGATCCAGATAGCCCCGCTGGTGCATCGGCTACAGGCCTTGTCTTCGATGCAAACTGTCGTTTGCACAACAAGGCAGCACCGCCAGATGCTCAACCGGTTTCTCGGTATCTTCGGTATCCGGCCCGACGAGGAGTTGGGCTCGACGGTCGGGCCTCTGCATGAAATTGATTTCGTGATCGGGAAGTACAGGCCGGATTGCGTGTTAATGCATGGCAACACCTCTGCGATGATCGAGTCGGTATATCTGAGTAATCCATTCGCAAATATGGATTCAGGCCTGCAGATGTACGAGTTGGCCCCCAAGGGACTTGAAGAAACCAGACGGGGCGAGATCGACTTGAGCGCAAAGTGTTATTTTGTGCCTTTGGAATCGTTGCGCGATAACTTGATCGGGGAAGGAGTTGCCCCCGAAAAGATATACCTGACGGACGGTTTGGAGGTCGATGCGCTGCTGACGGTGGTCGGGCGCATCCGTTCCGACCATGCGCTGAAATCAGAACTGGAATCCGCTTTTCCATTCCTCGACCGGAACAAGCGCCTGATCCTGGTAACCGAACATCGGCACGAAAACCGTGATGGACGTCTGGAACGTCTGTGCCGCGCATTGAAGCGTCTGGCAATGCGCTCCGACGTGCAAGTAGTCTATCCGGTGCATACGGATCCCAAAATGAACGCAGTCGTGGATGAAGTTTTCGCCGGTCATCCCAACATCGCGCTCGTCCAGCCACAGGATTATCTGCACTTTGCCTGTCTGATGCATATCGCCCATATCATCGTTACCGATCTGGGCGCTCCCCTGAAGGGGGCGCTCTCGCTGAACAAGCCGGTGTTGGTGGTGCGCGATGTGGCCGAACGGCCCGAGACCATCGATGCGGGAACGGTCAAGCTGGTGGGCTCGGATTCCGGGCATGTCTTGCGGGAATGCACCATGTTCCTTGATGACCCCTCCTATTACCGTGCCTACTCCATGCATCGCAACCCTTATAGTGACGGGGAGGCCAGCCGGCGTATCGTGGAGATACTGCTGCGATAAACCCGCTTCTTCCAATGTCAGGGCACAGGGTATAATGCGCGCCTTTAAAAAATAGGAGCGGATCATGCCTATCTACGAATACCGCTGCAGCAGTTGCGGTACGCAAAAGGATGTAATGCAGAAACTCAGCGATGCACCGCTGACCACTTGCCCTGAATGCGGCAAGGAAACGTTCGCCAAACAGCTTAGTGCGGCGGGTTTCCAGCTTAAGGGCAACGGATACTACGCCACCGACTTCAAGAACAAGCCCAGCCAGTGCGAGCCGTCGGCCTGTGCGTCATGCCCGTCCGCGGGTACTCACTCGTGAAGAAATACCTGCTGACAGGTCTTCTGGTTTGGGTTCCGCTGGGTATCACCCTGTGGGTTTTGAACCTCATCATCGGTACGCTGGACAGGACGCTGACCTTGCTGCCGACACACTGGCATCCGGACGAGCTGCTCGGCATCCATATCCCGGGCCTGGGCGTGATTCTGACCGCGGTGGTGGTGGTGACCACCGGCTTGCTGGTTCGAAACGTGTTCGGTCAGCGTCTATTGATGTACTGGGACGGGCTGTTGCGCCGCATCCCCTTCGTCAATGCCATCTATAACAGCGTCAAACAAGTCAGCGATACGCTGTTGTCGGAGAGCGGCAACGCTTTCGGCAAAGTCCTGTTGGTACGTTATCCCCATCCCGATGCATGGTCGCTGGCGTTCCAGACCAGCGTGCCGGGTGAGGTGACGCGCGTGCTGGGTGGTGAAGAGTACGTTGGCGTATTCGTCCCGACTACGCCCAGTCCGGTCAACGGTTTCTATTTTTACGTGAAGAAATCGGAGACTGTCGAGCTGGATATCAGCGTGGACGCAGCCTTCAAGGCCATCATCTCGATGGGTGTGGTGACCACGCCGGAAGCGGCTGCCCAGTTGTCCGGACCCAACAAGTAACAACCCTTTCGTTTTTTCGATCTACCTGAACTGAATCACTATGCGAACTCATTATTGCGGACAACTCAACGTTACCAACCTCGGCCAGACCGTCACTTTGTGCGGATGGGCGCATCGCCGCCGCGACCATGGCGGGGTGATCTTCATCGACCTGCGCGATCGCGAAGGGCTGGCACAAGTGGTATGCGATCCGGATCGCGCAGACATGTTCGCGATCGCCGAATCGGTGCGCAATGAATTCGTGCTGAAAGTCACCGGCCGCGTGCGTCGCCGTCCCGAGGGCACCGACAACAAGAACATTCCCAGCGGCGAGATCGAACTGCTGTGCCTCGAGATCGAAGTGCTGAACGTGTCGGTAACGCCGCCTTTCCAGCTGGACGACGAGAACCTGTCCGAGAACGTGCGTCTGACCCATCGCGTGATCGACCTGCGCCGCCCGCAGATGCAGCACAACATGATGCTGCGCTACAAGACCGCGCGCGCCTTCCGCCGCTTCCTCGACGACAAGGGCTTCATCGACATCGAGACGCCGATGCTGACCAAATCCACGCCGGAAGGCGCGCGTGACTACCTGGTGCCGTCGCGCGTGCATGCGGGCGAATTCTTCGCGCTGCCGCAGTCGCCGCAGCTGTTCAAGCAGATGCTGATGGTGGCGGGTTTCGACCGTTACTACCAGATCACCAAATGTTTCCGCGACGAGGATCTGCGTGCCGATCGTCAACCCGAATTTACCCAGGTCGATATCGAGACTTCCTTCCTGACGGAAGAGCAGATCATGAATCTCACGGAAGACATGATCCGCACCGTGTTCAAGGAAGTACTGAACGTTGCGCTGCCCAATCCGTTCCCGCGCATGACCCATGCCGAGGCGATGGCGCGCTTCGGTTCGGACAAACCGGACATGCGCGTGACACTGGAGATCACCGAAGTCACCGATGCGGTGAAGGATGTCGCGTTCAAGGTGTTCGCCGGCGTGGCAAATTCCGACACTGGCCGCGTGGCAGCCTTGCGCGTGCCGAACGGCGGTGCGTTCTCGCGCGGCGAGATCGACGAGTACACCAAGTTCGTCAGTATCTACGGCGCGAAGGGTTTGGCCTACATCAAAGTCAACGACATCACGCAGCTGAACGAGACCGGCCTGCAATCGCCCATCGTCAAGAACCTGCACGAGACTGCACTGAAGACCATCATCGAGCGCACCGGCGCGCAGAATGGCGACATCATCTTCTTCGGTGCGGACAAGGCCAAGATCGTCAACGATGCGCTGGGTGCGTTGCGCAGCAAGATCGGTCACGAGAAGGGCTACACCAATGGCAAGGCATGGGAGCCGCTGTGGGTGGTGGATTTTCCGATGTTCGAGTACGACGACGAGGCGCAGCGCTGGAACGCTTGTCACCATCCGTTCACCTCGCCCAAGGATGAACATCTGCAGTTCCTGGAGAGCGACCCGGGCAAGTGTCTGGCCAAGGCTTATGACCTGGCACTCAACGGTTGGGAGATCGGCGGCGGTTCGGTGCGTATCCACAAGGAAGAAGTGCAGAGCCAGGTGTTCCGCGCGCTGAAGATCGACGCGGAAGAGGCGCAGCTCAAGTTCGGCTTCCTGCTCGATGCGCTGCAATACGGCGCACCGCCGCACGGCGGCTTGGCGTTCGGCCTGGATCGTATCGTCACCATGATGACCGGTGCCGAATCCATCCGCGACGTGATTGCTTTCCCCAAGACGCAGCGTGCCCAGTGCCTGCTGACTCATGCCCCGAGTTCAGTAGACGAAAAGCAGCTGCGCGAATTGCACATCCGCCTGCGCCAACCGGCGGCAACCGAGGCGCCCAAGGAATAAGATGCGGCGTGTCACACAGGCACGGTGGTGGCTGCTGTTCGGCTTGCTGCTGTGCTTGCCGTTTGCCCAGGCGCGCAGCCATCATCATGCGCATGACGCCGCCGCCATTACAGCCGTCCCTGCCGCCGAGCTGCCGCCGGAAGCGCGCGATACCCTGCAGCTCATCAAGCGCAACGGCCCATTTCCCTATCCGCGCGACGGCGTGGTGTTCGGCAATTACGAACATTCCCTGCCGCCGCAACCACGCGGCTATTACCACGAGTACACGGTAAAAACGCCGGGCGCGCACAATCGCGGCGCGCGGCGCATCGTGTGCGGTGTCGCGCCGGAGTGCTATTACTCGGACGACCATTACCGTTCTTTCCATCGTATCCGGGAGTGAGCATGAGCGATCTGTGCAAGCGCTTGAAGAATGTGAACGAGGCAGGCGTATACCGCCTCAATTGTCCCATGGAGAATCTGCGGGAGAGCACGGAAGATTGCGGATACATCCTGTTCGAGGCGAACCTTGCGGAAGCGCACGGCAAGGGAGAAGTGCTGGCCGAGTTGGCGCGCGTGATCGCTGCGCCGGACTGGTTCGGACACAACTGGGACGCGCTGGCCGATGCGCTGGGTGACCTTTCCTGGAGAAAAGCGCCAGGTTACGTGCTGGTGCTGCATGGGGAGGATGTGGGTGACGAGACACTGAGCGTGATCCTCGATGCGACCGTATCGTTCTGGAAGCTGCAAAACAAACCATTCTGGGTGTTTTTCGCCTAACGGGCAGTGCAATATTTCCGCCCATCGATGATGAACTCGTTAAGCCCGTTTCCCGCACCTCGGCCCATCGCTACGCTTTCCCCTCCCTCTCGTGGGAGAGGAAGCAAACGAATCGCTAAGCGAGTTATATTTTGACTCCGCAATACAAGCAACCGATCTCGGTTCTTGTCGTCATCTATACCCCGGCGCTCGATGTACTGCTGCTGGAACGCGCCGACTATCCGGGATATTGGCAATCGGTCACGGGCAGTCGCGATGCCAATGAGTCCTTGCGCGAGACAGCCATCCGCGAAGTGCGCGAAGAGACCGGATTGGACGCCACTCGCCATACGCTCACCGATTGGCAGATGCAAAACGTATATGACATCTATCCCAAATGGCTGCATCGCTATGCTCCGGGCACCACGCACAACACCGAGCATGTGTTCGGTCTGCAACTCCCGGAACAAGTCACAGTCCAACTCGCGCCGCGCGAGCACCTGAACCAGCAGTGGTTGCGCTGGAACGAAGCGGCGGATAAAGTCTTCTCGCCGAGCAACCGCGCGGCGATCCTGCAATTGCCGGAACACATCCAACATGGCTGAAAACATCATTTCCATCGCCTACGAGCACCCCGATACCGTGCATCACACCTGCAGCACGGCGCACGCATGGGCGAAAAAGCCGCGTGAACCTGAAGTCGGGGAAAAGGTCGAGTTGATCGCGCGCATCAAACGCCTGCTGAAAGAGCAGAATGCGGTGCTTGTCGCACATTATTACGTGCATCCCGACCTGCAGGATCTGGCGGAACAGACTGGCGGGATCGTTTCCGATTCGCTGGATATGGCCAACTTCGGCCACCAGCATCCGGCCAAGACCATCGTGGTCGCGGGCGTGCGCTTCATGGGCGAGACTGCGAAGATCCTGAATCCCGAAAAACGCGTGCTGATGCCGGATCTCGAAGCGGAATGCTCGCTCGATCTGGGCTGCCCGGCCGACGAATTCGCTGCGTTCTGCGATGCACATCCCGACCGCACCGTGGTGGTGTATGCCAACACCAGCGCCGCGGTGAAGGCGCGTGCCGACTGGATGGTGACCAGCTCCATTGCATTGCCGGTAGTCAAACACCTCCAAGAGCAGGGCAAGAAGATTTTGTGGGCACCGGACCGGCATTTGGGGAGCTACGTGCAGGAGCAGACCGGCGCCGACATGCTGCTATGGCAGGGTTCGTGCATCGTGCATGACGAATACAAGGCGCAAGAGCTCATCGAGTTGAAGGCGCTGCACCCAGGCGCACAGGTGCTGGTGCATCCCGAATCGCCGCGCGCCGTGGTCAAGCTGGCCGATGTGGTCGGCTCCACCACGCAACTGATCAAGGCCGCACAGGGCTCGGCTGCGAAGGAATTCATCGTCGCCACCGACAACGGCATCCTGCACAAGATGCGCACGCTGTGCCCGGACAAGACCTTCCTTGAAGCGCCCACCGCCGGGCATGGTGCGAACTGCACCAGCTGCAGCCACTGCCCGTGGATGGCTATGAACGGCCTGCTCAATCTGGCGGAGGTGCTGGAAAAGGGCAACAACGAGGTCCACGTCGACCCGGCCATCATTCCTCGCGCGGTGCTGCCGATCAGGCGCATGCTGGATTTTGCGAAACAGATCAATCTGCCGACGCGCGGGATTGGGAATGCTTGATAAAGTTGCCCAACTTACGGCCAGAAGCAGTCAATCGAAATTGTCATCCCATCAGCCAACACTTTTCATTCGTTTACTCAAAGCGCTTTTGTCCCGATTCGGACGGGTTACGGTGAAAGGTGTTGAACATTTAGACGGTCCAGAAGGGAAGGTCGTGGTATGCAACCATGTGGGCTGGGCAGATCCGTTGTGGGTGGGTTACTCGGCCCTACCGCGTACCCTGCATCAAATGGCAAAGAGGGAGCTCTTCGATAAGCCGGTCGTAGGCTGGTTTGTTCGGAGTGGGGGAGGGTTTCCGATTGATCGAGCTCGGCCTTCAGCCGGGACTATTAAGCAGGTGATTTCATTGGTGCAAGAGGGGAAGCTCGTCTTGATTTTTCCGCAGGGGACACGCAACCGCGGGCAAGCAGAAGCAAAGCGAGGTGCCGCAACCATAGCTCTGCATGCAAAGGGGTTAATAGTTCCGGCACTCTATGAAGGGCCGGAAAAAATTAGCTTTAGCCATCTATTTCGCCGACCTGCTATTCGCATTTGCTTTGGGGCTCCAATTGAAATACCACCAAACGCGCCCACAGATAAGGATGCGGCCATGAGGCTCACTGCTGAAATTGATCAGGCGATGAACGCCTTGCATCTCGCATCCTAAGGCTATTGAAAATTGGCTCAGCCTGGTAGGGTGGGCACGAAGTGCCCACGCGATGTTTTTGAATTTTTCTTTACCTTCCCTTGTGCGCCGCCGAGTAGCGCAGGCTGGTCAGGGAATTCTGACGAATATGTTTGAGCACGTGGCCGCGTAGCGGATCGTGCGAGTTTATGAGGAAGCCTGTCCAGTCGAGCAACGCAGGGAACCCCGAAGGGGCGGGAAACCGGGGTCGCCTTCTTTTTGGTTACTTTTTCTTTGGCGAAGCAAGAAAAAGTGACTAGCTGTCGGGCTACCCCCGACGGTTTTGCTTTTGATGTTGGGTTACACGCTGCGCGCTAACCCAACCTACATGCTACTCCGACGAAGTTGGGATTATGGTTAGAATACAGCCATGACCACCCTCAAGATCGCCACCTACAACATTCATAAAGGTTTCTCGCAGTTCAACGGCCGCGTAGTGATCAATGAATTGCGCGAACGGCTGCGAGAGCTTGATGCCGACATTGTGTTCCTGCAGGAGGTGCAGGGCGAACACTTGCATCATCCGCAACGGCATACCGACTATCCTGCGGTACCGCAACATGAATTCCTGGCCGATGAGTTCTGGGCGCACCACGCCTATGGCATGAACGCGGTGTATGACGCAGGTCATCACGGCAATGCCATCCTCAGCCGCTTTCCCATCGTACAATCCATCAACAAGGATGTTTCCGCGCACCGCTTCGAGAGCCGCGGCTTGCTGCATTGCGAGGTCGAGATCGGGGGGCAGCGGGTAGTGCGAGAGGGTGGCGGCGATGCCGCCGGGCACCAGCCGGCCTCCCCCTTGCGGGTACATTGCCTGTGCGCGCACTTCGGCCTGTTCGCCAAAGGGCGCCGGATACAGAAACGAGCCTTGATCGACTATGTGCGAAGCACCATCCCGGACGGCGCACCGCTTATCATCGCCGGCGATTTCAACGACTGGCGTAACCAGTTGAGTCATATGCTGGCGGAAAAGCTGGGTGTGCACGATGTTTTCGATCTGCGAGAGGGCAAACCCGCACGCAGCTACCCTTCGAGAATTCCGCTCTTTCGCCTGGATCGTATCTACGTGCGCGGATTCGATGTGCAGCATTGCGATGTGCACATCGGCGGCAAATGGCAGCGCTTGTCCGATCACGCGGCACTCTCCGCGCAACTGAAGAGATCATGAATAGGGTGCATCAGGTTTCCGGTAACGAGCTGACGCTGTTGCAGAACGGGGAGGTATTTTTTCCTCAGCTGTGCGCAGACATCGACGCCGCGCGGCATTCCGTCTATCTGGAGACATACATCTTTGCCGCCGACGAGACCGGCTATCTGGTCGCGGAAGCTTTGCAGCGGGCTGCAGTGCGCGGCTTGTCGGTGCGGGTTTTGCTGGATGGCTTCGGCTCAGCCGAGCTGCCCGGGGCGTTCGTGGACGAGCTGCTCAAGGTGGGTGTGGAAGTGCAATGGTTCAGGCGCGAGATTTCCCCATTTACGCTGAGCCGCAGCAGGAAGCGCCGCTTGCGCCGCATGCACCGCAAGCTGGCGGTAATGGATGGCCAAGTGGCCTTCGTCGGGGGCATCAACATCATCAACGACATTCCTGCGAGGTTCGACTTCGATGCGCCGCGTCTGGATTATGCGGTGCGCATACGGGGTGAACTGGCAGGAGAGGTGCACGCGGCGGTGCAACGCCTGTGGGAGATGGTTTCCTGGGCGGCTTTCCGCAAACGCGTCAAAGCGGAAGGATGGCGCTTGTATCTGATCAAGCCGCATCGGGATTCGAACGTGCAACTGCTGCTGCGCGACAACGTGCGGCACCGGCGCGACATCGAGCGGGCCTATCTCAAGGCCATCGCCGGCGCGAAACGCGAGGTCATCATCGCCAATGCCTACTTCCTGCCCGGACGCCTGTTCCGCCGTGCGCTGGTGCATGCCGCACGGCGCGGGGTGCGCGTGGTGGTGTTGCTGCAGGGCAAGGTGGAATATCGCCTGCAGCATTACGCCACGCTCGCCTTGTATGGACGGTTGCTCCATGCGGGCGTGGAGATCTACGAATATCACGCCAGCTATCTGCATGCCAAGGTCGCTGTCGCCGATGGCGAATGGGCGACGATAGGCTCGTTCAATATCGATCCGTTCAGCTTTTTGCTGGCACGCGAGGCGAATCTGGCCGTGCGCGACAAGGCATTCGCCGGAGAGCTGCGCAGCAGTCTGTGGGCAGCCATCGAGCGCGATGGGCGGCGTGTTGAACTTGCCCGCTCCAACCTGTTCACCCGCATCCTGGCACGCATGAGTTATGGATTGATACGATTCAGCATCGGTGTGCTGGGCATTGCCAAGAGCCATTGATCGCCCGGGTATTGAACCAGGCAATCAAAACATTGCATGCCGCCTGGTCTGGTTGGCGATAACATGTTCCTGAGCCTTGCGAATTGACACCGCTTTGTGCTGCGCGGAAAATCGAAAACGAGAGCCGTCGCGCGTCTGACGAACGCTCGTACACCAAATGGGGGGAGCGATGAGCAGCAAAGCGAAACCGCCACATCGAAATGCGGGCATGAGCAAGGAGGCGATCCTGGCCTCTCTTGCCGATCACCTGATCTATTCCAACAGCAAATATCCCATCAATGCGACCACGCGCGACTGGTTCCAGACCACTGCGTATGCGGTGCGCGACCGCCTGGTCGAGCGCTGGATGGAGACCATGCAGCGCTATTACGAGGACGATTCCAAGCGCATCTACTATCTGTCGCTGGAATTCCTGGTGGGACGCACGCTGAGTAACGCCATGCTCAATCTGGGCATCGATGAGTCATGCAAGGCGGCACTCTACGAGTTGGGGCAGGAGTTCGAGGCGGTCGCCGAGATCGAGGCTGATGCAGCGCTGGGTAACGGTGGTTTGGGTCGCCTGGCGGCATGTTTCCTCGACTCCATGGCGACGCTCGATCTGCCCTGCTACGGCTATGGCATTCGCTATGAGTACGGCATGTTTCGCCAGAGCATCGAGAACGGCCTGCAAATGGAGCACCCGGACAACTGGCTGCGTTACGGCAATCCCTGGGAGTTTCCGCGCCCTGAATTGTTATATCCGGTGAAGTTCTACGGTCGCGTGGTGGAATACAAGCACGAAGACGGCTTTTTGCGGCATCACTGGGTGGAGACCGACGATGTGATGGCGATGGCTTACGATACGCCGGTTCCCGGTTACGGCGGCCAGACGGTGAATAATATGCGGCTATGGGCGGCGAAATCTTCGCGCGATTTTGAACTGCGCTATTTCAATCAGGGCGATTACATCCAGGCGGTCGCCGACAAGAACGAATCCGAGAATTTGTCCAAGGTGCTGTATCCGAACGATACCACCCAGATGGGACGCGAACTGCGGCTGAAACAACAGTATTTTTTCGTTAGCGCCTCGCTGCAGGACATGTTGTTTCGCTACAAGAAGACCCATCCGAGCTGGGGGCAGTTGCCGGACAAGCTTGCAGTGCAACTGAACGACACGCACCCGTCCATTGCCATCCCCGAGATGATGCGCCTGCTGGTGGATGTCCATAAGCAGACCTGGGACGATGCGTGGTACATGACTACGCACATCTTTTCCTATACCAATCACACGCTGATGCCGGAAGCACTGGAGACCTGGCCGGTGGCGATGATCGAGACCTTGCTGCCCCGCCATATGCAGATCATCTACGAGATCAATCACCGCTTCCTGCAGCAAGTGATGCACCAGTTTCCCGGTGACGGAGAATTATTGCGCAGGCTCTCCATCATCGACGAGGGGACTGTCCGTCGCGTGCGCATGTCGCATCTCGCCATCGTAGGCAGCCATACGGTGAACGGAGTTGCCGTGCTGCACACCGAGTTGATGAAGCGCACCATCTTTGCCGATTTCGAGCGCGTCATGCCGGGCAAGATCATCAACATGACCAACGGCATCACTCCGCGGCGCTGGCTGAATCAGGCCAACCCGGGATTGTCAAAACTGATCACCGAGCGTATTGGCAAGGAGTGGCTGACAAACCTCGATCAGCTGCAGAAGCTGCGCGAACATGCCGGTGATGAAGGATTCCTGCAGCAGTTCCATGCAGTCAAACAGGCAAACAAGGAAAAACTTGCCGGACTGATACGCAAGCAACTCAGCATCGAGGTCGATCCGGCTTCAATGTTCGATATCCAGATCAAGCGCATCCACGAATACAAACGGCAATTGCTCAACGTGCTGCACGTTATCACGCTGTACAACCGCATTCGTTCCGGCGAGTATCCAAACATCGTGCCTCGTACCGTCATCGTCGCCGGCAAGGCTGCGCCCGGCTATGCAATGGCCAAACTCATCATCCGGCTTGTCAATGACGTTGCCGATATCGTCAATAACGACATGCAGGTCGGCGGCAAGCTGAAACTGGTGTTCATCCCCAACTATGATGTTTCCAATGCCGAGCGCATCGTGCCGGCTGCCGATCTGTCCGAACAGATATCCACCGCCGGGATGGAAGCCTCCGGTACGGGTAACATGAAGCTGGCGCTGAACGGCGCGCTCACGATCGGCACGCTGGATGGAGCGAACATCGAGATACGCGAAGAAGTAGGGGAGGAGAACTTCTTCCTGTTCGGACTGACCGCAGAGGCAGCCGAGGCGGTACGTCGCGAGGGCTACGATCCGCTGAGCTATTACAATGGCAATGCCGAGTTGAAACAGGCGCTGGATATGATCGCTTCCGGGATATTTCTGTCCGGATGATTCGGCGCGATATCAGGATGTCGTCGATGCACTGCTCAAGCACGGCGATCATTTTCTGGTCATGGCTGATTTCGCTTCCTATGTTGCCTGCCAGGACAGGGTGAGTGAGTTGTACCTTGATTCGAAGGAATGGACAAAGCGCGCCATTCTCAACGTGGCCGGGATGGGTAAATTTTCAAGCGACCGCACCATCCGGGAATATGCCGAACGCATCTGGCATGTGGCGCCTATAGATACCCAGGTTGACAGCGACAACAAGAATGGTTGAGTCATTTGAGATGAGTACTGTCATTGCGGGTGATATCGGTGGAACCAAGACGCGGCTGGCGTTAGTCGAGGTTGCCGGCACGCAGCTGCGCATCGAGCGCGAGGCCAGTTACCCGAGCCGCGACTTCGCCACCTTCGACGCTTTGCTGGCGGATTTTCTTGTGCATGCGAAAGTGCCAGTCCATGCGGCATTCGGCATTGCCGGGCCGGTGCAGGGCAGGGTGGTACGCGTCACCAACCTGCCCTGGTATATCGAAGCCGATGTGTTGCAGCAGCGCTTCGGTTTCATCACCTGCAGTTTGCTTAACGATCTGGAGGCGGTTGCTTACGGACTCCCGGCCCTGGGTGTTGAAGACCTGTTGATCCTGCAGAAAGGCGCACCGGATGCATGCGGCAACTCTGCCATCATCGCCGCTGGCACAGGGCTGGGTGAAACGGGGTTGTACTGGGACGGGCAACAGTATCATCCCTACGCCACCGAGGGCGGGCATACCAGCTTCAGTCCGCAAAGCGATCTGGAGATGGAACTGTTGCGATATTTGCAGCGTCGGTATGGGCATGTCAGCTGGGAGCGCGTCGTCTCGGGCATGGGGCTGCTCGACTTGCATGACTTTCTGCGGGCCTACCGCAAGGCTGTCATGCCGCAGTGGCAAGTGGAAGAGATGCGCGAGAATGATGCGGCTGCGGTCATTTCCCGCGCGGCGCTAAGTGGCCGCGACGACATCTGTATCGAGACGCTGGATATCTTCGTGCAGCTCTATGGTGCGGAGGCGGGCAACCTGGCATTGAAGACCATGAGCCGCGGCGGATTGCATGTGGGTGGCGGCATTGCGCCCAAGATATTGCCGTTGTTCCAGCGCGACATCTTCATGCAAGCCTTCCTGAATAAGGGGCGAATGCGCCCTCTGCTGGAGGCGATGCCCGTGCATGTGATCTTGAATGACCGGGTTGCGTTATACGGTCCCGCGCTGCGCGCGGCGCGGGCTGCAAGCATGGAATGATGCACAGCGATGGTGCGCGCTGCGACATCCGGGTGCGCGATGCTTCAGGGTATCGATTCCTGCAATTGCACTATCCCTGCAAAATCAACATGGAGCGAAAGTGGCATGGGGCTTGCTGATTGGAAGACGAGAGCGGTACCGAGTCCCCCTCGCCGCTTTCATGCTTCTCCTCGAGTTCCGGGCGTCCTCGCGGACGCCCGTTTTTTTGGAGCTCGGGCAACAGGCTATAATGACGGATGTTTTCAATTGTGAATTCCAGATGAACCCCTATTCGCCTACCCCTTCAGCCAAAACCCGTACCGATTGGCGCGTCATCCGCAGCCTGGTGCCCTATCTGCTGGAGTTCAAGGTCCGGCTGGTGGCGGTGGTCGTGTTGCTGATCCTGGCGAAGCTTACCAACGTGGCCGTGCCGCTCGTGCTCAAGGACATCGTGGATGCGATGAGCAAGCCGCAGGCGATGCTGACCATTCCGGTGTTCCTGGTCATCGGCTACGGCCTGCTGCGTCTGTTCAGCACGCTGTTCGGCGAAATCCGTGATGCATTGTTCGCCAAGGTGACGCAACGCGCGATCCGCCGCGTGGCGTCGCAGGTGTTCGAGCACCTGCACAGCCTGAGCCTGCGCTTCCATCTGGAGCGACAGACCGGCGGGGTGTCGCGCGACATCGAGCGCGGTACGCGCGGCATCAGCTTCCTGCTGACCTTCCTGCTGTTCAACATCCTGCCGACGCTGCTGGAAATAGGATTGGTGGCGGGCATCCTGTTCGTCAAATACGATCCGTGGTTTGCCATCATCACTTTCGCCACGCTGCTGGTCTACATCGCCTTCACGCTGGTCGTCACCGAATGGCGCATGGTGTTCCGCCGCACCATGAACGACATGGATTCCAAGGCCAATACCCGCGCCATCGACAGCCTGATCAACTACGAGACGGTGAAGTATTTCGGCAACGAAAAATACGAAGTGCATCGCTACGACGAACAGATGCAGCGCTGGGAGGTCTCGGCTGTGCGCAACCAGACTTCGCTGGCGACGCTCAACGCGGGCCAGAGCATCATCATCGCCATCGGCGTGACGATGCTCATGCTGCTGGCAGCGGATGGGGTGGTGAAGGGCACAATGACCATCGGCGATCTGGTGCTGGTCAACGTCTACATGCTGCAGCTCTACATGCCGCTGCATTTCCTGGGCTTCGTCTACCGCGAGATCAAGAACGCGCTGGCCGACATGGAAAAGATGTTCCGCCTGCTGGATGAACACCGCGAGGTCGAGGATGCGCCGGGTGCACAGCCACTCAAGCTGAACGGTTCCGCGGTGTGCTTTGAGCAGGTGCGTTTTTCCTACGATCCGGCGCGCGAGATATTGCACGATGTGAGCGTGGACATCCCTTCCGGGCATACCGTGGCGGTGGTGGGGGCGAGCGGGGCGGGTAAATCCACCCTGTCGCGGCTGCTATTCAGGTTCTATGACGTGAACGAGGGCAGCATTTCCGTGGATGGTCAGGATATCCGTTCGGTGACCCAGGCCAGCCTGCGGGCGGCCATTGGCATCGTGCCGCAGGATACGGTGCTGTTCAACGACACCATCTATTACAACATCGCCTATGGCCGCCCGGATGCCACGCGCGACGAGGTGATCGCGGCAGCGCAATCGGCGCACATCCATCATTTCATCGAATCCCTGCCGCAGGGCTACGACTCGATGGTGGGCGAGCGCGGGTTGAAGCTTTCCGGCGGCGAGAAGCAGCGTGTCGCTATCGCGCGTGCCATATTGAAGAATCCGGCGATCCTGATCTTCGACGAGGCGACTTCCGCGCTGGATTCCAAGTCCGAAAAAGCCATCCAGGACGAGTTGCATAACATCGCCCAGAACCGCACCACGCTTGTAATTGCACACCGTCTGTCGACTATCGTTGACGCCCATCAGATTCTGGTGATGGACAAAGGACGCATCGTCGAGCGCGGAACGCATCGTAACTTGTTGGAAAAACAGGGGATTTACGCGCAGATGTGGGCGTTGCAGCAGCAGGAAGAGCATTAGCTCTTTTGCGACAGTCATTGAATTCATTTGATTTTTTAGGGTATCCTTCGGCCCGTATCCGGTATCCGCCGTCCAAAAGGGGAATCATGCGTAAGAAGATCATCATGCTGGCTTTGTTCGGACATGTGCTGCTGGCACATGCAGCGGACAATGAAAGCGAAAACCTGGTAGTTCGCGACGATCAGCAATTGGTGCGCGACGACCAGTCTGTCGGCGCGACTTATAGCCGGGGCCCCGCGCCAAGACTGCAGTCTGCCATCGCCATGATCTATGACGAGCAGGACCAGCGTCCGATCTACTCCAAGAATGCCGATAACATCGTTCCGATCGCGTCCATCACCAAACTGATGACGGCGATGGTGATCCTGGATGCAAAATTGCCGATGGACGAGCCGATCAGCATCAGCGCGGAAGACCGCGATCACCTGAAGGGCACCCGTTCCCGCATGCGCGACGGCATGACGCTGACGCGCGACGAACTGGTCAAACTGGCTCTAATGGCTTCAGAGAACCGTGCCGCGGCGGCGTTGGCGCGCACTTACCCGGGCGGCACGCCGGTGATGCTGGCGATGATGAACGCCAAGGCACGTGAGTTGGGCATGGATTCGACCCAGTTCTTCGACCCGACAGGATTGAACAGCACCAACGTCTCGACCGCGCAGGATCTGGTCAAGATGGTGATGGCTGCGCAGGCTTATCCCGATATTCAGCGCTACACCACGTCGACGTCGCATATCGTGCAGGTGGATGGCCGCCGGTCTTTGAGCTTTCACAACACCAATCCCCTGGTCAAAAATTCCCAGTGGGAGATCGGCCTCAGCAAGACGGGTTATATCAGCGAGGCTGGACGTTGCCTGGTGATGCAGGCCAGGATAACCAACCGGCCGATGGTCATCGTGCTGCTGGATTCCTGGGGCAAGCGCACCCGTGTCGGCGATGCTGTCCGCATTAAAAACTGGATGGAAAACAAGACATCGAATCCGATTCGTCGCGCCAGTCATCGCCGCAGATAAAAAGAGTCGGCTGGAACAAACAGAAAGGGGGCGCAAGCCCCCTTTTGTTTTGTGTAGTTCATTTGCGCGGCGGTCGTATCGCAATGACCACGACGGCGACCAGTACGGCGATGATGATCAATTCTACGAACATGAACATATAAGCATCCGATTGCGCTCGCGAGACTTCCCGCCTTGTGTTGAATGCTAGCACGATTGCCATGCATGGATCTTTTGTGTGCCGGTTGCGGTCGTCTTAACATTTCTATAATATTGGAAATGTAGAATCGTGGCGGAGGCAAGGATGAAGGTCGAGTTGGCGGTAGGAGCACTGGCGGCATTGGCCCAGGAATCGCGTTTGTCGATCTTCCGCTTGCTGGTGCAGGCTGGGAAAGAAGGCGTGGCGGCGGGGGCATTGGGGGAGGAGCTGGGCATCCCGCCGGCTACGTTGTCGTTTCATTTGAAAACGCTGACCCACGCCAAGCTGGTCAAGTCGCGCACCGAGGGGCGTTTCGTGATTTACAGCGCCAACTACGCCGAGATGGACAATCTGATCGCCTATCTCACCGAGCATTGTTGTGCGGGCGATGCGACACAGTGTGCCCCAGTAAAAAAATGTTGATAACTTAACAAAGGAAGAACGAATGAGTGAAAAGCAATACAACGTACTTATCCTGTGTACCGGCAATTCCGCACGCAGCATCCTGGGCGAAGTGCTGTTCAACAATCTGGGCAAGGGCAAGTTCAAGGCCTAGAGCGCCGGCAGCAAGCCTGCAGGCAAGGTGAATCCGGGCGCGCTGGAATGGCTGCAGGGGCAGGGCTACAGCACCGAAGGCCTGCGCAGCAAAAGCTGGGACGAGTTCGCCTTGCCCGGTGCGCCGGAATTCGACTTCATCTTCACCGTGTGCGACAACGCCGCGGGCGAGACCTGCCCGCTGTGGCTTGGTCATCCGGCTACCGCGCACTGGGGCATCCCGGATCCGGCGCATGTCGAGGGCGATGAGGCCAGGCGCGCGGCGTTCAAGAAGGCTGCCGAGCAATTGGCACGGCGCATCCAGCTGTTCCTGAGCTTGCCCATCGAGAAACTGGACAAGCTCGTGCTGAAAGACAAGCTCGCCGAAATCGGCCGTATTCAAGACTAAGGAGATCGTGATGAAGAAACTGCAAGTGTTCGATCCGGCGCTGTGCTGCAGCACCGGCGTGTGTGGCGTCGATGTCGATCAGGCATTGGTCGGCTTTGCGGCAGATGTCGATTGGGCCAAACAGAATGGCGCGCAGATCGAGCGATTCAATCTGGCACAGCAACCGATGGCCTTCGCAGAGAATGCGGTGGTTAAGCGCTTTCTGGAAACCTCGGGCCAGGAAGGACTGCCGCTGATCCTGCTGGACGGCGAAGTCGTTTTGTCCGGCCGCTACCCCAATCGCGACGAACTGGCTGAGTGGCTGGGCATTGCGGCGGCACCTTCGCTCTTTACCGAGCAGGTTGCGGAACTGGTGGCTATCGGTGCGGCGATCGCCAGCAATTGCGAGCCTTGCTTCAAATACCATTACGACCAGGCGCGCAAGCTCGGCGTCAGCGATGCGGACATGCGCCGTGCCGTGGATATGGCGCAGATGGTCAAGGACACCCCGGCGCGCGCAATCCTGAAACTTGCAGAGCGTTATGTCGGTGCATCCACCCCTGACACTGCGACCAAGCAAAGCCCATGCTGTACTCCGGCGTCAGCGACCGCTGATAAACCTGCCGCCAAGTGCTGCGGATAACTGCAAAAGAACTGGAGTTGCCCATGAGATTCCTCGAACAGCCGCCGCGGTTCCTGTTCTTCACCGGCAAAGGTGGAGTGGGCAAGACCTCGATCGCCTGCGCTACCTCTATCCGATTGGCGGAATCCGGAAAGCGCGTGCTGCTGGTCAGCACCGACCCGGCCTCCAACGTCGGCCAGGTGTTCGGCATCGCCATCGGCAATCACATCACCGCCATTCCTGCTGTGCCGCGCCTGGACGCGCTGGAGATCGATCCGCAGGCGGCGGCTCAGGCCTATCGCGACCGCCTTGTCGGCCCGGTGCGCGGCGTGTTGCCTGACGCCGTGGTCAAAGGCATCGAGGAACAACTCTCCGGCGCCTGTACCACCGAGATCGCCGCATTCGATGAATTCACCGCGCTGCTGATCGATTCAACGCTGACCAAGGACTACGACCACATCCTCTTCGATACCGCGCCGACGGGGCATACGATCCGGTTGCTGCAACTGCCCGGTGCGTGGAGCGGCTTTCTGGAAGAAGGCAAAGGCGATGCGTCGTGCCTCGGTCCCCTGGCTGGTCTGGAAAAACAGCGCGAACAATACAAAGCCGCTGTCGATGCGTTGGCCGATGGCAGTCGTACCCGGCTGATTCTGGTTGCCCGCGCCCAGCAGGCAACCTTGCGCGAAGTCGCTCGCACCCATGAAGAACTTGCCGCCATTGGCTTGCAGCAGCAGTACCTGGTCATCAACGGCATTCTGCCGCACGCCGAAACGGCAAATGACCCGCTGGCCGCGGCGATTCACGAACGCGAGCAGACTGCGCTCAGCGCCATTCCGGAAGTGTTGAAGGCGCTGCCCAGCGACCAGGTCATGCTCAAGCCATTCAACCTCGTCGGGCTGGATGCGCTGCACCAACTGCTGGTGGATGCAGTGCCACAAACGCAGATTAAAGTGGATGCACCCATCGAACTGGACGAGCCGAGCCTGTCGGAACTGGTGGATGGCATTGCGGCGGACAGGCATGGCTTGGTGATGCTGATGGGCAAGGGCGGCGTCGGCAAGACCACCCTGGCGGCCGCCATCGCCGTGGAACTGGCGCACCGCGGCTTGCCGGTGCATCTCACCACTTCCGATCCGGCCGCGCACCTGACAGAAACGCTGAGCGGCTCGCTCGACAACCTGACGGTGAGCCGCATCGATCCTCATGCCGAAACCGAACGCTATCGCCAGCATGTGCTGGACACCAAGGGCGCGCAACTCGATGCGCAAGGCCGCGCACTGCTGGAAGAAGACCTGCGCTCGCCGTGCACCGAGGAGATCGCCGTATTTCAGGCGTTTTCCCGCATCATCCGCGAAGCGGGCAGGAAGTTCGTGGTGATGGACACGGCCCCCACCGGGCACACCCTGTTGCTGCTGGATGCGACCGGCGCCTATCACCGCGAGATCACGCGCCAGATGGGCAAAACGGGGATGCATTACACCACGCCGATGATGCAATTGCAGGACAGCAAGCAGACCAAGGTGCTGATCGCGACGTTGGCAGAGACCACGCCGGTGCTGGAAGCCGCGAATCTGCAGGCCGATCTGCGCCGCGCCGGCATCGAGCCGTGGGCATGGATCATCAATACCAGCGTGGCGGCGGCTTCAGCAAAATCAGCCTTGCTGCGACAACGGGCCGCGAACGAGCTGCGCGAAATCGACGCGGTCGCCAGCCGGCACGCGCAACGTTATGCAGTCGTGCCGTTGCTCAAGGAAGAGCCGGTTGGCGTTGAACGCCTGCTGCAGCTGGCGGCGGGTTGACCTGCCGGCGGCATCGGACACATAAGGAGAAAGTCATGAATCTATTTGAGCGCTATCTGACCCTCTGGGTCTTCCTGTGCATCGTCGTCGGCGTGGTGCTGGGGCAGACGATTCCTGCACCGTTCCACTGGCTGGGACGCTGGAGGTCGCCAAGGTCAACATCCCGGTCGGCCTGCTGATCTGGGTCATGATCATCCCCATGCTGTTGCGCATCGATTTCTATGCCTTGCGCGAGGTGCGCAAGCACTGGCGCGGTTTTGGCGTCACGCTGTTCATCAACTGGGCGGTCAAGCCGTTCACCATGGCCTTGCTCGGCTGGTTGTTCATCCGCCAACTGTTCGCCCAGTACCTTCCGGCAGAACAGATTGACAGCTATATCGCCGGGCTCATCCTGCTTGCGGCGGCGCCCTGTACCGCGATGGTGTTCGTATGGAGCCGCCTGGTGAACGGCGAACCTCTGTTCACCCTGAGCCAGGTGGCGCTGAACGACACCATCATGGTGTTCGCCTACGCACCGCTGGTGGCGTTGCTGCTCGGCATCTCGTCCATCATCGTGCCGTGGGACACGCTGATCGTGTCCGTGGTGCTCTATATCATCGTTCCCGTGCTGCTGGCACAGCTGTGGCGGAAATATCTGCTGGCACGCGGCGGGCAGGCCGCACTGCATCGCGTGTTGGGGATGCTGAACCCCATTTCCATCGTAGCGTTGCTGCTGACGCTGGTGCTGCTGTTCGCGTTTCAAGGCGAGGCCATCGTGGCGCAGCCGCTCGATCATCCTGATGCTTGCCGTGCCGATCACCATCCAGGTGTACTTCGTCTCGGGCCTTGCCTACTGGCTCAACCGCCGTTTCGGCGAAGCGCATTGCGTGGCAGGACCATCGGCATTGATCGGCGCATCCAACTTCTTCGAACTCGCCGTGGCGGCCGCCATCAGTCTGTTCGGCTTTCAGTCCGGCGCGGCGCTGGCGACGGTGGTGGGAGTGTTGATCGAGGTGCCGGTGATGCTGAGCGTGGTCTATCTGGTGAAGCGCAGCCAGGGGTGGTACGAGCGGGGCTGAGCTTTTTAGTGCCGGGACGTTAGATCGGTTTGAGGACCGGCTTGCGCGAGGCGAGTGCTAGAATCCTGAACGATAGTCTGTTCAGGAGAAAGCGATGAGCGAATGGCACGCGCTATCCACACAACAAGTGCTGGAGGCCATTGCTTCGAACATGCAGGGTTTGAGCCGCGACGAAGCGGCGCAGCGCCTTGCCCGGCACGGCCCTAACCACCTGACGCCTCCCCGGCGTCGCGGCCCGTTGCTGCGCTTTCTGCTGCAATTCCACAATGTGTTGATCTATGTGCTGCTGGCATCGGCCGTGGTCACTATCCTGCTCGCGCATTGGGTGGATACCGGCGTGATTCTCGGCGTGGTGGTCATCAACGCCATCATCGGATTCCTGCAGGAAGGCAAGGCGGAGAAGGCGATGGACGCAATCCGCCGCATGTTGTCGCCGGAGGCGACTGTGCTGCGCGACGGCAGGCGCGAGGTGATTGCGGCGGAGTCGCTGGTGCCGGGCGATGTTGTGCTGCTGCAATCCGGCGACAAGGTGCCCGCCGATCTGCGGTTGCTGACTGTGAAGAATCTGCGTGTCGAGGAAGCCGCGCTGACCGGTGAATCCGTGCCCATCGAAAAAGCCGTTGCCGAAGGTGCAGAAAATGCCGTGCTCGGCGACCGCGTCTGCATGGCATATTCCGGCACGCTCGTGGTGTATGGGCAGGGCATGGGCGTGGTGGTGGCTACAGCGGACAAGACCGAGATCGGGCGCATCAGCGCCATGTTGGAGCAGGTGCAGGAGCTCTCCACTCCGTTGCTGCGGCAGATCGCAGATTTCGGGCGCTTGCTCACCATCGCCATCCTGTTGCTGGCGGGTATCACTTTCTTTTTCGGCTGGCTGGTGCATCACAACGCGGTCGGCGACATGTTCCTCGCTGCCGTGAGTATGGCGGTCGCGGCGATTCCTGAAGGTTTGCCAGCCATCATGACGATTACCCTGGCGCTTGGCGTGCAGCGCATGGCCAGGCGCAATGCCATCGTCCGGCGTTTGCCTGCGGTCGAGGCGTTGGGCTCGGTGACGGTGATCTGCACCGACAAGACCGGCACGCTGACGCGCAACGAGATGACGGTGCAGCGCGTGCTGACCGCCCGGCAGGAGCTGGAAGTGAGCGGGGGCGGCTACGCGCCGCGCGGCGGATTCAGTATTGGCGGGCGAGCGGTGGATGTCACCAGTCAAGCCGAACTGCTCGATCTGTTTCGTGCAGGCTTGTTGTGCAACGATAGTGTACTGAGCGAGAGTGGGGGGGGCTGGCAGGTAGCGGGCGACCCGACTGAGGGTGCACTGGTGACCTTGGCATTGAAGGCCGGGCTGGATGCGTCGTTCGAGCATGGCGCATTGCCGCGCACCGATGTGATTACGTTCGAGTCGGAGCATCGCTTTATGGCGACGCTGCACCACGACCACGCCGGGCATGCCTTGGTGTTCGTCAAGGGCGCGCCGGAAGAAGTGCTGGCGATGTGCAGCCGGCAGCGCTGTGCAGGTGAAGATGTGCCGCTTGATTCGAACGACTGGCTTGGCAAGATGGCGAAGACTGGGGCACTGGGGCAGCGTGTACTGGCTTTGGCGGTAAAGCCTGTCGCCACAACACAGCGCGAGCTGAATTTTGACGATATGAAGTCCGGATTCACCCTGCTCGGTATGGTCGGCATCACCGACCCGCCCCGCGAGGAGGCGATCATCGCCGTGCGCGAGTGCCGGGCGGCGGGCATACGGGTCAAGATGATCACCGGCGACCATGCCGAAACCGCGCGCGCCATCGCCGCGCAACTGGGGATTGGCGAAGGTCGCGTCCTGACGGGCGGCGAGCTGGACAGCATGGATGATGCAGCGCTGCGCAAGGCCGTGAGCGAGGCGGATGTATTCGCCCGCGCCAGCCCGCAGCACAAATTGCGATTGGTGGAAGCGTTGCAGGCCAACGGCGAGATCGTCTCCATGACGGGCGATGGCGTCAACGATGCCCCCGCCCTGAAGCGTGCCGATGTCGGCGTGGCAATGGGCATGAGGGGTACGGAAGTCGCCAAGGAGGCCGCGCAGATGGTGCTGGCAGACGACAATTTCGCCACCATCGCGCATGCGGTGCAGGAAGGCCGCACTGTGTATGACAACATCAAGAAGGCGATCGTGTTTGTCGTGCCGACCAATGGCGGCGAGGCGGGTATGGTGCTGGTCGCGATCCTGTTTGGCATGACGCTGCCGATCACGCCGGTACAGATACTGTGGGTGAATATGGTCACGGCGGTGACGTTGGCATTGGCGCTGTCGTTCGAGAGGAGCGAAGCCGGTGTGATGCGCCGCCCGCCGCGCGCATCGCATGAGCCTATCCTGTCTGGCTTCTTGCTATGGCGCATCGTGTTCGTCTCCGCCTTGCTGACGGCGGGGCCATTCATCCTGTTTCTGTGGGAAAGCGCACGCGGCACCGGTATCGAAGAAAGCCGAACAGTCGCGGTCAATGCGCTGGTGATGGGCGAGATATTCTATCTGTTCAATTGCCGTTATCTGTTTGCGCCAGTGTTGTCCCGCGAAGGGCTCATGGGCAACACCATTGTGTTATCGACCATCGCGGTTCTGGTCTTGCTCCAGCTACTGTTCACTTATGTTCATGCGATGCAGCAGATGTTCGGCACGGTCGGTATCGATTTGCCCGCATGGACCAGGATTGTCGGCTTTGGCGTGTTTCTGTTCGCAGCGGTCGAGGTTGAGAAATTCTGGATAAGGATGCGGAACGGGAAGGCAATATAGATAATGCAGACCACAGTCACACTATACGGTACCGAATTCTGCCATCTGTGCGAAGAGGCGGAAGCCGTGCTTCGCCAGGTTCAGGTTGAAGCCGAGTATATCGATATCGCCGAGGAGGACTCGTTGCTGGAGAAGTATGGGTCTCGCATTCCCGTGCTGCTGCGCATGGACACAGGGGAAGAGCTAGGCTGGCCATTCGACGCTGTGGCGGTTGCCAGGTTGTTGGGGATTGAACAAATCCCCTAGCGGCTCAGCTACCGCACCTTCATTTTGCTTTTTAAAGCAAAACGAGGTTGTCTCTGTGTATCAACTCCGGCTCATCCACATAGCCGAGAATGCTCTCGATCTCGCCACTGGCTTTGCCCGCAATGCGGCGCGCCTCGGCGGCGCTGTAGTTGATGAGGCCGCGCGCGATGTCTTGCCCCCCAGTGTCGAGTATGGCAACGACGGCGCCGCGCTGGAATTCACCGCTGACCTGAGTGACGCCGATGGGCAACAGGCTTTTGCCTTCGTTACGCAGGACGCGTAGCGCTCCGGCGTCCAGCATGACTTTGCCGCTGACTTGCAGATGGTCTGCGAGCCATTGTTTGCGCGCGTCCAGCGACAGCGAGCTGGCGGTGAGCAGGGTGCCGATGGATTCGCCTTGCAGCAGGCGCGGCAATACGTCGCGCTCGTGGCCGGAAGCGATGACAGTGTGCGCGCCGCTGCGTGCTGCGCGTTTGGCGGCGAGGATCTTGGTGAGCATGCCGCCGCGTCCGATGGCGCTGCCGGCGCCGCCCGCCATCAATTCCAGTTTCTCATCGCCCGCCTGTGCTTCGCTGACGAGCGTGGCGCCGGGATCCTTGCGCGGATCGGCGGTGAATAGGCCGATCTGGTCGGTGAGGATCACGAAGGCATCGGCTTCGATCAGGTTGGCGACCAATGCGCCCAGCGTGTCGTTGTCGCCGAACTTGATTTCGTCGGTGACCACGGTGTCGTTCTCGTTGATGATGGGTATCACGCCCAGCGTCAGCAGGGTGCGCAACGTGGAGCGGGCATTGAGGTAGCGTTCGCGGTCGGCGAGGTCGGCATGGGTCAGCAGTACTTGTGCTGCATGGATCTTGTGCTGGCGGAAGCAGCTTTCATAGGCCTGCACCAGGCCCATCTGGCCAACCGCAGCCGCAGCCTGCAGCTCGTGCACGGCGCTGGGGCGCTTCTTCCAGCCCAGGCGTTGCATGCCTTCGGCGATGGCGCCGGAGGAGACCAGCACGACCTCGCAACCATTCGTGCGCAAGGAGGCGATCTGCTTGGCCCAGTTGTTAAGCGCATTCAGATCCAAGCCTTCGCCTTGATTGGTGACGAGGCTGCTGCCGACTTTGACGACGATGCGTTTGGATTGGGTCAGAACGGTATTCATGCGAAGTTTTTCAGATTAACGGGTCGTGAACGTCGATCTCAGTCTCTTGTGCGCTGTCGGCGACGGCATCCTGCTCTTGCGCAGCAATTTGGTTGAGGTGCTCCATGATAGCGTAAGTCAATTCCTTGCAGCCCTCGCCGTTGATGGCGGAAATGGCGAAGTAGCGTGTGTTGTCACCGAACGCCTTGAGGAATGCGGCGACCTTTTCCTCGCGGTCCTCCAGCAGGTCCAGCTTGTTCAGTACCAGCCAGCGCGGCTTGTTGTAGAGTTCCTCGTCGTATTTCTTCAGTTCGTTCAGGATGGCATGCGCCTCATGCACTGGATCGACGCCTTCATACAGGGGGGCGAGATCCACCAGATGCAGCAACAGGCGGGTTCGCGCCAGATGGCGCAGGAACTGGTGCCCCAGGCCGGCGCCTTCGGCCGCGCCTTCGATCAGGCCGGGGATATCGGCGATGACGAAACTCTTCTCTTCCGAGACGCGTACCACGCCGAGATTGGGGTGCAGGGTGGTGAAAGGGTAGTCGGCCACCTTGGGGCGCGCGGCGGATACTGCCCGGATGAAGGTCGATTTGCCGGCGTTGGGCATGCCCAGCAGGCCGACATCGGCCAGCACCTTCAGTTCCAGACGCAACTCGCGGCGTTCGCCTTCTTCGCCCGGCGTGCATTGGCGCGGCGTGCGGTTGGTGCTGGATTTGAAATGCAGGTTACCCAGTCCGCCAGCACCGCCCTTGGCGAGCAGGACCTTTTCGCCGTCATGGGTGAGGTCGGCAATGACTTGCCCGCTGTTGATATCGGTGATGACCGTGCCTACCGGCATGCGCAGGATGACGTCGTCCGCACCTTTGCCGTAACAGTCCGCACCGCGGCCGGATTCTCCGTTCTTGGCGCGATGCATGCGCGCGAAGCGGTAATCCACCAAGGTGTTGATGTTGCGGTCGGCGATGGCGATCACGCTGCCGCCGCGCCCGCCGTCGCCGCCGTCCGGCCCGCCCTTTTCGATGTATTTCTCGTGACGAAAGCTGGCCGCGCCGTTGCCGCCGTTGCCAGCGATGACTTCAATTTTTGATTCGTCGATGAATTTCATACACCTTCCACCCGGTTGATTGCGGAGATGAGGGGCGGTGCGATGCCACAAGAGCAGTTCTGTGCGCTGACCCTCACCCTGGCCTCTCCCGTTTGCGGGAGAGGGAATTGATGCTGAAAATAAAAAAGCCCTACCTCGCGATAGGGCTCATTCTAACTGCTTGAAAGCTTAAGCAGCGACGATGCTGACTGTCTTGCGTTTAGCAGCGCCCTTGATCGCAAATACCACCTTGCCGGTGATCTTGGCGAACAGAGTGTGATCCTTGCCCATGCCGACGTTGTCGCCCGCGTGAACTTGCGTACCGCGCTGGCGCACGATGATGCTGCCCGCGTTGATCAGTTCGCCGCCGTAACTCTTGACACCCAGTCGTTTTGAGTGTGAGTCGCGGCCGTTACTGGTACTACCCCCGCCTTTTTTCGATGCCATGTTGCAGCTCCTTCAGAATTAAGCCGAGATGCCGTCGATGCGGATCTCAGTGTAGTTTTGACGATGACCTTGATGTTTCTGGTAGTGCTTACGACGACGCATCTTGAAGATGGTCACTTTGTCGTGGCGACCGTTGGCGATGATCGTCGCCTTGACGGTAGCACCGCTCAGCAGAGGCTTGCCAACGGAGACCTTGTCGCCATTGCCAACCATCAGCACTTTGTCCAATACGATCGCGCCGCCAACATCGCCTTCAACGGATTCGATCTTCAGGGTTTCACCTTCGACAACGCGATATTGCTTGCCACCGGTTTTGATTACTGCGTACATAACGACCTCGCTTGATGCGGTTTTTCAGAGCCGCGCATTATACATAAACCTGCCGAACCGTCAAAACCCTTTTTTATGGGCCTTAACGCTTCATGGAGTCGAAGAACTCCGCATTGTTTTTGGTGGCTTTCACTTTATCCAGCAGGAATTCCATCGCTTCCAGCTCGTCCATTGGGTAGAGCAGCTTGCGCAGCACCCAGATACGCTGCAGCAGGTCCTGCTTGATCAACAATTCTTCCTTGCGGGTGCCGGAACGGTTGACGTTGATGGCCGGGTAGATGCGTTTCTCGGCCATGCGGCGATCGAGGTGGATTTCCATGTTGCCGGTGCCCTTGAATTCTTCGTAGATCACGTCGTCCATGCGGCTGCCGGTATCGACCAGCGCCGTGGCGATGATGGTCAGCGAACCGCCTTCTTCCACGTTACGCGCCGCGCCGAAGAAGCGCTTGGGGCGCTGCAGTGCGTTGGCGTCCACGCCGCCGGTCAATACTTTGCCGGAAGAGGGGATGACGGTGTTGTAGGCGCGCGCCAGACGGGTAATGGAGTCCAGCAGGATAACCACATCTTTTTTATGTTCAACCAGGCGTTTGGCCTTTTCCAGGACCATTTCAGCGACCTGCACGTGGCGGGTAGCCGGTTCGTCGAAGGTGGAAGCGACCACTTCGCCGCGCACGGTGCGGCTCATCTCGGTCACTTCTTCGGGGCGTTCGTCGATCAGCAGTACGATCAGCACGGCATCCGGGTTGTTGGAGGCGATGGAGTGGGCGATATGCTGCAGCATCACGGTCTTGCCGGACTTGGGCGAGGCGACCAGCAGACCGCGCTGTCCCTTGCCGATGGGGGCGACGATGTCGATGATGCGTCCGGTGATGTTCTCTTCCGCGCGGATGTCGCGCTCCAGAGTCATGTGTTGGGTCGGGAAATAGCGGGGTAAGGTTTTCAAACAGGATCTTGTTCTTGGCGTTCTCGGGCGGTTCGCCGTTGACTTTGTCCACCTTGACCAGAGCTACATAGCGCTCGCCCTCTTTGGGGGTGCGAATCTCGCCCTCGATCGAATCGCCGGTATGCAGATTGAAGCGGCGTACCTGGCTGGGACTGACATAGATGTCATCCGGGCCTGCCAGGTAAGAAGTATCCGGAGATCGCAGGAAACCGAAGCCATCCGGCAGCACTTCCAATGTGCCTTCACCGAAGATGCTTTCGCCCTTTTTTGCCTGATTCTTCAAGAGCGCGAAGATCAGGTCCTGCTTGCGCATGCGGTTGGCATTGTCAATCTGATTGGTGGTTGCCATTTCCACCAATTCGGTGATGTGTTTGGTCTTGAGGTCGGATAGGTGCATATGTAGATAGGGCGCGAAAGCGCTGGGTTGTGATGAAGTTGCCTGGGAAGTGAGACTTGGTTTTTCTTGGGAGTTTTGCGGGTCATCCCGCGCCGGACTGCCTTGAGTGTCTTAACTTATTTGGTATGGCTTGGTTTCAGGACGAAACAGGGCAGCAGCGGGCGGAGGTTAAAGGGTTCAGATGTGGCTGTCAATGAAGGCGGTGAGTTGGGATTTTGACAATGCGCCGACCTTGGTTGCCTCGATGTTGCCGTTCTTGAACAACATCAGTGTCGGGATACCGCGAACACCGTATTTTTGCGGCGTCTGCTGGTTCTCGTCCACGTTCAGCTTGGCGACGTTCAGACGGCCTGCATATTCCTTGGAAACTTCATCCAGGATCGGGGCGATCATGCGGCAGGGGCCGCACCATTCTGCCCAGTAGTCCACCAGCACGGGTAGCGGCGATTGCAGTACCTCGGCGGTAAAAGTGGCATCGGTGACATAACGGATATGTTCGCTCATGTTTGTTTCTCGCTTAAATTTAAGTTTTATTGTTTTGGATGCGGTCTACGCCGCTTGGATGTGCAACTGGATTGGGGAGGCATCCTAACCAAAAATATCCGAGTTGGGAAGTGTTTCGGTGAGTGCATTCTAACTCATTGACGAGGCGGGCGTTAGTTGCCTCGATCCGCGCACGGAAGTGCAACTAAAAGCTAGGACTTGAAAGTCACCGTTACGTTCAATCCCTTTCCGTTCCTGTTCGGAGCAAGCTGCAACGATGCAGAGTGAATCTCGGCGATACGCTTGACGATCGAAAGTCCCAAGCCGCTTCCGCTGGCGCGGGTGCCCAAGGGGCGATAAAACCGTTCCGACACTTTATCCAATTCCGCTTCCGGAATGCCTGGACCATCGTCGGCAACCGTCAGGAAAACCTGGCCTTGCTCATCCGCGATATCGATCCGGACCGATGTGCCCGGCAGGGTATGGCGCACGGCGTTGTCGATCAGGTTGCGCAACAATATCCGTAGCAAGACCGGATTGCCGCGCACCGCCGATTCTTTGCCTTCCAGTAATTCGAGACGCACGTCCAGGTTCAGCGCAGTCGGTGCGATGGCGGCAATGACTTCCGCAGCGATGGCCCGGAGCTGGCAAGGCTCGGTCGTTTCATCGCCTAATGTGTCGATGCGCGCCAAGGTGAGCAACTGGTCGATCAGGTGGGCGGCGCGGTCACAACCGAGGATGGCGTTATCGAGCGCATGGAGGCGTTCTGTTTCGCTGGAAGCGGTACGGGCCACTTGCGCCTGGGCCTTGATGCCCGCCACCGGAGTGCGCAATTCGTGCGCGGCGTCGGCGGTGAAGCGGCGTTCTTTCTGCATGGACGCGTCGATGCGGGCGAAAAGCTTGTTGAGGCGTTCGATCAGTGGCACCACTTCGCGCGGCGCCGTCCCCGCATTCAGCGGTGCAAGGTTCTCCGGCTCTCGCAATGCCACTTCCCGGGTCAGCTTGACCAGCGGGCGCAAGCCGCGAGTCACTGCCATCCAGAGCAGGAATGCCAGCAAGGGGAGCGAGAACCACAGGGGGTGAAGCAGGTTCCCAGCGATCGCGCGCGCCAGTTCGTCGCGCTCTTTTGTGCTTTCCGCCACATGGATCAGGTTTTTACCGGAATCATCCCAAGTGCTGAAGACGCGCCAGCGATGTCCGTCGATGATCTTGTCACTGAAACCCTGCTTGCGATCAGCCAGAGGCTGCGCCGGCGCGTTGGCGGAGTGCAGCCGCAGAACATGTCCGTCCTCCCACACCTGAAACGCGACACGAAGCGAATACTTGTGCAGTATCGGAGTATGCTCGGTTTCGATTTCATCGAGTTCATGCGAGGCCTGGGCGGCCAGCAGCGTGGCTGATTGGGCGAGGTGCGCGTCGAGGATCTCGCCGAATTCTTCACGTGCATCGAAATAGGTAAAGGCGGTCGCTCCGAGCCAAACGATGATGACAATCGTCAGGGCCGGTGCCAGCAGCCTTTGTTTTAACGAGCCATGTCCGCGTATTTCAAACATTCTTGTCATTGGGGATCAGATAACCCACGCCGCGGATGGTCTCGATCAGCTCGGGAAACAGTTTGCGGCGCAAATGGTGGATATACACTTCGACCGCATTGCTCTCGACTTCCTCGCCCCAGGCATAAAGCTGTTCCTCGATCTGGGTGCGCGACAACACTCTTCCGGCATTAAGCATCAGGGCGTGCAGCACGGCAAATTCCTTGGCCGGCAATACGAGGGCATTATTGCGATACAGCACACGGTGAGCGGCGGGTTCAAGCTCCACTCCGGCAACCTGCAGGGCAGGCGTGGCCTTGCCGCTGGCGCGGCGGATCAGCGCACGCAGTCTGGCCGCCAGTTCACCCATATCGAACGGCTTGACCATGTAGTCGTCCGCGCCGGCATCCAGGCCCTTGATGCGATCCTCTACCGCATCCATCGCAGTGAGGATCAGCACCGGTATCGGCGTATCGCGGCTACGTAAACGCCGCAATACTTCCAGCCCTGACATGCGCGGCAACCCCAGATCCAGAACTGCGGCTGCGTAATCTTCGGTGCTGAGCGCCTGGTCGGCCGATATGCCGTCCTTCATCCAGTCCACGGCATAGCCTGCCTGCTTCAAGCCGGCTTGAATCGCATCGCCCAACAGGGCATCGTCTTCGATTACCAGTATGCGCATGTTCTGGTTGTCAGGGGCTATAGTCTCAGTCGTTATCGTGTTGCTGTTCGGCCTGCGATACATTCAGGTTTGGCGGCGTTACTCCGGTTGCCGGATAGCGTATCCAGAATGCCAGGACTGCCGCGAGCATTATGACACCTAGCCATGCGTGAGCGCGACGGATACCTGCGTTCGGATGTGCGGACTTGAAACCGGTGATCATGGAGCGCACCAGATTCTCGCGATGCATCACGCTGCTCAGCAGCACTCCTGCGACATGCAGCGCTACGACTGTCAGCATGGCGAAAGCCAGCATTTCGTGCAACTCTTCCAGCACATCGCCGCCGATATCCTGGAACATGATCACGCCGCTCACGCCGCAGGCGAGGCCCAGAGCCAACAGCGCAAAGACTGCCACGCTGCCGGCCGGGTTGTGCCCCACATAATGCTTTGGCCTGGCTTTGACCAGCGAGGCGACATAAGCCGCGATCTCACCGGGCTTGAACAGGAACGAACGGAACTGCGCATAACGCGAACCGACGAAGCCCCATAGCAGCCTGAATGCGATCAGCCCGAGCAGGGTGTAGCCGAGCAGCACATGGATATCGCGGTAACGCTCCGACTCGGCGGTCAGAAAAGCGCCGGCAAACGAAATGGCCAGCAGCCAGTGAAAGACCCGTGTCGGTACATCCCAAACCAAGATACGTTGCATCATGATGTTCTCCTGCTATTTGGGGATTTTGATGTTGTGTTCGCTGTAGTTGCCGTTTTCCGCCTGAATGTGGCAGGCCGCACAGTTGGCCGCGCTTTTTACCTTGGGGTTTTTCCATGTGCGATCCGGGACCTCGTCATGCTCATGCAGGAACCAGCGGGTTTCGGTAATGCGCAGGATGGGCTTGCCCGGGGCTGAGTGCCGGCTGCTGCCCGCATTCTTCTCCAGGAAGGCGCCTATCTCATGCGCGGATTTGGCATCCAGGCTGGCATCGCTGCCAAAGTGTTTGTCCAGTCCGGACATCACTGCACGCCATGACTCGGCGGGGAGCAAACGCGGCGGAAAGGCCACATGACAAGATCCGCATTCGGTTTGCCACAGAACATTCTTGACTGCGGGCATGCGCTCATCATCATCGTCATCGTCTTCAGCATGGGCGGCAGACATCATTACACCCGTCATCAATACGACGGCAGCGAACAACCGTAACAATTTTCCGTTTTCGAACGACATGGTCTTCTCCTTATGGCTTTACAGTGAGCAGGTAGGCGAGCACATCGCCCTTTTCCTGTGCTGTGCAGACGCGGCCCAGCACATCGTTGCAGTTGCGCTTGAACCATTTTTCCACTTTTGCGGCATCGGTGAAACGTTCCGCATTCGCGGCCGGTGCCAGCGCCTTGATGATCTTGCCGGTCTTGGCATGCTTGCCGGCTACGGCAGGATTCTCGGTATGGCAGGATGCACAGCTCAATTCGTTGCCGTGCGTTTGCCTGAAGAAGCGTTCACCGGCTCCTGCCGAGAATCCCTTGAAGGTTGGAGCGGTGCTTTTAGCCTCGTTTGTAAGCGCTGCAAGCGCGTCGTCTGGCGTTTGTGCCGAAGCAGACAGCGACATCAAACCTGCGACAGCCACAAATGCCAGTAGCAACACATGTAATGTACGAATCATTTTTGTCTCCTAAGTAGCATTGCGAGGGTTGCAGATTAGGAGGGCTAGCTTAAGGGGCGCTTAAATGACGATGGATTGCTGTGATTGATTGCAACTTATTGAATTGATTGCAATGTAATGAGGCGAAACAGGCGGGTTTGGGGGGCGGAACCCGAACTGGGCGGGTTCCGGAGCATGCACGTCAGTTGTGCATTTGATTCAGCTGCTTGGCGATGACATCGTGATTCAGCCACAGCACGGGCGCGGCAGGATTGGAAGCTTCATGGAACATCAAAGGCCCGGTTCCCTCCAGTACCAAGGCACTCAACACGTCGGTCACGAGTGCGTCCCGGCTCTTGTGCATCTTCGTGATTTCTTCCGATGTGCCTATCATGATGTCGGCCAGTTCGGCCGAATTCGGCATCGGCCATGCGGCAAAATCCCGGAATCCTTTCATTACGCTGCTGGCGTTGTAGTCATCGATTTTCTGCAGCAGGCTTTCCAGGGATTGTCCTTCCAGCAATACCTCGCGGCAGGCTTTCCATTGTGCCTCCGCCCAGGCTCCGCCCTGTTCCTTCTTCAGCGCCTTGAGTAAAGGGAACAGCGACAGTTCGACACCTACGAAGATGTCGGACGAGTTGGTGCGTATCTCGGGGCAGTTGAAAACCGTGGCCTTGATGCCCTTGTCCCATGCGGCTTTCGCAATATTCTCGAGGAGCATCTTGGCCTTGCCCTGGGTGTAGCTGGTGTAGGTCTGCCACTGGTACTGGTCGTCGATCAATATCTCGGTGCCGTGGTAGCCGTAGGCCGTGTAACGCACCTGGCCGCCGGTTTTTTCCATGCGTGCGCGGATCGCTGCGCTGCCGTCAATGAGGTACTGGAAGGTATTGGCCGTGACCTCGTCGAAATTCTTCAGGATCAGCTTTCCCAGATCGCTGTCGAGCAAGGCGCTCGAGGACATGAAACGCTCGCCGCGGCCTTTGTAGATGCGGTTGGCGATCGCCAGGAACACCTTCACCTTGGGAATGCCGCCCGCCATGGTGTGGGCGAAAAAGACGTTGCTGCCGTCCTTGATCATGCCGTCAAGCTGGCTCATCACCTGGGCCACGGAATCCTTGAAGCGTTTGACGCCCGCTTCGCGGCACTTCTCGATGTGTGCCCAGTCCAGTTTGTCCTCCTGCCAGCTCTTGAGTGTCATGTTGGCCAGCAGGTCAGTCGGGGTGGGTTCGCCTGCGGGGGCATCCAGATCGAAACCGGCCATCAGCGGCACGTTGATGATCTTGCCGCCAAGATTGGCTTCGGCTGTAGCCAGTTCCTCGGCTGTCAACGGACGCAGGGCGTTGTTCTCGTCGCGACGGCCGACGGTAACGCCGATGATGGTCATCCCCGCCTCGCGTGCCTCGTTGACCAGGCCATTGGCATAGCCGCGACCGAACAATTCACCGAACAGGACAAAGACATCGCCTTTGCGAAAGATATTGGCCTTAGGAACTTCTCTCAACGAAGCAGGTGCAAGCATGAACATGGACTCCCGTATGACTGACTGATTAATGCATTTGTGAGGATTAAAAGAAACAAGCCCGATACGGCATCCTGGAAAACCGCCGGAAACACGCCTGTCCCGTACAAAACCTGCGTATTGTATGTCTTTCTGGGGGCGCTACAGAAGAGTGACTCGCGAATTTTGTGCAAGCAAAAACATTTAACTTGTGCTGCAGGTGGGGAATTTTATTTCCCTGTTGCTTTGATGGGGGAATTCCTGCGAAAGGAAGTTACACCCGCACCAGCCCGGCCTCGACCTCGTCACGCTTGGCTTTGCCCGCCAGACGTTCCACCAGCGTCAGTGCGAAATCCATAGCAGTGCCGGGGCCGCGCGAAGTGATGATCTTTCCATCCTCGACCACGGCATGCGGCTGGCGCGAAACCTTGGGAAAGGGATCCAGTGAGCCGGGAAAGCTGGTGGCGCGCTTGCCGTCAAGCAATCCGGCCGTTGCCAGCACCGACGGCGCGGCGCAAATGGCGCCGACATAGGCGTTGTCCGCCGCCATGCGCTGCACCAGCTTGATGATGCGCGCATCGGCCTTGAGGTTGTTGGTGCCGGGCTGCCCTCCGGGCAGCACCACCATGTCGAAACTGCGCTTGAGCGCTTCGTCCAGCGAGGTATCGGGGATCAGCATCGTGCCGCGGCTGCCGCGTATCGGCTGCCCGTCCAGACTGGCGCTCACGGCTTCGATGCCCGCGCGGCGCAGGATGTCGAGAACCGTCACGGCTTCGAGCTCTTCGCTGCCGTTGGCTAAAGGAACGAGAACGGTTTTCATGTCAAAAACTCCCAACTATGCGTACTCCAATCAGACCGCCGCCGACTTCGGGAAGCAATACCACTTTCCCCGATTTCAGTGCGGCATTGTGGGCAACCACGCTCTTGCCGACCAGCGTACCGATCATCGCTCCCGCCACGACGTCCGAAGCGAAGTGCGCGTGGTGGTAGGTGCGGGCGAGTCCGACCAGGCTGGCGATGGAGTATGAGGCACAGGTGACCCAGGTCTCGTCGTAATGGTTGGCGACCACAGAGGCCAGCGCGAATGCCTCGGTCGTGTGGCCGGAAGGGAAAGAGGAGTTGGTGTCGCTGAACGGTTTGAAGTTGTAAATGCCTGCATCGGCGCGCGGCCGGCTGCGTCCGGCGACCAGCTTGATGGCGGGGGTGATGATGCCGCTGGCGATCAGACTGGCGGCGATGCCGTCCTGGGCGACTTGCATCGAAGTTTTGTCATCGGCCAGCACGCCTGCCAGATAAAAAGCGCCGACCACGCCTGCCGCATATTGCGCGCCGAACCGTTCAACCTGGGTGATCGCGGCATTGTTGCCGCTATGGCGGCGCATCTCGTCGCGCAGGGGGCGGTCGATGACCAGCGCTGTGCCGGCCACCGCCAGCGATGCCCAGCCCGCCTTGCGCCATTCCGCGTCTTCCCAGCGCGCAGGGGCAGTGACGACATACTTCACATCGTCGATCAATAACTCAGGATAGGAGAGTTCGGCTGCCCCGGCCTTGTGCATGAGGCACAAGGTCGACAGTCCAGCGAGAAATATCCGGAGGGCGGGCTTCAATCGCGGAAGTTCTGGTATTGCAGAGGAAAATCGGTGATGGTCTTCTTGACGAAAGCGATGGCGGCTTGCAGGTCGTCGCGGCTCTTGCCGGTGACGCGCACGGTGTCGCCCTGGATGCTGGCCTGCACCTTCATCTTGCTGTCCTTGAGGTGCTTGACGATCTTTTTCGCCAGTTCGGTTTCCACGCCGACCTTGACGGTGCAGCTGCGCTTGACCTTGTTACCGCTGACTTTCTCGATCTTGTCGCTGATTTCCAGGCACTTGATGTCCACGCCGCGCTTGGTCAGCCTGCCGTTCAGGATGTCCTGCACCTGGTTCATCTGGAACTCGTTGTCGGCATGTACGGTGAGCACCAGTTCTGCCTGCTCGACGCGGGCGTCCGAACCCTTGAAGTCGAAGCGGGTGCTGACTTCCTTGTTGGTCTGCTCGACCGCGTTCTTGACTTCGGTCTTGTCTACTTCGGAAACGATGTCAAAAGAGGGCATATTCAGTCCTTAGATCAACCAAAGCTGCAAACGTAATGTACGGCGTCGGCCCCAGTATGGATATCGAAGCTGCCGTTGGCCGCGACACTGAAGCTGCTGCCTTCGGCGTAAGTCTTGAAGCCGGGCTCACCGGCGATCTTGACCTGGCAGGTGCCGCCGCAGATCTCCATGAGTTCAGGGGCGCCAACGTTGAAAGTGAGCTTGCTGTTGGGGAGCACTACGCCGACGGTCTTGCGCGAGCCGTCAGGGAAGAACACGGAGTGCGATACGCACTTGCCGTCGAAGAATATATTGGCCTTTTTGCCTACGCTGATGTTATCGATTTTGTCTGACATGCCGGGATTTCCTTTTGCTTGGTTGTTTATTTCGGTTCGTCGGCTTTGACGCCTTTTTGGTAGTTCACGTAGATGTAAACGGGAATATTCAGGTCGCCGAGGTGTTTCTCGATCAGCGGCTTGACATCGTTCCAGTCCAGTCCATTGATGCCGCAAGAAAGTCGCGGCAACGCGAGGCTTCCGAGTTTTTCCTTTTGCACCGCGGTGCGCAGGGCATGCAGGCTGTGATTGATGTGCTGCAACGAGGCATGCCCGGGTTTGCTGCCATGGGCGTAAGCCGCCTCTTGCGTGAACAGGTTGACCAGGTAGCGGCCGTCGGCGCTCGTCCAGGTCCACAGTTCGCCGGACTTGGGATGCTGCGTCTGGCAGAAATGGCGGAAATCCTTGTACATGGCCGGCATGCGCTCGCGCAGTTGCAGCGCGAGTCCGTGAAGGAAGTCATCGTTGGGCGCGACGCCCTGCACGATGGCTTTGGCGCCGCTCAGCAAAATGTCACCGCTCAACTCATGGATCATGGTGAACCTCCGTCAGGGGGATCGCGGGCTTCCCGCCCGCGTGCCAATTATTTCCTGTTCTGCAAATTCGCGGCGATGCGCATGCGCAGGGCGTTCAGCTTGATGAAGCCGCCCGCATCCTTCTGGTCGTATGCACCCTTGTCGTCCTCGAAGGTGGCGATGGTCGGGTCGAACAGGGAATCGGTCTTGGAGTCGCGGCCGACGACGATCACGTTGCCCTTGTACAGCTTGACGCGCACCCAGCCGTTCACGCAGCTCTGGGTGTGGTCGATCAGCACCTGCAGCGCCTTGCGCTCCGGGCTCCACCAGTAGCCGTTGTAGATCATGCTGGCGTAGCGCGGCATCAGATCGTCCTTCAGGTGCGCCACTTCGCGGTCCAGCGTGATGGATTCGATGGCGCGGTGCGCCTTCAGGATGATGGTGCCGCCGGGGGTCTCGTAGCAGCCGCGCGATTTCATGCCGACGTAGCGGTTCTCCACCAGGTCGAGGCGGCCGATGCCGTGTTTGCCGCCCAGTTCGTTCAGTTTGGTCAGGATCTGCGCAGGTGTCAGCTTGGAGCCGTTGAGCGCCACGATATCGCCATGGGCAAACTCGATATCCAGATATTCGGCTTGATCCGGCGCCTTTTCCGGCGATACCGTCCAGCGCCACATGCTCTCTTCGGCTTCAGCGGAGGGGTCTTCCAGATGGCGGCCTTCGTAGGAGATGTGCAGCAGGTTGGCGTCCATGGAGTAGGGCGAGCCGCCCTGCTTGTGCTTCATCTCGATGGGGATGCCGTGCTTCTCGGCATAGGCCAGCAGCTTCTCGCGCGACAGCAGATCCCATTCGCGCCACGGCGCAATGATCTTGATGCCCGGTTTCAGCGCATAGGCGCCCAGTTCGAAACGTACCTGGTCGTTGCCCTTGCCGGTCGCGCCGTGCGAGATGGCGTCCGCGCCGGTGAGGTTGGTGATGTCGATCAGGCGCTTGGCGATCAGCGGGCGCGCAATGGACGTGCCGAGCAGGTATTCGCCTTCATAGATGGTGTTGGCGCGGAACATCGGGAACACGAAATCGCGCACGAACTCCTCGCGCAGGTCGTCGATGAAGATGTTTTCGGGCTTGATGCCGAACTTCAGCGCCTTCTGGCGTGCGGGTTCCAGTTCTTCGCCTTGGCCGAGGTCGGCGGTGAAGGTCACCACTTCGCACTGGTAGGTGTCCTGCAGCCACTTCAGGATGACTGAGGTGTCGAGTCCGCCGGAATAGGCGAGGACGGCTTTTTTGATGTCGCTCATTTTCATTCTTCTCACTTGTAGGTTGGGTTAGCCGCGCAGCGGCGTAACCCAACGTTTTTTGGTTGTTGGGTTACGTCGCAAGCGGCTAACCCAACCTACATTTTAATTGTTGATCTTGCCCAGAAGCAGGTACTCCATGAGAGCCTTCTGCACATGCAGTCTGTTCTCTGCCTCGTCCCACACCACGGATTGCGTGCCGTCGATGACTTCCGCCGAGACTTCCTCGCCGCGATGGGCGGGCAGACAGTGCATGAACAGCGCATCCTTGGCGGCGACGCGCATCATGTCTCCGTCCACCTGCCAATCGGCGAAGTCCTTCATGCGTTCCTCGTTCTCGGCTTCCCAGCCCATCGAGGTCCAGACATCGGTGGTCACCAGGTCGGCGCCGCGCGCAGCTTCCATCGGGTCGGCGAACTCTTCGTAGTGCTCGTCTCCATACAGTCCGGCGCGCTCGGGTTCCACTTCATAGCCGGGCGGGGTGGAGACGTGGACGTTGAAGTCCAGTAACTCGGCCGCTTGCAGCCAGGTGTTGCACATGTTGTTGGAGTCGCCGATCCACGCCACGGTCTTGCCCTTGATCGAGCCGCGATGCTCGATGTAGGTGTAGATGTCGGCCAGCACCTGGCAGGGGTGGTATTCGTTGGTCAGGCCGTTGATGACCGGCACGCGCGAATTGCGGGCGAAGCGCTCGATGATGTCCTGCTCGAACGTGCGGATCATCACGACGTCGCACATGCGTGAGATGACCTGCCCGGCGTCTTCCACCGGCTCGCCGCGGCCGAGCTGCGAGTCGCGCGTGTTCAGGTAGATGGCGGAGCCGCCGAGCTGGTGCATGCCGGCCTCGAACGACAGGCGCGTACGCGTGCTGGCCTTCTCGAAGATCATCACCAGCGTGCGGTCTTCCAGCGGCCAGTATTTCTCATAGCGCTTGAAACGTTCCTTGACGATGCGGGTGCGCTCGAACAGGTATTCGAACTCTTCGCGGGAGAGATCCTTGAATTGCAGGAAATGTTTGATCGCTTTGCCGCCCATGATCACTCCTGAGCCAGAAAATCAGTGACCAGCGGGCACAGCATGTCCACCAGCTGCTGCGCTTCATCTTGCGAGAAGATCAGCGACGGCAGCAACCGGATGACGTTGTCGGCGGTGACGTTGATGAGCAGGCCTTTTTCCAGCGCCTTGCCGACCAGTTCGCCGCAGGGTTTGTCAAGTTCGATGCCCAGCATCAGGCCTTGCCCGCGTACGGTGACGACACCCTTCGCGCCGCCCAGCTTGGCCTGGAATTGCTGCATGAGCCATGCGCCCAGCGTGGCGGCATGATCCAGCAGTTTTTCCTGCTCCATGATGTTCAGCGTGGTCAGCGCGGCGGTCGAAGCCAGCGGATTGCCGCCGAAGGTCGAACCGTGGTTGCCCGGTTTGAACGTGCCCGTTGCCTTGCCGGCAGCCAGACAGGCCCCCACAGGAACGCCGGAGCCCAGGCCTTTGGCCAGGGTCATCACATCCGGCATGATGCCGGTATGCTGGAACGCGAACCACTTGCCGGTCCTGCCCAGGCCGCATTGCACCTCGTCCAGCATCAGCAGCCATTCGTTTTCGTCGCAGATCTTGCGCAAACCTTGCAGGTAGCTGATGTCCGGCGTGCGGACACCGCCTTCGCCCTGGATCGGTTCGACCAGTACGGCGACGACATTGGGCGTGTGCCGGGCGACCTGGCGGATGGCTTCCAGATCGTCGTAGGGCACGCGTATGAAACCTTTTACCAGGGGCTCGAAACCGGCTTGCACCTTGCGGTTGCCGGTGGCGGAGAGGGTGGCCAGCGTCCGGCCGTGGAAAGCCTTTTCCATGACGATGATGGCGGGGTCGGCCACGCCCTTGTTGTGGCCGTACAAACGGGCCAGCTTGATCGCAGCCTCGTTGGCCTCGCAGCCGGAGTTGCACAGGAACACTTCCTGCATCCTGGATAGCTCGCACAGCTTATCGGCGATCAGTTCCTGTTCGCGTACCTGGTAGATATTGGAGGTGTGGATCAGCTTGCCGATCTGCGCCGAAAGCGCAGCGGTGAATTCCGGATGGGCATGCCCCAGGGTATTGACCGCGATGCCGGAGAGCGCGTCCAGATATCGTTTGCCATTGACGTCCCATAGCCAAGCACCTTCCCCGTGGGTGAAGGTGACGGGTTGTCTAGCATACGTATTCATCAAATGTGACATGGCAAGCTTTCCGGTCTTGTTGTTTCTCTGATGTTGGAACTATAAACAAAAAAGGCCGACTACTTCGTCGGCCTTTTGTCGCAGACTTGATCGTCTGCAATAAAATCAGGCCATCGCCTTGATCGCAGCGGACAATCGGCTCTTATGGCGGGCCGCCTTGTTCTTGTGCACGATCTTCTTGTCGGCGATGGAATCTACCACACTGGTCGATTCCTGGAACACGGCTTGTGCAGCAGCCTTGTCACCGGCTTCGATCGCCTTGGTAACCTTCTTGATCGCGGTACGCAGCTCGGAACGCAGGCTGGCGTTGTGCTGGCCTTGCTTGACTGCTTGTCTTGCACGTTTTCTAGCTTGTGCGCTATTTGCCATGAGTACTACTCCTTGAGAATTCGGCTTTTCAGAAAGGGGCGCATTCTAGAGGCTCGGGCAAGGTTTGGCAAACTCTTTTTTCGCGGGGGAGGGGCGGGGGCCCGGGGGCTGAAAATATTCGGGCCTGTCCTTAATGCCTGTAGGCCGCCCAACGCAACTTGCCCATCGCCGCTATACCCCCGGCTCTCCTGGTGCATACCTTGGACGCCCTGATTGTTCGGTTGCATCAGGGACGGGTGGTATGATGGCGCCCGCATCAGGTGTCGTTGTTATTTGATATATATAAGGGCGGGGGAGACAGGGAATGTTGCCAGGAGTCGCCGAATTCGTGGTTCACGGGATCACCGTCGATGGTGAGGTGTTCCAGCCACCCGGGTGGGCAGAGCAGTTGTGCAACACGTTAGGTACAACCGGCCCGGATGGTCGTTCGCCTTATTCGGACTACGTGCGGCCCGTGATGGTCAACGGGGTGGCGGCAGTCGTGGTGCGTGTCTCTCTGCAACTGTTCGATGAAAAGACGTTCCTGATGATCAAGCAATTCGTTGCCGATCATCGGCTGCAAGTGCGCGCGGGGCGCGGAAGCCGCGATGCCGAGTCGACCGAGCCGCATCCGGTGTATGTGCCGGAACGCCGCTCCTCGAATAATAACGATTGGTAGCCTGATTCAGACGGTGTCCCCAAAATCTCAAACTAAATGAATCTGCTTAAAGCCCTTGCTGCAGTCAGCAGCCTGACTCTGGTTTCCCGCATCCTTGCTTTTGTACGCGACGTGCTGATCGCGCGCATCTTCGGTGCTGGCATGGCGACCGACGCTTTCTTCGTCGCGTTCAAACTCCCGAACCTGTTGCGCCGCATGTTCGCGGAGGGCGCGTTCTCGCAGGCCTTCGTGCCGATCTTCGGCGAATACAAGAATCGCAAAGGGCATGACGAGACCAAATTGCTGGTGGACCATGTCACCACGCTGCTGGCGATCATCCTGTTCATCGTCACCGTCATCGGCATCATCGCCGCGCCGATCCTGGTCTATATCAGCGCGCCGGGCTTCGTGAAGGAGCCGGACAAGTTTGCGCTCACCGTGCAACTGCTGCGCATCACCTCGCCCTACATCTTCTTCATCTCGCTGGTCGCGGTGGCGGCGGGCATCCTCAATACCTACAACAAGTTCTGGGTGCCGGCTTTCGCGCCCATCCTGCTCAACGTCTGTTTCATCGGTGCGGCGCTGTGGCTGGCGCCGTACTGCGATCCGCCCATCCTGGCGATGGGCTGGGCGGTGTTCATCGGCGGGGTGGTGCAGCTCGCGTTCCAGGTCCCGTTCCTGAAGAAGATCGGCATGCTGCCGAAATGGAGCCTGAACCTGAAGGATGCCGGGGTGTGGCGCATCATCAAGCAGATGGGCCCGGCGCTGTTCGGCGTTTCCATCGCGCAGATCAGCCTCATCATCAACACCATCTTCGCTTCGTTCCTGATGGCGGGTAGCGTCTCGTGGCTGTATTACGCGGACCGGTTGATGGAATTCCCATCCGGGCTGCTCGGTGCTGCGCTCGGCACTATCCTGTTGCCTTCGCTTTCCAAGCACTACGCGGACAACAGCACCACGGAATATTCCAGACTGCTGGATTGGGGATTGCGCCTGGTCTGCATGCTCACACTGCCTGCTGCGCTGGCGCTCGGCATGATAGCAGTGCCCTTGCTGGCGACTTTTTTCCAGCATGGCGCATTCGACGATAACGATGTGCTGAAAACCAGTTATGCACTGGTCGGCTATAGCGTCGGCCTCATCGGCCTCATCGCGGTGAAAGTGCTCGCCCCCGGATTCTATGCGCGGCAAGATATCAGGACACCGGTCAAGATCGGCATCGCCACCTTGGCCGCCACGCAACTGATGAACCTCGCTTTTGTCGGCTGGCTGCAACACGCCGGACTGGCGCTCGCCATCGGCCTCGGCGCCTGCTTCAACTCCGCCATCCTGTTCTACTTCCTGCGCAAACGCGGCATCTACCAACCCGAACCGGGGTGGGGCAAGTTCTTCCTCAAGTTGTGCATCGCTTTGCTGGCGCTGGGGTTGACGCTCTGGTTCGGCATGGGCAGCGAACAGCACTGGCTCACCAGCCACGGCTGGACGCGCATCATCCATCTCTCCTGGCTGGTCGTGCTGGGGGTGGTGGTGTACTTCGCTGTGCTGTTTGCGCTTGGATTCAGGCTCAAGGATTTTTCGAAGCGCGGAGCGAGCTGAATACGAGCCGATCACTCCGGTGAGATCGCGCCCCGTTCCGGTTATTCGTTTTTTTTCTTGAGCAGCGCCTTCAGGTCGGCGAAGGGGTTATGCGTTGCCGCGGCGGGTTCCCCGTCTTTCCGGTCGCGTACCACCTCATCCATCACGCGCGAATGTTCGTTGTCGTGGCAGTACAGGCATAACAACTCCCAGTTGCTGCCGTCCAGCGGGTTGTTGTCGTGATTATGATCCTTGTGATGTACCGTCAATTCGCGCAGGCGCGCCCCGGAAAATTCCCGTCCGCACCGCGCGCATATCCAGGGAAACAGTTTGAGCGCCCGCTCGCGGTATCCCGCCTCGCGCAATTCACGCTGCTTGCGGGCTTCGGCTACGACGCGATCGAGCCGTGCATGGTCGGGAGTGGCATGTTTGGTCATGGTAATTTCCAGACTGGAAGTCGGTTCAACTATATCAGGACTCGCAGTTGCCATGCAGCCACTGCCGATTTGCCGCCGGGGACGGCATCAAGGTAGAGTGCGCGTTGAACAGTTCAAATTCAGGCAGGCTAGAACAAGGATGAATGACATGAATGGTTCCAACGGCCAGCAAACGCAGGCGAAGAAACTCACTCCCAGCGCGATACAAAATTACCTTAACCAGTATGTCGTGGGGCAGGATGAGGCCAAGAAAACGCTCTCCGTGGCCCTGTATTCGCATTACCGCAGGATAGGCAAACAGAAACTGGGCGACGTCGAGATCGTCAAGAGCAATATCCTGCTGATCGGCCCCACCGGCACGGGCAAGACCCTGCTGTGCGAAACCCTGTCGCGGATCGCGCGCGTGCCCTTCGTCACGGCCAACGCCACTTCGCTGGCGCAGTCGAAATACGTCAACGAGGAGATCGAGGCCTTGCTGCAACGCCTGCTGGAGAAGGCCGAGGGAGACGTTACCAAGGCACAGCGCGGCATCGTGTTCATCGACGAGATCGACAAGCTGAGATCAACCGAGGGCGAGCAGCGCGGCACCTCGGGGGAGCGGGTGCAGCATGCACTGCTGAAGATCATGGAAGGCGCGCCGGTCAAGCTGGGGGCGCAAACCATAGACACGACCCATATCCTTTTCATTTGCGCGGGAGCGTTCGTCGGCCTGGACAGCATCGCGGCGGCCAACCAGCCGTTCGGCTTCATTTCCGTCGGCGACGGTAGCGACCAGAAGATCCTCGACCGGCTGAACAAGCGCGTCAAACCCACCGACCTCTTCAAGTTCGGACTGATCCCGGAATTCGCCGGGCGCTTGCCTGTCGTTGCCAATCTCCAGAACCTGTCCAAGGAGCTGCTGGTGAAGGTCATGGTCGAACCGCGCAATTCGATCTACAACCAGTTTCGCGAGATTCTCAAGGACGAGGGAGTCGAACTGGTCATCGAGCAAGAGGTCTTCCAGCAGATCGCCGAAATGGCGTTCGAGTACAAAGTGGGGGCGCGCAGCCTGCGGGGGATCTTCGAGGAGATGCTCCTGCCCGTGCTGTATCAGGTTCCCGACCGGCCCGACGCACGCAAGGTCGTGATCAAGTCGCTGTTTGAGGAACCGAGCCTGATCGCTGCATCGTAGTCCATTCGCTTCAGGTCAGCTCCCTTGTTCACGGTGATACGCAAACAATGAGTGATCTTCAAAGCCAATACGCGAACCAGCAAAGACTCATCGCCGCTCTGCGCGATCCTCGCCGCTATCCGCACGCGGCAGATTCCATTCAACTGATCGAGACGCATATCTCCTGGGTGTTGCTGGCCGGGGACTATGCCTACAAGATCAAGAAGGCGATCGATCTGGGCTTCCTGGATTACTCGGAGTTGAGCAAGAGGCGTTTTTCCTGCGACGAGGAGATCAGGCTCAACCGGCGCACCGCCCCCGGCATCTATCTCGACACGGTTCCCATCGGCGGCAGCCTGGACAGCCCCGAGTTCGGGGCGCAACCCGCATTCGAGTATGCGGTCAGGATGCGCCGCTTTGCGTCCGCCAACCTGATGGATGCGATGCTGCAGCGCGGCAAAATTTCACCGCAACACATCGACGGCCTCGCTGCCGCCATCGCCCGTTTCCATGCCAGTCTTCCTCCTGCCGGCACAGTCTCGGAGTTCGGCACCGCAGCATCGATCAATGCGGCAGCGATGCAGAATTTCGAGCAGTTGCGCCTGTCGCTGGCGGGCGATGCGGACAGGAAATATATCGCGGCATTGGAAGCCGCCACCGGTGCCGAATTCGCAGCCTGCAAAGAAATATTCGAGACACGCCGCGCGCAGGGATTCGTCCGCGAGTGCCACGGCGATCTGCATCTCGGCAACATCGTCCTTGTCGATGACGAGCCGGTCCCGTTCGACTGCATCGAGTTCAATCCCGGTTTGCGCTGGATAGACGTGATGAACGAGGTCGCTTTTTCGGTGATGGATCTGCTGCACCGCGACCATCCCGGATTGGCCTGGCGCCTGCTGAACACCTGGCTGGAGGGAACCGGCGATTACGGCGGCATATCCGTGCTGCGCTTCTATCTCGCCTACCGGGCGGCGGTACGCGCCAAGGTGTGCGCCATCCGGGCCGGTCAGGCGGGCATCTCCAAACGAGCCAAGGCGGAAGAACTTGCCGCATGCCGCAGTTATCTGGCGTTGGCTAGCCAATGTCTGGCTCAATGCCGTCCTGCGTTGATCATTACGCACGGGCTTCCCGGTTCCGGGAAGACTACTTTCTCCCAGCTGGCCCTGCAGCAAATGGGCGCCATCCGCATCCGTTCCGATGTCGAGCGCAAGCGCCTCTTCGGCTTGGGTACGCTGGAGAGCAGCCGTTCGCTGGCGGGAAGTATCTATAACGCCGAGGCGACGCAACGCACTTATGCGCGATTGCACGAACTGGCGCGCGCGATACTGCTGGCGGGTTTTCCCGTGATCGTGGATGCCGCCTTTCTCAGGCAGGACGAGCGTGAGGCATTTTGCGAACTCGCGCAAAGCATGTCGGTGCCGTTCGCTATTGCATCGCTGACTGCGGCGGACTTCAAGCTGCGCGAACGCGTCCGTCAGCGGCGCAACGATGCGTCGGAGGCAGATGTGGCGGTGCTGGAGATGCTGCAGGCAAGGCAACAGCCGCTGTCGACGCCCGAGCTTGCATGCACCGCGACGTTTACCACCGAAGAAGCCCCAGACAGTACCTCCAATTCGCAAGCCTGGAACAGGCTGGCCAGGATACTGTCCGCTGCCGGGAGCGCAAATGTTTGATCGTTATCATTGATGGATTTGCCGCGCCTCATTTGTTTGTTCGTGAATAAGGAGGAGGGTCTTGCCATCCGTTTTCGTTGGCGGATAATGAATATCCAGAAGATGTTTGTGGTATCTGCTTCTCTGTTCGTGGTTCGCACTTTGTTGCAAAGGGGAACGTCATGAAACTGGAAGATGTACGCAGCATTGCCAAGTCAAAGGGGGTCGACCCCGCCAAGCTTTCCAAAACCAGGTTGATCAAAACGCTTCAAATGAAGGAAGGCAATTTCGATTGCTTTGCCACTGCTTCGAACTGCGAATGCGATCGGGCCGATTGCCTTTGGCGCGCAGACTGCTTTGATGCTGTCAGAAAAGGAGAACTATCATGAATCTGGTTAAATGGGACCCGTTCAGGGAACTGGAAGACATGTCCAGCCGTTTGAACCGCATCTTCGGCAGAACTTCCCTGCGCTCAGGGGCGGATAACGAAATGATGGCCGTAGCGGACTGGATGCCCTCCGTCGATATCAGCGAAACCGATACAGCGTATCTGATCAAGGGCGAGATTCCCGGGGTGAAAAAGGAAGATGTGAAAGTCACCGTCGAGAACGGCATGCTTACCATCCAGGGCGAGCGCAAGCAGGAGAAAGAAGAGAAGGGCAAGAAATTCCACCGTGTAGAGTGTTCCTACGGCAGCTTCGTGCGCAGCTTCCGCGTGCCCGGCGATGCAGATGAATCCGTCATCAAGGCCGAATTCAAGGATGGCATGCTCAACGTCACCCTGCCCAAATCAGAGAAGGCGAAACCCAAGTCGATCAGTGTCTCAGTCTCGTAAATAACCCTGCGTCCCCTGCACGATCTTGCAGGGGCCGATACAACCAAGGAGGCTACCATGACCCATCATCAATCGCACCCGCCCGGTTTCAAGCTCGTCCGGCGCGAACAGTTGTTGCAGGAAGAGGTACACGACAGCTATAAAACCAAGGGCAAACTTCCCGAGCCGACAGTTTGTCCGGATTGCGGCGCCGTGTTCCATGCCGGTCACTGGCAATGGTTGCCGAAGCCCCAGGGCGCACATCAGACATACTGTCCGGCCTGTCACCGGATACGCGATCATTTCCCTGCGGGATATGTAACGCTGTCCGGAATATTCTTCGCGGAACACGAGCAGGAAGTCCTGCAACAGATCCGCCACCATGAAGCGAAAGAAAAGGCCTCGCATCCGTTGCAGCGCATCATGGCTATCGAGAAGACGGCACATGGCACGCTGGTAACCACCACCGACATTCATCTGGCGCGCGGCATTGGTGATTCATTGCACCATGCCTATCAGGGCGAACTGCAGTTCCACTACAACCCGGAGCAGAGTCTGCTGCGGGTAAGTTGGACACACTGAGTAAACATACTCCATGCAGAAAGGAGGTTGTCATGCCTGTCGGTGAAGTCTGCAACCGCGAAGTCATCATCGTACAGCCCGATGAATCTGCCCTGGAGGCAGCACAACTCATGCGACGGCACCACGTCGGCGACGTGCTGGTCGTCGAAAATCGCGGTGGAGTGCGGGTTCCGGTTGGAATTGTTACCGACCGTGATCTTGTGGTCGAAATCATGGCCCCGGAACTCAAGCCGGCGGACATCGCCGTGAGGGACTTCATGTCCGAGGTGGCCACGATCCAGGAAAGCGCCGGCCTGTACGAGGCGATCGGTCATATGCGCAGCAAGGGGGTGAGACGATTGCCGGTGGTGGCTGCCAATGGCGGGCTGGTCGGCATTCTAACCCTGGATGATCTGCTGGATCTGCTGGCGGAAGAGATGGCAGCGCTCGCTAAATTGGTGAAGTACGAACAGAAGAAAGAAACTGTGAGCCGTTGTTAGTGCGGCTCGAATATCAGGAGAAAATCATGCAAATCCCATTGCAGATCACCATTCGTGACGTCGACAATTCAGAAGCTCTGGAAACTCGCATACGCGATAAAGTAAAAAAACTCGATGAGTTCTTTGATCACATCATGTCGTGCCGGGTCGTTGTCGAGATGCCGCACAAGCACCATCAACAAGGAAAGCATTTCAACGTGCGCATCGATATCGGCGTGGCAGGCGGCGAGATCGTGGTTAACCGCGACCATGCCGAAGACGTCTACGTGGCTTTGCGCGATGGCTTCGATGCGGCCAAACGTCAGCTTGCGGACTATGCGCGCAAGCTTCGCGGCGACGTCAAGAAGCATGAGGCAAAGCGTACGAATGAAAGCGAAGGCTACGCCTGCCGGACAATAGATAGCCGTTACCTTCCGCTTCTTATGAGCATCGTACGAATACCTGCCGGCCCGGTCGAACTTGACGGGGAGTTGATCGTCCCGCCCTCTGCCCGCGGTGTAGTGCTGTTCGCGCACGGCAGCGGCAGCAGCCGTTTCAGTCCGCGCAACACCTATGTCGCCAAGGTGCTGCAGCAACACGGCATGGGAACCCTGCTTTTCGATCTGCTGACGCAGGAAGAGGATCAGGATTACGAGACGCGCTTCGACATCGCGCTGCTCACGCGCCGCTTGATGTCGGCCACGGCGTGGCTGCAGGCCGAACCGGATACGCAAGCGTTGCATCTGGGTTATTTCGGTGCGAGCACCGGTGCGGCTGCGGCGTTGCAGGCCGCAGCAGAAATGGGCGACAAGATCGCGGCAGTGGTTTCGCGCGGCGGGCGTCCGGACCTTGCAGGAAAGCTCGCCCTGAGCCGCGTGAGTGCACCGACGCTGCTCATTGTCGGTGCGGCTGACTACGGCGTGATCGAATTGAACCAGCAGGCTTATGCGTTGATGAACTGCAAGAAGCAACTTACCCTGGTTCCCGATGCGACCCATCTGTTCGAAGAACCCGGCACGCTGCAACAGGCGGCGAAGCATGCCGCAGACTGGTTCATGCCAGTACCTGTAACTGCTGGAATCAGGAACCCGCACTCAGCAACGCGATCACCTCTTCGTCGCTCACCTGCAGGAAGTTCTGGTAGAACTGCCCCACCGCATAAAACGCTTCCGGCGCGCTCAGGCACACCATCTCATCGGCGTAGGGTTCCACTTTGGCCAACGTATCCGGCGGCGCCACCGGTACGGCGCAGATCAATTTTTGCGGGGACTTGGCACGCAGTGCGTGCAGTGCGGCGATCATGGTGGATCCGGTGGCCAATCCATCGTCCACCACGATGACGATGCGTCCAGACGGATCGAGCGGTGGCCGTACCGGCGTGTAGGTGGCGCGCCGTTCGCGCATCACCTTGAGCTGCGTTTCCTTTTCGTCCTCGATGTATTGCGAGCTGCCCGCCACATGCCTGGCATAGTCGCCGAGATAGGTCCAACCGGTTTCGTCCACTGCACCGATGGCGAATTCCGGGTTTCCCGGTGCGCGCAGTTTGCGCACCAGGACCACGTCCACCTCGCCGCCCAGTTCGGAGGCGATGATCCTGGCCATCGGTACCGCACCGCGCGGGATCGCCAACACCAGCGGGTGCTGGCCGCGATATTGCGCAAGTGCCTCCGATAACCGCCGCGCAGCGTCTTCACGATCCCGGAATATCATCATGGTTCCCTCCTCACGAAGTGGCTACGCCCGATCAAGCAACGAGGCGACCTGCTGACGTCAAGAGCATCTGTCCTGTTACGGGCGCAAATGCCTGGGGCCGGTCTTCGGATGCGCCGATACATGGCAGGCGCGGCGATAGGCCAGCAAAGTCTTTTGAGCGTGTCCCAGCACGCTGCCATGCGGATAATTACCCGCCTCGTCGGCCGTGCCCGCAGGCAAGCCGGTGAGCAATTCTATCCCTTCGGTCGCATGTTCTGCCGTGTAGATATGGAACAGACCCTGGTCGACTGCCTCGACAATCTTGCGTTCCAGCATCAAGTTGCGGCGGTTGCGTTGCGGGATCAGTACGCCGTGGCTGCCATCCAATCCCGCCGTTGCACAGACATGGAAGTAGCCCTCGATCTTTTCGTTGATTCCACCCACCGGCAGCACTTCGCCGTGCTGGTTGACCGCGCCGGTCACGGCGATCCCCTGTTTGATCGGCAATCCCGACAGCGACGACAGCAAGGCATACAGCTCCGCACAGGAAGCCGAATCGCCCTCCACGCCGTGATATTCCTGTTCGAACACGATCGCCGCGTTGAACGCGAGCGGGGCGTTATGGGAGAACAGCGCGGACAAGTAGTTGTGCAGGATGAACACGCCCTTGTCGTGTATCGGGCCGGACATCTCCACCTCGCGCTCGATGTTGAGCAGACCATCCTCGCCGGCATAGGTGCGCGCGGTGACCCGAACCGGGAAACCGAACCGGTAATCGCCCAGATCCATCTGGGTCAGCCCGTTTATTTGCCCGGTCTTTTCGCCATGTACGGCGATCAGCAGATCGCCTTCGGCGAAGGCTTCCTGCAGGCGCTGTTCGGGGTAATCGTGGCGTTTGGTGCGCGCTACCAGCGCCGCCTCGACGTCTCCCGCCTCGACCAGGCGGCCGGCACGCACGCGGCACAGCGCGGCGCTTTCCATCACCAGTGCCTCGGTGCGGGCGAAGATCGCGCTTTGGCGCGACTGGTCGTCCACTGCGCGGTGTCCATCCTCCAGCAGGCGCGCGACGGCCGTTGCGGAGAAATGCGGCAACCCCAGCTGGCGGCATGTGTGTGCGACAAAGATCGCCATCGCACGGCGTGTCTCGGCGCTGGATGAGAAGCTCTCGGCAAAGTCCACCTTGACGGAAAAGTGGCGTGCGAATTCCGGGTCCGCTTCCTGCAGCTCGTAATACTGTTCGCGGGAACCGATCAGGACGATCTTGACTTCGACATCCACCGCCTCGGGTTCGAGCGAGACCGTAGCGATGGCTGTAAATGCCGTGCCCGGTTCCTCGATCTGCAGTCTGCCGCTGCGCAGCAAGCGCCGCAGTTTCTCCCACACCAGACCATCGGCCACCAGATCGCGCAGATGCAGCATCAGGAAACCGCCGTGCGCCTTGTGCAGGCTGCCGGCCCGGATGCGGGAAAAATCCGTCACCAGCACATCGTTCTCGGACTGGTATTCGATGCTGCCGAACAACGAGCGGAACAAGGGGTTGTCTTCGACGATCACCGGCGCACCGGTCAGGCCGTCGTTATCCACCACCAGATTGACACGGTAGCGTGACAAAACCTTGGCCAGCGTTTCCTGGCGGATGTCATCATCGGTATCCTGCACCTCAAAAAGCTCAAGATTCTCGAGCACGTCATGCACGACCTGATCCAGATAGGCGCCGAGCTTGACCGAATCCTTGATCTGTTTTTTCAAACCGGTGCGGATATCCTGCAATTCATGATCCAGCAGCGGTTTTACGATCAGACGGCGCAGCGCCGCCAGACCTTCATCCCGCACCCGTTCCAGCGAATGGGTCTTCTCGAAATAACGCCCGATCTCCCCCCGCAGCTCCTGCTCGGCCTGCTCGATCTCGGCGCGGCGTTCTTTCGGCAAGGCCAGCATTTCGACTTCGGTGATGGCATGGCCTTTTGCGTCGCGATAGGTGAACACCATATGTCCGCTCTCGCGATGCAGCGTGAACCTGCGCGCCTCGGCAAACGCATCGAGTTCTGCATAAGCCTTGGCCTCTTCCGACTTGAAGGTCTTTTCGATGCGCTCGCTCTCGGCTTTGAAGTCCTGGCCGCCCAGGCTTTGCGGTATCTCTTTTTGCAGCGACTTCATCATCTGCGCCATGAAATGACGCAGCAGGCGACCCTGTCCGGCCGGCAGGCGCAGTGCGAGCGGCCGTTCCGGAGCGTCGAAGTTGTGCAGATAGCAGAGGTCGGGCGGTACCGGCCTGTTCGCGGCGGTGTCCTGCATCGCCCGCTTGAGCAGCGAAGAGCGGCCGCTGCCGACCTCTCCCAGCACGAACAGGTTGTAGTCCGGCTGATCCATGGCGAGGCCGAAGCGGGCGGCCATCTCCGCGCGTTCCTGACCGATCCACGGCAGCTGATACTCCAGCATCTCGGACGTGTCGGCGAATCCGAGCGTAGCGGGATCGAAGGTGAGGCGGAGCTCGGCGGGCGTCAGGTTCAGGGTCGGCATGGTTTTGCGTGGTGAGCTGATTTAAATCGGATTAAACGCCTTATGAGGTTCCGCGGCAACCGTCACGTGTATGCCACATCCCGTGCAAAAGAGGCATAGAATGGATACCAGCTTCTCATGCACGCAAGGGAGGTAACACCATGGACGACCCAACTATACCCATCCCGGAAACTTCACCCGACTATGACCACACGCGAGTGATCGAGCGACCGGACGGTTTTTACTGGCAGGACAAAAATACGGAAGAAATGTATGGTCCTTTCCCGACGCTGCTCGGCGCAGTGCAGGATATGCAAGACCACGACGGCAACGACTACAGCGAAGGCGAGACGCTGGAGGAAGCCGAATCGGAAATCGGCATGTCCGGCTGGATAGACCAGGAAACCGGCAGACCGGCGGAAGATACGCCAACACACCTTGTTGACGAATAGCCGCATGCCAGTCAAATAAACCGGGCGTTCCACACCTTTTGACTTCCGCTGTGGAAGGCGCGCGAACCGTTCAAACGCACGAAGTGGGGTGATCGATGCTGACATTGGCCTTTACCGGGGACGTGATGCTCGGGCGCTACGTGAACGAGATACTCAAGAGCATCACGCCTGCGGAAATGTGGAATGATTTGCTGCCGCACCTGGAACAGGCCGACCTGCGCATCGTCAATCTGGAGTGCGCCCTGACCGGCCATCTCCATCCATGGTCGCGCACCGAGAAGAAGTTCCATTTTCGCGCCGACCCGGACGCAGTGCGAGTATTGGAAGCGGCCGGCATCGATGCCTGCGTGCTCGCCAACAATCACATCCTGGACTACGAAGGGCACGGACTCCGCGATACGTTACGCGTACTCAGTACGAACGGTATTGCGTATGCAGGCGCCGGCGTCAATGCAACGGAAGCGGCAAAGCCGGCGATGCTGGACGCGCAGGACGCATCGATCCGCCGCGTGGCGCTGCTCTCCTGCACCGACAACGAGCCTGCCTTCGCCGCCGATGCCGGGCATCCCGGTACCAACTATCTGGAAGTCTCGTTGCAGGAGGATACGCTGACGCGCATCGCAGACAGCATCGCGCAGGCACGGGCACTAGGTGCCGATCTCATCGTGTTCTCGAACCACTGGGGCGCCAATTTCGTCGAACGTCCCTCGCCGGAATTCCGCAGTTTCGCCCGGCGGGTGATCGAATTGGGAGCCGATATCTTTTACGGCCACAGCGCGCATATCTGCCAGGGAATCGAGATATACCGGGGCAAACCCATCCTCTACGATACCGGCAATCTCATCGACGACTACGCCGTCCACTCGCAGCTGCGCAACGACCGTTCCTGTTTGTTCAAGGTGATGTTCGATCAGGGCAGGTTGAGCCGCATCGAACTGCTGCCAGTATCGCTGGACGTGGCACATGTTGCACTGGCACGCGGCAAGGAATTCGAGGCGATCTGTGCGCGCATGGAGATGCTGTGCGGCGAATTCGGCACCAGGTTGATACGCAAGAGCGACCGGCTCGTCTACGAAGCGTGACCATGATCTGGAGACCTCTTATGACGATCACTGCCGCACTTCAGGAATGGAGCATGCAGCGATGACGAGGCAGGCAATCGGCAGCGGTAGCGATGCCCGCCCGAAGATCGGCCTGGCGCTCGGCAGCGGCTCGGCACGCGGGCTTGCGCACCTGGGCGTGATCCGGGCCATCGCGGACGCCGGCATCGAGGTGGACTTCATTGCAGGCAGCAGCATGGGAGCGCTGATCGGGGCGATCTATGCCTCCGGCAAGCTGGACGAGCTGGAAGCCTCCTTCCGGGACTTCGACTGGAAGAAGTCGGCCTCTTTCTTCGATGTCGTGCTGCCCAAGTCCGGCTTGCTCGACGGCGCCAAGGTCAGCGAACTGGTGCGCGCGCACATCCATCACGAAACCATCGAAATGCTGGCGAAGCCGTTTGCTGCCGTAGCAACGGACATCGTCAGCGGCGAAGAGGTCGTCATCCGCAAAGGCGACGTGATCGAGGCGGTGCGCGCCAGCATCTCGGTCCCCGGCATCTTCACGCCGGTACGCAGCAACGGGCGCATCCTGGTGGACGGCGGTCTCACCAACCCGGTGCCGGTAAGCGCGGCCCGAGCGATGGGTGCCGACATCGTGATCGCGGTCGATCTCAATCACGAGATCATTTCCGGCAAGAACATGAAACCGATGCTTCCTGCAGCCGGGTCAAATGGCACAAAAGACAGCGCACCGGGCATCTTCTCGCGCTGGGTGGGCGACTATCGCCTGTCGATGAAAGACATCAGGCAGAAACTGCTGGCGAGCAACAATCCGGCCTCGGCGCAGTTCAGGAAATGGATCTCGGCGGAACCGCTGCCCAGCATCTTCGAAGTGCTGCTGGCCTCGATCAACATCATGGAAACGCGCCTCACCCAGACCCGTTTGTCCCTGGACCGGCCGGATGTGATCATCCAGCCGCCGCTGGGACACATCCGTTTCCTGGAATTCGGCCGTGCCGAGGAGATCATTGCCATCGGCTACGAGCATGCGCAGCGCCAGCTCGCCGGCAGCGGCCTCGGAGTCGATCTGTTTCGATAGGGATCGAGGTGGTTGCTCGAATGGCCCCTGTAGCGTCCGCTCAGGAAATGCCGGACGTGCTGCTGAACCGAAAGCCCTTTTCGGTCACGAGCTTCAGACAGGCGTCGGCGACCGCCGGATCGTACACGCTGCCCCGGCCACGTTCGACCTCGCTCAAGGCGGCCATTATGCCCAGGGTCGGCCGATAGGGCCGGTGTGAGGACATCGCTTCCACGATGTCGGCCACCGTCAGGATTCTCGATTCGAGCAGGATCTGCTCGCCCTTGATTCCTCGCGGGTAGCCCGAGCCGTCCAGTTTTTCGTGATGCTGCAAGATGATATCCGCGATTGGCCAGGGGAATCTCACGTCCTTCAGGATGTCGTAGCCGGCCTGCGGATGGGTCTTGATGAGCATGTACTCGATGTCGTTGAGCTTGCCGGGCTTGGACAGGATCTCCGCCGGAATCTGGATCTTTCCCAAGTCGTGGATGATGGCGGCCAGATGGACGCCATTGACCTGCTCTTCCGGTAGGCCCATTTCCCGCGCGATGGCCGTCGCCAGTTCGCCGACACGCTCCTGGTGGCCGGCGGTATACGGGTCGCGCGCTTCCACGGTGGCGGCGATGGTCTGGATGGACTGTTCCAGGCTCTGGCGCAGGATGGCGGCCTGCTGCTCGCGCTCGCTGCGGGCGCGCAAGGTCATGATGCCATAGGTCAGGTCGCTGGCCAGTTCCTCCAGCAGCCGCACTTCTTCCTCGTCGAAGGCGTCTGTCTCGGATGAGTAGATGCTCAAACCGCCGAAGGTATTGTTGCCGTCGGATAGTGGCAGGACGATGTTCGAGACATAGCCGCGTTCCAGCGCAGCATCTTTCCATGGTTTGAATACTGATGCGCTGGCTATGTCACGGCAGATCTGCGTCGTTCCGCTGCGTATGGCTCTGGCGATTGGAATTTGCCCTTGTTCGATGTCGGCCCAGACAGGGTGCTGCACCCAGAAATGACTTTCATTCATACCTGTCCACGCAATGGGCGTGATGCTCTTCTCCGGATCGTTCTCGGCATAGCCGACCGCCGCATGGAGGTACTCGCCGTTTTCTACGATGATGTTGGTGATGCCCTGCAATAACTCATCTTCGTTCGCCGCCCGCACCAGTGCCAGATTGCCCGCCGACAACGTCTTGAGTGAGCGGTTGGCTCGGTGCAGCGCCTCCTCGGCTTGCTTGCGCGCGGTGATATCGCGGACAATGCCGATTGCATTCCATAGACCATTTCGCTTGACGGCAGAGAGTGACAGCTCCAAAGGGAACTCCGTGCCGTCTTTTCGCAACCCGGCCAGTTCGAGCGTCTTGCCTATGACCGGTCCTTCGCCGGTCTTCTTGAAATGGCCGAAGCCTTTGCGGTACGCGTCACGAAACCGCTCGGGTGCCACCAAATCATGCAATGGCTGTCCCATTGCTTCTTGCGCCGGGTAGCCGAAGATCTTCTCGGCGGCCGCATTCCAGCAGGAGATATTCCCTTCGCTGTCCAGCATGAGAATGGCGTCCTGGGCGGAAGCGGTGATGCTGTGGAATCGCTCCTCGCTTTCGCGCACCGCCTGCGCTGCTTCCACGCGTTCGGTGATATCCCTGATCACACCGTCATAGGACAGCAACTGTCCGGAGGCGTCCTTGAACAGGATGATGGTATCGCTCACCCAGCGAAGCCCACCATCCTTCCGGATGATGCGATGTTCGATGGGCGGGACATTTATTCCGGCCATGACCTGTCGCACGCGTTCCAGTACCAGTTCCCGGTCCTCCGGCGCCACCATCTGTGCCCACAGGTCGGGCTTGGCCGCGAATTCCCCCGCGCTGTACCCAGTCACCGTCACGCAGGCCGGGCTCTGCGTCGTTTCGACTGCGCGCCCGTGTTCGACACGCACCGTGTACTGATAATCGGTGATCCCCTCGGTGATGCGCTTGTAGCGAGCCTCGCTGTCATGCAGGGCTAGCTCGGCGCGCAGGCGCTTGCTGATGTCGCGGGTGACGACCTGGATGAAATCCTGCTGCTGGATGCTCAGAAATTTGGCCGAGAACTCGAACGGGATGATGTCCCCGCCCGGTTTCCGGATCTTGTAGTCGCTGCCGCGACCGCTTCCGCCGCTCCGGATATCCAGCAGGTTCTGCCGGCACATCTCATGCTGCTCCGGTAACAATACTTCCCATATCTTCATTTCCTTGAGTTGCGCCAGCGGCCTGCCGGTCTGCTTCTCGAATTCCGGGTTGCATCCCACGACCTGCCACGTGCTGCAATCGATCAGCACGATGCCGTCCATGGCCTCGTCGAATACCGCCTTGTACTTGCCTTCGGCCAGCTTGCGGTTGCGGATGCCGCGTTCTTCGGACAGGGCGCGCTTGACGGCGGGAGCCAGCCGCGCCAGGCGGTCTTTGAGGACATAGTCTTTCGCACCCAGCTTGAGCAGTTCCACGGCCGCCTCATCACCCAGTGCTCCGGTCACCATGATGACCGGGATCTGCGGATGGGTACGGCGTGTGTATTCCAATGCATCACGGCCGCTATAGGCCGGCAGACGGTAATCGGCGAGGACGACATTGGGCTTGAATTCATCGAGTGCCTGTTCGAACGCCTCGCGCGTATCCACCCGCAACAAGGTGAATACCAGTCCGGCCTCCCGCAACTCGCTTTCCTCCAGCTCTGCATCGGAGGGGGCATCCTCCAGCATCAGGATGCGCAACTCCTTATCCTCGATGAAATCTGCCATGGTCTATTTTTCCTGGACTGGAGGGCGGTTGATCAGCAGCCAGTAGAACCCCAGTTCGGACACCACCTTGGTGAATTCGTCGAAATCCACCGGTTTGCTGATATAGCTGTTGACCCCGAGGTTATAGCTGGCCAGCACATCGCGGTCTTCCTTGGATGAGGTCACCACCGCCACCGGGATGTTCTTGGTGCGCTCATCCGACTTGACGCGGCGCAGCACCTCCAGCCCGTCCACCTTGGGCAGGCGCAAGTCGAGCAACACCACCTTCGGGCCATTCTCGACACTTCGGCCAGCGTAGGCGCCGGTGGCGAACAGAAAGTCCAGCGCCTCCGCCCCGTCCTTCACCCACACCAGCTTGTTGGCCAGGTTGCGTTCCTTCAGCGCCATTATGGCCAGTTCGGCATCGGTAGGGTTGTCTTCCACCAGCAGGATTTCCACGTCATCGGTCTGGGTAGTCATGAGTTCTCCTTTGTCGGCAATGCAAAATAGAAAGTTGCGCCTTCATCGACCTTGCCTTCCGCCCACACCCGCCCGCCATGCCGGGTGATGATGCGCTTCACGATGGCCAGACCGATCCCAGTCCCCTCGAATTCCGTGACTCCATGCAAACGCTGGAACACGCCGAACAATTTGTCGGCATACTGCATGTCGAATCCCGCCCCATTATCCTTGACGTAGTAAATGGTTTCAGTACTTTCGGTGCGACCTCCCACCTCGATCAGTGGCGCCTCCCTGGGGCGCGTGAACTTGATGGCGTTGCCGAGCAGGTTGACCAGGACCTGGCGCAGCATGGACAGGTCGCCGTGGCAGGGCGGGAGCGGCGTTATCTCCAGGCTCAATTCGCGCCCGGCCAGGTTCGGCTTGAGGTCCTCGAACACCGCGTGTGCCAGTTCTCCCATATCGATCTCGGTCATGGACATGCCCAGCCGGCCCATGCGCGAGAACGCCAGGATGTCGTCGATGAGCTGGCTCATCTTCTTGGTGTTGTCGCGCACCACGTTCAGATAGCGCTTGCCTTCGTCATCCAGCTTGTCCGCGTAGTGTTTCAGCACCTGCTGCGAGAAACCGTCGATCGCGCGCAGCGGCACGCGCAGGTCGTGCGAGACCGAATAGGCAAAGCCTTCCAGATCCTTGTTGGCGGTTTCGAGTTGGCCGGTGCGCTCCCGCACCAACTCTTCCAGCCGTTCGTGGTATTTGCGCAATTCCTCTTCTGCGCGCCTGCGTTCGGTGACGTCGCGCGCCGCGGCGAACACGCCTGCCACTTCGCCCTTGTCGTTGCGGTACACGCTGGCGTTGTACAGCACCTCCGTCACCTTGCCGGATACATGGCGCAGCGCCAGCGGATAGTCGGTGACCAGGCCCTTGGCAAACACTTCCCGGTAGCCAGCGCGCGCCTTGTCTGGCTCGGTGAAGTATCCCGAGAAATCGCTGCCGACCAGCAGCTTGCGCGGCACGCCGGTCACCTGCACCGTCGCCTCGTTCACGTCGGTGATCTTGCCTTCCACGTCGACGGTCACCAGCGGATCCAGGCTGGCCTCGATCAGGTTGCGCGCATACAACAATGCCGAGAGGCGCTCCTCTTCCGCCCGCTTGCGCTCGGTGATGTCGCGCGCTGCGGCAAACACGCCCGCCACCTCGCCCTTTGCGTTGCGGTACACACTGGCGTTGTAGAGCACCTCCGAGACCTTGCCGGACACATGCCGCAAAGTCAGCGGATAGTCCGTGACCAGCCCTTTCGAGAACACTTCCCGGTAGCCAGCGCGCGCCTTGTCCGGATCGGTGAAATATTCCGAGAAGTCGCTGCCGACTAGCAGCTTGCGCGGAACGCCGGTCACCTGCACCGTCGCCTCGTTCACGTCGGTGATCTTGCCCTCCACACTGATGGTCACCAGCGGGTCCGGGCTGGCCTCGATCAGGCTGCGTGAGTAAAGGGACGCGGCGCGCAGCTCCTCTTCCGCCTGCATACGCTCGGAGATATGTCCGAGACGTTCGGCGATGGCATTGATGAGTTGTCGTTCTTCCTTGAGGAATGGCCCTTCGTCCTGCAGCGGCCTCTGCTCCAGGTAGGCAACCTCGATCCTGCCGACGGCCGATCCATGCACCTTGATCGGCGCGGCCTGAATCCATTCGGATGCCCTGAAATTGCCGGTGCGAAATTCGCTCTCACCTACCACGATCCGGGCACAGGCAATTTCCGTGTATTGCCAGCTTTGCGGCAGGATGTTCGCCAGATCCTGATACAGTGAATCCAGTGTCATGCCACTTCGTTCTGCCAGTTCGGTAAGACTGAAGAAGGCCCGCAACTCCTTTATCCGCTCCTTGAGTTGCCCTTCCGCCCGCTTGCGCTCGGTGATGTCGCGCGCCGCGGCAAACACGCCAGCGACCTCGCCCTTCTCGTCGCGGTACACGCTGGCGTTGTACAGCACGTCCATCACCTTGCCGGCCGCATGGCGCAGGGTCAGCGGATAGTCGGTAACGGATCCCTTGGCGAACACTTCCTTATAGCCTGCACGCGCCTTGTCCGGCTCGGTGAAGTAGTCCGAGAAGTCGCTGCCGATCAACTTCTCTCTGGCAATTCCGGTTGCCTGCTCTGTCGCCTCGTTCACGTCGGTGATCTTTCCTGCCACGCTGATGGTCACCAGCGGATCCAGACTCGCCTCGATCAGGCTGCGCGCATACTGCGCTGCGTTGCGCTGGAGTCTAAGCTCCGCCGGGCTGGGCAGATTCAAGGCGCGCGGGAGTACCCACCAGACCGCAAACACGGTCGCGACGGCAACCACGGCAGCCAGCGCTTTTACATATGCAGCCAGCCAGTACAGCGGAAGCCAGACCGTCACGGCCGACATGAGGTGGGTGCTGGCGCAGGTCAGAATGAAGCCATTGAAGAAAGCCAGGAACAGCCAGCGGTATTGCAGATCTTTGCGCTTCCACGCGAAATAGGTGACGGCGATGGGATAGGAGCCGTACGCGAGCACCATGGTCGCATCCGACAGGACTGTCGTCCACAGCAGGGCCGGGTTCCAGGTCAGGCAGTAGCCATGCGGGATGTAATTATTGACCCCGAAAAAATCAATCAGTGTTTGCATGATTCAATCCCCTTCGAATACGACAAAGCGTGCGGGTTGTGTCTGTAGTCCGCTTACGAGGGAGCCGCTGTTGCCTAGGATATCCGCCGTCATCGCGTCAGCGCGACTTCAGAATTCCCGATATTGCGGTATCTGCCGACGGCAGAGTGCATGCCGCTGGATCGAATCGGTCTTTGTTCGACCCCTCCTGCGCAAGGATCAATACCTTAGTGATTTAGTCGCGCTTAAACCCTAGTCCATTCTCGTGGGTGCGTCAATGCATGCTCGGCGGCGTTTGCCAGCCGATGTGCATCGAAGCGCGTAACGCTCGTTACTCGTACCTCAGGAAAATCCTCTTCCGTCGCGTTCGTGCGTAGTGTTCGATCAGGGCCTGGGCAGCCGCCTGGTGGGCGACGGCGTTCTGGAAGAGGACGAGGCCGACATGCTTATGCCGGAGATCGAAAGCCTGCTCCTGATCGTCCATGATGGCCTTGATCGCGCGCGCGCTGTTCGCTGGCAAAGGCATAGACGAAGTCCTCCGCCACCAGGAGCGCACTGGGGCCAGCGTCACCGGTTCGTCCGACTTTTCCCGGAGAATGGTTACTGCGTGCCTTACGCCAGCAACACCGCCAGCAGTCCGGTGACATACACCCCATCGAAAGTGCCGGCGCCTCCGATGGAGGCGAAGGGTGCCCCCAGCTTGCGGATATCGTTCAGGCGCAACAGATCGGCTCCGATCAGAACGCCCAGGGTGCCGCCGATATATGCCAGCGGAGCGCGCTGTTGCGGATCGAGGATGGTCGCGATCAGCGCGGCGGCGATCGGCGCGATCAGCGTCGGCATGCCGATGCCGGCGCCCGGAATGGGCCCGCTGATCTTGTAAGAGATGATGGCCACGACCGCGACCGCGCTCGCGACCTGCAGCGGGTGCAGCGAGTTGTTGGAGATCAGGTAAAGCGAGAAGGCGACCGGCACCACTGCACCGCCGACATTGATAGTGACCGTGACCTTGTCGGTAACGGGCGGCAACCTGAAGAACGGCAATCGCATCAGCTCCACCGGTATCTTTATCGGGAACTCGCTGTCGGCCTTGAGGCTGAACAGCGGAAGATTGATCATGCTGCCGACCAGCGTGCACAGCAGGAGCAGGTAGGCCGAATCTTCCGAGAGGCCCAGCTTGTCGAAGGCGATGCTGATCAGCCCGACCTGGACGAGGATGACCAGGAAAGTCAGGGCCAGGATGAACAGCAACAGGCGCAGTGGTGAAAACGGCATCGGTGATTCCTGTCGGTAATGTCGCAACGGTTGACGGGCTTGTTCTGCTGCCGTCATTCGCGCTCCATCGTTATTCGTAACGCAAGAAATTCTCCGCCGGAGCATCCTCTCCATAGACGTCGATCAGGCTTTCGAGTTCGGGAATCAGTTCGTCTGCCTCGTCTTCTTCCAGAACGCCGTCGCCGATCAGGCGGCTGGCCAGACCGCCATCCAGCGCTTCCTTGACTGCGCCAAGCGTTGCCGGATTTTCCCGGTTCTCGTCGTTCAGGACTTCCTCGATCGCTCGTGTCAGCGCTTCGCTGGCGAAGACAGAGATAAAGTCTTCGGCATCTGCCGATTCTCCGAACTGTTCGATCAGTTCATCCAGTTCGTCGACGAGCGATTCGTCGGTGTCGAAATGATGCATCTCTTCGATCTCGTCGAGCTGTGCCGGCAACTCATGCGCGATGAAGGAGCGGATCATGGCCAGTGTGACCGGCTCGTCGGATTCCAGTTGATCGATGACGCTTTCGATGAGCTCGGACAGTTCCGGGCTGACGCGGCTGGCAATGTCGATTGGGTTGCGGATCATGGTTTATTCTCCCGTTTGATATGGTGCGACTAAACAAGATTCATTGTTCCACTCTGTTCTGCGCATGCGCTGCCTGAGCGAGGTCGACCTGGCTCGCGAGTTCGCGCAACGCGGGGGCGATCTCCACTTGGTAAGCATAAGACTCCTGGAGCTGGCGTAAAGGTTCCGGCAATCGCGCCAGACTTGCTGCTGTGCGGTTGCGGGTGTCCGCCAGCGTCGTTGCGCCTGTCAAACGCTGTCCGCCGCGCATCACCGGTACCAGCAGCGGTTCGCCAGCCTGACCGTCGTTCTCCAGGCTGATGACGTCGCCTGCCATGCGGCCTTGTTCGTCATGGCGGCGCCACACTTGTTTGCGTCCCGGCCAGGTGGCCTTGCCGCTGGAGCGCTTGCGGCGCGGCTTGCCTGCATATTCCTCCAGCTTGTAGGCGCAATCGAGGTAGGCCGAATCAGCGGAAGTATCGAGCCGGGTGCCGATGCCGAAGCCGTCGATCGGCGCCCCTTGGGCGAGGAGTTCGCGCAGACGGAATTCGTCGAGGTCGCCGCTGGCGAAGATGGTGGTGGATTGCAGGCCGCCGCCGTCCAGAATGCGCCGCACGCTGCGTGCTAGTTCGCCGAGGTCGCCGCTGTCCAGGCGCACGCCCTTGATGGCGATGCCCTCTTTAGCCAGTTCCCGTCCCAGTGCGACCACTTTGTGCGCTGCCGCTTCGGTGTCGTAGGTGTCGATCAGCAGCACCACGTTGCCCGGCTGGGCGTGGGCAAAACTGCGGAAGGATGAAATTTCGGAATCGTGCGCCTGCACGAAGGAGTGCGCCATGGTGCCGAACAGCGGGATGTCGAAGCGTGTGCCGGCCAGCACCGTGGCAGTGCCGGAAAAACCTGCAAGGTAAGCCGCCCGTGCCGCCAGCAGCCCGGCCTCGGCGCCATGCGCACGGCGCAGACCGAAATCCACCAGCAACTTGCCCGGAGCCGCCAGCACGGAGCGCGCCGCCTTGGAGGCTATCAGCGTCTGGAAATGCAGCAGGTTGATGAGGCGGGTCTCGATCAATTGCGCCTGCGGCAGCGGTGCCACGACGCGCAGCAGCGGTTCGTCCGGGAAGCACACCGTGCCCTCGGGCATGGCGTCAATGTCGCCCTCGAAATGCCAGGCAGTGAGCCAGCCGATAAATTCATCGGAGAAGCGTTCGGTGGAGCGCAACCACTCCAGTTCCTGCGGGGTGAAGCGCGCCTGTTCCAGAAAATCCAGCACCTGTTCCAGGCCTGCCGCCACCAGAAAACCGCGCTCCGGCCGCAGCTTGCGCACGAAGAATTCGAATGCGGCGGTTTCGTTCATGCCGCGCTCGAAATAGCCCTGCAGCATGGTGAGTTGGTAGAGGTCGGTAAGCAGCAGTGAAGTTTCGCTGTTCATTGCATCAGATCCATCGACAAGGCGAACTGCGCGCCCAGCCTGAGCATTTCCGCCAGCGCGCGTTCTCCGTCGCCGGGCGCCGCCTCCACCGGGCGCACCGCATCGGTGAGCAGCACGACCGCATAGCCCAGCGCCAGCGCATCCTTGACCGTGTTCAGCACGCAGTAGTCGGTGGCCAGCCCGCCCACGAACAGCCGCCGTACGCCGACGGCCTTCAGGCACAAGCCGAGGTCGGTGTCGCCGAAAGCGGAATAGGCGTCCTTTTGCGGCGTGTCGGCCTTGGAGATGATCACTGCATCGGCGGGCAGTTCGAGATTGGCGGCGAATTCCGCGCCGTGCGTATCGGCCATGCAATGCGGTGGCCACGGCCCGCCTTGTGCGCGGAAGGAACAATGGTTGGCGGGATGCCAGTCGCGCGAGGCATAGACCGGCAACGCTTTTTTGGTAAACAGGGCGAGGCAGCGATTGAGCACCGGCACTATTTCATCGCCCCGCGGAACCGCGAGGCTGCCGCCGGGGAGGAAATCGTTCTGCACATCGACGACGAGCAGTGCGTCGCCGACATCGGGCATCAATCTGTTCATGAGGTTTCCCTTTCATGCAGACTAACAGCAGCGGGTTTGCCAACTTGCCCTCCGGCTTCGGGGTGAAGCGCGGCGCTGGAAGAATGGTAACACGCCTCTGCCTTGCCAGAAGCGGGCGGATGGATCAGTCGAGAAAGGATTCCGCCGGGTGATAGTCCAGGCCGAATGCTTCGGCGACTTTCCGGTGCGTTACCTTTCCGTTGATGATATTGAGCCCGTTGAGCAGCGCAGGAGACTCCCTGAGTGCGCGGCGGTATCCCTTGTCGGCCAGATTCAGCACATAGGGCAGGGTGGCGTTGGTCAGCGCCAGTGTGGAAGTGATCGGTACCGCGCCGGGCATGTTGGCGACACCATAGTGAACCACTCCCTCCACGATGAACGTCGGTGCCTCGTGCGTGGTCGGATGCATCGTCTCGACACAACCGCCCTGGTCGACGGAGACATCCACGATCACCGCACCGGTGCGCATTGCCTTCAGGTCTTTACGATGTATCAATTTGGGCGTGACGGCACCGGCTATCAGCACCGCGCCGATGACCAGATCGGCATTCGCGATCTGGTCCAGCAGATTGTGCCGGTTCGAGAATACCAGCTGGACGTTGGCAGGCATGACGTCGCTCAGATAGCGCAGCTTTTCCAGCGAAAGATCGAGAATGACGACGCTGGCACCCATCCCGGCTGCGATCTTGGCCGCATTCACACCGACCACTCCGGCGCCGAGGATGACTACTTTGGCGGGGGGGACGCCCGGCACACCGCCGAGCAGGATGCCGCGTCCGCCATTCAGCTCCTCCAGATATTTGGCGCCTTCCTGCACCGCCATGCGCCCGGCCACCTCCGACATCGGGGTCAGCAGCGGCAATTCACGCGAGCGCAGTTCGACCGTCTCATACGCGATGCAAACCGCACCGGAGGCCATGTGCGCACGGGTCAGCTGTTCGTTGGCGGCGAAGTGAAAGTAAGTGAAAATGACCTGGCCGGGCCTGATGCGTTTCCATTCCTGCTCGATCGGCTCCTTCACTTTCACGATCAGGTCGGCGGCAGCCCAGACCGCATCGGCGTCCTTGGCGATCTGCGCACCTGCGGTCAGATATTGCGCGTCGCTGAAACCGCTCCCCAAACCCGCTCCCGTTTCCACGGTAACCGTATGTCCGGCTGAAACCAAAGCCTCGGCACCGGCCGGAACCAGCGAGACGCGGTTCTCATTTGTCTTGATCTCCTTGGGGATGCCTATTTTCATGTGTCGGCCTCTGGGATGTGAAATTTACGACGTATGCGGCACGAAAAATATTGCATTCAGTCCGGGTTGATACTTCACCGGGTCGATGTGCCAAAGGTACCTGAGTCGAATCGGATTGGCTAGTCGAGCCGGGAAGTGCCTGCCGCGAGCCTCGCGCATTTTGCAGGAACGCCGCTACAATGATTGAGTGAAAAAATTCCTGCTGGCCATCGTATTTCTGCTTGCAACAATATCCGTATCGGCGCAAGTCGAAGGCGGAACGTCCCTCGTCCTTGTCTTCCGGAATGAGGTGGATCGGCGGCTCGATGTCCCGCAAGAAGTCCAGACACACTATGCGCAGTTGCTCGAAGCTGCCCTGGCAAGTGCCGGGATGCTATTCGCGAGGTCCCAATATGTGTTGCTGCTGGATCGCAACCCGAACGTACAGGCGATCTTCGTGTACTGGGTGGATGCGCTGCCGGCGCAGAACCGTTTTCATTTCATCGGTGCTTCACCCGCGTCAACCGGCAAACCCGGCGGGTTCGAGCACTTCATCACACCGACGGGGATATTCGCACACACACTTTCCAACAAGGATTATCGTGCGGAAGGCACGCGCAACAGACGCGGAATCCGGGGCCTGGGGCGCAAGGGGATGCGTGTCTACGATTTTGGCTGGGAGCAGGGAGAGCGCGGATGGGGGCGCGGCGGACAAAGCCCGATGCGCTTGATGCTGCATACGACAGATCCCGATTATCTTGAACCGTATCTGGGAACGATCATGTCGAAAGGATGCATACGTATTCCCGCGGCACTGAACAACTTCATAGATCGCTACGGGTTGCTGGATGCTGATTATGAACAGGCGCTGGCGGAGGGAAAAAAATTATGGATGATCCGCAAGGATCGAACTCCCACTCCCTGGTCTGGCCGTTTTCTGGTGATAATCGATTCAGGCAGCATGGAGCGTCCTGCCTGGTCGCCGGAACCATCCGGAAATACCAGCGACCAGCTGCAGACAAAAGGCCAGGTGCGATTCCCCAAGGACTAGTTGCCGGACAGCTGGAATCATTTATCGCTGTTTGAATGTCAGGCAGAGACGATGGATCGTCCCTTCTTCGTCGGCAGGAACGATCAGTATCGGCTTGGAGCCTTTGTGTTCGATCCGCGCGGAGGCATTGCTGTTTGCTTCATCGTCCAGCGACAGCCCGAGGAAAGCCAGCGGGGCGCAGATGGCATGGCGTATCCGGGAGGAATGCTCGCCTATCCCTCCGGTAAAGACGAGTGCGTCGATGCCGCCGGCTTTGGCTGCGAGGCCGCCGATGGCGGCGCGAACCTGGTTGCAGAAATAGCTGACCGCGAATCTTGCCTGCGCACTGTCGCTGGCGATCAGGTTGCTCATTTCGCTGCTCTCGCCGCCGGACAGCGCTAACAAACCCATCTTGTGGAAGACCAGGTCGCTCAATTCATCGGCGTTGTAGCGCTTGGCCAGCTCCAGCATCACACCGGGATCGAGATCGCCGCTGCGTGTGCCCATGACGATGCCGCCCGCCGGGGTGTAGCCCATCGTGGTGTCTGCCGATTGCAGGTTGTCCAGCAGGCACAGGCTGGCGCCGCTGCCGAGGTGCGCCACGACGATCTTGCCGTGGGAAACGCGATCCAGGCTATAGGGCAGGCGGCTGGCGACATGGGCGTAATTGAGGCCGTGGAAGCCGAAGCGGCGCAGGCCGAGTTCCTGCGGGATCGGCAGGCGCCTGGACAGTTCGGGTAGCGTCGCGTGGAAAGCCGTGTCGAAGCAGGCGATCTGTGGCACGTTGAAACGTTCGCGGCATAGATCCACCCCCATCAGGTTGCCCGGCAGGTGCAGCGGGGCGAGATGGATGATGCCCTCCAGCCGCGCACGTTCTGCTTCATCCACCAGTCGCGCCGCATCGGCGATGTCTCCGCCATGCACGAAGCGATGGCCGACGATATCGGGCGCATGGCCGGAAAGCTCGCGCATCAACTGGTCGAACCCGGCCTGCGGATCGCGCAGATGCTCATAGCGGAAGTTGCGCCGCGTGCCGTCTTTCGCAAACAGGCAGGCCTTGATCGAGGAAGAGCCGCTGTTGATGGTGAGGATGGTTTTCACGGCGCTTATTGCTCCGGTTCAGAAAGCGTAAATCGATTTAAAGCCCCTCTCCCGCAAGCGGGAGAGGGGTTGGGGTGAGGGGTGCAGGTGTCGCGTAAATTGGGAATGCAAGCGTAGACCCTCATCCCCAGCCCTTCCCCCGCCTGCGGGGGAAGGGAGTGCGAGTTTAGAATGGCCACGTCCATCCGTCCGCTTCCGGTAGATCGACGCCGTTCTCGTAAGCGTAGTTGCGGCACTCGATCTGTTTGTTAAGCATCTTTTCCTTAACGTGCGCCCCGGCGACATGCAATGCGGGGATGCGGTCGATCACGTCGATCACCAGGCTGTAGCGGTCGATCTGGTTCCTGATCGCCAATTCCAGCGGCGTATTGATGCTGCCTTTTTCCTTGTAGCCGCGCACGTGGAAATTCCCGTGGTTGGTGCGGCGGTAGGCGAGGCGGTGGATCAGCCAGGGGTAACCGTGGAAATTGAACATCACCGGTTTGTCGAGCGTGAACAGGCTGTCGAAATCGCGGTCGCTCAGGCCGTGCGGGTGTTCGCTGGAAGGGACGAGCTTGTACAGATCGACCACGTTGATGAAACGTATCTTGAGTGCCGGAAAATGCTCTCGTAACAGGGCGACTGCGGCCAAGGCTTCCTTGGTCGGGACATCCCCCGCAGTTGCCATCACCACATCCGGTTCGTCGTCCTGATCGTTGCTCGCCCAGTCCCAGATGCCGATGCCCTTGGTGCAATGCCTGGTGGCCGCATCCATGTCCAGAAACTGCATGTGCTTCTGCTTGTCGCAGACGATCACGTTGATGTAGTTGAGGCTCTTCAGGCAATGATCCGCGACCGACAGCAGGCAGTTCACATCGGGAGGCAGGTAGATGCGCGTGACAGCCGGACTCTTGTTCACCACCACATCGAGGAAGCCGGGATCCTGGTGGGTGAAGCCGTTGTGATCCTGGCGCCACACGGTGGAGGTGATGAGCAGGTTCAGCGACGACACCGGCGCGCGCCACGGCACGGCCTTGGACATGTCCAGCCACTTGGCGTGCTGGTTGAACATCGAGTCGATGACGTGCACGAAGGCCTCGTAAGTGGAGAAGAAACCGTGACGTCCGGTGAGCAGGTAGCCTTCCAGCCAGCCTTCCAGCGTGTGCTCGGAGAGCATCTCCATCACGCGGCCATCCGCTGCCAGTTCGCCGCCTTCCGCATCCTCCGGCAGGGTGTCGGCCAGCCAGGTCTTCTTGCTTGCTTCATAGATGTTGTCGAGCTTGTTCGAACTGTTCTCGTCCGGGCCGAACACGCGGAAGTTGTGCATGTTGCCGCGCATGATGTCGCGCAGGAATTTGCCGAGGGGACGGGTATTCTCCGCGATGGTCGTGCCCGGCTTGGTCACGGCGATCGCATAGTCCTTGAAATCCGGCATGTGCAGCGCCTTGCGCAGCAGGCCGCCGTTGGCATGATGATTGGCGCTCATGCGGCGATTGCCTTTTGGCGCCAGCGCTTTCAGCTCCGGTAGTAGCGTGCCGTTCTCGTCGAACAGCTCGGACGGCCTGTAGCTCCGCAGCCATGCTTCCAGCTTGGCGAAGTGCTCCGGTGTTTTCACGTCCGCGATGGGGACCTGATGCGCGCGCCAGAATCCTTCCACTTTTTTGCCATCGAGTTCTTTCGGGCCGGTCCAGCCCTTGGGCGAGCGCAACACGATCATCGGCCAGCGCGGACGCACGGGTGTGCCGCTGCTGCGCGCCTCCTGCTGAATGCGGCGGATCTCCAGCACGCATTGCTCCATGGTCTGCGCCATCTTGCCGTGCATTTCCATCGGCTCGCTGCCTTCCACGAAATACGGCGTCCAGCCATAGCCCTTGAACAGATTTTCCAGCTCCTCGTGCGGGATGCGCGAGAGCAGGGTCGGGTTGTTGATCTTGTAGCCGTTGAGATGCAGGATCGGCAGCACCGCGCCGTCGCGGATCGGGTTCAGGAATTTGTTGGAATGCCAGGACGTCGCCAGCGGCGCGGTCTCGGATTCGCCGTCGCCCACCATCACCGTCACGATCAGGTCGGGGTTGTCGTAGGCTGCACCGAACGCGTGCGATACGCTGTAGCCGAGTTCGCCGCCTTCGTGGATGGAGCCCGGCGTCTCCGGCGTGCAGTGGCTGCCGATGCCGCCGGGGAAGGAGAACTCCTTGAAGAACTGGCGCATGCCCTCGATGTTTTCGCCCTTGTTCGGATATACCTCGCTGTACCTGCCCTCCAGATACACCGGCCCGAGGATGCCGGGCGCACCGTGCCCCGGTCCCGCCATGAAGATCGCATTCAGATCGTATTTGACGATCAGGCGGTTCATGTGGATGTAGGCAAAGGCCAGGCCCGGACTGGAACCCCAGTGGCCAAGCAGACGGTTCTTGAGGTGTGCGGGTAGGAGCGGTTCCTTGAGCAGCGGGTTGTCGCGCAGGTAGATCATTCCCGCGGCGAGGTAGTTGCAGGCGCGCCAGTAGGCGTGGATGCGTTCGATTTCATCGGGAGACAGGGGCGCGACTTGATGCGTACTCATGATGTCTATCCTTCGAACAGGTCGGGAAATGGACGCCAGAGGCGACAGGTCAATTGTCGTTTTGCGATGCCGCAATGATACGCTTATCAGGATTCTGCAAAAGCGTCCGCGCTCAGGGTAGTTCCGCGTAGACGTAGGCTGACGCGGGGCAGAAGCTGCGTACGGTGTTCAACCAGTAGTTTAGATCGGCCTCGACCATGCTGGGGCGGCCATCGCAAAGCTCGATTGCTATCTCAGTGAGCGAGGCATTGGTGAAGTGCCAGCTCCAAGCCAGATTGACACCTCCATTGCCACTGGCAATGCCCCCGTTGGGGAACAGAAGCCGTTGCGGTTCGGGAAGAGACAGTTGCGCTCTGGCGGCAGCGATGAAGGTTTGCGAACTGCTGCGGATGCGGAACTCCTCGCTTGCAGGGACGCCATGCAAGCGAAACGCAAATGTCACTTCGGTAATGTTGGGTGCATTGCCACCGCCACCTCCGCAAGAGGCGAGGGGGATGCAAAAAATCACGGCGAGCATGGAGAGTGATGTGCGCATGACTTGGATGTCCGGAACAGACTGTTTGGCGGTTATGGTGTGTATCGAAATCATGGATGCCGGATATCGCATCTGATCTTGATGGGATACAGGTTATTCAATTTGCCCTATGGACACAAGATTGAATAGGAAAACCAAGATGGGTAATGCTACCCCTTTTGACTTAACGTTGATATGGGGCGGAAAACACTCTGGAACCCATAGGAGACGGTAGCTCTGCGTGCTTTGCATAGCTGCTATTCGGCCACAGCTGACTGTGGTGATTTTAAGAAAAGTCTGTCGTTGTAACCTGATGGAAGGTCCGCTTTCAGCTTTTTCCAACAATATTTGGCCAACGTAATTTACATGTAAAAGATTTCTTATCTATCACCGTATCGTTTCGATTTCTGAAAATGTAGCCAGAGATGTTTCTTTTTCCTTGCGCCAAGTATCTAAACGAACCGTTTCACTTTCGGCAATCCCATTTTCCCAGTCAGTAGCAATTTTTTCTTCATCCTGCTCCCAGTCCATAAACCTTTCCGGCCAAACTGTATGGCCCAAGAAATGGGATACCATCAACTCTCGCACAAAGCGGGATATGGGAACACCGGCATTGTTAGCCAGTAAACTAAGGTCATCCTTAATCTTCTGTGGGATTTGAATTTTCGTTGCCACAATATTTTTGCCCAGCCCCGGAATGCAATCGACAACCGCAACACGGGAACATAATACCGACGAGATTTCCACCGAGTTCGGCGCTGGCGGCGGCACATAGTAAAGCCCCGTTTTCTCAGCTCTCATACGCAGCAACTCATGTGCACCATACAAATACACCACAAAGAATTCACGCAGGTATTTTGCGCCGGTCACATCCATTGCCGTTATTGCTTCATCCATTGCATTTTTGAGCGGCACTGGCAGCCATAGCCGCAATACCGCTTCATTGTTTGCCATATCGTAAATGCCACGATCACCCACGTAGAGCTTGTTCAGCTTGACGGGTGACACACCATTTCTTGATTTGCCACTTATTGACCCTCTACTTACACCACCGAGCCATTTCAATAACGAGCCGTGCATAAAAATTCCCCTATTTATCTGCTTGCCGCTAATGGGTTGTCGGACCGAAAATCAGGTAAGGCAGCAATCAATTATCCACCCCATACTTTCCGTCGATGGATTAACAAAATGACCGTACAGCTTTCAGAGCCAATATATTATCGTGATGCGGAACTACATGCGCGAGAGTACCCGCTTAATGATTACTTTGCGCGAACCGGGATTGCCAACCCATTTGGGGAAGAATCCAGAGGAAGGTCATCATTATGTTGGAATGGCTACGTAGCTTCTTGGTCGATTGAGGATGGTCGCCTCTATCTGAATGAAATAAATGACTTTCACGGCGAGGCGGTGAATGCCCTAAATCTGGAAACGATATTCCCCGGATACGCTGACGGCGTATTTGCGCATTGGTATTCTGGCACGATGAAATTACCGCAAGGCGAGGTGATTAAGCGGGGGGGCAGTACGGCACCGAGCATTTTTGAGCGGAATTTAACTCTGGTCTTTCGCAAGGGTTTGCTGGTTTCAGAAGAAGTGGTTTCGAATAAAGTTACCGATGCTGGCGAAACAGTAATAGCAAAATGTATTTCTCCGCCAAACAACATAATCAAAGTCGACAAAAAAAATAACCCGCAAATAATGCCAAAGGACTTACTCGCAAAGCAGGCGCGCAAAGAGATCGAAATCGCCGAAACGCCACAAGACCCACTGTATCGAGCACCTGCTGTGCCATTCGGGTTTTGAACGCGGCGTGGAAATTATTCATAGAACAACTGCCAGCCGAGGCGGAAATTCGGCCTTTCCGGATTGCCTGCCGCATGTATTATTGGCTGCCTGATTACTACAAAATGTGCGTTGGTTATGCGGGCTTGGTTAATGGGCAGGTTGCGCCAATTTTTGTCAGCACGTCTTTTAGACTTGATGCTGCCTGAATTGCAGCAATTGTCGCAAGGTTATGAAACGTGAAATTACAAGAACTGCGATTAAGCGAAGGGGCACCAGAAATGACAAAGATTACCTTGTTTGTATTCTGCACATTGTTTTCATCAGTGGTAATGGCTGAGCAAAGTCGCGAGGAGTGTTGGCTGGCTAACTTACCGGGTACAAAGAACGATATTGTCGCGCAGCAAATAATCGTGGATTGCAGCAAATACGACTTCTACGTCGGTGAAAAATCAGACGGCTGGTTTGGAGGTAAAACAGCAAGTTGGTGTGTAAAAAAGTATGGAGAGGATACCGTGAGTCAACGGGCAGCTATGGTTATCCGTGGTGCCTGTTATAGACTTTACGAAAACAAATAAGGGGGAATGATGGGCATATTTTCAAAACTCTTTGGCGATGCTGAGAATGATGCAGTGATGTTTCAACAGACCAAGGCACTGGCTGATCTTGGAGTTGCAGCAGCGCAAAATAACATAGGCGTTATGTACGATAAAGGTAAGGGCGTGGCACGGGACTACACGCAGGCGGTGATGTGGTACCGAAAGGCGGCTAATCAGGGTTATGCTGGGGCACAAAGCAACCTAGGCAATAAATACTGCAATGGTGAGGGTGTCTCGAAGGACTACACGCAAGCGATGATGTGGTATCTCCTCGCAAATGCAGGCGGCGCGAAAGAAACCTCCCGAGTTTTGCCAGTACTTAAGGGATATTGCACCCCGACGCAGATCGCCGAAGCCCAAAGAATGGCGAGCGAGTGGTCGGCTGCGCATCATCCGGCAAACTGATTGCTCTTGATGTTCAGAAACGATTCAATGCTACCTTTACGTTGGGCATCCAGTACATGAGCGACCTCGAAAAAATCCTGTGGACCTCCGCATCCACCATTTTGGGTGGCGTTATCCTTTTCGTGATTGGACAACTCCTTTCCAAGTTCTTGATCGAGCCAATTCAGGAACTTAAGAAAACTATTGGCGAAGTGCGATTTAATCTTGCTTATTACGCACCCATAATTCATACGCACATTTCGCGCGACAAAGCGCGCTCCGACAGGGCTTATGACGCGATTATGAAAAATTCGTGTGACCTGCCGACAAAAACCGACGCAATTCCTTTCTATAGATTGTTACCACGCCAATTTGTTTTACCCATCGAGCACATTGACAGAGCCGCAGTTGATCTGCGCGCCCTGGCAACGTATCTACATGAAACGGGTGAACAGGCCGACTCTCACATTGATGAGATCAATAAACTTGCCGAAAGCATCAAACAACAACTTGAGCTACGGACTCTCGAGTGAACCAATTATGCAGCGCAACCCTTCGTCAGCCTTATCTTTGGGCCAAGTATTGGAGGAGTGCGGCGAACAACCAAAGTACATAATGATGGCCTTAACGAAAATCAGACTCGGAAAAATATTCGGGAGCATCGTGTGGCTGTTAAAGGCCGCTGCCTGGATCATCGCAGGCATGCTGCTGTGGTCAGTGCTGTATAACAGTTACTGGCATATCAGGTATGCGCTGGAGAAGGAAACGGTTGAAGGTTGTAAAACTACTATTTGTCGGTCATAGACCAAAGCTGCCCTTCCAGCACGCTACACCAGCAGTTTTTCCAGTAAGTCGTCAGCGTCCCCTATGGCCGACTTTGAGACGTTTAGAACCAACGGGCCGACCGACAGCTTCTAGCCAATTCGCGACTGTTTGTATTCGCCAGCTCCGTTGCCTGCGGGCAGCCGGCAACAGTCTCTGGTCGGCCGATGCGCCATTTACTGTTCGTTTTTCTTCCGCCCCGGCTTTGACTCTGACAGTCTATTTCCACGTTACGTAACTTTTTTCCTTTGCCGCGGCAGCGAGCAAATTTATCAAAGGCAGCGCTCGATGAGCCATGCTTACCGCTGGCTCGTCCGCATTTTTATCAATAGGTAACGGCGAAGATTTTCCTGCATCGATAGCGGCTTTTAACCGACTTAGTGCCAAAGGAACGTCTTCCGCCCGAATGGCACCTGGCACAGTTGCGCTGTGCCCCATCATTTTCAGCATGCTAAGGGCGACATCCCCAAACATGGTGATGTCGGCATAGGCATCCGTTGTAAAAGTCACCAGCATTCAGCTCTCCTTGTACTTTGCCCATTGGCCGACAGCGACTGTCGCCTCTTTACTGCGTCTGCTGCTCGATAGCTTTCTGTGTTTCTTCAACCTGGCTCTGCACCACGGCGTTGATTGCCTTGGCCTTGTCGAGGGTGTCGACCTGGTCCTTGAATAAGGTGGGCGGTTTGTCATCGCCTCTGCCGCATGCGCTGAGCAGCAGGATCGCGCATAAGAGGGTGACGGTACGGTAGGTCATGGTGAGCTCCTTAGTCGTTGGGAATGTTTGAGCCTGCGGGGCGGGCGAAGACTTCATCGACGCGGTTCTTGTCCATGTCGACGACTTCGAAGTGCCAGCCGTTCCAGTCGAAGGTTTCGGCTTTTTTCGGGATGTGCCCGACAGCGGTGATGACGAAGCCGCCGACGGTGTGATAGTTGCCGAGGTCTTCTTCGGGTAGCGCGGTGAGGCCGAGTTTTTCTTTCATCTCGTCCAGCGGCAACAGGCCGTCGAGCAGCCAGGTACCATCTTCGCGCTGGACCGCGAGCGGCAGTTCGTCCACCGAGCTGGGCACGTCGCCGACCACGGAGGAGAGCAGGTCGCTCATGGTGACGAGCCCCTCGACCTGGCCGAATTCGTTGACGACGACGGCGATGTGGGTCTTTTGCTGGCGGAAGAATTCGAGCACGCCGATGAGCGATTGGGTGTTGGGGATGAAGTGGATGGCGTGGGTCGGCAGTTTGCCGAGATCGAGCTGCTCGTCTTCCAGCAGGTGCTGCAGCAATTCGCGGCTTTCGATGTAGCCCACCAGTTGCGTGATGCCGCCTTTGCAGACGAGAAAGCGCGAAACGCGTTTCGTCTTGATCTTGTCCAGATTGACCTGGCTCGGCGCCTGCAGGTCGAGGTAGATGATGTCGTTGGCAGGCGTCATCACGCTAGCCACTTTGCGGTCGTCGAGGCGGAATACGTTACCGAGCAGCTGGCCTGCTGTCTCGTCCAGTCCGCCATCGCGGCGTCCGGCGGTGATCATGGCGCGTATCTCGTCGGCGGCGACATGCGCCGCGCTTTCCTTGAAGGGGAACAGCGAGAGTATCTTTTCGCTCGCCACCGACAGAGCCCAGATGAACGGGCCGTTCAGTTTGGCGAACATCGCCATGAAGGGAGCGAGCAGCGAGGCGATGGTTTCCGGTTTTGCCAGCGCGATGCGCTTGGGGATGATTTCGCCGACGACGATGGTGGCGAAAGTGATGCTGCCGACCACCAGTAACAGGGCCAGCGGGTATTTGGCGAAAGCGAGCCAATCGATATTGGTTTCAATCGCGGATTCGATGCGCGGAACCCACATGGATTCGCCGAACACGCCGAGCAGAGTGGCGAGGGCGGTAAGCCCGGTCTGGGTGGCGGCCAATAGACGGGAGGGCTGATTGCGCAATTCGGCGGCGATGCGAGCCCCTTCGTTACCGGCTTCCGCCATCTGCGTGAGGATGGCCATGCGGCTCGCGCCGATACTCATCTCGGACATGGCGAAAAAGCCGCTGAGCAGGATCAGCAGCACGAGTATCCAGATTTCCATGTTGCGCGCCCCTTCTGTAGGAGATTAGATCAAAAATATCTTAGCCACAGATTGACACAAATGCATACGGATTAACAACACAGCCACATCTATGTAGGAGCACGCCCTTGCGTGCGATAAACGCCGGGGGCGTTATGATCAACAAATTCGCACGCAGGGCGTGCTCCTACAGGGTGTGTATCCGGGATTAAATCTTGCCCGTATCTTGGTCGTGGCCGTGCTTTCTGTAAAGCAGACTCATGATACCGGCCATCAGCAGGCCGAACACGAGGATGATGCTGTTGATGGGGAGCTCGATCTTTTCCATCAGCGCATACAGCCCCAGCATCAGGAAGATGCTGATGTTCTCGTTGAAGTTCTGTACGGCGATGGAACGCCCCGCACCCATCAGCAGGTGGCCGCGGTGTTGTAGCAGTGCATTCATCGGTACCACGAAGAAACCGGCCATCATGCCGATGCTGATGAGCAGCAGGATGGCAACCAGCGGATGGGTGAGCGGGATCATCGCCATCACCATCAGGCCCATGCCGATGCCGACCGGAATCACTTTCACCGCATGTTCGAGTTGGACCAGGCGGGCGGCCAGGACCGCGCCGATGGCGATGCCGACCGCGAACCAGGCGATCAGCTTGGCGGCTTCATCAATGCTGTAATGCAGGGCGACACCGGCCCATGCCAGCACCAGCAGGCGCAAGGTTGCACCCGCGCCCCAGAACAGGGTGGTGACGGCGAGCGAAACCTGGCCTAAAGGATCTTTCCATAGCAATGTGAAACAGTGCCAGAAGTCCTTGAGCAGGAATAGCGGACTGGAGCTGAGCGGCTTGTGATCGATGGGGACGATGGGGATGTAGAGGTTGAACAGTGCTGCGACGAGATAGATGAAGAAGATGATGAAGATGGCCATCTCGGCGGGCCTAACGACGGTCGGGACTTGCAGATACTGCATGATGGACATGGCGAAACTTGGTTTGATGAGCATGCCGCCGACCACCGCGCCGAAGATGATGGCCGCGACGGTCAGCCCCTCCATCCAACTGTTGGCCCACACCAGTTTCTCCGGCGGCAGGTATTCTGTGAGGATGCCGTATTTTGCGGGTGAATAAGCGGCTGCGCCGAAACCGGCAAGTCCGTAGGCGACCAGCGGGTTCACGCCGATCAGCATGGCGATGCATCCAGCCATCTTGATCGCGTTGCTGAGGAACATTACACGCCCTTTGGGCAGCGAATCGGCAAACGCGCCGACGAAAGGCGCGAGCAGAATGAAAGAGACGATGAAAGCCTGTTGCAGGACGGGCGTCTGCCAACTCGGCGCATGCACCTGCTTCAGCAGGGCGATGGCGGCAAACAACAGGGCATTGTCGGCAAGCGCTGAAAAGAATTGGGCTGCCAATATGGTGTAAAAGCCGCGGTTCATATCCCGATTCTTTCGGCGTAGGCTAATGCGCAAGGCGCGTTAAAGACAGCTTCATCGTCTGGCCGTAGCCAAAAGAACTGGGCTGCCAATATGGTGTAGAAACCGCGATTCATGTTCCAGTTCTTTCGGTGGAGGCTAATGCGCGCAGCGCGTTAAAGACGGGTTCATGGTCTGGCCGTAGCCAAAAGAACTGGGCTGCCAATATGGTGTAAAAACCGCGGTTCATATTCCAATTCTTTCGGAATGTGCGCAGCACGTTAAAGACCGGTTCGCCAAAAAACTGTGCCGCCAGGATGGTATAAAAGCCGCGATTCACTATAGATTCATTGTTGGAATGACAGGCTTTTATAACACGAAAATATGAGGCCTGCTATCATTCGCGGCAGTTTTAACCGGCCCTGTCTCCATTTCATGTCCCGCCCGATACAAGCTCACATCGATCTTTCCGCACTGAAGAATAACCTGCGTGTCGCACGGAGGCTCGCTTCCAGCCGCATCATGGCGGTCATCAAGGCGAACGCCTACGGCCATGGCCTGCTGCGTGTAGCGGAGGCGCTGGACGAAGCGGAAGGTTTCGCACTGCTCGATGTGCGCGATGCCATCGCCTTGCGTGAGGCGGGGTTCCGCCAGACCATCCTGTTGCTGGAGGGATTCTTTACGGCGGACGAGCTGCCGATGCTCGCAGAATACGAATTGGCCAGCGTCATCCATAGTCCGCGGCAACTCGCCATGCTCGATGCGTTCCCGCGCCGTGGCGGGTTGTCAGCCTGGCTCAAGATCAATACCGGCATGAACCGTCTGGGTTTTGCGCCTGAACAGGTCCCGGCCGTCATGGAAAAACTGAAATCGCATCCGGCAGTGCGCGAAGTCACGCTGATGACGCACTTTTCCCACGCCGACGAGCCGGAAGGCGTTGCCGAACAACTCGAACGTTTCAAAGGATTGACGGCGTCGTATCGCGCGCCGCGTTCGCTGGCCAATTCTGCCGCGCTGTTGCGCTATCCCGCCACGCATGGCGAATGGGTGCGTCCCGGCATCATGCTCTATGGCGCATCGCCGTTCGCCGATGCCAGCGCGCAGCAACTCGGCTTGCAGCCGGTAATGACGCTGACGAGCGAGATCATTTCGGTGCGCGAACTGAAAGCGGGCGACCGCGTCGGATATGCCGGACTGTTCCGGGCGGACAAAGCGATGCGCATCGGCACGGTGGCCTGCGGTTATGGCGACGGCTATCCGCGCCATGCAACGACCGGGACGCCGATCCTGGTGAACGGGCAACGCACCCGCACCCTGGCGCGCGTGTCGATGGACATGCTGAGCGTGGACTTGAGCGGGCTGCCGGATGCCGGCATTGGCAGTCGGGTCACCTTGTGGGGGGCCGGCTTGCCGGTGGAAGAGGTGGCTGCCGCGGCCGGAACCATCAGCTACGAGTTGATGTGTGCGCTGGCGCCGCGGGTGCCGGTCCTGTATTAGAAAATCCATCTCGGTTTAGAGAGGCTGACCGGGACTGTTGCGACCTTTCTCTCTCCGCTCTTGACCGGACGTTGACCCGGGCCCGGCAATGCTGTCCGAGCGCATGACGCGCTTCAGGCTTTATTCCCGGATTATTTCAGCTGCATCCTGAGCCATATCGAACAGGTGGTAGCAATTCTTGCCCATCCTCTTTGCGTGATACATGGCCTGGTCGGCGTAACGTATCAACTGGTCGGCTTCCGTCGCCCCGTCTTGCGGGTAGCTTGCGACGCCAATGCTGGCGGAAACATGCAATGCGGTATCGCCGTTCACCACGGGACTGGCGGCGGCCTGCAGCAAACGAAGCAGAACGGGTTCGCAATCCTGCGGACGTTCCAGATCGACCAGAACGGCGATGAATTCGTCGCCGCCGATGCGTGCCAGCGTGTCGCCTTCACGCAGCGCCGCTTTCATGCGTTGGGCGACTTCAACCAGCAGCGCGTCGCCGGCATCGTGCCCATACCGGTCATTTACTGCCTTGAAGCCATCCAGATCAAGATAGGCCACCGCCAGTGACATGCCATGTCGCAGGCTCTGGGCCATGGCATGCTGCAGGCGGTCAGCCAGCAGCACGCGATTGGGCAGGCCGGTCAGCGTGTCGTAATGGGCGATCTGCTCAAGCTCCTGCTGGTGTTTTTTCATCGGCGTGATATCGGTGAACAGCGCAACATAGTTTTGCGTTTTTCCTCCAGCATCGCGCACCGCGCTGATGGTGAGCAGCTCGGCATACATTTCGCCGTCCTTGCGCCGGTTCCAGACCTCTCCCTGCCAGTGGTCATGTTCAAGGATCGTCTGCCACATCGCGGCATAGAACTCCGGCCCATGTCGTCCGGATTGGAGCATGCGCGGATTTCTGCCAACGGCTTCTTCGCGGCTGTAGCCGGTGATATGGATGAAGGTATCGTTGACCTCGATGATGCTGCCGTCGGCATCCAATATCATGATGCCCTCGCGGGCGTGGGAGAACACGCTGGCTGCAAGTTGCAGGCGGTGTTCGGCCTGTTTGCGCGAGGTGATGTCTTGAACCATGGAAAGAACGCTGGTTGCGACTCCGTCAGCTCCTTTCAGCGGCGTGTTGGTCCATTCGCATACGATGGTTCGGCCATCTCTGGTGATATTTTCGTTGATGCTGTATGCGGTCATATCACCCTTGAGCAAGCGACCCCAGATTTCCTCCACGGCGGCTTGCGCCGCTTTGGGGACGATCAGGCCATAAGGATATTTTCCCAACGCCTCTTCCTCGGTGTAGCCGAATATGCCCGTTGCCGCGGGATTCCATGTCCTGACGCGAAAGTCCCTATCCCAGACGATAAACCCGATAGGCATCCTGTCGATCTGCATTTTCAGCCGGGACTTGGCTGACTGGATCTCGAACATCTGCTTGTCGAGCTGTGCTGTCATGTCGCTGAAATCTCTGGCCAGATCGCCGATTTCGTCGTCGCGATCCAGGGGTAGCGCCGCGATCGGCCGTCCCAGTGCATGCAAGCGTACTGCTTGCGCCGTCTGGTTCAGCGGTTTTGCCAGTATGCGCGCCAGCAGTAATGCGACCAGCGTTGCCAATACGATGAACAGCAGGGTGATCTGGATCACGCTCAATCCCAGCATTTTGCTTTTCGCCAGCACATTTTCCAGCGGCGTGTAGAGTCCGAGCAAGGCGAAACGCTGCTCGGCGATCGCCCCGAAAGAAACCCGTACAAATGCCACCAGTGACGGACTTCCCAGCGACCCATCCGCGGTTTCAAGCATGGCGTACTGCGCCTGGCCATCCAGAACGGGCTTGGTTGCGGGCAGGTCATCCTGGATTACGAAGCGCCGCCCCCGATTGAATCCGAAGGTTTTGGCCGGCTCCGGATGAATCAGGTAATCGCCGGCATCGTTGGTCAACAGCGTCTTGAGGTCTTGGGGAATCTCGGTGCTGATCAGGTCGAACAGGTTTTTCAGGTCGACGTCGATGACGACGATTCCAAACGGAGTGCCGGTTCTCGATCGGACCGGCGTGGCGATGCGGATGGTCGGTTTGCCAAAGCCATAATGCGCGCCCTGCTCCTGATTCAGGCTGATCTGGGAAACATAAAACTGGCGGGGGGGCAGGCGCAGGGTTTCAAAGAAATAGGGGAGATGCCCTTTTTCCTGCAAGTCATCCCCGCTCACGACCTCAATTTCGTCATCCTTTTCACCGAGCAAATCTACCCTGACCAGCTCTTTTCCATAGTCTTCGACGCCGATGAGCCGGACCTGGGAGTAAGCATTTCTGGTTGCCAGCAGACCGACAAAAATATCGGCAAGCTGTTTTTTCCGGGCAGACAGTAAAGGCGAGTGGGCCGGTTGATCGGCGATCTGTTGCAGCAGCGGCAAGGAGGCAATAAATTCCACATCGGCGGAAATGTTTGCGAGAGAGCCGCTGAAACGTTGTGCCAATACCTGGGTGGCAGTGAGCAGTTTTTCCTGGGAGGAACTGATCAGCAAGCTGCGGCTGCGGTCATACACGTAGTAGCCGGTAAGCGCAGTAGACGCGGTGCCCAGCAACGCCAGCCAGAACCCCAGTCTTATGCCTACGCTCAATCTCATATCGGATCAGAAGGACTTGGCGGATTGGCCGGAAAGTATCTTGTCCCACAGCTCCTTGCGCTTGGACGGATTTTCCAGGGGCTGCAGCCAGATGATCTTGTCTCCGGGGGTGCTGTCGGGGAAAGGGGTGATGGTATTGGCCAGGCCATGCGCGGAAGTCAGGTGCTCACTGACGGATTTTTCCAACATGAAATTGATCCACCTTTCTGCGAGCTCTTGGTTCCTCACCCTGCTTGAAATCGCCCAGCAATCCAGCCATGCCAGAGCGCCTTCGCGGGGGATCACGTAGCCGATATCTGCGCCCTCATCCTTAAGCGCCTTCACTTGCTGTGCGCCATAGTTGGCAAACACCAGTGCGACGTCATATTGCTTGTACCACTGTGCGGCCTCCTCGGCTGTCGTATAAAACGTCAGCACGTTGCGCCGCAGCTTGACCAGTTGTTTGGCCGCCTCGCTCAACTCGGCAGGCGACATATTGAATGGGTCTTTTACGCCCAACATCATGCCAGCCAGGGAAAAATTATGGTTGCTCGTATTGAACGCCAGTACACGCCCGCGGTACTCCGGTGCCCACATCGCTGCGAACGAACGCGGTGGGGTCTTGACCAGCTTGCGGTTGTATATCAACCCCATTTCGGAATAGGTGTAGGGGACGGCGTAAGTCTTGCCGTCGCGCACGATGCCAGCGACCGTTGCGTAACTATGGAACCGGGGCAATTGTCGTGCGCGGTTGCCGATGTTGTCCAAGTTGATCGGAATGCTTAGTCCATGATCGATATAGCGCTGCAACTCGGCAGTGTTAACGGCGAACACGTCATAATTGCCCTTGTTGCTGCCGAGCTTGTTCCAGAGGTCATCGTCGGAATCCGTATAGGTAACCTCGACAGTCGCCCCGGTCTGCTTTTCGAATGCGGCAACGATTTCCGGATCTGCATAACCGTCCCATGCGAGCACGCGCAGCACCTCCTGCGCCGATACCAGAGGTGAAGCGGTCAGCCAGGAAATGGCTGATAAGAGAAAAATGAAGCTCCGGAACTCTAAAAGAAAACGAGTCACTTCAGGGCACCTTGAATGACGGGTTAAAACAGAACGGGATTTGCGTGTTGGCGGAATATTAGCATGGCCGGGGGCATCCCTCCGACCCTGCCAAGTCAACAAGATATCCGGCTGCGGTTGGCAACCTCTCTGTGCAGGACCGCCCCAAAATCCGGGGAGCGGACACCGGCCCGCAGCAACCAGGTCCGGTCAAATATTGATTCAGCGGGATTGAATCGAGATGAGGATGGCGCGATACCGGCGCCATCCGGTTCATTGAAGCCAGCGTGTTACTTGGCTTCGCTGCATTGCAGTACGTCCACACTTCATGGATTTGATCCATTAAGCGTGGCGGAGTGGTGGAATTGGCTTGGTGGGGCAGGCAGGGATAGCTCCTTGGTTGGTGGTTAAAATGCGGAGGGTTATACAAAATCACTATGCCTATACTATTATGCATATGCGGACAGGTAAAAATAGGTGATTCACAATTAATCAATTGGTTATGAAGAATACGCACGCCTCACTATTTTTAATAATACGGACCGGTGCGTCCGTCTAATAACTGTTAGAAATCACAAGGAACGCCTATGAGCACACTCTTGAATCGCTTCGGAGACTACCTTTTAGAAAAAGCACTCGCGTCAGAATGTAAACAAGCAGGGCTGGTTAGCGCTTCGGCTCAACTTTCATTTGGCAATGTCGAATATCTACGAAGTAAAAATGAGGCCGAACATTCATCAGAAGCAATCGTAATGCTGCATGGTGCCGCCGCAGACAAAACATCATGGACTCGCTTTGCCAAACATTTAGGCAGCAAATTTCCGCTCGTGATTCCAGATTTGCCGGGGCATGGCAAGAGTATCGCGGACATCAATCTGAACTACAGCATCAATGCACAAGCAGAGCGGCTCAAAGAATTGCTTTCTACGCTTGGAATCAAGCGAGTTCATCTAATCGGCAATTCTATGGGCGGTACTATTGCAATCCATCTGGCATCCACCTCGCCCAATCTCATTGCATCCCTCGTGTTGATTGACGCAGCGGGTTTTGAGGCAAGCCCGAGCTGGTTACTACAACATGTGGCACGTACGGGCATCAATCCAATGATTGAGCTTCGTGACGCATCAGACTACCGAGCCATGATGCGCATCGGCATGGAGGCCCCTCCCTATATTCCAGGAATTATTCTTTCGGCATTGGCGAGAGTTTTTGTTAAACGTAAAGCCATCAACCAGAAGATAGTCAAAGATATTGAGCAAGACATGGATCAAACGGGAAGCCTTTCAAAAATCACTTCTTCGGCTCTTATTATCTGGGGTGCCGCTGACAAAGTTGAACACGTCGATAACGCAGAATTTCTGCATCAACAGCTTACCAGCAGCCGAAAAATGGTTCTGCAGGGAATTGGTCATGTTCCGATGGTCGAAGCTCCTAAACAAGTTGCTACTGCATGCAAAGCCTTCTTCGCTGAGGTGGCACTATGATTTCTAACATCACGGTCAAGAGGGACGCTTCGCCGCAAAGCGGCTCGCGCTCCTCACCTTAACGTTAGGCGGAGTTCCCATGAAACTTGCGATTCCAGTCCTAGTCCTTGCGGCCCTAACGGGTTGCGCTACCCAGCAAAGACCATCTACGTACTATGACAATCTGCCAGCTGTAAAGGTAGACGCCGCGGAGTCTCTCTTCAAAGGCGATGCGAGCGTTGTTTCTGACGCCGACATCCAGAAAATCTTGGCGCACAAGTATGAGTTTCCTACGCACATTCGCATCGCTGTTCTTCCCTTGGGTCAGCGTGCTTGGTGGTCAAGTTGGTCTGATGAGTTTGCAGGACTCAATGCAAACATGGAAGCGGCTTTCACCAAAGCGCTCCTTTCATCAAACAGGGTTTACGACGCGTCGTATCTGCCAACAATCGTCGTTCCCGACAAGCGCACTGTTCCGTATCTACGTGAGGCTGCTGCGCGTTACCAAGCAGATCTCTTGCTTATGTATCGCTCAGACTGCAAGTCATACGGTAAATACAGGATGTTCTCCAACAATCAAGTTCGGTCCTACTGCTCCGTGGAGACTGTCATTCTTGACACAAGAACCGGCATCGTTCCGTTCACATCAACGTCAACGAGGGCCTTTGAGGCAGAACAAAGTCAGGCCGAAACAGGGTTTTCCGAAACAGCCAAGAAGGCAGAGATCGAAGCCGTTGGCGCGTTACTCGTAGAGGCAGCTGGGAAGCTCAGCGCTTTCATGGGCGACCGGAAGTAGCTCGCAAATGCCAACCATTCAATCGAGAGGACGAGCCCCGGCAAGCCGGGTCATGCCTCTCATCTCAAACGTTAGGCATTACCATGACATCGTTGAGTGACATCTACAATTTCATTGCTGAGAACTCGGGTGTTAAAACTGACAAGCTCACGCCTGATACGGATCTCTACAGAGATATAGGCATTGACGGTGATGACTTCTTTGAACTGGAAGTTGAATTTGGAAAAAGGTTTTCCGTAGACATGTCCACCTACCGCTGGTACTTCCACCATGGAGAAGAGGGCAGCTTCAACATTGGAGGGCTTTTGTTTAAGCCGCCATATTCAAGAGTCAAGCGTATCCCCATAACCCCTGGGTTACTCCTGCAAAGTGCAAATGCCCACTCGTGGCTACTTACCTATCCCGAACATGATTTACCCCCACGCAGGCTTGATCTTCTCTTCAACCTATTTTTCCTTGGCTCAATAGGTGTAGTAGGCATCGCACTCTTTTTCTGGAGGTGGCTTCATGCCTAACCCTACGGTCAAGTTCGCCCTTCGGGCCGGGACTGCGCTAAAGCGCAGCCCCTTACCTTCACGTTAGCCTGCCAGGAGATATTCTTGTCCTCCATCAGCACTCGCCTTTACGTCGATTCGCAATTTGCTAGTCCCTATGCGATGTCAGCGTTCGTCGCACTGCACGAGAAGGGGGTGCCCTTCGATATGAGCACCCTTGATCTCGCCGCAAATGAAACCGACGAGCCGTTATTTGCTTCTACTTCAATTACGCGGCGTGTCCCGACACTGATTCATGGCGATTTCGCGCTGTCCGAATCATCCGCTATTGCTGAATATCTTGATGAAGCAGTTCCTGGTAAACGCCTGTATCCGTCAGAACTTCATGCTCGCGCTCGGGCTCGCCAAGTTCAAGCCTGGCTTCGCAGCGACCTCATGCCCCTGCGGATTGAAAGGCCCACCGAAGTCGTGTTCTATCAGCCCACGGCTTCGCCCCTGTCTCCCGGAGCAACCGCTGCCGCAAGAAAACTCATCGCCGCCACGGAATTGCTGATACGTTCTGGGTCCGAGAATCTCTTTGGCGAGTGGTGTATTGCCGATACCGATCTTGCGTTGATGCTCAATCGTCTGGTTTTGAACGGCGACCCTGTCCCTGAACAACTGGCTGCTTACGCGCGACACCAATGGCAAAGGCCCTCCGTCCAACTATGGGTCAAGCAAAGCAGGCCACCACTGTGAAGCGGGCTAACACTTCGGTCGAGGGGACGCACAAAAGCGCGCAGCTCCTCACTACTTTTACGTAATGCATCTGATTATGAATGGAGGTCGTAAGTGAATTTACACAATGGATCATGCCTTTGTGGTGAAGTGAATTACAAACTCAACTCAGAGATAATGAAGGTGGTTAATTGCCACTGTAACTTTTGCCGGTCACATAGCGGGGCGGCATTTTCTTCTTATGCTGCCTTGCCTTCTGCTTCTCTTGAATTTACCAAAGGGCAGGAAAAATTAAGTGCGTTTCAAACCGGTAATGGAAAAAAACATTTTTGCCGAGTGTGCGGCACGCCCATATTCAACATTAATAATAAATATCCTGGTGCATGCATGGTTTATCTCGGCACGCTAGAGAAAGCTCGGGACACCATTCCAATGGTTAACGTATGGTGCGAAAGTAAATTGGGGTGGGTAGATACCTTGTCTTCTATTCACTCGCAGGCTCAGGGCATTGAGAGAAAAAATGCATAATCCATCATTCAACCCGGACTGGCGCAAAAACGCGCCAGCCGGTTAATTCAGACGTTGATATCTGCTTTGGTCAGCTAAGCTGCCAGAAGGACGCTCGTAATACAGCTCCTCGCACTCATGAAATATGCACCCAGTCCAAATGCTCATCACAAATCCGCCAACGGCTTGTCGGCGAGCTTGTCGTCCTTACTGCGTAACTGGCCGATAACTTCAATCAAGGATTTATCTAAAGCGAGCAAAGCGGACTCAGGCAAAGCCTGAAGAGCTTCCGGCAATATTCCTTCTGCCGGCCCCGGCGCATTTTCCAGGATCTTCGACGCCTCTTCGGTCAAACATAAGCCAACTCGCCGTTGGTCTTCTTTGCTTCGCTCCTTAATTATCAGTTCGCGAGCGACAAGTTTTTCAACAAGTTGGCTACAGGTCGATTGGTGAATGGACAAGCGCTCAGCCAGTTCGGAGACTCCTATATCGGGAGTCTTTGCAACTTCCTGCAATATCCACAATTGAGACCCTGTGATCCCGCAGGTTTGCTCCACGTCCCGGAATTGCTGCCGAACAGAGCCGTAAATGATTCTGAATTTCTTAAGAACCTGAAGCGAAAGCTGATTTTTGCTGCGTTTGCTCAATTTGCATTCCCTATATTTACGGGGGGCACTCAACGGTTGCGGATTATATGCCCTGTTTGAAACATTTATTTAATACATATTTATGTCAACATAATTGGCTGCCATGCGTTTCTATCAGTGCTTCATCAAGTTTCTACTTTTCAATTGTTCAGCCAGGAGATAATTCATGAAAAAAATAGCAGTTGTTTTGGCCTCCATTCTGACTGTGGCCTGCTCTTCGACTCAAAAGCCGGATTCCTCTCACCTATCTCAGGCGAAAGAAAACAATACCCCTTCAGCATCTACGGCTGCCACAACGGCATCGGAGTTGAGCAACTTGAATGCTGAGATACAGCGTCTTCAAGGGCGGAGCGATTATTTTGACTATGACAAGTATGTCATCAAGCCGGAGTATCAAGCGGTAATTCAGAAGCAAGCTGAATTCATCAAAGCCCACAAGAATGACGTCGTCACACTGGAAGGAAATGCAGACGAGCGCGGAAGTGAGAGCTACAACTTGGCTTTGGGAAGCAGGCGCGCAGAGGCTGTGTTTGAGAGCCTGGTAAACCTGGGAGTGCCCGCAGCGCAAATCAAGACCGTGAGTTTTGGGAAGGACAAGCCGCGTCTTTCGTGCCACAAGGAAAAGTGCTGGAAAGAAAATCGCAGAGTCGACTTTGAGCACAAGCTCATATAGGACAGACTTTGCTGCATCGCCAGTCGATTCAGGGATGAACGGTGCTTTGGTCAAGTTCCGCACATTTAGCAAGGGTGCGAACTTGACTGAGGCCAAGTTTCCTCAAGCTCTCATGACTGCAATGCGAGATCGTTAGTGCGCATAAATCCCAATCTTTCGGCCATCAAGATCATTGGATTGTCGCCATGGATTTCCTGATATTTGTAGCTGCGGTCACTTGGTTCGTTATGTCGGCTTTGTGGCCATTTGCAGTTCTGCTATTTCTCACCGAAATCGAATGATCGGTGCAAATGGCGTAGACATTATCCGCACCCGTCGTTCAACCGGATAACCTTCAAGTAGCGCTTGCAGGCTCATCCGACTTTCAGCATGAAGTTCCGCGATAGAAGGCTGAAGCATGGACAAAGGAAAACGTAACGCGCTCTTGGTAACCGGCCTGTACCTGGCGGTATTGGGTTTGGCGTGGGCATGGTTTCATCCGTACTTCGTGAGCAAGCGGGTTCACGAGCGCATTTCAATCGGTGCACTGGCGTCTGAAGTAGAGAGGGTCTTTCAAGTAAGGCCGTACGATTTTCCGAGTTCGGCATATTGTGGAAATGATGGCCCACCCAACATCACCAGAATTGCACTTGACGAGGCTAGCAGAGTACCGCTGCTACCACTCCCGATAGTGATGGTCACAACGACCACCTTTTGTTTTGACAGGAACAATAAATTGGTAAGTATGAAAACCGAACGATGGTTTGATGAACTGTAGATGCCAAGGAGCACTCGAATGCAATTTATCTTTATCACTTCGGTTATGCCTGGTCACAAAACCTTGGACTCTCCCCAGGCTAACGGCTAATGGTTTCCAACTAAGGTCTGGTACGTCGCTGAACGGGTGTTGTGATGAAATTGGATTGGAGACGAAATGGGTATTCAGCAGAATAAGGGAGGGATTCTGATCCGAGGGGAAAAGGCAACGGACTCCGCCACGGCGCGGCAGGGTTTCATTGATCAGACCGTTAAACTCGGTATCGACGAATTTCTGGAAGAAACTGCCGTGGGCAGCGGGCACAGCATCAATTTCCGGCTGCGCTCGGAGTCGCAGAATCATTGGATGCCTGATAGCGACACACTGCGGCTGTGCGAGAGATTCCAACTCGATCCCCTGACAAGCGACACCGATCTCGAAAGAGAAATCCTGCTGGCGATGCTGCTGTGCCCCGTGACTCTTGAGTACCCAAGCTACCCGGAACTGGTCTCTTCGATACGCATTCGCCAGAACATCGTCAAAGCATCTCGCCGCACGGCACTGTCATTCCACACCAGCAAAATCGAAAGGCCGACAGATTACTGGACGTACACGAAGGAAACGGGCTTTACGGTGCTGCCGGGCAAGCCGCTGATCGAGGCACTGCGTAAGGCAACCCAGCCAGAGGTGTCAGATGGGCAGTATTCTTTCTCCTGCTACCGTGCCACTGAATATGTGACTCTGTTAGGCATCGCCCAGGAACTCGCCAAAAGCAATCCAGCGCTACTTCAACAATTGCAGCGCCAATGGGAGAAACGGGCGATTATGTCGCGGCAGTTCCATGATGTCTTTACGCATGAGTACGGATCCGTGGACGAGCCGCTACCACCAAAATACTACATACCGGGTGATCGTCTGTGGTTCCGCAACCCAGATGCGCGATCTGCGGAAGTTATGGGCTACGAGGGGTCGTGGGTCTTCTATCTTGGTGGAGGTCTATTTACCAATTTCTGGAACCGTGACAAACCCTATACCCTTGCTTCCAAATGCATCGAGATATACCACTGGCGCTCTGGCGTTTATCAGGATGCAGAAGGCAATCTGCAGATGGACGAGGTTATTGTTGAGGAGCATGTCCGCGCGACGACGAACGATCCCGCTGAAGTCGAACGCATTCTTGGCCGTATGATGCGACTGCGAGATCCCCAAGGCGTCTGCGCCAATGGCGGTTGTATCGACGCGTCGCGCGAATATCCGCGATGGGTTTGTCTTGGCACATCCGACCTTGTACTACCTGGCGAATAACCCTCGAATATCTCAGATGCGACCATTTCTCGAAATCTTGCTTGGACTTTCATTAACTGTCTTCACACTATTCATTCATAGCGTAGGGATGTATCTGGTCATGCATAGGTTTGAGTTGCATTGGCCACGTTATCTGAAAGAAGAAAGTGAATTCCGGCGCCAATTTTATTTTGGCCATCTCGTTATGTTTATGCTGGTATCTCACATCCTTGAAGTCGTTTTGATTGCAGCAGTACTTTTAGGAATCCACGCTTTTCCTGATTTACGTTCAGCGTTCTATTTCACTGGAGAAACTTATACCACTCTGGGATACGGAGACATTCTTCTTCCAACTGAATGGAGACAGCTGGCACTGTTCATCGCCATGTCCGGTTTGTTTTCCTTTGGGTGGTCGACCGGAGTGCTTGTAAGCATTGTTGGAAAAACCTATGAAGCTCAATTTGAGAACCTTCGGAAAGGTCCTTGAGCAATGAACATCATTGCACAAAAATCAGTAATGAATGCGTCTTGGGGGTGAAGCGGTCCCCAACCTCATGTTAGGTCTGAAGGAGGGCGTGACTATGAACGGACAACATCCAGTTTCAGTGCGAATTCTCGGCGCTCTTTGCTGGTTCATTGTAGTTACTTATTCCACCCTTGAGCCGTGGGGGCGTATTGATACGCGGGATTTTTCCTACATGGGGCCAACCAAGTTCTGGGAATACAACGCATTCATTACCTTTCAGCTGGTGTCTATGACTGCATTAGGATTCCTACTGTGGAGAGGCACTTTCGGCACAAAGGCGCCAGCATGGATCACAGCAATCAGCACAATGTTCATCACCATGAATGTGTTCGACTTGCTTCATTTCTTTCCAGATCCGGCGCAGCCCATGCCTTTCCTGGTGGCATTGATCGAGGTGATAGACAGCACTGTGGCGTTTGGCATCCTGCTGTACACACAAAAATTCGGACATCACGCAAATCCTGACTCTGCAAGCAAACCGGACTTGTCCCGCCGATGAGCTTGTCAGAGATAAACGGAGGGGTGTATAAATGAATCACCCAGCCGCGTAATCACGTGGCAGCAGCTAAGACATCCGTTTTCAGCACTCGGCTAAATCTTTAGCCTGAAATGGAACAGCGCATCGAACCGTTCAAGGCGTCAGCTTTACGTAATACCCAGCAATATCTTTCGCCGGCTGTTACCAAGGCCGTTTTCCAACTGAAATAAGGAGCGAACCATGAACAAAACAATTCTCTTGGCTATGCTGGCTTCCATCGTAATCTCGGCTCAATCTGTGCACGCGGAACAAACCAAACCCGCCGGGAAGGGAGCCCAGACACAGCAGGCGGCGCCCAACATAGCGGAATTCGACAAGCATCTGGCGCAGATGCAGGAAAACTTGAAGCAAATGGATGCACTGATGGAGAAGATCCGTCAGACGCAGAATCCGCAAGAGCGCCAGCAATTGCTACAGCAATATTGGACGGCGATGCAGGGCGCGATGGGCACGATGCATGGCATGTGGGGCCAAGGCGGAATGGGGCCCGGCATGATGGGCGGCTCTGGCATGACGGGCTACGGCATGATGGGCGGCCGCGGCATGGGACCAGGCATGATGGGCGGACCAATGATGGGATGGGGGCAGATGCAAGGTTATTACTCCAATCTCACGCCAGAGCAGCAGAAGCAGCGCCAGTACATGACGGATCAATACATGCGCATGCAGCAGTTGATGTTGGACCACATGATGCAACACCAGTACTGGATGAATCAGTCGCTGCCAGCTCCTAAGTGATGGAGGGGGCTTGCCCATCGGTGGACTTCGCTATTGGGCAAGCTCAAAACAGCGGTGAATATAAATGTTTTTGACCAGGCCTCAAGCAAAGTCCTTTTACGACCACTTCGGGAGCAAGCAGGACGCACAGGCATTTTATGAAGACAAGTCATTGGATGACTTGGTCGCCCATGCAGCATTCGAGCACGCCGAAACAGTTTTTGAATTTGGGTTCGGCACTGGACGATTTGCGTTTCGGCTGCTGAAAAAGCACCTGCCTGCTTCTGCATCCTATTTTGGAATTGACCTGAGCCAGACCATGACGGGTCTTGCCGAGCAACGCATTGCACCGTATGCCGGGCGCGCAAAAGTGGTTCAGTCGGACGGTTCCATAAGTTTTCCGCTCCCTGACCACTCTGTCGATCGCGTCGTCTCGACGTATGTGCTTGACCTATTGCCGGAGAGCGATATACGTGAGGTGATTTCCGAAGCCCATCGGGTGCTCAAGCCGGGTGGCCGAATTTGCCTGGTGGGTCTTGGCCCTGGGGTGACCTTTGGATCGCGCATGGTCGCTGCCTTGTGGTCGGCGGCTTTCCGCCTGCATGCGCCTCTGGTGGGAGGCTGCCGGCCCATTCGGATCGAGCCGTTCCTTGATCGAAAAACATGGTTGCTGGATTATCGCCACGTGGTAATCCAGTTTGGAGTTCCCTCAGAAGTACTCATTGCAAGCCCAAAAAGTGAAGCGAGCATCAGCTGAGTTGGAAGTATTACTGTTGGCAGAGGTAGGCTTCCCAAAAGTGCCCAGATTCAACTGGTCGGATGGTGTTCTGAAAGTGAAAAACCCGCTTATTTCATAAGGGAGTTTTGGTGATGGCGTGCTCAACCGGAAGGAGCTGGGCACTAGCAGGCGAGAATTGTACTGTCGTGAAACAGCTACGTCCGTCTGCTCTCGATTGCCCACTCGGCAACACCTTCACGCAGGTGGATGGCCGAATATCCTTCCTGCTTGAGCAACGCGACAGCATCGACTGCCATCAGGCAATAAGGGCCACGGCAGTAGGCAACAATCGAACGATCTTTGGGCAACTCTGCCAGTCTTTGGCGCAATTCTTCCAGCGGGATCGACCGCGCAAACGGCAGATGTGCGTTCAGGTATTCTTCGGTCGGCCTGACGTCGAGCACCACCACCTCGCCCTTGCGCGCAGCTTTCATCAGACTTTCCCGGTCATTGGCCACCAGGTCATCCGGCTGGGTGGCGATCTTCTGCAGCGCCAACTGTAAGTCGATCAGCCGCTCTTCCGCCAGGGTATGCACCTGCACCCACAAATCAGCCACCGATTTGTCGGCAAGGCGGTAAACGATGTTCTTGCCTTGACGCTCGGTCTCAACCAACTGTGCCATGCGCAGTTCACGCAAATGCGCACTGGTCAGTTTCACGCTGATGGAAGCCTCGCTGGCCAGGGTCTCTACCGTTTTCTCACCCTGGCAAAGCAACTCGATCAGTTCCAGCCGCTTGGGGCTGGAAAACACCTTGCCGATCCGCGCGACCTGTTCGTAGAGCAGGTCCTTGATTTTGCGTGCGCCTTTCATCTCTTCTTTCCATTATGTATTGGAATATCCGGCTGCTACTTTACGCCTGTTTGACACCTGCGAACAATAGGTGCTCTAATCATTCCAATAACGGTTGGTATGTATGTCATCCACGGAGGCCGCCATGAAAGTCCTGTTTATCCTGAACGATGCCCCTTACGGCAGCGAACGCACCTATAACGGCCTGCGATTGGCAGGGACATTTGTCAAGCAGGAAGGCAATGCTGTGCGTGTCTTCCTGATCGGCGACGGTGCGTCGTCCGCTCACCACAGCCAAAAGGTGCCTGCCGGGTTTTACAACATCGAAACGATGATTTCCAACGTGATCCGGCACGGCGGGGAGATTGGCATCTGCGGCACCTGCATGGATGCGCGGGGGATGGGCGAAGGCGATATTGCCGAAGGAACGCACCGCAGCACATTGGCCGAGCTGGCCGAGTGGACTGCATGGGCGGATAAGGTTCTGGTGTTTTGATTTCAGGGAGAGCAGGATGTTTTTCAGGCAACTGGCAACGAAAGAGTCTTCACTGTCCTACTTCTTCGGCTGCGGCACCAAGGGCAAGTCGATGGCCGTGGATGTGGTCGCAGGCGATGAGGAGTGGTTCATCGAGGAGGCAAAGAAAGCCAACGTCACCATCAATTACGTCATCGACACCCACGTCCACGCCGATCACTATTCCGGCGGCAGGAAACTGGCGCAGATGGTCGGCGCGCCGTATTGCCTGCACGAATCTGACAAAGGTCGAGTGAAGTTCGACTTTGAGCCGTTGAGCGACGGGCAGCCGCTGAACCTCGGCAACGTCAACGTCGAGGTGCTGCACACACCCGGCCATACGCCGGACAGTATCTGCCTGCTGGTGACCGACATGCGGCGCGGTGAGTTGCCATGGTTCGTCGTTACTGGCGATACGTTATTCGTCGGCTCCATCGGCCGTCCCGATCTATTGGGGCGCGAGAAGGAGATGTCTGAGCAACTCTACGACAGTCTGCATTCCAAATTACTGCATTTGTCCAACGAAGTCGAAATCTTCCCCGGGCACCAGGCCGGCAGTGTGTGTGGCGCGGGGCTGTCGGGTAAACCCAGTTCGACCATCGGCTTCGAGAAACGCTGGAATCCGGGGTTGTCGATGGACAAGGATGCTTTTATCGACTATCTGGTTAAAGAGATCCCGCCGCGTCCAGCCGAGATGGACAAGATGGTCGCCGCGAACATCGCGGGTTGATGATGACCCATCACACCCTGACTCACGGCGGCTTGGTTCACGGCATCCGTGCCAACCTGGACCAGTTCCTGCATCAGTTGCTACAAGTCATGCTGGTGGGTTTCACTATTGGCATGATGCGCACGGTGGTGCCGGCACTGTCCGAATCCGAATTCGGCGTGCCGAAAAACTCTTTCATGTTGCTCACCGCGTTCGTGGTGGCGTTCGGTCTGGTCAAAGGCATGCTCAATTTTGTCGCTGGACGCTTGTCGGAGCGCATCGGCCGCAAGAAGGTTTTGCTGCTGGGCTGGACTGCGGCACTGCCCATACCCTTGCTGGTGTATTTCGCGCCGTCCTGGAGGTGGATCGTCGCCGCTACCGTTCTGCTTGGCATCAACCAAGGACTGACCTGGTCGATGACGCAGACCTCCAAGCTCGACATCACCCGTTCCGATCAACGCGGATTGACCATCGGCTTGAATGAGTTTTCCGGTTATATCGGACTGGCACTGGCAGGCATCGTCACCGCCTATCTGGCGACCATGCTCGGTCCTCGTTCAGGGTTGTTGGTGTTCGGCATGACGACTGTGTTGCTCGCCATCTTGCTCACTCTGCTTTGGGTTAAGGACACCTTGCCCTGGGCCAAGCTGGAAGCGGCCAAACACGCCGCTGCTCCTCCAACGGGCATGACGCCACGCTATCCGACCAATATCAGTGCGAAGCCGACGACGTGGGAAGTATTCACGCTGGTGTCGTGGCGCGACAAACGCTTGGCGGCCATCAGCCAAGCCGGCCTGGTAGAGAAATTCGTCGATGCGCTGGTCTGGGTGTTCTACCCGGTGTTCCTCTACCAGCGCGGCTTGAGCCTGCCCGACATCGGCTGGGTCGTCGGCATCTATGGTTTCGTCTGGGGCGGTTCGCAATTCTTCACGGGCAAACTGTCCGACCATATCGGGCGTCACAAACCCAATGTGTGGGGCATGTGGATATGCGGGGCAGGCGTGGCGATGATGCTGTTGCAGGAGGGCATGGCATGGTGGTCCTTCTCCGCAGGCATCTCGGGCTTCGGCATGGCATTGCTGTACCCGAATCTTTCGGCAGCCGTGGCCGACATCTCGCATCCTGACTGGCGCGGTTCGGCCATCGGCATCTATCGCTTCTGGCGCGATCTGGGGTACGGCATCGGTGCGCTCGGCCTGGGCATCGCTGCACACTTCAGCGGTTCGGTGGAGGCGGCATTCTGGTTCGTGGCGGTCTCGATGTTCCTGTCTGGAGGAATACTCTGGCTATTCGGCGCAGAACCCACCCCGGCATCAATCCGGAGACATCAGCAGAACTGGCTTGATCACGAGCAGCACGAGCCTTGACCTAGCTGAACTGGAGGGCAGGGAACAGAACCGTAGGAACAAAACACGCAGCAATCTCCCGGTTCTGGTTTGAGCAAAGTCCCACAGCCCTTGCACTCGTAATACCACTGACAAGAATCGGTAGGCATGGTTTCAGTCTCTATGTGGCCACACCTGGGGCAGGTAATGGTTGACTGCAAAACGATCTCTTTACTCATTATTTTTGCCATTAGCTTCAGAGACAATGTGCGCCGCAATTTCTGCGGCCTTGCTGGTGTATTTCTCGCAGCGCTCCCATAGTCGGCTTTCGCTAAACGCTGTTTGCCCTTCCGGAGTGTTGAGGTCGCAACCCAATAGAACGTTACAGTCGCGTGCGCCGAACTCTTGCTCGAACTCTCGAATGAGGCGTTGGGTGGCGGTGTAGGTTGGCTGAACGGACTCATTGGCCTCGGAGCGCCCAAGAGCAAGGCTGACACCCATCATTGCGCCAGTGAGAGCACCGCAGGTGCCGCATGTTCGCGCCATTCCGCTGCAAAAGGCAGTTGCCATCCTGGGCAGCAGATCGGACTCAATGCCCTGTGCTTTAGCGAGCGCAAGTACGACGCTTTCTGCGCAATACAGACCGGAGGAAAAGGATTCCTCGGCAGACTCACGGACGGCAGAAACAAAACTCGACTCCATGCCTATCTCCTGCGTAATGAAGATAGACAACTTTATATCCGCTATCGAGAACGCCTGCAAATGGCTGGTCGGATGGAAGGTTGAAGCAAGAAGAAGTGCTAGGTACAAATGAAAAACTCCCGTATGGAATACGGGAGTTTTG
>CAWIYO010000002.1:0-132099 GCA_963840345.1 uncultured beta proteobacterium
CGATTATCGGACAGTGCCTGTCAGACAAAGTCACGACTAGTAACAACCGAATCGACTGTTTGTCTTCCAGCCTGAACTTGGTCTGGTTTGAAAATGAATCGTGGTTGTCTTAATACTTTCATCACCATCAGCAGCGCCTCCAGCAGCAAATTCCCCATCTTTCAATCAATTCTCACCTATTTGCGTACACCCTGGTGATGCGCTCGTGCCAATCCCAATAGTTGCGCCCTAATGTGCCCTGAGGCATCTCCTTGAACGCATCCATGTGTTCAACTGACTGTATAAAAACAAATATTGAATATTTCGCTGGCAAATTGCATGCGAAATATGAATGACCTTAAAAAAACTTTGACAAATTTTTATAACCTGAGTAAATTTGTCAACCTTGACTAAAACAGTCAACTTTATGCCGATGGACATTTAGGTGTTCAAAGCTTACGGCAAGCTCATGAAATGTAATTAGCCCTGTCGAAAGGCGGGGGCAGGACTTCCGGTCGAAAGAGTATTTGCTCAACGACGGGTTTGCCGATAGATCGCACGGTTTATCCCTGTTTTTCTATACATCGCGCACGGCCGATAACTCCCACAGAGTTGCGGATGGGATAAATCGCATTTTGAAATTTGATTTACCCGATATTCACCAAGCCGAGTGGATATTGGCTCATGCAGAACCAGGCATAACAACAACAGCAGCATTGGAGGACGTTAACGTGACACTTTCTAATTCAACCGCCGATGCGGGGGCTGCCATTTTCGCGCCCGCCAACCATTTGCTCGGCATCGTGCAAGGCATTGCGGCATCGCGCGACAATGCCCGCGTCTTTCTGCCGGGTATCGGCGAGATAGTCATATTTCCGGAGCGGAATGAATACCGCGCCAATGTGCGGGACATGGCCGAATTCTGCCGTGCTCCCGCAGCTCATTTCGTGGTAACCGTAATCAGCGCGACCGCCATCTCGGAGTTCTCTTCCCCGGGAAGGAGCATCAAGGATCTGCTCTGGCAGGCTGCCTTCCACGCCTCACAAGGTCTTTTGGTCGAAGGCTGTTCGAAATACGACGTTGTCCAGTTCCGCCACTGGCCCAACCTGACTCGCCTGCCCGCCACTCAACATACCGCAAGAGTCTGCGCATTGCTCACGCGCCACCCCACTACCATCATGCTTGTGCAACACATACTCGGCATCGGGAAGGAAGAGGTGTGCCAGATATACAGCGCTGCTTATTGCGCCGGTATTGCCCAGAGAATCAGCCGCAATCCGGAATCGGGAGGCGATGAAGCGTTGGCAGCCGAAGCCAAACCTGAACCGGCTCAGGAGCGCAGCTTGTTCCGTTCCTTGTTCGCAAAGATATCGGGGCTTTGAAAATGGAAAACAAAATCATTTTTGCTGGCCCGGTCGGGGCGGGTAAAACCACCGCCATCGGCGCTGTCAGCGACATCATGGTCGTCGGCACCGAAGCTCGCGCATCGGATGAGGTCGCACAACGCAAGAACACCACTACCGTGGCGATGGATTACGGCATTCTCAATCTTGACGACGGCGCAAAAGTGCACCTCTATGGAACGCCGGGCCAGGCACGCTTCAGTTTCATGTGGGAGATCCTGAGTGAAGGTGCGATGGGGTTCGTCATCCTTATCGACAGTGTCAGGCCTGATCCCGTGGCGGATCTTGAGCTCTATCTGAATGCGTTCCGCGCGCCCATTGCCAAGTGCGGCAGTGCGGTGGTGATTGGCGTCACGCGCACCGAATTGAAACCGCAGGTCGACCTGCTGGACCGGCTCAATGAGCGTCTCGCGACCTTGAAGCTGAAGATCCCCGTCTTCGAAGTCGACGGGCGTCAACGCGAGGATGTCAAACAGATGTTGCTGGCATTGCTCACGCTTTTCGACCCCACTACCAGGCGAAGCGGGGCAGCATGATTGCGACTGCAGTACCGTCAATACAGTCCGGGGAGGTGCGATCCGGACAGGAGAGGCGTCAACATCATCGGGAGCTCGATGTTGGTGTATCCGCTAACCCCGGCGCGCTGCTTGAACTGCATGGCTTTGGCGTGGCATTCGGCAAGCGTGTCGTTCTGTGTGAAATTTCGCTGGCCGTGCCGGAGCAAGGTGTTGTTGTATTGTTTGGCCCCTCTGGTACCGGCAAATCAACCTTGTTGCGCACGCTGGCCGGACTCAGTGCCGCTAGTCCTTCATTCCGCTCGTGGGGCAGGGCGCTCTATCGCGGCAGTGCACTGGGCGGTGAAGAACGGCCCGAATTGGTGGCACAAAGCGCGCAACTGATGATGTCCTCGGTACTCGAGAACGTCGTCGTCAACTTGCCGGAACGGAACCAGCTTACCCGCGCCATGCAGCGCGATCTTGCGCAACGCATGCTGGAACGAGCCGGACTGCCGGAGTTGTGCAGCCAGCTCGATGAATCCGTGGTCAACCTGCCACTTGCGCTGCAGCGTCATCTCTCGATCTTGCGCCAGGTCGCAGCAAGCCCGCGCCTGCTGTGCATCGATGAGCCGACCACGGGCTTGAGCGACGCCGAAAGTATCCGCTTACTGGCTTATTTGCGCGAAGAAGCTACACGCCGGGCGTTGTTGATCGTTCTGCATAACCAGCAACACGCGCGCTATCTGGGGGGGACGGCAGTGCTGATCGCCGGCGGATATGTTCAGGAAGAACAACCTGTACCGCAGTTCTTTGACGCCCCGATCTCGGCAGCGGCACGCGAGTTTTGCCGTAATGGTACTTGCACCGTCGCCAGTCCCGGGACGCCGCCCGAACATCTGGATGAATCGCTTCCTCCGCCCAAAGCCTTGCCCACGGCTGCATTGAACTATTCCGGCAGTGCGGCAGGTCCTCGGGGTTTCCTTTGGCTCAAGCAAGGCAAACTCGCGGGGACACCGATGCCCGGTGTCTATTTCGACATGGAGTACGACTTGAAAGCCTTGCAGCGCGTGGGTATCACCGCGCTGGTCACGCTCACGGAAACCGCCCTGGACGAATCCAGGCTCGCGCCGTTCGGCTTGAAGAGCATCTGGGAACCGATTCCGGACATGACGGCTCCGTCGATTGAACAGGGCATAAGGCTATGCAGGCAAATCGATCGGCTGGTCGAGCAGGGCGAAGTCGTTGCAGTCCACTGCCGCGCCGGGATGGGACGTACCGGCACCGTACTTGCCGCCCATTTGGTGTGGGAAGGGTATAGCGCGCTCAGTGCTCTGGAAGCGGTGCGCCGCATTGAGCCGCGCTGGGTTCAGTCGCAGGTCCAAGTCGCGTTTCTCAAGGAATTCGGGGACGCGGTAACAAAGAATCATGCCAAGCCTGTATCGGGCAAGGAAATGACGTAGCAGGAAGAATCGGCCAAGCTGTTGCAGCAAGGCTTTTTGAAATATCAAACCAAGAAGGAAATGATCATGGCTTTAAATAACGCTCTCCAAACTGCAGTATCTTCCATCCCGGAATGCCTGGCAGCCGGATATATCGACCTCTCCAGCGGCATGATTCTGGGAATCAAGTCGGTGGATTCGCATCCGACCGAAGTCGTCGAGTTGCTGGCCGCAGCCACAACGGATCTGTTCCAGGGGCACAACGTCACGCTGATCGAGAGCATGTTCAAGAAGGCGCGCGGACTGGCGGCTGATGGTCGCCACTACTTCCAGGAAATCATCATCAACAGCGACAACCTGATCCACGTGTTCATCCGCGGCAAAAATCAGGAACAAGTTGCCTGTTTCGTATGCCGCAAATCGGCCAATCTCGGTATGGCCCTTACCAAGGCGCGCAGTTCCATGCCCGCATTGGAGGCTGCACTATAAGCGGGGATACCCCCGGCCGCGCAGCGTGGCCGGGGTGCCCGGCGTTAATCAATCTACGGGGTATTTGAAATCATGAGAGAAGCACAAAAGACATCGGATGAAGTGCGGGCCTCCGCTCTGCGCTCCGTCCTGCGCGAATTGAATGCATCCTCTGCCGACATCGAAGCCTCAGCCTGCATTTCGAGTGACGGCTACAGCATGGCTGCGGTTCTTGGGCAAGGCACAGATGCAGACCGTTTCGGCGCCATGTGTGCATCGTTGCTGGCTTTGGCTCAGCGCGCTGCACAGGAGATCCAGCGCGGAAATCTGAAGCTGGTACTGGTCGAAGGTGAGCAGGGGGTGATGTTGCTGGTGCAGGCAGGCCCGGATGCCATCCTGGCGGTAGCGGCCAAGCCCAGCAAGAATCTTGGCATGATCTTTCTGGATTCCAGAAAAGTCGCCCAAAAACTGCTCGGCGTCCTGGAAAGCCGAAAGTAGCCACTTGATGAATTGACAGCAGAAAGACACCTCCAAATGGCTTACCTGAAATATCAAGGCCGCGAGATCTGACTCGCGCGAAGGCGAAAGCGTTCTTGATGCCCTGTTGCGCAGCGGGGTAGACATCCCGTTCTCGTGCCGCAGTGGCTCATGCCACGTATGTCTGCAGCACGGTCTTGAGGGAACGGTTCCCCCCGCGGCGCAACGCGGCCTCAAGACCGAGTTGCAAGACCGGGGTTATTTCCTGGCCTGCCAGTGCGTTCCGCTGACAGACATGGAGATCGCACCGCCGATGCAGCCCGCGCGGAATGCATCAGCCTTGCCAGGCGGCAACGCCGGGCGCGACTATCCGCCACCCGACCTCGATCTGTGGACTGCGCTGCGTGACGGCGAGATGCTGATGGCGGTACTGCAGGATTTCTATGAGAGGGTATTCCGGGACCCGAAGCTCTCTCCCTTTTTCGATGGAGTCACCAGGCAGCGTTCGATCGAAAAGCAATATATGTTCATACGTCAGGTGCTGACCGGCGAAAAGATTTATTTCGGCGACCGCCCGCGCAACGCCCACCACTGGATGGTGATCTCGGATGAACTGTTCGATTATCGCGCCGGTATCATGCTTGCCTGCTTGCGCGAACATGGATTGCCGGAAACCATGGTGCAGCGTTTCCGCGATGTGGAAGAGTTTTATCGGCGCGACATCGTGAAATCCGAACCCATTGCCAAGCAGGTGGGCGATGTGAAATTGCCGCTCAACGGGTTCGAAGAACTCGTCATGGATGTCGGTACGCTCTGTGACGCGTGTGAACGCGAAGTGTCGGCAGGAGAAAAAGTTATTTACCACGTGCGTATCGGCAAGGTATATTGTTCCGGCTGCAGCACCGGGCCGTTAACGCAGTAATACAAAAATGAGATCATGCTTCAGCATGACGGATGGATCTATGAATGCCTCAATTACTTCGAAGCTGCTGAACACCCTGGATCAGTTTCCCTCGTTATCCGGGAAGATCAAGCATCTCCATCAGGTTGTAAATCTGAGTTACCCCTTTATCCACCGCATTTCAGTGGCCATCTACGATAAAGAGAGCGACTTGCTGAAGACATACGTGGATAGCGCGGATGACGACAGCCCGTTGGTGAATTACCAGGCGAAACTCAAAGAATCCAGTTCCCTGCAGCGTATTGCGGCCAATCGCGAACCGCGCATAATCAACAACCTCCTGTTATTGAAGGGCAGCCATAGCCGGCATACCCAACAGATTCTCAGCAACGGTTATCAATCCAGCTATACCGTACCGCTGCATCATGGGAACCAGCTCGTTGGCTTTCTCTTCTTCAATTCGCGCACTCCGCAAGCCTTCGGCAATAGCAACATGGAATGCCTCGAAATGGCCGTGAGCATCATCAGCATGGTGATCATTGCCGACTTCCTTCAGGCAGCAACCATCAGGGGGATCCTAAACTCGGCTGTTTCTTTCTCGCACCACCGGGACCCGGAAACCGGGGCGCATCTGGAACGCATGTCGAGATTCGCGCGCATCATCGCCAGCGAGTTGATGCCCAAATTCGGATACGACGACGAGTTCATAGAAAACATATTCCGGGTGGCGCCGCTGCACGATATCGGCAAGATCGCCATTCCGGACTCGATTTTGCTGAAGCAGGGCCCTTTGACCGAAGAAGAAGCCAGGGTAATGAGGACGCATGCTTCAAAAGGACAGGAGATCATCTTCAATATGCTCGGTCACTTCAATTTGAGCAATGTGCCTTTTGTCAAAATGCTGGGCAATGTTGTCGGCTGCCATCACGAATGCATGGACGGGAGCGGATATCCGGAAGGACTGCGTGGCGAGCAGATACCCTTGGAGGCGCGTATCGTTGCAGTAGCGGATGCGTTTGATGCACTAACCTCGGTGCGTCCCTATAAGAGAGCCTGGAGCAACGAGGACGCGTACCGGGAGCTGGCTTCGAACGCCGGACGGAAATTCGATGCCGATTGTGTTGCAGCCCTGTTGAAGAACGCCTCCCTCATTGAGCGGCTGCAGGAACAATTCAAGGACGAACCGGATAATGTCGCGGAGCGCGCGCAAGGCTGATTTCTTGTAGATCGAGGTACATCCGGCTGTTCAGGCCGAACGCCTCTGCTGGGCTTTCATGATCTTCGGCAAGTTGGTCTCGATCCAGTCGGCCAACGAGCCGACTTGCTTGCCGATATCTTCCCCCAGCGGCGTCAAGGAATATTCGACATGCGGCGGCACGACCGGATGAGAGACGCGGTCGATGAAGCCGTCTGCTTCCAGAACCTGAAGCGTCTGCGCCAGCATCTTTTCGCTTACTCCGCCCACTTTGCGGCGCAACTCGCTGAAACGGTGCGTGCCCTCCATCAGCGCCACCAGCACCAATACACCCCACTGGCTGGTCACGTGCTTCAGGATTTCTCGCGAAGGGCATTCCGCGGCCAGTACTTCACCGCGACGCATTATTTCCGAAAGTTTTCTGGGCATGGCACTTACCTTTTTGTACGTACTTACGAAAAGTAAGTATAGCGGATATTCTTCGTCCCTCCACTCCATCAACGAACAAGAAAGGAAATATCATGATCGCCGTCACCGGAGCCACCGGCCAACTGGGCCGTCTCGTCATCGCCTCGCTGCTGAAGAAAACACCCGCGGCCAACATCATCGCCGCCGTCCGTAACGTGGAAAAGGCCAGGGACATTGCGGCATTGGGCGTGCAAGTGCGCCATGCCGATTACAACCAGCCTGCGACCTGGGATGATGCGCTGAAGGGCGTGGACAGAGTGTTGCTGATCTCTTCCAGCGAGGTCGGGCAGCGCGCAAAGCAGCATCGTTCCGTCATAGACGCCGCCAAGCGCGCAGGTGTGAAGTTGCTGGCCTATACCAGCATCCTGCGCGCCGACACATCGCCGCTCGGGCTGGCCGCCGAACATAAAGAGACCGAGGCCTATATCCGCGCATCGGGCGTTCCGTTTGTGCTGCTGCGCCATGGCTGGTATACCGAAAACTACACGGCGGGCATCCCCGGCGCGCTGGCGCACGGCGCCGTGTATGGTTGCGCCGGCAGTGGCCGCATCTCCTCGGCCACCCGCGCCGATTACGCAGAAGCAGACGCCACTGTGCTGATTTCTGAAAACCAGGCGGGAAAAATCTACGAACTGGCAGGCGACAGTGCTTTCACGTTGACGGAGCTTGCCGCAGAAATCTCGAGCCAATCCGGCAAAGACATCGGCTATGTGAACTTGCCGGAAGCCGAATACAAAAACGTCCTCGTCAAAGCCGGGCTGCCGGAACCGTTCGCTGCATTGCTCTCCGATTCCGATACAGGCGTTTCCAAAGGCGGGTTGTTCGACGACAGCCATCAACTGAGCAAGCTGATCGGCAGGCCGACGACGCTATTGGCAAAGGCCGTGACGGCAGTGCTGTAATCGGGGAGGGGCAAGCCAGGGTTTGCCCTTGCTTCTCTGGAGGGCGAATCCTGACGCGGCTACTGTTGGCGGCGGCAGATCGAGTTGCACAGACATACCCGCAAGGCGGTATAGAATCCGGACTCGATATCAGGAACCGCCCTTGACCATGGACTTCGATCACGACATTTCGCGCAACGGCACTCACTCAGTCAAGCACGACGGACGCATTGCGTATTTCGGCACCGACGATGTGTTGCCGCTGTGGGTCGCGGACATGGATTTTGCCTCGCCGGAAGCGGTGACTCGCGCCCTGCAGGAACGAGCTGCGCATCCGGTCTATGGCTACACCCAATACCCGGAAAGTGCGTACGAAGCGCTCATCGACTGGCTGAAAAAGCGCCACGGCTGGGAAGTGCAGCGCGAATGGATCGTCATGGCGCCCGGCGTCGTCCCTTCGCTGTTCGCCAGCGTCATGGCATTCGCGAAGGAAGGCGAGGGCGTCATCGTCCAGCCGCCAGTGTATTTCCCCTTCTTCTCGGCGGTGACCACCAATCACCGGCGGCTTATCGAAAACCCTTTGCGTCTTGCGGGCGGACGCTACCTCATCGACTTCGATGATCTCGAGCAGCGTGCTGCCGAAGGCGCGCGGTTCATGCTGTTCTGCTCGCCGCACAACCCGGTAGGGCGCGTATGGAGCAAGGCGGAACTCACCGAGCTGTTGCACATCGCGCGCCGCTACGATCTCACCATCCTCTCCGACGAGATACATGCAGATCTCGTCTATCCCGGCGAACGGCATATTGCCCTGGGTACGCTTGCGAATGAATCCGACAAGGTTATTACCACCGTTGCGCCGAGCAAGACCTTCAACATTCCCGGCCTCGGGCTTTCCTGCATCATCGCGCCGGATGCCACCCAGCGCCATGCCATCAAGCAGGCCTTTGAGATGCTGCACGTCGGCAACACCAATCCGTTCAGCATCGCGGCCTTCGAAGCTGCGTATCGAAGCGGCGAAGCCTGGCTGGATAGCCTGCTGCTCTATCTGCAAGGCAACCGCGACTTCGTCTGCGACTATGTGGCGCAGCACCTGCCCGTCATCAAAGTCATCCCGTCGCAAGGCACCTATCTGCTGTGGCTGGATTGCCGCGGGCTCGGCATGAGCGATGTGCGATTGCGCGATTTCTTTGTAAGAGCAGCCAAAGTGGGGATGAGTCCCGGTACGGCGTTCGGCAGGAATGGCAGCGGGTTCATGCGGCTGAACATCGCATCGCCGCGACATGTGATTGCGGAGGCGCTGGAGCGAATCAAGGCTGCATTGGACAAAACCAATGCTTCGGCATCAGACTAAAACAATTCAAGGCTATCCGATTAATTGGCAGGGAAACTCATGCAAAACACGATTCAGAAAGCGTTCGGCAACACCGGGGAAGACCTGGATGGCTGCCGGCTATCAATCCTTCTTTCAAACGACCAGGCACGAGCCATTGCGCAGATGCTTGCCGCTTCCGAGCCATGGGCAAGCCTGAAATTTTCTGCCAACTCATTGGCCAACTATTTGACTCGTGACGATGCATCGCTGCATCGATACATGGTCACCGTTGACGGCCAAATGGCGGGAATCATCTGCGTGCGGCATCCCTGGCTGCGCGGACCGTATATCGAGTTGTTGGGGATATTCCCGAGCTGCAGGGGACAAGGCATCGGAAAGCAGGTGCTGGCGTGGGCGGAAAAAGAGGCTCGGCGAGAAGCAAAAAACCTGTGGGTGGTTGCTTCATCGTTCAACCACCAAGCCTTGGACTTCTACCTGAGCCAGGGCTTCTACCAGATCGGCCCGATCCAGGGATTGATCACGCCTGAACACGACGAAATATTGCTGCGCAAGGTTTTGGGCTGAGGCGGTTCTGCGTGGATGGTGGTAATTTGATGTTCCTGAGGTCTCCACCTTGTTAGCAGCTTACAAGAATAGTGCTGCAGAAACATCAAAACGAGCCGCGAGTTCTTTTGCCTGCCGCGCCCCCTAGCTGTGATAGGCGGCGAATAATCGCGCGGTGTCGAGGATAGGTACCGCCAGCCCTTTATGCTGGAAGCAGGACAGTGCAAGCAGCGGCCACAGTTTGCTGTCATCTGGCGGTTCGCATTGCGCCTCGTCGCCAACAGCGATGGCCTGTGGCAGTCCGGCCAACCCGATCGCTCCATACGCCACTGGCCCACGCGCTACGCCCTGGTAGGCAACTACCAGAGCGTAGCGCGGCGCAGAGGTCGGCACGGTGCTCGAGTTGGTCTGCAGCAGGGCACTGAGGTCAATCAGCGGCAGCTGCATGCCTTGCCAAGCCAGCAACCCGTATGCGTAACGGGCCGCTCCGGGCACCCCCGCAGCTACCGGGTGTTCGATCAGCGCGTAGGTCGTGTGTAGCGGCAACGCGATATAACGCCCGCGCTCGTATTCAATCAGGCGCGCTGCTGCTGGCTGGCTGGGTTCCGGCACCGCTGCAACTGAAACGGCGGCACAAGGTGCAGGCTCCATAAGGGAAGAATCAGTTGCATCGAGGGATCGCTCTATTCCGGTGCTCATCACTCAGTTCCTGGACGCAAGTGCGAATGAGCACAATTGACGCGCGCTGCACAGGTAGGCGAGCTTTCCATCAAACTCAACATATTGATCGACTGGGGCATCTGGCGCGAGCAGCACAGCAGGTAGCGGCTGAGGCTGCAACTCGACATCGAGCAAAATTTTCAGCTCTTTCCAGCACCAGCCCAGATCGTCGCTCCCATCACCGAGCGAGGCCACCAAAAAGCGTTCGGGTGGGCAGTTCGGCAGTAAAGTCATCTGCGCCGACAGTGCAGCGAAACGATGCGGGCTTTCTGAGCCATGGAGCTTCAACAGGCCGGGTTCTTCGCTGGCTTCGAGAGCGCCTTCCAGGTATTTTGCCGCGCCGACTTCGTGCTGTGGCAATAGAAGGTGCAGCGTATCGGCAGTCAGCAACACATAATTGCCGCGTAGCGTGGCTCTAGGTTGCAGCTTGATGCTTGCAGTCATTGTTTTCGTTCCTTCGCCCTTGTTCAATGGGCGATCGTGCGGCGTATCGTCTGGAGCAGATCGCCGTCATTGTATGGCTTGGTGATGTAGGTATTAACACCAGCGTGTTCTGCCATGCGGCGGTGTTTGTCCTGCGAGCGCGAGGTGATCATGATGATGGGCAGGTCCCTGATGTCCTCGCGCTCGCGTACGTGATAGGCCAATTCGACACCGTTCATGTTGGGCATCTCCAGATCGGTCAGTAGCACGTCGGGCTTGAAGGCGCTCAATGTGGCAATTGCGTCGATGCCGTCACGCGCTGTCTCGGCGCGATACCCGGCATCCTGCACTAGCTGCAGCAGTGAATTGCGCACGGACAATGAGTCGTCAACAATCAGAACGCCGGGCAACTCGTTCCGCTGGCTAACTGCACCGGTAATACTGCTCGCCATTGTGGTTCGCGCGCCGCCAGCGAGTAGCTGGGCAAGGTCGAGGTTCACCGCGATGGCACCGTCACCGAGAATGGACAATCCGGCTACACCGCGCAAATGGCGTGCGTAGCGTCCGGGGTTATTGACCAGCAATTCGCGCGCATCGAGCAGGCGATCAACGGCGAGCGCCTGAACTTTGTCATCAAGTCTCACGATCACGGCGGAGTAGTCGTTGATCGGCTTGGCCTCAGCCGGCAATCCGGCCAAATCGGCCAGACGCATAGCCGGATACGAGCGCTTATCAAAGCGGTACACGAGCTGCCCGCCGAGTAGTTCAAACGTGCCCACACCTCGTGCAACCGCCTGCTCGATCTGCACCGAAGGTAGTGCGAAACGTTCACCCGCAACCTCTACAATCAGTGACTGCATCGTCGATAGCGAGGCCGCAAAACGCAGCTCGAACGCGCAGCCGTTGCCCGGTTTCGAGGCAATCTGGATCGAGCCGTTCATCGCGCTGACCCAGTCGCGCACCACGTCCAGTCCGATGCCGCGACCCGACACCTCGCTGACAGCGTGACGTGTCGAGAAACCCGGCAGCAGGATTAGCCGCGCGACTTCAGCATCACTTAGCGCTTGCTCGGCCTCGAGCAGGCCGCGCTCGACGGCACGCTGCTGGATCGCCAGCAGATCCAGGCCGCGGCCGTCGTCCTGGCAACGCAGCACGACCTGCTGCCCCTGGCGCGCGAAGCTCAGTTGAATGCGGCCGGTTCTCGGTTTCCCGGCAGCGGATCGCTCGTCCGGTGTCTCCATGCCATGGTCTACTGCATTGCGCAGCAAGTGCAAAAGCGGTTCGGCAAGCCTGTTCAGCAAATCGCTGTCGATCAGCGTATCGCCTCCCTCCAGCACCAGCATTGCCTCTTTGCCGGTGATCTGGCAGGTCGAGCGCACGTTGCGCTGCAGCCGTGACTCGAGCACGCCTACCTCGGTCATTCGCGTGCCAATCACCAGGTGCTGCAGGTCGTCGCTCAAACGTTGCTGGCGCGCCTGCTGGCTTGCAACCTGCGCAATTCCTTCTTCTACCCGCAACGCCATGGTGCGCGCGTCGGCGGCGTCTTCGGCCAAGGCATGGGAGGTGCTGTGCAGCTCGTTGTACTGATCCAGTTCAAGGGGATCGAACTGGGCATCATCGGTGCGCCGGTTGCGTGAGCGCATCATGGTCAGCGTGCGCACTTCGACCACTGTTTCCAGTTCGAACAGACGCTTCTGCAAGCGAAGGTTTTGTGCCAGCAACTCGCGCGAGCTTTCGACCAGCGCTTTGATGTGCGCCTCCATTGCGGCACTGTTCACCGATATCTCGCTGGAGACGAGAAACAAGTCTTCGATGCGCTGCAGACTGACACGCTGTGCCATTGCCGGCGAGGCAGTTGCTCCGGCCTCTGTGCGCCGGGCGGTGTCCAAGTTCGCTGGTAAAGTCGGAGAGGCGGGTTCGCGCGCTGTTACCGGTATTGCCGGAGCGACCCGCATGACCGGCAATTCCATCGATTCGCCGGCGTCAATACGATTTGCCAGATCGAGCACGGTTTGCAGCACACCTTGCGCCTGCTGCGGGTAATCGTCGGTGCCGGTTACAAAACCAACCATCTGCTCAAGGCAATAGGCTGCATCGAGCAGGACATTAGCGGCCTGCTTGGTCACCTGCGATCCCTCACGCTCGAAGTAATCCAGGATGTCCTCCAGGTGATGGCACAGCGATGCGATCCCGCGCAGCCCGGTGGTTGCTCCTGATCCCTTAAGCGTGTGCGCCATGCGCTTGGCGGCGATGATATCCGCACTGCCGCCTTCCCCCGCGGCCATATTGCGCGCCAAGTTAACCAGATACCGCGCCTGCTCCGGCGCTTCCTGGAAGAAGCCTTCCAGGAAATTCTGATCCACGTCGTCCGGCATCACCAGTGCGACATCTTCGGGTGTCGCGAGTACCTTGCGATGCGGTTGTCCCTCGCCTTCGCCGGGCAATCCTACCTGCAGCGGCATTGCACCCAACATGTGCATCACTTTCATGGCCTGTTCTGCGTCCATGGGATAGGGCGCATCGCGCAGGTGGTCTATCAGTCCCGCCGCAGTCGAGGGATCGCTCAAGTTACGCAGGTAGTGCACGATCAATGGCGGCCAGGCGCGCAGGAAAGCAAGCAGCGCGGTACGCTCCTCGCGTGGCTGTGCCGCCAGTATCAGACTGTTCTCCACCACATGGGTGCACACCAGTTGAAGCCCTGAGAAACCCGCCAGTTCAGCTGCTTCCCCCATGCGCTGAGCCTGACCGCTGTATTGTTCGAGTGCATCCATAAAGGCCGGGTTCTCGATGTCCAGCGTAGCCAGCTCATCAAGGTTATGGTCCAGCCGCGCCCGAGCCAGTTCGATCTCGCAGGCGAATGCTTCGATTAGGTCTTTAAGTTTCATGTGGACTTGGCTTTTGGTAGCGGTTCAGCATCGGGCCCTGGCTCTCAGGCAAATGCCGGCAGTTTGAAAACCTTGACCGACTCGACCAGTTGGTGCGCCGAATCCAGCAGCGTCAGGGTTTCCTTGCTCTGCGTGTCGATCTGTTGTGCGGTGTGCTCGTTACTCTGGCCCAGGCGTTGAACCGACTTCAGCAACTGAGCCGACATGACCTGCTGCTGCCCGGAGGCTTCGGTAATGCGACGCACCTGTTCCACCAGCTCGCCCGTAATTTCCTGCGTAAGGCGCATCTGTTCACCTGCTTTCTGCGCCTGTTCCGAGCCCTGCACCACTTGGCCAATCGTGCGGTTCACGGTCGAAATCGTCTCGTTCGTCTCGAGCTGGATGTTGTTGACCAGTGTGCTGATCTGCTGCGTCGCGTTACGCGAGCTTTCCGCAAGCCGTTGCACTTCCTCGGCCACCACCGCGAAACCTCGTCCGGCTTCGCCTGCAACCGCCGCCTGCATGGAAGCATTCAGCGCCAGCACGTGGGTGCGTTCCGAAATGGTATTGATCAGATTGACGATGCCGGAAATTTCCTGCGAGCGTTCGCCCAGCCGTTTGATGCGCTTTTCGGTTTCGGCGATGGTCTCGCGGATGGATTCCATGCCCTTGACTGTGCTGTTCACCGTCACCAGTGCCGTGTCGGTAGCCTGTGTCGCGCGCTCGGCGGAGCGGTTCGACTGGTCGGCCAGCGCGGCAACCTGGTTCATTGATTGCGTTGCCTCGCCCAGTGACCGGATCATTTCGCCGACGTTTTCGCGTTCGTCCGCTGCGGTTATGGACACCAGCTCACCTTGCGATCGCACCTTGCTGGATACTTGCGCCACTTGGCTGGCAATCTGGTTCACGCCGTGCAGAACTTTTGAGGTTTCTTCAGTCAGCTGGTTAATCGAGTCGGACACGGTGCCGATAATGTCTCGCGATACCGGCGCGCGTACAGTCAGATCTTTTTTCGACAATGTATCCACCGCTTGCAGAAGCGCAATCACAGAGTTGTTCAGGTTTTCGTTTTCAGTTTCGGCCCTTTGCCGTTCCATGTCGGCTTTCAGCCGATCCTCCTCGGCTTTTTCTCGTGCCGAAATCTGATCCTGCAGCAGTTGGTTAACTGCGAAGCCCATGTCGTTCATCTCGTCCTTGGTGTCGATATGCGCCAAGGCATCAAGGTTAGCCCCTTGTCTCACATCGTTGATTGCTTTCTGCAATTTGTGCAGCGGAGTCGTGATGCTCAGGGTGATAAAGAAAGCCGCCCCAGTGGACAGCAACAAAACGACAACCGACAGGATTACCGAGAAAAGGACCGTTTCCTTGAATTTCTGCCCGATCTCTTCCTTTGCTTTCGCGGCCTTTGCCTTTTGGAGAACCGCATACTCGGCAAGCGCTCCTTGCCACTCTTCCACCGCTGGTCGTGCCTGCTTCAGCAGCAAGTCCAACGCCTCCTCGTGCTTGCCCTGATCATTCAGCGCCAGAATCCGGTCGTTCAGCGGGCGCGCCTTGTTCTTGGCAACTTCGATTTGCTGCAACAACGCTCGGCCGGTTTCATCCGCGGGGAGAGTCAGCGCCAACGCGTATGCCTTGTCATATTGTTTGCGCGCTTCATCGACTTTCTCCAGTTCGCGCGCCGCAGCAGCAGGGTCATTTTGCAGCAGCATGACCGAGCGCATCACGCGCGAGACCACGTGCACTGCGCTGGACATATCCTCCACGATGTCAAGTTTCTCAATGTCGTCCTCGAACATCGCAGTGGTTCGCTGGTCGGCGTGGTTCATTGCGTTGCCGGTGTATGCGAGCGTCGTGATCATCAACAGCAGGATCACGGTGTAGCTCAACGCCAGCCGGGGACCGATCTTTATGTTGACCAGCCAGCGGGAAAGGTTCAATTGCATAATAACTATCTCCAGGTAAGGAATGGGGAACGGGGGGTATCCACCTTGGCATGAAATGGAAACATCGCGCTCAGTGCGATAATTCCAGGGATTGCTCGATTTCGCCGAGCAGGGACTGGGTGTCGAGATCGAACCATAGCCGCCCGTCAATAAAACCCGCGCCGAGCAGGTGCGGCAACAGTCGGTTCGGCGCCGCGCCGATATCGCTGCGTTCGTCATCGGACCAACGCAGCCGTTCCGGCAGGCCGTCGATCACTACGCCGGTCGCATCGCTCCCGCGTGAAAGCACCAACAACATGCGCTTGGCTTCCGGGTCCGGCTCGATTCCAACGTAGCGTGCCAGGTCGAACACGGGCGTCAATTTGCCGCGCAGGTTGGCTATGCCGCAGAACCAGGCCGGAGCGTTGGGGAGCCGATGGATGACGGACACTTCCGACAGCTCGCTCCCGTCCTCATAGCGAATCATCAATCGCAGCTCGCCAATCCGGAATCCCTGCCGTGATTCGCCGTTAACAGTCAGCGATGCGCTGCGGGCTTTTCCCATCGTTGGCTCAGACGGTCCGATGTTGCTGCTTGCATCGACATCGAAACCGGTCGTCAGCGCCTGTGTCGGCGTCATCGAAAGCTCTGTTGTTTGTGCAATCAGGCTGGAATGGGTAATGCCGCTGGCTTCCTCGGCCTTTGCCTCAATCCTTGTCTGCTCAACGCCATGCCGCCCGAGTTGGTGATCATCAGCAATCACTACTTTCAGTGTCATGTAATCGGGAGCGCACAACTTAGAGTGCACGGGCTTGCGACAGTATCTGTTCGTCGGTGTAGGGCTTGGTGATGTAGCCTTTGGCACCGAGCATCTGCCCCCAGGCCTTATCGGCTTTCTGATCCTTGGAAGTGACCAGCACAACCGGGATGTCCTTCGTTTTTGCATCATCGCGCAACGCGCGGGTGGCGGCAAAGCCATCCAACCCAGGCATGTTCACATCCATGAATATCGCATCGGGTTTGTTGCTCTTGGCGGCTGCGAGTGCCTGGGTGCCGTTCTCGGCGATGCTGACCAGATAGCCAGCTCCGCTCAACAGTTTTTCAAGCCGGCTGCGGTCAGCCTGGTTGTCTTCAACGATCATAATGGTATGAGCCATGGTGTGATTCCTTTCAGGTAGTTGGATAAAGACTTCTAAGCATACTGTGGCTTCGCAATTCGCCGTGGCGAAATGCTGGTATGTCACCGGGCTTTGCGGTGTAACGCGACATCACTTCATGCAGATGGTCAGGGTCGATTGGCTTGATGAGGTATGCATCGCAACCAGCCATCTTTCCCCTTATGCGGTCGAAGGGTGAGGATTTGCTGGTCAGCATGACGATGGCAGGCCTGTTGCCTCCGTATGTGTTCGCTTTTATGTGGCGGCAGGCCTCATATCCGTCGATTCCGGGCATGAGCACGTCCATCATGATGCAGTCATAGGGTGAGGCGGTAGCGGCGTTAATGGCGTCTTCGGCGTTGTCGACGTCGGTAACCGTCAGGCCCCGTGGCTCGAGCATCGAGCGTAGCTGGGCACGTATTGCGACACTGTCGTCAACAACCAGTACTGAACCATGTCCCGATGCGGTTGCCGGTGCGCCCCCGGTGTTCATTGGGGTCTGTTCCAGCACGCGTGCCAACAGCATTGGCAAGGCCGACCATTGAATCGGGCGCTGCACTACGGTACGGCCTGGAGCGTCCGGCGCATCTACCCAGATAACCACCTTGCGCTGCAGCCAAGGTTGGTTGCTGGCCCACTTCTTTGCCTGGGGATCTGCAGCATCGATCATCACGATATCCGCACTTTCTCCCTCGTCAATACTGAGCAGGCTAATCTTGGGCTGACGCCGTTGTGACAACTGCACGATGGCATTCAGTAATTGACGCTCCGACAGGTTGAAGCCTTGTACCAGCAGCTTCAGCACGGCTTCGCCGGCAAACCCAGCAGCTGTGTGGTGAAAAGATGACTTTATGATAACCCCCTTGTGATTGATGCTAATCACCGTCTCGAAATGCGAATTCGGATTGCTTTGCACATTTCAGATGTGCGTTCTGATAGGCAAAGCTCAAAGGAGCAGCTAAAAATAACGGTCTTGAGGGAAGGGGGCTACAGAAACTATGGTCCGCAATTTGCCAATGGCTTAAGCGATTCTGTTTGGCGATCCCGCTATCATAGTGCCGAAGCACCTTAGACCGGATATTTTGCGTCCCAGCCTTTCAGCTGGTTTGCCTTTATCGTGAAACATTCTCACACACTGAACATCAAGCAGCCGTCAAATTATCGTTAAATCTCAGTGAAAGCTTGTGACGAAATATCACAATAGGAGGGAGATCAGGTAAGCCTGCCGGACTGGCGCCCGAGATATCTGATATTGCCGCCACGTGTCGTGGCGGCGCCGGACTACAGCATTAACTCAGTTCCTTAAAGAATTGCACCACCGCCAGCACCCGCTGCTTCAAATCCCCGTACTTCAACTCGATGCGCAGCTTGTCCGGCCCTGCCATCTTGATGTGCCGTTTGCTCTGGATCATGGTGATGATCTTCATCGGGTCGATGGGAGGCTCGGGCACGAACTGGATGACGATGGCCTCGGACGAGGCGTCCACCTTGCTGATGCCGAGCGGCTTGGCGAGGATGCGCAGGCGGTGGCTGTCGAGCAGGTTCTGTGCCGGGTCGGGCAGCAGGCCGAAGCGGTCGATGAGTTCTTGCTGCATGTCCTCCAGGTCCTCGCCGGTGTTGCAGTTGGCGAGGCGCTTGTAGATCACCAGGCGCTGGTGGATGTCGCCGCAGTAGTCATTCGGCAGCAGTGCGGGCGTGTGCAGGTTGATCTCGGTGGTCACTCCCAGCGGGTGCGCCATGTCCGGTTCCTTGCCCTGCTTTAGCGATTTGATCGCGGCATTGAGCATGTCGTTGTAGAGGCTGAAGCCGATTTCCTGCATCTCGCCGCTTTGCGATTCGCCCAGCACTTCGCCCGCGCCGCGTATCTCCAGGTCGTGCATGGCGAGGAAGAAGCCGGAGCCCAGTTGTTCCATCGCCTGGATCGCTTCCAGCCGTTTCTTCGCCTGCGCGGTGAGGCCGTCCATGCTGTCCACCAGCAGGTAGGCATAGGCCTGGTGGTGCGAACGGCCGACGCGGCCGCGCAATTGGTGCAGCTGCGCGAGGCCGAAACGGTCGGCGCGGTTCATGATGATGGTGTTGGCCGTTGGAACGTCAATTCCAGTTTCAATAATCGTGGAGCACAGCAGCACGTTGAAGCGCTGGTGGGTGAAGTCGCGCATCACTGCTTCCAGCTCGCGTTCGCCCATCTGTCCGTGCGCCATGCGGATACGTGCTTCGGGCAGCAACGCCTCCAGCTTCTCCAGCATATTGGGCATGGTATCCACTTCGTTGTGCAGGAAATAAACCTGCCCCCCGCGCTTGAGCTCGCGCAGCACGGCTTCGCGGATCACGCCCTGGCTGAAGCCGCTGACGAAGGTCTTGATGGAAAGGCGGCGTTGCGGCGCGGTGGCGATCACCGAGAAATCGCGCAGGCCTTCCAGCGACATCGCCAGCGTGCGCGGGATCGGCGTGGCAGTGAGCGTGAGCACGTCCACCTCGGCGCGCAATGCCTTGAGTTTTTCTTTCTGCTGCACGCCGAAACGATGCTCTTCGTCGAGGATGACCAGGCCCAGGTTGTGGAACTTCACGTCCTTCTGGATCAGCTTGTGCGTGCCGATGACGATGTCCAGCTTGCCCTCGGCCAGGTCTTTCAAGGCCTGCGCCGTTTCCTTGGCGGAGCGGAAGCGCGACAGCTCGGCGAGCTTGATCGGCCAGTCGGCGAAGCGCGTGGAGAAATTCTGGAAGTGCTGCTCGGCGAGCAGGGTGGTGGGCACCAGCACTGCGACCTGCTTGCCTTCCATGGCCGCGACGAAGGCGGCGCGCAGCGCGACTTCGGTCTTGCCGAAGCCCACGTCGCCGCAGATGAGCCGGTCCATCGGCTTGCCGGATTGCAGGTCGAGCAGCACCGCTTCGATGGCGGCAGCCTGGTCGGCGGTCTCCTCGAAGCCGAAGCCCTCCGCGAACGCTTCATAGTCGTGGTACTGCAGCTTGAAGGCGTGGCCCTTGCGGATGGCGCGCTGTGCATAGATGTTCAGCAGCTCGGCGGCGGTGTCGCGCACCTGCTGCATGGCGCGGCGTTTCGCCTTGTCCCAGGTGCCGCTGCCCAGCTTGTGCAGCGGCGCGGCTTCCGGCGCCCCCCCGCTGTAGCGGCTGATGACGTGCAGTTGCGAGACGGGCACGTAGAGCTTGTCCTCGCCCGCGTATTCCAGCAGCAAAAATTCGTTCTCGCCTTCGCCGAGGTCGAGGTTTACCAGGCCCTGGTAGCGCGCGATGCCGTGCTGCTCATGCACCACCGGATCGCCCGGCTTGAGCTCGGACAGGTCGCGCAGCATGCCTTCCACGTTGCTTTTCTTCGCGGCGCGCGCGGCTCTGCTTCTGGGTTGCGCGGCATACAGCTCGGTCTCGGTGACGATGGCGAGGTTGTCGTCCGGCAGCGCGAAGCCGATCTGCACCGGGCCGACGCCGAGCATGAATTTGTCTTTGCCGGCGAGGAACGAAGCGTAGTCTTCGCACACCGCCGGTGTAAGACCGTATTCCTTCAGGTAGCCGGACATGATCTCGCGGCGGCCCAGGCTTTCGGCGAGCAGCAGCACGCGGCCTTGGTAGCTGCGCAGGAAATCCTCGAACTTCTGCGTGGGGACCTCGGTGCGGCGGTCCACGGCGATGCCTGGTATGGCAGCGGTGGCGCACGAAGTCAGGTTCTTTGGTGAGCTCGCACCCTCTCCCCCAGCCCCTCTCCCCGCCGGGGAGAGGGGAGTTTGGTTTCCCTCGCCCGCTTGCGGGAGAGGGTGGAGCGCAGCGGAGGGAGAGGGAAGAATGTCCATCCGCCCGAATTCCTTCGCGCGAATGAAGAACTGCTCCGCGTTCAGGAACAACTCTTTCGTTTCCAGCAACGGATGCTGCGGATCGCCGCGCAGCAGGTTGTAGCGCGAGGCTGCGTCCTTGCTGAAGGTGGCGATGGCCTCGTCCACATCGTGGTGCAGGCACAGCGTGGCATTTTTCGGCAGGTAATCGAACAGCGTGGCGGTCTGGTCGAAGAACAGCGGCAGGTAATACTCGATGCCCGCCGGGGCGATGCCCTTGCTCACGTCCTTGTAGATGCGCGACCGGGACGGGTCGCCCTCGAAGCGCTCGCGGAAGTTCTGGCGGAACGTGGCCTGGCCTTTTTCGTCCATCGGGAACTCGCGCGCGGGCAGCATGCGTATCTCCGGCACGGGGTACAGGGTGCGCTGGCTGTCCACGTCGAAGGTGGCGATGGTCTCGATCTCGTCGTCGAACAGGTCGATGCGGTATGGCAGCACGCTGCCCATGGCGAACAGGTCGATGATGCCGCCGCGCACGCAGTATTCTCCGGGGGTCAGCACCTGCTGCACATGGTTGTATCCGGCCAGCGTCATCTGCTGGCGGAAAGCGTCGAGGTCAAGGCGTTCGCCTTTCTTCAGGAAGAAAGTGTAAGCAGCAAGGTAAGACACCGGTGGCAGCGGGTATAACACCGTGGTGATCGGCACGATGACGACATCGCTGGCAGAGAGCGAAGATTGTTTTTCTCGTTCGCCTCCTCCCCCGCCTGCGGGGGAGGATTGAGGAGAGGGGCGGGCGGATTGTTGCCCGAGGATGCGGATATGGTGCAGCGTGGCCAAGCGTTCGGAGATCAGGTCCTGGTGCGGCGAGAAGTGGTCGTAGGGCAGCGTTTCCCAGTCCGGCAGCAGGTGCACTCGCAGCTTGGGATCGAAGAAAGGAATCTCCTCCACCAGCCGTTGCGCCTCCAGCGCATTGGCGGCAACGATGACGAGCGGAGTTTTGGCCAGTGGCGCCTGGGCTTGGGCATATTGCGCCAAGGCCAGGGCGTCGGACGAGCCCGTTAAATTCGTGTAGCGCGGGCGGGAGTTTTTTGAAGAAAGGAGCACAGCGGACAACCTGAAACAAAGGCGCATATTATAAGCCACGCAGCCCGTCTTCCTGTTTTACAATTCGGTTATGCCTGAATTCCACGCTTTGGTTCCTGCCGCCGGTTTCGGCGCACGCATGGGCAACGAATTGCCCAAACAATACCTCGATCTGGCCGGAAAGCCGATGATCTGGCACGCAATTTCCACTTTGAGCGCCTGCCCGGACATCACCACCGTGTTTGTGGTACTGGCCCCCGGCGACGAATATTTCGCCCGCTACGATTGGTCGCATTGCGCCGGAAAGTTGGCTCCGTTGTATTGCGGCGGAGCGACCCGCGCGGAGAGCGTGGCGAACGGGCTGCTGGTTTCCGAACTGGAGCCCGACGACTGGGTGCTGGTGCACGATGCGGCGCGGCCCTGCCTGAGCGGACTGCTGCTGAGGCGCATGATCAGCGAACTGCGCGACGACCCGGTGGGCGGTATCCTGGCCGTGCCGGTGGCGGACACCCTGAAGCGCGCCGATGCCCAGCAGCGCATCGCTCACACCGAGCCGCGCGAAGGTTTGTGGCAGGCGCAGACGCCGCAGATGTTCCGCGCCGGATTGCTGGCGGGAGCGCTGGCGCGCAGCAACAACGTCACCGACGACGCCTCGGCCATCGAGGCGATGGGGCTGCAGCCCAAGCTGGTGGCGAGCGACAGCAGCAATTTCAAGGTGACGTATCCGCAGGACATCATGTTGGCTGAGTTGTTGTTAAACAAAAAAATGTAGGTCGGGTTAGCGCAGCGTAACCCGACATTCAGCTGCAATAACCTCACGTCGGGTTACGCGATGAAACCGCTAACCCGACCTGCGCAAAAACTTGAGAGGTATTCGAAAATGCGTATCGGACAAGGCTTCGACGTTCACCAACTGGTCATGGGCCGCAAGCTCATCATCGGCGGCGTGGATATCCCGTATGAGAAAGGGCTGCTCGGTCATTCCGATGCCGACGTGCTGCTGCATGCCATCTGCGATGCGCTGCTGGGGGCGGCAGCATTGGGCGACATCGGCAAGCACTTTGCCGACACCGATGCAAAGTTCAAGGACATCGACAGCCGCATCCTGTTGCGCGAGGTGATGCTCAAGCTGGAGGTCGCGGGCTTTCGCGTCGGCAACGTGGACGCCACCATCATCGCGCAAGCGCCGAAGATGGCGCCGCACATCCCGCAGATGGTCAGCAACATCGCTTCCGATCTTGGCATCGCACACAACGTGGTGAACGTGAAAGCGACCACCACCGAGCATCTCGGTTACACCGGACGCGGCGAAGGTATTGCCGCACAAGCCGTGGTGCTGCTCGTTTAACGCGTGATGCGGATACTCTCTCTCGAAACTTCCACCGAATACTGCTCGGTCGCGCTGTGGCAAGACGGCGTGGTGAGCGAACGCTGCGAACTGGTCGGGCAGAAGCATTCCGAAGTGCTGATAGCGATGGTGGACGCGGTACTTCAGGATGCGGGATGCCGGATGCGGGATGTGGAAGGCATTGCTTTCGGCAAGGGGCCAGGCTCCTTTACCGGCGTGCGTATCGCTTGCGGGGTGGCGCAGGGGCTGGCGCTCGGTGTCGATCTGGGAGTGGTCGGCGTGTGTACGCTGCAGGCGCTGGCACAAGCATCCGGCAAGGATAAAGTCATTGCGGCGATCGATGCGCGCATGGGCGAGCTGTACTTGGCGGCTTACGAAAGACGAAACGGCGAGTGGGCGACGGTGATTGAGCCTTGCTTGTGCAAGGCGGATACGGCGCCGGCTTTGGTCGGGGAAAGCTGGTTCGGAGCAGGCAGCGGCTTCGCGGTAGATAACGCATCGCTGCAAACGCACTATGGCAACCAATTAAGCGGAGTGGATGCGCAGGCCGTGCCGATGGCCGGGGCTGTCGCGCAACTCGCCGCCGTCGAATTCGCCAAGGGCAATGCGGTGGACGCGGCACTGGCCCTGCCGCTCTACCTGCGCGACAAGGTGGCGCTGAAGACGAAAGAGCGCGAGGAAGCCCGTTCCGCTTCCGCGGGCGCCGGGCAAACGAGCCCAAGATGATCCTGCGCGACATGACCGAAGCCGATCTGGATCCCGTGTTGCGCATCGAGCGCGAGGTGCATGCGCATCCCTGGACGCAGGGGAATTTCAGCGACGCGCTGCGCAGCAAGTATCAGTGCAAGGTGTGCGAGTCGGATGGAACCATGCTTGGTTATGCCGTGCTGATGCTGGCGGTGGACGAAGCCGAATTGCTCGATATCGCCATTTCCGCGCAACATCAGCGTCATGGCTGGGGGCGAAAATTGCTGGAAGAGATGATGGTGCTGGCACGCCGCAAAGGCATGCGCCGTGTCGTGCTTGAAGTGCGGGCGTCCAATGCGGCGGCAATACATCTTTACCGCCGGGCGGGATTTTCCGATATCGGATTGCGGCGGGCTTATTACCCGGCGGAAAATGGACGCGAAGACGCGATCCTGATGGGGCATGAACTGTGAATATTCGAGACGAGAACGTACTGCGCGAACTCAATCTTTACCCGTTATGGGTCAGGAAAGGTGCGTGTGCAGTGGTTGAATCTGTTCCCGCGGCGACTGCTGCAATGGAGGCGCCGGTCTCTGCGATTCCAGTTGGCTCCGTATCCCCTCTGGTCGAGGCTCCTGCAGTGAGTTCTTCGGCAAGCGCGCTGGATGGAGGCGGAGCCGATACCCGACAGGCGGCGATGATCGCTGCATCCAACCCATCCTGCGTAAGCTCGCTGGATTGGCCTCAGCTTAAAGCGCAAGTCAAGGACTGCAGCGCCTGCAAGCTGCGCGCAGGCTGCACGCAGACGGTGTTCGGCGTGGGCGACGAGAAAGCAGAATGGCTTTTTGTCGGCGAAGGGCCCGGTGCGGACGAGGATGTGCAAGGCGAACCGTTCGTTGGTCAAGCGGGGAAGCTGCTGGACAACATGCTGGCGGCGATCAAGCTGAAACGCGGCAGCAATGTGTATATCGCCAACATCGTCAAATGCCGTCCGCCGAACAACCGCACCCCGGAGGCGGACGAGATCGCGACCTGCCTCCCTTACCTGCGGCAGCAGATCGCGCTGATCAGGCCCAAGCTCATCGTGGCGCTCGGCAAGACCGCCGCCACTTCATTGCTTGGGCGCGATGCCACGCTGGGTTCGTTGCGCGGCACGGTACATGATTTCCACGGTACGCCGCTCATCGTAACGTACCATCCGGCCTATCTGTTGCGCAGCCCGGCCGAAAAGGCCAAGGCCTGGCAGGACTTGTGTTTCGCCGTGCAAAGGATGCAGGAGTGAGATTCAATCTGGGGCTCTCTGCGCGCATCACCTTCGGGGCGATGTTGCTGCTCGTGGCGGGAGCGCTGCTGTGGATAGACCACGAGAACCACCGGTTGCAGGATTCTTACCTGGGCGAGCGCAGTGCCGACCTTGAAACTGCGCTGCATATGGAGCAGGTGCGTCTGACCCAGACCATCGAGTCGCTGCGCCAGGATGTGCTGTTCCTTGCCGCTACACCACCCATCTCCGGCATCGTGCGCGCCAGTGCGAACAACGGCATGGATCCGCGCGACAAGAACACTTATGCCGCATGGGAAACGCGTTTGCAGGAGATATTCGTCGCCTTTCTGCGGACGCATCCGGACTATTATCAGGCGAGCTATATCGCCGCAGCCGGCGAAGGCCGGGAACTGGTTCGCGTCGAGAACCGCGATGGCAGCATCGAAGCGGCGCAGCACGAAGCGCTGCAGGCCAGGGGTGATCGGGAGTATTTCAGGGCTGCGCTGATGCTGACTGTCGGGCGTGTGCATCTTTCCGAATTCACGCTCAATCAGGAGCCGGGCAGGATCGAAGAACCGCATCGGTCCTCGATCAGCGCTGTCACGACAGTGTTCGACCCGGCCGGGCGCGTGTTCGGCATGGTGGTGATAGAGAAGGATGTGCGGCCGTTGTTCGCTTCATCGATGGCAGGACTGCCGCGCGGTGTGCGCGGCTATATCGCTGATCAACGGGGACGCTATCTTTCCCGTTCGGATGACAAGCATGCTTTTGCCTTCGAATCCGGGAGCAAGGAAAACATCGCCGACGATTTTCCTTCACTCAAACCGATGTTCGAATCGCAGGCTACGCGTAACGATCTGCCATTTCATGCGGTGATCGACGGGGCGGTCGGTTATCTTGCGGCGCAACGGGTGTTTTTCGACGCTGGCGATCCATCGCGTTTTCTGTTGCTGGCCTATCACATTCCCGCGCAGATAGCGGTCACTCAGTCATCGGGTCTGGCTTTGCCTCACATCGCCGGAATTATTCTGCTGATGATCCTGCTCGGTGCTGTGTTATTGCTGACGATGCGTCGCACCTTTTCTCCCCTCAGGCGCATCACCGCCGCCGCGCGGGAGATCGCAGCCGGAAACCGGGATATCCGCCTGGAGGAGAAAGAAGGAGGCGAAGTCGGCGAACTCACCGAAGCGTTGAACAGCATGTTGGACACGCTGTCGGGCACCGATCTGATCCAGCAGGAGAACATGTTCCGCAAGGAGCTGATTGAGTCCCTTCCCGGCGTCTTCTACATGATCGATGTCCAGGGACGTTTCCTGATGTGGAACCGGAACCTGGAACGGGTGCGGCAATGCAGCACGGAAGAAATTGCTTCCAGCGACCCGCTGGATTTCTTCGAGGGAGAGGGCAGGGCCAATATCGAGAATGCGATGCGCCACGTGTTCGAAACGGGTGAAGCCGAGGCTGAGGCTGAACTGGTTGCCAAGGATGGCAGCAAGACCCTTTATCGCTTCACCGGACGGCGTATCGAGCGCGACGGGCAGCCGGTATTGGTCGGCTTGGGTATAGACATCTCCGAGCACGCGCGCGCCGAGGAGTTGTTGCGCGTGGCCGCTACCGCCTTTGAAACCCACGACGCCATCCTCATTACCGATGCGCAGGCCAACATCATTCGCGTCAACCGGGCCTTCACCGAAGTTACTGGCTACACTTTTGAAGAGGTGAAGGGCAAGAATCCGCGCATCATGAGTTCAGGAAGGCAGGACAAGGCTTTTTACTCCGTAATGTGGCGCCAGATTCTGGAGACTGGTTCCTGGACGGGAGAAATCTGGGACAGGCGCAAGAACGGCGAGATATATCCCAAGTGGGTGACCATCAGTGCCGTGAAGAACGAGCGCGGCGAAACGACGCAATATGTGGGGATATTCAGCGACATCACCGCCCGCAAAAGAGAGGAAGAGCAGATACGCAGCATGGCATTCTACGATGCGCTGACCCAGCTACCCAACCGGCGCCTGTTTCTTGAGCGTTTCCAGGCGGCGATTGCAGCTTCGGCGCGTCACAACGATTACGGGGCGATATTGTTCATCGATCTGGATCGTTTCAAGAAGCTGAACGATACGCTGGGCCACGAATATGGCGACCTTCTGCTGGCGGAGTTGGCAACACGCATCAAGTTCTGTGTGCGCGAGAGCGATACGGTGGCTCGTATGGGGGGCGACGAATTCGTGGTGTTGCTGGAAAGCTCCAGCAGCGATCGAGGGGAGGCGGCGCACAATGCAGGCATGGTGGCGGAGAAGATACGCGAGGCCTTGTCGCATCCCTATCAACTCAAGGAGCACGAGCATTACTGTTCACCCAGCATCGGCATCAGCCTGTTTCACGGCGACGACGCGTCGATAGCCGTGTTGCTCAAGCATGCTGACGCAGCGATGTACCATTCCAAGGGGAAAGGCGGCAATAAGGTGCACTTTTTCGATGCCGACCTGCAGCGCGCATGGGAGGCCGGGAAGAGGCACCAGTCCCCCGATGCCGGGGATTAGTTCTTGATCAAGTGCCCTCGAAACCCGGAGTGCGGCGGGCTCTGGTCGAAAGGTTGCGCTTAACGCCCGGTGTGATCCACCCAATTATTGGGCGTCTCATACAACCGCACCCGCTCCAGCTTCAGGTGATTGCCGTAGGTGTCGCGGTAGGCATCCTTCAGCAAGTCGAACGCCACCTTTGCCAGATCCTCTGCGGTCGGTATGACATCCAGCACCACCGTCTTGTGGTTCGGCAGCGTGTTCAGAAAATCGAGTACGGCCTTGTCGCCGCGATACACCAGAAAAGCGTGATCCCATGCGTCCACTACATGTTTTTTCGCGATACGCTTTACATCCGAAAAGTCCATGACCATGCCCTGTTCGGAAACGCCCTCGGTGGTAATCACATCACCCGACAGCGTGATCTCGATGGCATAACGATGACCGTGCAGATGTTTGCACTGGCTGTTGTGATTGGGGATGCGGTGTCCGGCATCGAATTCCAGACGACGAGTGATTTGCATGATGTCAGGCTTCGGTTGATCAGGTGCGGATTATAGCTTGAACATCCTGACCGCATCCTTGAATGCGGGCAATCCGGTCTCTTCGGGTTCTCCGCCGTAGCGCAGCGACGCATAGCGGACGGCAAGGTTGCGGATTTCCGATGCGAGGTCGGGGCGGATGGCAGAGATGCGCTCCGCATAATCCATCGCCCCCTCGTGCGGTGTACGCGGCAATCCCGCTTTTTCCAGTTTGCGGCAGGCCTTCAGCCATGCCGCTTGTACTGCGTCTTTTTTCCTTACGGCCAGGCGCCGCAGCATGATCAGCGTGAAAATGCCGACGATCAGTGCCACGCCTGCCAGCATATTCATCGCCAGCTTCTGCCAGGTGATGTCTTCCATGCCCAGCCGCGTGAGGAAGGCGAACTGGCGTTCGGTGTTGTAGCCCAGTACCCACTGGTTCCACTGGTTGGACAGCGCATCCCAGTTCAGGCGCAAGTTACGCAGCCATTGCGGCGGGTTGCGCGCCATGAAGGGAAGCACGGCATTGTTCGGTACGGCAAAAGACAGCCCGTTTTGTATCCGCGCCGGAGAGGTGATTGCAGTGGGGTCGACTCGCACCCAGCCGCGGCCTTTCAACCATACTTCCGTCCAGGCATGCGCATCGGATTGGCGGATGATGTAATAGCCGCCGAGTTCGTTGTATTCGCCTCCCTGATATCCGGTCACTACGCGGGCCGGGATGCCTGCCGCGCGCATCAGTACCGCGAAGCTTCCGGCGTAGTGTTCGCAGAAGCCTTTCCGGGTCGTGAACAGGAAGTCGTCCACTCCGTTGATGCCCAGCAACGGCGGCTCCAGTGTGTACTCGAAGCCGTTCTGGCTGAAATAGGCGAGTGCGGTGCGCACCACAGCTTCGGGGCTGCTATTTTGCCTGCGCCATTCCGTCGCGAGCCGTCTTGCCTGAGGGTTATAGCCCTGGGGCAAAGCAAGGGCGCGCTGCAATTGTTGCGGCGGTTCTTCGATATTTGCGCGATATGCGAGATACGAGGACGCGTCATAGCGTGTGCGCGTATTCACAGGCAATCTGCTGAGTATCTGGAAGTCCGGCGCGGGCTCCACATTGATGGAAAGTTTTCTCGGCAGGTCCAGTACGAACAGCCAGCGCTTGTTGTGCGGTTCCAGCGTCACCGTGTAGTTCACCGGCGATTCCGGGTCGGTGAGAGTGGGAGTTTTTAAAGTGGCGTTGCGCCCGCGTGTCCAGGTTGTGCCGTCGAAATCCCAGAGTACCGGGCCGCGCCAATACATCTGATCCCGCCTGGGTGTCACGTCATTGAAGGTGACGCGGAACGCCACCGCATCGGAAAGCGACAGTTTGTTGATGCTGCCGGGCGCCATGGTGTCGGACAGGCCGCTGCTGGCATAGGCGTCCTGCGGCATGCCCCACAGCGGCCCCTGCACGCGCGGGAACAGCACAAAGATGATGAGCGACAACGGAATGGCTTGCAGCAGCAAAACGACAGCGATGCGCAAGCGCGGTTTGAGCGCGAGTTCGCCAGTTTGCATATGCACCCAGGTTGCAATGATCACGATCAGGGTAAACAACATGAACAGTGCCGTGGGGATGCTCTGCGAGTAGAAGAAGTTGGTGATGATGATGAAGCAGGACAGGTAGACCAGCACAGTGGCATCGCGCACGGTACGCAATTCGAGCAGCTTGAGCGTAACGAGCACGATCAGCAGCGTTACGCCGACCTCGCGTCCGAACAGGCGGTGGTACTCGATGGCGATGCCGACGACGCAGAAAACTGTGATGCCAAGCAGCAGCCAGCGTGGGGGCAGCGTGCCGCCGGACCGGGTGAGGTAGGCGCGCCATGCGAGCAGCATCGCGCACACCGTGCTCACCCACAACGGCAAGTGGTCGGCGTGCGGCGCGCTCACCAGCAGGATGCAGGCGATCAGGCCGTAGACGAGGGGGGCGGAGAGCTTCATGGATGCTCCTCGCTGATGCCATGCAGCGCCAGCGCCCTCAGGCACTCCTTGCGATGCGTCTGCCCATGTGCCGGCGGCAACTCGATCCCGGCCAGGCGCAAACCGTAACGCATGCCACGGGCCTCGGCATCCAGCACCCAGCGAGCGAGGAGTTCCAGCTTGCGTTCGTCGGCGATGGCGGGTAGTTGCGCCCAGTCCAGCCACAGCTCGCGTCCTTGCTGGGCGCTGAACTGCATCACCTGCAAGCCCTGCTCGCGTGCCAGGGCCTTCCATGCGATGCGCTGCAGCGCATCGCCGGCGACATAGCTGCGCAGTCCGGAGAATTCCTCATCCCCGGCAACGGGCCGGGTGCCATTGCCGCTTTCGGCGGAGTGGGCAGGCAACGGAACCGGTGCGGCGGGTTTCGGATAGACCAGGCAGCGCGTATCGAAATACAGGTACGACCACGCATGAAACAAACCGAGCGGGTAGCGCGTATACAGCGTCAAGCGCCCGCACTTGAGCCAGCCGCGTTGCGGTGCGGGGATGCCCAGCACGACTTCGGTATGACTGAGCGCGGCCACATCGAACACGGTGCGATGGCCCTGCATGTCGTGCAGGTTGATCTGGTGGCGATCCAGCTTGCTGGTGTTGTGGAAGTGAAAGACGAAATGCGCGGAATCTCCGGCGAACACCGGCTCGACATGGCCCGCACGCACCTGCAACTGTGCCATGTTGCGGAAGGCATGCAGCATCGACATGCCGCCCATCGTGGTGAGCAGGAAGGTGAGCACATATCCCAGGCTCAGGTTGTAATTGATGTCGCCGAGCAGCATCAGTACCAGCATGAAGCCGAAGCCGAAGCCTTGCCGGGTCGGGAGGATGTAGATGGTGCGCTGGGTGAGCGTGACTGTCCCGCCATCATAACGCTGGCGGCGCGAGGCCCATGCGCTGAAACGTTGCTGGAAAGTGGCGAACATCATCTGGCTTCTATGGGTGGATGGGATGCTGGTTGCCGATACTGCCGATGAGTAGCCGGGGACGACTTATGGAATCGCCACCGCTTCGATCAATTCGCGCGCCAGCTTGTTGCCGTCTGATATCTGCACGTCCTGCACGCTTTGCAGCCGGTGGCTGGCGACGCTGGGCAGCACGGCTTGCACGTCCTCGGGAATGACGGCGTTGCGTCCGTTGATCAATGCCCAGGCACGTGCGGCGGCGAGCAGCGAGAGTCCGGCACGCGGCGACAGACCGTGCACGAAACGCGCCGATTCGCGGGTATGGCGCAGGATGGCTTGCACGTAGTCCAGCAGGGCGGACGAAACGAACACCTGTTTGACCTGCTGCTGCAAAGCAAGCAATTCCTCGGCGCTCATCTGCGGCGTGAGCCTGGCCACGATCTCGCGCCGCTCCACCCCGGCGAGCAGGCCGCGTTCCGCCTGGGTGTCCGGATAACCCAACTGGAGGCGCATCAGGAAGCGGTCGAGTTGCGATTCCGGCAACGGGAAGGTACCGATCTGGTAGGTGGGGTTCTGCGTGGCGATGACGAAGAACGGCGTGGGCAGCGGGCGGGTGCTGCCTTCGGTGGTCACCTGCTGTTCTTCCATGGCTTCCAGCAGAGCGCTTTGTGTCTTGGGCATGGCGCGGTTCACTTCGTCGGCGAGGATCATCTGCGCGAAGATCGGCCCGGCGTGGAACTCGAATTTCTCGTGTTCGCGGTGAAAGACCGATACGCCGAGAATGTCGGCAGGCAGCATGTCGCTGGTGAACTGGATGCGCTGGAACTGCAGGCCGAGAGAACGCGCCAGCGCGTGCGCCAGGGTGGTCTTGCCGACGCCCGGCAGGTCTTCGATCAGCAGGTGGCCGCGCGCCAGCAGGCAGGCGAGCGCAAGCCTGATCTGGTGCGGTTTGCCGAGGATGACCGTTTCGGTCTGGGCGATGACGTTGTGCAATGGGTTGCTCATTCAATGTCCCTATAACAGGATCGCAGCGACCACCTTGCGGTCTTCGGCGACAAGGATGTTGTAAGTACGGCAGGCGGCGGGGGTATCCATGAACTCGATGCCGATGCGGGCCTTGATCAGCTCCCGGTACAGCTCGGGGCGGGCAAATCGTTGTTTTGCGCCGGTCCCGAGCAGCAGCACTTCAGGTTTCAGTCCAAGGAAATAGTCGAAATGGGTTGCGGCCAGACTGTCGAAATCCGTGGCGGTCCAGTCAGTGAGCACACCATCGGCGCTGACCACGATGGGTTGCGCGTAACGGTGCCCGTTGACGGAGACATAGCCCGCACCGTGACCGGTGAACAGTCGCAGGTTGGTGTTTGTTTGCAGATGTAATGCCAAAGCGGGGTCTCCATTTGCGGCGGGTAGCGGCGGCGCGGTAGAATCGCGACCTTTGCAACGCCTTGCCTGTACGCCGGTGATTCTACCACCGGCACCGGCCCGGCAGATTAGGAAGCACTCAAGTGAAATCCGAAAAGAATACCCCCTCGAGCAAGCCGGTGTTGAAGTCCACCAAGCTGGCCAACGTCTGTTACGACATCCGGGGGCCGGTGATGGCGCGCTCCAAACAGATGGAGGAGGAAGGGCAGCGCATCATCAAGCTGAACATCGGCAACCTCGCGCCTTTCGGTTTCGATGCGCCGGAGGAGATCCAGCAGGACGTGATCCTCAACCTGCCGAACTCTTCAGGCTATTCCGATTCCAAGGGCCTGTTCGCCGCGCGCAAGGCGATCATGCATTACACCCAGCAGAAGAAGATCGCGGGTGTCACCATCGACGACATCTTTATCGGCAACGGCGCTTCCGAGCTCATCGTCATGTCCATGCAGGGGCTGCTCAACCCGGGCGACGAAGTGCTGGTGCCGGCGCCCGACTACCCGCTGTGGACCGCAGCGGTGACGCTGGCCGGCGGCACGCCGCGCCATTACATCTGCGACGAGGCCAACGAGTGGAACCCCGATCTGGCGGACATGAAGGCCAAGATCACGCCGAATACGCGCGCGATTGTCGTCATCAACCCGAACAATCCGACCGGCGCGGTGTATTCCGACGAGATCCTGAAGGCGATCATTCAGCTGGCGCGCGAGCACAACCTCATCGTCTTCGCCGACGAGATCTACGACAAGGTGCTGTACGACGGCGTGACGCACACTTCCATGGCGTCGCTGGCAGACGACGTGCTGTTCGTCACCATGAACGGTCTGTCCAAGAACTACCGTGCCTGCGGCTACCGCTCCGGCTGGATGGTGATCTCCGGCGCCAAGAAGAGCGCGCAGGATTACCTGGACGGCCTGAATATCCTGGCTTCGATGCGCCTGTGCTCCAATGTGCCGGGACAATATGCGATCCAGACTGCGCTCGGCGGCTACCAGAGCATCAACGACCTGGTCGCGCCCGGCGGGCGTCTGTACAAGCAGCGCGAGCTGGCCTACAACCTGCTCACGGCGATTCCCGGCGTGACCTGCGTCAAGCCGAAAGCGGCGCTGTACATGTTCCCGAAGCTGGATCCCAAGATGTACCCGATCAAGGACGACCAGAAATTCATCCTCGAATTGCTGGAGGCCGAGAAGGTATTGATCGTGCAGGGTACAGGTTTCAACTGGAAACAACCCGATCACTTCCGCGTGGTGTTCCTGCCGAATGCGGACGATCTGACCGAGGCCATCGGCCGCATCGCGCGCTTCCTGGAAGGCTATCGCAAGCGGCATGGGACATGAAGATCGTCGAAGTGTTTGCGGAAGGCGGGCAGGTCACAGGTGCGGAATGGCTGGCGCGTGCCGAAGGGGTGCATCGCCAATTGCGCCCGCATTTGCCGGCTGACTATGCAACCAAGATGGCACGCGTACTGAAAGATGCACGCATGGCACTGGCGGTCGAGGGGGATACCGTGCTCGGCCTGGCTGTTTACCGCTGGCACGAAAACACATTCGACGGGTTGAAGTTCTATGTGGACGATCTCGTCACCGATGATGCGCGCCGTTCCGGGGGTATCGGTCATGCCTTGATGGTGCATCTCGAAGCGGTTGCAAGAGGACTGGGCGCAAGCGGCCTGGTGCTGGATTCCGGCACGCAACGCACGCAGGCGCACAAGTTCTATTTCCGCGAAGGTTTTGTCATTCCCGCTTTTAACTTTAAGAAATCATTCTCATGAAACCAATCAACGTAGGACTCCTCGGTGCCGGAACGGTCGGCGGCGGCACATTCACCGTATTGCAGCGCAATGCGGAAGAGATTACGCGCCGCGCCGGTCGTCCCATCCGCATCACCGTGGTGGCGGACAAAAATATGGAGCTGGCGAAGAAAGTCACCGGCGGTGCCTGCCGCGTGACGGACGATGCGTTCGCGGTGGTGAACGACCCGGAAGTGGATATCGTGGTCGAGCTGATCGGCGGCTACGGCGTGGCGAAGGAGCTGGTGCTGAAGGCCATCGCCAACGGCAAGCATGTGGTCACCGCCAACAAGGCGCTGCTGGCCACGCACGGCAACGAGATCTTCAAGGCCGCGCAGGACAAGGGCGTGATGGTCGCGTTCGAAGCGGCGGTGGCGGGCGGCATCCCCATCATCAAGGCGTTGCGCGAAGGTTTGACCGCGAACCGCATCGAGTGGATCGCGGGGATTATCAACGGCACCACCAACTTCATCCTGTCCGAGATGCGCGACAAGGGCTTGAGTTTCGACACCGTGCTGAAAGAAGCACAGCGCCTGGGCTACGCCGAGGCCGACCCGACCTTCGACATCGAAGGCGTGGACGCGGCGCACAAGATCACCATCCTGTCCGCGCTGGCGTTCGGCATCCCGATGCAGTTCGACAAAGCCTATATCGAAGGTATCTCCAAACTGGATGCGGTCGACATCAAGTACGCCGAACAGCTCGGTTATCGCATCAAGCTGCTGGGTATCACCAAGCGCACCGCGGAAGGCGTGGAACTGCGCGTACACCCGACCCTGATCCCGGCCAAGCGCCTGATCGCCAATGTCGAAGGTGCGATGAACGCGGTCGTGGTGCAGGGCGACGCGGTCGGCGCGACGCTGTATTACGGCAAGGGCGCCGGTGCGGAACCCACTGCCAGCGCGGTGATTGCCGACTTGGTGGACGTGACGCGCATGGCGACTTCTGATCCGCAGAATCGTGTGCCGCATCTGGCGTTCCAGCCCAACGCGATGGCCGACCTGAAGATACTGCCGATGGACGAGGTGGTCACCAGCTACTACCTGCGCCTGCGCGTGGTTGATAAACCAGGAGTTCTGGCCGACATCACGCGTATCCTGGCCGACGAGCAGATCTCCATCGACGCCGTGATCCAGAAGGAGCCGGGCGAAGGCGAAGACCAGACCGACCTCATCATGCTCACGCACCAGACGCGCGAGAAGCGCATCAATGCCGCGATCGCCAAGGTCGAAAGCTTGAAGGTGGTGGCTGGGAAGGTGACCAAGTTGCGCCTGGAAGAACTGGGAAAATAAATATCTGAACTCCCCTCGCCCGCAAGCGGGAGAGGGGCTGGGGGAGAGGGGCGCAGAAATCCTGCCCTCTCCCTAGCCCTCTCCCGTGCACGGGAGAGGGGAATAAACGAAGCGAGCATCCGATGAAATACATTTCCACCCGTGGCAACAGCCCCGCCAAATCCTTCACCGAAATCCTGCTGGGCGGCTTGGCGCCCGACGGCGGCCTGTACCTGCCGGAGCAATACCCGCAGGTGACGCGCGCCGAGCTGGATGCGTGGCGCAAGCTGTCGTATGCCGATCTCGCCTATGCGGTGCTGTCCAAGTTCGCCACCGACATCCCCGCAGCCGACCTGAAGGCCATCGTCAGCAAGACCTATACCGCGCAGGTCTACAGCAACGGCCGCGCCGACAGCGATGCGACGCAGATCACGCCGCTACGCAAATTGAGCGAAGGCGTGTACCTGCAGGAACTCTCCAACGGCCCGACGCTGGCGTTCAAGGACATGGCGATGCAACTGCTCGGCAACCTGTTCGAGTACGCGCTGGCAAAACAGCATGACGAGCTGAACATCCTCGGCGCGACTTCCGGCGACACCGGCTCCGCCGCCGAATATGCGATGCGCGGCAAGAAGGGCATCCGCGTGTTCATGCTGTCGCCGAACGGCAAGATGTCCAGCTTCCAGCGCGCACAGATGTATTCGCTGCAGGACCCGAACATCTTCAACATCGCCATCAACGGCATGTTCGACGATGCGCAGGACCTGGTGAAGGCGGTGTCCAACGACCACGCTTACAAGGCCGCGCACAAGATCGGCACCGTCAACTCCATCAACTGGGGGCGCGTGTCGGCGCAGATCGTGTATTACTTCAAGGGCTATTTCGCCGCGACGAAGAGCAACGACGAGCAAGTTGCGTTCTCGGTGCCGTCCGGCAATTTCGGCAACATCTGCGCCGGCCATATCGCGCGCATGATGGGCCTGCCCATCGGCCAATTGATCCTCGCCACCAACGAGAACGACGTGCTCGACGAATTCTTCCGCACCGGCGTGTATCGGCCGCGCGGCACTGACCACACCTACGAGACCAGCAGCCCGTCGATGGACATCTCCAAGGCTTCCAACTTCGAGCGCTTCGTGTTCGATCTGGTCGGGCGCGACGGTGCCAAGGTGCGCGAGTTCTGGAGCAAGGTGGATGCGGGCGGTTCGTTCGACATCAAGGGCACTGCGTATTGGAACGACTTGCCGAAGTTCGATTTCGCTTCCGGCAAGAGCACGCATCAGGATCGTCTCAAGACGATCCGCGAGGTGTGGGAAGAGTACGGCGTGATGATAGACACGCACACCGCCGATGGCTTGAAGGTCGGCCTGGAGCAACGTCGCCCGAGTTTGCCGCTGATCTGCCTGGAGACTGCATTGCCCGCCAAGTTCGCTGAGACCATCCAGGAAGCATTGGGTCGCCAGCCGGAACGTCCTGCAGCGCTGGACGGTATCGAGCAGCTGCCGCAACGCTGCGAAGTGATGGATGCGGATGTGGTAAAGCTCAAGGCTTTCATCAGCGCGCACGTGCCGCAATGATCGCTGTTGCATGATGTAAAAAAGGCCGCTGCAAAGCGGCCTTTTTCGTTTCCTGTAGAGTTACTGCGGGCGCACTTCGATCCAGCGGACTTTGCCCGGGCTGGTGATGCCGCCAGAGCAGCCGACGCAACTCGTATCCCCTGTCCCGGAGGCTCGCACAACAGCCCCGCCGCCTACTCCGACACCTATCCCTGCATTGTTGTTGCCATGGAGGGTGTTGATGGCAGTGGTCAGGATGGAGCCGGTCACTGCATTCGGATTGATGCGGGCAGTGGCGAAACTCAACGGATCGCTGCTGATGGTCTGATTGGAACCTTGCTTCGACTCCAGTTCGAATCCGTCGCGCACGATGAGTCCACCCATGATGAATTGGCGCGTGCCGGTGAAGGCGCCGGCGGTGGCGGCGGTTGCTCCGCCGCTGACTTCCAGCTCGATGGATTGCGGGATATACACCAGGCCTGAGATGTTGATGTGGTTGCCGAGGTCGGCAGTGCCGCCGCTATACAGATATACCGGCAGATCCTCGAAGCCGCCGCTGCGTATCTCGGCGACCGAGAGCGGAGCGGCATGCTGTGCCGGAACAAGGAATCCAAGACTGCTCCATTGGGTGGAACTGATGTTCAGTTCGGCGAAAGCATCGGCCCAACCTTGCGCATAGGCGGACGGCATCAGCAGGTGATACTGATTCGGCAGGTTCAGGCTTCTGAACTTGGTGACGAAGTTGGGGTCGGCACTGTCCCGGTACGTCGTATTGAATTGCGCGTTGTATGTGTCCACCGCCTCCTGCGGTACCTGGTTAGGGTCGATGACGACTTCAGCGGTAGTGAAGCGATGAGTGCAGGGGTAGTTAGGCCCTGCAGGATTGCTGCACACGACGCCGGCACTGACGCTTTCGATGTATTCCAGATTGTCCATGATGCCGTCACCGTCGCGGTCATTGCCCGCATTCACGCTGATGGGCATCCACATGTTGAATTTCAGTTCCTTGCCGGAGGGCAACTGTCCCAGGCCGATGCCGGGAACGACGCCGTTGGCATAGTTCCTTTGCCCATCGACGAAATCGAAGAACAGCGCGCCGCGAACGCGCACTTGTGCCGTTGAAGGAATGGTGTAGGTGGTTCTGATTCCTCTCCAGTCGGTGAGGGTGATGTTGGCCCCGGGCTTGATGCCGACACTGGGCGGGTTGAGGCACAAAGTAGAGGTCGTGGCCGTTTTGCACTGGCCATAGATCGGATCTGGTACGCCGGTGACCCCCGGCATCGGCGTCATTCCGAGCGCGTTGGTGGTTGCGGTTGCAGTGCCCGCCTGTGCCGGGATCAGCACACGCACGAGGCCGTACATGGTGATGTTGTTGGCGATGTTGTAGACGAACTGTGCCCAGCTGATCGCGCCATAGTTGCCGCCCGCGCTGGTAATCGCCGGGTCGATTGTGTATCTGGCGGCATAGTGGCAGTGGCCTACCGGCCCCGGCACCGGCGTCCCGTCCCCATCGTTGGGGATGCTGTTCGCTCCATTGTTTCTTGGCAATGCGCCCTGGTATGCGCGGTAGGTACCGCCGCGCAGGGTCGGATAAGAACAGGCACTACCTCCATTCGAGGGCGGAATGTTCGCAGCTTCCCATTCTGCTGCGCGGCGCATCTTGTCCAGATCGAACAGTTGCGTACCGTTGGCAAAATAGGTGGCACGTCTGCCGCTGTAGAAATTCTGGTAGCTGGTCGAATTGGCGTTGTTCGAACCGATCTCGTCGACCAGGCCATGCGGGGAAACGGTTGCATCGCGCTGCATGACTTGTATCTGTCCGCCCAGACTGACCTCGATCTCGTTGCCTTCGCCCAGTCCCCTCATCACGGCTGCTGCGTTGGTCGCCATGTTGGTCACTACGCCGGGGCTGCCGGGGTTGGGTGTGTTATCGATGATGATCACCGAGCCGCCGGGGCCGCCGATGCTGCCTGTCGCACATGTGGTGCTTGCCATGCAGGAGGTGTATGTCCCTTGAATGTTCGAGCCGATCGAGACAGCGATACGGATGATCGTTCTCAGCGTCGGATCACAAGCCGGCGCGACAGCGATCGTGATGAAATCGTTACCGAAATAGCCGGACGGCGGGTTGTATGAAAATCTGCCGTTGGCCGCATCCACGATGGTGACGGCACCCCCGTTGGCGCTGCTGCCGAAGGTTCCGTAATTCTGCGTGCCATTCTGGTCGAGCGCTGTGAACACGTAGGGCGCGACGCTACTTGCCGGCGTGCCCAGCTGCAGGGTGAAGCTGGTGTTCTTCGGCGTGACGATGGTCGGCGGGGGCAGTAAGGATGGGGCGGTGGTGCCCGTGGCACAGGCAGCCAGGGCGGACCCCATCCCGGCACAGCAGCTGGCGAGCATCGCGATCAGGGAGATGCAGATATTCCGGTTGGTGGTTATGCGCATGGAGCACTCCTGCGGAGTTGTGATGGATCAGGGATGGTTGGATGCTTCGCTCAACGGCGCGATGACGCGTGCGCCCAGCATATCGGTGTAGGCGCCGACGAAGCGCTGCACATAAGCCTTGGCATTGCCGACTTGCGCTGAAGAGGCGATGTAGAGGTCATACCAGGTCGCATGGGCAGGATCGGGATCGCGCGATACCTCCAGCCAGACGGCAGCTTTTTCCGGTGCGGATTCCCTGTCCCAGGTCCTGGTGCTGAAAGTGAGGCCGTTTCTGGTTTGCGTCAGCAGCAGCGGACGCAGGTTGGCATCGATGAACAGGTCGTTGATGCGCAACCTGGCGGTGTTGAGCGGCACGGATTGGCCGGCGAGTGCCGTACCGCTGTTGTATGCCTCGCCATTGGCCACTCTTTGCAGAACGCCGGGCGTCGCCTCGGTAATGCCGGCCCCGTTACTCAGGAAGAATTCATAGCCGATCGGCAGCGGCAGTGCCGGGGCGAAACTGGCCGGTTTGGCTTCATTGGCATCAGGGGAACCATTGCAATTGAGGTCATTGACCGCAGGTGCGCTGGCCGGCGCAACACAGGGTATTTCGGCCAGGGTGGTATTGGCTACGGCCGAAGTCGCGCTGAAATTGACGATGCGCCCCATAACCAGATTCATGCTGCTTTCTGCCAGCAAGCGTGCTTGATCGTAATCGCGGTTCGCACCGGAAAGTTGCGTGTTGGAGGTGGAGCGATGGAAGAAGCTGGCCGAACTGAGCATCAGCATGACAAGCATGACCAGCACCAGCGGCAGGATGTAGCCGTGCTGGGCAGATCGTCTGGAAAGGGGGGGATAGTGCTGCATGGCGATCACCAGTTGCGCGGCAGGATATCTGCCTCATAGGTGACGGTGCGATAGTTCCGCATCGGACCGTTAGGGTCGAGAGGGTTGATATAGCCAAAGTCCTGCGCACCGACCCGCGCCGTCATCACGACGTGGTAGCCCGCTGTCGGTTTATCCACCGCGTTCGCACCCGGGACAATCGTGTTTGCCCCCGCGCCGCCCAGGGTCAACGGCCAGACATCGAAATTGACGATGCGCGTGTTCAAATTGCCGCTGCCGCCGGCGAGTGGCCACCGCAGGGGTGGCAGGCGTACCTAGTTGCACTTTCCCGGTCGTTTGCGACCAGCTCAGGTTCATTACATTATTGGTATAGGGGGCAGTGGTGTTCGGCCAGATGGGATAACCGCCGGGCACCGAGAAGTCCAGGCTGATCGAGTCGCCGGTGATAGACGGCGCGCTGGCGGAATTGGGGTTGGCGATCCCCGCCGGGTAAGTGATCCTGATCTGTTGCGGCGTGGCACAGGTCAGGCACATCTCGGCCTGCCGCAGGAGCGTGGTAACTGCTTCGAAAGCGGCTTGCACTTCGTCTGTGGTCTGCTGTTTGCGGGCATGATTGAAGAACGTGCGTACTTGTCCGCTGAATATGTACAGCGCGGCAACGGAGATCAGCATCGCCACGGTCAGTGAGATCATCAGTTCAACCAGCGTGTACCCGGATTGTCGATTCTGTTTATGCATTGCAGGCAGCGGCGTAGTCTTCCAGCATCACGGTATACGAAGGGTAGGCGGTGTAGGTTGTGCCATCCGAACCCGCGTATGGAACTCCCAGTACGATGGTGACCGGCGAGACCCATGCGCCGGAGGCGGTCGTGATCGCATTGTTCGTGGCGATCTGCGTGCCGCTGCCGTCGCTGGCGCGCACGAGACTGATATTGAATGTGTCTTTGCCGTTATCGATCGTAATGCTGCGCGGAAACAGGCTGAGTGCGGCTGAAAGGCAATCGGCACGGGTCTGGTACAGCACCGGCTCCATCGCCAGCGAGGCGGCATAGATCGAGGTTGCGCGTACCTGGTTGGCGCTGGAGATTTTCAGTCCGTTACCGGTATAAAGGGCGATGCCGAGCAGGCCGAGCGAAAACACCGCCAGGCTGACCATGATCTCGACCAGGGTGAAGCCGAGTTGCGGGAAAGCATGACGTGACATGATCTTCTCCTCTATCAGCGGCTGGCAGTGACGATGCCGGTAGGCGAGATGTTGATAGTGCGTACCGGCAAGCTGGCGTAATTCGCCGCAGATAAGATAATCGAGGCCACAGTCGCGGTTCCTTGCGCGCCGAACGTCAGCGTTGCATTGGCTCCGATGTTGACGCCGGGGCTGACTTGAATCGTATCCCTGAAGGAGTTGTCTGCCGCGCTCAATTGAACGGTGTGTGCGGCCGCATCGATGGTGACGGTGGTGATGGTGCTTCTGGAAATGGCCATGCCTCGCGCTTTGTGGAGTGCGGCGATGAGGTTCTCTTGCGAGGTGTTCAGCTCGTTTCCTGCAAACATCGAACCCAATGCGGGAAGCGTGATGCTGGCCAGGATCGCCATCACTGTCATCACGACCATCAGTTCGATCAGGGTAGTGCCTTGCTGATTATTCATGATGAGCTTCATTTGTCTCGCCATGAACCGGCGGGGCCGGCGGTACCTGCGAACCTGACGGTATTGCGAATTCCGTCCTGATCGATGTTGTAGCTATAGTCCCCGGCATTGCCCAGATTTTGTCCTGCCTTGCTGTTGGCGGTGGCAGTGTAGGTGAACCGTGCACCAACAGCGGTGATGGTGCACTGGATGTCGAAATATTTGCCGGTGAGAGGCGGAGCGACTGCGCAACTGTTCAGGGCTGGATTGGCGTAAGTGCGATTGTCCTGGTTGTACTGCTCCATCCGCAGCCGATAATCTCCCAGCATGGCGAACGCCTCGGGCAATTTGCTGCGAAGCACATAACGGCCATAAGCCGGGATGGCCAGTGCCGTGAGGATGCCGACGATGGCGACGGCGATCAACAATTCCATCAGGGAAAAGCCGGATTCTGAAGATGCTTTGCTGTTGCGGGCCTGGGTGGTCATATTTCAGTCGCTTGTCCTGAATTTCGGTGAATGCATGCTAGACACACCGGGATGTTCGCACCATCGGGACAAAGGGCGGAAATCGACTGGCCTGCCCCTTATTCTGATCTAGGGGAAATTACCTACGGACAAACAGCAGTTGCGGCGGAAGTGGGGGACGTTACAATGCGGCAGCGCCCGTTATCGAAAGACCGGGAATAGCCTTGTGGAGGAAAGGGTGTTTAAGACTATCGCAGTTCAACAATTCGGCGACAATTTGCTGCGACGCGCGGACCGTTCGCTGTATTCATTGTCCAAATCGATGCTGGTGATCGGCATCGTGGCCATTCAGCTGTTGCTGTTCTATATCTATTTCAATGTAGGCCCTTGGGTTCCGCTCACGATCTTTTTTGTGATCAATTTCTTTCTTGCTGCCAAATATGTAGGCGGCGAGTTTTCTTATGTCATTGCTTTCATGGCGGCAGCTGGCAAGACCTATATCAAGATCGGTTTCTATCCGGATGATGCCGCGTGGTGGCAGGCTCATTGGCAGTTCATTTCCAGCTATGCGCTTTACACCCTGATCTGCTACTTCATCAATACCCAGATTACCAGCCGGAAACATATCGAGGCGGCCTTCGATGAGTTGTCGAAATTGAGCGAAGCCATCGTCACGGAAACTGTTTCGGGCGTGCTTGTGTTCGACGAGCGGGGGCGTTGCGTCACTGCCAATCCCTCAGTGGCTCGCATGCTGGGAGTTTCCGTCACTCGTTTGCAGAACAGCAAACTCGATCAAGGCAACGCCTGGTTCCCTTCCTCCTTATGGACTGCCATACAGGAGACCCTGCGTAGCGGTGAGCGCCGTCAGTTGACGGTCTGGTTCGGCGACGAGGATCGCGAAGTATGGAGCGTGGTATCCATCGGTCAGTTGCGGCATGCGGCCTCCAGCTATCTGTTGATGGTGTTTGCGGATATCACTGCGTACAAGGCCGCGCAGGACGATGCAGTCGCCGCGTTGAAACGTGCCGGTGCCGCGGAACGCAATCTGGTTAACGTCGGCGAAGAAGTTCAGCAGCGCATCGGCAGGGAGTTGCATGACGATCTTGGTCAGCATCTGGCAGGTGTGGCCTTCATGTCCGAAGTGTTGTTCCGGAAACTCAAGGATGCGGGGCACGATGAAATGCACGACGCTGCCAAGATCACTTCGATGGTGAATGAGGCGATCAGCAAGACGCGCTACCTGTCCCAGGGTCTCTATCCGGAAGAACTGAGGGAGGAGGGGTTCTACGCGATGATGGACAAGCTTGCCGCTTATGTAAATGCCACTCATCAAATATCCTGTGAGTTCCTGTGCGAGTGCAACTGCAGGATCGACGATCCGGATGTCGCCATCCACCTGTTCCGTATCTCGCAGGAAGCGGTCAGCAATGCAATCCGGCATGGCCGCGCGCGGAACATCAAGCTCAAGATGACCGGCGGCCGCGACGACATGCCGCAGACTTTGAGCATCGAAGACGATGGTTGCGGTGTCGGCGATGCCACAGGTTCGCACAAAGGGAGCGGGTTGGGTATGCGCACCATGCAACATCGTGCCGACCTGATCGGTGCGACGTTCAACGTTACCCGCCCTTCTCAGGGCGGAACTTGCATCACGGTGCAATTGCCCGTGAGCAGATAAGGGAGAAGCGATGCAGCCGGAGGTGAAGAAAGCAAGGGTGATGGTGGTGGACGACCACCCCATCGTGCGTCAGGGGATGATGATGCTGATCAACCGCGAGCCTGACATGCAGGCATGTTGCGAAGCCGAGGAGATCGAGCAGGCAGTCGCGGCCAACCGTGCGTGTCCGCATGACATTGCCATTGTCGATATGACTCTCGGCAGTTTCTCGGGACTGGAGTTGATACGCCGCTTGCAGTTCGAGTTTCCCGATCTGCCTGTCCTGATGCTGTCGATGCATGACGAACTGATCTACGCGGAACCTGCGCTGCGGGCTGGCGCCAAGGGTTATTTGATGAAGCAGGCGGCGACCTCCTCCTTGCTGGTGGCGATCCGCCAGGTGCTGGGCGGCGACCTCTACGTCAGCGATCAATTGCGCACGAAGATGTTGAAGCAGATGGTGAACGGGTCGAAAAGCGAGTCCCCGGTCAGCGAATTGTCGCCCAGTGAATTGGAGGTGCTGCACCTGATCGGCATGGGATTGGGCACCAGCGAAATCGCCGAGCGCTTGTCCCGCAGCGTCAAAACCATCGAATCGCACAAGGCCAATATCAAAAAGAAACTCAGCCTGGTGAATGCCAATCAACTTTCGCGTTTTGCAGCCAATCTGGTCTCCTCTCAGGTGCTGTAAAGTGCTTCGCCCCTGAGTGACCGTAGTGAACAATCTATTTCTGCTCATCCTTTGTTTTCTTGCCGGCATGCTGCTGCGCCGCCTCAGGCGCATGCCGGACAATGCTCCCGCCACGCTCAACAGTTTCATCATCCATATCTCGCTGCCTGCGCTGACGCTGCTGTATGTCCACGAACTGCATATCTCCGGCGGCGTCGTGCTGACCGCGGCGATGGCCTGGCTGGTGTTCGGTCTTTCGGCGGGTTTTTTCCTGCTCGTCGGACGCTGGCTGCATCTGCGGCGCGCCACCATAGGCGCGTTGATGCTGGTCGGGGGATTGGGCAATACCTCGTTCTTCGGCGTGCCGATGGTCGAAGCGTTCTACGGCAGGGAGGGAATCACCACGGCCATCATCGCCGACCAGCTCGGTTCGTTCTTCGTATTATCGGTGCTGGGAATCACGGTTGCGGGCATCTACTCGTCCGGCCGCCCGGCTGCGGCGGAGATCGTCAAACGCATTGCGCTGTTCCCGCCGTTCATTTCCCTCGTCATCGCGCTCTTGTTGATCCCCGTCGAATATGCCGGTTGGTTCACCGCGCTGTTGAAGCGCCTGGGCGACACGCTAGCCCCGATGGCACTGCTTTCGGTCGGGATGCAATTGCGCCTGGGGCATGTCGCGGAACACAAACGCAACCTCGCCATCGGCCTCGCCTTCAAGCTCGTCCTGGCTCCATTGGCGATCTACCTGCTCTACGTGCAATTCCTGGGCGCGCATGGACAAGCCATCCAGGTTACGTTATTCGAAGCCGCGATGCCGTCGATGATCACGGCTGCCATCGTGGCGAGCGAACACGACCTCGATCCGCCGCTGGCGAACCTGATGGTCGCGGTAGGGTTGATCCTTTCCTTCTTCACGCTGAGCGCGTGGTGGTATCTGTGGAGAGCGGTATGAGGGCATCTCAAAAATTCAAAGTTCGTCGCAAGACCGGTGCTCACAAAGAATTGCGACGCGACATACATTAGAGTATGTAAGGAGTAATTTTTTGTGAGCAACGCAGTATTGCGTACGTACATTTGAATTTTTGGAGATGCCCGTGAGCGTGTGGGACGAACGTTACGCGGGCGAGGAATATCATTTCGGTACCGAGCCGAATGCCTTTCTGGCGTCGCAACGCACGCTCCTCAAACCGGGGATGTCCTGTCTCGCAGTAGCCGATGGCGAGGGCCGCAACGGCGTGTGGCTGACCGAGCAGGGGTTGGATGTGCTGTCGGTGGATGCCTCGGCGGTTGCCATTGGCAAAGCCCGGAAGCTGGCAGAGATGCGCGGTGTGAAGATGCGATTCGAACAGGCTGACCTTGCCGCCTGGGATTGGGGAGATAACCGCTTCGACGCGGTCGCGGGAATCTTCATCCAGTTCGCGCCGCCCGCAGCGCGCGAACAGATGTTCACCCGCATCAAGCGCTGCCTCAAGCCGGGCGGCCTGCTATTGTTGGAGGGCTACACGCCGCGCCAGCTGGAATACAAAACCGGCGGGCCGTCGCAGGCCGAGAACCTGTACACCGAAGCGATGCTGCGCAATGCATTCGCCGACATGGACATCCTGCATCTGCGCGAGCACGACGACTTCATTCTCGAAGGTACGGGGCATAGCGGCATGTCGGCACTGATCGATCTGGTTGCGCGCAAGCGCTCATAGAGAAACGCCGAACAGCTCTCCGTTCATGGTGTACCCGCGCAGGACAGGACGAACGGCCTAATCTACCCGGCCGGCATGCATGAACAGGGGCCACTCGATGCGGTAGTTCTTCTCTTCAGGCCAGTAGGCGGCGATCTCATCCGCCAAGGAAATGACGGGGTCGAAACCGTTTGCGGCCCGGAATCTTCCCACTGCCGACCAGCTGCGCAGGTAACCCAGCAAATGATCGCGCGACCATTCCTTGTGTAACGAAAACGCCGGGGCGGCGATGCGCGTGAACGGGAAGGGGAAGTCGCGGTATCCGTTTTCCACATGGATACGCTCGGGCGGCCAGTAAGCGCCTATCGTTTCGTCGTAGAAGCGGTCCACGATCCGTTGAATTTCGGGGTGTCCGATCAGCAAGCGGTTATAGCCCCATGCCGCGATAACGCCGTGCGGCTTCAACACTCGATGCGCCTCGGAATAGAACTTCGGCAGATCGAACCAGTGCAATGCCTGCGCGACGGTGATGATGTCTGCCGAATGATCAGGCAGGCCGCTGATCTCGGCTGGCGCCACGCGATATTCGACGTTGGCCAGCGCGGGGGCGGAAGCCAGTTGCGCGGCGCTGATGTCCGTAGCCCAACACCCGTTCGAAGCGCGAAGCCAGTGCGGCGGTCGCCTGTCCGCTGCCCGCGCCGCAGTCCCATGCCAGTTTCCGTTGCGGGGCGATGCTCGCCAGCCAGTCGAACAACTCGTCCGGATAGGAGGGGCGGAACGCTGCGTATTGCCCGGCAACCGCGGTGAAGTGATCGGAGCTCATGCAACTTTCCCCATTCAGGCTTTCGATTCCGCCCACAGCACGATGTTGTTGGTGTCCATCGCCCCGGCCTGGCGCGATACTTCGCGGCCGTTCTTGAACAAGGCCAGCGTCGGGATGCTGCGAATGTTGAATTGCGCGGCGATCTGCTGCGCTTCTTCCGTATTCAATTTGGCCACGCGCAGTTCAGGCTCCAGGCGTTGTGCGGCCTTCTCGTAGGCAGGTGCCATCATGCGGCAGGGGCCGCACCAGGGCGCCCAGAAATCCACCAGCACCGGGATGTCGTTGCGGGAGATGTGCTGCATGAAGTTTTGTTCGGTCAATTCGACGGGATGGGCAGTGAACAGCGCCTGCTTGCACTTGCCGCAGACGGGTTGTGAATCCAGTTTGCCGGAGGGAACGCGGTTTACCGCATCGCAATGCGGGCAGACGATATGTTTGGCTTCGCTCATTATAGTCTCGGTAAATCAGGAGATTCTAATATGTGGGTGCTTCGGGAGATTTCAAGCTGGATCATCCATTGGTTAAATCCAGCGTAGGAGCCCGCTTGCTGGCGAAGATTCCTGATGGATTCGCGAGCAAACTCGCTCCTACAGGAACAGCCTGCCGGTGGGTTACTGGGGTTCCGGGAGCTTGATGCGCATCGACAGATCGATCGCCTTGATGTCCTTGGTCAGCGCGCCGATGGAGATGCGATCCACGCCGGTTTCGGCGACGAGGCGCAGGTTCTCCAGCGTGATGCCGCCGGAGGCCTCCAGCTCGGCGCGCCCGGCGGCGTGGGTCACGGCGAGACGCATGTCGGCCAGCGAAAAGTTGTCGAGCAAAATCAGTCTTGCCCCCGAATTAAGCGCTTCGTCCAACTGTGCCAGTGTTTCAACTTCGATCTGGACGGAGACCCCGGGAGGGGTAATGCGGAACGCCTGTTCCAGCACCTGGCGGATGCCGCCTGCCGCCGCGATGTGGTTCTCCTTGATCAGCACGCCGTCGAACAGCCCGATGCGCTGGTTGTGTCCGCCGCCCACCTTGACTGCATGTTTCTGTGCCATGCGCAGGCCCGGAAGGGTCTTGCGGGTATCCATGATCCTGGCCCGCGTGCCGCTGATGGCATCGACATAACGCCGTGTCTGTGTGGCGACAGCAGAAAGCGTCTGCAGGAAATTCAGCGCCGGACGCTCGGCCGAGAGCATTGCCCGGGCATTGCCATGAATTTCGCACAGCGTTTGATTCGCCTCGGCGAGCGCGCCTTCCTGCATCTTCCAGACGATCCTGCAGTCCGGATCGAGCGTATGGAAGCACTCCTCGAACCACAAAGTACCGCACAGTACCGCCGCCTCGCGCGTGATGACGGTGGCACTGGCTTGCGTATGCTCCGCGATCAGTTGCGCGGTAAGGTCTCCGCCCCCCATGTCTTCGTCGAGCGCGGCGCGGACATTGGCGCGGATGTGATGAACGAGGTCGGTTTGCGGCATAGGAAGTTCCCTTGGATGAGGGCATAGTATAAGTGAAGCTGCGTGGGGTTGAAATTATTGCAGGACGCCCCATTTACTTTCCGTCATAAAGTTGTTCCACCGGCTTTTATTCCCTCTCCTGCAGGCGGGAGAGGGCTAGGGTGAGGGGTGTTGAGCAAGAAACACATTTGTTGCAGCGCGTAGCCCCTCATCCCCAACCCTTCTCCCGCATGCGGGCGAAGGGAGATTTAGACCTTGCAAAAAGATATGCCATTGAGGAGTGCACCATGCGTTTCGACAAGTTCACCACCAAGCTGCAACAAGCCCTGTCCGATGCCCAGAGCCTGGCCGTCGGCAACGACAACCAGTTCATCGAGCCGCAGCATCTGCTGCTGGCCTTGCTCAACGACGCCGATAGCGGGGCAGGTTCGCTGCTGGCGCGCGCCGGCGGCAATGCCAATGCGCTGAAGGCCGCGCTGAACGATGCCGTTTCGCGCCTGCCCAAGGTGGAAGGGACGGGCGGCGAAGTACAGGTCGGGCGCGATCTGGGCAACCTGTTCAACCTCACCGACAAGGAAGCGCAAAAACGCGGCGACCAGTTCATCGCCTCCGAGATGTTCCTGCTGGCGTTGACCAATGACAAGGGCGAGTGCGGCCGGCTGCTCAAGCAGCACGGTGTCACCCGTGCACCGCTGGAAACGGCCATCAACGCCGTGCGCGGCGGCGAGTCCGTCGGCAGCCAGGAAGCGGAAGGCCAGCGCGAGGCCCTGAAGAAATACACGCTCGACCTGACCGAGCGTGCAAGACAGGGCAAGCTCGATCCGGTGATCGGACGCGACGACGAGATCCGCCGTGCCATTCAGGTGCTGCAGCGCCGCACCAAGAACAACCCGGTATTGATCGGCGAGCCCGGCGTGGGCAAGACCGCGATTGTTGAAGGTTTAGCCCAACGGATCATTAACGGCGAAGTGCCGGAGTCGCTCAAGGGCAAAAAAGTGCTGAGCCTGGACATGGCCGCACTGCTGGCCGGGGCGAAGTATCGCGGCGAGTTCGAGGAGCGCCTGAAAAACGTGCTCAAGGAACTGGCGCAGGACGAAGGCAGGAACATCGTGTTCATCGACGAACTGCACACCATGGTCGGCGCAGGCAAGGCCGAAGGCGCGATGGATGCGGGCAACATGCTGAAGCCCGCATTGGCGCGCGGCGAGTTGCACTGCATCGGCGCGACCACGCTGGATGAATACCGCAAATACATCGAAAAGGATGCCGCACTGGAGCGCCGCTTCCAGAAAGTGCTGGTGGATGAGCCGAGCGTCGAATCCACCATCGCCATCCTGCGCGGCCTGCAGGAAAAGTATGAACTGCACCACGGCGTCGAGATCACCGACCCCGCCATCGTCGCGGCGGCCGAACTTTAGCCATCGCTACATCACCGACCGCTTCCTGCCGGACAAGGCCATCGACCTGATCGATGAGGCTGCCGCGCGCATCAAGATGGAGATCGACTCCAAACCGGAAGTGATGGACAAGCTGGATCGCCGCCTGATCCAGCTCAAGATCGAACGCGAAGCGGTGAAGAAGGAAAAGGACGAAGCCTCGCGCAAACGCATGGCGCTGATCGAAGACGAGATCAAGAAACTGGAACGCGAGTACGCCGATCTGGAAGAGATCTGGAAGGCCGAGAAGGGCGCGGCACAGGGGGCGGCGAACATCAAGGAAGAGATCGACCGTGTGCGTGCCGACATCGTCAAGTTACAGCGCGAAGGCAAGCTGGAGAAAGTGGCCGAGCTGCAATACGGCAAGCTGCCGCAACTGGAAGCCAAGCTGAAAGAGGCCGCGCAGCGCGAGGCAGAAGGCGGCACGCAGAAGAACAAATTGCTGCGCACCCAGGTCGGCGCGGAAGAGATCGCCGAAGTGGTGAGCCGGGCGACCGGCATACCCGTGAGCAAAATGATGCAGGGCGAGCGAGACAAGCTGCTCAAGATGGAGGACAAGCTGCACGAGCGCGTGGTGGGGCAGGACGAGGCCGTGCGTCTGGTCTCCGATGCCATCCGCCGTTCGCGATCCGGTCTGTCCGACCCGAACCGTCCTTATGGCTCGTTCCTGTTCCTCGGCCCGACCGGTGTTGGCAAGACCGAGCTGTGCAAGGCACTGGCCAATTTCATGTTCGATTCCGAGGATCACCTCATCCGTATCGACATGAGCGAATACATGGAGAAGCATTCCGTGGCACGCTTGATCGGCGCGCCGCCCGGCTATGTCGGCTATGAAGAAGGCGGCGGCTTGACCGAGGCCGTGCGCCGCAAACCGTATTCCGTCATCCTGCTGGATGAAGTGGAGAAGGCGCACCCGGACGTGTTCAACGTGTTGCTGCAAGCGCTGGACGACGGGCGCATGACCGACGGCCAAGGCCGCACCGTGGACTTCAAGAATACCGTGATCGTGATGACTTCCAACCTGGGTTCGCAGATGATTCAGCAGATGTCCGGCGACGATTATCAGGTCATCAAGCTGGCGGTGATGGGCGAAGTGAAGAGCTATTTCCGTCCCGAGTTCATCAACCGTATCGACGAAGTGGTGGTGTTCCATGCGCTGGACGAGAAGAATATCAGGTCCATCGCGCGCATCCAGCTGCAATACCTGGAAAAACGCCTAGCCGCGATGGAGATGAAGCTGAGCATCAGCGATGACGCACTGTCCGAGATTGCCAATGCAGGTTTCGACCCGGTGTACGGGGCACGTCCGCTCAAGCGAGCCATCCAGGCACAACTGGAGAACCCGCTGGCCAAGCACATCCTCGAAGGCCGCTTCGCCGCCAAAGACACCATCAAGGTGGATTGCAAGGGCGGGTTGATGAAGTTCGAAAAATAAGGAGCAGTTGCTGCAAAGAGAAAGCCCGGCGATGCCGGGCTTTTTTATGCAGTAAAACACCCATGTGCATTAATTGAGAATGGGAGTAATCTTTGGTCGAAGTTGCAGAGAAGAATGATTGCGGTCTGGGTCAAACCAGTCGCCCGTTATCCAGCATCGATTCAGCCTTCGAAATTTCCGGGAGGAGGTTGTCGTGCAATCTCTCAAGGCAGTTCACTATATCCCCCTATGCTGCATTGGTGTGACCGTTTCCCTGATCTTGCTGCTCTCCAGTTGTGGAGGGGGCGGCAGCGGCGGTTTCATGACGCTTTCTCCATCTCCTCCTGATCTGTCAGGAACATGGGCCGGAACATGGCAGGGGACGGATGCGTTGAGTGGTACCGTGACCGGCTATGCAGAGGCTACTCTGCAACAGAATCAGACATCCGTCACCGGTACTTCGACACTCATCGGCGATGTGGACTGTATGGATGGCAGCGTTCAGGCGGCGCTGAATGCCGTGGGATTCGTCGGCACGGTCACGCGCCCGCCATGCACAGACTTTACCTGGACCCTGACAGCATTGAGCCTTCCGCAAAGAACAGCCAGCGGCATCTGGGAAAACAAGGGAACTGGCGGGAAAGGTACGTTCACGGCAACGCAGATCGCCACGCCGGGCGGACCGCGTATCGCATTCGTCAATCCGCCCGGGGGGCGGCCGGCCACCATTGTGACTGTTGTGGGGAGCGGCTTCGATGCCAACCCTGCCGCGGACTCTGCGGTATTCAGTTCCACTGGTTCTGCAACTGCGCCAGTCACCAGCTACTTGGGCGTGACGCCCACCGTGATCACGGCGAGGGTTCCCAACTCGGCCAGCACTGGTGACATCCACCTTACGACGCCGACAGGGTTGGCGCTCAGTCCGCTGCCATTCAATGTCGATGTGACTTCGCCGTTGCCTGAGGTCAGCGCGCTCAATTCAATCGTAAGTGCAGCAGGCACAGGGACCGCGCCGCAGGCCATCACATTCAGCCCGGATGGCCGCAAGGCTTATGTCGCCAGCAATGGGGCGGTCTTCATGATCAACGCGGTAACCAACAGGGCGGCGGTGCCCAATACTACATTGCCGACGTCTCTGCCGGCAGTGTCGAACGGAATAGTCGCCAGTCCGGACGGCAAGCGTGTCTACGTCACCGCCGGTGCGGCCGGCATATTTGCGCTCGATGCGGCACTGATCCAGAAGATATCTGCGGAATCGATCTCCGGATTGACGGCAGGCGGAGGCACCACACTGGACAGCCCGCAAGGCTTGGCTATCAGTCCCGATGGGCTGAGGCTCTACGCTTCCGACAACCGTCCTGGCGGGACGGTAAGCATGGTCAACATCGCCAGCCAGTCGGTCACGCAATTGCCGGCATTCGGCGGCAACTTTGCGCCGCTGGGGATCGCGGCGGGCCCGGACGGGAAATATGTCTATGCCACCGTCGCCGATTCCACCTTCGTCGCTCCGGACTATGTGCAGGTGCTGGACGCATTGACAGGTGCCGTGATCACGCAGATATCGCTGGGTGCCGCAGCGACGCCTACCGGGATCGCCATCACGCCGGACGGCAGCACGGCATATGTCAGCAATCAGCGGGCCAATTCGGTGAGCGTGATCTCCACTGTGAGAAACATGGTGCTCCCGCCTCCCATTACTGGCTTCAACTCGCCAGAGGGAATCGCCATCAGCCCGGACGGCCGGAAGGTGTTCGTGGCCAGCAAGGGGGACAACACCGTCAAGGTGATCGACACCGCGTCCAATGTGGTTACGACTTCGATCCCGATCACGGTTGCTGTGAACAGCGGACCGACCGGCATTGCCATCAGCTTGGATGGCAAGCACGCTTACGTGACTGATCAATTCGCCAACAAAGTCACTGAAGTTGGCGGCGAGCCGACATTGACCGTCGCGACGTCGGGGATGGGCTCGGTGAGTTCGACGCCGGTCGGCATTGTCTGCGGTACGGCGTGTCAGAGCAGGTTCCCGCTCAACACGGTGGTGACCCTGACCGCAACACCGCGCGACAGCTCCCATCCCTTTTCGAGCTGGGGCGGTGCCTGCAGTAGCACAACAGCAACTGTCAGCGTAACAATGACAGCCAGCAAAACCTGCATCGCGTACTTCACCGGCGGTTGTTTTATCGCCACTGCAGCTTATGGCAGCCCCATGGCTGGCGAAGTCGCTGTCCTCAGGGAATTCCGCGACCGGCACCTGTTGACCAACGCGCCGGGGCGCGCATTCGTCCGCATGTACTACGCCTTTTCGCCGCCTGTGGCCGATTACATCCGTCAGCACGAAGGGCTGAGGACTGCCGTTCGTGCCGGCCTGTGGCCGCTGGTATACACCGTAAAATATCCTGCACCTGCGGGTGGCTGCTTCCTGGGCTTGATGCTGGCGGGTGCCGCATTGCGGCGCAGGGAAAAACAGAATCGATCCTGATGGAGGTACTCACAAAATGCCGATCAATTACAAGATGCGCGTTGCGGTGCTGATATGTGGTGCTGCCGTTTCACCTGCCATGGCGGATAGTTATTACGGAGTGTTTGATATAGGGCAAGCGACGGCAAAGGATGCATGTTCCGGAATCGCCACATGGGTTACCGGGTGCGCTAGTAACGCCGATCTTTATCGTTTTACGGGCGGATATCAATTTGCCCCGCGCTTTGGCGTCGAAGCCAGTTATGCCGATTACGGCAAGGCAAGTGCTGGGAAGACACCGTTCGGAACCTCCATGGATTGGCAGGCGAGCGGCTTGCAGATCTCCGGGATCGGTACGCTGCCCGTGGGCGAAGGATTTGCCGTGATCGGCAAACTGGGCGTCGCCCGGACAACCCTCAAACTCACGGGAAGCGCCAATGCCAGCGCTTCCAGCACCAAACCGGCCTTTGGCATAGGCGCACAATATGAGTTGAACAAGAGTGTGTTTGTACGGGCCCAGTACGAAGATTTGGGAATTATCGGTGACACCAATACCAGGACCACAAAATTTACGCTGCTTTCTCTTGGTGTAGGGTACAGATTCTGACGCGGGCACGTGATTTCTACTCTCGAGTGTCGAAGGCCGGCATTCAGCAGGTGTCGAAGGACCGCATGTTGTCTGTCAGGTTGTTACGCAGCCCTATTATTCCCGCACGAACAATTCCTCCCCGTTCGCCTTTACGGTTGATCTTATTCCTCTCGGCATTCGCCAGCGCACCGCGAGCGGACACTTAAGGCCGGTTTAATGTTCCGTCGCTAGCATGACGGCACTGTTCCTTTGACCACGCACCGCTGGAACATACAAAGACATTTGAAGGAGAGCCTCATGAAAAGAATCGCGCTATTTTTGGGTTTGACTGCAGCATTTGTTTCCGCCGCGACGGCGGGGCAGTTCGGTAGCAAGCCGGGTCGTATTTTTGTTTCGGTACAAGTCAATGGACTTCCCGTTAGTTCACTGACGATTGCGGATGGCGGTACAGGGACAGTTTATGTCGAGGGCGACTTGCCCTACATCGAGCAGATGGAGAAAGCCAAGAGAGTGGGCGATGCCGTCTCGTCTTCCGAATCAGAAGGCGGGGTCACCATGCTGCTGACGCCGACCCTGGCTGCTGACGGCAAGATCGATGTCGAATTCTCGATCCGCGAATCCGGACAGATGAAAACAAATGCCGACGCCACGGCTGCGATGGAAGTGCGGCACAAGCTGGCGGTCAAAAACGGTCAGAAGTCCACAATACAGGTTGATCCTGCGCCGGCACAAAACGAGTCACTGCTCACTGCCGCACCCGGCTCCGGATACACCGTCACTCTGGTTGCCCAGAAGATCTGATATCGCTGAGGCGTGCCGGAAGACGGCACGCCTCGTTCGGTGAGCTATCTTGCTAGCCGAGTGTCGTTTCCACTTCACGAAGTTCGATCTGTTTGGGTTGGTGCTGCGTCACCCGATCGTCGCCGAACAGTTTCCCGCCGTTCTCTATGCGTTTGCGGAATATTGCCTCGCCGATTCGACCAAGCAATGAATTTTCCGGCTCCCACAGAATCTGGAATACGGCGAGAGAGTCCTGCTTGCCCCGCAATGCGGCGCGTATTACGGGGCGCACTTTGTCTGCAAGCTCGGACGGCAAGGCATCGGCGACTGCCTGAGTTGTCAGGATTTGCCGTGCCCTTGTGATCGCCGTCACGCGGGCGGCAACGTTGACGGTATCGCCGAACACATCGTTTGCCTTGTAGATGACCTCGCCGTAATGGAAGCCGATCCGGACATGGATCGGCTGTTTGCCGCCCGGACACCGGGTATTGACCGCGAATTGCATGGCGCGGGCAGCCTGGCTTGCCACGGCAACGTTCGGAAATGTGCACATGATTTCGTCGCCTATGGTCTTGATCAAGGTGCCCTTATGGGTGGCGACCTCCTGGATCAGGATGTTCAGCGTACGCGTAATCACATTCAGGGCTGTTTCGTTCCCCAGTTGGTCATACAGGGCAGTACTTCCGCAAACATCGCCGAACATGACCACCACCTTCTTCTTTTGTTGAGCTGAATATACGGCCCTGTTCTGGATGGCGAGATTCTGTTTGGCGGCGTAATGAATGATTTTTGAAATACGCATGTCCTCGCGCAGCAGGGCATACTCGATGGGTGTTTTGCCTTCCTTGTTTTTCACCCGGAGTTGCGCACCATGGGTCAGCAGCAAGAGCACGATATCGGGATTGCCTTTTTCGATGGCGAGGAAGAGCGGGATATTCCCATTCTGGCTGAAATTGACTTCAACATCGGAGATGAGCAGTTGGTGCAGCCCCGCAAAATCTCCGTCGATGATCGCCGCAATAATCGCCATCCTGGACTCGATCGTGTCCTGCGTATGGCTGACAACTTCTTCTTCGAATTGATATCCGGAATCGACCTCAGGTTGCTTCAGGTAGTACAGCTTGTACATGAACGCTACGAGCACGAGCACTCCGGATGCCACGATCATGGCGAGCTGGCTAAGGCCCAGCTGAGCGGCCAGTTGCTCCGGCAGGTTTGCGCCTAAGGACAGGACTGAAACTGATATGAACAGCGCCAGTTTGAGATAACGGAACAGGGAAATAACAACGGTCGCCACCAGGGTGACCAGCAACAGATTGCGATCGACCATGTTGCCGAACATGTCGTCCGGAAGATTGGCAGCGAGCGCCATGAAGGAAACGAAGATCAGAATCCAGAGTTCGCTGTTCTTGATGTTTACTTGCATTTGTGACCCCGTTAACCGCTTTCGTCGGTTAAAAAGGACGCAAACATTTCGTCTGGACAATGCTGAGGAGGTAACGGAAGCCACTCTTGCATAACGTGGAAACCGGCAATCCCGCTGTCATAGAGCCAAGTGGCTCCTTAGACCGGAAACTTTGCGTCCCTACTTTTCAATAGGTTTGCTATTAACAACTGGGGTTATTTTATAACAAAACCTAGGGGATTCCCCCAGATTTATCGATTGTCGACAATTTGCCGCTTTTTTGCCGTTTCGCGGACCGGCTGCCTGGTTTTCTCAGCCCGTGCCCGCAACTGTCCGCACGCACCTTCGATCTCCTGTCCTGCCGAGTCGCGCAGCTTGGCGAGGATGCCGTGCTGCTTGAGGGTGTGCACCATAGTCGCAGCGCGCTCGGGCGAGGGGCGGCGATAGGCGAGGCCGTCCACGTCGTTGAAGGGGATGAAGTTCATGATGGCGTATTTGCCGGAGAGGAGCCGGGCTATCCGTTCCAGTTCCGCATCGCTGTCGTTCACGCCCTCGATCAACGTCCATTGATATTGGGTCGGATAGCCGGTGGCGCGCGCATAGGCTTCGGCGCGATCCACCAGTTCTTCGATGGCGACCTGCGGCGCGTTGGGCAGCAGCTTGGTCCGCAATGCGGCATCGGTGCTGTGCAGCGAAAGTGCGAGTGCCGGTTTCACCGTTTCAAGGGGCAGACGCTCGAACACGCGCAGATCGCCGACCGTTGAGAGCACCAGATTCTTGTGGCCGATGTTACCCTGTGTGCCAAGCAGCCGGATCGCTTCGAGCACGTTGTCGAGATTGTGGGCAGGTTCGCCCATGCCCATGAATACCACCTTGCTCACCGCGCGGCGACGGCGCGCGAGCACCACTTGGGCCACGATCTCGGCGCTGCCGAGCTGGCGCTGCAATCCATCGCGGCCGCTCATGCAGAACACGCAGCCCACGGCACACCCCACCTGCGTCGAAACGCACAGTCCGCCGCGCGGCAGCAGCACGCTCTCCACCATCTGACCGTCATGCAGTTCCACCAGCAGCCGTGCAACTTCGTCGTTATTGGAAGATGCGCGTAGCGCGACGTCCGTTCAACTCGGCTTCGATGGCGGGCATTTCATCGCGCAGCGCAAGGCGGAAAGAAAGTCTCCGCGGGGCGGCCCTTCTTATCGTACGAACCGACCTGGCTCCAGCCGCGCAGCAAGCGGTCTTCGTGGCAAGGCTTGGCGCCGAGATCGTGCAGGCGTTGGCGACAGCTGGCTCCAGCCGGCAGCAGTCGGCGTGGCACGGCTTGGCGCCGAGGTGTGCAGACGCTGGCGAAGGTGCGGATCGCTGGAGAGTCGGGAAGCAAAGTGAGTCCGAAAATAGTTGCGTGGAAGCCATGCAGATTTTAACCCAGGCTTCGACTCGGTGTACGGCTCACGACGGAGGGGGGGAATCGGGAAGCGGCGCGTGACCCCGCGCGTGGGGTCACGCCGCTCTCGTTCGAGTGCTTCCTTTTTTCACCTGCGCCCGAATCTATTTCATCGGGGAGCAGCTTTTTCCTTCACGGCTTTCAGCGCGTCTGCGGCCGGGATCTCGGTTCCCTGTGCATTCACATAATGAATGTCGAAGGCCCCGTCAGAATAGAAGAAGAAGGTGCACTTACTCTTGCACCGGAATTGGTGGACGTGCTGAGGTGGAAGTTCGACATAACTTCCAGCCCGGATCGTTCGCGACTTGATGCCCTTCATGGACATCTGGCCTGTGCCGCTCACGATCATCAGATATTCACCTGCAGTATGCCAATGCCAGGGGATCGTACACCCTGTAGTCAATTTGACGAGGACGATGAAAGATCCTTTCGCTGGATCGCCGTTTTGCACAGCGCCTGACATGCAGGTTGGCAGCTCAGGGATCGGGCCGAACTTCATCTCCGCTATATTACGTGCCGCTGGTTCGGCAGCGGACACCTGCGCATGAGCAAGAGTTGGAAGGCATAGGGCCAATGACACAGCCAGTATGGGGAACGACCATTGGTTTTTACTCATTTCGTTTTCCTCCTATATGACCAGATTCGGTTGAGAAGGTTACGCGCATGGACAGCACCGATGTGCGGTAACCAGCATTTGCGGTTTGTATGACGAAGACGACCTTTAGTTGTTGCATGTGAAATATAGTTGAACCGGCAAACACTTCAATACACACCACTACGTAGCTCGGCGCTACCGGCTGCGTGGTTTCACCCGGTTTCGGAGAACGCTCTGGAAGGGTCAGACTGCCTCACGCACGAGCCGGATATCAAGCTCCCTCTCGACATATTTCCACTCCGTTGTTGAACGTAACGCGGCGAGCAGCTTGTTGAACGCCGCCTCCTGAGCCGGCGTGTACTCAAACCATGTGAGGAAATCGAACGGCTCACTCTCCGAGATGTCCCGGCAGTGGTGTAGCCTTCGCGCCAGCTCAGGAAAATAATTAAGCCCGATTCTGGCGTGCATGGACTGTTGTTCAAAAATGTTTTGGCGTTCGTTTTGTGTGAGCGCCCACCATGACGCGTTCTTTCGAATGGGGATCAGTGTCGCGCAGGTTGCCTCGGGGCGCCCGAGACTTAGCTGCTTGGCCACGATTTGGCTCTTTTCCTCCTCGCGAACGACATACCGCTCATTGCTTGTTATTCCGCGAAGTATCCACGCTGCATGTGGATCGGACGGACTCTCTGAGCCGGAAACAATTTCGAGCGTTCTCGCGGCAGGCAGTGGCTCCCCAACTATCACTTCCATTTTGGCGACACGCCAGAGACCTGTATCGCCACCAATGAACGAAAACAATCGCGTAGACATATCGATCCTCCTTGTAAGGGATTGCAGCTATTAGCGGCCCGGTGTTAGCGGCCGCGTGGTTTACCCCGCTTTGGAGCAGGCTCCGGTTTGGATGATGCCTTGTTGTGGTTGGACGCATGAGGCCCACGCCCTTGCAGGCGTTCCTTCAGCACCTGCATGAGATCGATCACGTTGCTGGCTTCGGCCGGTGCGGGTTCCTCGGGAGCCTTAAGCACGCCAGTGCCGGATTTGAGTTTTGCTTCGATGCGTTGCTTGAGTATCGCGGTGCGCTGGTCGCTCAGCAGTTCGGCGTCGAAATGCTTGCGCGTCAGTTTTTTGATGGCGCTGCGCATCCTCTCCATCGTCTTCTTGTCGGCGGCTTGCCGCTGCGGCAGCCCGACCTGCTCCAGCGTGCGTACCTCGTCGTGGAAGCGCAGCGTCTCCGCGCGCAGGATGCCGCCTTCGGCGATGATCGCCACCAGGTAATCCTTGCCGTGCATCACGAAGGTGGCGATGCCTGCCTTGTGCTCGTCCTCCATGCTCTTGGCCAGCAGGCGATAGGCCTTGGTCGTGTCGCCATCGGGCACGAGAAAATACGCGCGCTCGAAATACACCGGGTTGATCGAGCTGAGCGGCACGAAACGTTTCAGGTCGATCTCCCGCGAACGCTTCGGCTCCAGCGCCTCCAGCTCTTCGTCTTCGACCACCACATAGTGGTACTTCTCGAGCTCGTAACTGCGCACGATATCGTCGCGCTCCAGCGGCACATTGTCGTGCTCGCAGAAGTACTGCCGCTTGAGCGGCGTGCCGTTGGCATCGACCATCTTCAGCGCCAGCTTGCCGCGGTGGGCGGGATACAGGCTCACCGGCAGGCTCACCAGGCCGAAGGCGATGATCCCCGACCATAAGCCGTGAGGCTGTTCTTCTTCCTCTTCTTCCACTATAGGATTCGTGTCGTCGTCATTTTTTTTCATGTCACACCACCTTTTCTTGTGACTTGGGGAAACACCGAATAAGTCCGTTCGCCCTGAGCCTGTCGAAGGGCTTCCGTTCATGGTTCGACAAGCTCACCACGAACGGAGGACTTGTTCAGTGCTTCCTTAGGCACGTTTGCGCGCCTGCCGGAGGCTGGCCTCCAGCGCCTGACTCAGATCCATGCTCCGTTCGCGCGGTTTGGGTACGTGCTTCTTCACCTGTTTTCCCTGTGCCTTGGCCGCCAGCATTTCGAGCACGTGGTCGCGGAATTCGTCGTGGAACTCCTGCGGCTGAAACTCCGACTCCAGCATCTCGATCAACTGGTGCGCCATTCCCAGCTCGCGCTTGTCCAGGGGCGGGCCCGCGGGAGCCTTCAGCGACTCCACGGGGATGACCTCCTCGGCGTGGTGCAGCGACATCAGCATCGGATACCCCTGATACAACTGCAACGCGCCGACATACGATTTGTTGCGCATCACCCAGCGTGCCAGACCTTCCACCTGCATTTCCTCCAGGGCATCGGCGAGAGCGAAGAAGTCCGCGCTGTCCTCATCCGGCCCCAGGTAATAGGGGCGGTCGTACCAGCGATGATCGATCGCATCGAGCGGAATGAAGCTCAGGATCTCGATGTCGCGCGACGGCTCCGGTTCCAGCGCTGCAAGCTCCGGGGGCGTCAGCAGCACCCGGTCGCCGGATTCGGTGACATAGGCGCGGCGCGTTTCTTCCGTCGGGACGACCTCGTCGGTCTCCGGGTTGACCAGATGCTGGTGCACCGGCTCAAGATCCTGGCGGTGCAGCAGCCGGAAGTGCACATTGCGATCCTCGACGGCGCCATACAACTTCACCGGCACCCGGATCGATTCGAAATGGATCACACCTTTCCACATGGCGCGAATGCTCATCTTGCACCTCCTTCATTGAGCCAAATAAATCGCTGAATCACGTCTCGGTTCGCCCTGAGCTTGTCGAAGGGCGGGCCCATGGTTGCGACCAAGCTCACCACGACGGAGCACGGATCCGCTCCTCCCACACTGACTCCCACCGCCTTGCAGCATCGCCGCACTCAACGGCACCGCCGCCTCAAAAAAACCTTCCCACGGGTCCGTCTTCAATGCCTCAAGCCGGCGCGGCAGCGTCTCCACCGTGTAATGATCTGAACGCAGTCCGGGACTGAGTTCATCCCAGCGCAGCGGCACCGCCACCGGCGCATGCGGGCGTGCGCGCACCGAGTAGCTGGCGATGGCGGTCGAGCCGCGGCCGTTGCGCAGGTAATCGAGAAAGATCTTCCCCCGGCGTTTCGACAGGCTCATATTGGCAGTGAGCAGGCCCGGCTCGTCGTGCGCATGTCGTTCCGCCACTGCCTTGGCAAAGGCCTTGGCCGTATGCCAGTCGGCGCGCGGACGCAGCGGCACGACCAGGTGCAAGCCCTTGCCGCCGGTGGTGCGGAGGAAGGCCGTCAGTCCCAGTTGCTGTAGCCGCTCGCGCAGCTCGCGTGCAGTGCGCACCACCTCTGCCCACGCCACATCGGCAGCAGGATCGAGGTCGAACACCAGCAGGTCGGGATGTTCGATATCTTCCACCTGGCAGCCCCACATGTGGAACTCCAGCACCCCGTGCTGCACCAGCATCATGATGTCGGCGAGCGAGCGCACGTACACATAGTCGCGCGCCGCGCCTTCGTGCGGGATCGCGATGCGCGGCACAGCCCCGGCCTGGGTCTTCGGCAGATGCTTCTGGTAGAAGCAGGGGTGTTCGTTTCCTTCCTGGCGTCCTTCGGGGCAGCGCAGCAGCACCAGCGGGCGCCGGGCGAGATAGGGCAACACCCACTCGTGGATGGATTCGTAATAGCGGGCCAACGCCAGTTTAGTGATACCCGCTTCCGGATAGAGGATGCGTTCCGGGTTCGTGAGCTCGCTGCCGGCGATCTCAACCGCGCCTTCGCCCGCATGCCGCACAGATACGGCTGCGGGCGCCGCCTCTTCGAGATGTGCTTCTGTCGATTCGACATCCTCGGGCGCCACGTCCTCGCGCAAGCCGAGGAAGCTGGGCTGGCGCAACAGGCCGTCGCGCGTGCGTTCCGCGTACTCCACTTCGACCACCAGCGTGGGCTTCACCCAGTGCACACCGCGCAGGTGGGGCAGCGAGTCCGAAGGAGCGAAGGGCGAGTGGGCGATCTCCTGCTTGTGCATCAGCGTGTGCAGCTGTTCGAGCTGGTGGCTGGAAAAGCCGGTGCCCAGCCGCCCGGAATATTCCAGCTTTCCATCGCGCAACGTGCCGAGCATCAACGCGCCGAAGCCGCTGCGCGCGCCGGCGGGCGGCGTGTAGCCGCCGACCACGAACTCGGCGTGCTGGTAGCTGCATTTCACCTTGAGCCAGAGTTTGCCGCGGCCGCTGCGATAGGGCGCATCGGCACGCTTGGAGATGATGCCTTCCAGCCCGAGGCTGCACGCTTGCTCGAAGAACTCCGGGCCCTGTCCCTCAACATGGTCCGAATAGCGCACGGTGCCACCTGCGGCATAGCCTGCTGCCCGCAACAATTGCGCCAAAGCCTGCTTGCGCTCGATCAGCGGCACGGCGGAGAGATCGTGACCGTCCAGATGGAGGAGGTCGAAGAGTTGATAGGTGAGCTGCGCGGTCTGCTTGCGGCTCAGCGCGTCCTGCAGTTCGCGGAAGCTGCTGGCACCGCTGGCACTGAGCGCCACCAATTCGCCGTCGAGGATGGCGTCTTGCACCGGCAAGGTCTGCAGCTGTTTCGCAAGCGCGCGCAGCCGTTTCGTCCAGTCGAGGCCGTTGCGCGTCATCAGGCGCGCTTTGCCGTGCTCGATATGCGCCACGATGCGATAACCGTCGAACTTGATCTCGTGCAGCCAGGTCTTTCCCGTCGGCGCGCGATCAACGGCAGTGGCAAGTTGCGGGGGCAGGGTGGCGGGTGGCGCTGCCGCGCGAGCGCCGGCGATTTCGCTTGCGACCGGCGGTGCAGGGCGCTGCGTCAGAGGCGGTTCGGCCGCGTGCTCCTTCCGGTCTGCGGCGATCTCTTCCATGCTGCGCCCGGTGGCCACGCTCAGCTCGTCGGGAATGTTGTGCGGCAGGTGGTCGGTGCGCTTGATCAACAGCCACTGCTTCTGCTTGCCGTGCACGTCCCAGTGGTGCATGCGCACCAGCGTCCAGGCCCCCTTGAGCTTCGCGCCGGTGAGGATGAAGTCGATCTGCTCGTTGTCGTTGCGGCCATTCTGTTGCCACATGCCCACATCCCACAGCATCACCGTGCCGCCGCCGTATTCGCCCTTGGGGATGGTCCCCTCGAAAGAGCCGTATGCAAGCGGGTGATCCTCCACTTCGATGGCGAGGCGCTTGTCGCCGCCATCCAGCGGAGCCCCCTTGGGCAGCGCCCAACTGCGCAGCACTCCGTCCTGCTCTATGCGCAGGTCGAAATGCAGGCGGCGGGCGTCGTGTTTGTGCATGACATAGAGATGCCCCACCTGGGCCGGAGCCGTGCCGGTCGGAGCCGAGACGTCCGGTTCGGGGCTGCGACGGAAATCGCGCTTGCGCTGGTATTCGTGGATGGAGGGAGTAGCCATGGTGTCATCCGCCTTTCAAGCTTGGACAACATGAGAATGGATCGTGCGTGGATCAACCCTTACGCGAGGCAGGTTGTTTCCATTCCGCCTGGGCCGAATATGATAGGAGTCCGTGAAGGGAAAGGTCTATGGGTAAAACCCGGTAGGCCTGGTGGGAATTGCGATAGCCCGCCTGAGGGGCGAGGAACACCTTGATAGCAACTTTCAAAAGAATTGACATGCGTCAGGCTGCATGCAGATAATATACCGCGGTATATTAAAACGAATGAGCCATGGCTACCCAGGAAGAGAGACGCGCTCTAACGCGTCAAAAAATACTCGACGCCGCTGCGGCGCTGTTCTTGAAAAACGGTTTCGAGAACACCACCATCACGCAGATTCTGGAGCGGGCCAACATCGTCAAGGGCACCTTCTACCAGCATTTTCAAACCAAACTGGATTTGCTGGTAACACTGGGAAGGCAGGACAGTGCCGATCGTGTGGGCAAGCTGATAGAGGAAGTACGGCAGGGAGGCTCGGCATTGGATGCCCTGCAAAGATATTACCGCGTCATGGCTCAGTGGTTCGAGACTTATCCCGCCATTGCCGAAGACGTCATCATCTCCGCCATCCGCCTGCATGATCCTCGATCCAATAGTCCCGCATTTGTAGCGCATGATTTCACCAGGCTCATGCTTCAGACCGCGGGCAAAAGAGGTGAATTACGCACGGACATCGATGCCACCAGTCAGGCAATCGTCCTCGGCGGCGCGTTTACGCTTGCGGTCATCGACTGGAGCCGGGATGTTCGAACGCAAAAACTGCAGAAACGGTTCGATGCCTGCTTTCAGGTATTTCTTCAAGGCGCCCAACCGTCCCCTAAAAACAAATCCCTGGTAAAAGCCAGGAGAAACTAATGGAGATCGCATGACTGGAAATTTTCCTTATGAGGACGCAGTGGATGCGGCCCTTGTTCAAATGGATCCCGGAATCGTCCACAAGGTTGCGCAGCAATTCACCCGCCAGCAGGAACAAGGCGTTTTTCCCGGTGGCCAGTTGGTTGCCCGCCGTCATGGAAAGGTGGTCCTCAAGTTGGCCTGTGGTGTAGCGCGGGGATGGCAGGGGCGCGGTGGCGACACTCAGGTCAGCGTACAGCACAACACGCCGTTTCCAGTCTATTCCTCCGGCAAACCCATGGCCGCGATTGTGATCGCCCTGCTGGAATCACGCGGGGTGCTGGATGTCATGGCGCCGGTCGCCAGCGTGTTGCCTGAGTTCGGCGGTCTCGGGCGCGATGAGATCACCGTCCTGGATGTACTTACTCACCGGGCAGGGATCATTCTTGCCGACCTGATCAACAATCATACGATCTGGGCTGATCGCGATGCAGCGTGGCAACACCTGCTGCGCACGCCGCCCCGCTATCCGCGCGGAACCTTTGCCTACATGCCGGCCGAGTACGGCCTTATTCTCGATCAGCTTGTCATCCGGCTCACGGGGCGCACCATTGCGGAATTTTTCCGGAATGAGATCGCCCTGCCACTTGGTTTGCGCAACATGCATTATGGTCTTGGCTCGCGGCAGCTGGATGATCTGGCGTGGTCCTATTGGCTGGGCAAGGATCGTTATCTCGTCGCAGAAATGGATGTGGCAGACCGGTTCGAAGAGAAGAACAATGACCCGGCAGTATTTTCAGCAGGCAATCCGGCTTTCAGCATGGTGGCGGATGCTGCAAGCCTCGCAGCGTTTTATGAAGTGCTGGTGAACGGCGGTGGCCACCCAGGAAATCGCCAGCTTATCCCCGGGCAACTGGTGCAGCGCTACACCACGCGGCAGGTGTCCGGATGGAACAAGTCGCTCAAAACCTATCTCTCACTCGGGCGCGGTTTCATGCTCGGCACTCCGACGCCGTCATTTTTCGGCTGGTGGGGTACCTCTGGCTGTTTCGGCCATCCCGGGATGTTCTCCTCAATCGCTTTCGGCGATCACGACACCGGACTTTCCATGGCGCTGGTCACCAACGGCAATAAAGGCATTGGCGATTGCTTCACCCGGTTCATCAAAATAAGCCATGGAATGAGATCGGCATGCAGGTGATTGTTTCGGTTGATCTTAACCGATTCTGTTCACTTACTTGTTCCTGTTCCCGCGCCGTTCCACCGGCGCGTTGAACTTCTCAATATTCTCTTCGGCCTGTTTGAGTGCGGTGATGTCATTGACGATGGCGAGGAATTTTTCGCCGCCATCTTCCGACTTGATCAATTGCAGGCTGACCGCCACTGGATAGCTGCTGCCATTCGCGCGCACCTGCATCGTCTGGTAAGTGATCGACTCCTGCCCGCCGTGGCGCAACTGTTCGAGTATGGGGCCAAAGGATTCGATGCCGGATTCGGGATGCAGCGCAAGGATGGTCTTCTGTTGCAACTGCTCCAGCGTATAGCCGAGGTCTTCCAGCGCGAGATCGTTGGCGTAGGTGAGTTGCAGCGTATCGGTGTTGAACATGAAAATTTCGTTCGGGCTGCGTTCGCGCAGAGCGTGCTGATAGCTGCGCAACAACTCTTCGCGGCGCTTTTCCGCAGACCATGCGCGGCGCTGGAACCGCAGGCTGTAAAACGCGAACGTGCATGCCAGCACCAGCGCCATCAGGAAATAGGGCGCATGCAGATCGTGCCACCATGCAGTCTTTACTTCCGTCACCGGCATTTCAACAAACAGCGTGAGCGGATAATGCTGCAAGCGGCGCAGCACCAGCAGGCTCGTCGTCTTGGTGTAATCGTTGCGTATCTCGATCTGCGCTTGCCGGGGCTGATCGTTCGCGAGCGGAAACCTCGCCATCATCTCTTCGGAAGGCTTGCCATACAGCGCGTCCTGAGTTGCCGCATCCGGCGCGGGATAGATGCTCACCAGATACCCGTCATCGCGCAGCAGCCCAAGCGCGGTGATGCGCGGAGTGATCGAATCTATCCAATAGCGCTGCATCATATCGACCGGCAAATTGGCGCTGATGATGTAAGCCAGCTTGCCCGCATGGTCGGTCACCGCATAGCGCGCGGAAACGACCCAGTTCTTGTCGATATGCCCCGTCACCGGGCGGCTGATGACAAAGGGCGAACCTTGCTGCAACTCATCGCGGATCAACTTGAATGCCGGGTCGGCGGCAAGCGAAGGCAGATCCGGCGCGTTCTGCGTCGCCCCGGTCAACAAGATCTGACCATCGGCGCGGATCAGCATCACATTGTCCAGCTCGGTGTGCAGGTTCTGGAAGCGGCTGACCAGCGCAAACGCACGACCGAGATCGGGTTTGTCGCCGCGCATCTCGGTCAAATCCGAGCCGAGATTCTGCATGCCGATCTTCAACTGTGTGAAATACAGATCAATCGAGTTTTCGCTCAGCGCAGCAATCGTCGTTAACTGGCCCGTCTGCTCAGACTTGGCCTCGCGCCAGGACTGCGAGACAAGAAAACCCGCATAAGCAAGCAACACAACCACAAACAACGTGGCCGAATATTTCAGAAACCGCCCGTGGCGGTGTTCACTGCGGGTGTTTTGCATTGGCATCCTTCATGCGATGGCGGGTGGCGGAGGTGCGGAAAACGATATGGCTAGAATTGCTCTGATGTCCCGCAATCTATCATCCGGCGCGGCAGGTGTTCAACCTGCATTTGGGGTGGTGGGGGAATTGCTGAGGTGAAGCGGTTAGTCAGTAGGTGCGGTCTAGCCATCCGGCTTGCGTATTGCACTACTGAAAAGAAAGCCCGGGATGCCGGGCTTTTTCGTTAAAAGTATTTTGATGCTGACCCCGTTGACCTGCGATGGTTGCACGAATTGTGCGTGTGACCCCATCGATTGTGTTGGGCTTTCCAGATATAGAAATATCGACAACTTTGTCTATGCCAGCGCCAACAGAAATGATCTGGATGTGATAATTTACCCTCCGCCTTTCGGTTTGGGGGGCAAACCATAAATGTATAAATAACGAGGGGTTCTAAATGAAGCTCAGAGTGCGATACCTGTTTTCTTGTGCGTGTGAACTGGCAGTGTTGTTGGGTATTTCGGCCTTTTTGCTCAGTGCTTGTGGCGGTGGAGGGGGAGTGGGCGTTAGTGTCAACAATGGCGGTAACAACGGCGGAATCACCACAATTACTCCTCCAAGCCAGACTGGGGCAGTCAGTGCCGTCTTTGCCGCAAGCGGTGTAGGTCAATCTTTCTTCGTCGTTTCCGGAATGGGGAATTCGGCTGGCACCACCGCCAGTTTTGTGCAAGCTGCCGGGCCTCTCTCTAGTGTGTATGTCTATGCACATTCCGGCGCACCTGCCGTTACGCAAGATATCGCCGGGGATGCGAACTTCACGATTGGGAACTGGGTTTGGGGTACTGTCACCAATACTTCTACCAGTGCGGTCATGGATACGATGAATGGCTCCATGGCCAATTCTTCTTGGCATTATGTTCTGGGGAACAAGCTCAGCGCTTTGCCAACCTCTGGCAGCAAGGTCTGTGATTCCGGTACATTCACACACCCTTCTTATGTAATCTATGGCAGCTCTACCACCAATGTGGCGGTAACCACTGGTAGAAATGCATCGTTGAGTTTCGCGGCCTCTGGCGCAAGCATTAGCTTTACTCTCGATACAACCATGGGTGGTACCACAACTTCCATAAATGCCAACAAGACAAATGCCGGGAACGGATTGATATTGTTTAATGGGGTTGGGGGCGGGGTGGCCGGGGGATACGTCATGCTCGGCGATGCGGGAGGTGGAGCCATTCGCATAAATGGCCTGTATTCCAACTATCAAAACACCGGGTTCTCCTACTACGGCACGTTCTCATTCCTGTGCCAGTGATGAAGAAATGCAGCCGCTTGCGGCTGCATTTCTTGCTTCATCGTTTGCGCTGTAGATCCATGTAAAGTAATTAGTGCTAAGCCTCTTTATTTCATTGAAAGGCTCGCTCGTGATCGTCGGTGAAATGACATGGGGACGGGCCCCTATTCTGGGAGTGCGGGGCGAAAATGAAACCGTGGTTTGTCCCCAATTATTACGCTTATTTCTGGAGGTTTACATTACCTTACATGCCCAATGAAATCTCAACATAAAAGTTACTCTTATCGTAAACAACATATACCAGGAAGCTTTGATAATCGCTCCCCTCTATTCCGACAAATACCCTCTCCTTTGTTCGAATGTTCTCCAACTCATCGACAAATTGAGGATTCTTTAGTCCATTAATCAGTAACTCATAATCTGATTTATCCTTTAAGACTTTTTTTCCAAGCCAAAGTATCTTGTCAACAAGAAAAGCACTCTTCAACTTTTCTGCCGATTTTTTCATCCTATATTTTGCATTCACCCCCAGCTCATAGCATGCTGAATAGCTGACGATGATCTCATCCCCATTTTCCAGAGCTACCTTCGCCTCCTTCTTGTTATTGTCCCATTCAGCCTTAGAGAAATTGGTATGCTTTAAAAAATAGTTGTAATCGACCCCGTTAGGGTCATAGTTGCATTCTTCTTGTGAGAATGCTGCCTTAGCTATAAAGGCAAGCAGGAAATATATAACTACGACCCTGATGAAACACCGCGCGTGCAGCACTTCCATAACCTATTCCTCAATGAAATACAGTTTCACCTACTATTCCGCAGCGATATTTACTCACTACGAGTAGAAGCCGGCCCAGCATTTTGCATGCATGGAAATAAAGCGGGTCAGCTTCGGTATGTTTTTCTTTTCCGCAGTGGCTCAAACAACTGCGATGCTGACCCCGTTAATTCTAAAAATTAAATCAGCCCGGCCCCTTTAATTTTCTTTCCATTGATTTTTGTGGGATTGGTGGGGCAAAGGGTGGCGGAGTCGATTTTCATTCAAACACTCCTATCGATTTCCAAAGAATTTTGACTCCGGTACCAGTCACCTGTGAAAAATGTTGTAATGCGAAATCCGACCCCATCGCCTGCAGAAACTATTGCGAAGCTGCCCCGTTTGATTTGCCCCTTTTGAGTTTGTTGGCAGCTAATCTCGCGTGAGAAGCTCAGCAAAAAGCGCCTCTATATCAATCTGCTCGTCTACGCGAGGTACGCTTTTTCGCTCATCAATGTCTTCGGCTTCAGCTTGCCTTTCCGCAGCTCTTGATATGGCCACTTCAAACTCGCCGTCCCAATAAGATGCATCAAAGCCTAAATGGGAGGCACAGTTACGTAAACTATGCTGCTCGTCTTCCATTGCGTCGACCGACAAATCATCAAGATTGTTCAGCACTTGGCGGGCGAGACTTGTTGTCTTGCTGGCCAGCCACATCAAATCTTCATTCTTAAACCAAGTTCGATGTTGCGTCATAGCAGCGGCGATTTGATACAGTTCAGATAACCAATAAGCATCTTCCGCTACAGCAAGCAAATGAGAGCGTAGCCCTGCAGTTGCAGAAACTACTTCATGGGCAGATAACAAGCCAGAGTCTAAAACCCCCTCAAAAAATTTCACAGAATCTATCTTGCCCCAAGCCGACCGATGCTTCGCCCATCCGTCTTTGTTTGCTATCCACGGCCAAATTGCCTGTTTGACTTCGGTACGCTTGTCAGCAGCTATGCCAATGTCCATAATCATTTTTAAGCGCTGGGTCATTTCTATGGACTTATATGAAACACGCTTGGCACCTCCAAATAGAATGACTCCCTCATTGGCCAACTCAATAAGTCCAATCGCTTTATCCCAAAGAGCACTAACAAGCTCACTACGATCGCCGTCATTAACGTATCCAATGCTGTCGAAAAGTGCTTCGACTTGAGCAAAACGCACGCAACCGGATACAAGCCATTTCAGAAGGTGTGGTTCGTCCTCAACTTTTCGCGAAAGATAGTCTCGAACCGAAGGATTGTGAAAATAGACGACAAGTTCTTGTATTTTCCCACCCATACCTTCCACACGCTCGGTCCGAATGAAGTTTCCATCCATCTCCCGAACAGCAAGATCAAATGACTCCAAAGGTACTGGTGAAAGCCCACCTTGTGGCATGCGTGAGAATGCAGCTCGCAGAGCAGATAAAGTGGTTTCTTGCCCAAATGTCCACAGCACATAGAGCAACACCTTTGACTCCTTGCATATGTCATGACAAAAGGCGTGATCCCAAATCTCCCTAGGGTTGTCGAATTGTTGTGAAATTTTCCGAATGTAGGATTTGTCATCTAGGGAGCCATATGTTGCATGTTCGCAAATGCCGCGCACGATGCGAGGACTGTAATTCTGGTGGTCTATTATCTCCTTGTAGACTTTTGATTTTACGATTGCCCCTAATCTTGACAAAGGAAGGTTGGAGAAATAAAGGTGGTTGAATAAGATTCGCGCCCTATTTGCCCTCGTATATCGCTGCAAGGTCAATGTGAACTTCTCTATGGATAGATCGGCCTGTGCCAGTATTGCGTACTGCTTTTTGGCATCTTCCAGAATGTATTCGCGTGTTGTAAGTATGAACCGGATATTGGGAGTTTTCTTGGCCAGCTCCAGCAACCTAATTAGTCGCCTGTCTTCATTCTTCTCAAGTTTCTGAGCCTCGAAGCTTACCTGCCCAAGAAAATCATCGTAAAGTATCGCAACACGCTCCTGATGATGTATCGCATTAGTAAGAACATCCCAAGCTTCTTGTATATCGTGTGATACGACAATGGCCGTAAAACCTTCCTGTATGTAGTACCACAACAAGATTTTGGCTAGTGTTGTTTTACCAATGCCCGGAATGCCAACAATCAGGCAATGGTGGTGAGTGTGAAGAATACTTAGTGCAGCTTGAAACCCGTCATGCACCACCAGTCTACACAGCTCTCTTCTAAGATCGTCCAGCGTATCGGCGCTTATATTCCAAATGCCAGCGTACAATACGCGTTCCAACACTTCTGTGCCGGAAAGCCATAGCTTGAAATGAGCTTTAAGAACGGTTGGATGTGCACTTAACAACCCATTTATGTCACCAGCACCATAAATATCAGCCGTTGACTTGCACCATGGTTGAAGCAAATTCAATAAATCATCCTTATTTGCAACAGAAAGCGGTACGGATGTGACTAGAACGTAGCGTGATGGGAATAGTTTTACTATTTTAGGCAGTTCCTCATTCAGAAGATCTCGCTTAAGTCTGGAAAACGCATCAGGAGAATAACGCTTGCACTGTATGATTGTTTTCTCATCCGACGCAGGGGTCGTATGTCTCAGGTCTACACCCTTATCGCGCCCTGGCTTAAACGACTCAATGCGTACACCCCATTGGGCGCTCAATAGGTCTCGAGCCAGACGTTCAAAATCTTCTGGCGATAAAGTTCTAAAATCGTAATTGGCAGACATGTGTAATTTACAACCGTATCAAGCTACTGTTTTTGTCGACCGTACTTCACCCCCACCCCCAACCAAGCATCCGAAGTCAGCGGCCCCTTCAGCGTAGGCAGTGTCTCTTCCAGCCAAGCCAGCGCGAGCTTTTCCTTCTCGCGCCACAATGCTTCGCCTGTGTTTTCGGAGTGTGGTTCGACAGGCTCACCACGAACGGATGTTTGATCACGAACGGACATGATGGATTTCTTCATCATCTGAATCGGCGCGCTGCCCTTGACCATGTTGTCCCAGAATTCGGCGGTGCTGCCGACGGGGAAGGCTTTGGTCACTTTGCGTATCTCGACGTTGCGGAATCCGGCTTCTTCCATCTCTTGCTTGAAGCGTTCGGGGTTTTCCAGTGTGGTGACGGAGCGTTGCGGTTGCGGCAGGTCGGGGTTGATGGCGCGCAGTGCGCCGAACATGGTCATCATCGCGGGCGATTGGTCCACGGGCGCCCAGCTGGTGATGGCGACGCTGCCGCCGGGTTTGAGCGTGCGGTGGATCTCGGCGAAGCCTCGTTGCCTGTCGGGGAAGAACATGAGGCCGAACAGCGAGAAGGCGGCATCGAAGGTTTCGTTCGCATAGGGCAGGGTCTGCGCGTCGCCGCAGTGCAGCGCGATGTTGCGGTGTCCCGCCTGTTCGATCTTCTTCCTGAAGATGGCCAGCATGGCTTCGGAGAAGTCGATGCCGTGCACTTGCGCTGCGTGATGCGCGAGCCTGAGCGCCAAGGTGCCGGGGCCGCAGGCGACATCGAGCACGGTGGAATTGGGTTTGAGCTTGCTGGCGGCGATGGCTTCGTCGGCGAATTGCTCGAACACGAGCATGGTTGTCTCGGCGTAGCCGTCGGCGACGAGGTTCCAGGGTTCGCTGGCGGAGAGTGGGTTCTGGCTCATGGTGTCCTAATATCTATTCGAGGTCGGCAAGTCATCCTTGGCGCCAACTTCTTTGCCCCAGGGGAAAGGTTGGGATGGGGTGAGTGGCTGAGTGCATGGTTTCTACCCCCACCCTAGCCCTCCCCCTGCATGGGGGAGGGGATGGATGACAGTTGGAGCGAATAAGCGGGACAGACAGACAGTGCAGTTCAGCCCGTTCCCCTAAATAGACCTCAGCATTGCCGTTCAAAGTGTGGCTCATCCTTGAAATTTCGGAAGTTGCCGCCCCAACGGTTGATGGTGGGCGCCAGGCTTTCCCAAAACTTCCCCAACTCCGGCGGATAGCAAAGTTGCCCATCCTTGAAGAAATGCAGATCGGCCGCGCATTTTTTCAGGTGCAAGGAATTCATCGTCTTGCTGCGGCCTGTCTGCATGTAGATGCTTTGCTGCTCAGGCGTGCGCAGCACTTCGCCCATACGCACGTCATAACCGGATTCGAAAGCTTGTTGCAGCAATTTGACCAGGTCGCGTGCAAAGGCCTGTTGGTTTTGTCCGAGTGTCATGTCAGTTCCCCTGTGTTTGCTTCCAGCCTTGGTACAGGTCTACGCTCTTTTCAACTGTGCGCCCGACGAAGTATGCGCCGACCATTATTTTCAGCAATTCACCGAGCAGGGAGAGGTAGTCATTGTGGACATTGAGGTTGAACAGCGATAGCAGTGAAAAGATGAGGAATAAGGCGAACGCTGCGATCAATGAGAGTGGACGGATGTTCTTGCTGAGCCACGAATCACTCAACATGTCCGCTTCCCAGCGTTTGGTCACTGCCTCGGTGGCGGACTTTTCTGCTTCCAGTTCTAGTTCCTGTTTCTTGATGCCCAGTTCCAGCAGTTTTTCTTCGTGGGAAAATTCCAGTTCCCGCATTTCGGCCAGTTTCTCTGGCGAAAGTGGCTGGCTGTCTGCAGGCAATTTCACGCCCAGCGTTTCTTCTACCTTTTCTTTGCCTTTTGCCATTATTGCGTTGCCTAGCAGGCTCAACCCATTGGCGAACAAATCCTTGACGAATGGCGTCAAGGCTGCGATTACGAGCGGTGCGACCATGATTTTCTCCCTGTTGTTATTCCATTTTGGCTGGCGAACGGCGACAGGCCACGCTTGGTGTGGCCCGAGTGAAGGATGCTCGGTGCGAGATGAGACAAGTGCTTCCCCTTTTGCAGTCGTGTGCTGGCAATGCGCCCGTCTTTGCGGGTTCATCATCTTGCGCCAGCCTCGCTACCTGGGGATTCTGCCGTGAGCCTCGCGCCGTACGTGCGGCGCGATGTGCATTTGGCAGATCTGCAAGAGGGGCAGACTTTATTAGAGTGGGGCGGGGTGTGTCAATGCGGGGGCGCTGCCCCAGCACGGACGGACCTCCCTCCGATTTGGTGAGCCTTTGCTGCGGCGTTCCGGTTCATGACATTCTTCCCTGGGCAGGCAGTTCGTTCTCTACGTGGGCGGTGATCTGAAGCGCAAGCGGGCGCAACTGGGAAACGATGGCGGCCGCTTTCTCGTGGCCGTCGCTTTCCTGAAATTCCTCCAGCGCCTGGAACAGGTCGCGTATCTTCGAAGCGCCCGCCATGTTCGCCGGGGCTTTCGCGCGGTGGCCCAGTTGGCGTATCGCTGCCATGTCGCTGCGCGCGAGGGCGGCTTCGATCCTGGCGATGTCTTCCAGTACCGATTCGATGAACTTGTGCGCGAACACGTGCATCTTTTCCCTGTTGCCGTTGAACAACCAGGCCAGTTCGCTGAAATCGATGATGTCTTGTTCTGTGGGCGAATCGGAGGCATCTGCCGCCCCGGGCACGGCCTTGTTGCGCAGCCGGCCCAGTCGTTGTCGCACCAGGGTGGCGTAGAGGTCTTCCCGCTTGAACGGCTTGCCGATGAAGTCGTTCATGCCGGCGGCAAGGCAACGCTCGCGGTCTTCGGTCGTCACGTTGGCGGTCATGGCGATGATGGGTATCCCGGCCAGCGCCGGGTCGGCGCGTATCAAGCGGGTGGCTTCCAGTCCGTCGATCAGCGGCATCTGCGTGTCCATCAGGATGCAGTCGAAGCGTTCGTGGCGCAGCAGGTCTAGCGCTTCCTGCCCGTTGTTGGCGACGGACACTGCGATCTCGGCGGCATTCAGGAACTCGATGGCGACCTGCTGGTTGAAGGGATGATCCTCGGCCAGCAGGACGCGTGTTCCGCTGAGGATGGATACGGTGGATAGCTGCTGTGCTTCAGCGTTTTCCGGCGTTGCGGGGAGTGGCGCGCCGCTGATGCCCAGATGCGCAGTGAACCAGAAGGTGCTGCCCTTGCCCGGCGCGCTCTCCAGTCCGATCTGGCCGCCCATCATCGTTGCCAGACGTTTGCAGATGACCAGGCCCAGGCCGGACCCCCCGTACTTGCGCGTGGTGGTCGGGTCGCCTTGCTGGAAGGGCAGGAACAGGACGGCCTGTTGTTCTTCGGTGATGCCGATACCGGTATCGCGTACCTCGAAACGCAACACTACGCCGGCTTTATCCTCGCCGAGTTTCTTGGCCAGGATGACTATCCCTCCGTGCTCGGTGAACTTGATGGCGTTGGTGACGAGATTGATCAGGATCTGATTGAGCCGCAGCGGGTCGCCGCACAGGTGGCGCGGCACAGCGGGGTCGATCTCGATGGTAAGGCGCAGCCCTTTTTCGGCGGCTTTCCACTCGAACAGGTTGATCAGGGTGCGCTTGACCTGGCCCAGGTCGAAATCGATGGCCTCCAGCCTGGTCTTGCCGGCGTCGATCTTGGAGAAGTCCAGGATGTCATCGATCACGCCCAGCAGGTGTTCGCCGGAGGCGAGTATCTTGGCGAGATAGTCGCGTTGTTTGGCGTCGGTCGCGCTGTTGATCGCCAGTTGCGACATGCCGATGATGGTGTTCATCGGCGTGCGTATCTCGTGGCTCATGTTGGCGAGGAAGGTGCTCTTCGCCTGGCTGTCTTCCTCGCTCCGCTTCTGTCGCAACAAGGCGCTTTCCTTGGCGCGCTGCAATTGCGTGATCTGCCACGCCAATACCAGTGCCAGCAGCAGACCTTCCACGGTGACCGCCACCAGACCGAGATGCTCCACGTAGAACGCCTGCACGCTATCCACTTTGCTGATGGAGATTGCGGTAGAGCCCAGGGCGAAGAACGCGATGTTCGCCACCAGATACAGGCGCGCCGAAGCGTTGCCTTCCCTTGCGCGGACAATACCTGCGATGAGTCCATAGCTCATGAACAGCGCGACGCCGTAGCGATCCAGTTCCAGCGACCAGTTCGGTTTTGCCAGCGCCAGCAGGATGAAGAGTGCAAACAGGCCCAGCAGCCCCAGTCCCGCCCGGTACAGGCGCGGGTGGGTGGCGTGCCTTATGCCCAGCAAGGTGATCACGAATACGATGTAGGCGCAGTTGGAGAACAGGATGGGCACGCTGATGAGGTAGAACCAGCGCAGATCGAACAGGTCGGGATAAACCAGCAGCGCGGTGCCGTTGTAGAGCAGGTTGCCGAGGATGAACACCGCATACATGGCATTCACCACGCTGGACTGGGACCACGCAAGGACTGCGTAATAGATGCAGAGTGCCAGCAGGATGCCCATACACACGAGCGCCAGCGCATTCCACGGCTTGATGCGCTGGTGATACTCCTTAAGGTCGTCGAGATAGGGGCGCGGTTCGGCGAGGAAGAAGGGCGAATCGATCTCGGTCACCAGCCGGTAGTGGCCTGGCGCCAGGTCCAGTTCGCGCGCGTGGCGCAGCAGGAAGAGATTGTCGGCCTGGCTCTGGATGCCGCCTGTGGTCTCGACAACGAGGCGGTCGTTGCTGTCGAACACCCAGTGATGGAAGTGGCCGATCACGCTGGAATTCTTGAAATCCAGCACTCGCCTGGACGCTGTGTCGATCTCGAAGTCCGCCAAGAGCAGGAAGCGCCCGCCGGTAGGGGAGATGTCTTTGACCGGAGTCAGGCCGTCGATGGTGGCCGGCGATCGACCGTCATACTGCCAGCCCTCGGGCGGCTGGAACCATTTACCGCTGAGTTCCTGCGGCTGGGCGATGACGGTCCATGGGAACAGCAACACAGCCATTCCGATCGACTGCAGAACCAGGCGCAACCAGGACATCATGCGACGCCCGGTGCGGGCGAGGTTTCTTCTTCCAGGCCGAGGCTCGGATCGAAACCGAACACTTCGCCTGCCCAGATGAACGAGACCCATACCAGGATGCCGAACGGCAGATAACCGCAATAGCCGAGCAGCGGCATTTCGGAAAAGAGGTGGATCGCGTTGACGTAGGGAATGTCGTATATCCAGTAGTTGGGGTTGGTCTGCAGCGCGGCGTCGGGATGGGCGCTGCCGTAGTTCCACATCTCCCAGAAGAATCCGACCAGCAGCGAAGAGAGCGCCATCAGCAGGGCCGGGTTCCAGTTGCCCTGCGCCATGGCGGTGAAGGGCGTCCACACGCCGTTGCGGATGAGCATGCCCGAGATCACGGCCAGCGGGCCTACCCAGACCGCCCAGAACAGCGGGTAGGGCAGGAACACCATCAGCACGATCAGCGCCAGGCCGCCCCACAGCAGCACATCGCCGGGCAAGGCGAGCCTGGGGCCGTTGCTGTAGCGCACGCTCAGGCCGGGGAAGGTCCTGAGCAGGGTGTAGCACTCGAAGACCACCGGCCACACGGTGGTGTAGGCCAGCAGGAACAGCAGCACCGTGGTCGGGTGGCTCAATGCGGACATGTGGCCGTTGGGGTAGTACCAGTTGGAAAGCACGAAATAGTCGAAGTATTCGAAATAGCCCCAGCCCGCCACCGAGAACACCGCGCTGATGAAGAAGAGCGAGGGTTTACTGGACAGCAGGGACTTGCCGTCATTGCGCTGGTAGGTCAGCCCGTCAAGCACCAGGATGAAGCCCCACCATAGCGGGGTGAAGGCGTAGTAGACCAGATCGCCGAACGGGGTTACGCGCGTCCACATCAGCCACCAAAAGAACAGCATGAAGGCGGCGCCGATCCAGAACCAGATGGGTAGTCTTGCGCGCGGGGCGGGCGCCGGGGGCATCACCGGCTTGAAGCCGAACCATTGCGGGAACAGCAGGAAGAGCAGGACGCCCAACTCCACCAGCGCGAGGACGATGAAGAGCACCCAGTTGAAGGCAGGTGCCGCCTGCACGAAGACCGGCGGAAAGACGCCGAACTTGGGCGGCAGGTGCGTTTCGGGGTAGGCGAACCAGGCGGCTAGCCACGGCAAGAACAGCGACAGCAGCAGCGGCCAGATCAAACCGCGTTTGGATGGACTGACGATGATGCCCGGTGATTGAGACATAGTTTCCCCTTGTTGAACAGTTGCTGGCTTCCAGCTAATTGTTGTCTTGCGCCAGCCTCACTGTCCTGGGGACTCTGCTTTAGGCCTCGCACCGTACGTGCGGCGCGATGTGCATCCGGCAGATCTGCAAGTGGGGCGGACTTTATTGGAGTGGGGGGCGGCGTGTCAATGCGGAAAAAACAGCTGCTCATGCCGTTGCCGCAAGCGGATATGAGACCTGCAACAAGGATGAGATAGAATCGCATGATGCATAAGAATGACTTCCCGCTTTTTCCGTCCTGCTCCGCAGTTACCCGCATGAACCTCCTGCTCGCGTTTACCCTGAGCCTGTTTGCCGCAACGGCGTTGGCCCAGGAGGAATTGGTCGAGGGGGACTTGTCCGATCGCATTAAAGGCGATGTGGGCGGCGCCGTCTATGTGAGCACCAACCCGGTCAGGAACGATGGCAACACTTTGATCGCGGTTCCCTATCTCTATTTCGACTATGGCCGTTTTTTTGCGCGCTTCGATACCTTCGGTGTCAAGACGCTGCCGCTGGGCTATGGCTACCTTGAAGTGGTCGGGCGCGTCAATCTGGATGGCTATCGCACCGACAATCCCACCCTGCGCGGTCTGGATGCGCGCCAGAATTCCGTTCCGCTGGGCATCGGGACTTTTCAGGAGACCCCGATAGGCGGCTTCTTCGTGAATGCTTTTTACGATGCCAACCAGTCCCGGAGCGGGATGTATGAGCTGATGTACGCCGGCGAGATTGAAGTGGGCAGCGGCGCGATCTATCCCCTCGTGGGCGTCGAACATTTCTCGGGCCGATATACACGATATTTCTACGGCGTCTCGCCAGCCGAAGCCAGCCGCAGCATTTATCCGGTGTATGCGCCGAAGGCGACCACCACTCCCATGCTGGGTTTCGTGTGGGAGGCGCCAGTGGCGGGGGACTGGAATGTGATTGTCTACGCGCTGCGCAGATGGCTGGGGCCGGCCATCCACCACAGCCCGCTGGTCAACACCCGACTGCAGGACGAGGCGTTCATCTCGCTGAGCTATTGCTACAAATAAGCGGGCGAGCAGGCCCGCACTCGCGCGCTTTTGCCAAAACAAGACCCAGGTTCGGATTATCAGTAGGCGAATGTGAGGCCCACGGCCAGGGTGTTCTGCGGCCTGGTGTAATCCGAGAGATTGTTCATGGGGCCGCGATGCGCGGTGATGGCGAACGGAATCTCATAGCTGCCGAACATGCGAACCGGCGTGTTGAGCATGAAATTCCACGAATCTTCAGACAGACCCAGCCTGCCCACACTCATCTCGGCGCAGAATTGCCAGGGCAGCTCGGTGATGCGAAGGCCGTCGTACTTGATACGCCACTGCACTTTGATGCGCTGGAAATCGTTGAAGTCCACGTTGCGGTTGGCGAAACGTCCCCAGAAAACATCGGCCTCCTGGCTGGAGCGATAGGCGTACCACTTGATCGAAAGATCGCTTCTGCTGCTGATCATCTTTTTGCCTTCAAGCGTCAGTGCCAGCGTGGCACCCACGCGGCTGATGCTATCCATCAATGCATTGTTGTTCGTTTGGTATGCGTTGAGCACAGCGGCCCGGTTGCTGCTGACGGTCAACGCTTGGCCGTTGGAGATGTGTTCGAAACCGATGTCTGCCCAGTCGCCTGTTCGGGAGTAAGCGGTGTCCGGCAGTTGGTAGCGAAAATGCAGGGCGGGGTTCTGGTAGCGGCTGATGACGGGGGCCGAGGGGCGGGTATCTCGCATCGGCCACCAGTAGAAGTCATATTTGCCGGTGTATGAGAAGAAAGGATTGAATCCCAGTATTTCCATTTTGCTTTCAGGAGATGTTTGCGACCTGAAGAAGTAGCGCAGGGATAGGTTGATCTCCGAAGCGGGGTCGTCGTTGCGACTGCTTTTGAGCATGAAACTGTTGGTTTCGTACGGTGCGAAGAACTGGCCGGGAAGGCTGGTCGATTCGACATCCGCGGCCTGGAAGGCGTGCGCCGTAAAAGGAACGCAGGCCAATAGAAACAGTACATCCTGAACCCGACATGAACGCCACATGGTGTGCTCCTTGCTCAAGTTGTGAGGAAGCTGCGACGAGGAGTATACGCCTCGCATGAGGTAGACAAGTGAGCGCGATGTTTTCGTTCAGCCGGGTAAGTGAATGTGAGGACAGCAGAAAGTTCGGTTATCCACAGAGTTGTTCTGGTAAAACTGGGGATAACGTTTTCATGGTTCGACATGCGCACTCCTACGTACACCAACCACACGCCCTGAGTCAGCCGTCTTATGGAGGTGTCAGCTTGACGTAGCCTGTGAAACGTAGCGGTTCAATTTCCCGGACTGCGGTCTCCTGAGGAGTTACCTCGAGATAGCGCTCTCCCGGGAAGTTGAGTGGAGGAATATGCCACCTTAGATACCAAATGCGCGACTCTTTGGAGGATAAAGACAATACTTTGTTCTTGTCGTTCTTGACGTATGCCCAGACCCATGAGACTTGTGCAATGTCGCCCGGAGTATCCAGCACGAATATGGCACCCGGCAGGAAACGGTTTTCATAGGGATTCTCCGGGTTGCCGATGAGCTTGCCATTGATGGTTACAACGGGGTTGTCCATCACTCCAATGAACGTTTGCGGTCGGTATATGTATAGCCTTATGTATCCGTCAGGCACTTCTGGAATGTTGTGTTTTGCCGAGGTGGCGGAAGGGTAGGCAGTCGTGTGTACGCTACGTGAAATTATAGGTTCGGTAGCAATCATGGTTCCGGTAGAGCAACCCGATAGCAGCGTTGCATAGGTCAGTAATGGAATGACGATCTTGAAAAGGTGTTTCATGTTTTCTCCCCCTCTATCCACGGAATTCGACCTTTCCTCAGGAAAGTACTATCAACGCAGACTGATCCTGCGCAGCGTCTCCACCAGCACGTCCACCTCGCCCTTGATGTTGTAGAACGCGAACGAGGGCCGGACGCTGGATTCCAGCCCGAAGCGCGCCAGGATGGGTTGCGCGCAATGGTGGCCGGTGCGCACTGCGATGCCTTGCGCATCCAGCTTCTTGGCGACTTCCATATCCGGGATGCCGTCCATCACGAAGGAAATGACGCCGCCGCGGTCACGGGGCATGCCGATCACGCGCAAGCCGTTGACGCTGCGGATTCCTTGCAGCGCGTACGCCAGCAGTTCGGTCTCATAGCGTTCGATCGCATCGAGGCCGATGCCGTTGAGGTAGTCGATGGCGGCACCCAGCCCGACGGTCGATGCGAGCGCCGGGGTGCCTGCCTCGAATCTCCTGGGTGGAGTGAATTGAAGGTGGTCTTTTCGAACGTGACATGCTGGATCATGCCGCCGCCGCCTTGCCAGGGAGGCATGTCGTCCCACAACTTCTTGCGGCCGTAGACGGCGCCGACTGCCGGTGGGGCCGAAGAGCTTGTGCCCGGAGAAGACATAGAAGTCGCAGCCGATGGCCTGCACGTCCACGCGTCGATGCGGCACGCCCTGCGCGCCGTCGATCACCACGGTGGCGCCAACGCGCTTGGCCAGCATGGTCATCTGGTGGATGGGCATGACGGTGCCGAGCGCGTTGGAGATATGGGTGACGGAGACGACGCGGGTGCGCGGCCCGAGCAGGCGTTCGTATTCTTCGAGGATGAGGTCGCCGTTGTCGTCCACCGGCGCGACGCGGATGACGGCGCCGGTTTTCTCTGCGGCGAATTGCCAGGGCACGATGTTGGCGTGATGCTCGGCTTCGGTCAGCACGATCTCGTCGCCGGGGCGCAGCAGCTTCTTGCTGAAGATGGCGGCGAGCAGGTTGATGCCTTCGGTGGTGCCGCGCACGAATACGATCTCCTGCGGTGAGTTCGCGCCGAGGAAAGTGGCGACCTTGGCGCGCGCGCCCTCGTAGGCGGCAGAAGCTTCCGTCGCCAGCGTATGGGTGCCGCGATGGATGTTGGAGTTCTCGTGCTCGTAGAACCGCGACACGCGGTCGATCACGACTTGTGGCTTTTGTGCCGTTGCGGCGCTGTCGAGCCAGATCAGCGGCTTGCCATGCACCTTGCGCTGCAGGATGGGGAAGTCGCGGCGGATGGTTTCGACATCGAACATGTTCGCTCTATTTCTTTTGGTTTAGATCAAAAATCCAAACTTCGTCGCAATGCTGCGTCGATCACGTTAGCCGTCGGCCGGCCCGGGCATGTCCTCGAAGAAAAGATCCAGCGCCTCTGAGATTCGTCAGGGCTTCGAAATATTATCTGCCGCTGAACATTTATGGCATCCCCGCCACATGCCGTGTCTCATTCAGTTTCACCAGCTTGGCTTTCAGATCCGGCAAGATTGCCGCAACAGCCTTTTCTCCTTCGAGTACGGCTTTATTGCGGCCAGTCACGTCGGTCGAGGGGAGGCCGGCGGTTACAGGTCGAATAACGATATCCGCGCTGGATTGCTCATAACGAGTGATAGTCTGCCCGTAAATGGAAAAGGTTTGCCAAAGGATGTCGGTGATGCCTGCCGTGCTCCTGTCCCGGGGGCGGTCTGAGATGTCGACGGCGATGACGAAGTCGGCACCCAATGAGCGGGCAACGCTGGACGGGACAGGCGCGACCAGCCCGCCATCCACGTAGTCCTGGCCGTTGATGGTGGCGGGTTCGAAGAACACCGGCACGGAAGAGGATGCTCGAACCGCCATGCCGGTATTGCCCGAGCGGAATACCATCATTTCGCCAGTACTCAGGTTGGTGGCGACTGCGGCAAAAGTCTTATTGAGCTTTTCCATCTGGCGGCCATTGACGTTTCTGTTGATGAAATCCTGCAGCGCTTGCCCCTTGATGCAACCCCTTTTGTTCGAGATCACCGTCTCGGCAATGCATCGGTACATGCCCGAACCGTCGAGAACCTGGTCTTCCTCCATGTTCATGGACAGTTCCTGTATCTGAAAGCCGTTGAGTCCGGCTGCATAGAGTGAACCAACGACGGAGCCGGCGCTGGTGCCCACGACGATGTCGGGAGAGATGCCTTGTGCCTCCAGCGCCTTGATCACACCAATGTGAGCAAAGCCGCGCGCAGCGCCGCCGCCCAGGGCGAGCGCGATCTTGGCAGTGGGCCGCTCCACCGGGGGGCTTGAACAAGCTGCTGTGCAGAGTAGCAAAAGGATTATGAGTGCGTTATTTTTCATGGCTACATTCCGTTGGTTGGTGTGTGGCTAAAACTGCTGACGACACGAGAATGAATTAAAAGGTCAGCGTCAGTTTATTGCAGCATTACTGGCGGGTGCAATGTTTCTTCGCAGTGAAATTCAGATAAATCGCCATCAACCCGCCGACCAGCCAGATGCTGGCGATTGCAGCGAGCCAGAAACCGGGCGCACCGCGTGCAGGGCCGAAGAAGTTGGTGAGCCCCAGCACGATGCCGCCGCCCAGGCCCGGCACCCAGAGCGTCACGGTGTAGATCGCCATCGGCACCACCGAATTCTTGTAGCCGCGCAAGGCATTGACGGTGATGGCTTGCAGCGCGTCGCCCAGGTGGTACAGGCCGACCATCACGATCAACGGGATTGCGACTGCCTGCACTTGCAGGTCAGTGGTGTAGAGCGCGGCGATGTGCGGCGCGGCCAGCCAGAAGATCAGGCACAGCGCCAGCGCGATCGTCATGCCGAGGCGGATGCCTTCCCAGCAGATGTGGCGGGCGCGCCCGGTTTGTCCGCTGCCTAATGCTTGGCCGACCAGTACCGACGTGGCATTGCCCAGCGCCAGCGGGATCATGAAGGCCAGTGCCGCGAGGTTGGCGGCGATCTGGTGCGCGCCGGAAACGAGGGGGCCCAAACGCGCGATGAACAGCGCCATGAAAGTGAAGGCGGTCACGTCGGCGATGAAGGTCAGGCCGATGGGGATGCCGAGCTTCAGGAACTCCCGTATGGCGGCGAGGTTCGGTGCGGTGAGACGCCGGCGCAACTGGAACGGTGCGTATTTCGGATTGGTCAGGCACCAGCCCCAGGCGAGCGCGGCCATCAGCCAGGCATCCAGCGAGGTCGCCACCGCGCAGCCTGCAGCGCCCATCTCCGGCAGGCCGAACAGGCCGTACATGAACAGCGCGTTCATCGGAACCTTGAGCGCCAGCGACAACAGGTTGAAGAACATCACCGGACGTGGGTGGCCGATGCCTGTGGAGAGGCCGAAGAACAAACGCAGGGCGAAGGCGCCGGGCACGCCCCAGGCCGATGCGGCCAGATAGGCGCGCACCTTGGTTTCCACTACGGGCTGCAATTCCGAGATGGCGATGAGCGGCCCGGGGAAGCACAGTATCAGGACGGCCACTACTGAAAGCGCCAGCGAGATCCAGACGCCCTGATGTATTTCGCGCCCGATGTCGGCTTGCTGATTTGCACCGTACAGATGGGCGATGATGGGCGGCAGCGCGAGCAGCACGCTGATCAGCGACATGAGGACGGTGGCCATGATCGAGGAGGCGATGCCGACTGCGGCAAGATCGATGGCAGACAGCCGCCCGGCCATGGCGGTGTCGATGACGGCGTTGCCCATCATCGCCAGTTGCGCCACCAGCATCGGCCAGGCGAGGTGTATCAGTTCGCGGGTGGAGGAGGCGGGGGGACGTATGTCGTGGGGCTGAATGTAATTATTGGCCAATTTTCAGGCGATAAGGAATGAATACGAGCACGTTCTGCTTCTTCACGTCGTGCAGTGAACAGGGGCCGAGGTCATTTTGAGCGCTAACCACTAATGCAGTATCTTTGCTGCTCCGCAGCACTTCTTGAATTTCTTGCCGCTGCCGCAAGGGCAGGGGTCGTTCCTTCCGGTCTTGGGTTGTTCTCGCTGGAAAGTCGAGGTCATGGTGTGTTCGAAGAGATCCTTGCGATGAGGCGACCAGTAACGATAGATTGCAGCCACACTCGCCGGGATCTGCCTGGTCAGCTCCTCGCGCTGGGCGGGGGTCTCTACCAGCAATTCTTCCTTCTCGGTCACTTTGTCTGCGCCCAACAGATAGATCGGACGCAGCATTTCGACGCATTTCGGGTCATCCAGGAATTGCTTCCAGTCGTCCTTGTTCAATTCGATGCCGCGCATGAATCCGTGTGCCCACATCTCGCCATCCAGGTACTCCTGCGTGTCGCCTTCGTAGACGACGCTGTCGAACACCGGTTCGAACTGGTCCGGATCGCGTTGCAGGCTTTCGACGATTCCATTCCTCTGCTGCAGGATCAGATCGAGGACGCGCTCTGCCTGTTCATAGGTTTCAAAGGCAGGCTCATCCTTCTCGCTGGGGCCCCAGACGCTGGGCAGCCATTCGCTGGTCTTGATGCTGGCAGGGCCGATGACGATGGCGGTCAGGTATCCATCGAGACAATCGAGCATCATGGTCTCGTCGGATGTGGCATCGGAGAGCAGGAATTGGTCGAGCTCATCCATCTCTTGTGCGGCGAGAGGGCTGGTGAGCCGGGAAGGGTGGGGTGTCGGTTTGGTCATGGGCGCCAATTATAGGTGGAGCAGGCTTGGTTTTGTTTTCAACTTCACTTCGCAGCCCAATGCGGTGACGCTACCCTAATTACCCGAGGTGGTACCTTGGGCGTCGCGAGCGGTGCCGGCCGTTTCAGTTACCGAATGGAGTCTTTGAAAATCGTCAATGTAGTCCGCTATCTTTTTACGCAGATGATTTTTTTGGGGCGTTGTGAGCATGGCGAAAATGCGGACGATCATTTCACTCATTGCGCGGTCGTAGGCTTCGATGACTTGCTGCTCCTGTGGGGAGATTGGACCTTCCTGCATGTCGACCCATTGGAAAAGGAAGGCGGCGATCCGGTCTTCGGACGCATGCTCATTCAATAATGAAATCAAGGTGCGCTGCCTTGCTTCTCGCCGTTCGATGTAAGACGCTGTGATGAACGGGATGCGCAGGCTCATTTCCTTGACCTTTTCTTCCTGGTCATGGGTCAGGTGGCCAGCCAGGCCTTCGACAAAGTGGATGTATTTTTCTGCGCGCGAGACGAGATTCTCGGTCTCGGTGCCAGAGAGTGTCTCCTCCCGCAGGTCGCGGTTCTTTTCGGCCAGCGTATTGCGAAGTTCTTCTATCTGCCGTCTGTCCAATGTACTCAATACGTGTGCGGCGGGCCGGACCAGCGGCGTCACGGTTAACTTGTAGAGTCTGGCAAGTTCCGATCGGACACGAACGACATCGTCGGCATTTAAGGCGTCGTCCCGGTCAGCCAATGCGTTCAGGTTTTGCAGGAAAGCGATGTATTCGGGCAGTGCATACTGGCGGTGCCAGCGCATATAGTCGGCGACGTCGTGCCGGATTTCTTCTTTCTGTCCGGGATTGAACGATGTGTATCCGTTGATCCAGTAACGCAGCAGCCAGGCGCCGTGGGTGTAGCCAAAGGTAACCCTGCTGCAGCCGCTGCTGAGCAGGGCCAGCGCGAGAACGATGAGTATCGCCTTGGCAGATTTCATCTTTCTTCCTGGGTTAAAGGGGGCATTGATCGTTACCTTCACTACCCGCCAGCGGAATTTATCAGCTTTTCTCGCTTTCCACTGCAACACGTTCTGATAAGCAGGCCTTCACCCGGAAAAGACGTTCAGCGATAGGGGATTTTCCGGGGGGCTGTGCAGGTGTCGCATCGTTTTGGCCAAGCGCATTCGGTTCTTTGGGTGGCGTCGATAATGTTGGATAAAATATATGAATATGCTGCTATTTGTCAGCAACAATGCATAAGGTGGCATTTATTCGCATTTTCGTAGTTGGTGCTTTTATTGCGGGTTTCCCTTCGTCTGCTTTCTGACGGCATTTTGACGCTTTCTTGACACAACTAAAATATTCTGCGAAGGTGCGCGCCACGTAAGATCAATAAAGGCAAACCTATCGAAAGGTGGGGACGCAAAGTTACCGGTCTAAGGAGCTCAAGGCTCTATGACAGCGGGGTTGCATGATTAAGCCGTTTCGATATCTTGTGCTTTTCAGCATTCCTCAACTTTCTCCCTCGGCTGTTTGATCAATTGTATTGATTTCGTTTGTGTCGCTAGGGGGCGGGTGTGGGGACGTTCGTAGATCAAACCAAAGTTACTTATGTCGGCGTTTTAGGCTTTGATGTCCCGGAATTCCGGTTGATCAGCAATGTCCTGAAAATTTCCGCTTGCCGCGCCCAAGGCGGTTACGAGATTTGGGATGGGGTCGACGCGGACGATTGCGATGTCTTCATCGTGAATGCAGACGACGCCAGTTCTTTGGACACCCTGAAGTCGAAATCCAGCCCGCAAGATGCATTTGTGCGATTGTTCGTATTCAGCGCGGAGCCTGCATACGCCACTGGCGATCCTTATTGTGTGCGTCCTTTGAGCCCGGTCAAGTTATTGGCAATGCTGGATCGCCTGGTCCTGGACAAGCAGCTGCAAGAGCCTGCAAACCAGATATTCTCGGGTAGAAATAATGCTGACACAATCAGCGCTCATTATTTGGATCAGGTTGCCGACGCCACGAACCTCAAAGGCGTCCCGAAATTCCGCCGTGCCCTGGTGGTTGACGATAGTCCCACCGTGCGCAAACAGCTGGAGCTGGAGCTGAAAGCCTCCAATATCTATGTTGATTTGGCCGAAACCGGAGAGATTGGCCTTGAGCTGGTCGGGAAGCATCTTTACGACATGATTTTTCTGGATGTGATGCTTCCGGGCACCGATGGCTACCAGGTCTGTAAACATATCAAGAAGAATCCCAAGCTTAAGCAGACACCGGTTGTCATGCTGACCAGCAAGTCATCGCCATTCGATCGTGTGCGCGGCTCATTGGCGGGGTGCGATAGCTATCTGACCAAACCGGTCGATTACGAGGAATTCAGGCAAGTTCTGGGAAAATTTTAAGTGCAGTTGGTGCTGTAGCGAATTAATAACAATAAAGCTGTCAGTGCGCTTGTCGCGGCATAGGGCAGCAGGAATGACAAACAAGGAGGCGGCGACCGGGCGATTTCAGAACAGAAACCATCCGGTTGCTGAATGTTTTGGGCTGTAGAACGGTGCGAAGCAATTCGTAATTTTTGAGGTTCACTAAAGGGAGAATAAGAATGGCAGCAAAAAAAGCTCTTGCAGTTGATGATTCCGCAGCGGATCTGGCCAATATCAAAAACATCTTAAGCGATGCGGGTTGCATGGTAGTAACGGCCAGCAGCGGCAAGGAAGCGATCGAAAAGGCAAAATTCGAAAAGCCTTCAGTTATTTTCCTGGATGTCGTCATGCCTGATATGGACGGTTACGAAGCATGCAGGCAGTTGTCGCTGGATGCCGCAACCAAGGGGATCCCGGTGGTGTTTGTGACCAGCAAGGGGCAAAAGGCGGACAAGGTTTGGGGCGAGCTGCAGGGTGCCAAGGGCCATATATCCAAACCTTTCACGGCTGATCAGATCGTCGATCAACTGAAAAGCCTGACCTGAAAAATCGGCATCAACCACGATGGAAATAATTAGTTCGCACGAATCGTCCATCTCCGGCGGTATGGAGATGGACGAGTGGTTGTCGCCTGCGGCAGCCTTGGATCGTTTTGAGCCTCCGGCGGGATTGGTGCTGGCCGCGGCCGCGGAGGAGAGCGGCGTGCGCTATGGATTCAGGGTTGCCGCCCTGAGTTTTCTGATCAAGGCTGGTTGTTCGAGTGAAGTGTTGCACAGTCCCAATATATGGGATCTGCCAGGTTCGGCTCCGTGGTTGCTGGGGCTGGTCAATCTGCGCAGTAATCTGGTTCCAGTATTCGATTTACGCCAGTTATTCAGCTTGCCGCCATCCGAGGATGCGGAGGCGCAGCGGGTGCTGGTATTTGACCAAGGCGACAAAGCCGTCGGTCTGCTGATCGATGATTTTCCCAAACCTTTATCTGACATGAACTCTTTGCCCGGCTTGCCGCAATTGCCGGAAGACCTGCAGGCTCATGTGCGCGGCGGTTATGTGAAAGACGACAGCGTCTGGCTTGAGTTCGACCACGAATCATTCTTCGAGGAGCTGGCGCGTTCAGCGCAGTGACCGGGATGCTGCCCGGGTAGCGGTTTTCGGGGCTTCGATACCCGATCCAGCCGGCTTGCAGAAGAGCCGCAAAGTGTTGTTGCAGGTGAAGTTAAACGAATTTTAGATGTGAATTGAAAGAGGGGAAAAATGTTTAAGAACATACCAATCGTAACCCGCCTGATCTTCCTGGTGACTGCCATTACCCTGCTGATGCTGGGTACGATCATCTACGCTACCACCGACGGCTTGAGCGCGTTGGCGAAGCTGGATGAAGAGATGCAGCAAACCCTGGATAACGTCCAGGCCTTCGACCAGGTTAACTATCTGCAGGCTCGTAACCGCGGTGTGCTTCTGGACGCGCTCGCGAACCCGGACCCGGATAACGTGGCGACGACGCGTTGATGAGTTCTTGAATATACGTGCCGAAGTTACGGCGGCTGTCGAAGAAATATGAGGCATCCATCCAGGGGGACAAACAGCGCGAACTGTTCAATGCCTGGAAGACGCAGCCGTGCCGCTTATGCGAAGGAAAACGACATCTTTATGGTGGCGTTGAGCGCAGGGAAGATGGCTGAAGCCTGCCCATATTTCTCAGGAAAAACTGGCTCCCCTGTATGAGCCGATTAAAGTAGCTATTGCCAACATTACCCAATTACAACCTCGAGCAGCAGGAACATGAAAACGGCTGAGGTGAAGGCAGCCAGCTTGCATACGCAATACGTTTCCATCGCGCCGTGATCGTTGCACTGATGGCGGTCACCGGTTTGCTGGCATGGACGATTATTCGCGCCATTTCAAGTTCTCTCGGCACGCTGCGGGGCACCATCGCCAAGATTGCTGCCGGTAATGCCAACGCTCGTGCAAACCTGAAGACCCAGGACGAACTGGGCCTGCTGGCGAACCAGTTCGACAAGATGATGGACGAACGCGAGGCGGTGCAGGCTGCGATCAAGAAGGAAAACGACGAGCTGAACGAATCGGTGCTGTCCCTGCTGCAGGCCGTGGCGCAGTTGTCGAGGAAAGACTTGACCGTCCGCGTGCCGGTGAATGAGAACGTCACCGGGGCTATCGCCGACGCGCTTAACCTGCTCACCAACGAAACAGCGAAGGTGATGGCCGATGTGAACAATATTTCGGCGGACGTTACCAGGGCTTCCATGACGGTGCAGGCCAAGGCGGATACGCTGCTGGCAACGGCAGAGCTGGAGCGCGAACAGGTGGAACGTACGGCGGCATCGCTGGAATCCGCGGCGCAGTCGATGCACAACATTGCGGGTCTGGCGCAGGCCTGCAATGCCGTGGCCGACAACGCGATCAGGTCGACACAACAGGCGCTTAGTACGGTGAACAGTACAGTGAGCGGCATTAACAGCACGCGTGACGTTATTCGCGAAACGGAAAAACGGATCAAGCGGCTGGGTGAGCGTTCGCAGGAAATTTCCGGCGTGGTGAACCTGATTAACGTGATTGCGGAACGTACCCACATCCTGGCCCTGAACGCCAGTATGCACGCGGCTTCTGCGGGTGAGGCCGGACGCGGATTCGCGGTGGTGGCGGACGAAGTGCAACGACTGGCCGAGAACGCACGTCAGGCTACGCAGCAGATCTCCGCGCTGGTGAGCAACATTCAGCTGGAGACTGCAGATACGGTGAGCACCATGAATAACGCCATCAGCCAGATCGTGGAAGGCAGCCGCCTGGCCGAGCAAGCCGGTCAGCAGATGGAACTCACGCAGCAGAATACTGCCGAGCTGGTGGACTCGGTAAAACAGATCGCCAGCACTTCCGAGATTCAGGCCAAGGCCGGACAGGTTCTGCTGGACAGCGCGGCCCTGATCAAGAGAAGTAACCAGCAGACAACGGTTCAGCTGCATGAACAGGCTGCGCAGACCTCCAATCTGCTGGATTACGCGAAGCAACTTCTGGGTGCAGTGCGCGTATTCAAGCTTCCCGCCTAAACGGTTGGATCAACGATGACCAACCAGGGATATCATGGATATGCTTAAGCAAGCCCTGATGAAATTCAGTCAGATAGCAGCTGAACCCTTAGACGAACTTTGGAGCGTGATGTCTGCCGGTGCCTCGTTAACCGAAGAGGCGGTAGCGGCCGAGAGTGCATTGCATCGCTACATAGGGGTGATGCGGAAGATAGGCGCCGCCGCTGGCGCCACTGAACTGGCCGGGATGCAATATGCCTGCGCCATGATTGAAGAGAATCTGCTTGTCATCAAACGCGAAAGAAGGGCGCTGACCCGGGCGGAAGCCGACTTGTTGTCGACGCTGACGGAGTTGCTGCTGGCCTATGTGATGAGCGAGGGAGACCGCAACGCGGGCGAAGCGCTCGTTCAACATCTGGCGCTGGCAGACTGGCCGTTGCCCTTGAGTGAAACGGACGCGGCAGTATTGAGGCATATGCTGTTCGAAACTCCGGCCGTGACAGAGGCAGCGGATGCAAGCGCTGCTGAAACGTCCCCGGCATCCGCCGCCGCAGCGCCGGTGGTTCTTCAGGAGCCGCTGCCGTCAGCGGGTGTGCAGCAGGTGGATGGCGGAATGCTGGCCATGCTGGGTAAAGAATTTTCCCGCATGGACGACCAGTTCGTTGAAGATCTGGCAGCTGTGGTTTCCCCCGGGCTTTCTGCAGGCGACAGGCGGGTGGCGCAGGCCAACTACCGGGAGCTGCTGGAACGGCTTGCCATGGCGGCCGAGTCGATCGGCATGACAGCGCTGGGCGCGGTATTGACGCGCCTGGTTTACTCGCTGTCTGCGATTGCCGATGAGCTCACCCCCGATCAATACGAGCTGCTGAAACAATTACCCGGCCGCATTGCCGCCTACCTGGCCTCTCCCTGGGATGAAAGTGCGAGCGCAGCTCTGGTCGGTTTGCTGACTGATACGGTCTGGCGCACGCCTGTTGCCACGGATGCAGCGCAGCTATGGGTAAAGTCTCTGGTCGATGTCGAGATGGTGCAGAGCGAAGAGCACCAAGCGGCACGCCAATCCGAAGCCAGTGCCGAGGACGTCTCGCTGGTTCTGCCCGACGACATCAACGCGGAATTGCTGGATGGCTTGCTGCAGGAGCTCCCCGTGCAAACTGCCGCGTTCACCGCCGCGATCGAGCGTCTGGCGGCAGGGCAGGGCAGCAGCAAGGATGTGGAACGCGCCATGCGCGCCGCCCACACTCTCAAGGGTGCGGCCAATACGGTGGGGGTGCGCGGCATCGCCAACCTGACCCATCACATCGAAGATATCCTGGTTGCGTTGTCCGAAGCCGATGCGATGCCCGACCGCGCGCTGGCAAACGTGCTGACCAATGCGGGTGATTGCCTTGAGGCGATGAGCGAAGCCTTGATGGGGGTCGGCTCTGCGCCTGCGCTTGCACGGGAGGTGTTGCAGGAGGTGCTGGATACCGCCAACCGCATAGACCGTGAAGGAATCTCCGTCGCCATGGCTACCGCCGTGACCGGCATCCAGAGCGAGGCCGCGGAACAGGCTGAAAATCCCATGCAGCAAGCCAGGCCGGAGACGCAGCCGCAGGTACATGTGCTGCGTGTGCCGGCGCCTGTGGTGGATGAGTTGCTGCGCTTGTCGGGCGAAACGCTGATCTCGAATTCGCAGATACGGGAGCGCCTGCGTCTCACCTCGCAGCAGGCCGACGGAATCAAGCTCCAGTTGCAGTCATTCCAGCATCTGGTGTCCGAGCTGGAGCATCTGGTCGATGTGCGCGGCGTGGCAGCGCCGGAGCAGGATGCGCGTGATAAAGAAGATTTTGACCCGCTGGAATTCGAACACTTCAGCGAGCTGCATACGGTCACACGACGCTTGGTCGAGGCTGCAAACGACGCGCAGCAGATGCAGGCGCAAGTGAATGAGCAGCTGTATACGCTGGGCGAGTTGCTGGAAGTTCAGCAGCGCTTGCATACGGACAGCCAGCATGCGGTGATCCGTACGCGCCTGGTTCCGGTCAGCAGCGTGGTATCCCGCTTGCAGCGCAGCGTGCGGCAAACCGCCCGGCTGCTGGATAAACAGGTGACGCTGGAGATCAAGGGAGATAACACCAGCATCGACAGCAATGTGCTGAACGAGCTGATGGATCCGCTGATGCATGTGCTGCGCAATGCGGTCGACCATGGCATCGAGGCGCCCGCCGTGCGCACGGCCCAGGGTAAACCGGTGGCCGGCAACATCGAGCTGAGCTTTGCGCGCGAGGGCAATACCATCGTCGTGCGCTGTAAAGATGACGGCGCGGGACTCGACTATGCGGCGATCAAGCGCATTGCCGAGGGCAAGGGCATGCTGGTCGAGCCCGAGCGCGAACTCTCTCCTGACGAACTGGCACGCCTGATACTGGTTAACGGCTTTTCTACGCGAGACGACACGACCCAGGTATCGGGGCGCGGTGTCGGCATGAACGTAGTGTACAGCCGGGTGCTGGACATGAAGGGAACGCTGGCGCTGAATTCGGAACGGGGCGCAGGCCTGACCGTGGAGCTGCGCCTGCCGGCCACCCTGCTGTCAGCCCATACCCTGGTGGTGCGGCATCGCGACAAGCTGATCGCCGTGTCCAGCCACGGTGTGGAAGACATTCACTATGTTGCGGCGGACCAGATCGAGCAGGTCGGATCGCAGCACGTTTACCGTGCAGGCGATACCGTGCATACGCTAGTCAAGCTGGAAACCCTGCTGGATCTGCCCGGCGACAGGCGCGAAAAGGATCGGCTGGGCTTCCCCGTGCTGCTTACCCGTACCGATAGCGGTGCCGCCAAGGGCGTGCTGGTGCAGGAAGTGATCAGCGACCAGGAAGTGGTGCTGAAGAACTTCGGACGTTATGTACCGAAAATTACGGGCACGGTAGGTGCGGTGATCCTGGGCGACGGTAGCGTGGCCCCGGTGATCGACCTGGTGGAATTGCTGCGCACCCCGGCGCAACGCCAGCTGCGCAGGCCGGTTGCATCCGCCAGCCCGCAAGCGGCTTCCGGTGCAGGCGCAGAGGCTGCGGGAGCGCTCACTGCGCTGGTGGTGGACGACTCTCTCAGCGCGCGGCGTGCCGCGTCCACGGTTATGCAGGATGCGGGCTACCAGGTGCGCACGGCGATCGACGGGCTGGAAGCGGTGAACATACTGCAGAGATTCGTGCCCAACGTGATGCTGGTGGACATGGAGATGCCGCGCATGAACGGCATCGAGCTGACGGCTCATGTGCGTGACTCGGCGCGTACCAAGGATGTGCCGGTGATCATGATCACTTCGCGTTCCACGGAGAAGCATCGCAAGATGTGCAAGGAGGCCGGCGTGGATGTGTACCTCACCAAGCCGTATAACGATGACGTGCTGATCGAGCATGTTGAACGGCTGGTTCGCAGATGAACATGGTGCAACTTCCATTGGCCGCCGCGGGGATGAACACGTCTGCGGCTGTGCTGAAGATCGATGGTCTGGACCTGATGTTCCGGCAGAGTGAGATCCGCACGCTGGAATCTGCCTCCGATGTGGATGGCAGCGACCCCCGGGAAAAAAGTGTCGGCTGGATTCATTATATGCGCCAGCGCTGGCCGGTCTATTGCCTGTCCGAACAGCTCGAATTACTGGGCAGCGTACCTGCTTCACGCCGCACCTGTGTCGTGTTTGCGATCGAAACCGGGTATGTCGGCGTGCTGTGCAATGACGTGAGCATACTGAAGCAGGTCGCGGGGCAAAGCCATGAAGTCCCCCTTGCGATGAAGAAAGCGGATACGCCGATCCTGGGGCTGGTTCCCCATAACGGGGGACTGCTGAGTGTCAGCCACTCGAACAGGTTGGCTGCATACATTGAACACCGGGTTCAGACCTCCATTGAATAAGGGATTGCGATGCCACGTATGAATGCCTGGTTGTTGGATTTCGGCGACTCATGCCAAGCAGCAGTGGGGGTGCGCGAACTGCTGCATCTGGTCAATGCGCCCGCAACCTTTGCCGTGCCGCACACGCCCGAGTATTGCCGCCGCGTGGTGTTGTGGCAGGAGCGCCTGCTCCCGATCATGGACATCAAGGCAAGACTGGGTTCCGTGCCTCTTGAAGAGTCATTTCTCGCCGTGGTCGGCTATCAGCGCCAACGCGGCACATACCCTCAATTCGGCGCACTGGCGCTGGCCTCCCCGCCCAGGCAGCTGGCGGTGAATGATGAGCAGGCCTGCCCGCTGCCTGACGAGAGCAGTGTCTGGAGGGAGTTGGCCATTTCCTGTTTCGAGCATCAAGGTTCGCCGGTCCCGGTACTGAATCTGAGCCGCATTTTCGGCGCCGCGCCGCTCTCCTGATGCGAGTCGTGCATGAGTATTGCGTCGGCACCAATAACCATGATGTCAGCAAATGTCAGGCACATCGTCATTGCATCAACCTTATGATCTTGAAGACGAATTGTTGAAATCGCATGAACCGAACGATCTATATACAGTTTATTGATGATGCTGTAATTTTTGGGCATAACAATGCATAAGGGCCAAAAAGAATAGTGCCTTATTGATAATGCATCTAAACAATTAGATACGGACGCTGCCCTATCCAGGGGGTGAAAATGAGGAGAAACTGGTAATGAAGAGTACTGCCCAGCAATCGTTGTCATTCAATAATGATTTGGCTCCACTCCTGCAAGAAGTAGAGAAGTTGGCACGCGCAGCAGGCGCTGCGATCATGGAGATCTATCACGGTGAGGATTTCGGCGAAACCAGCAAGGCCGATAATTCCCCTCTGACCCTGGCAGATCTGGTCTCGCACAAAGTCATTGTGGCCGGATTGAGCAAGCTCGAGCCGCGTTACCCCATCCTCTCCGAAGAAGATGCCCACATTCCCTATTCCGAGCGCAGCAAGTGGGCAGGCTTCTGGCTGGTCGATCCGCTGGACGGAACCAAGGAATTCCTGAAGCGCAATGGCGAATTCACCGTCAACATCGCGCTGGTGGAGAACGGCGTGCCTGTACTGGGCGTGGTTTACGCGCCCGTGCTGGACGTTTGTTACTACGGTGCGCGCGGCACCGGTGCTTTTGTGCAGCGCGGTACCCATGCGGCAAAAGCCATCCAGGCCAAGGCTCATGCGGCCGATTCGGCTATCAAGGTCGTTGCCAGCCGCTCGCACAGCGATGAACGCACAACAGCCTTGCTGAAGAAACTGGGAGATCACGAATGTATCAGCATGGGCAGTTCGCTCAAGCTGTGCCTGGTCGCCGAAGCGGCAGCACATTTCTATCCGCGCCTGGGGCCGACCATGGAGTGGGACACTGCGGCAGCCCATGCTGTGGTGAATGAGGCCGGCGGCATGGTCTGCGACGTTGCAGAACAAGCGCTGCGCTATAACAAGGAAGATCTGCACAACCCGGAGTTCCTGGTTTTGGCCAGTTCCAATACCGCTTTGCTGAGGATGCTGAATGATTAACGGCGTTCCTGTCTGATCTGAAAATCTTGAAAATGTAGTTCGTGAATTCACCCGATCGTGTGGGCGAAGGGGTTTTTGTTGCTAATTTTTATTGGAGGCGATATTGAATACTGAGCGAGTTTCACTGTGGGCGCTGTTCACCCTTTTTCTGCGCATAGGCAGCACAGCCTTTGGCGGGTTCATGGCGCTGATCGCCGTGGTCGAGAACAACGTGGTGGAGCGCCGCAAATGGCTCACGCATGAAGAGATGCTGGATGGCGTGTCGCTGGCAACCGTGTTGCCCGGGGCCATCGCGGTGAACGCGATCGCCTACGTCGGTCATCGCCTGCGCGGCACGGCAGGCGCGCTGGTCTGCACCATCGGTGTGATCCTGCCGGCCTTCCTGCTGATGCTGGCATTGACTGTCGCCTATCTCACCTGGGGGCAAATGCCGGCGGTGAGCAAGTTGTTCATGGGATTCCTTCCGGCCGTCGCGGCGATCATTCTCGTCGCCGCAGTGAACATGGGGCGCAAGACGATAAAGGGCGTCCCGGAAGCCATGATCACCCTGGTCGCCGGCGCATTGATGGTATGGCAAGGCAGCTTCGCCGTTTCCCTGTCCATCATCGTCGTATCGGGTGTGGCCGGTTGGCTGATATTCCGGGAGAAAGCTCCTGTTGCCGGCAATCAACCGGACAGCGCACCGAAGCCCCAGGGCAGGTTGCTCAGCGTTACCGCCGCACCACTGGCGCTGACGGTTCCGTTCTGGAGCGTCAACGCGGCCATGCTGCTCAAGCTGTTCACGACTTTCGGCGCCATGAGCCTGTTCCTGTTTGGCGGCGCATATGTGTTCATTCCTCTCATGCACTCCACCGTAGTGGACAGCAATGGCTGGCTGACATCGCAGGAATTCGTCGATGCCATCGCCATGAGTCAGATCATGCCGGGCCCCATCGTCCTGAGCACGGTTTTCATCGGTTACAAAGTGGCTGGATTCCTGGGCGCGCTGGTCGCGACCCTGGGCATCTTCCTGCCGCCGGGCATCCTGATGATAGCCGGGACGCACGCCTTGAACCGAATCAAACAGTCCGCGGTGATCAAGGCTGCGCTGCGCGGCATACGCCCCGCGATCATCGGCATGATCTTCTCCGCGGTGATCACCGTGGGGATGACGGCGCAGCATCATTGGGTATCGCTGCTGATCTTTGCTGCCGCATTGCTGGCCCAATTGAGATTCAAGCTTGATGTGGTGTGGGTCATACCGACTGCCGGTCTGGCCGGATTGCTGTTGTACTAAACCATAGCTGCACAAAGAGTGCCGCATGGACATAGCAGCACAAAGAATGCTGCGTGATCGATGGGGCCGGGTATCCGCGCGATATCCGGGCCCATCTGCGGAGGAGTTTCAAGACGTCACATTTGGTAACGACAATTGGGGATTGAAATGACCGAACAGAATCTGCAAGCAGTATATGGCAGCACATCGCGGCTTGATGACGCCCTGATAGCACCCTACGGCGGAGAGCTGGTGCAGGCTTTCGTGCACGAGCATGAGCAGCACGATCTGCGTGCGCGCCTGCCGCAGTTGAAACGAGTGGAGATCTCTGCCCGCGAATTGACTGATCTGGAAATGATCGCGTGCGGGGCCTATAGCCCGCTCATCGGTTACATGGACAAGCGCACATACGCGAGCGTGCTTGCCCTGGCCGTTCTCCCGAATGGCATGCCATGGGGACTGCCGGTCACCATGGCGGCAACGGAGGAAGTGGCAAAGTCCCTGAGCGCAGAGACAGGAAGTGGCGCTATATCATCATGACCATGCAGTGGGGGTCATGCGGATAACAGACATCTTCCAGTGGGATGCAGAGAGCGAAACGCGCATCTTCGGGGAGAGCGAGGAGCAATACCCGCAGATCGCCGAACGCAAGGCGCGCAAGGTTCGATATTTGCTGGGGGGGCCGGTATCGATGCTGGCTGCGCGTTTTGAAGAGTGGCAGCTGAAGAACCATCATTGGCCAAAAGATCTGCGCAATCTCCAGGTGCAAAACCAGTGGCATAAAGTTGCAGCGATACATCTGCAGAATCCCTGGCAGCGCAGCGACGAATACCTGTTGAAATGCGCACTGGAAGCATCCGACGCTCTGCTGCTGCACACCGAAGCCGCGTGCGAGCAGGGTAATTTGCTGTCGTCGGTATTGAAGGGGGCCAGCCGCTTGCTGCTGGACAACTACATCCCGAGCGACCGCATACTCGAGAATCCAATCCAGGACGGCTTTTTCAACAGTTCACCCCGCGCTGTCCTGCAGCACGCGATCCTTTGCCAGAATTACGGTTGCGAGAGCATTTTCCTGCCGTCGCCGGGAAAGGCCGTACAGCAGGAGTTGACCAATTTGTTTGCGGAAGCCGGCAAACATGGCCTGGCGATCAGGCGGGTGTTCATGGATCAACCTTTCCATTGCGACCAGTGCGGCGGTGTTGCCACCGAGAAATCCTGTCCGCATAACGCAGCCGGGCGCGTCGTTTTCAGCGATGCCGAAATCAACGCACAGCTATCGCGTGGCAAGAGTCTGCCGCCAACGGTTGCGCGGCCAGACGTGGCGCGCGCTGTGGCGCGGAGCATGGCAAGCAAGGTAGACCCCGGCGACATCACCGGCAAGTACCTGTATCCGCACCTTTCCGAAATCAGCCGCGACTTGCTCGAATCGTTGGCAGGGCATAAAGCCGGAGTGCTCTGGATGACGGGCCTGTCGGGTTCGGGAAAATCGACCATCGCCAATCGTGTCGGGCGCGAATTGATACTGAGCGGCCATCGCGTGTATGTGCTGGATGGCGATACGCTGCGCACCGGCCTGAACAGCGATCTCGGTTTCGGCGAAGAAGCGCGGCGCGAGAATCTGCGTCGTGCCGCCGAAGTGGTCAAGGTGATGGTCGACGCGGGTTTGATCGTCATTGCGTCCTTCATCTCGCCCTTCAGCGCCGAAAGACAGATGGTGCGCAAGATCGTCGGTGCAGGGTTCTTCGAAGTTTATGTCGAAGCCAACCTGGAGACCTGCGAGGAGCGCGATCCCAAGGGCTTGTACAAGCGTGCGCGGGCCGGAGCCATCCCCAAATTCACCGGCATCAGCTCTCCCTACGAAGCCCCGGAGGATCCGGATCTGCGCCTGAATACCAGCCTGCAAAGTCTGGACGAGTGCGCGAGCCAGTTTCACGATTTCATCGCTCAGGCAGGGTTGCTGCGCGCCGGCAGCCATGGTCGTCAGCACGCCGCGCACAAGGAAAAGATCGGTGCGTGATTTTTTAGATTGTTTTTTTAGTTTTTTTTAACCAAGGAGAAGATATGCCGATATTCATGATAGGTACACAACGCTCGGGTTCGAATTTGTTGCGTTTGATGTTGAATCAACTGCCTGAAATTGCCGCTCCGCACCCGCCGCACATCCTGCAGCGCATGATGCCGCTGGAAAAAGGGTATGGCGACCTCTCCAAGGACGCGAACTTCATGCAAATGGTGGATGATGTCTGCAAGCTGGTTGAGCTCAACCCGGTTCCCTGGGAAGGCGTGAAGCTTGACCGCAAGGATGTGGCATCCCGTTGCCGCACTCGCTCGGTGGTGGCGGCGTTCGGTGCCGTTTACGATATCAATGCCGAAACGAACAAGGCCAAGACCTGGTGCTGCAAGAGCCTGGCCAACATCAATTACCTGGAAGAGATCGAAGCATATTGGGGCGATCAAGCCCGCTACATCTACCTCTACCGCGACGGGCGCGATGTCGCGTTGTCGTTCCGCAAGGCGGTGGTCGGCGAAAAACACAACTACCATATCGGTAACGAGTGGAGCGCCACGCAGCGCATCGCGTTGAAGAGCCGTGCGCATATCGACCCGAAACGTTTCTACAATCTCAGCTACGAATCCCTCACCGGCTCTCCCGAAAAGGCGATGCGCGGTTTGTGCGAATTCCTCGGCGCGGTTTATAACGACTCCATGCTGGAGTTCCATGAATCCGACGAGGCCAAGCGCGCCGCCAGCTCCAGCGAGTTGTGGGGTAATGTGACGAAGCCGGTGATGGCGGACAACACCAACAAGTTCCTGCGCGAAATGACCGAGGACGATATCCGCGTCTTCGAGCTGGTCGCAGGCGACGTGCTGGACGGGCTCGGTTACAAGCGTTTCCACTCGAAAGTCGGCGAAATGTCGAAATTCACTGCCGACGAGATCAAGCATTTCGATGCGGAAAACCAGCGTATCAAACAGGAAGTGCTGAGCAAGGTCGATCCTGAAGACATGAAGCGTCGCGATGTACAGGCTGCGCTCATCAAGGAGATCAAGGACAAGCACCAGTCGAAAAAGGCCGGAGCGGTTGCATAGCTTTCCGGAGTGCCAATGAGAGAAGCCCGGCTTGCCGGGCTTTTTCTTTGGTAATGTATCGGCATGCCAGGACAATATGATTTCCCGATATGTGGACGCAAAAAGAGATACGCCTGAAACCCAGGGCCCGGGGCTTTCATCTGATCACGGATGAGTTGCTTCGCGAGCTTCCCGAGTTGCGCGACTTCAAGATCGGCATGATGAATGTCTTCATCATGCACACCTCGGCATCGTTGACCATCAACGAGAATGCCGATCCCACCGTGCGCCAGGATTTCGAAAGTTACTTCAGCCGCGCCGTGCCTGAAGACGAACCCTATTACTGCCATCAGGACGAAGGTTCCGACGACCTGCCCGCGCACCTGAAATCCAGCCTGCTCGGAAACAGCTTGAACATCCCGATCAGCGATGGGCAGCCCAAGCTGGGCACATGGCAGGGTATATATCTGTGCGAACACAGGAACCACGGCGGCAGTCGCCGCATCGTTGTGACCATCCAGGGCGAGTAGGCATCGCACGGGCCTGCGAAAGGCGGGGCAGCAGCGCTTACCCATAGGTGTACTCCTTTCGGGTTCTGTCGGAGCATGAACGAAGGGTGAGAGAATCAGCGCGTTGTTAAGTCCGTTCGCCATCCGGCATGCGCAGGGCGAACGGACTTAACAGGCATATCCCGGGATCTACCTGAAGGATCGACCATGCCTCTCACACCACCCGACGCCTTGCTCTTCATTACCCAGGACTGTCCGCATTGCCCCGCCGTTCTGGAGGGGCTGAAGGAGCTGGCACAGCAGGGGCATATCGGAAAGATAACGGTAGTGGATGCGACCGCGCATCCCGAACAGGCCGCGGAATACGGCGTGCGCTCCGCTCCCTGGCTGCGCCTGGGGGGCACCTTTACGCTTATTGGCAAACAAAGCCCTGACGAGCTGCGACTATGGGCCGAGTGGGCGAGTGGTGAAGAGGGCATCATGCACTATGTCGAGCATATGCTGAGGGAAGGCGGTTATCAGCATGCGGCTGCGTTCATCGCCGCAGACACGCATCGCCTCAAGCCGTTGCTTGCCGTCATCGCCAATCCGGAAGCCAACATCTCGGTGCGCCTTGGCGTCAGCGGCCTGCTCGAGGCCTATGCCAACACGCCCGATCTGCAACGACTGCTGCCGTACCTGGCCGAGCTTTCCCGTCATGACGATCATCGCGTGCGTGCCGACGCATGCTATCTGCTCGGTCTCACGGGCAGCAAAGCCGCACGCACTTACGTCGAAGTCTGCCTGAATGATGCGAATGAAGAAGTGCGGGAGATAGCGGAAGAGGCGATGGAGAAACTGAAGAAACATAATGCGAAACCGTAATGCGTATCAGGCCTCTTTGGTGCTTTCACGGGAATGAAGTCCGGTAAATCTTGACAACCTGCAGGACAGGCAAAGCCCGGCGATGCCGCTTGGCCTGTCCGATGGACAATATTTCGATGATTGGTGCGCCGCAACAGAGCGAAATAGCCTGTGCCCGTGCTACTTCGTCCCGTGCTTTTCCTTGACCCGGTCGAGCCAGTCCTTTTCGCCGGCCTTCTCCGGATGAACGGCGGGAGCGGATGCCAATGCGGCGGCAAATTGCGATGCCAGCAATGCATGCGCCGATGCTGTTGGATGAACGGCGTCCCAGAAAAGGTAACCAGCGGCACCGCCACCATTGAACGATGACAAAATGCACGTGTATGTCTGATCGGCGACACAGGCACCCGTGGTATTCAGGAACCCATATACATCCGGGGTGGCAACAACTTGTTGCAGCAGCGTGGCGACATCGGCTGTATGAATATCGGCTCGCCCCAATTGAATGCCAAGGTCGTACAGGGCCGTTGCGAAGCTATTGTTGAAGGCCAATGACAGCTGCGTAGCTTGCGCGGCTTGCGGGCCCCGCTCAAGAGGCGTCAGCCCGAGATCCGGCAGATTCGGCACCAGGAAGTGGCGGGCCCCATGTGAATATAACAATTCGATGGATCGGGTCAGGTTGCCGATTGCATTGGCAATTATCGTCTGCGCAACTCCGGGCGCGCCCAGGTTTGTAGCGCCCAGAAAATCATTTGCGCCGCCCCACACGACGTACAGGGCGTTGAGGTCAAGAGTTTTCGTGCCGCGCGATAAAGTCCTCGACCTGGCCCAGTACGCCGGCTCTGGGAAACCGGGGATCTTCATTGGCCAGACCACTTAATGCTCCGCCCACCGCGGAGTCAACCAGCGGCAACTCCAGGTTGCTGGCAAGGAGCTCCACGGCTACCGGGCCATTGGAGTAGCGGCCAAAGAAATAGGGCAATGGCGGAGCCCCGTCTTGCGGGATCAATGGAGTTAATCCATCAACGAGGCGATAGTAATTTCCGTTATCGGAAAGACTATCGCCAAAAGCAATGATGGAGGAAAACTGCGTATCAGCGGCTGCATTTCCAGCAGCAACAATCGTCGTGGCTGCAATTAATGTTCTGAGTATGGTTTTCATGATGACTCCGTTATAAACAGTGCGCTCATGCATCCAGAATCGATCGACTTCGCGGTGTGCAGGCTCACCACTGTTATTCAGTGGCAGCCAAGGTACGGTATTCCAGTTTTTGACGACAGGCAGTTCAATGCGCTGCACGGTAGCCGGGTAGCAGTTCGGGCTCAATAAGGTGAAAGCTGTATAGATGGGAGCGTATTAGTCTGTAAGCCGGGGGCCGGGGCGCGTGCGGACAGGGGGCAAATATGCGCCGCGGACGATAGACCTCGACTCGATCGCATACGGCCCGGCGATGGAATTCCGCCCGGGCCGCTCGCTTCCTGTAGCGACAGAATTAGTGATTGCGCGAAGATTTTCCCGGCACTATGATGATTGCCGCCGGAATAAGAATCACAACAGAGGAGAAAACCATGAAACACGTTGTTGCGCTGTTTGGTGTTTTGCTTTTGTCTTTGTCCAATGCGGTTTTTGCCGATCCGATCATCATCAAGTTCAGCCATGTCGTCGCTCCCGATACGCCCAAGGGACGGGCAGCAGAGAAATTCAAACAACTCGCCGAACAAAAGACCGGCGGCAAGGTGAAGGTCGAGGTCTATCCCAATAGTCAGTTGTACAAGGATCGTGAAGAACTGGAGGCTTTGCAGCTCGGCTCGGTGCAGATGCTGGCTCCTTCCATGGCCAAATTCGGCCCGATGGGCGTGCGCGAATTCGAGGTTTTCGATTTGCCCTATATCTTCCCGGACAGCAATGTGTTGCACCGTGTGATGGATGGCGAGGTCGGCAAGAAGCTGTTTGCCAAGCTCGATACCAAGGGCCTGACGGGCCTGGCGTTCTGGGATAACGGCTTCAAGCAAATGAGCTCGAACCGTCCCATGCATAACGTGTCAGATTTCAAAGGTTTGAAGATGCGCATCCAGTCATCCAAGGTGCTGGATGCCCAAATGAAGGCATTGGGCGCGATCCCGCAGGTGATGGCGTTCAGCGAAGTGTATTCCGCGCTGCAACAGGGGGTGGTGGATGGTACGGAGAATCCGGTTTCCAACTTCTACACGCAAAAGATGAATGAAGTGCAGAAACACATGACGATGTCGAATCATGGTTATCTGGGCTACGCGGTGGTGGTGAACAAGAATTTCTGGGACGGGTTGCCTGCCGATGTGCGCAAAGCGCTGACCGAAGCGATGAAAGAGGCGACCGAGTTCGAACGCGATATCGCCCAGAAGGAAAACGACGATGCACTGCAAAAAGTACGCGACGCCAAGACCACCGAGGTGTACGTCCTGACGCACAGCGAACGCGAGGCATGGCGTAAGGCGTTGTTGCCGGTGCATACCGAATTCGAAAGCGTCATCGGCAAAGACCTGATCCAGAGCGTGTACGACATCGGCCCGACCAGGTAGCCAGGGAACAAGCCGCTGCAGATGCGAAGAAAAGAAACCGGCCAAGAAGTCTGACAAGAAGAAATAAGCAGCTCAAAGCCCCGGCCGAACCGGGGCTTTTTCAGTGCGCGGGAAGGGAGAAAACATGTTCAATCGGATACTGAATCGTTTTGAAGAAGTGCTGATCGCCTCGTTCATGGCAGCAGCCACGCTGGTGACATTTGCCGCCGTGGTGATGCGCTATGTCGGCAGGCTCCGGCATCAGTTGGGCGCAGGAGCTGACCATTTATCTGTTCATCTGGATGGCGAAGTTCGGCGCGGCTTATGGCGTGCGCACCGGCATCCACATCGGCGTGGACTTCGTGGTGAACGCGGCGCGGACCTTCCATCAGGCGCACGCTGATCGTCATTTCGATGCTGCTTGGCGTGGTGTTCACCGGCGTCATCGCTTTCTTCGGCGCGCGCTGGGTCATCTTCATCTATGGCACCGGACAGATATCGCCCGATCTGGAATGGCCGATGTGGGTCATCTACCTGGCGATCCCGTTCGGTTCCGGCCTGATGTGTTACCGCTTCATCCAGGCGTTGATGCTGTTCGTCAGGACCGGCCAGTTGCATAGCCATACCCTGAGGAACGATACCGCTAGAGGAGGAGCAGCCATGACCTTCCTGCTCATTATCACCATCCTGTTGCTGTTGCTGCTGACCAGTACGCCGATCTCGATCGCGCTGGGCATGACCGTGCTGGTGTTCCTGGTCGGCTTTTCGTCGCTTTCTTTCCATAACATCGACATCATTTCGCAGCGCCTGTTCACCGGACTGGAAAGTTTCGCCATCATGGCGGTGCCGTTCTTCGTGCTGTCCGGGCAATTCCTGATCGACGGCAAGATCGCCGCGCGCATCATCACGTTTCGCCAACCATCTGGTCGGCTGGATGCCGGGCGGCATGGCGATGGCGGCGGTGCTGTCCTGCGCTTTTTTCGCCACGATTTCCGGCTCCAGCCCGGCTACGGTGATGGCCATCGGCTCGGTGATGCTGCCGGCCATGGTCAAGGCAGGTTATCCGAAACGTTTCAGCGTCGGCGTCATCACCACCTCCGGTTCGCTGGGTATCCTGATTCCGCCGTCGATCGTGATGATCATCTATGCGGTATCCACCAGCGAGAGCGCGGGCAAGATGTTCATGGCCGGGATCGTGCCGGGTATCCTGCTTGCAGTGATCTTGATGGGACTGGTGTTCGTACAGGCCAAGCGCCAAGCACTTCCCGGTGATGCCCAAGCCGACCCTGAAAGAATTGGTGAAATCCTTCATCGATGCCTGGTGGGGGCTTGTTCCTGGTGGTCATCGTGATTGGGCGGCATCTACGGTGGCATCTTCACGCCGACCGAGGCGGCTGCGGTGGCGGCGGTGTATGGATTTATCGCGGCCAAGTTCATCTACGGCGACCTGAAATGGCGTGGATGTGCCGAAGTCGTTGCTGGCGGCGGCCAATACCAGCGCGATGCTGCTCTACATCATCACCAACGCGATCCTGTTTTCGTTCCTGATGACCACGGAGCAGATTCCGCAGTCGATGTCCAACTGGGTGCTCGCACAACATCTCGATCCCTGGATGTTCCTGCTGGTGGTCAACCTGACGTTGCTGGCGGCGGGGCAGTTCATGGAGCCGACTTCGATCATCCTGATCCTTGCACCGCTGTTCCTGCCCATCGCCAAGACGCTGGGCATCGACCCGATCCATCTCGGCATCATCATGACCATCAACATGGAGATCGGCATGATCCATCCGCCGGTAGGGCTGAACTTGTTCGTTGCCAGCCATCTCGCCAAGATGGGGCTGACGGAGGTTTCGATTGCCGCGCTGCCCTGGGTGTTCGTGATGCTGGTGTATCTCATGCTCGTCACCTACGTACCGGCAATCAGTTTGTGGCTGCCGCACATGCTTTACGGCGGCTAGAGGATCGTCCCATTGGAGAACCCTCATCCTTGCAGGAGCGAGCTTGCTCGCGATATTTCGAACATCCTCGCCGGCAAGCCGGCTCCTGCATTGGGCTTATGGATGATCGGGATTGATCGATTTGATGTTCCTTGAATTCAGGACAAGATAATCATGGACAAGCAATTGAAAGAAGCAGCGCTGCAATATCACCGCCAATCCCCGGCGGGACAAGATTTCGGTGGTTTCGAGCAAGCCGATGCTGACGCAGCGCGATCTGTCGCTGGCTTACTCTCCCGGCGTGGCGGCGGCCTGCGAAGAGATCGTGCGCGACCCGAATGAGGCGCGCAATCTCACCTCGCGCGGCAATCTGGTGGCGGTCATCACCAACGGCACGGCGGTGCTGGGTCTGGGCAATATCGGCCCGCTGGCGAGCAAGCCGGTGATGGAAGGCAAGGGGATGCTGTTCAAGAAGTTCGCGGGCATCGACGTGTTCGACATCGAGATCGACGAGAACGATCCGGACAAGCTGGTGGACATCATTGCTGCATTGGAACCGACTTTCGGCGGCATCAACCTCGAAGACATCAAGGCCCCGGAATGTTTCTACATCGAGCGCAAGCTGCGCGAACGGATGAAGATCCCGGTCTTCCACGACGACCAGCATGGCACGTCGATCATCGTCGGCGCGGCTTTGCTGAACGGACTCAAGGTGGTCGGCAAGAAAGTCGGGGACGTGAAGCTGGTGGTGAGCGGAGCGGGCGCGGCAGCGCTGGCCTGTCTGGACATGCTTGTCGCTCTCGGCGTGCGCATGGAGAACATCATCGTCACCGACATCAAGGGCGTGGTGTACAAGGGGCGCATCGAGGAGATGGACGACAACAAGGCGCGTTATGCAGTGGACACCAAAGCGCGCACGCTGGGCGAGGTGATCGCGAATGCCGATGTGTTTCTCGGACTGTCGGCGGGCGGGGTGTTGAAGCCGGAGATGGTCAAACAGATGGCTGCGCGCCCCTTGATCTTCGCGCTGGCGAACCCCACGCCGGAGATCCTGCCTGAAGAGGCCAAGGCCGTTCGCCCCGATGCGATTCTCGCCACCGGGCGTTCCGATTATCCGAACCAGGTCAATAATGCGTTGTGCTTCCCCTACATGTTCCGCGGCGCGCTGGATGTCGGCGCGACCACGATCAACGAGGCGATGAAGCGCGCTGCGGTGCTGGCCATCGCCGAACTGGCCGAAGCCGAACAATCCGCCGAGGTGGCGGCGGTGTACGGCGAAGAAAACCTGAGTTTCGGCGAGAGCTACCTCATTCCCAAACCGTTCGATCCGCGCCTGATCTCCAAAGTCGCCCCTGCGGTCGCCAAGGCCGCGATGGAGTCCGGTGTGGCAACGCGGCCGATCACCGACATGGCGGCATACCACGAAAGTCTGTCGAGCTTCCTGTACCAATCCACCATGTTGATGAAGCCGGTGTTCGACATGGCCAAGGCCAATCCGAAACGTCTGGTCTATGCCGAGGGCGAAGATCAGCGCGTGCTGCATGCGGTGCAAATGGTGGTGGACGAAGGCATTGCGCGCCCCATCCTGATCGGGCGTCCTGCGGTGGTGGAACAGCGTATCGCCAAGCTGGGGCTGCGCATACGGGCGGGTCATGATTTCGAATTGGTGAATCCGGAGGACGATCCGCGTTACCGCGAGTACTGGACGGAGTATCACAATTTGATGGCGCGTCACGGTGTCACTCCGGAAGTGGCCAAACGTGAAATGCGCAGTCGCATGACATTGATCGCTTCCATGCTGGTACGCAAAGGGGCGGCAGATGCGATGTTGTGCGGTACCGTGGGACAACCGCTGCACCATCTGCGCTATATCAAGGAGGTCATCGGCCATCGTCCGGGCGGAGATGTGTATGCCGCGATGAACATCTTGATGTTACCCAAGCACACCTTGTTCATTTGCGACACCCATGTGAACCTGGACCCGACTGCCGGAGCAGATCGCGGAGATGACGTTGCTTGCAGCGGAAGAGGTGCGCTATTTCGGTCTGGTGCCCAAAGTGGCGTTGCTGTCGCATTCAAACTTCGGCAGCCATGACGATGCTTCGGCCCGGAAGATGGCTGAAGCGCGCACCTTGCTTGAGCAGCGTGCGCCTGAACTGGAAGTGGAAGGCGAAATTCACGGCGATGCCGCACTGTCGGAAAGCATGCGGCGCGAGATATTCCCCGACTCGCGCCTGAAGGGACAGGCCAATCTGCTGGTTTTGCCCAACCTGGACTCGGCCAACATCGCTTACAACCTGCTCAAGATGACGGCGGCTGACGGCATCACCATCGGTTCCATCCTGTTGGGGGCTAACAGATCGGCGCACATCCTGACATCGACTGCGACGGTGCGCCGCATCGTGAATATGAGTGCACTGGCGGTGGCTGGCGTCAAAACGCATTGACGCGCGGCTTGATGCCAGAGTCCGGTGCGCAGACCGAGGCTCCGAGATCACATACCGTCCCGGCAAGGTGGTTCAACTCTCCCCGGTGCCTTTCCTGAGCAGTTGCTGGTGCGTCGATTGTTCCCGCAGCCAGGTGCGAAAAGCGAGCACTTTGCCCAGTGCGGCGCGGTTCTGCGGCATGACCAGATCGTAGCCGAGCGTGCTGGGGATGACTTGGTCCAGCAGATGCACCAGACGTCCCGCTTTCAAATCATCCATCGCCAGGCTGTACCAGGTTAGCGTTGCGCCGAGTCCGGCGATGGCGGCCTGGATCGCCAGGTTGGCATCGCCGAAATGCCGGATGCGCTGCGGCTTCTCGTTGACGCCCAGCGTTGCCAGCCAGGTCGCCCAATCGGGAAACATGCCGTTTTCAATGTGCCATTCATCTTCGAGCAGATTGCTGCGGGCGAGATCTTCCGGTGTCCGGATGGTTGCGGCCAACGCGGGGGCGGCTACCGGGATGATCGCTTCCGGCATCAGGCGCTCGACGATCAAATCGGGATAGTTGCCTGCGCCGAAGCGTATCGCCATGTCCACGTCCTCCACCTGAAAGTTCACCAGGCGCTTGGTGGCGTGCAGGCGCAGATCGATGTTCGGATGGCGCGACTGGAAATCTTCCAGGCGCGGTATCAGCCAGCGCGAGGCGAAGGCCGGCGGGGCGGAGATCACCAGCGTGTCGATGTTATTATCGGGGCGCGCCTTCAGCATGGCGCGCTCGATCTGGTCGAATGCTTCGGAAGCCAGCGGCAGCATGGCATTTGCCGCCTCGCTGAGCGCAAGTTTCTTGCCGCGCAGGAACAGCGGCACGCCGAGATGATCCTCCAGCAATTTCACCTGCTGGCTGATGGCGGCAGGTGTGACGTGCAATTCTTCCGCCGCGCGCACAAACGACAGGTGCCGCGCGGCGGCCTCGAAAGCGCGCAGGGCATTCAGTGGCGGGAGTTGTCTTGGCATTAGATTATCTAATCCATCTGTTTAGAAAGTATCGTTTGTGCTCAATTAAACAGGTAAATACACTGCTCATCAATAAATAATTCTAATGGGGTGGGCGATGACAAATACCAATACGTATCTTCTGGTGACAACCGCAGCATTTTTCTGGGGCGCCAATTTCCTCTTGGGGGGCTATGTTATCAATGACATCCCTCCGCTTTGGGCGGCAGCCATACGCTTCGTGCTGGGCGCAATGCTGATGTTCGCCATCGTCGGCGTGAAGCGTGAGAACCTGTTCGCTCCCGTGCGCAAACATATCGGCGTTTATGTCATGCTCGGTGTGGTGGGTATCGTCGGCTTCAATCTGTTTTTCTTCTACGCTCTGCGCTATACCTCGGCGAACAACGCCGCATTGATTATGGGTACCAATCCGCTGTTGACTGCCTTGCTGGCGGCGGTCGTGTTGGGCGAACGCCCAAGCACGCGCCACCTCGTTGCCCTGCCTATCGCTCTGGCCGGGGTAGCCGTGGTGGTGACGCACGGCGCAATGGGCAGCTTGTTTTCGCTGCAACTTTCCTTTGGCGACGTGCTCATGTTGTGCGCGGACATTTTCTGGGCGCTATACAACGTGCTTTGCCGCCGCTACATGCCGCCAGCTTCGCCGCTGGTGAATACGGCCTGGATTATGGCGGCCGGTGCGGCGGTGTTGCTGTGCGTGGCACTCGGCAGCGATGCTCATCTGGCAGGTCTCGGCACCAAGGCTGCAGTATCGATGGCGGTGATGGCGATCGGCGGGACGGTGCTGGCCTATCTGTTCTGGAACATGGGCATCGCCCGGCTGGGCGCGGCGCGCGCCGCCATATTCCTGAACCTCATTCCGGTATTTGCCATGTTGCTCGGCGCACTCATCGGCGATATGCCGACAGCATCGCAACTCGCGGGGGGCTTGCTGGTGCTGGTTGGCGTTACCATCTCCATGATGCCGCCGCGTCGTGCCGTTGCGGCGGGGGGCGGCACTTCCATTAAACCGTCAGGTGCAACGCCTTCGATACCACGTCGCGAGTGAGGTGCGGCGCGAACAGTTCGATGAAGTGGTAAGCGAAGCCGCGCAGGTACTGGTTCTTGCGGATGGCGATGCGCGTGGTGCTGGGCTGGATCAGATGCCCGGCGTCGATCATGCGCAGGTGCCGGTCGCGATCCGGGATGAAGGCCATCTGCGCCACGATGCCGACCCCCAGTCCCAGTTCCACATAAGTCTTGATCACGTCGGCATCGATGGCGGTGAGCGCGATGTTGGGCTCGATACCCGCTTCATGGAAGGCCTGGTTGATCTTGTTGCGTCCGGTGAAGGCGAAGTCGTAGGTGATGAGGGGGTATTGCGCCAGCTTCTTCAGTGTCAGGCGCTTTTCCAGCAGCAGCGGATGTTTGGGCGGCACGACCACGCAGTGGTGCCATTCGTAGCAGGGCAGGGTGACCAGTTCGTCATAGAGTGCCAGACTTTCAGTGGCGATACCGATGTCGACCTCGCCACTCAGTACCATTTCGGCGATCTGCGTCGGGCTGCCCTGGTGCAGTCCGAGCTTCACGCCGGGATAGCGCTGGGTGAATTCTTTCACCACTTGCGGCAGGGCATAGCGTGCCTGGGTATGGGTGGTGGCGACGCTCAGATTGCCGGTGTCCTGCGTGCGGAACTCCTGTCCGACCTGCTTCAGGTTTTCCGTATCGCGCAGCACGCGCTGGGCAATGTCCAGCACCGCCTTGCCCGGGTCGGTGACGGCGACAATGCGCTTGCCGTTGCGCACGAAGATGTCGATGCCCAGTTCCTCTTCCAGTAGCTTGATTTGCTTGCTGACACCGGGCTGCGAGGTATAGAGCGCATCGGCTGCATCCGAGATGTTCAGGTTGCAGCGCACGATCTCGTTCAGGTAACGCAGTTGCTGGAGGTTCATGACAGCCTCTTATATGTCTTATGGTTATAAGATACTAACATAAAAGTATTTAGCAATATAAGACTGCCCGCCTAGAATGCGCCTCACACTTTAAAACGAGGGGGCATAGATGGATTGGTTATATACAGTATCCGGCTTTCTGGTTGGTTTGGTCGTCGGGATTACCGGCGTCGGCGGCGGGTCGTTGATGACCCCGTTGCTGGTGCTGTTCTTCGGCGTCTCGCCCGCAACGGCGGTCGGTACCGATCTGTTGTATGCCTCCGTCACCAAGTCGCTGGGCGGCTGGGTGCACAGCCGCAATAGCACGGTGGACTGGAAAGTGGTCGGCCTGCTGAGCCTGGGTAGCCTGCCTGCCGCCCTGCTGACCATCGGTTTGCTGAAATACCTCGCGCTGGATGAGAAGACCCTGAGGGGATTGGTGACCAGCGTGCTGAGCGTTGCCCTGCTGCTGACTGCCACGGTGCTGTTGCTGAAAGACTGGATCAAAAAGCTCGCGAAGCGCGAAGACGGAACCGTGTATGAACTGCACCACCGTTATTTGCCTGCCGCGACCATCCTTACCGGAACGATCGTCGGCGCGCTGGTGACTATCTCCTCCATCGGCGCCGGGGTTCTGGGGACGGTGGCGCTGCTGTTCCTGTACCCGCGCCTGTCCGCGGCCAAGGTGGTGGGCACCGATATCGTTCATGCTGTACCGCTTACCGCAGTCGCCGGTATGGGGCACATGGCCCTGGGTACGGTGGATTTTGTGCTGCTGGGCAGCCTGCTGCTGGGTTCCTTGCCGGGCATTTACGTCGGCAGCCACCTCTCCGCGAAAGTCCCGGAAAAAGTGTTGCGCCCGACCCTGGCGGTAATGTTGCTGATCATCGGTACCCGTTTGGTTTTGCATTGAAATGAAATTGGAATGAGCTTGAACACCCGCCACCTGTCCGATCCGGATGAAGATCGGCTGTGTGCGGGTCTCAAGATAGTATTTTGTAAGTGAGGTGGTGAAATATGAGTGCGAACAATCCCAATAAACCCAAGCAAGTGAGCTGGTTCAACGGCTGCGGCGGACGCATCGGCGTGGTAGTCGGGCAATCCGGCGAGCATGCCTATATCGGCGCGGCCCTGCGCCATGATGAAGACGCCGATGTGGGGCATATCCTCGCCTACGGCGCAAAGTTTCCACTGGAGGCTGCGCTGCAGCTCCCCGTATCGAAGCGCTACCCGGACGAAGGTAAGTAATGTATCTCTACGACAAATTCGACCATCAGCTTGCAGGCGAGCGCGTCGCGCAGTTCCGCGACCAGGTGCGCCGCCGCCTGTCCGGCGAGTTGAAGGAAGACGACTTCCGCGTTCTGCGCCTGCAGAACGGCGTGTACATGCAGGTGCATGCCTACATGATGCGCATCGCTGTGCCTTACGGGATGGCAAGCAGCGCGCAGTTGCGCGTGCTGGCCCATATCGCGCGCAAATACGACCGTGGCTACGGCCATCTCAGCACGCGCCAGAACATCCAGTTCAACTGGCTCAAGCTGCAGGATACGCCGGAGATACTGGCCGACCTGGCGCAGGTCGAGATGCACGCCAACCAGACTTCCGGCAACTGCATCCGCAACACCACGACCGACGAATATGCCGGGGTGGCGCGCGACGAGATCGCCGATCCGCGCCCGTTTGCCGAATTGCTGCGCGAGTGGAGCACATTCCATCCCGAATTTGCCTTCCTGCCGCGCAAGTTCAAGTTCTCGATCACCGGCGCGAGCAACGACCGCGCTGCGATCGAGGTCAACGATGTCGGGATGCAGGTCGTGCGCAACGCGCAAGGCGAACTGGGTTTCCGCGTGCTGGTGGGCGGCGGCCTCGGGCGCACGCCGATCATCGGCCAGGAGATCACGCCGTTCCTGCCGTGGCAGCATCTGCTGACCTACAGCGAAGCCATCGTGCGCGTATTCAATGAATACGGCCGCCGCGACAACCTGTACAAGGCCCGCATCAAGATACTGGTGCAGACCCTCGGCATCGACGAGTTCCGCCGCCAGGTCGAAGCCGAGTGGCAACTGAGCAAGGACGGTCCCGGCACCCTGACCCAGGCCGAACTGGAGCGTGTGGCCGCCGGTTTCTCTGCGCCTGCCTACGAGACATTGCCGCAGACCGACAAGGCATTTGAAGCCGCACAGCGCAGCGACAAGGCTTTCGCCAACTGGGCGCAGCGCAATGTGAAGCCGCACAGGGTGGACGGCTATGCCGCCGTGTCGCTGTCGCTGAAACTGACCGGCCGCGCGCCCGGCGACATCACCGCCGAGCAGATGGAAGTAGCCGCCGACCTGGCCGACCGCTACAGCTCCGGCGAACTGCGTTTTTCGCATACGCAGAATCTGGTGCTGGCCGACGTGAAGCAGGCTGATCTGTACGACCTGTGGCTGGCAGCCAGGGCGGCAGGACTGGCCACGCCGAACATCGGGCTGCTGACCGACATCATCTGCTGCCCCGGCGGCGATTTCTGCACGCTGGCCAACGCGCGCTCCATCACGCTGGCCAAGGCTATTGCCGAGCGCTTCGACGAATTCGATTACCTGCACGACATCGGCGAGATCGACCTGAACATCTCGGGTTGCGTGAACGCTTGCGGACACCATCATGTCGGCCACATCGGCATCCTGGGCGTGGATAAGTCGGGCGAGGAGTGGTACCAGGTCACCATCGGCGGCAACAAGGGCAGTCCTGCCGCCATCGGCAAGATCATCGGGCGTTCGTTCTCGTTCGCGCAGATCCCGGAAGTGCTGGCGCAGCTGTTGCAGGTGTATGTGCGCGAGCGCGACGAGGGCGAGCGCTTCATCGATACCCTGCGCCGCATCGGCATCGAACCGTTCAAGGAGTTCGTCTATGCCGAGCCGGTACCGGAAGATGAGCAGCTGCTGCTGCCCGATTACGAATTGTTGAAGGTCGGCACGCCGTATGAATTGCCGCTTTATTCGCCGAGGTTCTGAATGAAGATCATCAAAAATGAAACCGTGGTGAATGACGACTGGCAGGTATTGCGCCTCAAGGAAGGCGATGCCGCCGACCGCATCAGCGTTCCCGAAGGCAAAGTCATCGTGCCGCTGCCCGTGTGGAATTGCCAGCACGCAACCTTGCAAGGGCGGGCAGGCTTGGGGTTGTGGCTGGCCGGCTTCGAGCGCGTCGAGGACATTTCCGACGACATCCATCGCTTTCCGGTGATTGCCGTGGATTTTCACAAGTTCACCGATGGCCGCGGCTACACCATAGCCTACCGTCTGCGCAAACAGCTGGGATATCGCGGCGAACTGCGGGCGATGGGGGACATCCTGCGCGACCAGTTGTTTTACCTGAAGCGGGTCGGCTTCGACAGTTTTACCGTGCGCGGGGACCAGGATCCGCAGGCCGCGCTGGCGGGCTTTGACGATTTTTCCGTGACGTACCAGGCCTCCGCGGATACGGATGCGCCGTTGTTCCGCCGCGTTGAAAGAGGAGTTGCATGATGAGTGAATTGAATCAAAAGATAGAAGCTACCCTTGAGGTGCTGCAACAGGCCGTGCGCGAGTATTCGCCGGTGGTGTTTGCCAACAGTCTGGGGGCGGAAGACATGGTGCTGACCGACCTGATCGCCAAACATCAACCGGACATCCGCATGTTCAGCCTGGATACAGGCCGTCTGCCGAAGGAGACCTACGAGCTGATCCAGGAAGTGAGCCGGCATTACGCGGTCCCGCTGAAGGTCTATTTCCCTGACAACGCGCTGGTCGAGGAATATGTCTCCCGGCACGGCATCAATGGTTTCTACGACAGCGTGGAAAACCGCAAGGGTTGCTGCTTCGTGCGCAAGGTGGAGCCGCTGCGCCGTGCATTGAAGGGCAATGGCGCATGGATCACCGGCATGCGCCGCGACCAGGCCGTGACGCGCGGCACGCTGGAGATTTCTTCCTTCGATGCGGACAATGGTTTGCAGAAATTCAATCCGTTGCTGGAGTGGTCGAACAAGGACGTGTGGACGTACATCCGCCAAAACGATGTGCCCTACAACAAACTGCACGACCAGTTCTATCCCAGCGTGGGTTGCGCGCCTTGCACGCGTTCCATCACGCCGGGGGAGGATATCCGGGCGGGAAGATGGTGGTGGGAGAACCCGGAAAACAAGGAGTGCGGTTTGCATGTGAGCAGCAGCTCGCTCAAGGCGAGCCGTGAACGCATCATCGAGATCGCATCGCGCCCCAACGTGGACCAGAAGGTTTCAGCATAGATTATGATGCGCGGCCCAATAAGCGAAGCGCATTGAACTGGAAGAGAAGCAAAAGAGAAGTAAAGTCGTAAGCCGTTGTATTGCAGCCTAAATCAAGTGGTAATGACTAATTTGTGTTGATTGAGGGGTCTAAATGAAACTAGTTGAAAGCAGCATACGCAAACACACTTTCACCCACCTGGACGCGCTGGAAAGTGAGTCCATCCACATCATGCGTGAGGTGGCGGCGGAGTGCAAAAATCCCGCGCTGTTGTTTTCCGGCGGCAAGGATTCCATCGTGATGCTGCGTCTGGCGGAGAAGGCGTTCCGTCCGGCGAAGTTCCCGTTCCCGCTGGTGCATATCGATACCGAGCACAATTTTCCGGAAGTGATTGCATGCCGCGACAAGCTGGCCGCGGACCTGGGCGAACGGCTCATCGTGCGTTCGCTGGAGGATTCCATCAAGCGCGGCACCATCGTCATCAAGGATGAGAGCAAGCCGCGCAATCCGTTCCAGTCGGTGACGCTGCTGGAGACGATCGCGGAGTTCGGCTTCGACGCCTGTATGGGCGGTGCGCGGCGCGACGAGGAAAAGGCGCGCGCCAAGGAACGGATCTTCTCCTTCCGCGACGAATTCGGCCAGTGGGACCCGAAGAACCAGCGTCCCGAGCTGTGGGATACCTACAACACCCGCGTGCATGCCGGCGAGAACATTCGCGTGTTCCCGATCAGTAACTGGACCGAGCTGGACATCTGGGAATACATCGGGCGCGAAAAGCTGCATATCCCGCACATCTACTTCGCGCATGAGCGCGAAGTGATCCGGCGCGGCGATTCGGTGATTCCGGTGTCGCACCTGGTGCAACCCAAACCCGGCGAAAAGGTGGAGATCGCAACGGTACGTTTCCGCACCGTGGGCGATATGACCTGTACCGCCCCGGTGGAATCCACGGCACGTACGGTGGACGAGATCATCGAAGAGACGGCGACTACGCGCGTCACCGAGCGCGGCGCGACACGCATGGACGACCAGACTTCGGATGCTTCGATGGAGTTGCGCAAGAAGGAAGGCTACTTTTAAAGAACCGTAGGAGCACGCCCTGCGTGCGATGCTCCCGTTTCGCACGCAGGGCGTGCTCCTACATTGAAGGAATGAGGTTCCAATTTATGACCAACACCACACAATTGTTACGTTTCATCACTGCCGGCAGCGTGGACGACGGCAAGAGCACGCTGATCGGCCGTCTGCTGCACGATTCGAAATCCATCTTCGAGGACCAGTTCTCGGCTATCTCGAAAACCAGCGAAAAGCGCGGCATGACCGCGGTCGACCTGTCCCTGCTTACCGACGGCCTGCAAGCCGAGCGCGAGCAGGGCATCACCATCGACGTGGCCTACCGCTACTTCGCCACGCCCAAGCGCAAGTTCATCATCGGCGATACGCCGGGGCATGAGCAATACACGCGCAACATGGTGACGGCTGCGAGCACCGCCAATTCGGTGGTGATCCTGATCGATGCGCGCAAGGGCGTTTTGACCCAGACGCGCCGCCATACCTACCTCGCCAGCCTGGTCGGCGTGCCGCACATCGTGCTGGCCGTGAACAAGATGGACATGGTGGATTACTCGCAGGCTCGCTTCGACGAGATCGTTGCCGAGTACAAGAAGTTCGCGGCGCAACTGGATCTGCACGACGTGACCTGCATCCCGCTGTCTGCATTGAACGGCGACATGGTAGTGGATCGCGGCGACAACCTGGATTGGTACAAAGGCCCGGCCTTGCTGGAGCTGCTGGAGAACGTCGAGATCGACTACGACGTGAACACCAGCGACTTCCGCTTTCCGGTGCAGTGGGTGTGCCGTCCCCAGACCGAGGAGCATCACGACTTCCGCGGCTTCATGGGGCGCATCGAAGCGGGCGAAGTCTCGGTGGGCGATGAGGTCACCATCCTGCCGTCGGGCCGCACCACGACGGTGAAAGAGATCGTCACTTACGACGGCAAGCTGAAAAATGCCTTCGCGCCCCAGTCCGTGGCGATCACGCTGGCCGATGAGATCGACATCTCGCGCGGCGACATGTTCGTGAAGAGCAGCGCGCACCCGCCCAAGGTGGAGAAAGAGTTCGAGGCGACCCTGTGCTGGCTGTCGGAAGCGCCGCTGGACAAGAACCGCAAGTATCTGGTCAAGCACACCACGCGTACGGCCAAGTGCCTGTTCTCGCGCCTCGATTTCCGCGTGGACGTGAATACACTGGAGCAGCACGCGGCGGACAAGCTGAACATGAACGATATCGCCCGGGTGGCGCTCAAGACCCAGCAGCCGCTGGTGTTCGACAGCTACACCACCGACCGTGCCACCGGCAGCTTCATCGTGATCGACGAAGCCACCAACAATACAGTGGCGGCGGGGATGATCGCTTAAAAGCATCGCAAACCTACTGCGCGGTTCAATGCACCCGCAGGGGGTAGGCCGATGGGTCCCGGCGGCTTTGCCGCCACTCACTCGCTCGCTGCGTTGCGCGGTGCTCGGAATCCGGGGTCGCAAGGCGACAGACCTTGTGTACATTCCGGTTCCTGCGCGCCGTGCGCCTTGCCCTTGAGCCGCTCGCTACGGTTTTCGAGGCTTTGTAATGTGGGTGCGGCAAATCCGGTAGGGGCAAATGATCATTTGCCCCTACATCCGCGAAAATCCGTGCCAATCCCTCCTCGCATTTAGTGCTCACGGCATGCCTGTGGTATCTTTCTCCCATTCGAGTTTGATGCCCCGTTAAAGCCATGAGCCTGCTTTCCCTGATCGCCGCGTTGCTGCTGGAACAAGTCCATCCTCTGTCTTCGCGCAAATACCTTCTCACATGGCTGTCCGGCTATGTGGATTTCTTTCAGCGCAACTTCAACGCAGGCCAGCAAAAACAAGGGCGCATCGCGTGGATCCTGACCATCGTGTTGCCGCTGGTCGTGGTCATCGGATTGCATTACGTGCTTTTGGGGGCGCATCCTGTCTTCGCTTGGGCGTTCAGCGTGCTGGTGCTTTACCTCACCATGGGCTTCCGCCAGTTCAGTCACTATTACACCGATATCCACCAGGCCCTGCGCGAAAACAAACTGGATGAGGCGCGCGACCTGCTGGGCAATTGGTTGGGCAAGTCTTGCCGCGAGTTGAGCCACCAAGAGGTGGCTCGGGTCACCATCGAGCAAGCCTTGCTGTGTTCGCATCGCAATGTATTCGGCGTCGTGTTCTGGTTCGTCGTTTTCATGATGCTGGGCTTGGGACCCATCGGCGCCGTCCTGTACCGGCTCGCGCTGTTCATGAATAGTCGTTGGGGAGGGCAGGATGAAGCCGAGTTCGGCGATTTCGGCGTGTTCGCCCGTCAGGTGTATCACCTCATGGAATGGCTGCCGCTGCGCCTGACTGCCAGCACCTTCGCCATCGTCGGCAACTTCGAAGAGACCGCCTATTGCTGGCGCAACCAGGCCTCAAGCTGGCCCGACCCGGATGCCGGCATCCTCCTGGCCAGCGGCGCTGGCGCCCTCGGCGTGAAGCTGGGGCAGAACATCATGCAGGACGAACAACCCGTGTTCCGTCCCGAGATCGGCATGGGCGACGAGGCCGATGCCGACTACATGCAAAGCGCCATCGGCCTTGTCTGGCGCGCTTTGGTGTTCCAGCTGCTCATGCTGTTGCTGCTGACGGTGGCGAATTTGCTGGGGTGATACCTGGCCTTCAAATGTTCACATATACAAATTTCATCGATGAACTGAAGCTTCTGCTGGAATCCGCTAGGCTACTGCGCGACTTGCCACAGGGAAGAGAGGACCAAAAATTCAGACGCTGGATTCACGAGGTTAAAGACCTTTTGCAACGAATCGAAGCGCAGAAATATCGCATCAACCATAACATTTACACTAGAAAGTTTGACTACTTTGGTGGTTATTCTCATAACCCAACACCTAAAGAGCGGATGACGGCGTACAACCAGGATCTTGATGACACACTCGTAGAGTTGGAAACCATAATTTCTTATGCCGAAAAATACGGAGACCCAAAGCTCTCACAACCAGCCAAGGGGAATGCGAAGGTAGAAGTGGCACCCGAATCACCTCAAATGCCGGACAAGATAACTGCTGCATGGCTTTGGCATCACTCTCCAATTAGCCTTTGGCTGCAGGCCATGGCTGTCTTAGGTGCTGTGTTCATGGCAGGCATTGCCGTTGGTCAATCCTCACTCTATTCAGATTTCACAAAAAAATTGGCACCTTCTGAACAGGCCATGTCAGTCCCTTCCAGCGCAAGCGCACAGCTGCCAGAAAAAAAGTAGGTTGAGCCCTACTTGAAGAGCGATTGTTAAGGTGTGACCGCTCCACGCACCTCAAAACTCACCGCATCCAGCTCCTTCCCCTGCAAGTCGGTCAGCACCAGCCGGTGCCGGCCGCCGGTCGGTGTCCAGCTGATGTCCGCGCCTTCGCCCACCTTGTTGCCATCCATCATCCACGCCACCTGTTCCGCTCCCTTGGCGTTGAACTGCACGCGCTGGTGTTGGATGGGGATGTCGGGGTCCATGGCGATCACGGTGCCGTTGGTGGGGTAGAGGATGCGCGCTTGCAGTTGTTGTCCGCCATTGGCGATGCCGACGAGTTTGATCTCGGCGGTCTCAGTGCCTTCGACGAACCATTCGCTGCGCGGCGATTCGATGGCGGGTATGAAGTGCGTTTGCAGTGAGACCACGCCGCTCGGTTTGGTCGGTGCGGTGCTGCCGCCGCCGTGCGCATGCAGGTAGTCCATCAGTTCGCGCCAGACGGGCGCTGCGCCGCTTATGCCGGAGACATCGTGCATCGGTTCGCCGTTGAAGTTACCCACCCACACGCCCACGGTGTAGCGGCTGGAGAAGCCGATGCACCAGTTGTCGCGCATGTCCTTGCTGGTGCCGGTCTTGGCGGCGGTCCACATGCGCGTGGCGAGCGGGTTCTCCAGCCCGAAGGTCATGGCGCGCGCGGTCTTGTCGGAAAGGATGCTGGCGATGATGTAGGCGGCCTGCGGCGAGACGACCTTGCGGCCCGGTGCGATGCGCGCACTGGGAGTGAAGCGCAGCGGACGCCACACGCCGTTGTTGGCGAGCGCGCGATAGGCGTTGGTCAGGTCGAGCAGGCGCACATCCACGCCGCCCAGCGCGAGGCTGAAGCCGTAGTGGTCGCCGTCCTCGGTCAGGCTGTCCAGCCCGTAACTGCGCAGCGTGCGCACGAAGTTATCGACACCAACCAGGCCGAGCGTGCGCACGGCGGGCACATTCAGCGACGAGGCGAGCGCGGTGCGCAAGCTCACCGCGCCCTTGAAATCGCGGTCGTAGTTCTGCGGGATGTACAGGCCCATCGGCGTGTTCAGATGGATCGGCGAATCGTCCAGCACCGAGGCGGCGGTGAGCTGCCTGCCCTGTAGCGCCATGCCGTAGAGGAAAGGTTTCAGCGTCGAGCCCGCCTGCCGCAACGCCGCCGCACCATCGACGCCGGGCGCGGCGGAAAGCTCGCCGCTGCTGCCCACATAAGCCAGCACGTCACCGCTGCGGTTGTCGATGACCACGACCGCGCCGTCCTGCACATGCCGCTCGTTCAGCGACAGCAAGTGCTCGTGCAGTGCGCGCATGGCGAGGCGTTGCAGGTTCGCATCCAGCGTGGAGCTGACGCGCTGGCCCGGCTGTTGCAGCAGCTTCTGCGCCAGATGCGGCGCGATGCTCTCCTGCTCGATGCGCTGGTTGCCTGCCGCCAGCGCCTGCTGGGCAAGCGCACGCAGCTCGTCGCAAGCCGGATCGTTCGGCCGCTGCGCCGCCTTGAGCAGCGCGCAGGCACGGTCGGTCACCCGTTCGGGTTTTGCCATCGGCCCTTTCAGCAGAGCCGCGAGCAGCAGCGCCTGCGGGCGGTTCAGCGCCGAAGGGTAAGCGCCGAACAGCGCGAACGAAGCCGCGTGGATGCCGTTGAGCTCGCCCCGGAACGAGGCGAGATTGAGGTAGGCCGCCAGTATCTGCTGCTTGCTCCAGCTCTTCTCGATCTCGCGCGCCGCGACGATCTGCCGCCACTTCTGCGCCAATGTGCGCTTCGAGTTGGCGGGGGCGAGCGAGGGATCGAGGAAACCGGCCAGCTGCATGGTCAATGTCGAAGCCCCGCGCGGACGCTTGCCGTTGATGAAGTGACGCAGGTAAGACGCACTCGACGAAGCCAGCGCCAGCCAATCGACGCCGCCGTGCCGGTAGAAGCGCTTGTCTTCCGAGAGCAGCAGCACCTCCTGCATCGCTGGCGAGACCTCGTTCAGCCCCACCCATTCCAGCCGCCGCGTCTTGTCGTCGATGCGCCGTACGGCGATGACTTCGCCGTTGCGGTCGAGCAACCACGATTCTGAAGGGCGGTAGTTGGCTTTGGCTTCGGCGAACGAGGGTGCGGGAAAGTCGGCCGTCAGCAGGGTGCTGGTGGCCAACAACAGGCTGGCTATCCCCGCCAGCAGCAGGAATAGCCGTACCTTCTTCAACAAACGCATCTTGCAGCAGTGCGCATTACGGCATCACCTCCACCTTCGCATTCGGCAACTCGCCGAACATCTCCGGCGCATATACCTATCCGGAGAGTCTCGTCTTCGGCTATCCCGGCGCGCAGTACGCCCCGATGAAGTTCGGCAAGAACAACATCAAGCTGATCGGCGTTTCCAAATACACGACGATCGTCTCGCCCACGGCGGGAGATGCGCTCTATCTCCAGGGCGCATCGGGCTACTCGCTGCGCGGTCTGACCTTGCGCTCGCAAGCCGCGGGCGCGCGCGGGCTCGTGCTCGCGGGAGGCATCAATTCGGTTGTCCCTGCCTTTCCGGGGCCGCAGATCAATGTTTCCGTGTCCGACCTCATGGAGAACCACGCGCAGAACGCGCTGCTCACCGGCTCGTCGAACGGATGGTTTCGCTACGTGCGCTTGAACCGCAGCCGCGCCGGGTACGGGATTTCCGCCTGGGGAAATACGTACCTGCGTGTCGTCGCGAGCGATATCAGCAGCAACGGCTACACGGTGCCGGTGGGGCCGCCGGTACCCGATGCCGGCAAGGGATTCGACATCCGCGAGCAGTCGGAGGGAGATTTGCGGCGCAGCACGGTGCATGCGAACCTGACCTTCGGCATCGTCGGCGCGTTCGGCGCCATGGTGCGACTGACGACCAACACCATCGACGGCACCGGCGTCAATGGAATCAGCGTCTGCGCCTCCCCAAGCCCCGATACCAGCGTCGTCGTGATGACGAACAACTGGGTGGCCGGCAACGGCTTCGGCATGCCGACCGCACCCGGCAGCGGCATGGAAATCTACGTCACCTGCTCGGGTACCCACACGATCACCGGCAATGCGTTCGTCGGCAACGCGCTCAACGGCCTGTTCGTCGGCTCCGGCAGCGCGAGCATCACCAACAACCTGTTCCAGGCGAACACGGTCGGCCTTACCCTCTACGTGGATACCACCGGCTTCGGTGGTGAGCCACCGAGCTACGCGAATACCGTCGCCACGATCTACGGCAACACGTTCGACGGCAACGCCCGGGTCGGCGTCTATCCCGAACGGCACACCGGCACCGTCACACGCGATGTTTTCGCGACGGTCGGCGGCACGGGGACGGGGCAGAAGAATTTCTTCCGCAACTACAAGTCGCCGATCTTCGAGGCGATCGGCTGCAGCAATGTGACGACGAACTTCGTGTGTCCGCTTGGCGGCAACTTCTTCGACCATTCCGGCTACGACGTATCGCAGCCCCAATGCAACACCGCGTGCGTGTCGACGCCCTGAGGAAGGCTCAGATCGCAACGAGCTGCCGGCCCGTCGCGCACGAAACGGGTCCCGCCGGCGCGCCGACGATCAAGTCGATATCGTAGGTGCCGGGTGTCACGAGCTGCAACGTGCCGATGAGCTCGAATCCCGACTTTGCGTTCGCGGCGCCGGTGCCAAGCTCGCGCACGAGGTCGTCGCGCGGACCGCGCGCCCAGGCAGTTGCATAGTAGCGCTTGCCGCCGCCCGTCAACTGCACCACCAGCCATACCGAAGTCGACAGCGATGCGCCATCGATCGCCCAGCCATGAAAAATCACGCGACGCTGCCGCGACAGCCGCCATGGCGCGCCCGGCGGCGCGTTGTTGACCGTTTCCAGGGCGCAGCGCGCGCCGTCACGAACTTCGCGCCCCGCGATTTCGGGCGGCGCTATTTCCGAGAAGCTCGTGCCAAGGTATTCTGCGCAGGCCGCGAGCACGAAGGCGGCGACGACCGCCGCGGCGCAAAGGCGTCTGCACCCGGCGTAGCGCAGTGACGACTGGACCATCGGGCGAAAAGCGATCATGGGGCGTGTGAATGGATGAAACGGCGCTTCCGGCCAGGGCCAACCGCTACTACCTGATCCAGTGCCTGCGGCTGTATGCGGCCTCGTTCGTCGTCGCGTTCCATTCGGTATTGTACGTCAGCACGCACGGCGGCCAGATGCCGCGCGAGGCCGCATATTACTTCGGCGAGCTGTCGCAATTCGGCATCCTCATCTTCTTTGCAATCTCCGGCTTCGTCATCACGAGCTCGATCCAGCGCCGGACGAGCGGCGATTTCCTGTGGCTGCGCTTTTTGCGGATCTACCCGGGCTTCTGGCTTGCCATCGTCGTCGTGGTCGCGCTCAACTGGGCGGTGTTCGGCGGCTTCGCATGGAACCGCGGCACGATCTTCGGCATGACGCTGCTGCCGCTCGGCGACGTGCCGCGCCCGCTCGGCAACATCGAGTGGACGCTGGTGTACGAGGTCTTCTTCTACGCGCTGATCGCGCTCGTCTGGACGATGCGCTCGAACCGCATCCTCGCGGGCTTTTGCCTCGCCTGGGCGGCCGCGATCGTCACGGTCGCCGTCGTCGCACCCTCGTGGGGCACGCGCCTCACGCCGACGTTCCCGCGCATCGCACTCTCCGCCTACAACCTGGCGTTCATCGGCGGCGTCCTCGCGTTCTATATCCACCGCCGCCTCGACTTGCGGTTCGCGCGCACGCTCTTTGCTCTGGTCCCCGCATTCGCGATCGGCGGCGAATTCGTCGTGCAGACCGAATGGAAGCTCCTGTGCGTGAGCCTTGCGGCATTTTGCCTCGTAACCGGCACTGCGCGTGTCGCGCTCGCAGCGGGACGCCAAGAGGGACGGCCTGGTGACGCAGTGGGGCGACGCGTCGTACGGCCTCTACCTGATTCACAATGCGGTCATCGTGCTCGTCTTCAATGCGCTCATCGGCGTCCGGCAAGTGCATTGGCTGGTGGGCGTGCTGGGCCTGTTCGCGATCGGCATGGGCTCGGGCCTGCTCTACGGCCAGATCGAGCACCGGATTTACGGCTTTCTGAAATCGCGCTTTACCCACGCGCCCTGGCAACGGCGCGGCGCCGACGCGGCCGTCCTTGCCTCGCCGCCGGGCTGAGGCGCGGTTATCGACGGGGCGTGGGTCGTTCGCGCAATCGCGGCGTAACGCCGGATCAGGTGAGCTCGAGCACCCGATTCGTGTCGCACATCAGGCCGCCAGTCCCGCCGCGCATCAGCACGCGCAGGACGTAGCGCCCGCGCGGCAGCGTGTCGGCGCGCGCCACGAGCTCGAATGCCGCGTTGCGCACGCCGGGGCCGTCACCGAGGGCGGACACGAGATCGGCGCGCGGACTGCGGAACGTGGTCACCGCAAAATAGCGCGCGCGGCCGCCCGGCGCCGCGAGCTCCACGACGATCCACTCCGAGCCGGGCTTCGCCACATCCTCGAGCGCCCAGCCCGCGATCCGGAGCGGTTTCGCGGTATCGGAGCGCCAACCGCGCTCCATCGGCACACCGGTCACGAACTCGACGTTGCAGCGGCCGCCAGCGGCGAACGAAAGGCCGCGCGCGGGCTCGGGAAACGCCGTGCCGAATGACTGCGTGTCGGACTCGTTTGCGCAGCCGCAGGCGAGCGCGACCGTGGCGACGGCGGCGAGGAGGAGTCGCACCATGATCGCTCAGGGCTTGCGACAGATGCCGACGTGGAAATCGGACGGCAGGTAACCGGTCTCTTCGTAGAGCATCCGGTCCACTTCGATCAGCAGACGGATCACCGACTCGGATTCGGGCGACCCATCCGTCATCTTCTTGTGATCGAGACAGCGGTACAGCATGTGCAGGACGGCCCCGCCGAACGGCCGCAGCAGCTCGATCTCGAACCGGTGCCGCAGGAACGGCAGGATCAGCGCGGCGCGCACGCCCTCGGACGGGTCGTATGCAGCATGTCGTCGAGCGTGAGATTGACGTGGCGCGGGCGATTGGGGTTCAGGAACACCGGGTCCAGCGTCTCGAGGAGCCCGTTGATCGCCGCGACCTTGCGCTCGTCGAGGATCACGTAGCAGTCGCCGGTGTACTCGTTGAAGACCAGCCGTCCGCCCGGCGTCATCCGCCGGTGCACCGCCGAGAGCACGGTGTCGATTTCGCGCACGTGGTGCAGCGAGCCGAAGAAGCAGACGAGGTCGTACGTCGCGTCGCCGAGCTTGGCGTCGAAGTCGTCGAACCCGGCTTCGAAGAAGTTGATGCTGCCGATGGCGGCGTTGCTCGCGTTGTCGCGGGCCATGGCGATGGACTTGGGCGACAGGTCGAATGCGTCGATATGCGCGACCTTTCCGGTCTGCATCATGACGAGCTCGTGCCCGCCGGCACCGCAGGCGAGCGACAGCGCGCGCTTGAATCGCCCCTCGAGCTGGTCCTCGAACAGCCAGTTGAGCCAGTACTTGTCCATGCCGGTGATGCGCCGGTAGACCGCGGCCTCGACCAGAGGGTGCTGCGTCCACTGCGGAGCCTCGCCCGCCGTGGCGTAGGCGTCCCAGTGCCGCGAGCTGATGTCCTCGGGCTTCATCCGCGGCGGCGGCCGCTGCGGACCCGCGTGCCGCTCCGATCTCCCGAAACCGCGGCGCACACGGCGCACCACGCGGCGGAGAAATCCCATGCCGGTCGCATGGGCGTCAGGCCGCCCGCCGGTACGTCGCCAGGAATGACGCCTGCCGCGACGAACAGGCCGCCGAACGTGCGGTTGACCGCGCGCAGGTGATGCGGCGCCCGCAGCATGCGCAGAATGCGCGCGGCAAGCCCGGTGTAGACGCTCATCACGACGAGGTCCGTGAAGAACAGCGTGACGCCGCAGATCGCATATTGGACGAACTGCGGTCGCGACGGATCGATGAACTGCGGCAGCACCGCGAGCATGAACAGGATGCCCTTGGGGTTTGTCGCATTGACGAGAAAACCCCGGAGCAGCAGTGCCTTCGCCGTTCCCTCGGACCTCGCGCCGGCGATATCGACATTCGGCAGTACCGCTGGCGCGCGCCACTGCTGGATGCCGAGCCACACGAGGTAGGCCGCGCCGAGCCATTTCACCGCCGTGAACGCGACGGTGGACGCGGCGAGAACGGCACCCAGCCCGGCCGCGACGATGCCGAGAACGAGCAGGATGCCGAGCTGCAGCCCGACGATGTTCCACAGCGCGCGCCGGTATCCGAAGCGCATTCCCGCGGTCATGCACGAGATCGCGCCGGCGCCGGGGCTCAGCGAAATCAACCACGACGCGACGAAAAAGGCGAGCCACGTGTCGAGCGGCATGCGGGCAATCAGGAAACAAAAATGGGATGGCCGATGAGATAGCACCCTGTCGGCGGTCGCCAAGGGCGTCGCGCCATTGGACGTCGGACTCGTCGATCGAATGTGATATCGGCTGGTTGAGACCAACCGCCGGCCTCCATCGCCCGGCGACACTTCTTCGCTCCTTGGCGTCAACCGCCTCGCTCAATCGAGCGTGCGCCGGAACACCTTGACGCCGGCGGTGATCACGACCGCCATGAACAGCGCGATGGGCCACAGCTCGGAGGCGATCTCGGCGAACCCGTTGCCCTTGAGCAGCACGCCGCGGACGATCCGCAGGAAATGGGTGATGGGCAGGACTTCGCCGATCGCTTGCGCCCATCCGGGCATGCCGCGGAAGGGAAACATGAAGCCCGACAGCAGGATCGACGGCAGGAAGAAGAAGAATGTCATCTGCATCGCCTGGAGCTGGTTGCGCGCGATGGACGAGAAGGTGAGCCCGAGCGTCAGGTTCGCGGCGATGAAGAGCAGCACGGCGACGAAGAGCAGTCGAGCCGCCCGATGATCGGCACATGGAAGATGAGACGCGCGAGCAGCAGGATCAGGGTCACCTGGATGAGCCCGATCAGCATGTACGGGACGATCTTGCCGGTCATCACCTCGAGGGCGTGGCCGGCGTGGAAAGCAGGTTTTCCATCGTGCCGCGCTCCGTCTCGCGCGTCATCGCCAGCCCCGTCATCAGCACCATGGTCATCGTGAGGATCACGCCCATCAGGCCGGGCACGATGTTGTACTGCGTGATGCCCTCGGGGTTGTAGCGCGGATGGACCCGGACTTCGAACGCGGCGGGGCTCGCGGCCAGCGGCAACAGCGGACCGGTGAGCTCGCGCGGGACGAGCGCGTTCTGCGCCAGCGAGTTCACCGCCGCGATTGCGTTGCCGGTCGCCGCCGGAGTCTGTCGCATCGGCTTCGATCAGCAGCGCCGGCCGCTCGCCGCGCACGAGCTCCCGCGCGAATCCTTCCGGGATCGTGACCACGAACTGGACGGCGCCCGTCGCCAGCATCCGGTCGATTTCGGCCGTCGTCGGCGCTTCGATGGACGAAGTCGAAGTACTCGCTCTTCGCCATCGCGGACAGGATGCTGCGCGAGAATTCGCTGCGGTCGGCGTCGCGAACCGCCGCGGCGCAGGTGCTTCGGGTCGGAGTTGATCGCGAAGCCGAACAGCATGATCTGGACGATGGGGATGCCGACGATCATCGCGAACGTGAGCCGGTCGCGCTTCAGCTGGATGAATTCCTTGCGACGATGCCGAACCAGCGCGACCAGGAGAAAGAACCGGCTCATGGGTGCGCCCGCGACCGACGCGTCGTCCGCGTGGCGCATCAGATGGATGAACACGTCCTCGAGTCCCGGATCTACCGGCTCCCACCGGTAACGCGGGTCAGCCCGCCACGGCGCGAGATCCGCGGCAAGCCGCTCCGCGTCCCGTCCGACGACATGGAGGCGGCCGCCAAACGCGGCGACCTGCTCCACCTCCGGAAGCGAGCGCATCGCGCGCCAACGACGAGAGGTCCGGGCCTTCGACCGACCAGCCGACGAGGGGCTGTCCCTCGACGACCTCTTCGACGGTGCCTTGCGCGAGCAGACGACCATTAAGGATGTACGCGAGCGGTGGCAGCGCTCGGCCTCGTCCATGTAGTGCGTGGTGACGAGCACCGTGATGCCCGCTGCGCGGCAAGCTCGTGAATCTCCTTCCAGAACTCGCGCCGCGCCTTCGGATCGACGCCCGCGGTTGGCTCGTCGAGCAGCAGCAGCTTCGGCTGGTGCAGCACGCACGCCGCGAGTGCGAGCCGCTGTTCCAGCCGCCGGACAGCGTGCCCGCGAGCTGGTCGCCGCCGTGTGTCAGGCCGAGTCGGTCTGATGCTCCGGCCCACGGTGCGCCGCGTTCGGCCATTCCGTACATGCGGCGATGAAGCTCAAGGTTCTCGCGGATCGTTAGGTCCTCCCAGAAGGAGAACCGCTGGGTCATGTAGCCGACCCGTCGTTTGATGGTTCGTAGGTTTCGCGACGAATTCGTAGCCGAGGCACGTGCCGCTGCCGGAGTCCGGCGTCAGCAGGCCGCATAGCATGCGGATCGTGGTTGTCTTGCCGCTGCCGTTCGGGCCGAGGAAGCCGAATATCTCGCCGCGCCGCACCGAAAGCGACAAGTCGCGAACCACGTGATTGGCGCCGAAATGCTTGTTGAGCCCGCGAACGTCGATGACGACGTCGGGCGCGGGCGTCCGGAGCGGCTCTGCGAGGCTCATATGATCCCCCCCGATCGGCGCTGCGCGCCGCTCCCCCCCGGGGGCGAGCGCCTTGGGGCGGCCCGGCGGCGCTCGACGATCCCCCCCGATCGGCGCTGCGCGCCGCTCCCCCCCAGGGGGGCGAGCGCGCCTCGGCGCGTTGTGGTTTCGCGTTGCTACCTTTGGGTCGGCCGCCGCCTGCGCTCGCAGACGCGCCCTTCGGGCCTTGGCTTCGCCCTGCTCGCGCGGGCGTCCGGGACGGCCCTGCGGCGCTCACGGCAGCGTCACGTCGATCGGCTGGCCGGGCTTCAGTCGCGCCGCCTCCGCGGCCGCAGGCCGGGCCTCGACCAGGAACACGAGCTTGCCGCGGTTCTCCTTCGAGTAGAGCACCGGCGGGGTGTACTCGGCGCGATTCGATATGTAATCGATCGTCGCGGGAATCGGCGCGCCGCAGGCGTCGCACGCGAGCTTCACTTCGGTGCCGGCGCGAACTCGCGCCAGCATGGTCTCGGGCACATAGAAGCGCGCCTTCACGTTGCCGGGCGGCAGCAGGCTCACCACCGGGCTTCCGGCCGGCACGAAGTCGCCCACCGTGTAATACGTGTCGTTGACGAGGCCCGTCGCGGTTGCTGCCACGGCGCGCTGCGCAAGCCGCCAATCGCTTTGCGCGACGACCTCCTGCGCCGCACGCGCGTCGGCCTCCGCGGCGCGAATCTCCGCGTCGCGCGCCGGCATCTTCGTCGTCGCCACCGATGCCGTGAGCCTCGCGACGTGCGCTTCGTCGCGCTTCAGTTGCGCGCTCGCGTCGTCGACCACCGCCATGCTTACGAAGCCGCTCGCGAGCAGCTGCTTCTGGCGCTTCAGGTTCGCCGCCGACAGCTCGCGCGCGGCGCGCGCCTGCTGCAGTTGCTCGGCAGCCATTTCGATTTCGGGCGGCCGCTTGCCCGTCTGCAGGTTCGCGAGCCGCGCTTGCGCGGCGGCGAGACGCTCCGTCGCTTCGCGCCGCGCCGCGGTCTCGTTCTCCCGTTCGAGCGCGAAGAGCGGCGGCGCGCCTGCCGCGACCTGCGCGCCGCGCCGCACCGCGAGCTGCTGCAGCGTCCCCGCAAACGGCGCGGCCACGCGCACGTACTCGCCCTCGATATAGCCGGTCAGCGGCGCCTCCCCCGTGGGTGCGCATGCTGCCACTGCGACTGCTGCGGCCCATACCCAAACCTGCACGGCACGGAAACGCAAGTTGCGAGGGTTCGACAACGCTCCATTTCGCCGGAAAGCTTACTCGAAAAGGTCCTTCGCCACACGGCGCCAGCGACGGGTTGCCCGGTACAATCATGGGATCCACCATGGCCGACACCAACGCCGCGCCGCTGTCGATTCATCCTTTCATCTTCACCGGCCGCACCGCCGACTATTTCCGCATCTGGGCGGTCAGCCTTTGTCTGTCGCTCATGACGCTCGGCGTCTACTCGGCGTGGGGCAAGGTGCGCAAGCGCCGCTACCTGTATGCGCACACGCGGCTCGATGGCTCGGGCTTCGAATACCGCGCCTCCCCGGTCGCCATTCTGAAGGGCCGCATCATCGCCCTGCTGCTTTTCGGCGGCATCGCGTTCTCC
>CAWIYO010000003.1:0-15000 GCA_963840345.1 uncultured beta proteobacterium
ATGAACAGCAATTCCTGGTCGGCAGGCGAGCGCTTGGCGCGCTCGGCGAAACTGCGGATGTCCGGCAGCAGCGCACGCGCCTCAGCCTGACTCAGGTTGAGTCCCATGGTGGCGTAGGCGGCGATGATGCCGTGTGCGCCGGAATGCTTGCCGACTACCAGTTTGTGGCGGCGGCCGACCTCAACGGGGTCGAAGCCCTGGTAAGTTTCGGGATCCTTGAGCATGCCATCGACATGTATGCCTGCCTCATGCGTAAACACGCCCTCACCCACCACACTCTTCTGCCAGTGCACGGGACGACCCGATGCGGCAGCGACCAGTTGCGACAGGCCGGTGAAATGCGTGAGATCGAGGCCGGTGTCCATGCCATAGAGTTTCTTCAGTCCGAGTGCGACTTCTTCCAGCGGCGCATTGCCCGCACGCTCTCCCAGACCGTTCACCGTGGTGTTGATGTGCGTCGCACCGGCCAGTGCAGCAGCAAGGCTGTTGGCCGTGGCGAGGCCGAGGTCGTCGTGCGCATGCATCTCGATCTCGATATCCACTGCACGGCGCAAAGACGCGATGACCTTGTGCACGCCGAACGGCTCCATCACGCCAAGGGTATCGGCATAGCGGATGCGGCGCGCGCCGGCCGCTTGCACCGCCTCGGCCACTTGCAACATGAATTCCGGATCGGCACGCGAAGCGTCTTCGCAGCCGACGTTCACTTCCACGCCGTGATCATAAGCGTACGGCACCAGGTCAAAGATGGTGTCGAGCACCCAGGCGCGATCACGCTTCAATTTCTTGGTCAGATGGATGTCCGATACCGGGATAGAGATGTTGATCATCTGCACATCGATCTGTTCGCAGGCTTCGATGTCCTCCCTGCACATGCGGCCCCACACGATCAGCTTCGCGTTCAGATCCAGTGCCGCGACGGCGTTGATGCTATCGCGTTCTTCCTCCCCCATCGCCGGGATGCCGATCTCCAGCTCCGGCACGCCGAGGGCATCGAGCTGGCGCGCGATGTCCAGCTTTTCCTCCAGCGTGAACGCCACCCCGGCGGTCTGCTCGCCGTCGCGCAGGGTGGTGTCGTTGATCACTATCTTGGATTCGGTAGTTGACCGCTCCATTGAGCCCGCAATTAGGTTGTCAGAAGCAAAATTATTCATTTTCCACGCTCCAAATTGCTCGAGCTCGCTACGAAGCATATTGCGCGTCCCTCACAGCGCATTACTGCGTTGCTCCGCCTCGGAATGGAACGACCATTCCTCGTTGTCGCGCCTTGTCCTGCACTGCGATGAACGCACACTAAGCTTCGTTCAACCACCGATTCCAAGATCATCGCGCGTGACATGATGTTTGCCTTATGCGTAGGTCGGCGCGAACGCCTTCTCCGGTTCTGCTTTCGGTGCGTCGCCTTCCCAATACGGCGACAGCTTGCGCAACTGCGCGATGATCTCCGGCACGACCTGGATCACGCGATCCACTTCGGCCTCGGTGCTGTAGCGCGACAGCGAGAAGCGCACCGTGCCGTGCGCAGCGGTGTAGGGAATGCCCATCGCGCGCATCACATGCGAGGGTTCCAGCGAGCCGGAGGTGCACGCGGAACCTGAACTGGCGGCGATGCCGAACTTGTTGAGCAGCAGCAGGATGGCCTCGCCCTCGATGAACTCGAACGCGATGTTGCTGGTGTTGGGCAGGCGGTTGCTCGGGTCGCCGGTAACGAAGGCGCGCGGCACGCGGGCCAGGATGCCCGCTTCCAGCTTGTCGCGCAGGCGTGCCACTTCGGTGTTCTCGTAGGCCATCGCTTCCATCGCCATCTCGGCCGCTTTGCCCAAGCCGACGATGGAGGTGGTGTTCTCGGTGCCGGCTCGACGACCGCGCTCCTGGTGGCCGCCACGCAGCAGCGGACGAAAGCGCGTGCCGCGTTTCAGGTACAAGACGCCGATGCCCTTTGGGTGCGTGCAGTTTGTGGCCGGACACGGACAGCATGTCGATCTTGGTGTCCTTCAGGTTCAGCGGCACCTTGCCCACGGCCTGTACGGCATCGGTGTGGAACATGGCACCGGCGGCATTCGCCAGCTCGGCCATCTCGACCACCGGGAAAAAAGGTGCCGGTCTCGTTGTTCGCCCACATCGCCGACACCACCGCGACCTGGTCGGTGAGCAACTTCTTGTACTCTTCCAGATCGAGGCGGCCTTTGCCGTCCACCTTGAGGTAATGCACTTTATATCCGTCCTTTTCCAGCCAGGCGCACAGGGTAAGGATGGCCGGATGCTCGACGGTGGTGGTGATGATCTCCTTGCGCTCAGGCTGCGCCTTAAGCGCGGAGAGGATCGCCGTGGAATCCGACTCGGTGCCACAGGAAGTAAAGACGATCTCGGAGTCGAATTCCGCACCGAGCAGTTCCTGCACCTGCATGCGCGCTTTCTTGATCGCCAGCCCGACCTTGTTGCCGAAGCTGTGCATCGACGACGGGTTGCCGAACTGCTCGGTGAAGTACGGCAGCATGGCTTCCACCACGGCGGGGTCGACGCGCGTGGTTGCGTTGTTGTCGAAATAGATGCCAGTCATTTTTGCTCCTTTCGTCTTAGTCCCCTCGCCCGCAAGCGGGAGAGGGGTTGGGGTGAGGGGTGCTGATCCAAATCAAAGCTGTATATGAATTCACAGCCCCTCATCCCCAGCCCTTCTCCCGCCTGCGGGAGAAGGGAGTGTCGTTGCTTCACGGATGGCAGGTCGCCCTGCTCAACGCCCCGGCCTTGGTGGGCACGATCTTGATGAACTCTTTCAGCTCTTCCATCAGCTTCTGCTGGATGCCTTGCAGCGTCAGCGCTTCCATCTGGCACCCGGCACAGGCGCCTTTCATGTTGACGTAGATGGTCTTGCCGTCCACATCCACCAGTTCGATGTCGCCACCGTCGCGTTTCAGCTGCGGGCGGATGGAATCGAGCACCGCTTCGATCTTGCGGATGCGTTGCAGGTTGGTCATGCCGGCGGGAGCCGCCTCTTCCTTCTTTTCCATGCCGGGCTTGAAGGTCTCGCCGCGCTCGCTCATCACCTTCACCAGGATTTCTTCAATACCTTCGTGGCAGGAGGAACAGCCGCCGCCCGCCTTGGTGTAGTTGGTCACGTCCTGCACCGAGGACAGGTTGTTGGCGCGGATGGTGTCTTCGATCAGCACCGCGTCGATGGCGAAGCATTTGCACACCAGCGCGCCCTCTTCGTGATCGTCGCTCCACACTTCGCCGCGATAGTTGGCAACAGCCGCCTGCAGCGCTTCGCGCCCCATCACCGAGCAGTGCATCTTCTCCGGCGGCAGCCCGTCGAGGTAATCGGCGATGTCCTGGTTGCTGACCTTCAAGGCTTCATCCAGCGTCTTGCCCTTGATCATCTCGGTGAGCGCGGAAGACGACGCGATGGCGGAGCCGCAGCCAAACGTCTGGAAATGCGCGTCGAGGATGACGTCGGTGTCCGGCTCCACCTTGAGCATCAGGCGCAGCGCGTCGCCGCATGAGATCGAGCCGACGTCGCCGACGCCGTTCGCGCCTTCCAGCACACCTGCATTGCGCGGTTGAAAGAAGTGTTCCTTGACCTTGTCCGAGTAGTCCCACATGGCGCGCTCCTTATGCCGAAAAAGAGGAACCGCACGCGCAGCTGGAACTGGCGTTCGGGTTTTCGAATTTGAAGCCGCTGCCGGTGAGGCTATCGACGAAATCTACTGTCACGCCTTCCAGCAACGGGGCGGACAATGGATCGACCAGCAGCGTCACCGAGCCGTAATCCAGCACGGTGTCGTCATCGTTCCTGGCTTCTTCCAGCGACATGCCGTACTGGAAGCCGGAACAGCCGCCGCCGGCAATGGCGATGCGCAACCCGGCTACGGGTGTGGCCGAGCCTTTGATGAATCTCTCCACGGCGGAGATGGCGGTGGGTGTCAGCTTGATCATGGTTCGCTCCTATCAGGTGGTCTGTGCCTGAGTATTCGCAAACTACGTGCCAGACTGAGACGGCTTACTCAACCGGATGTTTAATTGGAGAATTACAGAAATGTCTTGCTCTACTCGCGTGTGTGAAACAAGACGGGGATGGGGTGTTGTAGGGTTTGTGACAATCAATAAAAAACGACCGCCGAAGCGGTCGTTTTATTTACAACTCCATTCTTATCCAGATCAGAACGGTCATTTATCCAGGCTGACAACCACTTCCAGGAAGTGGGCTGCGTAGCGAGATAGCTTAGCTTGCCCGACCCCACTGATTTGACTGAATTCTGCCGTTGTCCGCGGACGCTGATTGAGGATTTCCAGCAAGGTACTATCGTGAAAGATCACGTAGGGTGGCACGCCTTGTTCGCGCGCGAGTTCGGTGCGCTTGGCTTTCAGTGCCTGCCACAGCGGGTCTTCGTTCGCTCCGGCGAAAGCTTCGCGCAGCCGCGAGCCGCGCTCCGCTTTGCTGGTCTTGCGCTTTGCCGGTTCGGCATCGCGACGCAACCACACCTCTTGTTCGCCGCGCAGCACAGGACGTGCGGCTTCGGCGAGTTTCAGGCCGCCGTAGCCTTCGATATCTACATTGATGAACCCGGCGGCAGCCAGTTGGCGGTAGACACTGCTCCATTGCGTCTGCGCCAAATCCTTGCCGATGCCAAAGGTACTCAATTGCTGGTGGTTGAATTGCTCGACCTTGGGCGTGAGCTTGCCCAGCAGCACGTCGATGAGATGCACCACGCCGAAGCGTTGCCCAGTACGATAAACACAGGATAAAGCCATCTGCGCCGCCTGGGTGGCATCCCAGGTGTCCACGGGCGACAGGCAGTTGTCGCACTGGCCGCAGTCGCCGGGGTGCTCTTCGCCGAAGTAGCGCAGGATGGCCTGGTGGCGGCACTCGGTGGATTCGCAGAAGCCAAGCAGCGCATCGAGCTTCTGCAACTCGACGCGCTTGCGCTCTTCGGGTGCGTCGCCGGATAGCAGCATCTGACGCATGGAGACCACATCGCCCAAGCCGTATGCCATCCATGCATTCGCAGGCAGGCCATCGCGTCCGGCGCGACCGGTTTCCTGATAATAGCCCTCCATGCTCTTGGGCAGATCGAGGTGAGCGACGAAGCGCACGTTGGGCTTGTCGATGCCCATGCCGAAGGCGACCGTGGCGACTATGATGACGCCCTCCTCGCGCAGAAAACGTTTCTGGTTGGCGTTGCGCGTGGCGGCATCCAGCCCGGCGTGATAAGGCAGGGCATCCCAGCCTTGCTCCTTGAGCCAGGCCGCAGTCTCATCCACTTTTTTGCGCGACAGGCAATACACGATGCCCGCATCGTCCGGATGCTCGGTTTCGAGGAATGCCTGCAACTGCTGGCGCGCATTGTTTTTTTGTGTCACGCGGTAGCGGATGTTGGGGCGATCGAAGCTGGAGACGAATTGCTGAGCCTGTTCCAGTGCCAGGCGCTCGACGATCTCGCGCCGCGTCGGCGCATCCGCAGTGGCAGTCAGTGCGATGCGGGGCACACTGGGGAAGCGCTCGTGCAGCACCGTCAGCGCGCGGTACTCCGGGCGGAAGTCGTGGCCCCATTGCGACACGCAATGGGCTTCATCGATAGCGAAGAGGCCGATGCCGTTGCCTTGCTGGTGCGTGGTTGTTGGCGCTTCAGCGTCATTACCACCACGGCCTACTCCTTGCGAGTACAAGCGCTCCAACAAGCCGATGAAACCGTCGGTCATCAACCGCTCCGGGGCCACATACAACAGCTTCAACTCCCCGCGCAGCACTTGCCGATACACCTCGCGCGCCGCATCTGCCTCCAGGCTGGAGTTCAGGAACGCGGCGGCGACCCCGAGTTGCCTGAGCGCATCCACCTGGTCCTGCATCAGCGCGATCAGCGGCGACACCACGATGCCGACGCCATCGCGCAGCAAGGCAGGGATCTGGTAGCACAACGACTTGCCGCCGCCGGTCGGCATCAATACCAGCGCATCGCCGCCGCTTGTCACATGTTCGACGATGGCTTGCTGCGCACCGCGAAACGAGGTGTAACCGAAAGTGTCGCGGAGGATTTGTTGGGCAGTGCTGTTACTCATGGGTGAAGTGGTCGATTAAAGGTGTGAAGCTTACCCGACAAGCAGAATCCGGGGGAACTCGTATCACCCGATGGTATTATTTAGCCGGAACAAGGCAAACAATAATTTCTACGCAAGGTTGTTTAATGAGCATCAACACCGTTTCCACCCAACCGTTCACCGACCAAAAACCCGGTACCTCCGGCCTGCGCAAGAAGGTTCCTACCTTCCAGCAGCCGCACTACCTGGAAAACTTCGTACAGAGCATCTTCGACAGCATCGGGGCCCCACAAGGCGCAACGCTGGTGCTGGGTGGCGATGGTCGTTATTACAACCGCCCTGCGATCCAGATCATTCTGAAGATGGCGGCGGCGAACGGTTTCGGTCAGGTATTGGTGGGACGTGGCGGCATCCTTTCCACGCCGGCCGCCTCCTGTGTGATCCGCAAGTACCAGACCTTCGGCGGCATCATCCTTTCTGCGAGCCACAACCCGGGCGGGCCGGATGGCGATTTCGGTATCAAGTTCAACAGCAGCAACGGTGGCCCTGCCACGGAGACGGTGACTGAAGCAATTTACGCCAAGAGCAAGGCCATCTCCAGCTATCGCATCCTCGACGCGGCGGATGTATCGCTTGACCAGTTGGGCGAGACTACGCTGGGCGGCATGAAGGTCAAGGTGATCGACCCGGTAGGCGACTATGCAGAACTGATGGAATCGCTGTTCGACTTCGCGGCGATCCGCACTTTGTTGGAAGAGGGCTTCGAGATCAGGTTCGACGCGATGCACGCGGTGAACGGGCCTTATGCCAGGGAGATTCTGGAAAAGCGCCTCGGCGCGGCGGCAGGCAGCGTGATGAACGCGGTGCCGCTGGAGGATTTCGGCGGCGGCCACCCTGACCCCAACCTGACTTACGCGCACGATCTGGTGGAGATCATGTATGGCGCAGATGCGCCGGATTTCGGCGCGGCATCGGACGGCGACGGCGACCGCAACATGATTCTGGGCAAGCGATTCTTCGTGACTCCATCCGACAGCCTTGCCCTGCTGGCGGCGAACGCCAGACTGGTACGCGGCTACGCCAAGGGCTTGGCCGGCGTGGCGCGTTCAATGCCAACCAGCGCCGCCGTGGATCGCGTGGCTGAAGCACTGAACATCCCGTGTTTCGAGACCCCGACCGGCTGGAAATTCTTCGGCAACCTGATGGACGCAGGCAAGGTCACGCTGTGCGGCGAGGAAAGCTTCGGTACCGGTTCCAACCATGTGCGCGAGAAAGACGGACTGTGGGCTGTACTGTTCTGGCTGAACATCCTGGCAATACGCAAGCAATCGGTGGAAACCATCGTGCGCGAACACTGGTCGAAATACGGCCGCAACTTCTATTCGCGCTACGACTATGAAGGCTTACCGACAGAAGCTGCGAATGGCGTGATGAGCCATCTGCGCGACAGTTTTGGAAAACTGTCGGGAATGCAGTTCGGCAAATACACCGTGAATATGTGCGACGACTTCAGCTACACCGATCCGGTAGATGGCAGCGTGAGCAGAGGCCAGGGCGTGCGCATCCTCTTCGCCGATGGTTCACGCATCATCTTCCGCCTGTCCGGCACAGGCACTGAGGGCGCGACGTTGCGTGTGTATCTGGAGGCGTTCGAGGCGGATGTCTCGCGGCATCATCTGGACGCGCAAGAAGCTTTGAAGGAGTTGATCCGGATCGCGTTGCATATCTCCGATCTACAGGCGCGCACCGGACGGGATCAGCCGACGGTGATCACCTGACACGAGCCGGCTTGTGCTGACAATTGACTGGGAAAGGAGCGCATCATGAACACGAACGACGAAACATGCTGTCCCCGTTTCAACCCGGAACCTTGGGATGGGAAGACCATCACCTGGCAAAACAAGCGATTCGTAAAGGACCGGGTGACCAGCTTTTTCCACATTCCGCTCAATTACGGAGCGGTCATGGCCCGCAATGTCGACATGACCCGCGCAGCCGAAGCTGCGACTGCGAGCCGAATTATACTGACCGACGAGAATTCGCTGTGGGGTGCGGATGTGTATTTCGAGGTGAGCAAGGATATCCCCGGCGCAAAGATGGCCTCCATTTCCGGGACATTCCTGTGCAAGGTATTCGAAGGCCCGTACCGGGACATCGGAAAGTGGATCGAGGAAATGAAGACTTGGGTCGCTGGTCAGGGAAAGACCTTCCGCAAACTGTATTTCTACTATACGACCTGTCCCAACTGCGCGAAGAAGTATGGCAAGAACTATGTTGTCATTCTGGCCGAGGTTGAAGCCGGATAACGCTGCATGGCATAGCGCTGGATCACTCAGTCATTTCTTCCTGGGTTTGTCCTGCGGCGGTATTGTGGCGACGGGCGACGAAGCTGCTGTCGCCTCTTCCCCACCGACCACCTGAAAGAAGATCTCGCCCTGCTTGACCATGCCGAGCTCGCTGCGGGCACGCTCCTCGATGGCGTCGGTTCCGCGTTTGAGATCGCGGACGTCGGCATCCAGTCCCGCGTTGCGCTTTCGCGTCTGTTCGTTGGTTTGTTTCTGGGCTTCGACCTGCTTGCCCATCTCCCACACTTTCAGCCAGCTCCCCTTCCCCAGCCAGAGCGGATATTGCAACAGCAGGAGAAGGGCCAGCAGAATGTAGGTGACGACACGCATCAGCCCAGTTGGTAATAAGCCTCGCGACCCGGGTAGGAGGCGCTGTCGCCGAGGTCTTCTTCGATACGCAGCAGTTGGTTGTACTTCGCCATACGGTCGGAGCGGGACAGCGAGCCGGTCTTGATCTGCAGCGCATTCGTCGCCACGGCCAGATCGGCGATGGTGGAGTCTTCAGTCTCGCCGGAACGATGCGAGATCACAGCGGTATAGCCTGCGCGCTTTGCCATCTCGATGGCGGCGAAAGTCTCGGTCAAGGTACCGATCTGGTTCACCTTGATCAGGATGGAGTTGGCGATGCCACGCTTGATGCCTTCTTTCAGGATCTTGGTGTTGGTCACGAACACATCGTCGCCGACCAGCTGGATCTGCTTGCCGAGGCGATCGGTCAGTGCCTTCCAGCCGTCCCAGTCGTGTTCGCTCATGCCGTCTTCCAGCGTGATGACCGGATACTTGTCCACCCACGAAGCATACATGTCGATGATCTGCGCAGCAGTCAGCGTCAAACCGTCCGCCTTCAGGTGGTATTTGCCGTCCTTGTAGAACTCGGAAGCCGCCGCATCGATACCGATCGCAACGTCCGCACCCGGCACGTAGCCCGCGGCTTCAATGGCTTCGACGATGACCTTCAGTGCGGCTTCATTGGAGCCCAGGGCCGGTGCAAAACCGCCTTCGTCGCCAACGGTCGTGGTCAGGCCGCGCTTGTGCAGGATCGCCTTCAAGGCATGGAACACTTCTGCGCCGCAACGCAGCGCTTCGCGGAAGCTTTCGGCGCCGACCGGGATGATCATGAATTCCTGGATGTCTGCACCGCCTGTGGCGTGCGCACCGCCGTTGATGATGTTCATCATCGGTACGGGCATCTCCATGCGCGCAGCACCGCCAAGGTAGCGATACAGCGGCAGGCCGCTCTCTTCTGCTGCGGCGCGCGCCACCGCCATGGATACCGCCAGAATGGCGTTCGCACCCAGACGCGACTTGGTGTCTGTACCGTCCAGCTCGATCATGGTCTGGTCGATAAATGCCTGTTCGGCGGCGTCCAGACCGATGATCGCTTCAGCGATCTCGGTGTTCACGTTCTCCACGGCCTTCAACACGCCCTTACCCAGATAGCGTTGCTTGTCGCCATCGCGCAGTTCGATCGCTTCTTTTTCGCCAGTGGATGCGCCGGACGGAACGGCGGCACGGCCCATCACACCCGACTCCAGCAACACGTCCGCTTCTACGGTTGGGTTGCCACGGGAATCCAAAATCTCACGCGCTACGACATCAACAATTGCACTCATTTTTATTCTTTCCCTCACTCACACACTTTTCAAATTAACGTTTTCTTCGATAAAACCCTGCTGCTTCACCAATGCATCCAGCGCTTTGAGTGTCTGCAACAACTCTTGCAGGTGTCCCAAAGGGAATGCGTTGGGGCCGTCCGACAACGCTTTTGCGGGATCGGGATGCGTCTCCATAAACAATCCAGCCACCCCTACTGCAACGGCGGCGCGTGCCAGCACCGGCACAAATTCGCGCTGGCCTCCGCTGGCCGTGCCCTGCCCGCCGGGCAGTTGCACCGAGTGCGTCGCATCGAACACCACAGGGCAGCCAGTGTTACGCATCACCGCCAGTGAGCGCATATCAGACACGAGATTGTTGTAGCCGAACGATGCGCCGCGTTCGCACACCATGATGTTGTCCGCACCGCTCACTTCGCGCGCCTTGTCCACCACGTTCTTCATGTCCCACGGAGAAAGGAACTGGCCTTTCTTGATGTTCACCGGCTTGCCGGACTTCGCCACGGCATGGATGAAGTCGGTCTGGCGGCACAGGAAAGCGGGTGTTTGCAGCACATCGACAACTGCTGCCACCGGGGCGATTTCGTCCTCGGTATGCACGTCGGTCAGCACCGGCACGCCGATCTGCGCCTTCACCTTTTCCAGTATCTTCAAACCAGCTTCCATGCCGAAGCCGCGGAACGTCTTGCCGGAGCTGCGGTTGGCCTTATCGTAGGAAGATTTGTAGATAAAGGGGATGCCGAGCTTCTGGCACATCTCTTTCAGCTGACCCGCGGTGTCCAGCGCCATCTGCTCGGACTCGATCACGCATGGGCCGGCGATCAGGAACAGTGGCTTGTCCAGGCCAACATCAAATCCGCACAATTTCATGCTGCCTCCTTACGCTTGACCGCAGCCTCGACATACGCCTCGAACAGCGGATGCCCGGCACGCGGAGTGGAGGTGAATTCCGGGTGGAACTGCACGCCGACGAACCACGGGTGCATGGATTGCGGCAACTCCATCATCTCTGGCAGATTTTCGGATGGCGTACGCGCAGAAATGATCAAGCCAGCCTTCTCCAGCGCAGGCACGTAATGATTGTTCACTTCATAACGATGACGGTGGCGTTCGTTAACTTCATCGCCATAGATACGTTGCGCCATGGTGTTGGGCTTGATCGGGCAACGCTGGGACCCCAGGCGCATCGTGCCGCCCATATCGGAATCAGCGCTACGCGTAGCGACCTTGCCGTCGCGATCCAGCCACTCGGTGATCAGCGCGACCACCGGATGTTCGGATTCCAGATTGAATTCGGTGCTATTTGCATCCTTCATGCCTGCCACGTGACGCGCATACTCGATGACCGCGAGTTGCATACCGAGACAAATACCGAGATAAGGAATCTTGTTCTCGCGCGCATAACGGATCGCAGCGATCTTGCCTTCCGTTCCGCGCACGCCGAAACCGCCCGGCACGAGGATCGCATCCAGGTTCTTCAGGCAGTCCGTGCCTTCGCTTTCGATGGCTTCCGAATCCAGATATTCGATGTTTACGCGTGTAGACGTGTGGATACCTGCATGACGCAGCGCTTCGATCAACGACTTATACGACTCTGTCAGATCGACGTACTTGCCGACCATGCCGATGGTGATTTCATGCTGCGAATTCTGTTGTGCTTTGACCAGGTTGTGCCATACCGACAGATCAGCAGGCGGCGCATTCAGCGCCAGTTCTTCGCAGATGATGCGATCCAGTCCTTGCTCATGCAGCATCTGGGGGACTTTATAGATGCTATCCGCGTCCCACACCGAGATCACGCTGTCTTCGCGCACATTGGCAAACAGCGAAATCTTGGCGCGCTCATCGTCGGGGATGCGGCGATCGGCGCGGCATAGCAGCGCAGTCGGGAAAATGCCGATCTCACGCAATTTCTGCACGCTGTGTTGTGTCGGCTTGGTTTTCAATTCTCCGGCGGTAGCAATGTAGGGAACCAGCGTGAGGTGTACATATGCCACTTGGTGGCGTCCCATACGCAGACCCATTTGACGCGCAGCTTCAAGGAACGGCAACGACTCGATGTCACCCACCGTACCGCCGATCTCGACGATGGCCACGTCCGCTTTGCCATCGTGTGACGCGGCAGCACCGCGTTCGACGAAGGCTTGAATCTCGTTGGTGATATGCGGGATCACCTGCACTGTCTTGCCCAGATATTCGCCGCGCCGCTCCTTGCGGATCACGCTTTCGTATATCTGGCCGGTGGTGAAGTTGTTGGCCTTGCGCATCTTGGCCGAAATGAAACGCTCGTAGTGCCCCAAGTCCAGATCCGTCTCAGCGCCGTCTTCTGTAACAAAGACTTCGCCGTGCTGGAACGGGCTCATTGTACCCGGGTCGACGTTGATGTACGGATCCAGCTTGAGCATCGTGACCTTGAGGCCACGCGACTCCAGGATAGCCGCAAGTGAAGCGGCGGCGATGCCTTTTCCTAGGGAAGAGACAACGCCGCCGGTAATAAAGATGTACTTAGTCATGGGTCGCGATTGTATCGCAAAACAGACATCCCCTCAAAGGAAGAAGCGCGTAAATCAAGGAATATGCTTGCAAAATGTGGGGGGAGCGATCCAGGAAGGCCAAGAGCCCGGCTACACGAGTTCGTACATCACCGCACGATCACATGGATCCGCCGCAATGAATCAAGAAGTAGCGTGTTGTCAGCGCCTCAAGCAGGACGTATTTTCAAACGCCAGAAACAACAAAGCCCTCACGAGAAGGGCTTTGTTGTTTGTAAGGAGTCTGACGCCTGTCCTGATAACCAGCGACTTGCCCGCTTGCGGGCTTAGTCGAATGGCTAGTAGTTCCATCAGCAGGTCGAAGGGATGACCTACTTTGGCTGCCACGTAACTTGCTGCGCAAGTTAGCGTCCACCGCAACGAGCCTTTGGCTCGTTGTCACTGCGCTCAAGCAGGTCTTTTTTCAAACCCCAAAGCAAAAGACCCCGCCTTTTGGGCGGGGTCTTTCACTTTGTAAGGAGTCTGACGATGACCTACTTTCACATGCGGATGCACACTATCATTGGCGCGAAGTCGTTTCACTGTCCTGTTCGAGATGGGAAGGAGTGGGACCAACTTGCTATGGTCGTCAGACATAACTGTCGGCGAACTGGCTACTCTATGACGAGTAATCAATTTGCCCTAATTTTGGAAGAAGTAAGGATGTGTTCTGATTGTTGCGAGGCGTTACAACTTGCAACTGAACCTAATGTTATAGGATCAAGCCGCACGGGCAATTAGTATCGGTTAGCTTAACGCATTACTGCGCTTCCACACCCGACCTATCAACGTGGTGGTCTTCCACGACCCTTCAGGGGGATTAAATCCCCAGGGAAGTCTCATCTTGAGGCGAGTTTCCCGCTTAGATGCTTTCAGCGGTTATCTCTTCCGTATATAGCTACCCGGCGATACGACTGGCGTCATAACCGGTACACCAGAGATACGTCCACTCCGGTCCTCTCGTACTAGGAGCAGGCCCCCTCAAACTTCCAGCGCCCACGGCAGATAGGGACCAAACTGTCTCACGACGTTTTAAACCCAGCTCACGTACCACTTTAAATGGCGAACAGCCATACCCTTGGGACCGGCTACAGCCCCAGGATGTGATGAGCCGACATCGAGGTGCCAAACTCCCCCGTCGATATGAACTCTTGGGAGGAATCAGCCTGTTATCCCCAGAGTACCTTTTATCCGTTGAGCGATGGCCCTTCCATACAGAACCACCGGATCACTATGACCTGCTTTCGCACCTGCTCGACTTGTCAGTCTCGCAGTTAAGCATCCTTTTGCCATTGCACTATCAGTACGATGTCCGACCGTACCTAGGATACCTTCGTACTCCTCCGTTACAATTTGGGAGGAGACCGCCCCAGTCAAACTGCCTACCATGCAATGTCCCCAGTCCAGATAATGGACCTAGGTTAGAATCTCAAACACACCAGGCTGGTATTTCAACGTCGGCTCCACGATGTCTGGCGACACCGCTTCAAAGCCTCCCAGCTATCCTACACAGGTCTATTCAAAATCCAATGCAAAGCTACAGTAAAGGTTCATGGGGTCTTTCCGTCTAGCCGCGGGGAGATTGCATCTTCACAAACATTTCAACTTCGCTGAGTCCCGGGTGGAGACAGTGTGGCCATCGTTACGCCATTCGTGCAGGTCGGAACTTACCCGACAAGGAATTTCGCTACCTTAGGACCGTTATAGTTACGGCCGCCGTTTACTGGGACTTCAATCAAGAGCTTGCACCCCATCATTTAATCTTCCAGCACCGGGCAGGCGTCACACTCTATACGTCCACTTTCGTGTTTGCAGAGTGCTGTGTTTTTATTAAACAGTCGCAGCCACCATTTCACTGCAACCCCATCGAGCTTCACGAGCAAGTCGCTACACTCTATCGGGGCGCACCTTTTCCCGAAGTTACGGTGCTAATTTGCCGAGTTCCTTCACCCGAGTTCTCTCAAGCGCCTTAGAATTCTCATCCTACCCACCTGTGTCGGTTTGCGGTACGGTCTCAATACAACTGAAGCTTAGTGGCTTTTCTTGGAAGCTTGGTGTCAGCAACTTCGCGCCCGAGGGCACTCGTCATCACGCCTCAGCATTGACCTCCCGGATTTGCCTAAGAGATCTGCCTACACGCTTAAACCAGGACATCCAACACCTGGCTTGCTTAACCTTCTCCGTCCCCACATCGCATTGCATTGAGGTACAGGAATATTAACCTGTTTCCCATCGACTACGCATTTCTGCCTCGCCTTAGGGGCCGACTCACCCTGCTCCGATGAACGTTGAACAGGAAACCTTGGGTTTTCGGCGAGGGAGCCTTTCACTCCCTTTATCGCTACTCATGTCAGCATTCGCACTTCTGATACCTCCAGCATGGTTCACACCACACCTTCGCAGGCCTACAGAACGCTCTCCTACCATATCCGAAGATATCCGCGATTTCGGTGCATAGTTTGAGCCCCGTTACATCTT
>CAWIYO010000003.1:20000-212143 GCA_963840345.1 uncultured beta proteobacterium
GCTTGAGCGGCGGGAACCAGACCATATTATTACGCGCCCTTATTCAAAAAGGGGCACGCAACCTGCGCCCGGGCCAATTCGTGGAAGCCTCGATAGGGACCGTGGACGACGAGCTTGATCAATGGAGCATCCCCAATAGTGCGCTGGCACGCATCGGCGGCACTAAAGCAATGATCTTCATCGAAACTGCGAAGGGCTACCGTAGCGAAGCGGTGACAGTACTGCATGAAGGCGCCAACAACAGCGTGATAACCAGTAAACTCAAAGGGGACGAAAAGATCGCTGTGCGCGGAGTTTCCGCGCTCAAAGCCAGCATGATGGGCATCGGGGGTCAATGATGCTATCCAAACTGGTCGAATTTGCGCTGACCCAGCGCATGCTGGTCGCGGTGCTTACGCTGCTGATCATCGGCGCGGGCATTGTCTCGTTCCGCGACCTGCCCATCGATGCTTTCCCCGATGTCTCCTCCACGCAGGTAAAGATCATCATGAAGGCGCCCGGCATGACGCCGGAAGAAGTCGAAGCACGTATCGTCACGCCGATCGAGCTGGAGATGCTGGGCATTCCCAACCAGCGCATGCTGCGTTCCATCTCCAAATACGCCATTGCGGACATCACTATCGATTTCAACGATGGCACCGATATCTACTGGGCTCGACAACAGGTGGCGGAGCGCCTGAACAATGCCTTGCGCGATCTGCCCGAAGGCGCCAGCGGCGGACTTGCACCGATCACCACGCCGCTGGGCGAGATGTTCATGTTCACCGTGGAAGGTGAAGGCATCTCGCTGGAGCAGCGCCGCACGATCCTGGACTGGACGATACGTCCCGCCCTGCGCACCTTGCCCGGCGTGGCCGATGTCAACTCGCTGGGCGGCTTGGCACGCAGCTTTGAAGTTGTGCCGGATCACACTGCACTTGCTGCGCGCGGACTCTCCATGCTCCAGTTGCAGCAAGCGCTGGAAGCCAACAACCGCAATGACGGTGCCGGTCGCCTGAGCGACGGGGATGAAGCATTGCTGGTACGCGCCGAAGGCAGCATCAAGAACCTGCAAGACGTGCGCAACATCGTCATCGCCAGCCCCGGCAACAACCCGATCCGCGTCAGCGATATCGCCCAGGTTCGCATCGGCAGCCTGACGCGATATGGCGTGGTGACCATGGATGGCAAAAACGAAGCAGTGGAAGGCCTGGTGCTGGGATTGCGCGGTGCGAACGCGCAGAAAGTGGTGGAAGGCGTAAGCGCCAAGCTCGCCGAGCTTGCACCTAGCCTGCCGCAGGGCGTGACCACCAAAGTCTTCTATGATCGCGGCAGCCTTGTGGACCGCGCCATTGGCACGGTATCAAAGGCTCTTACCGAAGCCATCGTATTGGTGGTCATCCTGCTGGTGCTGTTCCTCGGCAACTTGCGGGCAGCACTGGTGGTAGCGCTGACGCTTCCGCTGGCCGTTCTCATCACCTTTATCCTGATGCAGCAGTTCGGCATGTCGGCGAACCTGATGTCGCTGGGCGGTCTGGCCATCGCCATCGGTATGCTGGTCGATGCCGCAGTCGTGGTCGTGGAGAACATCATCAGCCATCTCGGCAGGAAACGACAGCATATCCCGCACCTGCATGTCATCTTCATGGCGGTGAAAGAAGTCATCCCGCCAGTCGCCGCCGGGGTCGCCATCATCATCATCGTGTTCCTGCCCTTGATGACGCTGCAGGGATTGGAAGGCAAGCTGTTCATCCCGGTTGCGCTGACCATCGTGTTTGCCTTGACCGCCTCGCTGCTGTTGTCGCTCACCGTCATCCCGATGCTGGCATCTTTCCTGTTGAAGACCGCCCATCATGAAGACCCATGGCTGGTGCGCAAATCGCTGCAGGTCTATACCCCCCTGCTCAATCTGGCGTTGCGCAAGGAACGTTTGATACTTACCGCAGCAGTCGTCTCGTTATTGATGACCGGCGTCGTCTATACCTTCATCGGCAAGACCTTCATGCCGGAGATGGATGAAGGCGACATCATCATGCAAACCGCCAAATTGCCTTCCATCAACCTGGCACAGACCGCCAATATCGACCAACGCGTGCAGGCAGCCATCCTCAAGGACGTTCCCGAAGTGAAAGGCATCGTCTCGCGCGCCGGCGCGGACGAACTGGGTCTCGATCCGATGGGACTGAACGAAACCGACAACTTCCTCGTGCTCAAACCAGAAGCAGAATGGCGCGGCAAGAATAAGGAGGCGATCATCAATGACATCCGCAAAGTGATGGACAACTTCCCGGGACTGGAATACAGCTTCACCCAGCCCATCGCCATGCGCGTTTCGGAGATGCTCACCGGCACGCGCGGCGACGTCGCCATCAAGGTCTTCGGCTCCGACCTCCCCAAGCTCAATGAACTTGCCGAGAAGATAGTCAAGATCGTCGAAGGCATCAAAGGCAGCGAAGACGCCTATACGGTGAAGAACAACGGCGTGCAGTACTACCGTGTGGTCATCGACCGCCTTGCCGCAGGGCGCCTGGGTTTGAGCGTGGACGATGTCAGCAACACGCTGCGCACCCAAGTGGAAGGCCGTCAGCTCGGCACCGTGATCGAAGAAGGACGGCGCACTCCTTTACTGGTGCGCGGAGAAGCGGATGTACAACAATCGCCGGCGCTTTTCTCCGCTTTGACCCTGCCTTTGACGCAACGGCCAGAGCGTGCCGTTGTCCGTGGTCGCCAAACTTGAACGCGCCGACGGCCCGGTGAAAGTGGACAGGGAAAACGGCAAACGCATGGTAGTGGTACAGACCAACGTGCGTGATCGCGACCTGGTTGGTTTTGTGGATGAGGCCAAAGCCGCCATCGCCGCACAGATCAAACTGCCGGAAGGCTACCACATCACCTGGGGCGGACAGTTCGAGAACCAGCAACGCGCCGCGGCTCGACTGGCCGATCGTCATCCCGGTCGCGCTCGGACTGATCTTCATGCTGCTGTTCGCCACCTTCGGCTCGGTGCGCCAATCTGTACTGGTACTCACCAACATCCCGTTCGCACTCATGGGCGGCGTGTTCGCCCTGTGGATCAGCGGCGAATACCTGTCCGTTCCGGCCTCGGTCGGATTCATCGCCTTGCTCGGTATCGCGGTGTTGAACGGCGTGGTGATGGTGTCATACTTTAATCAATTGCATGCCGAAGGCATGGATATCACGCAAGTCATTCTGGAAGGCGCGAAGCGACGCCTGCGTCCGGTGCTGATGACGGCAAACATCACCGCCTACAGCTTGTTGCCGGTGTTGTTTGCGCATGGACCCGGCTCTGAGATACAGAAGCCGCTTGCCATCGTCGTGATGGGTGGACTGATCAGTTCCACCACGCTGACACTGTTCATGCTGCCGATCCTGTATCGCCGCTTCGGCCTTGAGCCCCAGAGGAAAGCCCTATGAAAGAAATGAATTGTTGTTTGACGCTGGTTTGCCACCGCTCAATGGAAGAACATCTGGTCAATCACCTGCTGGAACACCCGGAATGGGTGTACGGCTTCGTCATGAACAAAGCAGAAGGCGGTAGCCAAAAAGAAAAACTGCCCAGCATGATCGAACAAGTGCGCGGACGCTCGCAGCGTGTCACCTACCAGGCCGTAATGAATCTGGAAGATGCGCGCGCCCTGATCGCCCATCTTAAGATTGAAGAGAGCAACCCGGAGATCGCCTACTGGATCACGCCCGTCATCGAGTTCGGGAGGCTGGAATGATTATCTCCCGCATTCTCGCACTCTCGCTGTCCATTCTGGCTGTCCCGGTTTATGCAGCAGATACAAAGTATCCCGACCTTCCTCCGCACGAACAGGTCGATGCAGCTTTGAGCAACCATATCAGCGTGATCAATGCGGAAACCATGGTCAAAGTCGAACAGACCAACCAGCGCAAATGGAACAGCGGTAATTACGAATTCAATTTGCGTGCGGGTTCCGCCCGGCGTGAGCTCGTGAATTCGAATGTACCCACAGGAGAGGAAAGTACCAAACTGAAGGAATGGGACGTCGCCCTGGAGCGTCCGCTGCGCCTCATCAACAAGGTGATGATCGACAGCGACATCGGCGATGAGGTCGTGGCACGCGCCCATTTCGCATTGGGTGATGCGCGGCATGAAGCAGGACGCACGCTGCTGCATCTTTGGTTCAACTGGCAACGCGAAAAGATGCAAGTCATCCAGTGGCAAAAGCAGGTGGATATCCTCATACAACAGGCACAGACAACCGAAAAACGCCTGAAGGCAGGCGATGCGCCGCGCATGGAATTAAGCCAGGCCAATGCCGCCGTTGCGCAAGCCACTGTATCGATGCAGCAGGCCAAGATTCGCGCCGAACTGGCTGGCAACGATTTGGCGCGTCAATTCCCGATGATCATCCTGCCGCAACAACTTGATCCTTCCCAGCCGCAGCCCATCGAGGAAAATTTCGATTATTGGAAGCAGACCATACTCGGTAACAACCATGAGCTGGCGATGGTGCGTTCTGAGCGGCGCGTCCAGGAGATGCTGGCCAAGCGCAGCCGCGCCGACCGCCTGCCCGACCCTACGCTGGGCGTGCGTTACTCGAATGAAATGGGCGGGCGCGAAAAAGTCGCCGGCGTCTATATCTCCATCCCGATCTCGTTCGGATTGCGCGGTGCCAATGCCGAGAACGCCGAATACCAGGCGCAGATCGCAGCCGACCGCGAGAACGCCGTACAGCGCCGGCTGGATGGCGATATCTATGCAGCGCACACGCAGGCGATCAGCAGCTATCAAATATGGCTGCAGGCTCGCGAGGCTGCGGCCAGCATCCGGCAGAATGCCGATCTGGTTACTCGCGCCTACGGTCTGGGTGAGAGCAGCCTGACTGATACGCTCAACGCCCGCCGCTTGGCACTGGACTCGGCCCTGTCCGAAAGCATTGCGCGTCTGGATGCCAACGAAGCCCATTACCGCCTGCTGCTCGATGCGCACCAGCTTTGGTCCATGGACTCTGACCAGCACGGAACGCATTGATGTCTCCCCATGAATGGATAGGCGGGGTCGCCGCCACGCTAACCACCTGTTCATTCATCCCACAAGCCTGGCGAGTGTGGCGAACCAAGCACACCAAAGACATCTCGCTACTCATGTACACCCTCTTCACCGTCGGGGTAGCGCTCTGGCTCATATATGGCATCCTGCTCGGCGCCTGGCCGATCATCATTGCCAATGGGATCACTCTGTTGCTGGCGGGAGCCGTGCTGATAATGAAATTGCGTTTTGGCTGAATCCCCGATTTTCGGGATTACGCCTCCCCGCCGAGACTGTCTGCATCTAACCCTCTCGGCACTTTAGTAAGGCTCAAGTCAGGAAGATTGGCTATAGTCATCAAACAGACTGAGAAGAGCCCGTTGATGCCTGTCGTCACGTCGTTCTTCTCTACAAAATCCAACGAGTCTTTCCCGACAAAATTGCTTGGTTCGAGCAAATCGCAGGAAAGTATCGTCAGCGCCGAAGACTCTGTAATATGCAGGTTGATTTGGCGCAGATAACTGGTTTTTGAATTATTTTTTACCACTTGCGGAGATATCAATGTCCAACATCCAGTCCGTCCTACACGAAAACCGTGTGTTCAACCCTTCCGCCGATTTCGTCAAACAGGCCAACGTATCCGGCATGGCCGCATACAAGGCGATGTGCGATGCGGCGACCAAGGACTACGCCGGTTTTTGGGCGAATCTCGCCCGCGAAACCATCCTCTGGCACAAGCCGTTCACCAAGTCGCTGGACGAAAGCAAAGCGCCTTTTTACAAGTGGTTCGAAGACGGCGAGCTGAACGTCTCCTACAACTGCCTCGACAAACATCTCAAGACACAACCGGAAAAGACCGCCATCATTTTCGAAGCGGACGACGGCAAGGTCACCAAAGTCAGCTACCGCGAATTGCATACCCGCGTGTGCCAGTTCGCCAACGGCCTGAAATCGCGCGGCATCAAGAAGGGCGATCGCGTGATCGTCTACATGCCGATGAGCGTGGAAGCCGTGGTCGCCATGCAGGCCTGCGCCCGTATCGGCGCCATCCACTCCGTGGTGTTCGGCGGCTTCTCCTCCAAGAGCCTGCACGAGCGCATCACCGACGCCCAAGCCGTAGCCGTCATCACGGCCGACGGTCAGTTCCGCGGCGGCAAAGCCATGGCGCTCAAACCCGCAGTTGACGAAGCCCTGTCCATGGGCGGCTGCGAAGGCGTGCATTCCGTCATCGTCTATCAGCGCACCAAGGGCGACGTGCAATGGAACGGCAACAACATCTGGTGGCACGACCTGGTCGCCGCACAAGGCAGCACCTGCGAACCTGAATGGGTAGGCGCCGAACATCCGCTGTTCATCCTTTATACCTCCGGTTCCACCGGCAAACCCAAGGGCGTGCAGCACGCCACCGGCGGCTACCTGCTGGGTGCGATGACTTCCCTGCAATGGGTGTTCGACTACAAGCCTTCCGACATCTTCTGGTGTACCGCCGACGTGGGCTGGATCACCGGACACAGCTACGTGGCTTACGGCCCGTTGGCCATGGGCGCGACCCAAGTCGTGTTTGAAGGCGTGCCGACCTATCCGGATGCAGGCCGTTTCTGGAAAATGATCCAGGATCACAAAGTCACCACTTTCTACACCGCACCGACAGCCATCCGTTCGCTGATCAAGCTGGGCGGCGACCTGCCGACGAAATACGACCTCTCCAGCCTGCGCCTGCTCGGCACCGTGGGCGAGCCGATCAATCCGGAAGCGTGGATGTGGTACTACAACACGGTCGGCCAAGCGCGCTGCCCTATCGTGGACACCTGGTGGCAGACCGAAACCGGCTGTCACATGATCGCCCCGCTACCCGGCGCGATGCCGATCAAACCCGGCACCTGCACCCTGCCTTTGCCCGGCATCATGGCCACCATCGTCAACGAAGCAGGCGATGAAGTGCACGACCAGCATGGCGGCTTCCTCGTCATCAAGAAACCCTTCCCATCGCAGATCCGCACCATCTGGGGCGATCCGGAACGCTACAAGAAAGGTTACTTCCCCGAAGAGATGAAGGGCGCGTACCTGGCCGGCGACTCCGCACGCCGCGACGAGGACGGCTATTTCTGGATCATGGGGCGCATCGACGACGTGCTGAACGTCTCCGGTCACCGCCTGGGTACCATGGAGATCGAATCGGCGCTGGTCGCCAACCCGCTGGTGGCTGAAGCCGCCGTAGTCGGCAAACCGCACGAGATCAAGGGCGAGGCTGTAGTCGCTTTCGTCGTGCTGAAAGGCGCACGCCCATCCGATGCGGCTGCCGCCAAGAAACTGGCAGAAGAGCTGCGCAACTGGGTCGGCAAAGAGATCGGGCCTATCGCCAAGCCGGACGAGATCCGCTTCGGCGAGAACCTGCCCAAGACCCGCTCCGGCAAGATCATGCGCCGCCTGTTGCGTGCCATCGCCAAGGGCGAAGAGATCACTCAGGACGTCTCTACACTGGAAAATCCGGCGATCCTTGAGCAACTCAAAGAAGTCATCAAGTAAGCACAACCCGATGCGCCCTGGTTAAACCCGGGAACGCTGTTCGGCAAGCCAAAGAGGGAGCGGTCTACGCTCCCTCTTTGCTTTGCGGCCCCGAAAGCGGAATCAGCCACATCCGGCCCGGAACCGCCCGCTCTAAGTAGCAGAAAAATCTAATAAATATCCATTTTTGCCATCGCGGAAATTGACACATTTTCGGTTGACCCATACCCCCTCCTCCATTACCATCACGGCTGTTTACATATTCTCGGTCGCCCCCTAGTGTCTTTCCGCAAACCGTTATCGCTGATCCTTAGCGCCTTGCTCGGCAGCACCGCTGCCATGACCTCCAACGCAGATACGGCTTTGGCGCTGAATAGCCCGGAGTTGTCCACCCAATCCACCCCGGCTCCAGCCGCGGAACCTGCCGCCCCGCTGGCAGCGACAAAAACACCGCTTCCCCAAGCCATTGTGCAGCCAGCCCCCCAGGCAGCGCCCGCCATCCCTGCGGCGGCTACGGCCGAACCTGAGACTCAAGCCCCTGCGCCGATACGCGAGGCCATGATCGTCGCGCCCGAACAGTCCACTGACGACCTGTGGCAACGCATCCGCGCCGGCTATGCCATGAAGGATTTGAACAGCCCGCTCATCAAACGCCACGAGAAGTGGTACGCCAGCCATCCGGATTACGTACTGCGCATGTCTGAACGCGCGCGGCGCTACCTGTTCTACATCATGGAGGAAGTGGAACGCCGCGGCATGCCTGCCGAGATCGCGCTGCTGCCGATGATCGAAAGCGCATTCAACCCCGGCGCCAATTCGATCGCGAGCGCTTCCGGCATCTGGCAGTTCATCCCCTCCACCGGCAAACATTTCGGCATGGAACAGAACTGGTGGCACGACGGCCGCCGCGACATCATCGGCGCCACCAATGGCGCACTGGATTACCTGCAAAAGCTGCATGAGCAGTTCGGCGATTGGGAACTGGCGCTGGCCGCCTACAACTGCGGCGAAAACTCCGTCGCCCGCGCACAGGCCAGGAACCGCAAAAGCCACAAACCCACCGACTATTCGCACCTCAAGCTGCCGCGCGAGACACGCAACTATGTGCCCAAGCTGCTGGCCATCAAGAACATCGTGAACGACCCCGCTCATTACGGTCTGGAACTGAGCCCCATCCCCAACGAGTCCTACTTCGAAGCCGTCGCCACGACGAAGCATATCGACGTAAAGGTCGCCGCAGAACTGGCCGGCATCTCGATGGAAGAGTTCATGGCGCTCAATCCCAGCAATAACCGGCCGGTGATCCTGCAGGACAAGGACGGCAACGTGCTACTGCTGCCGATAGACAAGGTCGAGACCTTCCGCACCAATCTGGAAAAAACCAACCAGCGATTGGTCTCATGGCAACCTTATGAGAGCAAGAAAGGCGAAAGCTTTGCGCAGATCGCCGAACACTTCGGCCTGACGCTGGAAGAGTTGCGCACGGCAAACGGCCTTTCCAAATACGCACAGGAAAGCAACGGCCAGACCCTGCTGGTTCCCATCGGGGACGATGAACCCGCCGCCGAGTTCACCGCCTTCAACATGCATCCTTCTGCCGTGGCCGAGATGTATGGCGCTGTCCGCTACACGGTGCATCGTGGCGATACCATCTCCACCATCGCGCGCCGCTTCCACGTGAGCCAGAATCAATTGCGCGAAGCCAACCACGGCAGCACCCGCCTGCATGTCGGACAACGTTTCAACATCGTGCTGGCCGACCGCCCGCACCGCACTTACCGCAAACGCGGCGCCGTTCCCGCCAAGGCCAAAAGAAGCGGCAAGAACAAATCGGGCAGCATGAAGGTCGCTTATAACCCTCCGCAGCGCAAGCCGACGAATTAACTGCAGTTAACGTATCGGCGAGCCATGTAGGAGCCAGCTTGCTGGCGAAACATATTCAAGCACTTTCGCCAGCAAGCTGGCTCCTACACAAGACATTCCGAAGGCATTCGTTTTTCAGCAGTCCGCTAGTCCTTCCCGTTATACAAATGACAACACACCGCATGCGTCGCACTGACTGCGGTTGTTTCAGGATATTGCTGAGCAGACCGGCATCGCATGCGGGCAACGCGGCGCGAAATGGCAGCCTGATGGCGGATTCGCGGGCGACGGCAGATCACCTTCCAGCTTGACGTACTCCCGCCCTTTGCCGTCGATACGCGGCACCGCAGACAGCAGCGCCTGCGTGTATGGATGTCTGGGCGAACGCAGCACCTCTTCCGTCGTGCCGCGTTCGACGATGCGCCCCAGATACATCACGCACACCTCGTGCGCGAGGTATTCCACCACCGCCAGGTTGTGCGTGATGAAGAGGTAACTCAAGCCCAATTCCTGTTGCAGCGATTTCAGCAGATTCAGGATCTGCGCCTGCACCGACACGTCCAGCGCGCTGGTTGGCTCGTCGCAGATCAGCAGTTGCGGCGAAACGGCCAGCGCACGCGCGATGGCGATGCGCTGCCGCTGCCCGCCGGAAAACTCATGCGGATAGCGCCACTTGCTGTCGCGCGCCAGCCCCACCTTGTCCAGCAACTCGTCGATGTGCGCCTGCCGCGACGCGCTGTCACCGCCGATGTTCAGCGCGCCTCATGCCCTCTTCCAGTATCTCGGCCACGCGCATCTTGGGGTTGAGCGAGGCATATGGATCCTGGAACACCATCTGCATCGCGGCGCGCGACGCATCCGATCCAATCAGCTCGCGCCCATCGAACTGCACGCTGCCCGCCGTAGTCGGAATCAGTCGCAGCAGCGCCTTGGCCAACGTGGTCTTGCCGCAGCCCGATTCGCCCACCAGTGCCAGCGTGCGGCCTCGCGGAATGTCGAGCGACACGCCATCCACCGCCTTCACCTGCCCCACCACCCGCTGCAGGATGCCTTTGCGGATGGGGAAGTGGACGCGCAGGTCGGAGACCTGAAGGAGAGCGCCCTCTCCCGCGCTGACGCGCTCCCCTCTCCCGCCCCTCTCCCCATGCCCTCTCCCAAAGGGAGAGGGAGTCTCAACGGGGATGGGGGAGAGGGATGTTTCCGGTTTGTTGATGGTTTCACCATACAAGTGACAGCGCACCCCCTGCCCTTCTACCACCGTCCACCCCGGCGTCTGCTCGCGACACAGCCCCCAGGCATGGTCACAGCGCGCCGCAAAGCGGCAACCTTCCTTGATGCTGCCCAGCGGCGGCACGCTGCCGGGAATCGCACTCAACGGCTGTCCGATGTGCGCTGTGGTGGGCATCGCGGCAAAGAGCTTCTGTGTGTAGGGATGCAACGGCTTGGCGAACAACTGGTCGCGGCTCGCCTGCTCGACGATCTGCCCGGCATACATCACGCCGACGCGGTGCGCGTTCTCCGCCACCACGCCGAGGTCGTGCGTGATGAGCAGCATCGCCATGCCCGTGCGATCTTGCGTGTCGCGCAGCAATTGCAGCACCTGCGCCTGTATCGTCACATCCAGCGCCGTGGTCGGCTCGTCGGCGATAAGCAGCTTTGGCTGCCCCGCCAAGGCCATCGCGATCATCACGCGCTGCTTCATGCCGCCGGAAAGCTGGAACGGATATTCGTGCACGCGGCGCGGCGCATCCGGGATGCCGACCTGATCGAGCAATTCGATGCAGCGCTGGAAAACCAACCCCTCCCAGCCTCCCCTTGTCAGGGGAGGAGCGGCTACTCCCTCCCCTGACAAGGGGAGGGCCGGGGAGGGGTTTGAGGAACACTGTGCACTGGCGACATTTCTTGCCCCATGCAAACTCAGTACCTCGGCGATCTGATCGCCCACCGTCATCACCGGATTCAGGCTCAGCCCCGGCTCCTGGAAGATCATCGCCATCCTGCCGCCGCGCACTTCGCGCATATCGCGCTCCGCCAGTTCGAACAGGGCCACCTCTTCCATCCGTGCCGCCCCGCCCGCATGCACAACGCCGTCCGGCAGCAGCCGCATCAGCGACAGCGCGGTCATCGACTTGCCGCAGCCTGATTCTCCCAGCAACGCGAAGGTTTCTCCCGCCGCGATGTCGAACGAGATGCCGTCGACGACAGGCGCGCCGGAGCGCAAAGAAGCTCTTAGTGAATCTACGGAAAGTATCTGACTCATGTATCTATCTATCCAGCGGGCTGACCACGCCCCTGCCGCCCTTGTTCAGCACATGGGTGTAGATCATCGTCGTGGAAACGTCGGAATGTCCGAGCAGTTCCTGCACGGTGCGTATGTCGTAGCCGCTTTCCAGCAGATGCGTGGCGAAAGAATGGCGCAAGGTGTGCGGAGTTGCGAACTTGGTTATGCCGGAAGCTGTCACCGCCTTTTTCATTGCACGCTGCAACAGTTTCTCGTCAATATGGTGGCGGCGTTCGCGTCCGCTGCGCGGATCAACCGAATAGCTGCCGGAGGAAAAGACATATTGCCAGGCCCACTCGTTGGGAGCATTGGGATATTTGCGTTCCAACGCGTCAGGCAAAAATACCTCCGCCATGCCCTTGTTCAAGTCATCCTCATAGAGTCGGCGACGCTTAACCAAATGGGCCTGCAAATCTGAATTCAATGTTTCCGGAAGCATCGTTACGCGATCTTTGGCCCCCTTTCCATCGCGGATCAATATCTCGCGCTGGCCGAAGTCAATATCCTTTACCCTCAATCGACAGCACTCCATAAGCCGCATCCCTGTGCCATACAGCAGGCGTGCCATCAAACCGTAAGTTCCTTCCATGCGCTCCAATACCAATGACACCTCGGCGCGATTCAACACCGACGGCAAGCGCTGCGGCTTCTTCGCACGCACCACATCATCCAGCCAGGGCAGCTCTATCGCCAGCACTTCGCGGTAAAGAAACAGCAAAGCGGAAAGCGCCTGATTCTGCGTCGAGGCCGACACATTTCCGGCAACCGCCAAATGCGACAAGAAAGCCTCAACCTCGGCCCCTCCCATATCCTTCGGGTGGCGCTTGCCATGAAACAGAATGAAACGTTTTATCCATTGCAGATATTGCGTTTCTGTGCGGATGCTGTAATGCTTGACTCTGATCTTGTCGCGGACCTGATCGAGCAGCTTTGGAGGAGTTGGTGCAGGCGGTGTAGTTTCGTTAACCATCTCATTGCCTCCGACATGATAGACTCAGGACAAACAAAGGGTTACTCACCAAAATGCGCAAGATTATACACCGCAGTTTCCCAGGATATACACCGTTAGCGGTGTCTACATTACGTTGGTCGAGATAGACAGCTAGAGGGCAGCCGAAGAGTTTAGCGCGGGAAATGGGGATGTATAAATGGCTGCCCTGGATGGTATTGTGCAAAGCGTTGCACGTACCGTCGTATAACGCGAGCGTTAATGCGCACGGTCGATGAAACGCTTTGGTTGATACATTGAGGGAGTCCTAATGCAACAATTTCCGCTCGCAAACAAATCAGCAGAAGCTCACCGCTGTTTCTCACGTCCAACTACTCGTCCGAGCACACGCCACTCGCTGCGCGAGGCCGGTGCTCAACTCGAACGTTAGCCATCATGAAAGCCATATGCATTCGCGCCAATGCTTACTTCCTCATTTTGCTGAGTGCTGTTGCTGCGCTTCTAAGCATCCCAAGTAAAGGTGGCTTTGCCGAATGCCAAACAATTCAGTTTGGAATTGTCTTCTCCGATTCGGCTTTTTGGGAAATTCAACCATTACTCTGGCCAATATTATCCGGGGTGTGTTTGGCACTTGCGATATTAAGTTTCAAGCGCGTCTTCTCGGACTTCAATATTGTTGTGCCTTTCATGCCGACACTTTTGGTTCTGCTATTTGTACTTTTTCAAGCAATGGGTATTTATGGTTTTGGTGAGCAATTTCTCTATGGTTGCACGGCTCATGGCTAACCCTACGCTCAAGTTCGCTCCCTTCGGTCGCTGGGACGCGCCTACGGCGCGCCCCTTAGCTGCACGTTAGAGGGCACCCCCCCCATGTTCTCCACTAGCGACTTCGAAAAAATCCAATGGCACGACAACGCCATTCACGGCTTCCGCATTCTGGAAGGTGAAACCAGTGGTGAACTTGTCCTCGATATCGACTTCATCACCGAGTGGCTACCACCAACCAAAGGGGCATATGGTTTTAGGGTTGCGCCATCAGATCTTGTGTTTCACGAAGTTTCAGATCTCGTTGTTTCAATCAACTATGCGGCTGCTAGCGCAGCCGTACAGCCAATGACTATTCGCGAAATACATCGCGAGGTAGTCACTTATCCGAATGGCTATTCCTCATTCGTTTGGAAAGTTGAGCTTAATTGGCCACCCAATAGTTCCATTACTTTTTGTTCCTCCGGTTTTACCCAGTCCCAGCGAATGGAACCTATTACCACCGGCGCCCAATATCTGTCACCCGCGGAGAGAACAATTGCCCTCTAACCCTACGCTCAAGTTCGCTCCCTTTGGTCGCTGGGACGCGCCTTCGGCGCGCCCCTTAGCTGCACGTTAGGTGTCATGAGAACGAGCACTAAACATGCTATCGCTCAACGCTTGCTAGCGCTTGTGGGTGTTGCATTGTTTGCCGGACCAATGTGGTTTCGCGAGTTAGGCTTCGTTCCCCCTGCGCTACAATTGCTGGGTTTGTTATTGTTGTTCTCTGGAATACTTAGTGCATTTGGTGTTGGCCCTTGGGGGCGCTACTACTCGAAAATTGTAGTCTCCGATAACGAAGCTTATTTAAGGTCGCTGGAGGTTAAACAGCCGTGGCAACAATAACAGTTCAACACCTAACCCTACGCTCAAGTTCGCTCCCTGCGGTCGCTGGGACGCGCCTTCGGCGCGTCCCTTAGCTTTACGTTAGAGCGCAAGAGGCACGATTGATCTCATCCTGTTTCAAGTGTCCCAGGTGCGGAGCCAAGGCAACTCCGGTAACGCTTTCGTGGCAAGGAGAACCTGATCCGTTCTCGTGCATCCATTGCGGCGCTCAATTACGTGTGCATTCCCATCGCAGTACAATGGTCGCGTTGTTCGCCATTTTTGGTGGGTTCATCTTTACGTTTTTCCCCGCTTGGGTCGCTGCAATTCTGATTTTCGTTGTTCTGTTTTTCTTATTTAGATGGGCATATCAACTTGAAGAGATAACCTCATGAAACGGCCTTCTTGTCACACATTGCGCTCTAACCCTGCGCTCAAGTTCGCTCCCTCCGGTCGCTGGGACGCGCCTTCGGCGCGCCCCTTGTATCTTATCTCCAGCTCAGAAATGAGCTAAATTGCTCTAGTGCAAAATAAAATAATTGCAAAATAATAGGGGACAGACCACGGTTTCCTGATCTTTGTTAGACTGACTCCGTCCTTCCGCAATCGGAGTTCGCCATGCCTCGCCGCGCCCGCATCGCATTGCCGAATGTTCCTGTCCACCTCATCCAGCGTGGCAATAATCGTCAGCCCTGCTTTTTCGCCAATGAGGACTATCGCCGCTATCTGGATTGGCTTTCCGAGTATGCCAGCAAGTCCGGCTGCCGGATTCATGCTTATGTGCTGATGACGAATCATGTGCATTTGCTGATTTCTTCAGAGCGCGCTGATGCGGGTGGTGCTTTGATGAAGTCGCTGGGGCAGCGTTATGTGCAGTATGTGAACCGCGTCTATCGGCGCAGCGGCACTTTGTGGGAAGGACGCTTTCGGTCGTGCCCGGTGCAAGAGGAAGATTACCTTTTGGGGTGCCAGCGTTATATCGAGTTGAATCCAGTGCGTGCAAATATGGTGATGCATCCGGCGGAGTATCGCTGGTCCAGCTACCGGGCCAATGCGCAGGGGGAGATGGATGCCTTGGTGCAACCGCATCTGCTATATACCTCGCTGGGCAGCGATGCGGTGACCCGTCAGGCGGCTTACCGTGATTTGTTTCGTTATGAGTTGGAGCCAGGGCTGGTGGATGAGATTCGTCGGGCGACGAATGGCAACTTTGCGCTGGGGAGTGAGCGCTTTGCATCGGCGGTGAGCGAAATGATCGGCAGACGTGCTGCACCGGGTCAATCCGGGCGTCCGCGCAAATCGGGAATGCCGGAATCGGGGGAACTGGATTTGGAGTAAGAGAGAAACCGTGGTCTGTCCCCGGTTTTTCTCCAGCAGCAGTGACACGCTGTCAGCTACGGTTCAGGCGCGGATCGAACGCATCGCGCACCGCATCGGCGAACAGGTTCGCCGCCAGCACCAGCACCAGCATGAAACCGAAGGCCGACGCCAGCGCCCACCACACCATCGGCTCGCGCCCCATCTCCAGCCGCGCGGCGTTGATCATGGTGCCGAAGCTGATCATGGTGGGATCGACGCCCACGCCGACGTAAGAAAGCACCGCCTCGGCCAGCACCAGCGCGGAGAAATCCATCACCAGCGAGATCAGCACGATGTGCATCACGTTCGGCATGATGTGGCGCGTCAGGATGCGCAGGGACGACACCCCGAACGATTGCGCCGCCTGGATGTACTCCATCTCGCGCAGCTTCAAAGCCTCCCCGCGCAGCAGGCGGCACAGCCCGGTCCAGCTCGTCATCCCCAGGATCAGGCAAAGGAACACCAGCCGCAGATCGGCGCGCGAGGCGGCGGTGTCGAACCATTGCGGGTGGGTATCGATGGTCACCTGCATCATCAGCACCGCTGCCGCGATGAGCAGTACGCTGGGGATCGAGCTCAGCACCGTGTAGACGTACTGGATGACGTCATCCACCCAGCCGCGGAAATATCCCGCCGCGACGCCAAGGAACAAGGACAGCGGCAGCGTCACGAGGGTCGTCACGGTTCCGATGATGAGTCCGGTGCGGATGCTCTTCAGTGACAGGTACAGCACGTCCTGCCCCACCTTGTCGGTACCGAGGACGTGGTAGACGGTGGCGAGGTTGGCGAGACACCAATGAGGGTGGATATGATCAAAAAGGTGATGAATAGTACACAGTACGCCTGGATTCTCAGCTCGGGAAGTAGATAAAACCCGATACTTGAAGGGAGAGTGGGTGACGGATCATTCCGAGAAGAAACGACTTCAGGAGTCTAAGTTTATTCAAAACAAATCTGAACCAGCCGGCGCTAAACACGACCATCTGACCTGCCAGGAAACCAAGCACAGCTCCCATAAACGCACGCTTGGCCACATCCGCATCGCGCTGCCCCTCGTCCTTCAGATGCGCCCCGCCGTATTGCAATCTCGGATAATCGCGCACGAGGTTGCCCTGCGCGTCGGTCACGCTTTCCTTGGCATACAAGGTCAACGCGAACGGCTCGGAATAGGTCTTTTCGTTATGCGTGCGCAGCGGGCTGACGAGCTTGTCGAACACGCTCAACACTTCCGGCGAATACGCCTTTTCGGCGCCGTTCGTTTGCGGCAATGCGACGCGGAAATGCAGTGTGTCCAGCAGGCCAATAACGAGGAACAGCGACAACACCAGCATGGACACCATCGCGATACGGCTCTTCGCCACACGCCGCCACGGAAGCAGCAGATGCTCGCGTTGCCGTATATACCAGGCGCTGGCGATACCGGCCGCCAGCAGCACGAACACCAGCGCATCGCTCCAGAGGATGACGGGGAGAAAAGTCACAGGGTTCCCCCCGCGTACCGCATCCCCATTTGCCCCTTCGACAAGCTCAGGGCGAACGGGAACGTTATTCTGCTGCACACCCCAATCCGTTCGTGCTGAGCCTGTCGAAGCATGAACGAGTCATTCATGACAGCCTCACCCGCGGGTCAACAACGGTATAGGAGACATCGGTCAGAATCAGCCCGGCGATGTACAACACCGAACCCAGGAACACCATCGCGCGCACCACGCCGAAGTCCTGCGCGTTGATCGCATCGATGGTGTAGCTGCCCAGGCCGGGGATGCCGAAGAACGACTCGGTCAGCAGGCTGCCCATGAACAGCAGCGGAATGACCACCACCACGCCGGTCAGGATCGGGATCATCGCGTTCTTCAATACATGCGTAAACAGCACGCGCAGCTCGGACAAGCCCTTGGCGCGCGCCGTGCGCACGTAGTCCTTGCCGGCCTCTTCGAGGAAGATAGTGCGATACCAGCGGCTGCTGGAACCGATGCTGCCCATTACACCAATGGCGATGGGCAGCACCACGAACTTGAAACTGTCCGCCCCGCCCGCGTAACCCGAGATGGGAACCAGATGCCACAATTTGCTGACGAGGAACTGGCCGCCGATGATGTAAAACAGGCCGGAGACGGACATCAGGAAAACGCACAATGCCACGCCCGCCGTATCCAGCGCCGTCGCGCGGAACAGGGTCATCAGCAGCGCGAAGCTGACATAAACGACCAGGCCGACGAGGAAGGTCGGCAGCGCGATGGCGAGGCTCGGCCCCATGCGAGTAGCGATCTCGCGGCTGATGCTGCGCCCGTCGTCCGCGTAGCCGAAATCGAACACGAACATGCTGACTGACTTCTGCCAGAAGATGGTGTCGGTGATTTTGTCCGTGCCGCTGGCCGGGCTGTTGATCATCAATGGCTTGTCGTAACCGTGCTGCTGCTTCCATTTTTCGATCGCTTCCGGCGTCACGCGCTTGATGCCGAGCTGCATGCGCGCCATGTCATCCGGCGTGTTCACCACGAAGAACAGCGCAAAGGTGAGCAGGTTCACCCCGATGAGGATGGGCACGGCATAGAGGATGCGGCGGATGAGGTAGGCGATCATGGTCTGGCGCTATTGTACGGTAAACACCGGATTGCCAAACACCGGGGTGAGGCAGAGAATGCCCGCGCATCGCAAGGCAGAAACTTTGCCGTAAATACCATAGTCCAATTTACGCAATTCCCGGGTCACTATTAAGGAGCACACCATGAAAATCGGAATCCTTGGATCAGGAGATGTCGCAAAGGCCCTGGCTGGCGGCTTTCTGAAGCACGGCCATGACGTCACACTCGGCACCCGCACGCCGGACAAGCTTGCCGAATGGACAGCAAAAAACCCCAAAGCCCGCATCGCAAATTTTTCCGACGCGGCAAAGTCCGCCGAACTGGTCGTTCTGGCCGTCAAAGGGACGGCAGCCGCGGAAGCTCTGCGACTGGCGGGAGCCGATAGTTTCGCCGGAAAACCCGTCATCGACGTAACCAACCCCATTGCCGATGCCCCGCCCGAAAACGGCGTATTGACGTACTACACCAGCCTCGACGAATCCCAGATGGAGCTCCTGCAGCGTGAATTCCGCAGTGCACGCTTCGTCAAGGCCTTCAATTCCGTCGGCAATGCATGTATGGTCAACCCGCAGTTCAAGGGCGGCAAGCCGACCATGTTCATCTGCGGCAACGACGATGCGGCAAAAAAGATCGTAAGCGGGATCCTCGACCAGTTCGGCTGGGAAACGGCGGACATGGGCAAGGTCGAGGCTGCGCGCGCAATCGAGCCCTTGTGCATGCTTTGGTGCATCCCCGGCTTCCTGCGCAACGACTGGGTTCACGCGTTCAAATTACTGACCTGAAGCCTTCGCGGCAACGGCACACTCAACAACGAAGGAAACGCAATGCAAATCGAAATATGGTCCGACGTCATCTGCCCCTGGTGCTACATCGGCAAGCGGCGCTTTGAAAAGGCGCTCGCCGACTTCGCCCCCGGGGAAAAAGTGCACGTGATCTGGCGCAGCTTCGAGCTGGACGCAAACGCCCCGCGCCAGCGCGAGGGCACTTTGCAGGAGTTGTTGGCAAAAAAATACCGCGTCAGCCTGCAGGAAGCCGCCGCGATGAATGACCGCGTCACCGGCCTCGCCAGGGAAATCGGGCTGGAATATCGCCTGTCCGGCGCGCGGCCCGGCAACACGTTCGACGCCCATCGGCTGCTGCATTACGCGACTTCAAAGCAACTGGGCGATCGGGCCGCCGAGCGCATCATGCATGCGTATTTTTCCGAATCGCTGCCGGTGGGAGATCGGGCCGCACTGGCCCGTCTTGCGCCGGAGTTCGGCATCCCGGAAAGTGATGCGCTATCCATGCTGGAAAGCGATGCCTACTCCGACGAAGTGCGCGCCGACGAAGCACGCGCGGCAGCATTTGGCGTCACCGGCGTACCGTTCTTCCTGTTCGACGGGAAGACCGCGATCACCGGCGCGCAAGCGGTGGAGGTGTTTGCCGAGGCGCTGCGGCAAGCTGGAGAGGAATCAGCCACCGATCTGCGCAACCCTGCGCGCTAGGTCGTCATATACGCCTTCGAGATTCTTCATCACCTCGTCGTTGGTATATCGGACAACCGAAATGCCATGAGCATTCAATGCCGCTGTTCGCGTTGCATCGTACTCGACCGACTCGGTATGACTATCTCCGTCAATCTCGATGGCCAGGCGCAGCTCGGCACAATAGAAATCAACGATGAAATCAGCTATCGGCTTTTGCCGCAGAAACTTGTACGCAGCGAAATGGCGCATGCGTAACACTTCGTTCCACATCCTGCTTTCGGGCGCGGTTGGGTTCTTGCGGTTTTCACGGGCTAGAGCGGTAAGTCTTTTGTCGTAGGGGATGAAAGCTTTAACCCCTCCCGACCTCCCCTTGTCAGGGGAGGTGTCAGGTTGTACTCCGCTAATCCGTACACCTTCATTTATCGCACGCAGCCCTGCTCCTCCCCTGACAAGGGGAGGCTGGGAGGGGTTAGAGCGAGTTGGTTTTTCACCGCTCATTTACTTCGCCTCTTCCCTCTTCTGCAGCACCCGCCACATCCACACGCCGAACATCGCTAGCAATGACGCCCCCAGCCACAACGGCCACAACACGGGCTGGTTCCACTCGCGGCGCAGCTGGTCGCGCTGTTTGGCATCCACGCGCCAGTACTTGAGTTTGTTGTTGGCCATGATGTTGGATTTGACGTTGTGCAGCCAGCCGTGTTGCAGCACATAGTTCTTGGGGTGGAAGCCCCACAGCCAGGGCGAATCGCGGCGCAGGATCTCGACCATTTCATCGATGATCGCCTGCCGTGCCGGGCTGTTGTCCATGTTCTTCATCTGCTCGAACAGGCGGTCGAATTCCGGGTTGCTGTAATTGCTCGCGTTCTCGCCGCCGAATTTCACTTTGCCTTGCGGCCCGTGCAGCAGGAAGAAGAAATTCTCCGGATCGGGATAGTCGGCGTTCCAGCCGAAGAAATACATCTGGGTATCGCCGCGCCGTAACTTGTCCTGGAAGCGGTTGAAGTCGGTGCTGCGCACGTCGAGTTGCACGCCGATCTTGGCGAACTGTTTGAGCATCCAGTCCAGGCGCGACTTGTTGCCGATACCGCCAGGCGTGGTGTCGAAGTGGATCACCAGCGGTTGATTGGTATCGGCATCCACACCGCCGGGATAGCCTGCTTCGGCCAGCAGGCGTTGCGCTTCGGCGATGGACTTGCGTTTGGGCGCACCGTCCACCCAGTCGTACACATAGCGGTTGATGCCTTCCTTGCCTTCGCGATAGCCGAAGATGCCGGGCGGGATGGGCGATTGTGCCGAGATGCCGCGGCCGTTGGCGAAGATGGAGACGAACTCTTCGAAGTCCACCGCGATGGCAATGGCACGGCGCAGTTTCCTCGCGCGCTCAGGGTTACAGGATTGCTTTTCGCGGTCGCCCCCTCGCCCGCTTGCGGGAGAGGGTTGGGGAGAGGGGCAGCTTCCGCCAACCACCGGATCGAGCCAGTTGAATCCGGTGTACATGGTGGAAGTGGCGACGGAGGTGGAGAGCGTGATGCCCTGCGCCTTCATCTCGTCGCTGACAGTGGCTTCGCCGCCGACGCCGATCTGCACCGCCTGGTCGAAGCTGTCCGAGCTGATGCCGGATGCGTCGTAATAGCCCTGCAAGAATTTGTTCCAGTAGGGAATGGTTTCCTTCTCCAGCGAGAACACGATCCGGTCGATCAGCGGCAGCGGTTTGCCTGCATCGGCCAGCAGCCCCGCCTGCACATCGCCCGCTTCACCCTCGTCCGGATAACTCTCGCTGTCGTAATACGGATTGCGCGTCATCACCATGCGCCGGTTCGGGGCGTTCTCCGACAGGTAATACGGCCCGCTGCCCACCGGCCACCAGTCCAGCGAGAGATTACGTTCGCGCATGCCTTCCTGTGCGTAGAAGCGTTCCGCCTCCTGCGGCATCGGCGAAAAGAACGGCATCGCCAGCCAGTAGGCGAACTGGGGATACTTGCCATGGATGATGATGCGGTAGGTGGTTGCATCCACCACTTCCACGCCCGGCAGCGGGTACTGGTTCAGGTCGAGAAAACCGTCCGGATGCGCCTTGGCGGCCGTTTGCAGCGTGGCGGCGTAGTCCTTGAGACCGACGATATATTCGCTCATCACGCCGGCGATGGGCGTATGCAAAGCCGGATGGACGAGGCGCTTGATCTGGTAGGCGTAGTCCGCTGCCGTCACCGTGCGCGTGCCGGTTTGCTGGAAATCGGTCAGCGTATGGATGCTCCCCATTTCATCCGTCTTGAGCAGGTGATTCCCGGGCACGAAGGCCGGATGCGGCTGATAACGCATGTTCGGCTTGATGCGGATCTCGTACACGCTGAAGGCGATGCGTTCCGGTGCGGCCTTGCCGGACAGGGGCCGGCGGTTCTTGTCCAGGTACGTGACCCTGGGCATCTCGCTGGCTGCCAGCGGCACCAGTTGGTAAGGGCGTTTCAGGTAATGGTATTGCAGCGGCGGCGAATAGATATGGGCGAGGAACTCGTATTCGTTCTCGCTATAGGCCTGCGCCGGGTCGAGATGCTTGGGCCGCTCCAGGAAAGCGGTGTAGAGGATGGACTTGCCTTCGTCCGCGGCGGGATAGGGATCGTTCCACAGGCCGCCATCGCAGGCGACGAGCAACAGACATAGCAAGGCGGAAAACAATGCTTTCATGGCGCTAGAGTTTAGCCGAAAGGATCATCTTCGCGGTAAGATTGCACCAGCCTGCCCGCCACGTTAACTATTGGAAAACAACAATGAACCAAGATTGGCAAAATTTCCTGGCCACGCAAGGCGCGCAGATCCAGGATGGCGTTGTGCAAGACTTCGGCGCTGCCGCCGCCGAGCGCGCCGCCACCCGCGACGGCACGGTGCTGTGCGATCTGTCGCAATTCGGCGTGCTCAAGGTTTCCGGCGAAGAAGCCCAGGGTTTCCTGCATAACCTTTTCAGCAGCGATGTGAATGCGCTCACCCCGCAGCTCGCACTCCACAGCAGTTTCAATACGGCAAAGGGCCGCGCGCTGGCGACCCTGTTCATCTGGCGCAATCCTGCGGAATTCTTCCTGCAACTGCCGCTAAGCCTGGCCGCCGCCATCCAGAAGAAACTCACGATGTATGTGCTGCGCGCCAAGGTGAAGATCGAGAATGCGAGCGACAGCGTCGTGTGCCTCGGACTTTCCGGCAGCGATGCCGCCTCCCTGCTGCAGAAATACTTTGCCGAACTGCCGCAAAACCCGCTGGATGTCGTGCAACACGATGGCATCAGCCTGATCCGGCTTGATGCCGTTCGCTTCCAGATCAACACAACCCCGCAACAGGCGATCGCGCTGTGGCAAAAATTCGGCAGCGATGCCAAGCCCGCCGGTTCGCCCTGCTGGGACTGGCTCAACATCCGTGCCGGCATTCCCGTCATCCTGCCGCAGACTCAGGAAGCCTTCGTGCCGCAGATGGCGAACCTCGACCTCATCGGTGCTGTGAACTTCAAGAAGGGCTGTTATCCCGGACAGGAAGTGGTGGCACGCATGCACTACCTCGGCAAGCCGAAACGGCGCATGTATCTGGCGCATGTGTTCAGCGAGACCGCACCGCAGGCAGGCGACGAACTGTTCAGTATGGAGATGGAAGGCCAGAGTTGCGGCCTGGTCGCCAACTCGGCACCGGCTCCGGGCGGAGGTTATAACCTGCTGGCGGTGGTCCAGATCGCCAGCCACGATGCCTTCCCGGTTCATCTGGGCGCGCTCACGGGCGCACGTTTGGAGTTCCAACCTCTGCCGTACCCCATCCCGTGAACCTGCCAGCCAGCCTGTTCACCGAGGACTGGTTATGGCTGGCCAATGCTGTCTTTGCGTTCTATCTGTATCGCGCCATCATTGGCGCGCCCTGGCGCAAACTGCTGGATAACGGCGTCATGGTGAATGCACTGGTCGGACTGACGATCGGCGCATTCGTCTTCTGGCAATTCAACGCGGGCTTTCGCCCCGGTTTCAACTTCCACGTGCTGGGATCGACGCTGTTCCTGCTGATGTTCGGCTGGCAGATCGCCAGCGTATCCATCACGCTGGTGATGATCGCCACCTGGATACGGGCGGATACGGGATTGATAACGCTGGGCGTAAACGGTTTGCTGATGATCGCCATCCCCGTGCTGTTCAGCGATTGGCTGCTGCGCTTCAGCAAACGCAACCTGCCGAAGAACCTGTTCCTGTTCGTGCTGTTGGATGGGTTTGTATGCGCCGCATTGGGCATCATGCTGAATGTGCTGGCGACCACGCTGCTGCTCGTGCTGTCGAGCCATTACACCTGGATACAGATACAGCACTACTACCTCGTCGCCACGCCCATCATCATGCTCACCGAGGCCTTTACCACCGGCATGATGATCACCGCCTTCACCGTGTTCCAACCGCAGGCGGTAATGAGTTTCAGCGATGAGGAATATATAAACGGGAAGTGAACCCGATCAGGCCGTGACAATTCATTATTCCGGGTGATCTGCCCATGATCGTCTCGGCTATCCCGAAGGGCGAGGGGTACAGCCGGACGCTACGCAAGATTCACTTTAACGGGGTTCGAGTTTCAGTTTCATCTTCTTGTGCGGCATTCCGGCATCCATGAACTCCTTGCCGTGTTCGACGAAACCGAAGAGGTGATAGAACGGAATGGCCTGAACCTGCGCCGCCACGTCCACCTGCTTGAGACCGCGTGTGCGAGCCTCGTCGATCAGCGCCTCCATGATCCCGGTGCCCACCCTCTTGTTGCGCCACTGCGGCAGCACAGCGATGCGTCCGATATGACCGTTCGGCAGGATGCGTCCGCAACCGATGGCTTCGCCATTCACGCTCAGCGCCAGCGCATGGCGGCAACCGCCATCCATTTCATCCCATTCCAATTCTTCCGGGACGTTCTGTTCACGAATGAACACCGCCTCGCGTATCGCACGCAGCAATGGTTCGCCGTCGTGCCAACTGACCAGACTGACTGTGAAAGGGTTGCTCATGCCGCCTCCTCCTTGCAGTAAAACTTTTCAGGCGATGATTTCTATTTGTGTCCCAACCTTCACCGCATCGAACAACTCTACCAGCTCGGCATTGCGCATACGCACGCAACCCCGCGATCCCGGCTTGCCCAATTCCGTACCATCCGGCGTACCGTGGATATAAACGTACCGGCGCATGGTATCGCAGGAACCGCCCCGGTTGTAACCGCTCTCGCAACCCGACAGCCACAGGATGCGTGTCAGTATCCAGTCGCGGCCCGGCTGTTGAGCGCCCAACTCAGGGGTGTAAATCTCGCCCGTCGGACGGCGTTTCACGAACACCGTGTTCTCCGGCTGCCCGGCACCGATCTTGGCGCGAATCACATGCCTGCCGCGCGGCGTGCAAAAACTCCCGTTCTCCTCGCCGGCACCGTTCGCACCGGTGGATACTCGATAGCGGTGCAACGATCTGCCGCTGTCGTCGAACAACTCCAGCGTCTGGGTCGGAATGTGTATGGTTATTTTCATTGTGCTTTCTGCTGTGCGCGCCGCGCGGCAAAGAAATCGCTCAACACTTTACCGCATTCTTCCGCCAGCACACCGCCGTGAATAAGCGCGTGATGGTTCAGACGCGTCTCGGCGAATAGATTGAACACACTGCCGGCCGCTCCCGTCTTGGGATCGCGGGCGCCGAACACCACGCGGCCGACACGGGCATGGAACATCGCCCCCACGCACATTACGCAGGGCTCCAGGGTGACAAACAGTTCGCAGTCTACCAAACGATAATTACCGAGATGTTGCGCTGCGTCACGAAGTGCCGCGATCTCAGCGTGCGCGGAAGGGTCATGCCGCGAAATGGGGGCATTGCTGCCGCGACCGACGATCCGGCCATCCTTCACCACCACCGCGCCGACCGGTACTTCTCCGGCCAGCGCCGCCTGCCGCGCCAGATCCAGCGCGGCGCGCATGAAGGTTACATCCGCCTCGCTGGCGGGATCATCTGGCCGGGTTTGCATCGTGTTCGATAATTCCATGGCCCTGTATTGTACGGGCAAAAATCGGATTGCCAAACGGCACGGCGAGGCAGAAAATGCAGATACGCAAACACGGTACATCATCATGCATGACCTGGCACCCAGTTTGGTTAGCACCGCTCAGTCGCCGCACGAGCGCGGGCAGACGAACGGCGAAGAGCTCGCCAACAGCATCAGCCATGGTGCAGGATTGGTTGCAGCAATCGTGGCCACCCCATTCCTGATCCTGCACGCAGCGGAACTCGGCAACACCAGATTCCTTGTCGGCGCCAGCATCTTCGCCGCCACCATGGTGCTGCTCTACCTCGCCTCCACCATCTACCATGCACTCCCGCCGGGCAGAACAAAGCATGTGTTCCGGATCATCGAGCATTCAGCGATCTTTTTCCTCATTGCGGGCACCTACACCCCATTCACGCTCGGCGTGCTGTACGGCGCATGGGGCTGGACGCTGCTGGGACTGGTGTGGGGACTGGCCGCGATCGGGGTGGTACTGAAAGTATTGAACCGCATGTTCCACCCGATCATCTCCACGGCGCTTTACCTGCTCATGGGCTGGCTGATCCTGATCGCGGTCGACCCGCTGTTCAACTCCGTTCCGCTGGCCGGTCTGGTCTGGCTGGTCGCCGGCGGCCTGGCTTACACGGCGGGCGTGGCTTTCTTCGCCACCGGTGAGCGCCTGCGCTACGGCCACTTCATCTGGCACCTGTTTGTGTTAACGGGCACCACCTGCCACTATTTCGCGGTGCTGTGGTACGCCGCCTGAACGTTGCGTCCGGCGGCACGTCCCACCCCCGGGAACCACGCGCTACCTCGGCCTCGCCGTGCCCCCCTGCCGAATCGACGAGCGCAGCGCACGCAGGACATTTTCGATCGTACGCAACTGCATCTTCCTCACCGGTGACGGCGGACTTTTCTCGTCGGGAATCTCGGTGCCGTAGCCCGGCTTGTCGATGACCACGCTACCGAACTCGTTATAAACGACGATGGAAGTCTGCCTGCCTTCCTCTTCCGGCTCCATCAGGACGATCTTTGCGGAGGCATCGACAGTCACCCCGTCTTTTTCCTGCCGGTCGGTCACTTCACCCTCGACCTGCGTGCCGCGGATACCTATCGTAGCGACCCGCGCCTGCACCGTCATGTCGCGCCCCTTGGAATGCGCGATCAGCCCCGACACGAAGCGGAAGACGCCTTTGAGTATCCGGGAGTGGAACGCATCCTCCTCGGCGCCCTGCTTGTACTTGAATTTTTCGATCATGAACTCGGTGTTGGGCCCCAGGGAAAAACGCGACTCGTCGGCGAACTTGATGCTGACGCTGGTGCCTTTGTCGGTGGCAATGCGCTCGCCAGAATAGACGGCATCTCCAACCCCCAGCTTGCGGGCAGTGCCGTCAGGCTGGCGTGCTTCGGCGATATTGTTGCCGGTGATCTGCGAAACTTGACCCGCAGATGGAACAGCCTCGGTGGCATAAGCCACGCCAGGCAACAGAAACACGCTCAGTAAGAACAGGCTTTTCATCCAATTTCCGTATGTCATATTCTTTCTCCTAATGCTGATGATGCAGATCAGATGCTTCACAAATCCATCTCCAAAGCGGAGCGCTCAAGGGCGATGAGTCCGCAGAGCGCCGGCTTTCCTCATTTCTTTTCCAGCTTCACTCCGGCCTTGATCGCACGGGAGGCTTCCAGACTGCTGCTGGGCATAAACACGCTGCCCTTGGCAGGAATATATCGGGCCGCGACCTTTCGCTCGCCGATTGCCAGGCGTGATACCTTCAACCTTGCCTGCCCCTTTTCGTCGAGCTTGACCGGCTTTCCGACCATTCTGCCGTCGAGCGTGAACTGCACAGCCCCCGTCGGAACGCCTTTCTCACCTTTGCCTGCAACCGCCATCCGCGTGATGGCTGCGTGCCGTGCCACTGTCGCGGTAAACGTCACCGTTTCTTTATCCCTGGAGATACCCCTGTCGTCGTTCACGATGATTGCCGTCAACCCGGTGCGTATCTTCTGGGTGAGCAAGTGGCCCTTGGCGATTTCAGCATTCCCCACCACCCTCACATCGAAAACGCAGTCGGCCTTCTCGTTCTTGCCTACGACATCGCGACATGCGAGTCTGCGCGGCCTTGAGCCCAAGCGGCTTGGCAACCGGCCCGGTACCCGCGTCATACGGCCCGTTCTCCGTCGGCCATGCCTTGTTGGTAAAGGTCGCTGTCGAAGTATCCTTCGTCGTAATCGAACAGAGCTGGTCTCCTTGTTCACGCGCCAGGAATCGGCGAACTTCACATACAGACTCGACATAGCGCTTATGCAGCGCGGCAGGCATCGCTCCCAGCGCAGAACCATTCGACAGCCTCGGCAGCCAGCTTCCCTGGCTGCGTGCGCCCATGATGCCCTCGTAGGCAGACGTGTGGAATACAGAGACATGCAGCCACCACGCGCCATAGAAAGGCCATGAGCTGGTGTTGACCGTCAGCGTGGTCTGATCCGGGAAGTCGATCTGGATGCCGCTGGCCTGCGGCATCACCCTGCCGCCATCACCAAGATCGATGCCGTCTGCGGGCAATGTTGCCGGCACGCCGTCCACGCGCAACACGAACGTACCGCCCGCCGCATTGGGACTGGTATCCGGCTGGTAAGTCACGCGATGCTTGCCCACACGCGCCGCAACTGCGGTATTTACGCTTACCCCGCTGGTCAGACCGGTATAGGGATCAGCAAGCGGCGGCGCGGTCGAAACTGCGCAAAATGCATCTGTCTGATACGCGGTGGCAATGGCGGGCGCGCCGCGGGATTCAATGAGCCTGACAAAGGCTGTTGCCTGTGCAACTCCGACCATCGATCGGTATCAAGATTGGCCGCCACCGTGATGACCGTTTCGGTTTTCGGCAGGCGCTCGGCCATCAGCATCGCCAGTGTGCCGCCTCCGCTATAACCCATCAGTACCAGCGCCTCATAGTCCGCTGACAGACGGTTCAGTGCCGCCGTCATGCTTGCCACCACAGCTTCCGAATAACGCCTGTCCGTCCACACATCAGGCGTGCACGCCGGTGTGTTCAGCCCGTGATAACAGGGACGCCCCAGATAAATGCTGGGTGCCGGGTCGAGCGCCATGAGCTCGAGCATCAATGGTTTGCGCGGAGTGGGATCCGCCGCAGCCACCCGTTTACGCACCCAAGGGGTGCCGTCACCGTCCAGGTAAACATGCAGCGCCGAACTCATACTCGCGCGACTTTTCTTGAGATACGCGATGTGATCGTAGCCGTCCCCGCGCACGACCACCCTGGTATAACCCAGGTCGATCGCTCGCCCGTCCATGCGCTGCGACGGGCTGGCACAACCCGATACTTGCACTGCGACAAGCAGCCAGAAGAACGGTCCAACCACACGTACCGCACTCATCGGCATGGTCTGCCAATCCCGGAATGGATGCCCCCCTTTGATCAGAACTCCACCAGCCCGCCGATGCTCGCCGCCCAGCTGCTCAGCAAACGATCCTGACTGCGCTTCTCGACATCGAGGAACAGTTGCGCCCCGCCGTTGAGTGCAGCAACCACGCCCAGTCCGGAGAGCAGATAGTTGCGATCCGCTGCATCCGTCGCCACGGACATACTGAAGCCGGGGGTCAGGACCAGTTCATTGCTGAGCTGCCGTGCCCTGTTCTGGAATTCATGCACTGCCGCCAGGCGCGCGCTGGGCGCCAGCATCCCCCATCCATAGCTGTATGAGGTTCCCAGCCGGGCGCCCAGACTGCTGGTGAACGAGATCACGCTGCGATCGCCGTAGCGCAGCGCCAGCAAGCTGGTACCCATGTTGGCACCGCCGGCAGCCGGGGTCGGGTCGGGCACGACGGTGCCGTTCTCGCTGTACCCGCTGAACGTAGTCTTGATGTAATCGAGATTGATGAAGGGCGAGAGATTGACCCGGCCCAGATCCTTCTGATAACTCACCGACATGCCCGCCATGTTTTGCCGCCCAGTGGTGCTGCCCGTGATCGGGCCGTTGATGGCGCCGAAACTCACATAACGCCTGTTATCGGTACTGAGCTTGCCATAGCCCAGGTAACCATCCACGGCCGTGTTCTCCGATGGCAGCCAGGTGCCATAAAGGGTGAGGGTGTTGCTGCCAGTCTTCAGTGAACCGGCGTTGTTCACGAACGCGGCATTGTCCTTGGTCCGGCCCACGGCGCCACCGAGCACGAGACTGTCCGAGAAGCGATAATCCAGGCCGGCGACCAGCCCCGCCAGTTCCGAGTGATAACCATTCTCCAGGTCGGTGTCCGTGCGGGTGGTCTGGCCGTACTGCGGTGTCAACAGGAATCCCCACCTGCCGCCATCGGCGCTGGCGCCCTTGGCCGGTTTCGACTTCTGCTCTTCCTCGCGTTCGCGTATCCCTCTCTTCTTGCGGGTCGCTGGCCCGCTGACTGCGTTGGCAGCGCCGACGTTCGATAACGCAGATGGTGTAACTCCGACTCCTCCGGCAAATCCGCCGGGAAAGGCGTAATTGCACATATTGCCTATTTCATTCACATTCCATGTAGGAGGAATAGGACCGGCAAAAGTTGGTGAACAGAGAGTAGAGAGATATTGCTGGAATTGCGCATCCGGCGTTTTAGCGAGCACCTGATGCGGCAACAGGACCATGAACAACGACAAGACTGGAACGGACAACTTGCTGAAAGAATCACGGCTCGCTTTGACTTCAACGACTTCAGTACTCATATTCCCCCCAAGAGCAGATTGTATGACCGACAAGTCACTTCGAAAGACCACAATGACTGTGCAGCAACTGTGCTGTGCTTCCCCGTCAAAGTCAATATGCCAGAATATCTAGTACTTCAGTGTTCCTGCATGGATTAAGCCACTGCGCTTGCTCTGTCGGGGCAATCCTGTGTTGTTGCACCAGACCCCAAAGACACGAATAGCCCGCTGCCGCACCTGCCGGCTTGGCGGGCAACGATGCCGCTTGCCTTACAGGCGACGATTTTGACAACAATGGCAGCCAGTAACCGGAGCCATTGATGCCAAAACCCGCTGTAGTTGTTGAAGCCAATTCAAAAACATCCGTAGCCGATTTCACCCTGCCCGCCACCGGCGGTGCCGATTTCACGCTCTACCCCATCCGCAGCAAATCGTTGGTGATCTACTTCTATCCCAAGGACAGCACTCCCGGATGCACCACCGAGGCGCAGCAGTTCCGCGACTTGTACGCCGAGTACCAAAAGGCAGGCTGCGAGATCGTGGGTGTCTCGCGCGACAGCATCAAGTCGCACGAGAATTTCAAATCGAAATTCACCCTACCCTTTGCACTGCTCTCCGACGGGGATGAAGTGGCATGCAATCTGTTTGGCGTGATCAAGCAAAAAATGATGTACGGGAAACAGGTTCGCGGCATCGAGCGCAGCACCTTTGTGCTCGACAATACAGGCATCATCCGCAAGGAATGGCGCGGCCTCAAGGCGGACGGCCACGCACATGAAGTACTCGCCTTTGTGAAGACTATCTAAGGAAATTATGAACGCTCGTAAAGCAATAACGGACAAAGACACCAAGCTCTTCGTGCTGGATACCAACGTGCTGATGCACGACCCGACCAGCCTGTTCCGTTTCGAAGAACACGATATCTATCTGCCGATGTTCGTGCTCGAAGAGCTCGACAACAACAAGAAAGGCATGACTGAAGTGGCACGCAACGCGCGCCAGGCCAGCCGCTTCATCGATAACCTCATCAGCGAAAGCGAGGCGCACATCGACGAAGGGGTACTGCTGAATGCGCTGGGCAACAAGAACGCCACAGGCCGCCTGTTCCTGCAAACCGAATTCATCAGCAGCCAGTTGCCGGAAAGCATGGCCAGCGGCAAGGCCGACAACGCCATCCTCGGCGTGGTCGCCTATCTGCACAAGCAATTTCCCAAGCGTCAGGTTGCCTGGTCAGTAAAGACATCAACATGCGCATCAAGGCGCGTGCCCTGGAATTGTCGGCGCAGGACTACTTTAACGACAAGGTGCTGGAAGACACCGACCTGCTCTACACCGGCGTTCGCGAATTGAGTACGGATTTCTGGGACAAGAACGGCAAGGACATGGTGTCCGGCACGCAGGGCAGCCACACCTTCTACAACATCAAGGGCCCGGATTGCAGCGATCTGCTGGTGAACGAGTTCGTGTATCAGGAAGACCCCAGCAACCCGTTCTTCGCCGTGGTCACGGCACAGGACAGCAGCACGGCCACCCTGCGCACGCTCACCGACTACACGCACAGCAAGAACAACATCTGGGGAATCACCGCACGCAACCGCGAGCAGAACTTCGTGCTCAACCTGCTGATGAACCCCGAAATCGATTTCGTCACGCTGCTGGGCCAGGCCGGCACCGGCAAGACCCTGCTCACGCTGGCCGCCGGGTTGATGCAGACGCTGGAACACAAGCTCTACACCGAAATCATCATGACCCGCGTCACGGTGCCGGTAGGAGAGGACATCGGCTTCCTGCCGGGCACCGAGGAAGAGAAGATGACGCCATGGATGGGCGCGCTGGAAGACAACCTCGACGTGCTGAACAAGTCCGACGAGGAAGGCGGCGAATGGGGCCGCGCCGCGACGCGCGACCTGATCCGCTCGCGCATCAAGATCAAGTCGCTCAACTTCATGCGCGGCCGCACCTTCCTCAATAAATACCTGATCATCGACGAGGCGCAGAACCTGACGCCCAAGCAGATGAAGACGCTGATCACCCGCGCCGGCCCCGGCACCAAGGTGGTGTGCATGGGCAACATCGCGCAGATCGACACGCCTTACCTCACCGAGGGCAGTTCCGGCCTGACCTACGTGGTGGACCGCTTCAAGGGCTGGGATCACAGCGGTCACGTCACGCTGCAACGCGGCGAACGTTCGCGCCTGGCCGATCACGCGGCAGACGTACTTTGAATGCGCATGCCCCATTAGCCAAGAACCTGTTCGTAGCGGACCTGTCCAAAGGTTTGTTGCGAACAGACAGGCATTATCAAATGGACATTCCGGCATGAAACTGATCGGCTCCAACACCAGCCCTTACGTGCGCAAGGCGCGTCTGGTGCTGCTGGAAAAGAACATCCCGCATACCTTTGTGGTCGACCCGCCCAGCGAGCCGAACAGCAAGGTGACGCTCTTCAATCCGCTGGGACGCATCCCTGCGCTGATCCTGGACGACGGTACCTGCGTGTTCGATTCGACCGTGATCACCGAATATGCCGACACCCTGAACGACTCGCCCATCCTGATCCCGCGCAACGATGCGCTGGCCAGGATGCGCGTCAGACGCGGCGAAGCACTGGCCGACGGCATCATGGATTCCGCCATTGTCGTGCGCATGGAGCGCATCCGTCCGATCGGGAAACAGGAACAGGGCAACATCGACCTGCACAACAGCGCCATCACCCGCGCGCTTGCGCATATCGCCGAACAACTGGGACAACGCGAATGGTGCGAAGGCAACAGCATCACCCTCGCCGACCTGGCCCTGGTGAGCGCGCTGGTCTACCTCGACCTGCGCCAACCGGAACGCGACTGGCGCAGCGCACACCCGAACCTGGCGGCATGGTTCAACCGGCTCGGCACAAGACCCTGCGTACGAACCGCCCTGGCAGAATGAATATGGAAAAGACCGAAAAAACCGACAACGAATGGCGCGAAGAACTGACGCCGGAACAGTACGAGATCTGCCGCAAGTGCGGCACTGAGCCCGCCTTCACCGGCGAATACTGGGATTGCAATGACATCGGCATCTACCGCTGTGTGTGCTGTGGCGCGCCGCTGTTCGATTCGGAAACCAAGTACGAATCGGGCACCGGCTGGCCGAGCTTCTGGCAACCGATCAACGAACACGCAGTCGACCTACGACGACGAGGACCCGCTCGGCATGGGCCGCATCGAAGTCTGCTGCGCCGCCTGCGATGCCCATCTCGGCCACGTGTTCGAAGACGGCCCCGACCCTACCGGGCTGCGCTATTGCATCAACTCTGCCTCACTTGCCCTGGACAGGAAATGACGGTGGGTATCGCTTTGCCACCCTACAACTGAATATTCGCCATGAAACTATTGTTCGACCTCTTCCCCGTCATCCTGTTTTTTGTCACCTTCAAATTCGCAGGCGTCTTCACCGCCACCGCAGCCGCCATTGCCGCCACTTTCGTGCAAGTCGGCTGGGTGAAATACCGTCACGGCAAGGTCGATACCATGCTGTGGGTGAGCCTCGGCATCATCACCGTGTTCGGCGGCGCGACGTTGCTGTTGCACGACGAGACCTTCATCAAGTGGAAGCCCACTGTCCTGTATTGGTTCTTCTCCGCCGCCCTGCTGCTTGCGCCCGTCCTGTTCAAGAAGAACCTGATGCGCGAACTGCTGCAGGAAAAGATGGTGTTGCCCGATCCGGTGTGGGGCCGGCTCAACCTTGCATGGAGCGCATTTTTCGCCGTCCTCGGCGTGGTGAACCTGTATGTCGCGTTCAACTACACCACCGACATCTGGGTCAATTTCAAACTGTTCGGCGCTACCGGCATGATGCTGGCCTTCGTGATACTGCAAAGCATGTGGTTGTCGAAATACGTAGTGGAAGACAAGAAGGAGAACCAGTGATGCCACCCCTGATGGAACAACCAGCCAGGAACTCAATGAATCATTGACGTAACAATTTCGCAGGAGTTTTTATGTTGTATGCCATTTTCGGCAACGATGTCCCAAACAGCGCGGACAAACGCGCATCGGCACGCCCCGCTCACTTGGCCCGCCTGCAAAACCTGCAAGACCAGGGCCGTTTGCTGCTGGCCGGCCCGTTTCCGGCAGTGGATGCCATCGATCCCGGCATGGCCGGTTTCACCGGCAGCCTCATCGTTGCCGAGTTCGCCTCGCTCGAAGCGGCCGAGGCATGGGCGGCGGCCGACCCTTATATCGCCGCCGGCGTGTATGCCCAAGCCGCGGTAAGGCCATTCAAGAAGGTCTTTCCGGCCTAGGCAAAAGGCGTGTTATATTGCGCGTCGGGCAGTTTTCCACCCCTTACAACTTCAACTTCAAAAAGGAAAGAAAGATGCTGAAATCTTCCAGATTCGTCCTGTTGTCGGCTCTGCTGGCCATCGCCGCAGGTGCGCAGGCTGCCGATGAGAAAGCCGCAGCGCTGGTAAACGGCGTAGCCATTCCGCAAGCCCGCCTTGATATGCGTATCAAAGCCGCCATGCAGCAAGGCCAGCCGGACAGCCCGGAAATGCGCAAGGCGATCCGCGACGACCTCGTCAATCTTGAAGTCATCTCGCAAGCTGCAGTCAAGAACGGTATGGATAAGCAACCCGAGGTCGCACAGCAACTCGAACTGGCCAGACAATCCATTCTGGCCGGCGCATATGTGCAGGAATATGCAAAGAATCATCCTATCGGCGACGACGTGCTGAAGCAGGAATATGAAGCGCTGAAGAAACGCGTGGGCAACAAGGAATACAAGCTTTCGCACATCCTGGTCGATTCCGAAGATGAAGCCAAGAAGGTCGCTGCGGAAGTGAAGAAAGGCAAATTCGGCAAGGTCGCCAAGGCGCACAGCAAGGATCCGGGCTCCAAAGACAACGGTGGTGATCTCGGCTGGGCGGTTCCATCCAATTTCGTGCAACCGTTCGGTGACGCCGTGCTCAAGCTGAACAAGGGCCAGATCAGTGCTCCGGTGCAAACCCAATACGGCTGGCACATCATCAAGCTGGAAGACACTCGCGAACTGAAAGTGCCGACCTTTGAAGAAGTGAAGCCGAACATCGAGAAGCGCCTGCAACAACAGGCCCTCCAGAAAGCCATCGAGGATATGCGTTCCAAAGCCAAGATCGAGTAATTCTGCAGATCCGGCTTATAAAAAAGGACATCCCGGTGATGTCCTTTTTTTATGGCAGAACAGGCAGGCTTGTTTCAGCGCGGCATTCCGCCACCGGGTTCGCCAGGCTTCCGGGCTTACCCCCCGGCCATATCATTCCGAGCCCCGGGTTTTGCCGTCGCCAGGCAATAGGTATTCGAACCGAGGTGCTTTGCCTTGTACATGGCTGCATCGGCTTTGCTCAAGATCATCTCCAAATCGCGGCCGTCGTCCGGATAGATGGCGATGCCCATGCTGCCTGTTACGTGGATCGCGTGACCGTCCAGGCTATAAGGAAGGCTCAATGATGCCAGTATCTTGTCGGCCAGCATTGTCACATCGTCGCGTGTCGTGACTTCCGTAACCAGAACCGCAAATTCGTCCCCGCCGAACCGGGAGACCGTATCGATCTCCCGAACCTGCAGCTTCAATCTTTGCGCCACCGCCACCAGCAACTGATCGCCTACCTGATGCCCCAACGTGTCATTCACTGGCTTGAAGTGATCCAGATCGATATACAGGACGGCAAATTTCTTTTTATGCCGTTTCGCCCTCGCCAGTTGCTGTTTGAACCGGTCACGGAACAACAAACGATTCGGAAGGCTGGTCAGAAAATCGTGTTGGGCCAGATGTGCCACGGTTTCCTGCTCGGCCTTGCTTTGAGTGATATCGGAAAAAACACCGACACGATTGACTATTTTTCCGTGAGCATCCTTGAGCGTATAGATGGAAAGATTTTCCAGAAAGGCCTCGCCATCCTTGCGGCGGCTCCATATCTCTCCTTCCCAGTGTCCGGTCTCGATCAAGGATTTCCACATGTCGGAAAAAAACTCCTGACCGTGTTTGCCGGATGATAGTAGACGCGGATTCTTGCCGATCACCTCGTCATGCCCGTATCCGGTCAATTCGGAAAAGGCCGGATTGACCTCGACAATGTTGTTTTCGGCATCCACGATCATGATCCCGTCACTGCTGACCGCGAACACCTTGGCGTTCAGTGCCAACTGGTGTGCCGCCCTGCGTTGTACCGTGGACATCACCGCCAGCGCCATACCTGCGACTGCCAGCGTCATCGCAAATATCCAGAAATTGGACATCCCATAGAGGGCAAAATCGTCGGAAAAATATCCTGTCTGGAAATACGCGCCTGCGAGTACTTGAGACATGAACATCAACTGGATCAGTGCCGTATTTCTCCTTCCGGTGCGCAGCCCCGACCAGACCAGCATTGGAAATATCCATGTAGGGCCCAGTTGATGATCAAGTGTGATGCCGGGAAGCTTCCAGCCAAGAAAGATGCTCTGCCCGACTGCAAACGAGGCTACCCACAGCACGGTCATTTCCCAGGCTTGGGAAAGCTCAAAGAACTTCAGCTTTTGCCTGGCAAATACCAGGACGATCGGCGTGAAAAATGCGATCCCCAGAACATTGGCTCGCCACCATTGCCACATGACGTCTGGCAGCATGTCCGGCGTGATCGAGCCAGACGCCAACAGTGACAAGGGCCCCAAAGTGGAACTGGCGACGGGAGGAATCAACCCGCCCAGCAGGACGACACGAAAAAAATCACGCGGGCGGCTCAGCGTAAGGTCAAGATGATTGAAGCGTTGCAGCAGCTGATAGCCGATGTATGTTTCCAGCGTATTCCCGGCTGTAAATCCCACGGCGAAAAATGGCGGAGCATCTACCATCCATGCAGTGATGCTGGCGGCCAATAACACGGATGGAAGATATCGGAGTCCGCCCAGCAGTAGTAGTGCCAGTGCAATACCGCCCGGGGGCCAGAAGATCGTGGCGCTACCGCTCAACGTCCCAAATACCAACCCGACCTTGGCAGCAACAAGGTAGGCAACGACCAGCGCGACTGATTTGACGATGAATGGCAATCTTCCCTCGCTATAAGGGTCGTGTGAGCCCATTCAACTCTCCCGGAATTTGTTTCCTTTTGTTTGAGTTATAAGCGGTTGGATTGGATAAGTCAATTCGCGGACAGGGTCCTTGTCCACAATTGAATCAAGGGCATGATTGCTATATCGCATCGATCGCCGAGACAAGAACGGGCCGTACCTGAAGAACGTGCCACGCAGACAGGCAAGACTGCTGATCGCTAATACATGCGGTGCCGGAACAACCATCCGGCGATGCTGAGCGAGACCAGGCCGATCAGCGCCATCGGCCAGAACTGCTGGATCAGCAGGTGGAACGGCAGGCCTTCGAGGAACACGCCGCGCAGCACCTGCATGAAATAGCGCATCGGATTGAGCAGCGTGATGTCCTGCACGATCGCCGGCATGTTCCTGATCGGCGTGGCGAATCCGGACAGGATGATGGCAGGCACCATGAAGATGAACGCGCCCAGCAATCCCTGTTGCTGGGTGACCGCAAACGAAGAGATCATCAGCCCGACGCCGACGCCGGACAGCAGGAACAGAATGATGCCGGTATACAACGTGAGCAGGCTGCCGAGCAACGGCACCTTGAACCAGAACACCGCCGCGAGCGTGATCACGCTCGCTTCGACGAGCCCGATCAGGAAACCCGGCAATGTCTTGCCGATCAGGATTTCTACCGGGCGCAGCGGCGTGACCAGCAATTGATCGAAGGTCCCTTGTTCGCGTTCGCGCGCAACGGACAGCGCGGTGACCAGCATGGTCACCAGTAACGTCAAGATTCCGACGATGCCGGGCAGAAAGAACCAGCGGCTTTCCAGGTTCGGATTGAACCACGACCGGGTTTCGATATGCGAAGGCGGCTGCGTGCCCTGATGGTTCGCCGCCCATTCGAGATTGAAATCGTTGACCATGATGCGCACATCGTTGATCGCCAGCATGGCGGTATTGGAGTTGCGCCCGTCGACGATCACCTGCAACTCCGCCGGTTGCCCGCCGAGCAGGTCGGCACTGAAGCGCGGCCCGGCATGCACCACCATCAGCACCCGCTTGCTGTCGATGAGCGGCGCGATCTCGCTCTCGTGCGTGACTTGCGCCACCCTGCTGAAACTCGGCGAACCGTCGAACGCCGCCAGCAGTTCGCGCGAGGCCGCACCGCTGTCCTCGTTGTACACCGCGAACGGCACGTTCTTCAAATCGAAAGTCGCCGCATAGCCGAACACCACCAGCTGGATCAGCGGCGGCACGATGAGCACCAGCCGGCTGCGCTTGTCTTTCAGCAGCGCCAGGAACTCCTTGGTCACCAGTGCGAGGATGCGTGCGAGCATTTCCTGTCGTTACTCCAGTCGTTTGCGCGCGTTGCGCCAGGTCAGGCCGAGAAACACTGTAGCCAGAACCAACAGCGCCAGCGCGTTGGGCAGAATGACGCTCCACACATTCCCGGCGAGGAACACGGATTGCAGGATGGCAACGTAGTAGCGCGCAGCGACGACGTGCGTAATGACCTGCACGAAACCCGGCATGCTGCCGATATCGAAGATGAAACCGGAAAGCAGGAAAGCGGGCAGGAAGGTGGCGATCAGGGCGACTTGCCCGGCAACGAACTGGCTGCGCGCCACCGTGGAGATCAGCAGGCCCATGCCGAGCGCGGTGACGAGGAACAGCGCGGACGCGGCGAACAGCACCCACAGCGAGCCGCGCAGCGGCACCTCGAACATCCACAGCGCCATCCCCACGGCCAGCACCAGCCCGCCCATGCCCAGCAGGAAATAGGGGATCAGCTTGCCCAGGATCACCTCGCGCATCGACAGCGGCGTAACCAGCAATGCCTCCATGGTGCCGCGCTCCCACTCGCGCGACATCACCATCGCGGTCAGCAACGCGCCGATCAGGGTCATGATCACGGCGATCAGCCCGGGCACCAGAAAGTTGCGGCTGCGCAATTCGCTGTTGAACCACACGCGCTGCTCCATCTGCACCGGTACATCCAGCGACTGGCCGCGCTGTAGCGCGGCATGCTCCAGCCACTTGCCCCATGCCCCTTCCACATAACCGGAAATGATGCGCGCGGTGTTCGCATCCACGCCGTTGACGATCAACTGGATCGGCGCGCCATCGCTCCGGCGCAGGCGCCCGGCGAAATCCTGGCGCAACACCACGATGGCGTTGACGCGCCCCGCCATCAGCGCCTGTTCCGCCTCGCGGGTGTTCCCGTAGATGCGGGTATCGAAATAGCGCGACTGCCCGAACGCAGCGGTGAAATCCGCGGTATCCGCGCTGGGCCGCTCCACCACCAGCGCCAGCGGAATATGTTCGGAATCCAGCGACACGCCGTAACCGAACAACAGCAACAGGAAGATCGGCATCAGAAAAGCAATCACAATGCTGCTGGGGTCGCGCACGATCTGCAGGAACTCCTTGCGGATCAAACCGCGCAAGCGCATCCGTGTGCTGCCGGGGCGGGTGTCGGCGCTCATGCGGCGGCCTCCCGCTGTTCGTGCGCCCTGATCAAGCCGACGAACGCATCTTCCATGGTCGGCTCGGGCAACACTGCGGAACGCGCCAGCGCCTTGATGCTGCCTGGCGTCCCCATGGTCAGTATCTCGCCCGCCGCCATGATGGCGAGGCGATCGCAATATTCCGCCTCCTCCATGAAATGCGTGGTGACCATGACGGTCACGCCGCGGGTGGCCAGCGCATTGATGCGCGACCAGAATTCGCGGCGTGCCAGCGGATCGACGCCGGAAGTAGGTTCATCCAGGAACAATATCTCCGGCTCGTGCATCAACGCGCAAGCCAGCGCCAGACGCTGCTTGTAGCCCAGCGAAAGATCGCCGCTGGCGAGATCGGCCATGGGCGTCAATTCGAATTCCTGCAATGCCCACTCGATGCGGCTCGCCCTGCGCTCGCTCGACAGCCCATAGGCGGCGCCGAAGAAGCGCAGGTTCTCGAACACGTTGAGGTGGCCATAGAGCGAAAATTTCTGCGACATGTAGCCGATGCGCGCACGCGCATCGGCTGCGGCTCTGCGCAGATCGACACCAGCCACGCGCAGCGTGCCTCCGCTCGGCGGCAACAGCCCGCACAGCATGCGAAAGGTGGTGGACTTGCCCGCGCCGTTCGCACCCAGCAAACCGAACACTTCGCCCTGCGCGACCGAGAAATCGAGATTCTTCACCGCATGGAAATCGCCGAAGCGGCGTTGCAGGCCGTGCACCTCGACGACCGTCTTGCCCGTATGCGCCTGCAAGATGCCGGGTACCTTGTCAACCATCGGGGATGACCTGGCAGCCTTCCCGCTGCCGGATTTATCCTTGAGCAAGGCGACAAAGCTGTCCTCGAAGCGCGGCGCTACCGGCTTGATCCCGATACCGCTCGAGCCGGGCAGCAGGACTCCAGCATCGGGAGGCACCGTATCTCCCATCACCACGCGAATATGGTCGCCCTGAATCAGGCTATCCACCACCCCCAGCGCCTGTGCCAGGCTGGCCTGCAGCGCGCGCTTCTCCATGTTTGCAGCGGAGATTTCGTAAGTGCGTCCCCGCATGGTTTCGCGCAGTTCCGCCGGCACGCCCTGTGCCAGCAAGCGGCCTTCATGCAGCAGCACGACTTCGTCGCAGCGTTCCGCCTCGTCCAGATAGGCGGTGCTGAGCAGCACGCTGGTTCCCTGCTCGCGCACCAGGCGGTAAACGATGTCCCACAATTCGCGCCGCGAAAGCGGATCCACACCGACTGTCGGCTCGTCGAGCAGCAACAGCGCCGGTTGCCGCACCAGTGCGCAAGCCAGGCCGAGTTTCTGTTTCATGCCGCCGGAAAGCTGTCCCGCCAATCGCCCGGTGAATGGCGCAAGCCCGGCCATGTGCATCAACTCTGCGTAGCGTGCCGGACGCGCCGATCCGGGAACGCCCTGCAGGTCGGCATAGAGATCGAGGTTCTCCTGCACGGTAAGGTCTTCGTACAGGCCGAAGCGTTGCGGCATGTAGCCGATGGTGCCCTGTACCTGCAGCGATTGCGTGGCGGCGTCCAGACCGAGGACGGAAAGGCTGCCTGCATCCGGTACCAGCAGGCCCGCGGCAAGACGCATCAGCGTGGTCTTGCCTGCGGCATCGGGACCGACCAGTCCGGTGACTACGCCATGGCGGATGCGAAAACTTACCTGCTGCAGGGCATCGATCCGCCGCGCACCGATGCGGAAGGCCTTGGACACGTTATCGACTTCGAGCGCGATCTGATCTGGCGGCGGTGCCGGGGGAGTTGCCGTCATGCGATTGGCGGCAGCCACGATGGCTCTCAGGAATTCCGGCAGCGGCTGGCGTCCGGTGCCGGGGGCTCGTTCAATGGGATGGTCACCGTTGCGGGCATGCCGAGGCGCAACTCGTCCTGCGGGTTGCACACGAAGACCCGAATTTGATAAACCAGACTGCTGCGCACTTCGGTGGTCTCCACCGATTTGGGAGTGAACTCCGCGGAGGGAGAGATGTAGCCGACCCACGCGCGATACTGCTTGCCGGGATAACTGTCGGTGCCGACCTCGGCGTGCATTCCCGGCTTGAGCTTGCCGAGATCGCGCCCCTGCACATAGGCGCGCACCCAGAGGGGATCGGTCAGCGCCAGCGTGTAGACCGGGCGTTGCGGCGACGCCATATCGCCGGGTTCGAGGATGCGCCCCTGAATGACGCCGTTGTCCGGCGCATAAAGCGATGCATCGGCCAAGGCCTTGCGCGCCACGTCCACGGCTGCCTCACTGGCCTTCAGCATTGCCCTGGCTGCCGCAATGTCTTCCTTGCGCGGCCCCATCTGCACCAGCTTCAGCGTTTCCTGAAACGCATGGTACCTGGCCTGCGCCGCATCGGCGGTGGTGCGCGCGTTGTCTGCCTGCTGGTTCGAAACGAAATGTTGCTCGGCCAACTCCTTGATCCGCTTGTAGCTACTCTCGGCGTTGTCGGCATCGAGGCGCGCCGCCTCCAGGTCGGCCTGGGCCTTGCTGATCTCTTCCGGACGGCTGCCCGCCACCAGGCGCGAGACCACCTGTCGTTGCGAAGCCAGTTGCGCCTGCTGCAGTTCGAGATTGTGCGTCAGGCGCTCGGTATCCAGCATTGCCAGCAACTGGCCTTTCCTGACCGCTTCGCCTTCCTTGACATACATCTGCGCTATCCGCTCCGAGCCGTTGAATGCCAGCTGCACTTGCCGGATATCCACGTTGCCATAGAGAGTCAATACAGCGGAGCTATCGACGCGATGGTTGCCGAAATACCAGGCAGCAGCGCCGGATGCGCCCAGGAGGAGCACGACAACAGGAAGGAGGACAATTTTTCGTTGCACTGTGTTTTGCCTCCGAAGAACATCGGGTCTGCATTAGCGGAACATGTTCGCATGATATTCAAACAACGCCGGGCATGTCCAACCGGCAACGCGCCTGCCCCGTTACCGAATGATAACAGGCGTCGTTTCCTTATGCGGCGTTTGCGCGGGCACAGCGGCTAACGGCCGCCCCAATCCAGCTCGACCCATTCGCAGTTGTCGAGGTGTTTGTGTACCGCCTGCTCCAGGTCTGCGCTCGATAAGGCCAGTGCAGCGACGATGGGATTCTCGTGGGAGACTGCCAGCACGAGGCCTTCCGCATGACGCGCGGCGATCTCATCCAGAAAGCTGCGCAGCCGTTCCATCTGTTCGACAAAAGATTCGCCGTGTTCCGGCTTGCAGTGCAGAGGATCGGCGCGGATGAGATCGTGAAAGGCCTCCACATCCTGTCCGTCCAATCCGGAGCGGCGTTCGTTCAGGCGCGCGTCGATGTGCAGCTCCAGCGAGTGATGGCGCATCAGGATCGCGGCAGTCTGCTGGGCGCGCGGAAACTCCGACGCGTAAGCATGCGTGAAGCGCACATTGCGCAAGGCGTCCGCCGCGGCCTCGGCCTGCGCCCTGCCCCGCTCCGTGAGACTCACAATCCTGGCCGGGTCATCGTTGATCAGGTGGGCGACATTCCCTTCGCTCTCGCCGTGGCGTACCAGAATGATCTTCATGTTGGGTGGAATCCGGCTCAAAGATTTCTGTTCTTCTTGATCATGTCATAGGCGACCTGGATCTCTTTCGCTTGCTCGGTCGCCATCGCGATCATGTCTTCCGGCATCCCCTGGCCGATCAACTTGTCCGGGTGGTATTGGCTCATCAGTTTGCGGTAGGCGCGCTTGATCTCTGCATCGGTGCTCTCTTTGCTCACCCCCAAAGCCTTATAGGCATCGTCCAATGCTGCGGCAGTGGCAACCTGCCCGCCGCCGAAGTGCGACTGGTTCAGCACCATGTCCAGCATCCGCCTGAACGCCTCTCTGCCGTAACCGAGACGCCCCGCGATGCCGGTGAGCAACTCCTCTTCCGCCGGATGGAAATGCCCGTCCGCCAAGGCCATCACGATGAGATAGACCAGCAGCATTTCCTTCAGGTTCTTCGTGTGCCCGCAAACCGCCATGAACCTGGCATAGGTCTGCTCGATATCGAATGCCGGATCGGCGCCCTTCTTGAACAGCGCAATCGCCTGCAAGCGATGCTCCGATGTCATGCCCAGCTTCTGCATGAGCTGCTCGACATGATCGATCTCTTCCTGCGAAACACGCCCATCCGCCTTGGCCAGCTTGCCCATCGAGATGAACACCGTTTCCAGGAATACTGCCTGGCGTATCGCGGCGCTCAGCGGATTCATCCCGCCGGAACCATAGATCCTGACGCGGTCGATGAACGATCCGGCGAAGAAGCCGAGAAGCGCCCCCCAGAATCCCCAAAAATAATAACCCGCTATAACACCGATGAGCTTGAACAAGGCAACTCCAGAAATAAAATGACGCGGAACGCATCAATAAAAAAGGCCCGCATTATACCTGTGCAAAGCCGGCAGCATCGCCGCGCTCCCGCACCCGTGGGGTCAGGGGACAGGACCTTCATCCGCTAACTAATTACTACCGGTCAACTGCTTAAGGCATAATACAAACGACTTTGCCGCTTCAATATCCGGAACGCCGATCTGTTTTGAACGGACATCTTTGGTCAATTATCGAACATGGATAAAAAGATAGCGATACAGGCTGCTCTGATCCGACAGATGTTGGCCTCAAGCAATGCCGCCATAATCACCAGCGTGCTGATCGCTGCAGTTCTTGCCTATATGCAGCACCGCGTGATTGCTTCAACTGCGGTACTGGCCTGGTTTTCCCTTATTGTATTGGTCTCGCTTGCCCGCACCATCCTTGTTTTTGTCTATAAACGATCCCCGCTGAATGAAAGCTCATCCGCCGATGCACGGATGCTGAGATTTCGCCTCGGTGTCCTGGCGATCGGATTGGTTTGGGGGGCAGCGGGCATCGTGATGTTCCCGCCCGACGATCCGGATCATCAGATGTTTTTGATCTTCATGCTGGCCGGCTTAACAGCTGGCGGCGTGATCTCGTACTCTGCCGATCTGGGTAGCGCATTCGGATTTTCCATATTGGTCCTCTTGCCGATCAACATCCGCTTGTTTATTGAAGGGGATAGTCTGTCCGTGTCGATGGGTACGGCAGGAATTTTGTATCTCGGCTTCATGATCATGGCCCTGCGGTATATGCACCGGAATATCCGCGAGAACATCGAATTACGCCTCGATGCATCCGCACGCGAGGAAATAGCGAGAGCAAGTGAGGAACGCTACCGTTTGTTCCTGAATCATGCCCCCGTCGGCATCATGCATTACGACTCCAACCTCGTTATCACCTACTGCAACAATCGCTTCGCAGAGCTTCTGCAAAGCTCACCCGAGCGCCTCACAGGGCTGGACATGAAGTCGCTCAAGGATCGGGGCATCCTGCCCGCCGTGAGAAAGGCTCTGGACGGAAAATTGGGCCGCTACGAGGGCCACTATACGGCCACCCTCAGCAACGCCAAGCTTTGGATATCCATGACCTGCGCACCGTCCCGGGATGGTGCAGGCAATATCGTGGGCGGGGTCGGCATCGTTCAGGACGTCACGGCTCTGCATGAGTCCCATCAAGAAATGTACTCGTTGCTCAACTCGATGGCGGAAGGTGCATACGGTGTCGACATGAATGGCAACTGCAAATTCGTGAACCGGGCATTCCTGCGTATCCTCGGGTACGAAGATGCCGATGAAATCATCGGCATGCATATTCATGAGCTCATCCATCACTCACATCCGGATGGCAGCCATTACCCTGCTTCTGAATGCAAGGTGTATCACGCATTTCGCCACAATCGGGAAGTTCACGTGACGGATGAGGTGTTCTGGAAAAAGAATGGCATGGCAGTGCCTGTGGAGTACTGGTCGCAGCCTATCCTCGAGGAAGGTGTTGTGCAGGGCGCGATTGCTACCTTCATCGACATCACGGAGCGCAAGTTGGCAGAAGCGAAAATACGCGATCTCGCCTTCTATGACGCATTGACACGGCTCCCCAATCGCCGCCTGTTAAACGACCGCTTGGGCCAGACGATCGCTGCCAGCACGCGCAGCGGCCGTTATGCCGCGGTCATGTTCCTTGATCTGGATAATTTCAAGTCGCTTAATGACTCGCATGGACATGCGGTTGGCGACCTGCTGTTGGCTGAAGTAGCGAGCCGGCTGAGAAGCTTCGTGCGCCAGACGGACACGGTTTCGCGTTTTGGCGGGGATGAGTTCGTGGTTGTTCTCAACGAACTGGATGCGGACAAGGCCGAATCCGTCATACAGGCAGGCAGCGTAGCAGAAAAAATCCGCAATGTTCTGGCCGAACCCTATACGCTCAAATATCAGCAAGACGACGGATCGAAAAAAATCTTCCGGCACCACTGTACAACGAGCATCGGTGTAGTCGTATTCAGCAAAAATGGAGCAACTCCGGACGACCTGATCAAGTATGCCGACAAAGCGATGTATCAAGCCAAAGTGGCGGGACGCAATTCGATCCGGTTCATTGATTCGAAAGAATGACCGCCCGGCTTTGAAACTTCACGCGGCGCAGACAAACCTGGCACCCGTGACCCACAAAAAAGGCGGCCCTCCGGCCGCCTTTCATTTGATCGTGCCCGGCTACTGCCGTTACTGGAGTGTCGCCTCTTCGATGAGTACTTTATAGGCGTAACCATAGCCGAAATCCTTGTCGGTCCGGACCGTGCCCTTTATCGTCACGACTTCCCCAACCTTGGTCTCATTCGCGGAAGTCACCAGAATATCGTTCGTGTCGTCTGCAGCGGAACCGGAGCCGTCGCGCAGATGTATCCAGTTCTTCCCCATGATTCCCGGGTTGTACTTCACGACCCTGCCGCGAACCAGGACCGTCTTGTCTTTCAGTTCGGCAACCCTGGTGATGACTTCGGCGACCGTCCGCGCGTCAGGGCCGCTGGCCTTGGCGACAGGTGCATCGTTTATCGTTTCCAGCTTCCTGGCGGGGACCAAAGGATAAGCCGTGCCCATGCCATGTCCGCTTGGCGCTGTTGCCGTCGCGCCGGCCAGGGTGCCGAACAGGATAGTCGGGAAAGTCTTCTTCAACGACTTGCTCTGGAAGTTGTTCATGACCACCCCGTTTTCAACGGTGACGGTGCTGCCTTTCTTGATCTTTGCCGTCATGACCGCAGCCCAGAGCTCGCCGTTCCGGGTCTTGAGACGCAGGTAGGTATAACTCTCGACGTTCCTGACTTCAAGCACCTCGCCCGTCACGACAACGGCGGGAGCAGTTGAAACAGGGGCTGCGGGATCCATCGCCCAAGCGAATGTCGAAACAACAAACATGCAGATCGCCAACAATACTTTCATAGTCCAATACTCCTCCTGAATAGGTATGCGAAGTGTAACAGGAGCAGAAAGGTTGGGCGCGGCGGCTTTTCAGTTGGAGTCAGATGGTCGCCGTTTGACCTTGCAGAAGCATATCCATGGCGCCGTATTGACACCACCGGACCAACTCTCATAAAGTTCGCCCACTTGCACATCCGCCACATGCACATCGCACCGCAAGCACGATGCGAGGCACCGGGCAGAATCCCCCAGAACAGGAGCTGGCGCAAGACAACATCTCGTTCCACGAGAGCATCGTCAGAAGCACACTTGTTCAACAAAGGGGAATCTCTTGATATTGGACCCACCTGAAACCCATTGATCAGCCGCGAAGAATCGTGGCCTCTATTCTTTTCGAGCTATTGATATGAATTCGGAAGAGCGTTTGTCCCAGACCACCCTGGAGAATATATGAGAATCATTTTAGCCTCGCTTCTAGCCGCACTCGTATTTTGCAGCCCAGCCCGCGCAGCCGCAGGCGATCCGCTTGATCCGCAGACCCGTTTCGGCCATTACTACGCGACGTATCTCGTCAATAAAGACGGCACCGCGGTCGAATCGCACGAATGGTCGAAGACCGTGCTGAAAGAAACTGCGGTGGAAAGATCCAAGAGCGCTTCAATCGGCTACAGCACCAGCGCAAGAAGGCCGAAGTCATAGCCGCCTACACCCAAAAGGCGGATGGGCGACGCATCGACGCCCCCAAAGACAACTATCAGATCGAGGTCAACAGCGGCAAGGGCAAGGATTCTCCTGTCTATTCCGACTGGACGACATTGACCGTCGTGTTCCCCGATGTCGCGGTCGGCGATACGGTCGTGTTCTCTTACAAGCTCACGCAAACCGAGCCTATGTTCCCCGGACATTATTCGTCAACGCAGACTTTCTACAAGCAGGCCGCTAACGACGATGTACGAGTGCGTATCGACTATCCAAGCGCGATGTGGGCGCAATATGAGGCCCGCGGCATGAAGGAAACGAAGAATGAAACCAGGGGCGATCGCAAGATCATCGAATGGACGTATGCGAACCCGAAGCCGACCAAAACAGATCGCCGCGATTACTCGGTATTCGATCCCGACAAGGAAGCCGGTTACTCTTTCTCCACTTTCAAGTCCTATGCCGATATCGCAACTGCTTACGGCGAGCGTGCACAAGCCAAGGCGGCAGTCACCGAAAGGATAAACAAGCTGGCCGCCGAGATCGTCAAGAACAAGACAGCCCCGAAAGAGCAGGCTCGCGCCTTGTATGAATGGGTCGCCACCAACATCACCTATGCCGGCAATTGCATCGGTATCGGCGCAGTGGTGCCGCGTGACCTGGACTTCATCCTCGACAACAAGATGGGAGATTGCAAAGACCATGCAACGCTGCTCCAGGCGCTGCTCGCCGCGCGCGGCATCAAGAGCACCCAGGTGCTGGTGAATGCGGGCTCGGTGTATCGGCTACCCAGGATCCCGGTCGTCGCCAACGTCAACCACGTATTCAACTACCTGCCGGCATTCGATCTTTATGTCGATTCCACTTCCGATTCCACACCGTTCGGCATGTTGCCGTTCGGCGACCAGGACAAACCCGTGCTGCTGGTCGAAGGCTTCAAGGATGGGATGAAGACACCGGTATCACCGGTCGGCAGCAACAAACAGCTCTCCAGGATCGCGGTCAAGATCGCGCAGGACGGGTCGGTCTCCGGCAGCGTGGAAGTCTTCCAGAAAGGGCAAAGTGCCGTACATACGCGCTCATGGGCACGCGAGATCACCAGGGATTTCGAAGAAGACATGATCAAGAACATGTACCGGCAGCAAGGCATGATCGGCAGCGGCAAGTTCGAAAAGGACGACCCGTCCGAACTGACGGACACCTATCACTACAAGGCAAGTCTTAATGCCGAAAAATACATAAAACTGCCGGGTGCAGGCGCCTTCTACATCTACCCGCCGCTCGGCATCGTCAACCCGATCAACTCCTATCTCCAAACGGGTTTGGAACCCGAAAAGGAAGCTGACGTCACGTGCGGGAGCATCAACGCAACCGAGGATTACGTCATCGAGCTTCCCAGGACGGTCAAGGTGCTGTCGATTCCGGACGACATGAAAGTCGCAAACGACTTCATGTCCTACACCGCGGCCTACAAACTGAAAGGCAACGTACTGACCGTAAGGCGCACGCTCGATGATCGCACCAAAGGCAACGTCTGCTCCCCGCAGATCTTTGCCGAGTTCAAAAAGATCGCCGAAAAAGCGGTGGACAATTTGAAGGAGCAGGTGCTGTACAAATAGCCCAAACGGAACGGGGAGAAACATCCGCCCCCATCAAGCATTGGAAGAAATGGAATATATTTCGGCACTTCATTCGCGTCGCGTCAGCGTGAATACTTTGCAGGAAAGAGCTCAACGTGATGCCCTCCCCCTTCCGCAGGCGGGAGGTTCAGCCGGATATTGCAGTCGTTCGAACGAAACCTCAAGGCGAGGCTATTGAATGAGAAATCTCACATTGCTGCTGGTTCTGATCTCCGGTTTGCTGGCCGGATACCTGATCGGCGATTACCGCGGCAAGGATGCCCGCGAGGCGCTGAAAAAGGCGATCGAAACCGGAAAAACGCTCGATTCAGAACGAGAGACAGCCATCGCCCGCCTCAAGACAGAATTGGATGGCATCAACGAAAAGCACCTTCGGGAACTCGAAACGATACGTAAAGACAGCGAACGCAAAGCGGCAGCATGGCGGCGCAGCAAAGACGGCCTGAGCGATGAGATCAAACGCTCGAATTTCAAACTCGCCGATATCGGCAACAGGCTGAAATCCCTCGCGACTCAACGCGACAGCGCCACCGGAACCGAGAAGTCCAGGCTTGAACTGGAAATCCAGCGCCTGCAGAAAGCGCAGGATGAACTGCGAAAGGAAATTGAAGGCAGCGCATGCCTGCAGGCGCGGGTTCCGCATAGCGTATTCGATGCGCTGAGTGAGGCGAATACGGGTGAAAACAAATGATGAAAGCACGCTGTTTAATACTCACTTCGCTTTTACTGGGAAGTCTCGCGGGATGCAAAACAGTCACCGTTGTTCCCCATGCAGTCCAATGCGATGTGGGCGTTGAACTACTGGCAAGCAGATGCGCAACACCCAAACCGATCGCGAACGACGCCACCTATGCGACGCTGGTCGACACCATGCAGGCTGATCGCAAGGCATTGCAGGAATGCGGTGTCACGGCAGACACATTGCGCGAAGCCATCAGCCGATGCAATCAGGCGATTGACGAGTACAACAAAAAGATCGATGCCATCAACAAGACAAGATAGGAGCATACCCATGCACCAGCAATTGACAGCCCCTGACCAACATGGGAAGAATCGCCTGCTGAATACTAATTCGACAAAGGGGAGTCTGTTGATGGTAAATCTCACCATAACGCCATTGAGCAACCGTAATAAATCGTACCTTGCTCTTGGTGCACTATTCGCACTTCAATTTTTCTTCACCGGCTTCGCCAACGCAGCCGACGACAGCAACAGCCTGCAAACCTGCCTGGAAATGCAGGACAAGGTGCCATCCGAGCAGACTCTCCAATGCTACAAACAGGCAGCGCAAGCGCAACATGCCAAAGCAGTGGCTCCATCCGTTGCAAAGAGAGGCAAAACGCTTGCAGAAGAATGGACGCCGGCCGCCGATATGGCGCTCAGGGTTCACAAACAGAATTATTTCCTGGTTACCTATACCGCCCGTCCGAACGACGCTCCCACCAGCCCGAACCCGCAAAACCAGGTCCCTTTCACCTACCCGCTGGATCACAAAGAAGTCAAATTCCAGATCAGCGTCAAGAGCGATTTGATCAGCTTCGGCGACAGCCACACGATATGGGGTGCCTACTCACAGCAATCGTTCTGGCAGTTCTTCGATACCAAACACTCCAATCCGTTTCGCGAAAGCAATTACGAGCCAGAACTCATCTACTCATACCGTCCGAAACATATGGGGACTGACTCGGGGATAGTCGCCAGCTTTTTCAATGCAGGACTGATAGTGCACCAGTCCAATGGGCAAGCCGCGCCCAGGTCTCGTGCATGGAACAGAGTTTATGTCCAGGCCGGTCTGGAACACGATTTCGGCAACAGCGGCAGGCTGGCCCTGTTGCCGCGCTATTGGAAGCGGGTATGGGGCGGCGGCATCGATGATGACAACCCGGACATCCTCAATTACCTCGGACACGGCGACATCGAGCTGCGGTATTACCGGGGGGAGGGCATGCTTTCCGCAATCGCCCGTTCGCACTCACTCCAGTTGGATCTGGCCATCTCCCTGCAGGCACTCACCCTCAAACATTCAAACCTGCATCTGCAATACTTCCACGGCTATGGCGAAAGCCTGATCGACTACAACCAAAGCCATACCACCTACGGCATAGGCCTCTCAGTACCCTTTGATGATTCATACTAAGAGATTCATCACCGCGTCCGCCAAGCCACATCAAAGCTGCCAGGGGGAACATATGAGTGATGAAACTACCGTTGAGTGGACAGACAAACTCAGTGTCGGCATCAAAGGCATCGATGAGCAGCATAAGGTGTTGGTACATATACTCAACCGGCTCATTACCGCCGTCTCCAAACATGAAGGCGATAAAGTGATTCGCGGAACCATCGATTCGCTCATCGAATACACAAAATCCCACTTTGCGCTTGAAGAGAGGCTCATGACTGCGGCCGGCTATAGCGAGTTAAACAGTCATGTGATCGAACACAGACAATTCACTGAAAAGGTCTACCTATTAGCTGAACAGCACCTGCTCGAAAACAAGCCGATCGATCACGAAATGGTCGATTTCCTCCGCGATTGGTACACGCAACATGTACAAGGAAGCGATATGAAGCTCGGAAAGGCATTGCAGCAATCGAATTTCTCTACTGCCGAATGGGAAAAACAGTCTCAATTGGAATTCCCGCCCAAGCCGGTACAGAAAAAATCAAAATGGAAGATCTGGTAAATTTTGACAGGCTGATTCCATGGAGATGAAAAAGATCAATTCTGGAAAGCTGCGCGCCATCGGCTACGATGCTCGGGCACGCATCCTGCAGGTTCAGCTCGACAACGGGAGCACGCTTCAATACAGCGGTGTCGGCGAGGACATCTGGCGCCGCCTCAGCAGCTCCGGGGCAGCCTGGAGCTTCTATCGCGACAACATCGAAGAGGAATTCACCGTGCGGCGGGTTTCGGGAAGCCCTCCTGCCGGCAAGAACCCTCTCGACGAACTGTTCAAAAAACCCTGAAAGTCCTGCGAACGAAACACCAGCAGCAGCAAAATCCCCTGTGGCAATCGCCGGTAGTCAATCTCCCGGATCCTCTCGGAAAATACAGTAAACCATGGTCTGGCCTTTTCGGTTTTACTGAGGATTCAGATAAGGGATTCCCTCATTATCAAGCATGCGCATACATCGATATTGACGCCGCCAAACCCGCTCTCATAGAGTTCGTTCCGCTTGCGTATCCGCGCCCTGCATGCACCGGAAATGCAATGCACTACGCCGTTTACCGGGCAAGACCCGAACGAGAGAAAAAGCAGAAATCCTGAGGTGAATTGTTTCCATACAACCTTGAATTTAAGGATGACGCAATGATAAAAACAACAAGCTGCGCCCTCTTCGCGTTTCTGCTCCCTCTGTCCGATACCGTATATGCGGGCGACAATGCCCGCCTGAAAGCCTGCCTGGAGATGCAAGGCAAGGTGCCTTCCGGCAAAGCGCTGGAATGTTATAACCGGATCGCGCAGGAACAACTGCCAAATATCCCTGCGGAAAAATCCTCCGAGCCGCCCGCTGCAACTCACCGTCATTCGCTGGCAGATGAGTGGACACCATCCGATGAATTTCTCCGGATCTATAAACAGAATTACTTCCTTTTCTATACCCAGACCTACAACCCCAACGATGCGCCCACCAGCCCCAACCCGAATAACCGGGTTACTGCTTCGTGGCCTCTCGACGACGAAGACATGAAATTCCAGATCAGCCTGAAAACCCGGATGCTGGAAGCGCAGGGACACACTTTGTGGTTCGGCTACACGCAACTAACATTCTGGCAATTTTACGATTCCAGGCATGTCAACCCGGCGTTCCGGGAAAGCGACTATGAACCCGAACTCATCTACTCATACCGTCCGGAAGGCATGACGCTTGGCGGTGGCATGACTGCAAGCTTTCTCAATGCCGGGCTCGTGCACCAATCGAACGGGCAAGCTCTCCCCCGCTCGCGCGCCTGGAACCGGTATTACATCCAGATCGGACTGGAAAGTGATTTCGGCGATCACGGCAAGCTCGCCTTGCTGCCGCGCTTGTGGCAACGGATGGGGAGCAGGACGGCCGACGATAACAATCCGGACATCACCCACTACCTCGGGTACGGCGACATCGAGGCACGGTATTACTTCAGCCGGGAAGTCTTGATTGCAATCGCCAGGATACATTCACTCCAATTTGACTTGTCCATCCCCGTATCACAAATGTTCGACAGTCAAATCAGGAACACTGACGTTCACCTGCAGTTCTTCGATGGTTATGGCGAAAGCCTGATCGACTACAACCAGAGCCATCGAACCTATGGAATTGGTTTATCTCTGCCCTTAGATTCGTAACGAGACGAATCGCTTCGCCATCAACCGCAAAATCGGGGTTCCATCAGGTACCTGAAAGGCCCTGCCTCATCGGTGTTATCGTGTAAAACAGAAAAAACCGCGATAATCAATCGAACCTGCCCCGATGTCCGGGCAACTCAAGGAGCCTCCAGGTGAATGCGCGACAAACAGGAAGAGCGGTATTCGCAAGCCTCGCCCTGTTTGCCTTGCCACTTCATTGTTCGCATGCCGACGACTTCGATTCTTGGGCAGTGCATGACTACGCCACCCCATCTTTCCGCATCAAGCCCGGCTTTCATGCTGTGGAGCGTTTAGGATTCACCATAGGCGGCAACGCCATATCCAAGCTCACCCGTTCAGACGGGACGATCAGGGAGATCAGCGCAGGCGGCCTGTACCAGATCGGTTTGGGCGTGCTCTATCAATGGGATGTCATTCCCTTCTCAGCCGCCCTGACCTTCAACTACCACGTCGACTCCGATTACAGCAACAACAATACCGGCTCTTTCCGGCGCAACCCGCTCGAAGGGCTGGTCTATTTCAACGGCCTGGGCCGCTTCCGCGTCGGCGGAGGAATGCGTTACGCCTATGCAGCCAGAGCGGAATCCACCATCAACGGGGTAACAGAAAGAATCAGGTTCACAAACACCAAGGGCAGCATCGTCGAGATCGGCTATCAGGTGAGGCCCTACGGATGGGTCAACCTGCGCTACGTGAAGGAGAAATACAAGGTCGAGAGCTACACCACGACGGGAGGCACAAGCCCGGGATTATCAGGCAACGCCCCCTACGACGGCTCTCACGTCGGCGTATTTATCACTTACGAATATTGAGCCTCATCGGGGCCGGCTGGATGACGTTAGAAGTTCGTTCGCTCTAGCGCAACGTCAGCAAGAAGATGCTTTCCCGCATCCGGCTCACCCCGCGCTGCTGAAAACGCGGGTTTTGTGCCAGCACATCCTGTTGCGACAGCAAGCGTATCCCGGCGTACTCACGGTAGAGCGCCTCAACCTCACTCTCCGACACCGCAAACGGCGGACCCGGCATCTCCGCCTGGGGATAGTCGAAGGTGATGAGCAGTATCTGCGTTCCGGACGGGAGGATACTCGCCAGATGGCGTGCATAACGTTCGCGCATCTGCGGCGGCAGCGCGACCAGCGACGCGCGATCGTACACTGCGCCTACCTGCGCCAGATCTTCTTTGCGCAGATCGAAAAAATCACCGCACGAGAGGCAAATGCCATCCGCCACGTAATTATCGAATTTCTCGCCGCTCGCGCGCTCAGGTGTCTGCCCTTGCTCCTTGAAGAAAGCTTGCACCGCGATGGGACTCAACTCCACCCCCAGCACGAAAAATCCCTGCTGGCGCAGCCACACCATGTCCAGGCTCTTTCCGCACAACGGCACGAACACCTCGCCACCGCGGGCAACATGCAAACCCTGCCAGTAGCGACGCAAATAGGGATTGATCGCGTTCTGGTGAAAACCGGTCTCTCCCCGCTCCCAGCGCTCCAGCCAAAAATCCTTTTTCATCTTTGCATTCCCATGATCTGAAACTCCTGCGGCATACAGGTGCAAAGTCTAACAGGAAGAGACAAAAATCAACTGCAGCCATACCCGTTTCCACGGCATTGACAATACCCCGCCTACTCCCATAAAGTTCGCCTCACTTGCAGATCCGTCACACGCACATCGCACCGCAAGTACGGCGCGAGGCTCACAGCGGAATCCCCAGAACAGGACGGCTGGCGCAAGAAAGTCCCGCGCGACGGGAAGCAGTGCCGGCAGCATGACTTGTTCAACAAAGGGGAATTCTTGACCGAAACACACTGAACTTTCTTTTGGAAGACACGATGAACCGTGGCCTTCGCATTCTCATGCTGCGCCCTTAAAACAACACGAAAGGTATGTCATGCTGAAGAAATTGTTTGCAGTTGCAGCAATCACGCTGTTACTGGGTGGTGGATCACTGGCCAGTGCCGAAGATTCCGGCGCTACCCCGCCCAAAATGACCGCTGAAGAATTCGTCGCATCGCTGAAATTCCAGTCGGGCAAGGTCGACCTGCCAAATGGCATCGCCACACTGGATCTTCCGCCGACCTTTCGTTATTTGAATCCAGAGGACTCCGAAAGGGTGCTGGTGAATGCCTGGGGCAACCCACCCGGCAACAAGACATTGGGGATGATCTTTCCGGTTGATGTCAGCCCGGTGAGCCAGGAAAGCTGGGGCGTCGTCATCACTTATGAAGAAGATGGTCACGTGAATGACAACGATGCCGACCAGATCAAATACGACGAACTGCTCAAAGAGATGCAGTCGTCGATGACAGAGGCTAACGAAGAGCGCAAGAAACAAGGCTACCCCACTGTTTCGCTGGTGGGCTGGGCCGAGACACCCGGCTACGACAAAGCCACTCACAAGCTGTATTGGGCAAAGGAACTGGCCTTTGGGGATACTGACGCACATACGTTGAACTACAACATCCGCGTGCTGGGACGCAAAGGGGTGCTGGTGCTGAACGCGGTTGCCGGAATGTCACAGATCGCCACCATCAAGGCCGAGATGCCCAATGTGTTGGCTGCTACCGATTTCAAAGCGGGTAACAGCTATAACGACTTCAACAGCGATACCGACAAGGTCGCCGAATACGGCATCGCTGCACTGGTCGCTGGCGGCGTTGCGGCCAAGCTCGGCCTTTTCGCAAAACTGTTCGCACTGCTGATCGCCTTCAAGAAAGCCGTCATCATCGGCGTGATCGCTCTCGGTGCTGCCATCAAGAAATTGCTGGGCATGAGAAAGCAAGAGGTAAAACCGGAAGCTGCCGAATAGTTTCCAATCAAACGCGCCATGGGCAAACTCTTTGCATGGCTGTTCGCCGCCGGTAAGTTAGGCAAGCTGCTCATCACCGGCGGCAGCATGATCATTTCGATGTTCGTGTACTCACTGACCTTTGGCTGGAAGTACGCCGTCGGTTTCGTGCTACTGATCTTCTTTCACGAAATGGGGCACTACCTGGCAGCACGCAATCGCGGACTGGACGTGGGCGCCCCCACATTCATTCCGTTCGTCGGCGCATGGATACAACTCAAAGACATGCCGCGTGACGCCCATACCGAAGCCTATGTCGGCTTCGCCGGCCCATTGGTGGGGACTTTGGCTGCCATCGGTTGCTACTGGATCGCACGCGACACCGATAGCCAGATCATGCTGGCACTCGCCTATTCCGGATTCATGCTGAACTTGTTCAACCTGATCCCGATCTCACCACTGGATGGCGGACGCATCACCGCCATCATTTCGCCCAGGATCTGGCTGTTCGGCGTGCCACTGTTGATTGCACTGTTCCTGTACAACCCCAGCCCCATGCTGATCCTGATCGCCATTCTGGCCCTGCCGCAACTGAAGGCAGCGCTGCAAAAAGACGGTGGCGCATCCGGTTTGCCGGAAGGGTATTACGATGTGCACATCAATGTGCGGATCAACTACGGCATATTTTATCTGGGACTGGCGTGCTTCCTGGCGATCATGTCTTACGAACTGCACAAGGCGTTGCCTTGACATACCCAGACAACTATTATCTTTTGGTTTTACGCCGCAAACCATTACACTCTCGTCCCTGCTGATTGTTTTCTTCACACCAAGGTTATCCGATGCGCCTCGACCACAATTTTGATGCAATTTTTTTGCTGGCCATGTCGCTTGCGGCCAAGCGGCGCCCGGCCGAACTGGTCGAGATAATTGCCGCGATCGATCTGGCGCAGGGCGCTATTCCCACCTCGGCAAAGTTGTCCGATACGTTCTATCGGCTTTCGCAATTCGGTTTGGTCTGCGTACAGGATGGCGGCTTTACGTTAACGCCATATGCGCTGAATATCCTTTCCGGCCAGAAGAAGAGTACCAAGGATGAGGCGCGCATTCTCGCCATCAAGGAGGCGCTTGCCGAGTGCCGCGTCAAGAGCGCACCCACGCTCATCGAGCTGGAGACAAAGCAAATCGCCGACGCCATAAGGGAGCATAAGGCTGCCAAAGAGAGTGCCCACAAAAACATGCTGGCAAAACCCAAGCCACCAGAGGGCACCGACAAGCGCGTGGCGCGGCGCAAATCCAACCAGGCGTTTGCGGCGCGCCAGCGCAAGGGGTAGTGACGGCACTCAGGCTCAACGATCAGAGACAAGCCGGAAATAAACAGGGAGACCAGGGCGCTCTCCCTATTTGCCCCCCATTCCTTGCGCCTGAAGCGCGCTGCCAATATCAGCCAATAATGTAGCGAGTGCCGAATCCACCCGGGTAAGCAGTGTGTTCGTTTCGGTTTTCATACCATTCCGAATGCTTTCCTCTAATTCCCTGCTTTTGTTTTGCAGCATCTCGGCGCCTATCGTTCCACATAAACTTTTGAGTGTATGAGCCAACCGCTCGGCTCTCTTCTGATCCCCGGCTGATAAGGCTGATTGAATTTCGGCAACGACATTTTGCTCTTCGAGGCAGAACTGCTCCAGTATGCGGTAGTAGATCGGAATGTTGTCGCCCATGCGGCGCACGCTTTCCGCAACATTCACTCCCGGTATGTTCGGCATCACATCAGGAGTCCGCGTGTCCGCAGGCTTTGGTGCAGCGCGAGTGGCGGCCGGTTGTGCCGGAACGATCCATTTGGCAAGCTTGGCGATCATCGTGTCCGGATCGATCGGTTTGCCGATATGATCGTTCATGCCGGCGGCGAAATATTTATCGAGGTCGTTCACCATGACGTTGGCGGTCATCGCGATGATGGGCAACTTGGCGAACTGCGGATGCTTCCGGATTTCGCGGGTGGCGCTGACACCATCCATTACCGGCATCTGCATGTCCATCAGCACGCCGTCGAATTCCTTATCCAACAAGAGAGCGATCGCTTCTTCCCCGTTTTCTGCAATGCTCACGGTGATGCCGACCTTTTCCAGCAATTCCTGGGCTACCTGACGATTGATCTCATTGTCCTCAACCAGCAACAGGTGCGAACCTCTTATCTTTGCGATGCGCTCCGGATCGTACCGGGGCTCCTGGGCGATCCTCCTTTCAGCATTTTTTCCATACCCGAAGATGCTCATGATTACATCAAGCAACTGGCTTTGCTGGAAGGGTTTCGACAATATGCCATCAACCAGGCCTTCTTCGGTATGTCTCAGCAGTTCGCTTTGACTGAATGAAGAGATCAATAGCACTTTTGTCTTTTGGCTTAGTCCGGCTATTCCACGGATCTTCCTCGCGGCTTCGACGCCATTCATCTTCGGCATTTTCCAGTCGAGAATGACCAGGTCATATCCATCACCCTCCTCAACTGTTTTTTGGACTGCTTCCAGAGCTTCGACCCCATTGGCAGCCAGCGTTACGTTAAACCGGTAAGACTCGAGATAGGTTTTCAGGAAGTGGCGGGCACTGTCGTTATCGTCCACCGCGAGGACTTTCATTCCGCGCATCTCGGCCTCGGGGAGCGCAGCGTACCTGCCGGTATATTGCCTTTCCGCGGAATACTGAAAGCGTGCGGTAAATATGAATGCCGTACCTCTACCCGGTGAGCTCTCCACCCATATCTTCCCGCCCATCATCTCCACCAGCCGTTTGCTGATGGATAGCCCCAGGCCGCTACCGCCGAATTTGCGTGTGATGGAGGAATCCGCCTGTGAAAATGCCTGGAACAGATCGTCGATCTGCTTCCTGGTCATGCCTATCCCGGTATCTCGCACCGTAAAGCGCAAGGTGACTTGCTCCGCTCCCTTATCTTCCACCTCGGTAAGAACCAGCACTTCCCCCTTCTCGGTGAACTTGACGGCATTCCCCGCCAGGTTGATCAGCACCTGGCTCAAGCGCAAGGGATCGCCGATCAGCTGCGCAGGCACGTCCAGCGCTGTCTCCAACAGGAATTCGAGATTCTTTTCCTGGGCTTTGGTGGCGACAACGGTTGAGAAGCTGCCGATGACATCCTCAAGCTTGAAAGCCACCTGCTCGATTTCCATCTTGCCGGCTTCGATTTTGGAAATGTCCAGAATGTCGTTGATGATGCCCAGCAGCGATTTTGCCGAACCGTGAATCTTCTGGAGGTAATCGTACTGTCTCGAAGTCAGGTCGGTTTGCATGCACAAATGACTCAGGCCGATGATAGCGTTCATCGGCGTGCGTATCTCGTGGCTCATGTTGGCAAGGAACTCGCCCTTGGTCTGGCTGGCCGCCTCCGCATCTTCCTTGGCCTCTTCGGCTGCTTTCAGCTTGATGATCTCCTGCTCCAGCTCGGCATTGACCGAAGCAAGCTTCCGGGTCCGATCCCTGACCTGTCTTTCAAGTACCAGAATGCCGCGATTGATGATCAGCGTGATTCCAATCAGGACGACCAGCATGACGATGCCGGTTATAGGGCCGAGCATACGAGCGCGTTCAGCGTTATTTGTCGCCTCCTTGATCATTCCGTCGAAGCGCTGTTGGGCGGCATTGCTGAACTGATCTGCATGCTTAAAGTAGAGATTGCGCGCATTCCTCATTTTGAGTATTGCCTGCGCATCGGGAAAGTTGGACTTGACTGCAATATGTTGGGAAATAACAAAAGCCAACGAATAATAGGCGTCGAACTCGGCTGACAATGCCCTGATTTCCTGCCAATGCGCAGTATCAACGACCTCCAGATTTTTGTAGCGTTCGCGCACCACTTCTGCCAATTCATTCGCGGTGTTCAGCCCCTCCGTTTCGCCGGACGAGGCAGCGGAGTTCAAAGTGAAGATGATCTTGTCCAGATCGTGAGTATTCTCGATGGTCGCATCAAGTGTCGGGAACAGGATGTCGCGTATCTCTTTAAGATGATCATTATTGTTGGATAGCACCAATGAGGAGTAAACCAGATATGCGGCAAAACTCAGCGCGGCCAGCGCGGGAACCAGCAACAGTTTCCATCTCAATGACAGGTCGGGCATTCTCTGTTCCTTTAGTCTGGACGCATTCGATCAGGGCGAGAGGATCACTTTGACTTTTTTATCCACCGCTTTCTTGTCAATGTAGCCGATGGCATTGGGATTTTTGATGACAGCCTTTTTGACGGCGTCATTGCCTGTCACGACTTTGGGCGGTTGTCCCTCACCCGTGAAGATGATCTTGGACCAGTAAGCATTGATTTGGGCGGAGTCCTTGCCGGTCACCTTGGAATAGAACTCTTTCCTGATCTCGCTACCTTCGGGCTGGTCCAGAGGTATGGCATCTCTGCCATCGGGAAACTTGTTGGTCTTGCCGAGAAATATCTGGGCAACCTGTGAAACCTTCAGGGCGGATATCTTGCTCTTGGCAGAAACCACCACGACCACATCGGCAAGGGCATTCGCGGCGCCCAATGCAAGAATCGCAATCAGGGCAAACCAGGCAAGAGCGTTTTTAATTCTCTGTAATTTCAAAACGATCCCCGCTGCCTAGAATAGGAAGTCCACAGTCATGGAAAGCACGTGGAATGTGCTTCCATACAGTATGGTGCCCGCAGGCACATTTGCGAGATGGCCGTTGGAATCGGCACTCAGTCTTACCCTGTCGTATTGAACTTTGAGATCGAAGTTCTTCATGAAGTCCCATCGCGTACCGATAGAGACCGTGCTCTGGGAGTGCTTGGCAAACTGGATTTCCGTCGCTGTCGGCGGCGGCGTGCCGGATAGAAATGAAGCCGGACTATCCCTGGCGTAGGTCAAATAGGGCGTGAATTTCTCGATGCGAATGCCGGAACTGACGTACATCGCCTGTCTTTTGTTGTTCGATTCGCGCTTTATCCATTCGCTCGTGAGGAACCAGTTGCCCGGGTCATAATTGGCCCCCGCCGACAAGTCGGTATTTCTCACCCATGGAGTAGTTACGCCTGTCGACTCATATCGCGTCGAGGTCTCCCTGGCTTGATAACCGATGTGGAATATCGTCTCCATGTACTCGAACGTATCAAATACCCCCCAGATGTTTCTCGATGTCGCGGTGGCGGTTGGAAGATCGCTCGTGTTTCTGCCATAGACGGCCTTGACGGTGTTGGATGCCTCGCCGACGAAAAACCGGTATGAGCCGTCCACTCCGTCGCTATGCGCGATCGATAGCTGGCGATAAAGCTCTATCGGGGGATGTACCCACGGGTAGCTATAACCCACATCTTTATTTTCGGAGTTCAGAAAGGTCGGCAGGCCGATACGCCCGGCCCGTACGTTCAAATCCGGCGAGAACGCATACCTGACATTGGCCCATTCGACATGGGGATTGTATGTTCTGTCGGAGTCATATTCCGTTTCGACCTGCAACACGGCTCTGACCTGAGGCGCGAAATCGGCAAACACCTGAATGCCAAGCCGGCTGTCGTTGCCCGTGGTCCAGTCGTGGCTGCGCCCTGCACCGTCCGGCGCACTTCGATCCAGGACGTAGTCGCCGTTCTTTTCACTGGAATGAGAAACGCCCAACGTACCGAAGCCGCTTAATTTGAAGATCGGCTGGCTGATATCTTTTGCATTTGCAGTGCTTGTATCTTCTGCATGTGCAGTGCTTGCGCATATCGAAATGATGGCAAGTGATGTGCTGATGAGCTTGCGTGACATGTTCCCTCCTGAATGCTGGCAAACCGGAATCCTATTTGCGGTGCAGGGACTACAAGCATGGTGAATATACGTTGCTTTTTATCAGTTTAAAACAAACTTCATAAAATCAGAATATATTGTGCATCAGAAGCCGGAATTACGGGGAAACGATACCATGTGTATACAGTGCTGCTGAACAGCGTTTTGGCATATGCTGAACCTGTGTTGGCCAGGATTGCGAATACTTCCGCAGGCTCGAGATTGATGGTTGGCGTCATGAACTTCTGGAATGTTCGATGGTCAACAAGGAGTCTTGCTGTTTCAGCGGGACTGGGATAGCGGGTAACGTTAATTCATATTGGAGGCGCCATGAGCATGAGTAAAGTACTAGCCGAACGACCATTGGTCCTGGTGGTTGACGATACGCCGGTGAATCTGATGTTGATGCAAAGCATCCTGGAAAAGGATTATCCGTTGAAGCTGTGCAGCAATGCCCAGGAAGCACTGGATTATGCATTCGCTAACCCGCCCGATCTGATCCTGCTTGATGTGATGATGCCGGACATCGATGGGTTCGAGGTTTGCCGCCAGTTGAAATCCAACTCCATAACGCGGGACGTGCCGGTGATCTTCATCACCGCAAAGAACGAGGTCGCGGACGAAGAGTTGGGATTTTCCCTGGGGGCATCCGATTTCATCCACAAGCCCATCAGCGCGCCCATTGTCGCAGCCCGCGTCAAAACCCATCTCAAGATCAAGCTCGTACAGGATTATTTCAAGAACGAAAATATCCGCTTGAAGCAGAACGTAAATGAAAACCAAACGGAACTGAACCAACTGAAAAGTTTCATTTGGGGTGTGCAAATGGAGAAAGTCTGATCCTTTGAGACTGCCGGCAGAGTCCGCTCCAAGGCCTCAGAGAGTGTTGAACGCAGCACTGTTCAACTCACCCATGCCTGGTGGTGGTATCCCTTGCGCCCCTGGCCGGCCATTTCTGCCAAGTCATGACGCAAGTACGTTTCCATAATGCATGGTGAATATTTGATTGCGAATCCCGCCCAAGTCCGTAAACTGATTCATATACTTTGATGCCTGTCACGGCGCGTCCCACGGTGCGCCAGGCTGAAACCGGCATTGGCTGTTGCTCTTCAGATTTGCATCCGAGGATCTGTTTCGGAGGATCATGATGAACAGTCAGGACAGCACGACTCCTTCCCCCGCTCCCGGCAGACGCCGCAGGATTCTGCTGCTCATCGGCGGAATTCTGTTGCTGGCTTTGTTATCCGCTACTCTCTGGTGGTTCTTTATCGGACAGTGGCGCACCGTTACCGATGACGCTTATGTTGGTGGCGACATCGTCGCTGTGATGCCGCAAACCGGCGGCATGGTGATCGCGATCTACGGCGATACCACTCAGGCAGTGACCGAAGGCCAGTTGCTGGTACAACTGGACGATAGCGATGCGCGCCTGCAACTGGATACTGCCGAAGCTGCACTGGCGAAGGCGGTACGCGAAGTGCGGGGCTTGTATGCGACCAGCCACGGCAACCTGCCGCTGCTCGCGCAGCGGCGTGCCGATCTGGCGCGGGCACAGGCAGAGCTGGCCAGCAGCGATGCTGCGTTGGAGCAAGCCGAGGCCGAATACAACCGCCGCGTCGAATTGGCCAGACAGAATTTTGTTTCCCCGGAAAATGTGCAGGCTGCACAAACAGCACGGGATGCGGCACGGGCACAGCACGAAGCTGCCGCCCACGCAGTTCAAGCCAGCAGTGCTGCCATTGCACAGGCTATCGATCAGGCCAGCGTCTCCAGTGCGCGTGTGGATAACACCTCGCTGGAAAATCACCCTGACGTACGTGCCGCTGCAGTACGGGTTCGCGAAGCAGCTCTCGCCCTGGCACGTACCCGTGTGCTGGCACCGGTCAGCGGACAAGTTGCCCGCCGCCCGGTACAGATCGGCGAACGTGTCGCACCCGGGGATGCGCTGATGGCAATCGTACCGCTCGACAAGGTCTGGCTGGATGCCAATTTCAAGGAAACGGAATTGCGCGACGTGCGCATCGGCCAGCCCGCCGAACTGATTTCAGATTTCTACGGCGACTCGGTCGTTTTTCACGGCAAGGTACTGGGTTTGGCGCCGGGCAGCGGTTCCGCATTTTCTTTACTGCCCGCGCAGAATGCCACCGGCAACTGGGTAAAGATCGTGCAGCGCGTGCCGGTGCGCATCGCGCTGGACGCCAATGAATTGCATGCACATCCATTGCGTATCGGCCTGTCCGTGGATGCCACCATCGACACGCATGACCGCAGCGGTGCTGCGCTGACCTCATTGCCAGAAGCAAAAGCGATTGCCGCGACTACAATATATGCACAGAACATCAAAGCCGCCGATGCGCGGGTGGCGCAGATCATCGCGGATAATCTAGGACATAAGTAGCGCTGATTTCGAGGCGGCAAAAAAAACGCTCGTGGTGCTTGATGGAACCACCGGTCATTCCACCAGGCACGATGAATCACAGGCACCCACTAACCTCTGCGGGAGGTGCTGAAAAATGGATCCTGCTCAAGCAACCGTATTGAGGGGCATGAAGCTGGTGGCCGCGACAGTAGCGCTCGGCTTGGGCTCGTTCATGAACATTCTGGACCTGACCATCGTCAACGTAGCCGTGCCCACGATGGCCGGAGATTTCGCAGTCACCCCGACAGAGGGCACCTGGATCATCACTTCCTATTCGGTGGCCGAGGCCATCATGCTGCCGCTGGCGGGTTTCCTTGCCGGACGTTTTGGCGAAGTGCGCACCTTCGTTTCCGCCACGCTGCTGTTCACGCTGGCATCGCTGTTATGCGCGCTGTCCATCAGCTTCCCGATGCTGCTCGCTGCCCGGGTATTGCAGGGCGTGTTCGGCGCCTCCATGATCCCGTTGTCGCAAACGTTGCTCACCACGATCTATCCGCCGCACCAGCGCGGACTGGCACTGGGTATCTGGGCGATGACCACGGTGATCGCGCCGATCGCCGGCCCGCTATCGGGCGGCTGGTTGACCGACAACACCACGTGGCACTGGATATTCCTGATCAACCTGCCGGTCGGTCTGCTGGTCGGCATTTCCGTTGCCACTCTGCTGGCCGGTCGCGATGTGATCCAGCCCGGAAAACGCGAACAGAAGATGGACTGGATCGGGTTGTCCCTGTTGGTCATTGGCATCGGCTCGCTGCAGATATTGCTCGACAAGGGCAACGAACTGGATTGGTTCGCATCGAAGTTCATCATCGCGCTGGCGGTAACGGCGACGGTCGCACTGCTGACGTTCGTCGTCTGGGAACTGGGTGAGCCCGCACCGCTGGTGGATCTGCACTTGTTCCGTAGACGCAATTTCACGGTCGGCTCGGTGTGCCTGCTGCTGGGTTCGATGGCGTTCTTCGCCGTGGTCGTGATCATTCCGTTGTGGCTGCAGACGTTTCAGGGATATACATCGATGTGGGCCGGCAAATCCGTGGCCTTCGGCGGCGTGCTGGCGTTCATACTCGGGCCGATCATCGGCGCCAACATCAACCGCATCGATGCACGCGCCATCACCACGTTCGGCTTCATCGTGTTCGCGCTGGTGGGTTACTGGAGCGCGCGCTTCACGCCGGACATCGACTATTGGTCGATAGCCCTGAGCCGCCTGTTCATGGGCATCGGCATCAGTTGCTTCTTCCTGCCGCTGGTCACCATCAGCCTTTCCGGCTTGCCTGCGGAACGTGTCGCGGCAGCCTCCGGCCTGACCAATTTCATGCGCAACCTGGGTGCCAGCTTCGGCACCGCCATCACCGTCTGGCTGTGGACCGATCAGGCCAGCGGTTACCACGCCATCCTCATGGAAAACATCCAGGCTTACAATCCGCAGGCGACCGATTATCTGCACCGGCTGCACCAGCTCGGCATGCCCAATGATATTGCTTATGCCTATCTGGAGCGCTTGATCAACACCCAGTCATACACCTATGCCACCGACCGTATCCTGACCATTTCCGCCACCGTCATGCTCTCGCTGATCACACTGATCTGGTGGGCAAGACCGCCATTCGTCGCCAGCCGCAGCGGGCATTGAGCCATCTCTAGCGTTTTCGGACATGGATCTCCGGACTGTTCATGAGCTCATATTCAAGCGCATTGGCCAGACTGTTGATCAAGGACTCCTGTAATTCGGGGTTGAGCTCATCGGCCGGGTCGATAGCGGCCTGATATGTTGCCCGGGAGATCTGGTGGCCATCTGCACCGAACGCCGCGACATGAACTCTTTTCGGGTCGGTCCAATACTCGATATTCACTGTAGCTCCATCCGCAAGGCGAAATTCATTCCTGTTCAGTTTGTGCCGGCTCATTTTGAACTCCTTTTTTTCGAAAGTTCGGTACCGCAATGTGCTCCTGTGGCGTTCATGTGCATGAACGCCTTACCTGAGTTTGAATACGAGGAAAATGCTTCCGCCCTTGCGCTTGACCAGTAGCAGGATCTGGTTCCGGTCCTTGCTCAGGATGGATTGAAGCTCGTCGACATTTGAAACCGGTTGGCGATCGGCTTCCACGATGAGATCGCCAGGCTGCAGATCGGACATGGCGGCGAGACTTCCATCGTCGACGCCTGTGATGAGCACTCCCTTGCTCTCTTCCACTCCGTACTGCTTTGCCAAACCCGGTGTCAGCGTCTCCAGGGTCAGGCCGAGTGTGGCTAATTGACTCTCCGCCCTTCCGCCCGGCTTGGCTGACGCAACGGCCTCCGAAGTCATTTTGCCTATTGTCACCGTGAAGGATTTTTCACTGCCGTTCCGCACCACGACGATACCGGCTTTGGAACCTGGCGATGTTGCCGCAACGAAGTTGCGTAATTGGCCTGCGTCACTCACCCCCCTGCCGTTATAGCGAACGATGACGTCTCCCGGTTTCAGGCCCGCTTTTTCTGCCGGCGAGTCCTTGTTGACTTGCGAGATGAGCGCTCCCCTGCTGCCCGAAAGATGGAATTGCTCGGCCAGATCCTTGGTGACATCCTGGATCGACACTCCGAGCATGCCGCGGGTGATTTGCCCGCCTTTGAGCAGGGTGGGCAGCATGTCTTTGATCATGTTCACAGGAATGGCGAACCCCACTCCGGAGAATTGACCCACTTGCGTCACGATGGCGCTGTTCATACCGATGACTTCACCCCGCATATTGATCAACGGTCCTCCTGAGTTGCCCGGATTGATCGGCGCATCGGTCTGCAGGAAATCCTCATAGTCAGCGATCCCGACATCCGAACGGCCCTTGGCGCTAATGATGCCGGTGGTCACCGTTTGCGTCAGACCGAACGGCGCACCGATCGCCATCACCAGGTTCCCGTCTTCCAGCGCATCGGAATCGCCCAATTCGACCGGAGTCAGATCATCGGGAATGTCCCCCTGAATCTCAAGGATGGCCACATCCGTCTTCCGGTCGGAACCGATTATCTTCGCCTCGAACTTCCGTTTATCGGATAACTGTATTTTGATCGCATCAACGTCCTGTACCACATGGTAGTTGGTCAGAATGTGCCCATGCTTGTCGATCAGCATGCCTGTGCCCATGCCACTCTGCGGTACCTTGAATTCTCTCGGGTGGCCCTGAGGCATCTTGTGAAACTGCTCGCCAAAGAACTGGTTGAACAAATCATCGCCGAACGGAAACTGAAAATCCGGAGTTTGGATGCGCACTGTCTTTTCCGAATAAACGCTGACCACCCCCGGTTTGACATGTGCTGCCACTGCAGCAAAGGCCTTTCCCAATTGTTCTGCCGGGGCAGTGATGGATTCCGGTATTGCGCCAGGTGCGCGGGGACTATCCGCTGGAGATTTTTGGGCGGCAATGGTTATGAACAGGCCCGTCGCAACGAACAAACCGAGCCCGATTACAATGCCTGTCGCCTGGAGCCTTCTGGATATTTCCATGATCGCCCTCCTTGACTGAGCATCACCCGGGATGGGACTGAAACGGAAGCATCGTTCTAGACAAACCGGCAAAACGATAGTTCAAACCATCACGTCAGCGCACTACCGGCGATTCATACCTTAACCGTGGGCGCAAATGGATGCAATATCTTCTCTGCCATGAATCGGCTTCTACATAGTTTGACCTATTGCAGCTGAAGCAGCTCAGAGCAAGAATAATTAAATGCATCACGGGAATGGCATACCACTTCGACTAATCGAGGAGGTTATGATGAAACTATTTTTCATTCTGGCAATGGCGGCCATGACACTGCTGCCCAGTGGCAGTTTTGCCGAGGACAGATATGAGTGCCTGTTGAGATGCTCCGCTGAAAGAGATTCTCGCAACGCCGACTGTCCCTCACCTTACGACTCTTCAAACTCAAGCCAGAGGGACCAGTGCTTGAAGATCAGCCAGACCGCCTACACCGAATGTTTCAACAACTGCCCGCCTCCTCCGCCCAGCCCCCCATCTTCGGAAGAACAGCCTTCTCCCCCGCCGATGGCATATTGATTGGAGCGCCTGGCTGCAACCACAAATGAAAGCGATGGCACCTACAGCCAGCCCTCTCCAAGCGCGTCTCCAACGGACGCACTAGCAATCAATGTATTCCCGTCTACCTAGTTTGTCCCATTGCAGTGCAAATACAGCAAAGCAAGAATACGGGCGTAGTCACGGCACAAACTCGAAATGCTTTGCGGAATGGCTCTTCCACTTCGGGACAATCAAGGAGGCTATGATGCGATTTATATATATTCCATGCATGGTTATAGCGATGACTCTTCTGTCCAGTGCCGGTTTTGCAGAGGACGGGCAGGAGTGCCAATCGAGATGTTCCTCCGAAAACGATACTCGCAACATGGCTTGCCCCACACCTCACGGCTCTTCAAAGTCAATTCAGGCTCACGTTAAATGCATGCAGAACAGCCAGGCGGCCTATAGTGAATGCATCAATAGTTGCCCGCCCATCCCTCCTTCATCTTCAGATGAAGGGACGGTGGCATCATCGAAGTGAGAGGGCTGCACCTGGACGCAATGGCCGGATGGGCCGAGGCATTAGTATCTGACAACAGGGACTGGCGCTGCGCTTGCGCACCTTGATAGTTGAGAAAGAAACAGCATGCCACCCACCCATCCCCGGCTTGAATTCCTTGACAAGAAGAACACCCTACCTCTACAGTTGGCCCAACTTGCTTCTCTGCCGCACAAGCACATTGCAGCGCACGTACGCTGCAAGGCAAACGGCAGATTCCCCAGAACAGGAGACTGGCGCAAGAGGAGATTCCCGCACCGACGGGAACAGAGCCGGCACACAATTTGTTCACCCAGGGGAAGTCTTGATTCGCGAGTTTCACCGAACATCTCTCACGCAGGCCAGAGCATACTTGGCCTGCCTCCCCTTCCGGACATATCGCTCCCCGGCCTGCGATATGCTGACCGTTTAGTGTTTAACCATAAAGAGAAATGAAGATGACACCTCCAGACGATAAGCAAACAACCAACAAGTCCAAAGACTCTGACACCGACAAGACCATCAAGCTCCAGCGCTGCCCCACGCACGGCACCCTTTTCTTGCCGAGCGAGGGCTGCCCGGAATGCGAGAAGGATAAGAAGGCATTGGTGGGTTGAGTCGGCCGAGTAGGCGCATCACGAAAGGAGAACGCAGCATGAAAGCCTGGAGCTACAGCGACAACATCGAAGAGGAATTCGCTGCAAAACTGGTTGTATACGCACAGACGACGGGCGAGAAGAGTCCGCTGGATGACCTGTTCAATCAGAGAGATGGGAAATCAAAGCGAACCTGACCCGTTTAATTGCGGGGAAGAATCCGCTGGATGAATTGTTCAATCAGAAATGATTCTGATGCTGCCCCGTTTAATTTGTTTGGAACTTCTGCAATGAAAATAGACATTCACGTACACACAAAGAAGACAAAATCTGGTGACTCCCCAAAGAGAAATGTAGACCAAGACCGTTTCGCCACAATTGTGAAATCAACAGACGTTGGAATAATAGCGATTACCAATCATAACCACTTCGATCATGCTCAGTTTGTCGGGCTGTCCGCGAAAACAGATGGGGTATGTAAATTATGGCCAGGAGTAGAGCTGGACATAGCGGAAGATAATCGTCGTGGGCACCTTCTTGTCATTGTTAATCCCAAGAATGCCAAGAAACTAGAAGAGAGCGTTTCTGCTCTCACCACAGGAAGTACAGCGGACAACTTCACAATATCAATTGAGGAAACTGTAAAGGCATTCGACAAACTCGATGCTATCTACATCGCTCACTACCAAAACAAAAAGCCAGCGTTAAATGATAGTGATATTGCGAAAATACAAAAGATGACGACCACTCGAAGTCGTGTGATAAAAGAAGCAACCGACGCTCTTTCGGCAGGAATCTTCATAAGCCACGGCCACTTGTCGATCTATGGTTCTGACGTCCAGAACTGGGATAACTACGCTGCCGAGTCAGAAAAGCTGCCAGACCTGAGGTTACCTGTAGATAGTTTTGAACAATTCTGCCTGTTGCTGCAGAAAGATGAGCCCACAATAAATACGCTTCTCAATAAAAAGCAGTATGAACCGCTGACAATTCAACCCTTCCCTGATGACGCTCCAATCACCCTCACGGTATTTAATGACATCAACGTATTTTTCGGTTCCAAGGGTACCGGTAAGACCGAAATACTTAAGTCCATTTCCAAGGCCTATAACAAAAAAGGGCTTAAAACGAGAGTTTACGAAGCCAGCACAGAACACATTAACGATCAATTTGACATCAAAGGAAGCCATTTAACAATCGATCTAGCTGAGTACGGCATTGATGACTGCAAGAATGAAATTGCATTCCTCCGAAATGTCGCTGAGGTCGCCATTACAAATCCATCACAATACGCAGGGTACTTTTCGGAAGAGATTACAAACGAGCGCGCAAAGAAAATTAAGGTTAACAACTTTAAACACGTAGATGCGGCCGGGGCTGTTAGAAAATTCGATGAGATTGAAAAGTCGCGAACGAAAGTGAGCGAGTTCATCGAATTTGCATTGGGGGACGCGGAGATAAAGAAGACCATTGATGCAGAGCTTCACGAAAGGGCTCGCACCGTTCTGAATGAAATATCAAGCAAACTAAGATCCGAAAGCGAAGCGCGATTTGTAAGATCAAAGTCATTCCGCATGTTTAATGGGCTAATCACTTTTATGTCCACAGCCATATCACGAAAGACGGGAAAGCCTGAGAAACCAACATTTACCGGATTCGCGAACTATGCGAGAAATAGAATCGCGATTGAGCGGAACATCAAAACGATAAAGAACAACATCCAAAAACCAATAGTCCAGAATCTCACCTTTGTTGGAGATTTAGGAGAAAAGGGCTCGCTCTATTGCAGGACGGAAGTTATTTTCCAAACAGGGGACATTGTAGACGGAAAGTTCTCGCCTCTGACGAAAGTCAAGAAGACGCCACAAAAAGACTTCTCGAAAGCCATAAGTGGCCTAAGCAAGAAAGTTTACGACACAACCTTCTTTGAATCTCTCGCAGCCATGCAATCACAAGAATCGGTTGATACCATAGGATCAATCGCAGACCTATTGTTGTTCTACAGGCACTTCATCAACAACGATCAACCCTACTCTCCATCCAGTGGAGAGTCCTCCATGCTGCTGCTCCACAAAGAGTTGAGCGAAGAAAAAGACGTCTATCTTTTGGATGAGCCGGAAAAGAGCTTGGGAAATGACTACATTAACGACGTAATAGTGCCAATGTTGAAAGAGCGAGCCCGAATGGGCAAGAAGATTTTTATTGCTACACACGATGCGAATATTGCTGTTCGAACACTTCCGTACAATTCGATTTATAGGAAGCACAGCAGCAAAGGCTATACCACCTATTTGGGCAATCCATTTTCCAACCATCTGACCAACTTGTCAGACACCGCAGATCTGATTGACTGGAAGGAAATTAGTATGAAGACACTTGAGGGTGGCAAAGAAGCGTTCGGAGAAAGGGGAAAGATTTATGGAAATGTTTAGTTCAACTATCAGAACCATCGGCGAGAATCATTCAATTGAGCTTACTATTGATCAAGAGAAGCTTTTGATACCTCTGACCGAGGACAAACCGAACGAGATTAAGGAAGTATTCAACAAGCTAATCCTACATCTAAAAGAAAAGGAGTTTGGCTTTACATTCGATAAGACTGAAAGCAGCCTCTACTTTCATATTGGGGAAGAATACATAAAGCAGCTCAATCAAGAGATGCAGAGTATTCGCCATGAGCTTAAGGACTACGATCTGATAACGAAGGATTAGACGGTGTAACTATGTGTCTTTTGAATTCATTCAAAGATAAAGGCGACCATCCGGTCGCCTTTCTTTATTTCACTTCCAACCTACTACCCCACCCACTTCCTCGCATTCTGGAACATGCGCAGCCATGCGCCGCTCTCTTGCCACTCCTTCGGATACCAGGAGTTCTGCACGGCACGGAACACGCGCTCGGGGTGCGGCATCATGATGCTGAAGCGGCCGTCCGGCGTGGTGAGGCCGGTGATGCCTTGCGACGAACCGTTGAACGAGCCGCCCCGCCTCGTTGAGGGGAGTTAGTTGGTTTGTTTGAACTTGCCCGACAATGGATACCACTCACTACTATTTGAAACGATTCCCTGGCATGAGCCATCGCTGAAATTCAAAATGATGGTCACGGCGTACCCGGACTTTTCCAGCCAGGAAACCATCCGAATGTCTTTCGAGATGATGGTTGATTGATACTGCTTCTCGGTATCGTGTTTGCCGGTTACCCCACCTGCAATCCTTTGCCACTGCAACTGGCCATCTTGCATAAACGACACTTGAAATGCTGCGCCCTTGAATGCTCCCTGCTCCCAATGCCATTCGAAGGTGTGCCCCGCGACCGCATGTTCAACATTGTTGGGCTTGTTTGCGAAAGCTGCTGCAGTACTCAGCATCGAAACAAGGAACAGGTAATACGCCATCATTTTCTTCATTGGATTCTCCTGGATTAACAATTTTCTGTACTCATCAACTGAGTGTTGCTAATGTTAGCCACGAGAACATCAACTTGTAAGAACGTACAAATTTAGCCAATAGTCACATTTTGTATACTGAGAAAACATGAGACACAAACATTACGACAAGAACCCGGGGTGCCCGGTCGAGGCCACGCTGGAGGTGATTGGGGGGAAGTGGAAAGGCGTCATCCTGTTTCATTTATTGGGCGAAACGAGGCGTTTCAATGAGTTAAAACGTTTGATGCCGGGGGTGACGCTACGAATGCTGACCAGACAACTAAGGGAGCTTGAGGAAGCTCAAATTGTTGAGCGAAAAGTTTATGCTGAAGTCCCGCTCAAGGTTGAATATTCCCTGACGGAATTCGGTAAAACACTTGAACCGATATTCATGAATTTGAAAAGTTGGGGACTCGACTATTTAGAAAGAAGAAAAATACGGTAGCAAGCAGTGACGGACCACGAATAAAAAAGGCGACCACCCGGTCGCCTTTTCTTTTCTACTTCAAACCACTCCTACCCCACCCACTTCCTCGCATTCTGGAACATGCGCAGCCATGCGCCGTTCTCTTGCCACTCCTTCGGATACCAGGAGTTCTGCACGGCACGGAACACGCGCTCGGGGTGCGGCATCATGATGCTGAAGCGCCCGTCCGGCGTGGTGAGCCCGGTGATGCCGTGCGGCGAGCCGTTGGGGTTGAGCGGATAGGTCTCGGTGGCTTTGCCGTAGTTGTCCACGTAGCGCAGCGTCACGATGTCCTGCGCGGCTTTGAGCTTCTTGGTTCCGCCGAAATCGGCATAACCTTCGCCGTGCGCCACCACGATGGGCATGCGGCTGCCGGCCATGCCCGCGAACAGGATGGAAGGCGACTGCTGCACTTCCACCATGGCAAAGCGGGCTTCGAACTGTTCCGACTGGTTGCGCGAGAAGTGCGCCCAGTTTTCCGCGCCGGGGATGATCTCGTGCAGGTTGCTCATCATCTGGCAGCCGTTGCACACGCCGAGCGCAAAAGTGTCGTTGCGCTGGAAGAAGGCTTCGAACTCATCGCGCGCCTTGGGATTGAACAGGATGGATTTCGCCCAGCCCTCGCCCGCGCCCAGCACGTCGCCGTACGAGAAACCTCCGCAGGCCACCACGCCCTTGAAGTCGGCCAACTTCACGCGGCCGCTGATGATGTCGCTCATGTGCACGTCCACGGCAGAGAATCCGGCGCGGTCGAACGCCGCGGCCATCTCCACCTGGCCGTTTACGCCCTGCTCGCGCAGGATGGCCATTTTGGGGCGCGAGGTCAGCACCGCCGCTGCGTCGTCCTGAGCTTGTCGAAGGATGGGCGGCAGCAGGCCCTTCGACGGTCGGGCGAACGGGATGAGGTCGAGGTCGTGTCAGCTCACGTGCAGGCCGGGATCCTTCGCATCCAGCGTGCGGTCGTATTCCTGTTGCGCACAGGCCGGATTGTCGCGCAGCTTCTGCAACTGGTAAGTGGTCTCGGACCAGATGCGGCGCAGGGTGATGGCGTTCTCGCTGTACAACTGGGTCTTGCCGCGCGTGATGGTGATGCTGCCGCCGGTGTTGAGGCGCGCCACCTCGTGCACGTTGCACATGCCCGCATCGTCGCACTGCACGAAGATGTCGGCCAGATCGTCGCGGCGCACTTGCACCAGCGCCCCGAGTTCTTCGTTGAACAGGATGCCGAGGTCGTCGCCTTTGCATTCGTCCAGGCGGATATCCAGGCCGATGTGCGAAGCGAAGGTCATCTCGCACAGTGCCGCCAGCATGCCGCCGTCGGAGCGGTCGTGATAGCTCAGCAGCTTGCCTTCGTGGTTGAGGCGCTGGATGAGCTCGAAGAAGGCCTTGAGCTTGTTGGCATCGTCCACGTCCGGCGCCACGTCGCCAACCTGCTTGTACACCTGCGCCAGCGCCGAGCCGCCGAGACGGTTCTTGCCGCAGCCCAGGTCGAACAGCAGCACCACGGTATCGGTGTCGGCCACGAGTTGCGGCGTGAGCGTCTTGCGTGCATCCGGTGTGGGCGCGAAGGCGGAGATGATGAGCGACAGCGGCGCGGTCACGGTCTTGTTCAGCCCGTCCTCTTTCCAGGTGGTCTTCATCGACATCGAATCCTTGCCCACCGGGATGCTGATGCCGAGCTGCGGACAAAGCTCCATGCCTACGGCCTTGACGGTGTCGAACAGCGCGGCGTCTTCGCCGTGGTGTCCGGCGGCAGCCATCCAGTTGGCGGAGAGCTTGATGTCGCCGATCTTTTCAATTTGAGCGGCGGCGATGTTGGTGATCGCCTCGCCCACGGCCATGCGTCCCGATGCAGGTGCATCGAGTACGGCCAGCGGTGTGCGTTCGCCGAGCGCGAAGGCTTCGCCGCGATAAGTGTTGAAGCCCATCAGGCTCACCGCGACGTCAGCCACCGGAACCTGCCACGGGCCGACCATCTGGTCGCGTGCGGTCATGCCGCCCACGGTGCGGTCGCCGATGGCGATCAGGAAAGTCTTGTCGGCAACGCTGGGCAGGCGCAGCACGCGCTCGATGGCCTCTTTCAAATGAATGCCGCTGGTGTCGAGCGCGGGCAGCTTCACATGCTCGCGCGTCACCTTGCGCGTCATCTTGGGCGGCTTGCCGAGCAGCACGGAGAGCGGCATGTCCACCGCGTTGTTGCCGAACTCTTCGTCGTGCACCACAAGCTGATCTTCCTTGATGGCCCTGCCCAATACCGAGAAGGGGCAGCGTTCGCGGTCGCACAGTTCCTTGAACTCCATGACGCGCTCGAACGGGATCGCCAGCACATAGCGCTCTTGCGCTTCGTTGCTCCAGATCTGCATCGGCGACATGCCGCGCTCTTCGTTCGGCACCGAACGCAACTCGAAATGCGCGCCCTTGCCGCCGCCGTGCACCAGTTCCGGCAATGCATTGGAGATGCCGCCCGCGCCCACGTCGTGGATGGACAGGATGGGGTTGTTGTCGCCCATCTGCCAGCAGCGGTCGATGACCTCCTGCGCACGGCGCTGCATCTCGGGGTTGCCGCGCTGCACGGAGTCGAAATCCAGGTTCTCGGCGTTGGCGCCGGTATCCATGCTGGATGCCGCGCCGCCGCCCAGGCCGATCAGCATGCCGGGGCCGCCGAGCTGGATCAGCACCGCGCCATCCGGCAGGTCATGCTTGTGCGTGTGTTCGGCCTTGATGTTGCCGACGCCGCCCGCCAGCATGATGGGCTTGTGGTAGCCGCGCATCTCGCCGTTCACCTGCTCTTCGAAAGTGCGGAAATAGCCCGCCAGGTTGGGACGGCCGAATTCGTTGTTGAACGCCGCGCCGCCGAGCGGGCCGTCGATCATGATCTGCAGGGCGGAGGCGATGCGCCCCGGCTTGCCGTAGGCGTTCTTTTCCCAGGGCTGTTCGAAGCCGGGAATATTGAGGTTGGACACCGAGAAGCCCGTCAGGCCAGCCTTCGGCCTGGAGCCGGTGCCGGTCGCGCCTTCGTCGCGTATCTCGCCGCCCGAGCCGGTCGCGGCACCCGCGAACGGGGCGATGGCCGTCGGATGGTTGTGCGTCTCCACCTTCATCAGGGTGTGCGTGAGTTCTTTGCTGAATGCGTAAGCACCACCCGCGCGCGGATAGAAGCGCTCGATCTCCGCGCCTTCGATGACGGAGGAGTTGTCGGAATACGCTACTACCGTACCTTCCGGGTGCAGCTTGTGGGTATTGCGGATCATGCCGAACAGCGAGATGGCCTGTTTTTCGTCGTCGATGATCCAGTCGGCGTTGAATATCTTGTGGCGGCAGTGCTCGGAGTTGGCCTGCGCGAACATCATCAGTTCGACGTCGGTGGGATTGCGCTTCAGCCTGGTGAAGTTGTCCACCAGATACTCGATCTCGTCGGCGGAGAGCGCCAGGCCCAGTTCGCGGTTGGCTACTTCCAGCGCGGCCTTGCCGCCCTTGAGGATGTCCACGGTGGAGAGCGGCTGGGGCGTGCCGTGCTTGAATATCTTGTCTTCGATGCCCGCAGCGTCGGCGACGACCGATTCGGTCATGCGGTCGTGCAGCAGCGGCAAAACAGCCTTCAACTCGGCCTCGCTCAGCGGCTTGCCGCTCTTGGTCTTGAGGTAATACACCACGCCGCGTTCGATGCGGGTGACTTGCGGCAAGGCACAATGGCGCGCGATGTCGGTGGCCTTGGACGACCAGGGCGAGATGGTACCGAGGCGCGGCACAACCAGCAGGGTCTGGACTTTGCCCTCGATCTGCGGCTCGCCTGCCTTTTTGTCGAGGCTCAACAAGCGATCCAGCAAAGCGGCCTCCTCCGGGGAAAGCTCGGCCGCAAGTTCGGTGAAATAGATGTGGCGGGTATCTTCGAGGGTGACGCCCGACCTGGTGGCGCTCAGCGCAGTGCGCAGTTTGTCGAGACGGAAGGAGGAAAGAGCGGATTTACCTATCGAAGTACGGAACATGGCGAGTTGGCGCGATGAAATAACGAGGCCGGATTATACTATGCGTACCCAATTTCCTAACTCGTCATTGGTGGAACTACTAGCCAATCCACTGAGCCAGCAAGCTGGCAAGTGGCTGGTTATCCCTCATAATCATGCATGACTAAACGTGAAAGCCGCAGAATGCCCAACACTCGCCCAGCCCCCATCACGCAAAAACAAGTCGCCGCCTTCCTCAAGCCACGCCCCAAAGACAGCCACAAAGGCCTGTTCGGCACGGTCACGGTCATCGGCGGAGCCGGCGGCATGGTCGGCGCGGCGCTGCTGGCCGGGCGGGCGGCGCTCAAAATGGGTGCGGGCAGTGTGCATGTCGGCATGCTGGCCGACAACGCTCCCGGCGGTGGATGTGATCCAGCCGGAACTGATGCTGCACTCGGCCGGCGATGCGCTGAAACGATTCCCTCACCCTCAATCCCTCTCCCAGCGGGAGAAGGTTCACGCTGAACCCTCGTCCCTCTGGGAGAGGGACTGAGGGTGAGGGTAACGTGTCTGGTGGTCGGCTGCGGCCTCGGAAAAAGCCCTGCTGCGCAAAAGGTGTTGTATGACGCACTGCTGCTCGATGTGGCCCTGGTGCTGGATGCCGATGCGCTCAACCTCATCGCGCAACGCCCCGACCTGCGCGGCATGCTGCATGGACGAAAAGCCCCGGCCGTGTTCACCCCCCACCCCGGCGAAGCCGCGCATCTGCTGGCTTGCAGCACGGAGGACATCCAGAAAGACCGTGCCGCCGCAGCGCGCACGCTCGCCAAACGCCTGGGCGGCTCTGTGGTGCTGAAAGGCGCCGGCAGTATCTGTGCAACAAAAGACGGCAAACTGCACCTCAACCAGACCGGCAACCCCGGCATGAGCTCTGCGGGCATGGGGGACGTGTTGAGCGGCATGATCGCCGCCTTCATCGCCCAAGGCTTGAGCGTGGACGAGGCGCTGTTGCTCGGCGTGCATCTGCACGGCGCGGCGGGCGACGAGTTGGCGAAACAGCAAGCCACCCTCGGCATGAGCGCGACCGAAGTCACGGAATGGGCGCGCTGGCTGCTGAACCGCTGGGTACGGTAAACCAGGCGCGAATATGGCTTTTAACTCACCCGATCTTGAAACCTTGAAATGACCGACATCCTCTACCGCTACATGATCGTCGTCGTGGCCTGCATCTCGCTGCTGATCGGGCTGCAGGTTCCGAACTTCGTCGATCAATACCAGAAGCGCGTCGATGCGCACCTGCGCGAGGTGAACGTCAACCTGCAGCCGTTCCAGGAGATCGCCAACAAGTATTTCGGCGGCGACATGAACAAACTCATCGAGCTGCACCGCAACAGCGGCGAGAAGCCTTTCCAGGAAGAAGGCGCGGCCATCGAGAAGATGGTGCAGCGCAAACTGCGCTTCGAAGCCGATCTGGCCGCGCTGAAGACCAGCCTGCCGATGAAGGCATTGCATGTCCTGCTGCACGGCGACCAGGAGATACTGGATGAAGCGCTGGGACAATACAGTTACGCTGTCCCGCTGAACCAGGATGCAATCATGTTCGGTGCGGGTGTTGCCATCGTCATCCTGCTGCTGGTGGAACTGCTGCTCGCATTCGCTCGCTACGCCCGCACCAAACTATTCCCTTTATCACCCACCCCCTTCAAAGCACAATGAGTTTTTCCATCGATATCAGCGAAGAGGCTGGCGTACGCTTTCTGCATTTCGGCTCCGACTGGATACAAGGCGCGATGCGCATCGCGCGCCCCTGGAACCTGGAACTCGACTACACCAAGGAGATGATGGCGAGTCTGCTCATGCGCGATGACTCGCACTTCCCGCGCAGGGTGTTGCTCATCGGTCTGGGTGCGGCTTCGCTCACCAAGTTCCTGTATCGCAATTGCCCGCTGGCGAAGCTGACGGTGGTGGAGATCGAGCCACGCGTGGTGGCGGCCGCCAGACAGTTCTTCAAGTTGCCGGAAGACCCGAAACGGCTGAACATCGTGATCGCGGACGGTGCGCAGTTCATCGCCGAGAACGACAAGCACTACGATCTGATCCTGGTGGATGGTTTCGATGAAGACGCGCGCCCCGGCGAACTGGACACGCTGCCGTTCTACCAGATGTGCCGTTCGCGGCTGAACAGCAACGGCGTCTTGGCGGTGAACCTGCTGGGACGCAGCCGCGGCTATGCGGCGAGCCTGGACCGCTTGCGCGATGCATTCGACAGCCGCGCGCTGGCTTTCCCTTCCTGCGAAAGCGGCAACGTGATCGCGCTCGCGGCAACGGGCGAGCATATCCGCATCCCGCTGGACGATCTCAAGGAGCAGGCCGAAGCCTTGAAGGAAAAGACCGGACTGAATCTGTTGCCCACGTTGACGCGCATCGAGCAATCACAGACTTGTCCGGGCGGGGTGTTTTATCTTTGAAACAAAAAGGTGGGATACTGCGATACGTCCAGGAATAGGTTTAGAATCATGAACTAGGAAATGGGATGCCTCACCCGGTGAGGTTCATTTTTGAAAGGTACGTATCATGGCCACGTCAAAATCCGCTACCGCGAAAAAACCCGCCACCAAACCGGTTGCCAAAAAGACAACCGCTACAGCCACCACCAAGACTGCAACAGCCAGGAAACCCGCCGCGACGGTCAAGAAGTCGGGGCCCGTAGCCGCGAAGAAGCCGGCTGCACGCACCACCAAAGCCGCGCCGGCAAAAATCGCCTCGCCAACTCCGGAACAACGCTACAAGATGGTTCAGGACGCAGCCTATTTCATCGCCGAGAAGAACGGCTTCCAGGCTGGCTCGATGGACTACTGGATTGCGGCTGAAGCCGAGATCGCGGCGTTGCTATCGGGCAAGAAGAAATAATCGTTACTTCTTCTCGCCTGTAGTGCCCGTCTCCACGGCATAGCGCACGTAAGGCAGATTCAGTTCTTCTGCGGTGATCACGCCGAGCAATTGATTGGCATGTTGGGCGTCGAGCACGAACTCGACCTGCACCGGCAATTCGCCAGCCAGTTCGAAGAAACTTTCTTCATGCAGATGTCCGTGCCGCCCGTATCCCGCAACGGCGCGGAACACCGAGCCTCCCGGCACGCCCAGCGACTTGGCTTTCTCCAGCAGCCACTCCTGCAGCAGCTTGCCTTGATGGTGATGTTTCTCGGTCAGATAGAATTTCAGATATACGCTTTGCATATCAACCTCCCGCATGTAGCCATTTGAACGTCTGCATCCCCAGCACCGTCATCAACAACGAGCCGCCGAGGTGCGCGGCGATGATGGCCGTGCCCCAGGCATATTGCCCGCGCATCAGCAGCGTGACGGTCTCCGCCGAGAAGGTGGAAAAGGTGGTAAGCCCGCCGAGGAATCCGGTGATGACGAGCAGGCGCCACTCGGGCGACAGACCGGGATGCTGCATGAAGAAAGCGACCGAGAGTCCGACCAGATAGCCGCCGACGAGGTTGGCGGAGAGCGTACCCAGCGGCAACTCGGGCACGGCCGGGTTGAGCCACAGGCCCAAGCCCCAGCGCAGCCATGCACCGATGGCAGCACCGAGTCCCACAGCGATGAAGGCATAGAGCGTCATGGTTCGGATTGTAGCAGGGATGAAAGTGGCTGCGGCGCGGCACACGCCGCCCTGCAGGCACTTGCAGCGAAATGCATGGGCTGCGAAGACCCTTCGCCGGCAAGCTGGCTCCTACGTGTTGAGCGGGGGAACGATGCCGCGCAGCTTGAAGCAGCGCATGTTGGGCGAACCGTCCAGCTCGTATTCGTTGAACTCGCGGCAAGGTGTGGGACGGTTCTCGTAGATGGAGCACGAGACCTGCTTGCCGACTTCACCCTCCAGGGCGACGCAACGCGGCGGATAGTTGTTGGTGCCTTTCATGCACAGCAGATGCTGGTGCACTTTTTCGGTAAGTGCGGCAGGAACGAAACCGCCGGGCGCCTCGCTGGATTCACCCCAATAGAACGAGACACGGAAATAGGCGCAGCATGCGCCGCAGGTCAGGCAAGGATTACCGCCGCTCATTTCTTGACGACTTCTCCCCACAGGTCATGTTCGTCGGAATCGGTAATCTTCACGGTGACGAACTCGCCGACTTCCAGGTCTTCGCCGTTGATATACACCAGCCCGTCGATCTCAGGCGCATCGGCGGCACTGCGCGCGACCGAGCCCTCTTCATCCACGTCGTCGACCAGCACGGTCATGGTCTGGCCGACTTTTTTGGCGAGCTTGCCGGCGCTGATCTCTTCCTGCAGGTACATCAGGCGCGCAAGGCGATCTTCCTGCTCATCGGGATCGACATGGTCCGGCAGCGCATTCGCTTCCGCACCTTCCACCGGCGAATACTTGAACGCGCCGACGCGGTCCAGTTGCGCGGCTTCGATGAAATCGAGCAGCTCTTCGAATTCCTCTTCCGTCTCGCCGGGGAAGCCGACGATGAAGGTGCTGCGCAGCACGATGTCCGGACAGATGCTGCGCCATGCCTGTATCCGCTTGAGCATGTTCTCGCTGCTGGCCGGGCGCCTCATCAGCTTGAGGATGCGCTCGTTGGCATGCTGGAACGGGATGTCGAGATAAGGCAGGATCTTGCCCTCCGCCATCAGCGGGATGACGTCGTCCACGCTAGGATAGGGATAGACGTAATGCAGACGCGTCCATACGCCGAGGCTGCCGAGCGCGCCGGCCAGTTCGGTCATGCGCGTCTTCAGCGGCTTGCCGCCCCAGAAGCCGGTGCGGTATTTCACGTCCACGCCGTAGGCCGAGGTGTCCTGCGAGATGACCAGCAATTCCTTGACGCCGGACTCAACCAGCTTCTCCGCTTCCAGCATCACCTCGCCCACCGGACGGCTCACCAGATCGCCGCGCAAGGCGGGGATGATGCAGAAGGTGCAGCGGTGGTTGCAGCCCTCGGATATCTTCAGGTAGGCGAAATGCTGCGGAGTGAGGCGCACGCCTTGCGGCGGCACCAGATCGGTGTAGGGGTCGTGCAATTTCGGCAGGTGCTGATGCACCGCATTCATCACCTCGTCGGTGGCGTGCGGCCCGGTGACGGCGAGCACCTTGGGATGCGTCTGCTGCACGATGTCGCCCTTGGCCCCGAGACAGCCGGTGACGATGACCTTGCCGTTCTCCTGTATCGCTTCGCCGATGGCTTCCAGCGATTCCGCCACGGCGCTGTCGATGAAGCCGCAGGTATTGACCACGACCAGGTCCGCCTCCTGGTAGCTTGGCGTGATCTCGTAGCCCTCTGCGCGCATGCGCGTGAGGATGTGTTCGGAATCGACTGTCGCCTTGGGACAACCGAGCGAAACGAAGCCGATCTTGGGTGATGCCTTACTCATGATTCTTTCCTTTGTTCATTCGTGCTTGATTCCTGTTCCAGCTCCTGGTCGGAAAGAGATCGCGGATCTTCAAGCGGTTCCAGGTGCATCGTCAGATGGCTGAACGGCACCGCCGCCCGGATTTCGGCCTCGATCTGTTCCACCACATCGTGGCCGCGCTTTACCGTCCAGTTGCCGTGCACCAGCACATGCATCGTGATGAAAGCCTGCCGGCCCGCCTGGCGGGTACGCACGGCATGAAATTCCATGCCCTGGCGGCGATATTTTTCCAGCACGGTCTCGATCGCGTCGATCTGTTCCCTGGGAAGCGCCTCATCCATCAATCCCGAAGCGGAGCGATGCAACAAATGCCATCCCGTCCAGACGATGTTCGCGGCGACCAGCAAAGCGATCGCCGGGTCCAGCCACAGCCAGCCGCTCAACCATACCAGCCCCACGCCGATGATGACGCCGACCGAAGTCCAGACATCGGTCATCAGATGTTTGGCATCGGCTTCGAGGGTGATCGAATTGTAGACACGCCCTGCCTTGAGTAGTTCGCGTGCGGCAAACAGATTGATGAGCGATGCGACGACCGACACCAACAGGCCAACGCCGATATCTTCGAGTGCCTGCGGATGAAGCAAGCGATCGATCGCCGTATAGGCGATGCTGAATGCGGCGAGCAGGATGAGGAAGCCTTCGAAAGCGCTGGAGAAATATTCCGCCTTGCCGTGGCCATAGGCGTGCCTGTCGTCCGCCGGTGCCGCCGCCAATGACAACATCGCCAGCGCCATCAGCGCTCCGGCCAGGTTGACGAACGATTCCAGCGCATCGGACAGCAGGCCGACCGAGCCGGTCAGCCACCAGGCCACGCCCTTGAGCAGGATGGTGGCGACGGCCGCCGAGATGGAGAGCCATGCGTATCGTGTTAACTGAGCTGTAGCCATTGAGTTATGCCGTCGGGAGCCGCGGTCAAGCGTGCGCGATGAAAGTGACGAGTCCAACCGTACCCGTTCCCAAAGCGATCAGCACCACTTGCTGCACGGTGTCGCGCAGTTCGGTGCGTTTGTGCAGGCCGGGGATCAGGTCGGCCACTGCAACGTAGATCATGCTCGCAGCCGCCAGGGCCAATAGATACGGCGTCCAGCCCTGCGCGTTCTGCAAGGCGAAATAGGCCATCACCCCGCCGACCAGCGTGGCGAAACTGGAGATGAGATTGAGCTGGAAAGCGCGCAGCTTGCTGTAACCGGAATGCAACAGGACGGCAAAATCGCCGACTTCCTGCGGGATCTCGTGCGCGATGATCGCCACCGCAGTGACGATGCCGAGATGGATGTCGGTGAGAAAGGCTGCAGCGATGATGATGCCATCCACAAAGTTGTGGAAGGTGTCGCCCACGATGACCATCGTGCCGCTGCGTCCGTGATCGTGCTCCGCATGCTCGTCCGGTTCGTGCGCCTCGCAATGCTCATGGTGGCAGTGCCTCCAGATCAGCACCTTCTCGAGCGTGAAGAACAGCATGATGCCGACAAGCACCGTACCGCTCACCAGCGCCACATCGGACGCCAGCCGGATCGCTTCCGGCAGGATGTCCAGGAATACCGCGCCGAGCAATGCACCGATGGCATAGCTCACCAGCCAGCCGAGGTACTGGCCACGGGCATTGAGCGCGAACAGCGCCGCGGCCAGTACGCTCAGGATGCCGCCCAGCAGGCTGGCAAGAATGATGAAGGTAAGAATGCCCATGTCCGGTGAAATAGCTTCGGGACGCGCATTGTAACTTATGCGCCGTCAATCCCGCGCATAACCAGCGACTTGCACGCCTGCTTATGCGTGCAGACTGACCTCTTTCGTTTCCGGCAAAAACAGCACCCCGACCGCGGAAGCGAAGATCAGCATGCCCACCGGATACCAGAGACCCGCCAGCGCATCGCCCGCATGTACCGACAGCAGCGTGACCATGAACGGCGACAAGCCGCCGATCCAGCCCGCGCTGAGGTTATGCGGCACGGCCGCGGCGGTGTAACGGGTGCGCGCGGTGAACAGTTCCGCCAGCACGGCAGTCTGCGGCCCGGTGATGAGCGCCACGGCGATGACCGGAACGATCAGCAAGAGGAACAGCATGAAGCGGTTCACCTGTTCGCTGTCGGCCTTTTCCGCCCAGCCTTTGGCTTCCAGCTCGGCGATCAGTTCGGCCGGACGGAAGCCGCTTACTTCGGCATTGCCGCCGATGTTCACTGCAGACTCTTTCCTGTCGCCTTGCGGCATCAGCGCGTACGACACGCCGTTGCTTGAGTAAGGAATTCCTGGTTGCGCTCGCAGTCATTGGCGGCCTTGCGGAACGGGCTGTACTCGCAATCGCTGCCATACAGTTTCACTGCGACTTCGGTGTTGAAGCGCTCCTGCGCCGGATTGCCGTAATGCTGCAAGGCTTTGAACACGGGCAGAATGGTGATGGCGCCCAGGATCAAACCTGCCAGCAGGATCGGCCTGCGCCCTACCCTGTCCGACAGCCAGCCGCAGAAGATGGTGAGCGGGAACAGCAGCAAGGTGCTGGTCATCACCAGCGTGCTGGCGAGTTGCGCATCCAGCCGCACCACGCTCTTCAGGAACACGTTGGCATACACCTGCGAGGAGAAGAACAGCAGCGAGCCGCCGGCCGAGATGCAGAAGAACAGCAGCGCCATGCGCCCCAGGGTGCGGCGGTCGCTCAGGCATTCGCGCAGCGGCGCTTTGGACACTGCCCCTTCCGCCTCCAACTGGCGGAACACCGGCGACTCTTCCAGACTCATGCGCGTCTTGATGGAGATGAACAGCAGTACCGCCGAGAACAGGAACGGCACGCGCCAGCCCCAGACATGGAAATCGGCATCGCTCAGGAACGCTTGCAACAGCACGATCTGCAGGGTGGAGACGAGGATGCCCAGCGGCCCCATCAATTGCAGCACGCTGGTGTAGAAGCCGCGCCTGCCATGCGGGGCATGCTCGGTGAGATACACCGCCACGCCGCCGATCTCGCCGCCTACCGCGAAACCCTGCAGCAAGCGCAACAGCAGCAACAGCAGCGGCGCAAAGATACCGATCTGCGCATAGGTCGGCAACACACCCACCAGAAAGGTCGTGATGCCCATCAGCGAGATGGTCGCGATGAAGATGGGACGACGGCCGAACTTATCCGCCAGCGAACCGAATAGCGCCGAACCCAATGGCCGCACCACCATGCCCACGCCAAATGTGGCGAGGCTCATCAGCAACGCCGCCACCGGATTGTCCGGCGGGAAGAACAGCACGCTGAAATAGGTCGCGAGCGAAGCGAAGGTCAGGAAGTCGTACCACTCGAGGAAGGTGCCGAAGCAGGCGGCGAGAACGACTTTGCGCTGGGTACTGGTGATTTCTTGCATGGAAGGATAGTTCGAAAATTGAAAACGAAACAAAACCGGGCGGCAGTTTAACTTGGAATCCGGGTCGCATTGGAGGGATTCGCGTTTCAGTGAGCGCTATGCTCCGTGTCTGCCTCTGCATGCAGGAATGCGCGCCGTCGATCATCGAGCATATCTCACGGTCCATGTTCCGGTGAAATGACTGAGTACACCGCGTTTCGTAGCGCGATGTCCCGCGGATCCCCTGTGAGCGCCGTCCCCATTTGGTTGGTGACGTAGGCATAGCCGATGCCGGCCTTGGGATCGGCGAAGCCAAGAGATCCGCCCGATCCCGGCATTCCGAACGAGCCCTCGTATCCAAACTGCCACACGGGGCAATGCTTCATGAAGCCCAGCGAAAATTGGACTCCGTCGCCCCTCATGCACTCGTCGTAGAAGCCGCGGGCCGGCGGAACCGCCGGTGCCGTCAATGCCTGCAACGTCTCCGGGCGCAACTGCAGCGGGTGTCCCCCGGTCGCGAACACGCTATAGGCGTGGGCGATGGCGCGCGCCGTGCCGACACCTCCGCCAGCCGGGATCTCGAAATTGCGGGCATAGATGCGCTTTTCGTCGTGGGGAAACTCTGATCCCTTGAGTGCGCGAACGATGTTCGATCGAGGATTGAACGCCGTGAGGAAAAAGCCGAGCCCGAACCCGCGCAGTATCGCGATCAGGCTTGGCCGCGCGAGCGTTGCCAGTCTTGAGTCCGGGATAGCCTCGGGCAGGCGGATGTAGAAGTCGAGTCCGAGGGGCGAGGCGATCTCATCCTGAAAGAATTGTCCCAGGCTGCGGTGGTGCGGATCGACCCGGCGCAGCAGCTCTCCTTCGTAGTAGCCGAGCGTGATCGCATGATAGGCCTGCCGCGTGCCCGGTTCCCAGGCCGGCTTCTGGCGCGCCAGGACGACCGCCAGATTATCGAGGTCGGCGACCAGGCTCCGGTCCGCCTGCTCATCGAAGGCGAACAAGCCCGCCTGGTGAGCCAGGAGTTGACGGACGGTGACGGTGTCTTTTCCCTGCTGGGCAAACTCCGGCCAGTAAGTGCAGACGCGCTCCTCATAGTCGAGCCAGCCCCGGGAATGGGCGACCGCCAGCGTCATCGCAGCCAGGCCCTTGGTCGTCGAGTAGACCAGAACCATGGTGTCCTCTTGCCAGGGCTCGCCGGTAGCCTTGTTGCGCACACCGCCCCACAGGTCGACGACCTTCTCGCCCCGGTAGTACACGCAACAGGCGCCGCCCAGTTCATGTCGCCGGGAGAAATTCTCGGCGAACGCATCCCGCACGGCTTCAAAGCCCGCGCTTACATGCCCCTCAATTAGTGGATTTCGCATATTCCCTCCGGTGGTGGATGGATTGCCGCTAACGTTCTAAATCACTTACGCTACTTGTCGCGAAGATCCGTAAGGTGTGCATTCATATTGGTTAAAACGCCCAACATCCAGGTTCGGCGACATTACGGAAGGACTGTTGCGCCGGCGACGAAGTTATGCGTCTACGGGTTGATATCAATTGGTGTGCCTGCCTCAATCGCTTCCCATACTGCATCCATATCTGCATTGTTCAAGGCGATACAGCCGTGGGTCCAGTTAAATTGCTGCGTGATGAAAGAGGCCCACGCAAAACCATTCTTTTGCCCGTGAATCATAACCGCGCCGCCGGGATCTACACCGCGCTTCCTCGCGCTTTCGATATCTCGGGTATTGGGATATGAAATGTGGATGGCCCTGTGATAGGCCGTATCCGGCTTCTTGAAGTCAAGGTAGTACCGCCCTTCCGGGGTGCGCTCATCACCTTGCTGTTGTTTATGCCCTTTGGGTTGCGCCCCGAACACCACCGGATACGATGCCAATACATGCCTGGCCTTGTACAAGTACAACTTCCCCTCGCTCTTAACGACCACGACACGATCAGCTTTCTCGGCCGAAAACGCCATCGTCGATAATAGAAGCAAGGCTACAGTAGTGAAATGACGCATGCTGGGAGCGAACTTGAGCGCAGGGTTAGACTGACTCACTTTAGATTCACTCCGCAATTGGGACACTGACTCGGATTGAGGTCGACACCTCGCTCATACCCAAAAGAACTTGGCCCCAACGATGCCCAGCCAGACATTGGGATCTTCCCACAGGAAGGGCAACGATAATGAGTACGCACGATGAAGGTGAGCCGAACAATTGAAGCACCAAACAAAATGAAAAAGACTAACCACAATAACCAGCTTCCAGAAGGTAACTGCCCATTGAGATCGCCCACGAAAAAACTACCGACAATACCTGCGGCCATTAACAATAGCCACGGCTTGGAAGCTGCCCAAGTCTTAGCTCGATTATCTTTAAACGCACTCACGGTGTCTTGCTGAAGTGGCATGACGAGGTCTAACGTGGCGCTGAGGGGCGCGCCGTAGGCGCGTCCCAACGACCGGAGGGAGCGAACTTGAGCGCAGGGTTAGAGCTATGCAGGCTGTGATAAGACATGCTTAAGCTCATATTGATTACAGCCTTGCTTTGGTATTGCACCATCTACTCCAAGAAGATCAATTTCAAAACCCTCTTCCACATCCTCATAGTAGAGGACTCCAGATGGAAACTTAGCAACTACATAAACTTCTTCTACGCGGCCGAACCGATGAATAGGAACCTTGTAGGGCTGCACATAATATCTTTCAAACAGTTTTCGCTGCTCAGGTGAGCAATCATCGAGTTGTTCTTTGAGGATGTCCTCAAGCTCAATCTTTGATATTGGCTTCCAAGCATTCATGGCGCTAACAGTTCTTAGACGGACCCACTGGCCCCATAATTATTAAATTAATGAAGCATACCCATTTTTGATGACTGGTTGATTCATCGTCGACCCCAATGTCTGGGTCTGTCCGCATATGCATAATAATACGATCATCAACCTGAGTCCGTTTTTGGCCAGTGGGTCTCAATGACCGCAGACGCACGGACTGCGTGTGCAGAACCCCAAACGGTCTCCAGGGGGAGTCATGGTGGAGCGGACGGTCCCCTTGGTGTTGTCGAACAGCACGTCGAAGCGCGCCGCTTCGTTCCAGTCGTTGCAGAAGCGCCATTCCCACTCCAACTCGCCGCGACGCGGGTAGTCGGCTGTCCAGCCGGGCGGTCCCAGCGTGCGAAGCACTTCTTCTTTCGTCATGCCTGGCCGAACCTGCGCGAGAACCCTCGTGTCCAGCACGTTTTCGATACGCTGCAGCTTGCCGTCCCGTGCGATGAATACCATGTAAGTATGGAGCCCTGCCGGTGCGCGTGGATAGGCCAACTGCGAGGAGTTGTCCGGGTTCTGCCAGCGCATGGCGGGCTGCCCCATGACACGCACCACGTCATCCACACTTGCCACTCCGGGCTTGAGTCCGTAGCCGCTGTATGAGGCGCACGATGAAATCAGGCTGACCGGCAGGATTGCCAGCAAGAGTCTCATGTGCCGCATCTCAGGGGTAATCCTGGCGCGTTGGGCGGACGATGATGTCGCTGACATGAACATGCGGGGGTTGGGTCACGATGAAGTGGATCGCGTTTGCTATGTCGTACCCGCGCAGCAACGGACCGAATTTTGTATTGAAGTTCTGCACCAGCTCATCGCTGTAGCTCGCCCCCTCCTGAAATCCGCTGAGGACTATGCCCGGCTCCACGAGCGACACCCGGACACCCTTTGGCCCCACCTCGCGGCGCAGCCCTTCGGCCAGTGAATGGATGGCGGCTTTGGTGGCACCATAAACCGCGCTGAATGGCGAGATGTGCCTGCCGACCACCGAGCCGATGATCACGATATCGGCCGCCCGCTTCGGGTAATCGGACTGCTGCGCGTCCAGCATTTTCCTGGCGGCTGTTTGCAGCAACACCAAGGCGCCGGTCACGTTGAGCTTGAGGACGTCTTCGAACTTCGATAGATCGGCATCCTTGACCGATCCGCCCAGGCCCCGCCCGGCATTCGCGACGACGATGTCGGCCGGCTTTCCGAAACGTTCGATTGCCGAAGCGAAAAGCCGGTCAATCACTGCACTATCGGCAGCGTCGCCTGCCATGCCGCAGAATGCCGGCCCCATTTCCTGTTCGAGTGCCCTGAGCTTTGCCTCATGGCGCGCATTGCCCACCACACCGAAGCCACTGGCGACAAATTTTCTGGCCGTTGCTTCGCCGATGCCTGAAGAGGCGCCGGTAACAATTGCGATACGCGAATATTGATCGGACATGGTTAGCTCCTTCAATAGATTAACAAGGCGCTGATGGTTACGGGATAGGTCACCCCGGTGGATCTGCCATCGGCAGATGCCGCATAAGCGATGCGATTCAATTCGGCGCGGAATGCCAGGTGACTATTCAACTGATACTGCCCTCCAACCCCGAAGATCACTCCGTCACGAAAGCCTATCCTGCCGACAGAAAATCCGTTAGCGAAAGTCGTGGTCGTTTTTCCGAAACCGACGCGAAACAGCAGATTGAAATCCTTGACCGGAGTGGCGTTCTGAATCAAGGACAAACCTCTGAACTTGGCGGAGCTATTGCCGGTTACAGCACCGAGGTTGATCGCACTGATTTCCAGAACGTCTATATCCGTTCCGGCACCGATGCTGTAACTAGCCCCGCCTTTACTGGCACCGCCGGCCACATAGAAGAGCCCCCGATCACCGGCTGTGGCATTGAAAGACATTGGGATCAGCGCGAGTGCAAAAAAATGGATTTTTTTCATTTGTCTTCCCCCTCCTTGTATTCGAAGGACTTGCCGGCCCTACCGTATCCACACCGTCTTCGCGTTCACGAATTCAAGCATCCCCAGCCTGGACAATTCGCGCCCGAAGCCCGAGGCCTTCACGCCGCCAAAAGGCAGGCGCGGGTCGGATTTGACCATGCCGTTGACGAAGGTGCAGCCGGCCTGGATGCGCGATGCCAATCGCTCGGCGCGCGCCGCATCCGCGCTCCAGATGGACGAGCCAAGACCGAAACGGGTTTCGTTGGCGATGCGTATCGCGTCCTGTTCGTCTGCGGCGCGGATGATGACGGCCACCGGGCCGAACAACTCTTCGTGCCAGGCGCGGGCCTTGGCGGTGACGCGATCGAGGATGGATGGCCGGTAGAAGAATCCTTCCCTGCCGTCCGGTTCGCAGCCCGTCACCGCAACCGCGCCCTGGGCGATGGAGTCGGTGATTTGCCGGTGCAGGGAATCGCGCAGATCGAGACGGGCCATGGGGCCGATCTGAGTGGCGTCATCCATCGGGTCGCCGAGCTTGAGCGCTTCCACTTTGATTTTGAGGCGGCTCAGGAACTCGTTCGCGATCTGCGGCACGACGATGAAGCGTTTGGCGGCGATGCAGGACTGACCACAATTCTGGAAGCGCGCAGTCACCGCGGTATCGACGGCTAAATCCATGTCCGCGTCGTGCAGCACGATGAACGGATCGGAGCCGCCCAGTTCCAGCACGCATTTTTTCAGGTGCTGCCCGGCGAGCGCCGCCACCTTGCGTCCCGTCGCCTCCGACCCGGTGAGCGTGACTGCATGCACATGCGGACTGGCGATAACGTCGGGAACCAGGCCGGTCTCGATCATCAACGTCGTGAATATTCCTTCGGGCAGGCCGCACTCACGGAAGATCGCTTCCATCGCGAGCGCGCATTGCGGCACGTTCGGCGCATGTTTGAGCAGCACCGCATTGCCCGCCATCAGGGCCGGGGCGGCGGCACGGAATACCTGCCAGAAAGGAAAGTTCCACGGCATGATGGCAAGCACGGTGCCGAGCGGATAAAACGCGACATAGCTTTTTCCGGCATCCGACTCCGCCGGCTCGCTACGCAGGAAATCTGCGGCATGTTGCGCGTAGTAGTCGCAAGCAGTCGCGCACTTCTCGACCTCGGCGCGCGCTTCGCGCAGCGGCTTGCCCATTTCAAGCGTGATGAGGGTGGCGTAGCGGTCACACTGCGAGTGCAGATGCTTTGCCACTGCGCGCAGCACACCGGCGCGCGAGGCCATATCCGTTTGCGCCCAGGCTTGCTGCGCGCCATGTGCCTTTTCCAGGGCCTGTTGCAGCCGGGCAGCATCCCAGCTGGGAAAGTCTGGAGTACCTGATTGGTTGCCGGGTTGAGACTGGTATGGGACATAGTGGTCATCCTGGGTTGTTGCAACAAGCAAGAAGTGCCCTGATTGAACCCTCCGCAACTGACGTTCAATGCCTCACTCAGCTGCTCGCGCACTCAACCGTTCTCGGGTGCACCTGACGAGGCATATTCACGGCCGTAGCCATTTTCATGGAACATTTTCAGGCAGGCTTTGACCACATCCGGGTCGTAAAGGCTCCCGCTGCCTTGCGCAATCTCATCGAGCGCCGACTGAACCCCAAGAGCCGGGCGATAGGGGCGATGCGAAGCTATTGCATCTACCACATCCGCAACTGCGAATATTCTGGCCTCCAGAATGATCTCTGCCCCTTTGATGCGATTCGGGTAACCGCTTCCATCAAGCCGTTCATGGTGTTGCAGGATGGCCTTGGCAACAGGCCACGGGAATTCAATGTCCTTGATGATGTCGAATCCCGCTTGAACATGGCTCCTGACCAACACCGTCTCGTATGGAGTGAGCTTCTCGGGCTTGCACAGGATCTCCGCCGGAATGGCTATGTTCCCGATATCGTGCAGACAGCCAACCATGCGAATCCCGCGTATCACGTCACTTGGCAGTCCCATTTCTTCGCCAATAGCAACAGCAAGTATCGCCACCTGAAGCTCGTGACCCGGGCCGATCGGGGCATGTATCTCGTTCATCCTGGCCATGGCCTTCAAACAGCCGTCTATGGCCACCTCGAGTTTGTTGACGTGTTCGGCAAGCGATTCCGATTCATTTGTCATGTTCGTATCCCCTAAAGATGGATTGCCCCGTGTCAATAAACGTACTTTACCCCTCTGCCTCCTGTTTGGCGCAGCGAGCCCCGTTTTTGTCATCATTCAAACATAAACTTTTTCTCGGCGAACAGCTTGATGCAGGCATCAACTACCTGCTCGTCATAAAGCTTGCCACGGTTCGCAGTGATCTCTGCAAACGCCGTCTCCACCCCTAAAGCGGAGCGATAAGGGCGGTGGCTCGCCATCGCCTCGACCACGTCGGCTACCATGAGTATTCTGGCTTCGAGGATGATTTCTCCATCTTTGATTCCCAGCGGATAGCCCGAGCCGTCCAGCCGCTCATGATGTTGCAACACTGCCTGCGCAACCGGCCAGGGAAATTCCAGCCCCTTCAGGATGTTGTAACCCGCCTTGGCATGCTCCGAAACCAGGGCAAGTTCGATCTCCGTCAGCTTGGTAGGCTTGCTCAGTATCTCCGCCGGTACTGCGATCTTGCCGATGTCGTGCAGGTAACCGGTGACTCGCAATCCCTCGACCTGCCTTTTGGGCAACCCCATTTCCTTGCCGATGGCGCTGGCTAGTTGCGCCACGCGCCGCTCGTGGCCGGCAGTATAGGGATCGCGCAGTTCCACCATGCGGGAGATGGCCTCGACCGTGCTGTTCATGGATTCTCTCAGGTGTTCGAGGGTGGAGTGCAGGTTCTTGTCCAGACGCAATGAGCGCACGCCTATCGCAATATCGCCGGCAATTTCATCCAGAAACTTCACAAATTCCTCATCAAAGGCATCCGGCTTATGGGAGAACACAGCCAGCGTTGCGAAGATTTCGCTCTCGGCGTAGATGGGAACGGCGACGGCAGATTTGACATTCCGTTGCCGCAGCATTTTTTGCCAGGCAGGAAGCAGTGTATCGGTCTTTAAATCCCTGGCCACGACAGGCTTGCGCTGTTGAATGGCGTTAATGATGAAACCGATGCCCCGCTCGGCGTCATCCCAGCGCACGCGCAAGGCGGATATCTCGGCCTCTGCGACCCCCGCCCAGGCTACAGGCATGATCTGCAACTGGGGCTCACGGAGCATGACCCATACAGTCGCAATATCTTCCAGCCTGCTCAACGCTTCGCAAACAAACTTGAAGAGCGATGCCTCGTTCTCGGCATTGAGCAGGTATTCGTTGATATCCCGCAGGATAAGCAACAATTCATTCAATTTCCTGTTTTTGAGTTCTTGCGCCTTGCGTTCAGTGATGTCCCTGAAAAAACCGACGAGATATTCCTTTCCCTGCAATGTGATTGGAAATGAGTTGATGTCGGCGAAGAAAGTTTTTCCACTTTTTGTTTTAACCGGAACCTCCTGGGCCAGACTGATCTCTTTTCTGGCCTGCTTCTCGAACAGTTCCAGGACATATGACAGGTCGTCTTCCGGGTGAATATCCGCCACATTCAGCGATGCAATCTCTTCAGGGCTATAACCCAGCATTTCGCAGATTCTGGGGTTGCCGGAGTAGAACTTCTTTGCTGCCAGATCGGCCAGCAATATTCCGTCCTGGGCATTCTCGATGATCGCCTTGAAGCGCTGTTCGGATTCGCTCAGCGCAGTTTCTGCTCGTACGCGTTCGGTGATATCCAGGACATAGATCCGGATCAGCCCGCTTTCCGGAACAAAAGAAATCCGTTGTTCGAAAACCAGGTTTCCTACGTCTATCTGCCGCACTATTTCCCTGCTCTCGTCTTCACAAAAAACCGCAAACGTGTCCGCCACCCCGTGGAGTACGGGATGCGCCGAACCCATAGCGACAAGATCGGGAAACAGTTTCTCCGCTGCCGGGTTGAGGTACGTGACCTTGCCTGAAGAACCAAGTTCGATAATGGGATCTGGACTCATCCTGGGGAAGGAAGCCAGACGCAGCATCTCCTGCTGGATTTGCTGCCGATCCAGGGCGCGACGGATGTGCCGCAGCAGCTTATCGGTCTCGTAAGGTTTGATCAGATAGGAAAAGGCTCCCTTGCTGGTCGCATCAATCGCTGTATCCAGCGAGGCATGGCCGGTCAGGATGATGACTTCGGTGAGTTGCGAACCCGCCTTGATCTTTGTCATCACATCGATGCCGCTCATGTCCGGCAGGCCGAGGGCGATCACCGCCAGGTTGACAAAAACTCGCTGCGCTTCTGCAAGCCCCGCCGCGCCGCTCTCCGCGTTCACCACCTCATACCCACTGAGGCGCAGGATATCGGAGAGCGTCTTGCGGACCTTCGGGTCGCCATCGATGACCAGAATCCGGGGAAGAGTGTGGCCTGTATCAAAAAGTCCAACTCGGCTTTTTGCCATAGACACATACCTCACGCATGTAGGTACTACTAATTTGGCGGCATATTGAAACGACATGCCGCCGTCTAACAAGATACATGAACTGACGCCATGAAGCCTGGACTGCTACTCGCGCATCGGGTTTTGCGCGAGAACGAACATCAGGTGCGAAGACAAACAACCGGGTACTTCCAAATCCCATCGTTTCATTGAAATCGAGTGCAGTGAAGATCCGGGTCGGGCAATCACTCCTCGCTGGCCTCACATTAACCAAAACAGGGAAATAGAGCAATAAGAAAAAGGACTTAGGCAATAATCCCGGCGGCACCGGCAGCTCGCATCCGGCCTGTCGCGGAAACTCCGTCCTATCCACAAAAATCGTGGGTATGCCTGTGCATCAGATGTGGATAACTGGTAAATGCGCTGCCCGCGCATGAAGATGGAGTGGCAGCAAAATTTCTAGCCGCTGTGACGCCCCGTTAGCACAGAACGCTGAAATAAGTCGCCAGCGAAGCGAGAATGGGCTACCACTCGAGGGAGGTGTCGAAGCAGGCGGCAAGAATGACGTTACGAACCTTGGTAAGATCGTGCATGAACTTAGTTACGATGAGTTGCTAAACCTAGCAGCAGTTTAACAAAACGGGTGCGGGAATCCACACCAAGCTTGGCGTAGATTTGTTTGACCTGCGTATTCACCGTATTCGGGCTGGTGCCCAGCTTGTCGGCCACTTCCTGTGCGGAGCTGGATTCCAGCAAAGCCACAGCCACCCTCGCCTCGGCGGGCGTCAGTCCGTAGGCGCTTTGCAGCACTGCCGGATCGATTTCCACGTCCTGCGCGCCATCGGCAATAAAGACGATTGCAGCGAACTTACCACTCCCTCCACCAAATTCGCTGTGCTCACCCAACGCGGAAAACTGTAAGGTATAGCTTGCCAAGCCTGAGATACGAGGAACTGTGACGCAGCTGGAAAAATGCGGTGTGGCAAAAGGATCATGACTCAAGGTTGAGCTAATCACACCTCCAATCGCCTTGCTGACTGCCGCATCCTCTGCAACCAGATTACCGAGACCTAATGTATTGGAGAGTTTGCGCAAATGCAGGCCATCGCCGTCTTCCAGCATGCGCTGTGCAGAACGATTGGCAAAGGTCACCGCACCATTTTCATCGACTAGCAACACGCCAGAAGATAAACGATCAAGTGCCGCCAACGTAGAAGCTACGGCGAGTTCCGCCGTACGTAGACGCTGCATCACCCCGAGCGAACGAGAGAGATGCGGCAGCACCAAAAGCATACGGCTCCGGTCTTCTTCATCAAAATCCCGATGGTGTAAACCCCGGAACAATGAAAGAGCCGTAGGTATGGAGCTGGTCTGACTGATACCGAACACAGCGCTTGTCATCATCGACGCCATGTTCGGGTCGCGGGAAAGGCATTCCTTATAGAACTTTGATTCAAGCAACTGTGCCCGAGGAACCAATTCCTCACCAAGGATCACGTTCCCGTCGAACAAAATGTTTTTCTGAACTGCCGCAATTGTCCAGACATCCTCGCTGTGATATTTGTTCCCGTAGAGGTCTATCTGTTCTTGGGAAATGCCGTGAGGGAAAAAGTAGCCGCCATTCTGGGGAGTGTGTAACGGTGTAAAAAGGAATGCTCCCGGCGCATCAATGTATTCCGCCACTGCAGGCAGAATGATTTTGGGCCAGAGGCCCAGATCGGTTGTCCCTTCGTAGATCAGCCCGATCAAATCACTCAGCCGCGTCAATTCCTGATTAGTACGTTCCATCTCCTCCCCTTTTCTATATGTCTTCTATTTATACCCAGTTCTAGCGATGCAAGATTTACAGATGCGGATTAGCATGCCGGCGCGGTGCATACCTGAACCGCCAGCCGAATCGTCCCTCTGTAACTCCTGACTCGACACGAAAATTATCCGCCGCGCAAATTTCGGTAGCACACAACGTGCCAGCGCAGCTTCCTTGCTGCGAATTGATTCACTGGTCGGAGTGAATGCGTACCGGATAAATTCAGCGTCGAGAATCAAACAAGCGCCGACGCGCTGCCGACAAGGGATGCGGAAGCGTTGCGGAAAAGGAGGATTCTCCATCGGGGGATTCCCCTAATAATCCTGTTCATACCCAGTTTTGGTGATGCGCGGCTTACGGCGCGCAGTTATCTTTCTCAAGAACCTTGGCTTATTGAGTCAAAAGTATCCAACTGGCCGGATTGAACTCTTTGCCCCCGAAGAAGTTGGTTCGCCATTTAATACGAAGGTAAAATGAAGCATGCGGCGGAGGCGAGGGAGGTTAAGGGAGTAGAGCGTCTCCGAAACACATCTCAGATGTTTAATTGACTAATTTACAGGGGTAGTTTTGAAATGGACAGAAATTTGAGTTCCTTGAAGATGGTTGGAAAGTTACTGGCAGCATGCTTGGTAATGGGCGCATTGCTTTCCGGATGTTTTGGCGCGGGCGGAAGCAGCTCATCTGGAAGTAGTTCCAGTACGGCCAGTGGAAATACCGGCGGCACGACCAGTGGGAGCGGGTACTACCGCCGAACAAATGGCACAACGGCAATGTATTTGAATGGCGCTTCCTCTTATTGGTGCTCTTGGGCGGACTGCCCGAGCGGCGTCGCTTGCGGAGTTAAGGTTTATGGCAATGATCTAGGCAGCACGCAAGAATGGCAGATTCCAAGCGGTGTCGGACAATTTACAACTACCGTTTTCTCTGTTACACCAACGAATCCCGGATTTTCGTTGACTTATCAAGGGTCTCGCGTAGGCGACTATTTGCCGGTAAGCAGTTGGGCAAATGCCACGGCGGGGGATCAAGGTTATTGCTCAGGAACAGGCGCTACCCCTACTCCAGCCCCTACACCTACCACCGGTCAAATCGCTGTCTACACTACTAGAACAACAACGCCGACTGGCTCTATTTCAGTGACGATTGACAATGCTTCTGCGGGAACTCTCGCACAATTTGTTACTGGCACACCAACCTGCGGCAGCCCCGGCACGCTTACGAAAACACTCACAGCGGGCAGTCATACACTTTCAGCTGCCAGTGGAGCGCTCACTTGGGGCCCCTCAACTTTTACGATCACCGCAGGCGGTTGCCTAGCGTACGCACTCAATTAAAACCTCTGAAACCGGGCATCTTGCTTTTAGGAATCGCACCATGAAACTCACCCTCACCTCGCGCAAAGTCAGTGGAATCGGCCTTGCTTTTAGCTTAATGATTGCACTGACTCTCGCGGGTTGTGGGGGAGGCGGCGGCGCTGGCGGCGCTGGCGGCGCTGGCGGCGCTGGCGGCGCTGGCGGCGCTGGTGGCGCTGGTGGCGTGACCGCTCCTACGAATCTGACTGTCGGCGTAAAGGTCAGTGGATTGGCTACAGGTAACAGCATTACCGTCTCCAATGGCACAAGCAGCCAGACTCTCACCGCCGATGGTGTATTTACTTTTTCCGGGACTCAAGCGAGCGGCTCGACCTATAACGTTTCTATCCTTACCCCCCCTGCCAGTCAGCCATGTGCATCGACTTATGGCACCGGTGTTGCGTATAGCGGGAATGTAGTCGCGGAGATCATTTGCGGCCCACAGGCACGCGGAGGCTTCGTCAGCGAACCCGGCATTTTAACAACTGGGCGTTATGACCACACCGCCACACTGTTGGCCAATGGCAAAGTCTTGGTGACAGGGGGATATATATCAGGGGGAGCCACTCCTCTGATAACGGCCGAGCTATACGATCCGGCTACCAAAGGCTGGACTGCAGCAGGAAGCATGTCTGTTACGCGTGGGTCGCATACGGCCACGCTGCTAGCTAATGGCAAAGTTCTGGTGACAGGAGGGCAAGTTGGAGGAGTAGGAATTGTTGCCACAGCCGAGCTATACGACCCGGCGACCAACACCTGGGCGGCGGCAGCCAGCATGGCAGCATCTCGCCTCAGACATACCGCCACGCTGCTAGCCAACGGCAAAGTTCTGGTGACAGGGGGGCAAGGTAATAATATATATGGTCTTCCTATTATCGCCGCGGCCGAGCTGTACGATCCGGCGACCAACACTTGGACAGCAGCGGCCAGCATGGCTACTGCACGCAAAGCCCATACGGCTACGCGGTTAGCTAATGGGAAAGTTCTCGTGGCTGCGGGAACGTCGGCTGTTGCTGCTGGCCTTAGCTATAATTTCTACGATTCCAACACTGCCGAATTGTACGACCCATCTACCAACACTTGGGCCGCAGCAGGCAATCTCAGCAATCCACGCGCCTCGCATACCGCGACCTTGCTTCCCAATGGCAAGGTGTTGGCAGCCGGGGGCATCCTCGGCACTTTAGGCAGTGCAGAATTATACGATCCTGCCGTGAATAGTTGGACCGTGGCGGCCAACATGGCCAGTGAGCATGCAAATCATACGGCAACGCTGCTGCCCAATGGCACGGTACTGGTAGCTGGGGGAGGTATCAGCGGGATCAGGACTGTCACGGGCGAGCTATACGACCCTACCAGCGATACCTGGTTCTCTTCAACAGCCGGGACGGCCCTCCTCACCGCTCGCGGTTTTCACACGGCCACGCTATTAGCCAATGGCAATGTCTTGGTTGTAGGCGGAGATACCACCGGCACCAGCGTCGAGTTGTTTGACACATCAATGGGCATCGCAACGTCAGCCCTATCTGCTGCCTCGAGCTTACCCACTGACCGCGACTATTTCACTACGACCTTGTTACGCAACGGCAAAGTTCTCATGGCGGGTGGATATTCAATATGGATGTCGGCATGGCAAGGAGCATTTGCCGATTCCTGGCTGTACGATCCCGCGACCATGAACATGACTGCCGTAGGGAATCTCGCGACTGCGCGCAAGTTCCACACCGCTACGTTGCTGCCTAACGGCAAGGTGTTGGTTGCTGGTGGATACAACGATACAAGTTATAGCTTGGCCAGTTGCGAACTTTATGACCCTGTTGCAAACACCTGGTCATCTGCAGGAAATCTCGCCACGGCTCATTCTTCTCACACCGCCACACTGCTGCCAAACGGCAAGGTGCTGGTCGTGGGGGGGCAGACTGCAAATGGGCTTCCCAGCGCAGAGCTTTACGATTCGGCCACAGATACTTGGTCCGCGGCGGGGAGTCCCGCCATTGTTCGTGGTTCCCCCAATGGTCCTTCCCACACTGCCACACTACTGCCCAATGGCAAGGTGCTGGTGGCAGGTGGACTGCCTGCAAACGCCCGAAACAGCGCCGAGCTATACGATCCGGTCACAAACACCTGGTCAGCAGCAGGAAATCTCACTATGGGGCGTTCTTCTCACACCGCCACACTGCTACCCAATGGCAAGGTCCTGATAGCGGGGGGGAGGACGCCAACTTTAACCGCACCAATAGCGTTGAGCTATATGATCCGGCAAGCAACAGTTGGACAGCCGCGGCAAGCATGATCGCCAAGCGGGTAAAACATACCGCCACGCTGCTGCCAAACGGCAAGATCCTGGTCGCGTCTGGGGAATACATTTTATACGCTCCATATTATGATTCTACAGAGGTGTATGACCCGGCAACCAACACATGGGCAACCAATACGGCAGCCGCGGGAAACTACCCATTTTGGTTCCCTTACCATACGGCTACGCTGCTCCCCAATGGGCACGTCTTGTTGATGGGGGACGCAGAATTCCACTCCACTTTCAACGGCTACGTAAGCTACGGGTTAACCGCTCTGCAATACTGGTGATGAAATCTGGCGTGCGCCGTATTACGAAATCTCCGTCCCGTCCACCGATAGTGTCGGCACGTGCGCAGAGTTTTCTGGGAGTATTTAGGATGGGCCGGGAAATATTTTAGTGGGGATGTCATAGTGAAAAACAAAACAACGACCTGCCAATGGCTTGGTTCATTCTTGGCCACAGTGGCCGTCACGCTGATACTCGTCGGTTGTGGCGGCGGTGGTACGGGTGGTACGGGTGGTACGGGTGGTACCGGCGGGGCTGCACCTTCGGCCGGAGGCGGCGGAAACAGCGGAGGTGGGATAACACTCTCCTCAATCTCGATTACGCCTGCCACAGCCACGCTCGTTTCGGGAATGACCGTCAATCTCACCGCTACGGGTACCTATTCCGATGGCACTACAGCCGATGTCACCAGTCAATCCGCCTGGGTCTCAGCGGCGTCAGCTGTAGCGAGCGTTGGCCCCACGACCGGCGTAGTAACCGGTGCTGCGGTTGGGACAACCACGATCACGGCCTCGCTGAGCGGAGTTATATCACCGGCAGCAAACATTACCGTAGTTCCGCCACCTGCTCCGATTGGAGTAGTGGCCATGTCCGGTACGAATCAAGCGACCTTGTCCTGGACACCGGTAATGGGCGCAACCTCCTACAACATTTACTGGGGTACGGCGGCCGGGATCACTTCCGCTTCCATCAAAATTACCGGCGCAACTTCACCCTATGTCCATACCGGACTTTCTGCAGGCAGTACCTACTACTACCGTGTCAGCGCCGTAAACTCGAGTGGCGAAACACTGTCCTCTGAAGTATTTACTTTCCTCTATGCCACAGGAAATCCTGCAGGCACCTTCAGCGCCACCGGCAGCATACCGTTGGCATATGCTGCAACTCTTAGTACAGCTACACTGTTAGCTGATGGGACAGTGCTGCTTGCCGGAGGTGTTCAACCCGTTGGGATCAATTTCATAACCGCGATTGCCTCTGCAGTCGTATATAACCCGACAACGGGCACTTTTAGCACGACTGGCAACATGACAACTGCGCGGGTGGCCCCTATGGCCACATTACTTCCCAATGGCAAGGTACTTATTACCGGGGGATCTTCTAACGGTACCGCGCTGAGCAGTGCGGAGCTGTATGACCCGGCGACTGGGACCTTCAGTGCCACAGGAAGCATGTCTTGGTCTTCGGCAACAGCCACTTTGCTGCCAAACGGCAAGGTTCTTGTCACTAACTCCATAGGTGCAGAGCTATACGACCCTACAACGGGCACCTTTAGCCGAACCGGCAATATGACGACATCAAGATGGGGACACACCGCCACGCTGCTACCTAATGGCAAGGTTCTTGTCACTGGGGGAACTGACGGCGGACAAGATCGCAGCGCCGAACTGTACGACCCGACCACAGGCACCTTTAGTGCCACTGGTTTTATGGTAGTTGCGAAGGTGCATGCCGTAGCTACATTGCTAGCTAATGGCAAAGTTCTTGTTACCGGGTGTGACAATGGGTTTCTTATCAGCAGCGCGGAGTTGTATGACCCGGCAACAGGCAAGTTTAGCGCCACGGGCAACATGATATCTTTGAGGGACGGCCACACCTCCACCCTGCTCCCGAACGGCAAGGTGCTCATTGCTGGTGGATTCAACGGGACTGCCTATGTCAACGGCGCTGAGCTATACGATCCGACCACTGGAACCTTTAGCGCAATGGGCAATATGATAAATCTCAGGATGAGCCACACAGCGACATTGATGCGGAATGGCAAGGTGCTTATCGCTGACGGACAATATGGAACCAGTACAGTTTCTGGAGCAGAGCTGTTCCAGTAGCCGCACCTAACACCGGGATAAACCGGCCAAGGTGCCACGCACATGTAATTTTGCTCTGCATTCGAATTTATTTTTGGAGATCAACATGAAAATCAAGTTCAACATCTCTATTGTTTTGTCACTCATTTTGTCCATCTGCGCGATGAGTGCGTTCGGACAGCCCAAAGAAACTCCTGCAGCATCGACGGATTTCGATGCGCTGGGCAGCAAGCTGCCAAAGACCGAGCGCTATGTTTATAGCTGCGGAAGCTATCAGGGTGAAGAATTGATACCGGTTGAGTCCGCCAACAATTGCATCGCTGAGAAGAAAAAGTACATGACGATCCAGTGCTTTCCCGGCGCCCCCATGAACGAGCTCAACGTCGCGTTGTACAAATGCGCTGTCGCCAAGAGCCGGGGGGCGCCTCAAGCCACATACCGCGACATTGTGACCAATACGCAGAACTTGATCCGCAAGTACTCGCCGGAATGCGACCCTAAGGTTGGCTGCACCGGCAGCACCAATTTGGGAAACAACTAAGGAACATGGGTTGGATCACTATCCGCCTATAAAGCCTCTTATTAGTTGGCCTGGGCGCGGCCTGAAGACGGAATTGCCGGCCAGAATTTGCAGAAGACCCACCGCGGTACATACACGCCCCGCACAGCATGAAGACAGCAACGGATGGGGCGGCCGTAGCCAGCAAATCCTCACGGCGCAATACCCTTTTAAGGATTACCTGTCCAGCAAAGGCAACAATCACTCCGCCGGACTATTCCGGCACACCGCCTGCCGGAATAGTATTACCAAAGAGGGGTCGCTAGTCTGAGGAGGCGTCACGCCAGCCACATAAATGTGCCCATGCGCCCGGTCACGCCGTCGCGGCGGTAGGAGAAGAATTTGTCGTTCTGGTGGTAGGTGCAATAGCTGCCGCCACTGATGCGCGTATACCCAGCGCGTTGAGACGCTGGCGCGCAAGCAGGTAGATGTCGGCGTTGTATTTTTTACCCTCACCCCGTCCTCTCCCAGAGCGCGAGGGAGGAATGCGTCGGCCGCTTTGGCATCATGGGCCATGAACGCTTCGCGTACTTCCGCGCCCACCTCGAATGCCTCCGGCCCGATGGCCGGGCCGAACCATGCCATCAACTTCTGAGGTGCGACGCCCATCGCTTCCACGGTAGCCTCGATGACGCCCGCGGCCAATCCCCGCCACCCGGCGTGAACCGCGCCGACCACGGTGCCTGCTTCATCGCACAGCAACACCGGCAGACAGTCAGCCGTCATCACCACGCACACCGAGCCGCGATGGCGGGCGACGCAGGCATCGGCCTGCGGCTGGCAAGAGGCGCTGCCGGCATTCGCGACGACGGTGCCATGCACCTGCTCCAGCCACACCGGCTCGCTGGGCATGAGCGGTGCGAGCAACTGGCGATTGCGGTTCACGCGCATGGGGTCGTCGCCGACGTGCAGGCCGAGATTGAGTGTGTCGTAGGGCGCCAGGCTGACGCCGCCTTGCCGCGTGGTCTGCAAGGCCCTGACGCTGGCTGGAGCAGGCCAATCCGGGATGATGCACTGCTCAAGCAAGCTCATCGCTCGCCTCGTCGATGCCATCCAGCAGTTCTTCCATGTCTTCCGGCAGCGGCGCATGGAATTCCATCCATTCGCCGGTAACCGGGTGTTCCAGCGCCAGTTGCGTGGCGTGCAGCGCCTGACGCGGGAAACCGTTCAGCAATTCACGCAACTGCGGCACGCATTTCTGCACGCCTTTCTGATACACGGTATCGCCGATCAGCGGATGGCCGATATGCGTCAGGTGCACGCGGATCTGGTGCGTGCGCCCGGTCTCGAGGCGGCAGCGCACCAGGGTACAGCTTGGGAAGTTGGCTTCGATACTGTAATGCGTGACGGCTTCCTTGCCGGTTTCCACCACGGCCATCTTCACGCGCTGCGAGGGATGGCGGCCGATGGGCAGGTCGACGGTGTCTCCATAGCCCATCTCGCCCCACACCAGCGCCAGGTACTCGCGCTTCACTGTCCGTTTCTGCATCTGGCGCACCAGTGCCGTCTGCGCGACGAGCGTCTTGGCCACCACCATCAACCCGCTGGTGTCCTTGTCCAGGCGATGCACGATGCCGGCACGCGGCACGTCGGCAAGTTGCGGTGCGTGGTGCAGCAAGGCATTGAGCAGCGTGCCTTGCCAGTTGCCGCTCCCCGGATGCACCACCAGGCCGACAGGCTTGTTGACGACCAGGATGGCATCGTCCTCGTACACGATGTCGAGCGGAATGTCCTCGGCTTCGTAGGGTTGTTCGGACGGATGCACCTGCGGCGATACCCGGACGGTTTCGCCGCCCCATACCTTCTGTTTGACGCTGGCCGGGTTGTCGTTGATCGTGACCAGTCCCTGCTCTATCCAGTCCTGCAGGCGGCTGCGCGAATACTCGGGTAACAGTTTGACGAGGGCTTGGTCGAGACGCAGACCGCCGTGTTCCGTTGGCACACGTACCTCAATGAGGTCGGCAGCGTCGTCGTCTTTGCTATAATCGGGAAAATCTTCTTCGGGTTCTATCATGCGCCATAGTTTAGCCGTTTTCCTCCTGCTCACGTTAGTTGCGTGCAGCTCCGATCCAAATAAAGAAGAACCGAACGCCTCCGCCGACGAGTTGTACACTCGGGCAAAGTCATCGATAAACGAGCACAACTACGAAAAGGCGATCAAACAGTTCGAGACCCTGCAATCGCGTTTTCCCTATGGCCGCTATGCACAGCAGTCGCAAATGGAGATCGCCTACGCCTATTTCAAACACAGCGAACCGGCACCGGCGCTCGCTGCGATTGACCGCTTCATCAAGCAGTATCCGAACAGCCCCAATCTGGATTACATGTACTACCTCAAGGGGCTCGTCAACTTCAACGAGAACCTCAACAGCATGCTCGGCACCTGGTTCAAACAAGACCCGTCGGAAAGAGACCCGACAGCGCTGCGCGATTCGTTCAACTCGTTCAAGGAACTCGTGACGCGCTTCCCCGAAAGCAAATACACGCCTGACGCCAGGATACGCATGCAATATCTGCTCAACACGCTGGCCAGCGGCGAGATACATACCGCCAGTTATTACCTGCGGCGCGGTGCCTATGTCGCCGCTGTGAATCGTGCCAAAAACGTGCTGATCGATTTTCCGCAGACCCCGCAAACGCGCGATGCCCTGCAGATCATGGTGCAGGCCTATGGCGCAATGGGAATGAAAGACCTGCGCGACGATACACAACGCATCCTCGACCGTAACGTTGCCAAGGATGGCATCAAGCCTGTGGTAAGGGAAATGCCGAGCACCAGCGTCTGGTGGAAGTTCTGGAGCTGACCAAGTGAAGTTCTGCCCGGAATGCGGCGCCCCCGTCGAACTGTCCACGCCGCAGGATGATCACCGCGAGCGCCACGTCTGCACCGTCTGCGGGACCATCCATTACCAGAACCCCAAGCTCATCGTCGGCGCCATCCCCGAATGGAAGGACGGGCGCATCCTGCTCTGCCGCCGCGCCATCGAACCGCGCAGCGGCCTGTGGACTTTGCCCGCAGGATTCATGGAGAACGGCGAAACCACCGCCCAGGCCGCTGCGCGTGAAACGCAGGAAGAAGCCAATGCGCGCATTGATATCCTTGGTCTCTACGCGATGTACAACCTGCCCTACATCAATCAGGTACAACTGCTGTACCGCGCCACGCTGCTCGACCTGGATTTCTCGCCGGGCGTGGAGAGCCTGGAAGTGGAACTCTTCTCCGAAGACGAGATACCCTGGGACACGCTGGCCTTCCGCCCGATACGCTATACCCTGGAACACTACTTCGCCGACCGCAAACGCGGCGAATTCATCTTCCGCAACACCGACCTCGCCCCGCCACCACCACGTTGAACAACGCAGAATAGATATTTTAAATTCCCTTTTTCGGTCTGCGGCATCTGTCCGGACAATCGGCATAATCTTTACGGACTGATCAATTCAGGATAGCTGTATGCAAATGAAACCTGTCGAACTCATCGCTGGCGAACATGTCGTGCTGCTGATACACGGACTGTCCAGCACGCCTGTCGAGCTCCAGCCCTTGGCCAAGCGACTGCACAAAGCCGGGTACAGCGTATATGCCCCTTACTTCAAGGGCTACAGCTACCAACCCGGGGACGATGCGCACTCGATCACCCCATGGCAGGATTGGCACAACCAGGTACTGCAAGTCCTGCACGACCTGAGGGGCCGCTACAAGACCGTTTCAGTCAGCGGGCTGTGCATGGGTGCGGTGCTGGCACTCAGCGTGGCGAGCGAAGACGACGATATCTGTGGCCTGTCGCTGCTGGCGACCACGCTTTACTACGACGGCTGGAGCATCCCGTGGTATCGCTTCATGCTGCCCCTCGGTTACTACACGCCGTTCCGTTACATCTACACCTACCGGGAACGCTATCCGTTCGGGCTGAAGAATGTCGCGTTGCGCAAATGGGTCGAACGCGAAATGAACACCAAGACCTCTTCCATCGCGGGCGCATCCAACCTTACCCTGCCGGCGATCCATGAAGGAGAGTTGCTGATCAAGTCGGTCAGGCAGCGCCTGCCCCAGGTGACCGCACCGACCCTGCTCATCCACGCCGAAGAAGATGACGTCTCCACCCCGCGCAGCATGGAATTCGTGCATAAGAACATCGGGGCGAAAAAGGTGCACAAGATCATGCTGCACGACAGCTACCACATGATCACGCTCGATAACGAACGCGAACGGGTCGCCGACGAGACCATCGCCTTCTTCAACAGCCTAATTAAATAGGGGTTTCCCCGCCCCCTCCTGTGCTAACATGCGCGCCGCATTTCAGCAGGATATCTACGCGCCGCATTCCAACCGGATATCCAGCTTAATCAGTGACATACCGCCAGGAGGCTCGCATGAGCACGCTACAAAAAATTCAACAAATGGTTGTGGATCAATTCGACCTCAAGCTGGAAGACTTGACCCCGGAAGCAACGCTGGAATCGCTTGGCCTGGACTCGCTCTCCGTGATCGAATTCATGTTCACCGTCGAAGACGAATTCAAGATCACGCTTGAGAACGAAGTCGTCGGAGACATCAAGACCCTGCAGGACGTGGCCGACATCGTGACCAAACTGGCCGCAGCGCAGCACGCCAAAGCGGAGTAAGCAGGATGCTCCCGCCGCGTGGTCGTCACCGGATTGGGTGTTTTCTGTTCGGTCGGCAAATCCCCCAAGGAATTCTTCGATAACCTGATGGCCGGGCATTCCGGCATTGCGCGTCTGCAAACGCCTTTCGCCGACAAGCTGAACATCCGCATCGCGGCGGCTATCCCGGATTACGATCCGGCTGCCCATTTCACCAAGATCAAACTGACCGGCCTGGACCGCTTCAGCCAGTTCGCCCTGATTGCGGGCGAGCAGGCCGTGAACGATGCCAAGCTGCAATTGACCGAACAGGAACGCGCGCGCGCGGGCGTCTACATGGGCACCGGCATGGGCGGCTCAGGCACGGTCGAGGAAGTATGTATCGAGGTCCACACGCAAGCGAATCCGCGCCCCAAACCGCTCACCGTCCTGCTGGCGATGAACAATGCCGCCGCTTCGCACCTGTCGCTGACCTACCAATTGCAGGGCCCCAACGTCACTTTTTCCACCGCCTGCGCCTCATCCGCCATCGCCATCGGCGAGGCCTACCGGCAGATCAAACACGGCTATGCCGATGTGATGCTGGCAGGAGGTTCGGAAGCGATCCTGAATCTGGCCTCGCTCAAGGCATGGGAAGCGCTGCGCACGCTGGCCAGCGAAGACGCTGCCGATGCCTCCGCTTCGTGCAAGCCTTTCTCCAAAGACAGGTCTGGACTGGTCATCGGCGAAGGCGCGGCCGTGCTGGTACTGGAAGATGCCGAGCGCGCCCTCAAGCGCGGCGCACATATCTATGCGGAAGTAGCCGGTTACGATTGCGCGTCCGATGCCAGCCATATCACCAAACCCGATGCACAGGGCCAGAGCCGCGCCATCCGCAACGCACTGCTCGATGCCCGTATGCAGCCGTCGGACATCCACTACATCAACGCGCATGGCACAGCAACGCAAGCGGGAGATATCGAAGAAACCAGGGCGATCAAGCAGGTGTTCGGCGAACACGCCCGCAAAGTGCCGGTCAGTTCGACCAAGTCCATGCACGGCCATGTGATGGGCGCGACCGGCGCGGTCGAATTCATGGCTTCCGTACTGGCCCTGCAGCAGCAAGCCATCCCGCCGACCATCAGCCTGCACCAGCCCGACCCGGAATGCGACCTGGACTACGTGCCGAATACCGGCAGGCGCAACGTCAAGCTGGAAGCGGTGATGTCGAACTCGTTTGCGTTCGGCGGCACCAACGCGGTGCTGATCGCCAGGAAGTTCGACGCTTAGCACATCCCATCCCGAATGCAGTACATCTAAGTAGGAGCCAGCTTGCTGGCGAAAGTCTTTTGCATTTTCGCCAGCAAGCTGGCTCCTACAGCACTGCCCGTCCAAAGAATCTGGAGTTATTTCCGGTTTGCCCCCAACGCCTGGAAGAAGCGCGGCGCAAGATCGGGCTGATTCTCCATGCTGGCGAACTGGCCGGACATCTCCCGATCGAGCTGGCTCAGGCGATCCGCCACTGCCGGGTGGGTCTTGAACATCAGGGCAAGGCTGGAGTCGTTCGGATTGAGTGACTGCAGAGTCTGCAGCACCGCGGGCAAGCCATAAGGGTCGTAGCCGGCACGCGCGGCGATCACCACGCCCATGCGATCCGCCTCGAACTCATCGTTCTTGTCCAGACCGCGTGCATACACTTCCGTTCCGGCACTGACCAGTTTCGAGAATCTGGGATCGGCGCCCTGGTTCTTGATCGCATCGTTCGCAAGATCGGCCAACAGTTCGGCGCGGGCGCCCTTCTTGATCGCCTGCAGATGGTGCTTGCGCAGCACATGCGATATCTCGTGCGCCAATACGCCAGCCAGCTCCGCTTCGCTGTTCATCTGCGCCAGCAGCCCTTTGGTGATGAACACATAGCCGCCGGGGGCGGCAAAGGCGTTCACATCGTTGTCGTCCAGCACGCCGAATTGCCAGGGAAGGTCCGGGCGTTCCGTTTGCAGAGTCAGCCAGCGCCCTACGCGGTTCACATATTGCTGTACCGCCGGGTTATCCAGCAGCGGCGCAGCACCCAGCAAGTTGCTGGCGATGCCCTCGCCCAAGGAGATCTCCTGCGGCTCGTTGATCTCGGCGTTGGCCTTCTGGACCTTTTGCACGGTCTCCGCCGCCTTCTTCCAGTCGATGCTGCCGAAATCGAAGGCGGCAGCAGGCAGCCCGGTGCCCAGCAGGCACAGCATGACTATCGTCCGGCTCGTTCTCATAATTGGCCTCCTTCCAGATAGTCGACGCGCTGCGCATGCAGCTTGCCTTCTGCGGCATAGCGTTGGGCCTCCTGGCGGCTCACGGCATAGCGTTTCGCCGCTTGCAGTTCCTGCGGGTTGGGTTTGGTGTTCTTCAATTGCTCTTCCGAGAGGCCGCGTATACCGGTGGTCACCGTGCTGCTGCTCCTGCCGGTGGTTGCGACATTGAACAAGGCGCTCAACCCGTTGTCGCCGCGTTTGCCCTTACCCTCCGTCTCCAGCCGCAGGCTCAACATCTTTACCCACCCGCTGAAGGAGGCCGATTTTACTTGCGTCCAGCTTGCCTGGCGCGACAGCACTTCGACCCGGCTGCGCGGGGGCAATGTCGTCAGCGTTTGCGCGTCGCTGTACGGTTTGGCTTTCAGTTCGGTGGGACGTATGGTGTTGGCGTAGCCCCCGGCCCAGGCTGCCGGCACGATGCCGAGCAGCAGACACAGTGCAATCATTTTTTTCATTACTTCCCTCCTTTTGCGGTTGGTGCGAACAATTCGACATCCTGTTCACGCCCTTTTACCTTGAATGAACCGAACGACTTGAATTCGAATGCGTCGCCGCAGGCCTCCATCGTCTCGCGCGAGACCAGGATGCGCGACACGCCCTTGGTCAATCCTTCGATGCGACTGCCCAGATTCACCGTATCGCCGATGGCGGTGTATTCGCGGCGCTGCTCTGAGCCGATCAGACCCACCACCGCCGGGCCGGTATGGATACCGATGCCGACATCGAAATCCGCATCCTCTTCGCCCAGCTCCTTCTTGAAGCGCTGCAACACTTCACCCATTTCCAGCGCCGCCTCGACCGCGTGGCGCGCATGCTCGGGATCGTCCAGCGGCGCACCCCAGAACGCCATGATGCAATCGCCGATGAACTTATCCAGCGAACCGCCGTGACGGAACACCACTTCGACCTGCAGGGTGAAGTAGCGGTTCAACAAATCCACCACCTGCTGCGGCGTGCGTTTTTCCGACAAGGTGGTGAAGCCGCGTATGTCGGAGAACAGGATGGTGATCTGACGGCTCTCGCCCGCGCCGCTCAGGCCGCCGTGCGCCAATAGTTCTTTCACCACGTGCGGATTCACGAAGCGGCTGAACATCTGCACCGCCTGTTCGCGCGATTTGCGTTCGCGCAGATATTCAAGCAGGGCAAATACGAAATAACACGCCCAAGCCAGCAGCAACGGCGTCAGCACAGGGAGCAGCAGCAACTGCGCAACGGCCAGATAGGAGCCGAGAAGCAGCGCCAGCGTCACCGCCAGCAATCCCAGGCCGATCCTGAGTGCATGCACGCCGTGTATGAAAACGACGCTCAACAAGCCCAGCAGCAGCAAGGCGACACCTGTCGCGAAGCCCTCATCGGGCTCATGCATCTCCCGGCCATTCTTCAGGTTGTCGATGGCGGTCGCCAGCATCTCGGTGCCCGGATACAGGCTATCCAGCGGCGTCACGCGCATGTCATGCATGCTGGTTGCATCCGTACCGACGATGACGATCTTGCCCTTCAATTCCTCGGCCGGGCGTTGCGGATGTTCGCGATTGAAATCCTCGTACAAATCGGCGTAGGGGATGTGTTTGAACGCTCTCGCTGCACCGCGCCATGCCAGGATCATGTCCGGCTGCTGCGGCACCTTGTAACCCAGATCCTGCGCCACGCGCGCCGGGAGCGACGGAATAAGCCAGCCGTGCGCATCGGTATAAAGCTGATAGCGCCTCCCAACGCCATCCGCATCTTCCTCAAAATTGATGGTACCGACACGCCAGTATTTCGAATCGACCGCCAGCGGCGGCAAGATAGCGATACGTGCCTTGTCATCGGCATGGCCGGTGCGCTGCAGTCCCAGCAGGGTTGCCAGTTGTGCTGCAGGTGCACCCTTTTCGTCCGAGGCATCGCGCCGCACCATCGGGAAATATACGTTGCTCAACCCTTGCAGGGAACGATTGAATTCGAGATCGCTCTCGGGCCGATACTGGTCGAGCTCGCTGAACAGGATATCGAACACGATCGCTTTGGGCTGTTGCCTGGAGATGCCGCGCACCAGTTCGCCATGTACCGAGCGCGGCCATGGCCAGCTTCCCGCCGTATCCTGCATACGCGCAAGACTGGTATCGTCGATATCGACGATGACGATGTCCGCATCCGGAGCAAGGCTTTGCGCCTGCTGGCGCACGAACCAATCGGACATGCGATGCTCCAGCGGGGAGAACGCATGCAGCCAGGTCAGTTCGACGAACGCCAGCACTATGAACAAAGTCCCGATGCCCAACGATTTTTGAAGTGTCGTGGAAGCTGGTGAGGTATCCATAGCACGCATACTAATCGCTTTGCGCAGAATGCAACAAGACGGATGCAATAGGTACGGCTTTCACCCTATAATCCCCACCACTCTCGTTCCTCCCCGCCCGTACATGCCCCTGATGCGAACACTCCTGCTGCTGTCTAGCCTGTTGCTGACCGGTTGCAGTTCCATCAACCTCAGCAAGTACAGCAGCGAAAAAGACCCGTTCGAACGTTTCAACCGCAGCGTCTATACGTTCAACGACACGCTGGACAGGGCCGTGGTCAAGCCCGTCGCGAAGGGTTACAGCGCAGTGATGCCCGGCCCCGCGAAGACCATGGTCAACAACTTCTTCTCCAACCTGGACGACGTGGTGGTCACCGCCAACGATCTGCTGCAATTCAAGTTCAAACAGGCTGCCAGCGATGGGGCGCGCGTGGTCTTCAACACCACTTTCGGCCTGTTCGGATTGTTGAACATCACCGACAGGCTGGAAAAACACAATGAGGATTTCGGCCAGACGTTGGGCTACTGGGGAGTGCCGAGCGGCCCTTATCTGATGCTGCCCATTCTGGGCCCCAGCTCGTTCCGCGATGGCACGGGACGCTACGTGGACAGCTTCGCCAGCGTCATCAACAACACCAGACATATGCCGACGCGCAACGAAGCCTGGGCGGCACAGGGTATCAACACGCGCGCCGGCCTGCTCGATCAGGAAAAGGTGATCGAAGAAGCGGTCATCGACCGCTACAGTTTCCTGCGCGATGCCTATCTCCAGCGCCGGCAGAGCCTGGTGTACGACGGCAATCCGCCGCGACAGAAATATGAAGAGGATGAAGAAGAATAGGAATGGCGGGGGAACCCCCTAGCCGTTGGCGAATGTGTTGGCAATAAGTGGCTATAGAAATCGGCCAGAAGCTGTCGGTCGGAGTTGGTGCTAAACGTCTCAAAGTCGGCCAAAGCGGACTTAGGTAGTTTGCAGAAAAGGGGGGCTGTTCGCTCTGCAGTGATGTCCGCTTCCCATCCGGGAGCTGCCGTTTCTGGCCGGCGTCTTGGTGATATTCAAAGGTCGCTTGCTAACCCATAAGAGACGAAGCTGCTACCAAATAGCGGTCATTCAATAATTCGAACTGGCCCCTCTCAATCCGAGCAGCCGACTCTTAAGCCATTGTCTTTCTTCTTTTCCAGATAACCCAAGTCCCGACTCAAATCAGTATTTCCCAAAGCAATCGACTTTTTGTAATAGTCTATCGCCATCTTTCTAGAAAGCTCAGCTTCCTGCTCATTGTGGGCTTCACCCACACCACTGCAAAACTCTTCCGTGCTTTCTTCATTTGGCTTCTTGTTTTTTTCTTCAAGATAAAGATTAAAGTTCGTCTGGTAATAGGCTCCTAGCCCGGCATATACAGAAGCTGTCTTTTTCCCAGCAGGAAAATCTTTCAAATACTCCTGTGCCAAACTTCTATCTGGAGCCCCTTTGTCATCAAATAAGGCCGCATACATAGTCATCTCTCGATAACGAGAATATGGATTGAGTTCGTAGGAATCCACTGCCAGTTTCCCGCTGTATTCCATCGCCTCTGAATAAGTGCCTATAAACAATCCAAGTACTGAATATTTCCCGTCCCACAACTCTCTCCAGCCGCCCCCGTTGGCATAAATCAAATTGATTTCAGAAGGTATTACTGCCAACTCCTCAGAAAGTTCGTATAGCTTTTCAGCATCACCCTTATCCTTTCTAAGCGCCATGTACTTTTGATAAATCGATTCCAGCTTATTCTTGATCTTGCTATAGCGATCACCCTTTATCTCTATCTTCTTACCCGTACTCGGATCAATAAATCCGCCTTGTGGTATCAGGAGATCTGCCTCTTTACGTATTTTTCCGTTGTAGCCCAACTTACCAGCGAATAACGTTCCATAAATGCCTATCTCTGGATAGTCTGGGAATGGTGTAAAGGTATCGAATTTAGCGCCAATTTCCGCTACAACTCCCTTAATCTGGTCATCCAATTCATACAGCTTCTCTATATTTAGTTTTGCTTGAGTTTTGGGGATCGCTAAATATGCAACCCTGACTTCCTCGAGACGCCGTTTGTAATTTTCGAACTCGGGAAAAACTTGAACATGTTTTTGTAGATATTTGTTATATCGCATTCCTTCACGATCAATCTCAATCCCGATTAACTTATATATCGCGTTCTTGTTTTTTTCTTCCCAAAATGTTTCCCATGCATCACGGTCTTTTACCGATTTAGTTTGTACACTCAGGTTTTCCAACTCAGCATCCAGCGACAATATCTGCTGCCTGTCCAAGGTACGAGTTGCATTGCCATATGCATGGAGAACGCAGTCGAGAATTGTTTCAACAGCGGAGAACTCTTTCCCATTCCAATCCGGCGGAGACTTATTGCACATAAGATGGGATATACCTGATGCGGCAGAGACCTCCGATGCTGCAATAGTCACGCTCGATGCTGCTAGAGCGATGACATTACGTGGCATCTCTGAGTCCATAACAGACCGTTCTTTTTCAGAACAAGCGGCTAACGAAAACGACACACATATTGCGAAAATTCGCATGGTTCGATTCATGCTGTCCCTTTGCCAGTGCTGAAATTCATAATTTGAGGACACCACTGAGTGTCTCTTGTTGGCCGACCTGCGCCGATTACTCATCAAATATGCCTGGTCGGCGAACGACGGCTCCTGATTTTGAAACCGTCATTCAAAGTGGCATCGTGCTTCAAAATTACCAACCAGGCAACAGCCAAGAATATATAGGCCGTATCTATACCTCGCTCTCCTCAGCCAGCAGTAAATCCTCATCTGTCACGCGCATCTTGATTCAATTCCGTCGCGACGGGCAAAGTGATGATCCATTTCAAAAGGAGATCATCATGGATACCAATACCGCAGTTCATCATCATGAACCTTGGAACAAAGGGAAGCTGACCGGACAGAAAGCTCCCCTCAGACTGCAAGATATTTGGGCAATCAGAGTCAGGCTACAACTGGGCAGTCACTCGCGAGATCTTGCTCTGTTCAATCTGGCCATCGACAGCAAGCTCCGCGCCTGTGATCTCGTAAAACTTAAAGTTCGAGACATTTCCCATGGCGAGCATGTCGCATCACGAGCAACCGTCTTGCAACAGAAGGCTCAACGACCGGTGCAGTTCGAGATAACAGAGCAAACCAGAGAATCGGTGATTAAGTGGATAACTTCAGCGAATCTGAGATTGGAAGATTTTCTGTTCCCTAGTCGTATCAGCGAGTCATCCCATCTATCTACCAGGCAATAGGCGCGGATCGTACATGGATGGGTTGAACATATCGGGTTGGACACCACCTGTTATGGCACACATACCATGCGACGAACCAAACCTACGCTCATCTATAAACGCACCAAGAACCTGAGGGCAGTCCAATTATTACTCGGACATTCCAAGATAGAGAGCACCGTTCGCTATCTTGGAATTGAAGTTGATGACGTTGGAGATGTCGGAACAGACCGAGGTATAGATACGGCCTATATATTCTTGGCTGTTGCCTGGTTGGTAATTTTGAAGCACGATGCCACTTTGAATGACGGTTTCAAAATCAGGAGCCGTCGTTCGCCGACCAGGCATATTTGCTGAGTAATCGGCGCAGGTCGGCCAAATAACTGACGTTCAAAATTTGGGGTGTTGGTCTTCAAAATTATTGAGGTAATTAACAATGCATACGAAGCTATTGTTGGTCGTGATCACATTTATCTCAACAGTTAATATCGTTCACAGCGCCGAACTTGATAAAACCCTTCCTCCTGATGTAGCGAAGTTTGCTGAAGATAGAAAATCGTGTGATTACTTTAACGGCGAACCGAGAGAATTTGATGAGAGCTATAAGCGAGAGTATGGAAAGCAAGCCAAGATAGAAGAGGCTGAACGTGCGGCCTTTCTTGAACAAGCTACAAAAAAGGCCTGCTACCAAATGGATGAACGGCTTCGCCAACTAAATCACAAATATCGTGCAAATAAATTTGTGGCCAATGAACTTGCAACATTTGCATATCTTGAAATTGGTTCGGGTTATGTAGACATCCATAAGGATTTTCCAAATGCCAATTTGATACTTGAAAAATTGGCCGCTAAAGGATTTATGTCATACGATTTGAAGCTAATGAAGGGAGTGGATAGTCATGGTTTAAATTGGGAACTCCCGCTTCCAGAAAAGTTGACCATACAAATTGGCTCTTTAGTGGATGTCTTTCCTGCGCAGTTAGCCATAGAAACCTTATTGGAGTTTGGTTCTAAGGATGTTGGTGTTGTGCTATTACCCAAAGGGGATGGAGGATTGGGACTAACCATGTTTGTAGGAATTCCACCAATTGGAAACCATCAAGTTATTTCAGGTAGCAGTATTCAAGACTTATTGACACCAGGGCTTTCCAAAGAAGCATTTAGGAAGTTCGCAAAATAGGAAGTCGAATGTCCCAAATGGGTTAAATTAGCGACCTTTGAAGCAGACGAACGCCCGCACAAACACTAATTCAACACTAAAAATTAAGGGAGCTAAAAAGCTCCCTTATTTGTGTGTTTAACGTTCTGGATCGATCACTGCCCGGCGCGCAACGCCTCGATGCGCTCTTCCAGCGGCGGGTGCGTCATGAACAACCTGGAGAAGCCGCCCTGACTGGAGATTGCCATGGCCGACATATTCTGCGGCATCGCAGCCTGTTCATGGTTCATCTTCAGGCGTTCCAGCGCAGCGATCATCTTCTGCCGTCCGGCCAGGTTTGCACCGCCCGCATCGGCGCGGAACTCACGCTGACGGGAGAACCACATGACGACCATGCTGGCCAGGATGCCCAGCACGATCTGCGCGGCGATCTCGGCGACGAACGCACCGATGCCGGGCCCGTTGCGCGGGTCGTTCTTCAGCACCACGCGGTCCACCAGGATGCCGATGATCTTGGCGAAGAACACCACGAAGGTGTTGACCACGCCCTGGATCAGCGCCAGCGTGACCATGTCGCCGTTGGCGACGTGGCTGATCTCGTGCCCCAGCACCGCTTCCGCTTCGTCGCGGCTCATGTTGTGCAACAGGCCGGTGCTCACCGCAACCAGGGCGCTGTTCCGGTTCCAGCCCGTGGCGAACGCATTCACGTCGGGCGCGTCGTAGATCGCCACCTCCGGCATGCCGATGCCTGCAGTTTGTGCCTGACGGCGCACCGTCTCAACCAGCCAGCGTTCGGTCGGGTCCTGCGGATTTTCGATGACTTGCGCTCCGACCGACATCTTGGCCATCCACTTGGACATCAGCAGCGAGATGATGGAACCGGAAAAACCGATCACCGCCGACATCACCATCAGCGCGCTGAAATTGATTGCGCCGCTTTGGTCCAGTACGCGATCCACTCCCAGCAGGCGCAGGGTGATGTTGATGACCACCAGTACCGCCAGGTTGGTGAGGATGAACAAAAAGATACGTTTCATTGCTTTAATTCTCCAAAGAGTCGATGTAGTGCGGCGCGCAGTGTATCACCCTTGCCGCAGGCATACAGATGAGGGCGAAGCCCGGCTTTTCAAGCCCCGGAGTCATTCCGCCCAGGCTCGCATTTGAAGGCCCCCGCCGATAAAAGTTGCATTCCCCCGCAGCCAACAAGGTCGGCCGGCGCAGTCGATACTTTGATTGACACATGGCCGGCTCTCTCACTAGGATGTACGAAATAAAAACGAGGTGGCCCAGATGACTGACCGATACACCCGAACCGCTGTCACCCTGCACTGGCTGGTCGTTCTGCTGATCTTTGCCGCTTTCCCGCTGGGCCTGTACATGCACGACCTGCCGCTGTCGCCGCACAAACTCCGCATGTACAGCTACCACAAATGGATAGGCGTCACTGTGTTCCTGTTTGCCGTGATCCGGCTTTACTGGCGCATTACCCACCGCCCGCCCGCACTGCCCGGGAGCATGGCCGGTTGGGAGAAGTTGGCCGCCTACTCAACGCACTATACGTTCTATTTCCTGCTTTTCGCGATCCCTGTCAGCGGCTGGTTGATGAGTTCTGCCCTGGGCTTCCAGACCGTCTGGTTCGAGGTATTGCCGCTACCCGACCTGGTCGGCAAGGATAAACATCTCGCCGACCTGTTGCGCGGCGTGCACGAAGCGCTCAGCTACCTGATGTTGGGCCTGGTGTGCGCCCATATCGGCGCGTCGCTCAAACATCACTTCATCGATCGCGATGACGTTCTGGTGCGCATGATCCCGTTCCTCAAGAAATGGTGATGAATTTACGAACGCCTTTCCCCGTCTTGCCGCAATGCAACCAACAACCCAAAGGAGAACCTGCATGAAGAAATCGACCTGTATCCTGCTCGCCGCCCTGTTCCGCCGCTCCTGCGTATGCCGCGGACAGCTACACCATCGATCCGACCCATACCTGGCCGATGTTCGAAGTGAACCACCTCGGCTACTCCACCCAGCGCGGCCGCTTCAACAAGACCAGCGGCAAGATCACGCTCGATGTCGCCGCCAGAAAAGGCAGCGTGGATCTCACCATCGACACGGACTCGCTCGATATGGGCTTCGCCAAGTGGAATGAACACATGAAAGGCCAGGATTTCTTTTACGTCTCGCAACACCCCACCATCCGTTTCATCTCGGACAAGCTGATATTCGACGGCGACAAGGTCGTCGGGGCCGAAGGCAAATTCACCCTGCTCGACACGACCCGCCCGCTCACGCTGCGCGTGGACAACTTCCATTGCGCGCCGTTTCCGCTGACCAGGAAGATTGCACTGCGGCGCTGACGTCTCCGCCACCATCTCGCGCACCCAGTTCGGCATGGCCAAGTTCGTGCCCATGGTCGGGGATGAAGTCAAACTCTACTCCCCGATAGAGGCGGACAAGGACTAGAAAACCCTGTTGAGTCCCGCAAGACCGCACACGCGGCATTGCGGGATAAGCTCCAGTCTGGCCCGTGCCCTGACCGCTACTCGATCCTCTCTAATTACACAGCCTGAAAGCAACTCCGGATGAACATCAAATCGTTCCTGTCATCGTTCCACATCCATATCGGGAAAACCTCGCCGACAGAAAAATTGCTCAGCGGTCTGGCCGGCGGCATCGCCATCCTGCTGTTGATGCTGGCGCTGCACCATTTGCCGCAAGGCGCACATTCGCTGTTCATCGTCGCGTCGATGGCCGCCTCGGCAACGCTGCTGTATGCCACGCCGCACAGTCCGTTGGCGCAGCCCTGGAACCTGGTCGGCGGCCATCTCGTCTCGGCGCTTGCCGGATTGCTGTGCAGTCTGCTGATCCCGGAACCGACACTCGCCGCAGGCGCAGCGGTCGGCTCGGCCATCGTGGTGATGGAGTTCCTCAGATGCCTGCACCCGCCGAGCGCCGCCACCGCGCTGATGATGGTGCTCGCCAACTCGCAGTTTCACGACATGGGCTGGCAATGGGCGATGTACATCGTGGCGATCAATGCCGGCATCTCGCTGTTGCTGGCGCTGGCCATCAACAACCTGCTGCCCGGCCGACGCTACCCGATGCGCGCCATGCCCGAACAGGTCCCGCCCAAACCCGCCCCGTTCATCTCGCTCGAACAGTCCGATCTCGAGTGGGCGCTGCAGCAGATGGACAGCATGATCGACGTCAGTGAAGAAGACCTCGCGGAGATTTACCGGCTGGCGCTGGAGCACGCCCAGATCCGGACCGAAAGCGAACAAGTCTAGGGACAAGCTCCACTCCGTTTTCAGATGGATACGCCCTCCCCGGATACGCAATCCGCCCCCCATCATCTAAGCAATATTCCCTCCCGGAATAATGTTGACACTAATAGTCGGCCATTCTAGGATTTGCACGCAGGATGCGCCCAACGCCATCCGCAAATATCGTTAGCGCGATCTGTCTTTGCCCGGTGCAGCACTCAAGCTTGAATCGCCCACCAACGACAGATCGACGCTCCGCTCTGCATGCCGTAGACCGTAACCACCAATGCATTTCAGGGTGGCGATTGCTGAATTCGAAGGGGGTATACATGCCTGACCAACGATTGCGCAATGCGGAAGCCAGCTCCATCGAACTCGTCAATAAAGATCTGGTGCGAACCTGGCTGTGGTGGTCCATCGCCTGGTTGACGGTCTTTCCATTGGTTGGTCTGCTCGTCTCCATCAAGTTTCATTACCCTGATTTCCTCGGCGAGACCTCGTGGCTGACGTTCGGCCGCCTGCGTCCTGTCCACGTCAACGGCGTCATCTTCGGCGCCTTTTCCACGCCTGTGCTCGGCCTGCTGTATTACCTGGTGCCGCGCCTGTGCGGCCGCCCCATGTTCAAGGAGCATTGGGGATGGCCATTGCTCTGGGGCTGGAACATTTTTCTGGTCGCCGGTTCGATCTCGTTGATGATGGGCTACAACTCCGGCTTCGAGGCGGGCGAGTACGAGTGGCCTGTCAACCTGTTGCGCTGGGTCGTCCTGACGCTGATCGGCGTGCAGGTCCTGACGACGATCTTCACACGCAAAGAGTCCAGCTTCTATGTCGCGCTGTGGTACACGCTGGCTGCGCTGGTGTGGACCGTGATGAACCTGATCCTCGGCAACGTCATCCTGGGTCACGTGCCGATGTCCGGCATCAGCAATACCGCTTTGCACGGGCTCTACATCCACTATGTGGTCGGACTGTGGATCACCCCGGCGGGCCTTGCCTTGATGTATTACTTCCTGCCGCTGGCGGTGAAGGCGCCTCTGTTCAGTCACCGGCTCTCGCTGCTCGGTTTCTGGTCCCTCGCCTTTTTCTATCCTTTCGTCGGCACGCACCACTACCTGTTCAGTCCGATCCCTTATCACAACCAGACGATCTCGATCGTGACCAGCATGATGCTCATCATCCCGGTGTGGGCGGTGATCACCAATCTGTTCGGCACCGCCAAGGGGCGGTGGGGCGAGATCGTCGGCGGCAACGACGCGGACAGCTACGCGGCGAAGTTCATATTGCTGGCGACGTTCTTTTATCTGGTCGGCTGCTTTCAGGGATCGACCGAAGCGCTGCGCCGGGTGCAGGAACTCACGCACTTCACCGATTTCGTGATCTCGCACTCGCATTTCACCGTGTTCGCCACTTTCGTGCTGGCCGCGGTGGGCAGCATCTATTACGTGTGGCCGCGCGTCACCGGGCGCCAGTTGTGGAGTGCCAAACTGGCGAGCTGGCATGTGTGGCTGACCATCGCCGGCACCACGATCATGCTGGTGGGGCTCGCTGCGCAAGGTTTGGTCCAGGGCAGCATGCTGGAGTACGGCGCGAACTTCGTCGATTCGGTCGTCGAGATGAAACCCTGGTGGGTCGCGCGCACACTGGCGGGCGCCACGATGGATGTCGGGTTCGTGCTGATGACGATCAACCTGGTGATGACGGCTCGCGCAGGCAAACCCTTCGTGGCGCCCGCAGACCAATCGCCGTTGGCGGTTTCCGGGACGCGCCCGGCTGCGGTGGGGGCGACCTGGTACAGCCGTCCTTCGGGAGTGTTCGTCGTCGCGGGGATCGCGTTCTTCTTCCTGGCGGTCGTGATCCAGGGCATCCTGCCTTCGATCCTGCCGCAGACCTATAACCCCACGGTCGCTTCCGCGAGCACGGGACAGACCATCCAGGTCGCCGATTACACCCCGCTGGAGCGCAAAGGGCGGCAGGTCTATATCCGCGAAGGCTGCTGGTATTGCCATTCGCAGTTCGTGCGCCCGGTGACGGGCGAGGATGCGCGCTGGGGACCGGTCTCGCAAGCCGGGGAATATGTATACGACCAGCCGCAGATGCTCAGCACGCGGCGTATCGGCCCCGACCTGTTGCGCGTCGGCAGGAAATACGGCAGCGATTGGCATGCCGCACACCACTGGAATCCGCGCGACGTCGTGCCCGATTCCATCATGCCGCGCTTCCCCTGGCTGTTCAAGGAATCCGACGGAAAAAGCGCTCCCGAGTACAACGAAGACGGACAAGCGCTGGTCGCCTACCTGCAGAAACTCGGCACCTCGATCGGCGATTGGCGCGAGACCTTCGTCTCGACGCGATTCACCTCCGGTGCCGCCCTGCAATCCAGCGACACGGAAAAGAACCAGGACATCCTGCCGCGCGGAAAACGCGTCTATCTCCGCCGCTGCGTCGGCTGTCACGGCGTGAATGGCGACGGCAAGGGGACTTCCGCACGCTTCCTGAATCCGAAACCGCGCGACTTCACTTCGGGCACGTTCAAGTTCCGCTCGACTGCCGGCGATGCGACCTCGCTGCCTTCGGATGAGGACCTGTTCGTCACGATCAGCCACGGCCTGTGGGGAACCGCGATGCCGCCCTGGTACGACATCGATGCGCGTGACCGCCTGGCCGTGATCCAGTACATCAAGACCTTCTCGCCGCGCTGGAAAACGGAAAAACCGGGCGCGCCGGTACAGATACCGGACGAACCGCCGGTGACGGAGGCTTCCCTTGCGCAAGGCAAACAGCAGTTCGAAACCGTGTGTGCCGCCTGCCACGGTATGGGCGGGCTCGGCGACGGTGTGCCCCCCGGCACCTTCACCGACACCTGGGGCAACCCGGTCAACCCGGCCAACTTCACCCTGCCTGCCGGTGTGCCGGGCGGTGTCAAACTCGGGCACGATGGACGCCACCTCTTCAAGACCATCATGACCGGCGTCGGCGGTACGCCGATGCCGTCCTTTGCGGGCGCATTCACGCCGGCACAGACCTGGGACATCGTCCATTACGTCCAGTCGTTGCGGGTGAACGCGCAGATCGCATCGTTGAAACAGGCGGGCCTGACTGCGCCTGAACAAGAGGCCAGCTTCTGCACTTCCAGCGTCCCCTGGCTGCTTGCCGCATGCAACAAGGTCGTATTGCCGATCATCAGTTTCTGTTCGGCTGGCGGTCCGCTGGAGACTAAAGCGAATGCCGCAAAAGTCCAGCTCTCCGACTCGCGGGCAAAGATATGGGGCGCGCTATCCGAAGCAGCCGACCACCAGCAGATCGACCTGCAGGTTCTCCAGGTCGATCAACCCAGGATTCCCGTCATCGCTACGCTCACAACAAAGAGGTAACCATTCCATGACCGATACGCAAAACGAGCGCAAGAGTGGAAAGAGGAAGACCGGCCGCGCGCAACCGCATCCGGGAGCGAGCCGGAACATTCCGTATACGTCTATGGGAGTGCGGGAATCGCAGAGCGCGAGGGGCACGTGCCGGTCTGGCTTTGGTTCGTGGTCGTCTCATTGCTGATCTGGGGAATTTATTATCTCGTCGCCTACTGGAACGCGCCCGTTGCTCCGCCGTAACCTCGGCGAGGTAACGAGTTGTCCGGCGTGGTGGCGAAGAAACCGTTGCAGAACCGGAGGACATCATGGCTACATTTTTTGGAATCGACGAACACAACGCGCAAGGTTTTATCGACAACCGCACCGTTTGCCTGCCCCGCTCACCCGATGGAAAACCGGACGTGCATGGCATCGTCTCGGCCATCAGGAACGACGACATCGTTTTCATCAAACACTGCACCCCCCAGTTCAGCCTGCATATCAAGGCGGTAGGCGTCGTGCGATCCGACTTCCCGATCAAGAGCGATACGGACATCTGCCTGCCGGTCGAATGGGTGTGGCAGGGGGAGAAAGTCCTGGAGAACCTTGATGAGACACTGTCTTTATGCGGCGAACCGCTCTATGAAGAACACAACATCATGGTGCAAAGGGAGATCATCGATTTGCTGCCCAAGCGCTATCAACTGCAGCAAGAGTGGTGAAACACACCTGAAGCACAATTCCGGACTGCGGTTCCGGCCTTGAAATCCGGGGCCAGGCGAAGGATAAGTAATAAATGTTAGCTAGCTAACTATTATGTTATCCTTCCCCCTTTGAGAATCCAGCCGGAGCTTTTCGATGAACACAAGAACACAATCCCTGACTGCTATCGCAGTTGTTGCCTCCATGCTTGCACTTGCCGGATGCGGATCCAAAGACGGAGCCCAGGCAGCAACTGCGCCAGCCGCGCCGCCTCCGACCGAGGTCGATGTGGTGTCCGTCGATCCCGGCTCCGTGGTGGTGACGCAAGACTTGCCGGGCCGGCTGGAAGCCTTCCGTAGCGCCCAGATCAGGGCACGCGTGGAAGGCATCGTCGAAAAGCGCCAGTTCGAGGAAGGCAGCGACGTAAAAGCCGGCGCTCCCCTGTTCCAGATCGATGCACGCAACTACCGCGCCGCCCACGATTCGGCCAGGTCGGATCTCGCCGTAGCCCGCCAAACGGTGGAGCGCTACAAACCGCTGCTGGAAGCAAAGGCGGTCAGCCAGCAGGATTTCGACCTGGCGGAAGCCAAACTCAAGCAGGCCGAGTCCGCCATGTCGCGCGCCCAGCTCGATTTCGAGAACACCCATGTCCCCGCGCCGATCTCCGGCCGCATCGGACGTGCCCTGGTCACCGAAGGCGCATTGGTCGGGCGCGGCGAGGCAACACTGCTCGCCACCATCGAACAGATCGACCCGATCTACGTCAACTTCACCAAGCCCGGTGCGGAACTGTTCCGCCTGCAGCAGGCGTACAAGGCCGGCAAGCTCAAGCATGTCGATGCAACCAAGGTCGATCTGATACTTGAAGACGGCAGCACCTATCCGCAAGAAGGCAAGCTGCTGTTCTCCAATCTCGCCGTCGACGCCGCTACCGGCAGCGTTACCCTGCGCGCCCGATTCCCCAACCCGAAACATGAACTGTTGCCCGGCATGTTCGTACGCGTCCGTTTCGCTGAAGCCAGTTCCGAGAACAGCATCAAGGTGCCGCAGCGTGCCGTGATCATGAATCCGCAAGGCCAGTTCGTGATGGTGGTGGATGCGGAAAGCAAGGCCGCGATGCGCCCGATCAGGGTGGGCGACATGGCCGGCGCAGATTTCATCATCGAAGACGGACTGAAACCCGGCGACCAGGTGATCGTCAACGGCCTGCAAAAAGTACGTCCGGGTGCGCCGGTCAAGGCCGTGGAATGGAATCCGGCCGGCAACGCGCCGGCTCCCGCTGCTGCTCCTGCCACCACTGACAAGAAATAAAAGAAGAGCGCCATGCTTCCAAAATTTTTCATTGACCGCCCTATCTTTGCCTGGGTTATCGCGCTCATCATCCTGTTGAGCGGCGGACTGGCGTTGCACAACCTGCCCGTTGCCTCCTATCCGGCGGTGGCCCCGCCCGCGCTGTCCATCACGCTCAACTACCCCGGCGCATCGGCGCAAGTGGTGGAAGAAACCGCCGTATCGCTGGTCGAACAGGAACTGAACGGTGTCGAACACCTGCTGTACATGGACTCCTCGTCGGAACAGGGCATCGGCACCATCACGCTGACCTTCGAAGCCGGCACCAACCTCGATGTGGCTTCGGTGGAAACGCAGAACCGCATCAAGCGCGCCGAGGCGCGTCTGCCGGACGACGTGCGCCGGGTCGGCATCACCGTCGCCAAATCGGCACGCAACTTCCTGATGATCGTGGCGCTGGTCTCGCCCGACAAGAGCCGCGACAACGTGGCGCTCGGCAGCTATGCGGCAGCCAACATACTGGAGAACATCCGCCGCGTGCCCGGGGTCGGCGAAGCGCTGCTGTTCGGCACCGAATACTCGATGCGCTTGTGGCTCAAGCCGGAAAAACTGCATGCCTACAATCTGTCGCCCGGCGACGTGAGCACGGCGGTCCGCGCACAAAACACGCAGCTGGCCACGGGTGAGCTGGGCCAGTTGCCCGCTCAGCCGGGCCAGCAACTGAATGCGATCATCGTCACGCGCAGCCGACTGTCCACGCCGGAAGAATTCGGCAACATCATCGTGCGCGCCAACCCGGACGGCTCGACCGTACGCGTCAAGGACGTGGCACGCGTGGAACTCGGCGCCCAGGACTACTCGGTGATGGCCCGCATCGACGGCCAGCCCGCTTCCGCCATGGCAATCCGCCTGTCGCCTACTGCCAACGCGCTGGATACGGCCAAGGCAGTGAAGGCCAAGATGGACGAACTGTCCAAATTCTTCCCCAAGGGCGTGGACTGGATCATCCCCTACGACACGTCCAAGTTCGTCGAGATCTCGATCAGCGAAGTGGTGCAAACGCTGATTGAGGCGATGGTGCTGGTGTTCATCGTGATCTGGCTGTTCCTGGGCAACCTGCGCGCCACCTTCATTCCCGCCATCGTGGTGCCGATCGCGCTGATCGGCGGCATGGTGGGCCTGTACGCCGTCGGCTACTCGGTCAACACGCTGACCCTGTTCGCCATGGTGCTGGCCGTGGGTATCGTGGTGGACGACGCCATCGTGGTGGTGGAGAACGTCGAACGCATCATGACCGAGGAAAATCTCTCGCCGCGCGATGCCACGCGCAAGGCCATGGGACAGATCGTCGGCGCCATCATCGCGATCACGCTGGTGTTGTGCGCCGTGTTCGTGCCGATGATGTTCTTCGGCGGCTCGGTCGGCGCGATCTATCGCCAGTTCGCGGTGACGCTGGTGCTGACCATCCTGTTCTCGTTGCTGATGGCCATGACGCTGACGCCCGCGCTGTGCGCCGCCCTGTTGAGAAACGATCCGCAACATGAAATGGTGCCCTCGAAAGGCTTCCTCGGCTGGTTCAACCGCTTCTTCGGCAAGACCACGAAGTATTATCGCAACGGCGTCGAGCGGGTGCTCCGGCACACCGGCCGCTATCTGGCTGATCTACGCCGCGCTGCTGGTGGGCTTGGGCTGGCTGTTCATGCACCTGCCCACCAGCTTCCTGCCGGAAGAAGACCAGGGCTACTTCATCAACGTGATCCAGTTGCCGCCGGGCGCCACGCGCGAACGCACCCAGGAGGTGATCGCCAACGTCGAACAGTTCTACATGAAGCAGCCCGAGGTGGAACATGTCATCGGCGTGTTGGGCTTCTCCTTCTTCGGCCGCGGACAGAATGCCGCCATGGTGTTCGTGCGCCTCAAGGACTGGGACGCGCGCCCCAGCGCGGACAGCGCCGCGCCGGCGCTGGTGAAGAAAGCCAACATGGCCCTGTTCCGCATCAAGCAGGCGTTCATCTTCGCCATCAACGTGCCGCCGATCCCGGAACTGGCGGCGGTGGGCGGCTTCGACTTCCGTTTGCAGGACCGTTCCGGCCAGGGACGCGCCAAGCTGCTGGAAGCGCGCAATATTGCGCTGGGCGTCGCCAGCAAGCACCCGATGCTGGTCGGCGTGCGTCCTGAAGGCCAGGAGCCGGGACCGCAGTTGCTGATCGATGTGGACCGGCTCAAGGCACGTGCACTGGGCATCGATCTCGCCAATCTCAACGACACGCTGCAATCCGTGCTGGGCGTGGCCTACATCAACGACTTCGTGCGCGAAGGACGCATCCTGCGCGTGCAGATGCAGGCCGAATCCCGCACGCGCAGTTCGCCCTCGCAGATCATGCAGCTCCCGATCCGCAACACGCAGGGCGGGATGGTGCCCTTGTCCGAGTTCGCCAAGGCAAGCTGGGTCGTCAGCTCGCCCAAGCTGGATCGCTACAACGGCCTGCCCGCCATGAAGATCTCCGGCAGCCCGGCACCCGGCCACAGCAGCGGCGAAGCGCTCGCCGCCATGACCGAAGTGGCCGCACAGTTGCCGCCCGGCTTCGGCTTCGAATGGTCGGGAACGTCCAGCGAGGAACGGCTGTCGGGCAACCAGGCGCCGTTCCTGTTCGGTTTGTCGCTGATCGCCGTGTTCCTGTGCCTGGCGGCACTGTATGAAAGCTGGGCCATCCCGGTGGCGGTGATCCTGGTGGTACCCATCGGTATTCTGGGTGCGTTATCCGCGGTCTACTTGCGCGGCCTGAACAACGATATCTATTTCAAGGTCGGCCTGATCGTCATCATTGGCCTCGCCGCCAAGAACGCGATCCTGATCATCCAGTTCGCGCTCGACCTGATACACAGGGGACACAGTCTCATGGACGCCACGCTGGAGGCCTGCCGCCTGCGCTTCCGCCCGATCCTGATGACTTCCATCGCCTTCGTGCTGGGCGTGTTGCCGCTGGTCGTCTCGCACGGCGCAGGCGCCAACGGGCGTCACGCCATCGGCACCGGCGTCATGGGCGGCATGATCTCGGCCACCGTGCTGGCCGTGTTCTTCATACCGGTATTCTTCGTTGTCATCCGCCGTCGCTTCCCCGGTAAGGCACGCCCTCAAGATGAGGATAAACATGAGTAATTCGAAAATGAAATTGAGAGCCGTTGCTGTCCTGTTTCCCGCCTGCCTGTTGGCAGCCTGTGCCGCCGGGCCGGACTACAAGCGCCCCGACATGGCGTTGCCGGAAAGCTGGCCGGCGCAACAGGACGGCACTGCACAGAAGGCCGGCATCGCGACCGATCAATGGTGGCATCTCTATGCCGATGCGACCCTGGACCAGCTGGAAGATGAAGCGTTGGCGCACAATGCGGATATTCAGGTGGCAGCAGGGCGGGTACTGGAAGCACGTGCCCAGTTGGGCATCACCGGCGCCGATCAATATCCGTCCGTCAGCGCCCATGTGATGGGAAGCAGGACTCAAAACACCTTGATGGGTGCGTTCCCGCGCCCTGCCACCCTGCCGCGTACCCAGAATCTTTCGCATACCTCGCTCGATGCGAGTTACGAGCTCGACCTCTGGGGCAAGATCAGGCGCGCAACGGAAGCCGCGCGCGCAGACCTGCTGTCTGCGGAGTCGGCGAAGGAGACTGTGCGCCTTACGCTGACCACGCAAGTGGCGCAGCAGTATTTCGCTCTCGTCGCGCTGGATGCTCAGGAGGCTGCCTTGCAGCGTTTGCTGGCAAGCCGCCAGGAAAGGATAGGACTTAACAAGAAGCAAGTCGAGGTCGGCGTGATGTCCGAATACGACCTGCACCAGGCGGAAGCCGATGTGGCTGCCGTGCAATCGCAACTCGCCACGCTGAGCCAAACGCGCAGCAAGCAGGAAACCGCGCTGACCCTGCTGCTGGGACGTTCGCCCCGCGACGTGATGGGTAGCGCCGTGCAACGCGGCACCCCTTCCCTTCCGGTCGCAACGGTACCGGATGGATTGCCTTCCGACCTGCTGTTGCGCAGGCCCGACCTGAGAGATGCCGAGCAAAAGCTGGTGGCGTTGAACGCACGTATCGGCGTGGCTCGCGCGCAGTACTTTCCATCGATCTCGCTGACCGGTTATGTGGGCGGCGAAAGCGTCGCGTTCTCCGACCTGTTTTCCGGGCCGGCGCGCATCTTCCAGTTCGCTGCCAACGCCACCCAGCCGATCTTCAATGCCGGACGCATCGGCTTCCTGGTGGATGCGGCTGAAGCACGTCGCGACCAGGCGCTGATCCAGTACAAGCAGGCTGTCGCCAACGCCTTCGGCGATGTGCGCAACGCCCTGTCGGCGCAATCATCCGCAAGGCAGGTACTGGCTTACGAAACCACGCGCAGCGACGCATTGGCATCGGCCTACAAGCAGGCAGAGTTGCGTTATCAATCCGGGATCGCGAGCCGTCTGGAACTGCTGGATGTGGAGCGAAATTACATTCAGGCCCAACTGAATCGGCTGGATGCAGAGCGGGCGCAGCGCAGTGCCGTCGCCGATCTTTTCAAGGCGCTTGGCGGGGGATGGAAAGAACAGAGCGTTGCCAAGGCGCAGTGAGGAAACGATCCGGACGATGAGCGAATGGGATGCAGGATATGCTGGCACGTCAGTCCGGCACATGAATCGGCACCATCGGACGATGCCTAGGTCCACTTGAAATCCTGCTCCCTGAAAAGCTTCAGGCAAGCATCCACCACTGCCGGGTCGTATCGCGTATCCCTATGACGCGTAATTTCTTCCAGCGCCGCATCGACACCGAGCCCGGCGCGGTACGGACGGTGCGATACCATGGCCTCCACCACGTCAGCCACCGAAATAATCCGGGCTTCGAGCAGGATCTGATCGCCCTTGAGCGCATTGGGATAGCCGGTCCCATCCATTCGCTCATGATGCTGCAGCACGATCTTGGCAACCGGCCAGGGAAGCTCGATGGTCTTGAGTATCTCGTAGCCGTTTTGAGGATGCTCCTTGATGATGCGGAATTCCAGTTCGTTAAGCAGCCCGGGTTTGCTTAGGATTTCCGCCGGAACGCGAATCTTGCCGACATCATGCACCACACTGGCCAGGTGTATCCCCTCGATCTGCTCCGCCGGAAGTTGCAGTTTCTCAGCGATGGCAATGGCGAGTTGCGCGACGCGTCGCTGGTGGCCGGCGGTATAGGGATCGCGCATTTCGACGGTAGCGGCTAGCGCCGTGATGGAATCGAGCAGGCTGGCCCTGAGTTTTTTCTCGCTTTGCCTGAGCTCTTCTGTGCGCTCCTTCACCAATTCCTCGAGATGGTTGCGCAGACGATTCAACTCAAGATGAGTGCGCACCCGGGCCAGCAACTCTTCGCGCTGATAGGGCTTGGTGACGAAATCCACAGCGCCCAGCTCGAAGCCCAGCACCTTCTCATCAGTTTCCGATATGGCGCTGACGAAGATCACCGGTACTTCGCGGGTTTCGAATTGTGCCTTGAGCCGCCGGCAGACTTCGAAGCCATTCATCTCGGGCATGCGGATATCCAGCAGCACCAGTTCCGGCGGATTGTTGATGGCGGAATGCAAGGCCACTTCCCCGCTGATGGCGGAGCGCACGTCATAGCCTTCCGCCTTCAGCAGGTCGGTCAACAACTTGAGAGAAGCCGGAGTGTCGTCTACCGCGAGGATTTTGCCTTTGTCAGCCATAGTGTTCTCGTCAATTCGTTCCCAGAGCCCTCAGTATAGCGGGGTAATCAAAATCCCCGGCAAGTTGCATCAGCGTCTTCTGCAAGGCCCGATCGTACGCTGCAACCTGCTGGATGACGACTGCGATGCGATCGCTCTCCAGGCTTTCCAGCGCATCCTTCAAGTCGCTGCGCAACGCCTCCGGCAACCCGGCCAGCATCTCCGGCGTGAGCACAACAGCCTGTTCCTGCGCCTCCGGCACGCCCTCGTAAATATATCTCACACCCAATTGTTTCGACATGCATTCGTATATTTCATTTGAGCGATAGGGCTTGCGCACAAAATCGTCCATTCCGACATCGAGCATTTCTGCCCGCTGCTCGATAAAGGCGGAGGCCGTTACCGCGACGATCTTCACGTCCTTGCCGCCGGGCAACTCGCGTATGCGCCGCGTCGCTTCCAGGCCATCCATCACCGGCATGCGCCTGTCCATCCAGATGAAATGCGGATGCCAGCTCTGGAACAGTTGTACCCCTTGCTCGCCGTTCTCGGCCACCTTGACCTGGAAGCCGACGGATTCCATCAGCTTCGCAAGCAGCAGTTGGTTGTCGCGCTGGTCTTCGACGACCAGGACGCGGTATTCGGCCTGCCCGGGAGCCAGCCTCACCACTTCGCCTTTATCCGCCTGCTTCGGCTTGGCAATGTCGGTTTCCTTGACCTCGTTCAACGGCAAGTCGACCCGGAACAACGATCCTTTGCCCGGCGTGCTTTCCAGACCGATGCTCCCTCCCATCAGCTGCACGAATTGGCGCGTGATGGTCAGCCCCAGCCCTGTCCCCTTGTTGCCCCCCTGATCGCCCAGTTGCACGAACGGTTCGAAGATGCGCTGCTGGTCTTCCGGCGCGATGCCCGTACCGGAGTCCTCGACCTCGATCTGCAGGTGCGAAATCTTGTTTTTCTTCGTACCCAGGCGCAGGGTCACTCCCCCCTGCTGCGTGAACTTGATGGCATTCCCCATCAGATTGATCAGCACCTGACGCAATCGGGCCTCATCCCCGACGATATAGCGCGGGAAGTGCGAAGACTGGTCGATCAGCAGTTTGATGCCTTTTTCCTCCGCCCGCATTTGCATCATGTCCGTAACGTCCCTCACCATGCTGCCCAGATCGAACGGCTCGTTTTCCAGCTGCACCCGTCCTGCTTCGATCTTGGCCATTTCCAGCACGTCGTTGATCAGGGTCAGCAGATGTTCGCCGCTGCGATTGATGATGTCGAGGTTCTTCCGTTGGCCCTCATGCACCAGCGGATCCTTGCGCATCATGTTGGAGAAACCGAGTATGGCGTTCAGCGGGGTGCGCAACTCATGGCTCATGTTGGACAGGAACACGCTCTTGGCCTGGTTCGCCGCCTCCGCCGCATCGCGCGCCAGGACCAGGTCTGCAGTGCGCTCTTCGACCCGGTGTTCGAGTTCCTGGTTGAGCATGCGAATTTCCTCCTCCGCCCGGTTGCGCTCGATGCGGGCGCGAAGGACGGTGATGCCAAACGCCAGGTCGGCAGCCAGTTCTTCCATCAGCCGTATCTCGTCCGGCGTGAAGGCATTGGGCTCCGAGGCATAAATATTAAGAGCGCCGAAGGTATTGCCGTTTTCGTCCTTGAGTGCCAGCGCGATGCTGGAACGATAGCCGCGCTGCAAGGCATTGTCGCGCCAAAGAGAGTAAGGATCGTTCGTGAAGTCCTGGACGCAGACGCTTTCTCCGGTACGAATGGCAACCCCGCTGGGACCTCGCCCGCGTTCCGTATCGGCCCAGGTGATATTGGCGGTTGCGAGATATCCTTCTTCGACCCCGGCCCAGGCCACGGGGCGTACTGTCCTGGCATCGTCCTGCTCGGCGTACCCGACCCAGGCCATGCGGTAACCGGCCTGGTCGCAAATGATGCTGCAGATGTCGTTGAGCAGTGTCTGTTCATCCTCCGCCCGCATGAGCGCCTGATTGCAGTTGCTGATAGCCCGCAGTTCGCGGTTCAGATGACGCTGCGCCTCTTCCGCGCGTTTGCGCTCGGTGATGTCGCTGAACATCACCACAGCGCCGGTCGTTTTCCCTGCCTCAATAATCGGCGTGCTGACGAACTCCACCGGAAAGCTGCTTCCATCCTTCCGCCAGTACAGGTCATTCCCGCGATGAATCACGCCCTGCTTGTACGCTGCCTGAACCGGACATTCCTCCTGCGGATAGGGACTGCCATCCGGCCTGGTATGATGAAACATGGCATGGCTGTGCTGTCCAAGAAGTTCCTCGACCCCGAAACCCAGCAATAGCAGCGCGGCGGGATTGACGAACGTGCTTCGGCCCTCGATGTCCAGCCCGTAGATACCTTCTCCCGCCGAATCCAGGATCAGCCTGTTCTGCATGCTCAGTTGCATCACTTCCTGTTGCGCCTTGTGGCGCTCGGTGATGTCATGCACCGTGCCGGTAGAGCGCAACGGCTTGCCGCCCGCGTCGTAATACGTTTCGCATTTCTCGTTCACGTATTTCACCCGACCGTCCTTCATCTGCAGCCGGTGCACGATGTCATAAGGCCTTTTGTTCTTGACCGACTCGCTATAGGCGTTGTTCACCATCTCGCGGTCGTCGGGATGTATCCCGTCCAGGAAAGCATCATAGGACGCGCCGAATTTTTCCGGATCGATCTCGAAGATGCGATAGATCTCGTCCGACCAGATCAGCACGTTATGGACGAGGTCAAGCTCCCAGTTGCCAAGATGGGCGATGCGTTGCGCCTCGGCAAGGCCATGCTCGCTGCGCTTGAGCTGTTCTTCGGCCAGTTTGCGCTCGGTGATATCGCGTGCTGCGGCGAACACGCCCAGCACTTCGCCGGCCTCATCGCGGTAAACGCTGGCGTTGTACAGGACATCGGTGATGTATCCATCCCTGTGGCGGATGGCCAGCGGATAGTCGGTGACGAAACCTTTCTGGAATACTTGTTGGTAGCCCTCGCGTGCTTTGTGCGGCTCGGTAAAGTAGTCGGAGAAGTCCGTGCCGATCAACTCGGAGCGATTCCTGCCCGTTACTTCCTCGGTAGTCCGGTTGACGTCGGTGATCTTCCCTTCCGGGTTGATGGTCACCAAGGGATCCAGACTCGCTTCGATCAGGCTGCGGTTGTAGACGTTGGCCTGACGCAGCGCTTCTTGCGCCTCCTTGCGCTGACTTGCCATATGATCGAAAGCATGACCCAGCTCGGCCAGTTCGTCGCTACCCCGAAGCCGGACGCTGGCATCAAGGTCTCCTGCGGCAAACCGCTCCGAGGCCCGCACGATCTTCCGCACCCGTCTTGCCACCAGCAGATGCAACAACAGGGCGACGACAACGGTGACCGCGATCATCAGGCTGCCGTAGGTCAAGGCATGCAAGACGGCGAAATGCCTGGCATTGGCAAGCTGGGGCGCGAGATCGTACTCGACGAACAGGACACCGATCCGGTCGATGCCGGCCCCCCCGGCCCTGATGCTCAGCGTCACCGGATAGTAGCCGCTCAACAGCGATCGCTGCTCGTTGATCGATACTTTGCTGGCGCCGCCCCGCCTCACTTGCCGGGCGATCTCCTCATCATAGGCGCTGACTTGAACGGCGCGGTTCCCCAACCACAGGGAACGGTGCGCCAGCATCACCATGTCCTTGTCATCGGCGAACAGCATGGTTTGTATTCCCGGATGCAGCGCGGTGACAGCCAGGCTGAGCCTGGCATCCTGAAGGTTGCCGGCGGCCAGTTGCGTATCCAGGATGTTCTGCAGGTGCGTCAGGGATACATTGATGTCGTTGATCCCCTCCTGCTCGATATTCTTCGTGGTGAGGCGGATCTCATCCCTGAACAGCAGCGTGCTGCTGACCAGCGAAGAAAGGATCAGCAGCAACGGGATGAGAACGGCAAGTCGCATTTTCATTTAATGTTCCCGACAGATCGAGACGCGCCCACCTTCATCGTTCACTTCAAACAGGCTGCGAAGCCCGGATCGATACTGGCGGCAAAATCCGCCTGCCCATCGATCATATGCTCGCGCCGCATGATCTCCGCCAGTTTCATGGCGGGGACGAGCAGCGCCGGAGAAGTGCCGCCCAGCAGACGCTGGTTTTCCTTGCGATCAGGTACTTTCACTCCCTTCATCGACGCAAGGAAGATCGCCGCATCGACTCCCATACGCTTGCCCATGCGGGCCGCGGCTTCCTGCGGGTTGGCCTTGATGTAGTCGAGCGTGCGGAACCACTGCTGCACCAGATTGCACAGATCATTACGCCGCGCCTGGTAGACCTCGTCCCGCACCACCACCAGATCGAATATCTCGTCTGGTATCTGGCTGCTGTCGAACAGCACATGTCCGCCCGCCTGCAGCATCATGGTCTTGTATGGCTCCATGGTGATGGCGGCATCGATCTTGCCCTTTCGAAAGGCATCTTCATGCTTGTCCTCCGGCATCGGCACAACCTTGATATCGGTTGCCTTAAGGCGGGCGATCTCCAGCATCCGGTTCAGGACGTACACCCCCAGCGGGATGTTCTCCATACCCAGCCGTTTCCCCTTGAGCCCGGCAACAGACTTGATGTCGTTTTTCGCCACGACCGCATCGGCGCCATTGGAAACATCCATGACCAGCAGCACGCGCAACTTCCGCCCCTCCGCCAGCAAGGTGACGACTTCGTCCAGTGTGAGCGTGGCAACATCGCCCGATCCGTTCTTGAACGCTTCGAAGTTAATGTTCGAGGAAGGCAGCTCGGCAATGCGCGCCGCAGATTCCTTCAGGTAACCGAGGTCGCGCGCCAGATAGAGCGGCTCGTAACCCGGCCATGGACTGCTTACGATCCGCAAGGGTTCTGACGGCGGCGGCGAACAGGCTGTCATGAGCGTTAACCCAGCGAACAGTGCGATCCATATCGACGGCCTCATGACTTGTCTCCCAAAAGGTTGGCCTGATTCAAAACCGGTCTGCACGCTCAGAATCCGTAGCTGAGCGACCCCATAGCCTTGCTGGTCTGGCGGATGCCGAAGCGGTTGTCGCCACCGAGTATTCCTTGCAGATTCCAGGTGGCCCCTGTCTTGCCGATGGGCTGGCTGACGCCCAGGATCAGGTGACGGAATGCGCTGCTCACGGGCTGGTTACCGGCATAGCAACCGTTGATCACGAATGCGGTGCCGGCGCCGCAAGCCGTGCCCGACAGAGTGTCCCGTGTCCCCAGATACTTCCCCTCGCGCTGATAATAGTACCAGCCGAGGCCGGTGCTGAAACTGATGTCATGGGGCAACGGCCTGGCATAGGTGAGCGTCCAGTAGGTGTCGCCCCGATTGCCCCACACGGTGTCGTTGAGCAACGTCTGCGCATTGAGGCCGACATCCAGGTAGGTCACGCCGAGCCTGGTCTCCAGCCCGTCGGCATGCCTGCCGTTGATGTAAAGATAAGATGTCAGCCCGAGTGTATAGCCGAGATCGCCGAGCTTGCCGCTGTAGCCGCCATAGAGGTCGTTCTCGATCGACTTGTTCCCCTGGAATCCGGAGACGATGGTCCGGTCATCGTAGGACTGCCCCAGAGCGCTTGTACGAGTAATTGATCCGGGAAGCCCAGTAGCCGGCGTACCAGCCGCTGCTGTGGATATAGTCAGCACCCCATTGCAGAACCGGCTGGCTGGACTCGGGTGCATCCGCACCGGCATTGCCGAGGCCGGGATAGCTGTTGCCGTAAGTGGTGGTGGCGCCGCGCACATAGTAGGCGGATGCCCAGTCCACATGTGCAGCGATGGAATATGGCTTTGCAGTTTCGGCGAGAGATACCTCTGCGGCGCTTGCTGCATGACCGGGTATCAAGGAAATGAAAGTGAACAGCATTGGGGGGAAAGCGATTTTCCTGAAGAACATGGTTGTCTCCCGAGAATACGGCTCTCTGCAATGGTGGTGAAGTGAAACCCGGAAAGCACACCAGCCACACTTGACGTTCAGGAGCGTAGCAGAGTTGCGCAGGGAATACCATGTCCGGAAAACATCGTGAACTGCGACGGGATGAGCAGATTCCGGGTTTCAGAAGTCGAGGCGAGTGCAGGACTGACGGGGTTGAATCCGGGATGCGATTCCCGGCCCGCACACTTCACCAGAAAGCTTGCAGGAGCGACGGGCTGGCCATCTTGATGCCGACAGTGTATCCATTGGCTCTAGCGTCACTATCGGCGCTATCGATTGAATCCGAGTTCCAGATGACGGTGCCGTTCAACTTGAGATCGATGTTCTCCGCCTGGTACCTGATCAATACTTTCTCGCCGATGTTGACCAGCACATCGGTCATCAACCGGATACCGATCCGCGACATGTCCTTTACTGCGGAGACCTGGATGCGCCGGTCTCCGGCCAGGATCTGGAGCTTGCCCCTCGGTTGCCGTGTAAAGGCCGTGCGATTTTCACTGCGTTTTTCTGTATGCATGAGCCTGCTCCCTGACTATTCAGCACACGACAAAATAGAAACCCGGAAAACAAACCTGCCAAACTGGAAGGGCTACCCGGAGATACCCGGACGGGCTACGCAAATTGACGCTGATTAGATGCCTAGATTGACTATGGGTAAATACGGGAAACTATGTAAGTCCCCAAGAATTGAGACAGAGCGGAAGATTCCATCAGAACTGTGCTGCGTAGGTCACTACCGTCTTCCCTTGGGTACGCGTTATATAGAAGTGCCCCATGTAAGCACCAGCCGCAGCGCCAGCTGCCGTCACCGCCAGGTCTTGCAGTGAGCACTCTCCCGATTCCAATGCGTCGGCGACTTCCTTGGCGACCCCTACTGCGGTGCTGGTATAGAAACCTTTCCTCCGGCTGTCGGTATATGCCGTGACGAGCCCGGCAATAGCCATACCGGCTGCAAAGTGCAGATTCTTGTCGTCACCGGACCAGACGTCGTGAGCGGTGCATTTGGCATGGGAGGGAAATGAGGCGGCCGCCAGGATCAGCGCAATGATCAGGAGTCTCATGCCCTTCAGGAATTCGTGCGGATCAGTCGCTGCCACCTGTCCAACATAGTAGTGCGATGTTTTTGTATCACGCATTCTCGCCTGTTGTGTCGAACAGTGAAGTTGACCGGCATCATACCTTAGCAGCCGGATTTTGCATGTTGAGTGGCAGCCAACAACAAAGGGGCCCGCGCTGGTGATGTACCTGAAAAAGGCCGGGGGCGCGAACCCTGGCGCACATTTCCGGACCTGGTGCCCGGTCATGAATGTCATTACTAACTTTGTTGGTATGACGCTCCATCCAGTCGCTTTGTACTATGGCGTTATATAGAATGCGCACCAAAAAAAATATATACGTTGTTGTTGATATGAGGGGTGGGAGAAATCATGAAGCAAGGCATCACCGTCACACAGGGCTGGACCGCCAGCCATGCACCAGCATGAACGCGCACCAGACACCAGGGTTAAACGAAATGGATGGCGATCATCGCGAATTCATCACGCGACTGACCGCACTCAACGCATCCAGCGATACGGACTTTCCGTCGTTGTACCAAGCGTTGATCGTCCATACCCGCGAACACTTCCTGAGGGAAGGCAACCTGATGCGCGAAGCGAAATATCAGGAAACGGATATGCACGAAAGCGAACACCAGCGTGTGTTAACCGAAATGCATGAGCTCAACCGCGGCATCAGGCGCGGCCGCTTGTCCCTGGTGCGTGCACATGTAAAAGAAAACCTGGCCGAATGGTTCGACAAGCATCTGGCCATGATGGACAGCATGCTGATGAAGCACCTGAAGCATCATTAGAAACGCGGGCGTGTTGCCCGCGTTTCCGCCGATCGCCCCCCGTGCATGGTTCGACACGCCACCACGAACGGAGGGTCTGTAACCGGGCAAACTACCCGTCGTACTCTCCCGCTATGACGCGGAACGTAGATCTGCACGCGATCACCCCGCTTGAGTACCGCGCCCAGTTCGGCGCTTTACCGAAAATGCCCACCAACTATCGAGATCGATGTCCGGAAATTACTTCCGGATGCCGGACTGCTCGATGGCGGGCCTGGTCTACTGTTCTTACCGTATCGACGGTACGCAGCCGCATTGCTAACGTGACTGTCCTGAAATGAGAAAGCGCGAACTTGAAACAGCAATCGCCATTGGGCCCGGCTGTATGAAATTGAACATGGCCGCGTCAAATCAATAACCAGGCTTGGCTTTGTGTGCTGGAGGTCGCCATGAAAAGATATTTAGCGCAATTCGTTATTATCATTGTTATGGTGGGCGTGATGACACAGAGGGCAGCAGGTGCGGAATCAGCCGACTCGGTGAATCTGGGGTTCGGCGGAATAATACGGACCATGCCGCACTGCGATGCCAATGTCTATCTGGTGGAGTACGAACACCTGCTCACCCCGACGACCGCAATCCTGGGGCGCGTCAACAAGGTGGACTATAAGTTCGACGATGGGAACTATCGGGAGGATGGGACGCTGCGCGGCCTGGACATCGGTGTCCGGCACTACCCGGCGGGCGCCATGCGGGGATTCTTTACGGGCGGGAGTCTCGGGCGCTGGAATGGGGACTGGACATTCATCCACGACATGAGCAGATCAGGCCAGTATCAGGGCACGGCACACTCCAATGCCGTCAGACTGAACTTCGATCTCGGCGATCGGATCCCGATCCCGGGCACGAGCGTTTCGATCATACCCGAGATGAACGTCGGCAAATTCTTTTCGTCCAGGTCATGCGAATACACCTCGCCAGCGTCCATGACTGGTACACCGTGCACCCAGAAATCAGAGGTCAATGTTTACTTTTTCGTCGGCGTTGCTCTCGGCTTCGCGCTCTGAGCGGCCGTGCGCGCGGCCAACAGCCAACAGCGCCGCCTCGATAGTCATGATGCAAGAAGCCTGATACCCCACAAAACAAACGGCGCCTCAAGGTTGGGGCGCCGTTAACATTTAAAACCTGATCTACGAATTACCAGCCCGACTCGCGCTCCGGCGTAGCGGAGATCTTGTGTATGCTCAAGTCCGCGCCGTTGAATTCCTCTTCACGATCCAGACGGATGCCGACGAGCTTCTTCATCGCACCGTACACGGCAAAGCCGCCGATCAGCGCGATGGCGATGCCCAGCAGGGTGCCGATGAGCTGCGACATGAAGCTGATGCCGCCGAGGCCGCCGAACGCTTTTGCCCCGAAGATGCCCGCGGCGATGCCGCCCCATGCCCCGCACAGGCCGTGCAGCGGCCACACGCCGAGCACATCGTCGATCTTCCAGCGGTTCTGCGTGAGGGTGAACATCCACACGAACAGGCCGCCGGCCGCGCCGCCGGTGATCAATGCCCCGAGCGGATGCATCACATCCGATCCGGCGCACACGGCAACCAGTCCGGCGAGCGGGCCGTTATGCACAAAGCCGGGGTCGTTCTTGCCCACCCACAATGCGACCAGCGTGCCGCCCACCATCGCCATCAGCGAATTCACGGCAACCAGTCCGCTGATCTTGTCTATGGTCTGGGCCGACATGACGTTGAACCCGAACCAGCCCACGGTGAGTACCCACGCACCGAGTGCCAGGAAGGGGATGCTCGACGGCGGGTGCGCGGAGATGCGCCCTTCCTTGCTGTAGCGGCCGTGTCGTGCGCCGAGCATCAGCACTGCCGCCAGTCCGATCCAGCCGCCCACCGCATGCACCACCACGGAACCGGCGAAGTCGTGAAACTCGGCACCGAAGCTCGCGTTCAGCCATTCCTGCACGCCGAAGCGATGGTTCCAGGCAATGCCTTCGAAGAAAGGATAGACGAAACCGACCAGCACGAAGGTGGCGGCGAGCATGGGGTTGAAGCGCGCACGTTCGGCCACGCCGCCGGAAACGATGGCAGGGATGGCAGCGGCGAACGTGAGCAGGAAGAAGAACTTCACCAGCTCATAACCGTTCTTCTGCGCCAGCTCTTCCGCACCGCTGAAGAAATTGACGCCGTAAGCGATGCTGTAGCCGATGAAGAAATAAGCCAGCGTGGATACCGCGAAATCGGAAAGGATCTTCACCAGCGCGTTGACCTGGTTCTTTTTGCGCACCGTACCCAGTTCCAGAAACGCGAAACCGGAGTGCATCGCCAGCACCATGATGGCGCCTAACAGGATGAATAATGCATCGGTTCCGACCTTCAAGTTTTCCATGTTATCTCCAATAATGTGCAATCCGGCGGTACGTATGCAAGCCTTGTGCCACTTGCAACGTGCATTGATTCATTTAGAGATTTTTATCAGAGGGGAAATTTTACGGATGGATAAATCACCACTTTGGTGCCTATTCATCTATCGTGCACCACAATGATGCCTTACTTCAGTGCACCCCAGCCCGCGTGCTGCATCTTGTCCAGCCAGAACAGGCCGACGATGGATTTGCTGTCGTTGATCTTGCCCAGACGTATCCACTCGATGGCGTCACTCAGGGAAAGCTCGAACACTTCGAGGAATTCGCCCTCGTCCAGCTGGTGTCCCACATGCTTCAGGCCGCGCGCCAAAAAATACTCCATGCGTTCGTTTGAATAGCCGATGCAAGGCCAGGCCGTGGTCAGGTGTATCCATTCGCTCGCCACATAGCCGGTTTCTTCCAGCAGTTCGCGTTGCGCCGTGACGAGGATATCTTCGCCGTCGTCGATCTTGCCGGCGGGCAGCTCGACGAGTTCACGGTGCAAGGGATAGCGGTATTGCCGTTCCATCACCAGATTGCCGTTATCCAGCAAGGCGAGCACGGCGACCGCACCGGGATGGGTGATGTATTCGCGCGTGCTGGTGCTGCCGTCCGGCAATAGCACCTTGTCCTTGTGCACGTTGATGAAGTCGCCGTCATACATGACTTGGCTGTCGAGTTGCTTCTCTGTCAGGTCCATATTCTTCCTATCCAAAACGTTTTTATAACTTGCAGGAGCAGGCTATGCCTGTCCTGAGCTTGTCGAAGCGGCCTGCGAATCTGAACGATACTGATCGCGGGCAGGGCCCGCTCCTACAATAGCAAATAAAATTGACGAATTATCCGGGCTACAAATAAACACTCCCGCCGCAGCGGGAGTGTGTCTGTTCAAAGCATGGCTGCGGTCAATGCAGCAAAGATTGCCGCACGGAAACGGCGCACACCGACATCAGCGTGCCCGGCAGGATGCCCAATGCCAGCACGGCAAGGCCGTTGATCGAGATCAGCAACGTGCTGTCGGGCTGGATATAAAGTTTTTCATGGCTTTCCGGCGCATCGAAGTACATCAGTTTGACGATACGCAGATAGTAGAAGGCACCGATCAGCGAGAACAGCACCGCCAACACCACCAGCAAGAGATGTCCGGTCTGAAGCGCCGCATTCAGTACCGAGAACTTGGCATAGAAACCCACGGTGGGAGGTACACCTGCCATGGAGAACATCAGCAGCAACATCATGAAGGCGAGCCACGGGCTGCGCTGGTTGAGCCCCTTGAAGTCGTTCAGGTTGTCGGCTTCGAAACCTTCGCGCGACAGCAGCATGATCATGCCGAAACCGCCCAGGCTCATCAGCACGTAGATGATGGCGTAAAACATGGCGGAGCCGTAGCCTTCGAGGGTCCCGCTCAGGACGCCGATAAGCAGGAAACCCATATGGGCAATGGTCGAATAGGCGAACATGCGCTTGATATTGGTTTGCGCGATGGCGGTGATGTTACCTACGGCCATGGACAATACGGCGAGGATCATGAGCATGCCGGACCAGTGGATCATCAGCGGCTGCAGAGCTTCCACCAGGATGCGCATGACGAATGCGAACGCTGCCAGCTTGGGCGCGGAGCCGATGAACATGGTCATCGCGGTCGGTGCGCCGTGATAGACGTCCGGCACCCACATATGGAACGGCACGGCACCCAGCTTGAACGCAAGGCCGGCCACGATGAAGGCCAAACCGAACACCAGCAGCGACTTGTTCGCAGAACCGTGCAGGATAGCCTGGGCGATGCGGTTGATATCGAGCGAGCCAGTCGCGCCATACAGCATGGACATGCCGTAGAGCAGGAAGCCGGAAGCCATCGCGCCGAGGATGAAGTATTTCATCGCTGCTTCGGTAGCAATGGCGGAATCGCGCTGCAACGCGACCATCGCATACAGGCTCAGTGCAAGCAGTTCCAGGCCCAGATAGAGAGTCAGGAAATTGCTGGCAGAGATCATCACCATCATGCCCAGCGTGGCAAGCAGCGTCAGCGACAGGAACTCGCCGGTAAACAACCCGCGCGCCATCAGGTAACTGCGCGAATACACCAGCATCATGGATACCGCCAGATAGGTCAGCAGCTTGAGCACGTCCGACATCAGGTCGTCCACGAACATGTGATTGAACAGGTGCGCGATGCCGTCCTGATGCGTCGCCACCGTGATCAGCGAACAGCCCAGCAGGCTGACCTGCACCAGCATATAGGTCAGTGTCTTGGTGTGATTGGCCATGAACAGATCCACGATGAGGATCACGCTCACCATCGTGAGCAGGAATATCTCTGCGTAGGCCGGGGACAGGGAGGAGAGAAGAGTCATGTTTTCCTCAATTCAGGACTTTGGGAGTAGCCAGATGCACCATCAGATCGTTCACCGATGTGTGCATGATGTCGGCGAAGGGCAAAGGATACAGACCCATACCCAGCACGGTGATCGCCAGAACGACGAAGACCAGTATTTCTCTTGCCGTGATGTCGTGCAGATGCTTGACATGATCGTTGGCGACCGCACCGAAGATCACGCGCTTGTACATCCACAGCGTATAAGCCGCACCGAAGATCAGTGTGCTTGCCGCCAGGAAGGCGTACCAGAAATTGGCCTTCACCGCGCCCATGATCACCATGAACTCGCCGACGAAACCGCTGGTACCGGGCAAGCCGCTGTTGGCCATGGCGAATAGCATGAAGAATGCCGCAAATACCGGCATCTTGTTGGCCACGCCGCCGTAATCGACGATCTGGCGCGAATGCACGCGGTCATACAGCACGCCGATGCACAGGAACAGCGCGCCGGAAACAAAGCCGTGCGAGATCATCTGCAGCAGCGCGCCCTCGATGCCATAGGCATTGAAAATGAAGAAACCGAGCGTAACGAATCCCATGTGCGAGATGGACGAGTAAGCCACCAGTTTCTTCATATCGGCCTGGGTCAGCGCGACCAGGCCGATGTAGACCACCGCGATCAGCGACAGCGTGATCATCACCGGCGCCAGATAATGGCTGGCGTCCGGCAGGATGGGCATGGAGAAGCGGATGAAACCGTAGGCGCCGACCTTCAGCATGATCGCCGCCAATACCACCGAGCCGCCTGTCGGCGCCTCCACGTGCGCATCGGGCAACCAGGTGTGTACCGGGAACATCGGCACCTTCACCGAGAACGCCATAAAGAAGGCGATGAACAACATCACCTGAACGCCCAGGGAAGGAAGCGCCATGCGATGGAATTCGAGGATATCGAAGCTGCCTCCCGACTCAGGATGCTGCAGGCCGGTCTGGTAATAGAGATACAGCAAGGCCACCAGCATCAGCAGCGAGCCCATCAGGGTATAGAGGAAGAACTTGAGCGCCGCGTACACGCGGTTGGGGCCACCCCACACGCCGATGATGATGAACATCGGAATCAGCATCGCTTCCCAGAACACATAGAACAGCATCGCATCCAGCGCGACGAACACGCCGTTGACCAGGCCGGACATGATCAGGAACGCCGCCATGTATTGCGCCACGCGTTTCTCGATGACCTGCCAGCCGGCGATCACCACCAGCGGCGTGAAGAAACTGTTGAGCAGGACGAACAGCATCGAGATGCCGTCCACACCGAGGTGGTAGTGGATGTTGAAACGCGGGATCCAGTCGTTCAATACGACGAACTGCATGGCGCTGGTCATGCGGTCGAATCCGGTATACAGCGGTATCGTAACCAGGAAGCTCAGGATCGCACCGACCAGCGCGATGATGCGTGCCAGCCTCGCATTGCGGTCATTGCCGGTCGCCAGCACCAGCAGGCCGAAGATGATGGGCAGCCAGACGACGACGCTTAACAGGGGATATCCGAAAATCATGCTTGTTCCTTCAGCTCTTCTCTAGTACTGCCTTATTCGAACCATGTCCGCACTGTCAGCAGTGCAGACACGCCGATGATCATCCAAAACGCGTAGTGATAGACGTAGCCGGTCTGGAAGCCGCGCAACACGCCGGAGAACATGCCGACCACTTTTGCCGAACCGTTCACGAGGAAGCCGTCGATCAGCTTCACGTCGCCGAACTTCCACAGCAAGCGGCTGACGCCGCGTGCGCCGCCCGCAAAGAACCAGTCGTTGAAGCGGTCGAAGTAATACTTCTGGTCGAGCACGGTGTAGATCGCCGAGAACTTCTGCTTGATCATCTCCGGAATGTCCGGACGCTTCATGTAGAAGAACCACGCACTGCCTGCCCCCAGCAATGCCAGGATGAACGGTGCGGAGAAGAACGAATGCATCGCCATCGCGACCGCTCCGTGGAACTCCTCGCGCATCTCGGCCAGCGCATGATGTTCGTGGCTGATGTAGATCGCATCGCGGAAGAAGTCGCCGAACAGCATCGGCTCGACGGTGATGAAACCGATCAGCGCGGACGGGATGGCCAGCAGGATCAGCGGCAGCGTCACCACCCAGGAAGTCTCGTGCGGTTTTTGTCCCGGCGCCAGGCCATGGTGGTGGTCGGCAGTGGCTTCCTCGTCGTCGTGGTCGCCTTCATGATCGTGGTGGTCCTTGCCGAAACGCTCCTCTCCGTGGAACACGAGGAAGTACATGCGGAAGGAATAGAAGGCGGTGACAAACACGCCCGCGACTACCGCGAAATAGGCAAAACCGGAACCTGCCAGGTGCGAATATTCCACCGCTTCGATGATGCTGTCCTTGGAATAGAAACCCGAGAAGAACGGTGTGCCGATCAGCGCCAGCGAACCGATCAGCGAAGTGACCCAGGTGATCGGCATGTATTTGCGCAGGCCGCCCATGTTGCGGATGTCCTGGTCATGATGCATGGCGATGATGACCGAACCGGCTCCGAGGAACAGCAAGGCCTTGAAGAACGCGTGAGTCATCAGGTGGAACACGGCCACCGAGTAGGCCGATGCACCCAATGCCACCGTCATGTAGCCGAGCTGGGACAGCGTGGAGTAGGCAATCACGCGCTTGATGTCGTTCTGGATGATGCCGAGGAAACCCATGAACAGCGCGGTGATCGCGCCGATGACCATGACGAAGGACAGCGCGGTCTCGGACAATTCGAACAGCGGCGACATGCGCGCCACCATGAAGATACCGGCGGTCACCATGGTCGCGGCGTGGATCAGCGCGGAGATCGGGGTCGGGCCTTCCATCGAGTCGGGCAGCCACACATGCAGCGGGAACTGCGCGCTCTTGCCCATCGCACCGATGAACAGCAGGATGCAGATCGCCGTCAGCAGTCCCACCGACATGCCCGGGATGGGGGCGATGTCGTTCACATAATTATGTGCATTGGCGAACACGGACTGGTAATCCAGCGTGCCGAACACCATCAGCACCAGGCCGATGCCCAGCAGGAAGCCGAAGTCGCCCACGCGGTTGACCAGGAACGCCTTGAGGTTGGCATAGATCGCGGTCGGGCGTGTGTACCAGAAGCCGATCAGCAGGTAGGACACCAGGCCCACCGCTTCCCAGCCGAAGAACAGCTGCATGAAGTTGTTGGCCATCACCAGCATCAGCATGGAGAAGGTGAACAGCGAGATGTAGCTGAAGAAGCGCTGGTAGCCGGGGTCTTCTTCCATGTAGCCGATGGTATAGATGTGCACCATCAGCGAGACGAAGGTCACCACCAGCATCATCATCACGGTCAGGCGGTCGATCAGGAAGCCGACTTCGAAGCTGGTGTCGCCGGAAGCCATCCACTTGTAGACCGTGCCGTTGAAAATATGCCCCGCCATCACGTCCTGGAAGATCGCCAGCGAAGCGAAGAAGGAGACAGCGACCAGCGCGATCGTGATGCGATGCGACCACGCGCGCCCCAACACCTTGCCGAACAGGCCGGCGGCGATGGCACCGACCAGCGGAGCCAGGGGAACCAGCAAATACAGACTGTGCATATCCATGCGCATCAACCTTTCAAACTGCCGAGATCATCTACATTGATGGTGCGCAGATTGCGGAACAGCACCACCAGGATCGCCAGGCCGATCGCCGCTTCAGCCGCAGCGACCGTGAGGATAAAGAACACGAACACCTGGCCTGCGGTGTCGTTCAGGTAATGTGAAAACGCGACGAAGTTGGTGTTCACCGCCAGCAGCATCAGCTCGATCGCCATCAGCAGCACGATCAGGTTCTTGCGGTTCAGGAAGATGCCGACCACGCTGATGGCGAACAGCACCGCGCTCAACACCAGATAATGAGATAGACCCAGATTCAACATGCTCTCCCCTTTGCTTTAATCTGCAGTGTGGCCATTCGGAGCGGAGGTATCCTGTGCGGCCCCCGCCTTGCTTGCGGATGGCACCGACACGATACGCAAACGATCCTGCTTGGTGACCTTGAGTTGTGCGCTGATGTCCTGCCGTTTGGCATCGCGGCGTTTGCGCAGGGTCAGCGCGATCGCTGCCACCATCGCAATCAGCAGCAGCACGGCCGCCAGTTCGAACGGATAGACGTAATCGGTATAGATCAGACGCCCCAGCTCCTTGGTATTGCTGTAATCGGCAGCATGTTTGACGGCAGTCGTCCCGGCAGATATCTCCTTGGCGCCCAGCACCCATACCATCTGCACCACGATCAATCCCGCCAGCAGCAGCCCGACCGGCAGCCAGCGCAGGAAATTCATGCGCAATTGCTCGATGTTGATATCCAGCATCATCACCACGAACAGGAACAGCACCATCACTGCGCCGACATAGACCAGCACCAGCGCGATGGCGAGGAACTCTGCTTCCAGCAGCATCCAGATACCCGCGCTGCTGACGAAAGCCAGCACCAGAAACAGCACCGCATGCAGCGGGTTGCGCGCGGTGATCACGCGCAGTGCCGCGAACACGGTCACGGCGGCAAACAGGTAGAACAAGATTTCAATGTTCATGGGGCGTCCTCTAATTACCGATACTTGGCATCGGCAGCTCTATCCTTGGCGATCTGCTCTTCATATTTGTCGCCCATCGCCAGCAGCATGGGCTTGGTGTAATACAGGTCGCCGCGATTCTCGCCGTGATATTCGAATATGCGGGTCTCGACGATGGCATCCACCGGGCAGGATTCTTCGCAGAAACCGCAGAAGATGCACTTGGTCAGGTCGATGTCGTATTGCGTGGTGCGCCGCGAACCGTCTTCACGCTCGGCCACTTCGATCTTGATCGCCAAAGCCGGACACACCGCTTCGCACAGTTTGCAGGCGATGCAACGCTCTTCGCCGTTCGGGTAGCGGCGCTGCGCATGCAGCCCGCGGAAGCGGAAACTCTGCGGCGTCTTTTCGTCCGGGTACTGGACGGTAACATGACGCGAGAAGAAATATTTCCCGGTCACCGACATGCCCTTGAGCAATTCGAGCAGCAGAAAACTCTTGAAGAAATTGATTAGCTTTTTCATGGTTTTATCTCAAATATCCCTATTCTCGACCTTACCACAGCCAATAAGGCGTCTGCATCCACGCGGCGACCACCACCACCCAGACCAGCGTGAGCGGAATGAACACTTTCCAGCCCAAACGCATCAGTTGGTCGTAGCGATAGCGCGGGAAAGTCGCACGGAACCACAGGAACAGGAACAGCATGGCGGACATCTTGGCCAGCATCCAGAGCAGTCCCGGCACCATGTCAGTCCATTCTCCCAATACCGGCCAGCCGTGGAACGGGTTGAGCCAGCCGCCCAGGAACATGACTGCGGTCAAAGCCGCGATCAGGATCATGTTTGCATATTCGGCCAGGAAGAACAGCGCGAAACCCATGCCGGAGTATTCCACGTGGAAGCCCGCCACGATCTCGGACTCGCCTTCGGCCAAGTCGAACGGCGCACGGTTGGTTTCGGCCACACCGGCAAGGAAATACACCACGAACATCGGGAACAGCGGAATGAAGTACCAGCCGAACATGCCATAAAAAGTCCAGCCGAACATAGTGACGCCGGATTGCTGTCCGCGCACGATGTCGCCCAGGTTCATGCTCTGCGCCGCCAGCAGCACGCACACCAGCGCGAAGCCCATGGCCAGTTCATACGAGACGATCTGCGCTGCGGAGCGCAAGGCGCCGAGGAAAGCGTATTTGGAGTTGGAGGCCCAGCCGGCGATGATGATGCCGTACACGCCGAGCGAGGTCATCGCCAGCAGATACAGCAGGCCAGCATTCACGTTCGCCAGGATCATGCCGTCGTCGAACGGAACCACGGCCCAGGCTGCCAGCGCGGGGACCAGCGCCAGCACCGGCGCCGCGACGAACAGGAATTTGTTGGCGCCGGTCGGGATGATGACTTCCTTGAACAACAGCTTGAGGCCGTCCGCGACCGGTTGCAGCAAGCCCCAGTAACCCACGCGGTTGGGGCCGGGACGCACTTGCATGAAACCCAGCACCTTACGCTCGGCCAGGGTCAGGTAAGCCACGCCGCCCATGATGGGCAGGATGATGGCCATGATCTTCACCACGATCCAGATCACCGGCCAAGCCGGCTCGATGAATCCTTTCAGCCAGTCCCATAGTCCAACCAGACTCAAGACATCTTGTAACAAATGCAGTGCCTGAGCTTCCATTTACGCGCGCTCCACCGTGATCGTTCCGAACATCGCACCCAACGCAGCAGTCGCCGCGTGGCCTGCCGCTATGCGCACCACACCCTTGGGCAACTTATCGTCTGCCGCTGCGACCAGCTGCACGCTACCCTGCCCCTGGCTGACCTTGACCGTCGCACCCGCTTGCACGCCAAGTTTCTTCAACTCGTCGCTGTGCAGACCAGCCTGCGGCATCGCCGCATCGGCGGTGGACTGCAAAGGCGCAGACCGGCGCACCACGGCGTCTGTCGTGTAGATCGGCACATCGCTCACGCGCTGCAAGCCGCCCGCCGCAGCGGCAGTTTTGGCCTCAACGCCGCCGATGGCGTTGTTCAACCTGGCGGCGACATCCACGCCTTTCAGCGCTTCATCGCGCACCGCTTCCGAAGTGTCCTGATCGAAGCCGTCGACCTTCAGCAGATTGCCCAGCACGCGCAAAACCTTCCATGCCGGACGCGTTTCGCCCAATGGCTTGACGGCGCCCTTGAAGCTTTGCACGCGGCCTTCAGTGCTCACGAAGGTGCCCGATGTCTCAGTGAACGGCGCGATGGGCAACAGCACATCGGCGTATTCGGTTGCGCGGTGTTTGTATGCACTCATCGCGATCACCAGATCGGCAGCCTGCATCGCAGCGACAGCCTGCTGCGGATCGGCGCAATCCAGTTCTGCCTCGACGTTCAGCAACACATACGCTTTGCGCGGTGCCGCCAGCATGGAAGCCGCATTCATCCCCTTCGCGCCGGGCGTGGCTTGTGCCAGATAACCGCCGACGCTGTTCGCTGCTTCGCCGAGAAAACCGAACTTGCCGTTGCTCAGTGCGGCGATCTGCTGCGCCAGCGCTTGCAACTGTGCGGCTTGAGGATGTTGTTGAGCGAAGTTGCCGAGCAGAACGGCGACACGATCGCCGCTGGCCAGGCTCCTGGCGATAGCGGCGGCTTCGCCGCTCGCGCTCTGGCCTTGTTTTTCGGCAGTCAGCGCCTTCGATACCTGGGTCAGCATTTCCACCAATGTATCGGGCGCGACGATGGCTTTGTTCGCCACCTTCATCAGCAAATCGTCATCGGCGGAATGAATGATGTTGGCTTGCGCACCGTGCTTCACGGCTTGGCGTATACGCGCCGCCAGCAACGGATGATCCTTGCGCAGGAAGCTGCCGACGATCAGGAAACGGTTCGCCTTGCCGATGTCGGCGATGGACATGCCCAGCCAGGGCGCGCCCTGCTGTTTGCCGTCGGTGCTGAAATCGGACTGGCGCAGACGGAAGTCCACGTTCTGGCTGCCGATGCCGCGCATGAGTTTTTGCAGCAGATAGAGTTCTTCCAGCGTGGAGTTGGCCGTGGCCAGCGCACCGATCTGCTCGGCACCCGCGCCGTTGGCGATGTGGCGCAGGCCATTCGCTGCGTACTCCAGCGCGACCTGCCATTCCACTTCCTGCCACTTGCCGTCCTGCTTGATCATCGGCTTGGTCAGGCGCTCGGAGGAATTCAATCCCTCGTAAGCGAAGCGATCCTTGTCGGACAACCAGCATTCGTTGATGTCTTCGTTCTCGATGGGCAACACGCGCAGCACGCGGTTGTTCTTGGTTTGCACCGCCAGATTGGAACCGAGGCTGTCGTGCGCGCTGATCGAGCGGCGGCGCGACAATTCCCACGAACGTGCCTTGTAACGGAACGGCTTGCTGGTCAGCGCACCGACCGGGCACAGATCGATCATGTTGCCGGAGAGTTCTGAATTCACGGTACCGGAGATGAAAGACATGATTTCGGCGTGTTCGCCGCGGAACGCCTGCCCCAACTCCATCATGCCGCCGATCTCGGCGCCAAAGCGCACGCAGCGAGTACAGTTGATGCAGCGGCTCATCTCTTCCGCCGACACCAGCGGGCCGAGATCCTTGCCCAGCACTACGCGCTTTTCTTCGTGATAACGGGAATTGCCGGCGCCGTAGCCGACCGAAATGTCCTGCAGCATGCACTCGCCACCCTGGTCGCAGATCGGGCAATCCAGCGGATGGTTGATCAGCAGGAATTCCATCACGCCCTTCTGGGCTGTCACTGCCTGTTCGGAATGGGTGTGCACCTTCATGCCTTCGGCCACCGGCGTGGCGCAGGCTGGCAGGGGTTTGGGCGCCTTCTCCACTTGCACCAGGCACATGCGGCAGTTGGCGGCGATGGAAAGTTTCTTGTGATAGCAGAAATGCGGGATCGTGATGCCGGCCTGATGCGCGGCCTCGATCACGGTGGCGCCGTTTTCGGTTTGTATCTGCTTACCGTCGATTTCGATGTTGATCATTGCTCACCTATTCCATTCAGCGTCACACCAAGCAGCGCTTGTGCTCGATGTGATATTCGAATTCATTGCGGTAATGCTTGAGCATGCCCTGCACCGGCCATGCCGCCGCATCGCCCAATGCGCAGATCGTGCGCCCGGCGATGTTGTTGCACAGGTCAAGCAACAGATCCAGATCTTCCGGCCTGCCCTCGCCGTGTTCGATACGGTGAATGATGCGGTACAGCCAGCCCGTGCCTTCGCGGCATGGCGTGCATTGCCCGCAGGATTCTTCGTAATAGAAATACGCCAGACGCTCCAGCGCCTGCACCATACAGGTGGTCTCGTCCATCACGATGATGGCGCCGGATCCCAGATAGGATCCCGCCTTCTGGATGGAGTCGAAATCCATGTTGAGATCCATCATGATCTCGGCCGGCAGCACCGGCATGGATGAACCTCCGGGGATCACCGCTTTCAGCTTGTGGCCGTTGCGCACGCCGCCGGCCATTTCCAGCAGTGTCCTGAACGGTGTTCCCATCGGCACTTCGAAGTTGCCCGGGTTGTTCACATGCCCGGAGATGGAGAACAGCTTGACGCCGCCGCTGTTGGGAACCCCGAGGTTGGCGAACTTCTGCCCGCCCTCGTTGATGATGTAGGGGATGCTGGCAAAGGTCTCGGTGTTGTTGATCGTGGTCGGTTTTCCGTACAAGCCGAAGCTGGCCGGGAAAGGCGGCTTGAAACGCGGCTGGCCCTTCTTGCCTTCGATGGATTCGAGCAACGCAGTCTCTTCGCCGCAGACGTAAGCGCCATATCCCATGTGGTTGTGCAGGTCGAACTCGAAACCCAGACCGAGGATGTTCTTGCCCAGATAGCCTGCCTTGCGCGCTTCCTCGCACGCCGCTTCCATGCATTCGTAGGCCTCAAAGATCTCGCCGTGCAGGTAGTTGTACCCGGTCTTCACGCCCATCGCATAAGCGGCGATGGCCATGCCCTCGATCAGCAGGTGCGGGTTATAACGCAGGATATCGCGGTCCTTGCAGGTGCCAGGCTCGCCTTCGTCCGAATTGCAGACAAGATATTTCTCGCCTTCGTAGTTGCGCGGCATGAAGCTCCACTTCAAACCGGTGGGGAAACCCGCACCGCCACGGCCGCGCAGGCCGGAGGTCTTCACTTCCGCGATGATGGCATCGGACGACATCTTCTCGGTCAGCACCTTGCGCAATGCCTGGTAGCCGCCCGCCTTGACGTAGTTATCCAGATTGGCCAATCCGTCCTCGGCCGTGGCCAGGATGATGTGCTTGCTCATGCTCGCCCCCCATCCAGTTCCGCCAGGATCTGGTCGATCTTTTCGCTGGTCAAGCGACCGCACATTTTCTTGTTGTTGATGGTAAACAGCGGCGCATCCACACAAGCCCCCATGCATTCGCCTTCGCGCAGGCCGTATTTGCCGTCCGGCGTGACTTCGCCCAGACCGATGCCGAGCCGCTTGCTGAGGTGCGCCAGCGTGTCGCCGGAGCCGCATAACTGGCACGACAGGTTGGTACACACGGTCAACGTGTATTTGCCCATCGGCTTGAGGTTGTACATGTGGTAGAAAGTCGCCACTTCATAGACCGCCATCTGCGGCATACCCAGATAAACGGCGATGTCTGCCATGTCTTCGGGGGCGATCCAGCCCTTCTCGTCCTGCACGAAACGCAATGCCGCCATCACGGCAGACTGGCGCTGATCGGCAGGATATTTCTTCAGCTCTTTGTCGATGAGCGTGGTGATCTGTTGGGATAACATCAGCGGTCTATCTCCCCGAAAACGATGTCCTGAGTACCGATGATCGCCACCACATCGGCGATCATGTGTCCGCGTGCCATCTCGTCCAGACTGGCCAGGTGCGAATACCCCGGCGCGCGTATCTTCATGCGGTAAGGCTTGTTCGCCCCATCCGACACCAGATAGATGCCGAACTCGCCCTTGGCATGCTCGACGGCGGAATACACTTCGCCGGCGGGAACGTGGAACCCCTCGGTGAACAGCTTGAAGTGGTGAATCAACTCTTCCATGTTCTGCTTCATGGATTCGCGTTTGGGCGGCGCATACTTCAGGTTGTCGGTCATCACCGGTCCCGGATTCTTGCGCAGCCACTCGATGCATTGCTTGATGATGCGATTGCTTTGCCTCATCTCTTCCACGCGCACCAGATAACGATCATAGCAATCGCCTTCGACGCCGACCGGGATGTCGAAGTCCATCTTGTCGTAGACTTCGTACGGCTGGTTCTTGCGCAGATCCCACACCACTCCCGAACCGCGCAGCATCGGACCGGTGAAACCCAGCGCCAGCGCGCGTTCCGGCGACACGACGCCAATGCCCACGGTACGCTGTTTCCAGATGCGGTTGTCGGTCAACAGCGTTTCGTATTCGTCCACGTACTTGGGGAAGCGATTGGTGAAGTCTTCCAGGAAATCCAGCAGCGAACCCTGGCGGTTCTCGTTCATCTTCTTCACGGCAGCCGCATTGTGTATCTTGCTTGGCTCGTATTGCGGCATGGAGTCCGGCAGGTCGCGATACACACCGCCCGGACGATAATAGGCCGCATGCAGGCGCGCACCGGATACCGCTTCGTAGGCATCCAGCAAATCTTCGCGCTCGCGGAAGGTGTAGAAGAACATGGTCATCGCGCCGAGGTCGATGCCGGAAGCGCCAAGCCACAGCAAGTGGTTCAGGATGCGCGTGATCTCGTCGTACATGACGCGGATGTATTGCGCGCGGATCGGCACTTCGATGCCCGCCAGCTTCTCGATCGCCATGACATAGGCATGCTCGTTGAGCATCATGGACACGTAGTCCAGGCGATCCATGTAAGGGACGGCTTGCAGGAAAGTCTTGTGTTCGGCCAGCTTCTCAGTCGCGCGATGCAGCAAACCGATGTGCGGGTCGGCACGCTCGATCACCTCGCCATCCAGCTCCAGCACCAGACGCAACACGCCGTGCGCAGCCGGGTGCTGCGGGCCGAAGTTCATGGTGTAGTTTTTTATCTCAGCCATAACGTTGCCTTCTTTATTCGGTTAGGAACGACCGTAATTCTCTTCGCGCATGCTGCGCGGGGTGATCTCACGCGGCTCCACCGTCACCGGCTCATAGACCACGCGTTGCTGTGCCGCGTCGTAGCGCATCTCGACGGTACCGGACAAGGGGAAGTCCTTGCGGAACGGATTGCCGACAAAACCATAGTCAGTCAGGATGCGACGCAGATCCGGATGACCGACGAAGATGATGCCGTACAGATCGAACGCCTCGCGCTCATACCAGTTCGCGGAGGGCCATATACCGGTCACCGAATCCAGGATCGGCATCTCGTCATCTTCCGCGAATACGCGCACGCGCACGCGCATGTTGTGCGTTATCGAAAGCAGGTGATAGACGGCGGCGAATCTTGGGCCTTCGCGCGGAGCATCCGGCAGATACTTGCCATCCTCGCAAAGCTCGCTGCCATAAGTGGAATAGTCGATACCGCACACATCGATCAGTTGTTCGAACCTCAGATCGGCATCGTCGCGCAGTCGGGTGAACACGCCGATCATGTCGCTCGCCTTCACCACCAGCGTGAGCTGGCCAAGGCGTTCCTCCAGACTCACTACTTTGCCTGAGAAAGCCTCGTTCAAATTAGCGGAGAGTATGTTCAGGTCGGTAGCCATGGTCATCCTAGCGCGCAATGGTGTTGGTTCGTTTGATCTTGTTCTGCAGCTGGATGATGCCGTAGAGCAGCGCTTCGGCAGTCGGCGGGCAACCGGGGACGTAGATATCCACCGGCACGATGCGGTCGCAACCGCGCACCACAGAATAGGAATAATGATAGTAGCCGCCGCCGTTCGCGCAGGATCCCATGGAGATCACCCAGCGCGGCTCGGCCATCTGGTCGTATACCTTGCGCAATGCAGGCGCCATCTTGTTGCACAGCGTTCCCGCGACGATCATCACATCGGACTGACGCGGGCTGGGACGGAAAGCGCCGGCACCGAAACGGTCCAGGTCATAGCGCGGCAAAGCGGCATGCATCATCTCCACCGCACAGCAGGCCAAACCAAAGGTCATGGGCCACAACGAGCCGGTGCGGCAATAGTTGATCACCACGTCGGCAGAAGTAGTGACAAAGCCTTTGTTCAGAACACCTTCTATTCCCATTCCAGGGCCCCCTTCTTCCATTCGTAGATAAAGCCAACCACGAGGATGGCCAGAAAGATCATCATGGAAACAAAACCGAAGGTGCCGATCTCTTTGAGTACGATCGCCCAGGGGAAGAGGAAGGCGATCTCGAGATCGAACAGGATGAACAGGATGGCCACGAGATAGAAGCGCACGTCGAACTTCATGCGCGCATCTTCGAACGCCTCGAAACCGCACTCATAGGGAGAGAGCTTTTTCTCGTCCGGCCGATTGGGCCCCAACAGCTTGCCCAACGCCAAAGGCAACACACCCATCACGATAGCGATGGCGATAAATAGCAGAACTGGAAAATAGTTTTCCAACATTTTAGAGCCCCCCTCCTCTGTATCCCCCCCGAACTACGGGAGCGCAGAATGCTACTCTGGTTTTTCTCGACCTCCGGCCTGCATGCCGTGGTTCGTTTGAATTGGTGCGGAGCAAGGGACTCGAACCCTCACGTCTTTCGACACAGCCACCTCAAGGCTGCGCGTCTACCAATTCCGCCAACTCCGCATGCTTCTTATTATTTTGGTATTTGTTGCGACTTCGAGTCGCTTGTATCAACAGTTGCCGGAGCAGGTGCAGCCTGCTCTTGTACTTTCTGCACATCAACCCTGTCCATCACGCCCTGCTGCTCTTTGGCTGGGCGCGAATACAGATAGGTCAAAGACAGGCTGGTAATGAAGAATATCGTTGCCGCAACAGCAGTGCTGCGACTCAGGAAATTGGCCGAACCACTGGATCCGAACAGGCTACCGGCAGAACCGGAACCGAAGGCCGCGCCCATATCGGCGCCCTTGCCGTGCTGAATCAGCACCAGGCCGATCAGCACCACTGCCGCAATCACATGCACCACCCAAACTAAATTTTCCACAAACCACCCCGAAACGAATCAATCACTATTGTTCTATTACTGACCTGCACGACAGATCGCCAGAAACTCATCGGCGATCAAAGCCGCACCACCGATCAACCCGCCATCGATATCCGCCTTGGCGAACAATTCCGGCGCATTCGCGGCCTTCACGCTACCGCCGTAAAGTATAACCAACCCTTGCGCAACCTGGGCATCATGCCCGGCCACACGTTGCCGAATGAAAGCATGCACCGCCTGCGCCTGCTCTGGCGTTGCCGTCTTACCCGTACCGATCGCCCAGACCGGCTCATACGCCACGACCGCCTTGCGCAAAGCCTGCACACCCGCCAGCGCAATCACCGCATCCAGCTGCTCGGCGATTACCACCTCCATCGCGCCGCTTTCGCGCTGCTCCAATGTCTCTCCGACGCACAAGATAGGGATCAATCCCGATTTCTGCGCTGCGGAGAACTTTTCAGCCACCAAACGGCTACTCTCGCCGTAGATGCTGCGCCGCTCCGAATGCCCGACGATCACATAAGTGCAAGCGAAATCCGACAACATCGCCGCCGACACCTCGCCGGTGAACGCACCCTTTTCGAGCTGGTGCACATCCTGCGCACCCCACTTTACAGCCGAAGCGGACAATTCCTGCTTAAGTTGCGCCAGATAAGGAAAAGGCGCGCAGACAGCGATATCCACACGAGATAGTTGCGCCGCACCACTCTTCACAGCCCCGAGCAAGGACTCATTCTGAGCCAGCGAGCCGTGCATTTTCCAGTTTCCAACCACCAATTTGCGACGCATCAGGATCAAACTTCCGACGTTTCCGAAGGCGGCGATACTACCGATGAAAACTTAAATGGTCAATCCGCGTTCAAACCGCCCCCTGAAACGCCCGCCCTGCCTGCCCGGCGCCCCCCCCCTTTTTCATTTGTTACATTGTGTAATAATTATGTAACAGGCGGACACTATGATGCGATTCGCTAGCAAACGGCGAGCAAACGAACAATCCTTTATCTTATAGGAGTAACTTTAAATGAGTAAACTGAATCGTCTTCTAAGCAGCATCGGCCTGTCCGCTGCCCTGCTGTCAGCTGGCGTTGCATGCGCTGCCGACATCACTGGCGCAGGTGCAACCTTCCCTTACCCCATCTACGCCAAGTGGGCTGAAGCCTACAAGGCCCAGACCGGCACCGGCATGAACTACCAGTCCATCGGTTCCGGCGGCGGCATCAAACAGATTCAGGCCAAGACCGTAGACTTCGGCGCAACTGACGCCCCTTTGAATGAGAGCGAATTGGGACTCGCTGGCTTGACCCAGTTCCCGGCCGTAATGGGGGGTGTAGTTCCTGTCGTCAACATCCCCGGCGTTGCACCCGGCCAATTGAAACTGGACAGCAAAGTGCTGGCCGACATTTTCCTGGGCAAAATCACCAAATGGAACGACCCGCGTATCGTTGCAGACAACGCAGGTGTCGCTTTGCCGGATGAAACCATCACCGTCGTGCACCGTGCTGACGGTTCCGGCACCACCTTCATCTTTACCACCTACCTGTCCCAAGTCAGCATGGACTGGAAGCGCAGCGTCGGCGGCGACAAAGCCGTGGCATGGCCTGTAGGTACCGGCGGCAAGGGCAACGAAGGTGTCGCGTCTTATGTGCAACGCATCAAGAATTCCATCGGTTATGTGGAATATGCATACGCCTTGCAGAACAAAATGACCTTCACCCAAGTGAAGAATCGCGATGGTCAATTCGTCAAACCCGACGACTCCAGCTTCAAGGCCGCTGCTGCCAATGCCAAATGGGACGCCAACAAAGGCTTCTATGAGATCCTGACCAATGAACCCGGCAAGGACAGCTGGCCTATCACCGGCGCCACTTTCATCCTGGTCTACAAGTCTTCGGACAAGCCTGCAAACGCTGCAGAAGTGTTGAAATTCTTCGACTGGGCATTCACCAACGGCGACAAACTGGCGGCCGACCTGGATTATGTACCGTTGCCCTCCAATCTGAAGTCGATGATTCGCGATGCCTGGAAAGCACAAGTCAAGGACACTTCCGGCAAAGCACTATGGAAGTAAGTCACTCGTTCTAAGTTATAATCGCGGGGGCTTCGAAGCCCCCGCGATTTTTATAAACTCCATTATTTGAATTATGTCGACGTTCTTACGCGAAGCGCGCCTTAAACGACAAACCGTGCTCGATCTGCTGTTCCGGAATCTGACACGTCTTGCCGCATTCTCCGTCCTGGCCTTGCTCGCGGCTATCATCGGTTCGCTGATCGTGGGCAGCATGCCCGCCATCCATGCGTTCGGTTTCGGCTTTCTGACCAGCTCCTCATGGAACCCGGTCACCGACCAATATGGGGCATTGATTCCCATTATCGGCACCCTGATTACTTCGGGTATCGCGCTTTTGATCGCGATCCCGGTCAGTTTTGGTATCGCCATCTTCCTGACCGAACTTTCACCCAATTGGCTGCGCCGCCCGCTGGGCATCGCGGTCGAACTGCTGGCTGGCATTCCCAGCATCATCTATGGCATGTGGGGCTTGTTCATCTTCGCACCGCTGTTTGCCGACCACGTTGAACCCTGGATCAACGATCACATCGGCACCCTGCCTTTTATCGGTCCCTTTTTCTCCGGCCCGCCCATGGGTATCGGCATGCTTACTGCCGGGATCATCCTGGCGATCATGGTCATCCCTTTCATCGCATCCGTAATGCGTGACGTATTCGACGTCGTTCCCGCCATGCTCAAGGAATCGGCCTATGGATTGGGCTCGACCACCTGGGAAGTGATGTGGAAAGTAGTGCTGCCCTATACCAAGATTGGCGTGGTCGGCGGCATCATGCTCGGCCTGGGCCGCGCGTTGGGTGAAACGATGGCGGTCACCTTCGTCATCGGCAATGCGAATGAATTCAACAAATCGCTGCTCATGCCCGGCAACAGCATCTCCTCGGCACTGGCCAACGAGTTCGCCGAAGCGGTAGGCGAGCTATACACCTCTTCGCTCATCGAACTCGGCCTGATCCTGTTCTTCATCACATTCGTCGTCCTGTCGCTCGCCCGCCTCATGCTCCACAGACTGGCGCAACGCGAAGGGCATGGAGCCTGACATGTCGTACCTGTACACCCGCCGCCGCATCGTCAACGCAGTCAGCCTGGGCATCTCGGTGCTCGCCATGCTGTTCGGCCTGTTCTGGCTCGGATGGATATTGTGGACATTGCTGGAAAACGGCCTGCCGGGCCTCAGTGCGCATGTTTTCACGCAGACCACACCGCCGCCCGGCAGTGACGGTGGACTCATCAATGCCATCTTCGGCAGCCTGATGATGGTCGTTGTCGCCGTGATCATCGGCACCCCCATCGGCATTCTCGCGGGGACATATCTGGCCGAGTTCGGCCAGCGCGGCTGGCTGGTGCCGGTCACACGCTTCATCAATGACATCCTGCTTTCCGCACCTTCCATTGTCATCGGCCTGTTCGTCTATGAGGTATACGTCGTCAAGGTCGGGCATTTCGCCGGATGGGGTGGCGCTTTCGCGCTTGCCATCCTCGTCATCCCGGTGGTCATCCGCACCACCGAGAACATGCTGCGTCTCGTCCCCAACAGCCTGCGCGAAGCCGCAGCAGCGCTGGGTGCGCCGCAATGGAAAGTCATCAGCTTCGTTACCCTGCGCGCCGCGCGTGCCGGAATATTGACCGGTATATTGTTGGCCGTGGCACGCATCAGCGGCGAGACAGCACCGTTGCTGTTCACCGCGTTGAATAACCAGTTCTGGAGCAGCAATATGAACCAGCCGATGGCCAACCTCCCAGTGGTCATCTTCCAGTTCGCCATGAGTCCCTACGAGGATTGGCAGAACCTGGCCTGGGCTGGTGCACTGCTCATCACCATGAGCGTGCTGACCCTGAACATCGTGGCGCGCGTCATGTTCCGCCAGAAATCGAATACACAATAAGGATCCAAGAAATGTCCGCAGAACAAATCATCTCCGCCCCGAAATTGATCGTGCGCGATCTGAATTTCTATTACGGCGCGGATCGCGCGCTGAAAGACATCAACCTGGTTATCCCGGAAAAGATGGTCACCGCCTTCATCGGCCCATCCGGTTGCGGCAAATCCACGCTGCTGCGCACTTTCAACCGCATGTACCAGCTCTATCCCAAACAACGTGCCACCGGCGAGATCCTGCTGGACGGGGTGAACCTGCTCGACAAGAAACAGGACCTCAACACGCTGCGCGCCAAGATCGGCATGGTGTTCCAGAAGCCCACCCCGTTCCCGATGTCCATCTACGACAATATCGCCTTTGGCGTGAAGCTCTACGAGAACATGAGCAAGCACGAGATGGACGAGCGTGTGGAATGGGCGCTGAAAAAAGCTGCGCTGTGGAACGAAGTAAAGGACAAGCTAAAACAGAGCGGAACCGGCCTCTCCGGCGGCCAGCAGCAACGCTTGTGCATCGCCCGCGCCATCGCCGTCAAACCGCAAGTGCTGCTACTGGATGAGCCCACTTCCGCGCTTGACCCCATCTCCACCGCGCACATCGAGAAGTTGATCGACGAGTTGAAGAAAGACTTCACCATTGTCATCGTGACGCACAACATGCAGCAAGCTGCCCGCGTGTCGGATTTCACGGCTTATATGTATCTCGGCGACCTCATCGAGTTTGGCGACACCAGTACGGTATTTACCAATCCGAAGCGGAAAGAGACTGAAGATTACATCACCGGCAGATTTGGCTGATCTACCGGCAACACAAACCAGCTTTTCCTCGACAGCAAGGCAAAAAAATCCCCACGAGAGCTTTGTGGGGATAAAACTTTGCATAAGTTAGGGGAAGATATGCAAAGTGAGGAGGGGTTTGTCGGGCTGGGCCAGCTTGCAAAGTATCTATTTCTCCGCAAACGTGAACCTGCCTGATCGGTTGAAGCCTGTTTAAATAATTGATCAGGCAGTTACTGAACCCACCCGCTTATTACATGGGCTCTATCTTAGGGCTGCAGGCAAAAATTTTCTGTGGGTGGGTGGCTGTATTCGCCCGTACAGAATTCCCAGTAATTTCCGGTAGGGGAAAATGCTTAATCAACATCGGTGACACCGGACGGCATTTACGAAGCTAGAGAACTACCTCGCTGTCCGTTCGCGGCGACCCGTCGAGGCGCTTAAGGAAAGCGAACTCTGATGCAAGAGGTGCTGCAATTGATGCGACGCTATTAGCAATGCGAAAAGACCTCGGTATTGGTAAATAGGATTACGCAGCCACTCCCCTCACCGCCTCCGCAATCCTCTCCGCACACTGCCTAACCAACGCCCCATCCTCGCCCTCCACCATCACTCTTAGCAACGGCTCAGTTCCCGACGGACGCAATAACACCCGTCCTTTGCCATCCAGCACGCGTTCGACTTTTGCCACTTCGGATTTAACCGGCAGCTTTTCCAATAGCTCGGCAGCTTTGCCCGCGACCTTCACGTTGATGAGGATTTGCGGGTACATGTGCAAATCACTCGCTGCTTGAGCGAGTGTCTGCTGCTTCATGCGCAGGGCACACAGCACTTGCAGTGCAGAGACGATGCCGTCGCCGGTGCTGTGCTTGTCCAGGCAGATGATGTGGCCGGAGTTCTCGCCGCCGAGTTGCCATTTCTTTTCCTGCAGGATTTCCATTACGTAGCGGTCGCCCACCTTGGCGCGCGCGAACGGGATGCCCAGCTTCTGCATGGCGTGCTCAAAGGCAAGATTGGTCATCAGCGTGCCGACCACGCCGCCTTTCATGATGCCTTGAGCCTGGCGGTGCTTGGCAACGACGTAGAGCAGTTGGTCGCCATCGTAGAGTTTGCCTTCCGCATCCACCATGATGAGGCGGTCGCCGTCGCCATCCAGCGCGATACCGATGTTCGCCTTGTGCTCGACTACGGCTTTCTGCAGGTTCTGCGGCTTGGTCGCCCCATAGCCGTCGTTGATGTTCTTGCCGTTCGGCTCGGCACCGATGGCCACCACATCCGCACCAAGTTCGTGGAATACGTGGCGCGCGATGTGATAGGTCGCGCCATGCGCGCTATCTACTACGATCTTGAGGCCGCGCAGGTTCATGTCCGCCGGGAAAGTGCTCTTGCAGAATTCGATGTAGCGGCCGACTGCATCGTCGATGCGCTTGGCCTTGCCGAGGCTTTCCGAAGGATTGGTCAGCATCGGGTTATCCAATTCGGCTTCAATGGCAGTCTCGACTTCATCCGGCAGTTTGGTTCCGCTGCCGGAGAAGAACTTGATACCGTTGTCCTCGAACGGATTGTGCGAGGCGGAGATGACCACGCCCGCCTGCAGGCGCAGGGCGCGTGTGAGATATGCCACTGCCGGGGTCGGGATCGGACCGGCCAGATAGACGTCGATGCCGGCAGCGATGAGTCCGGCTTCCAACGCCGATTCCAGCATGTAACCGGAGATGCGCGTGTCCTTGCCGATCAGAACTGCGGGGCGCTCCCCTTGCGAGTGCTCGGCTTTCGCCAGCACCTTGCCCGCGGCATAACCCAAATGCATCACGAATTGCGGGGTGATGGGGTGATCGCCCACACGTCCGCGCACGCCATCGGTACCGAAATATTTTCTGCTCATCGTTCGCCCTCGTTTAATGCGTTCAGTATCTTCAAGGCATCCACTGTCTCGCGCACATCATGCACGCGCACGATGGAAGCGCCGCGTTGTACCGCCAGCAAGGCAGCGGCCACGCTTGCCCCCAGGCGTTCATTCACATCTCGCCCGGTGATCGCGCCCAGCATGGACTTGCGCGATAAACCAGCCAGCACCGGCACGCCCACAGCGCGAAACGCTTCCAGTTCGCGCAGCAGGTCGAGATTATGCGCCAGCGCCTTGCCAAAACCAAAGCCCGGATCGATCACGATACGCTCGCGCTCGATGCCTGCAGCTTCTGCAGCCACAACGCGTTCGCGCAGGAACATGGTCACCTCGGCTACGGCATCCTTGTACTGCGGGTGCTGCTGCATGGTCTGCGGCACGCCTTGTTTGTGCATGAGGCACACTGCCGCATCGCTCCCGGCGACCACATCCAGGGCGCCAGCCTCCTGTAACGCGTTGATATCGTTGACCATACTAGCACCCGCCAAGAGCGCGGCACGCATCACTTCGGGTTTCCAGGTGTCGATAGAGACAGGAACTGCAACACCGCGCAAACCTGCGATCACCGGCAGTACGCGATCCAGCTCTTCCTGTTCGCTCACTGTCGCAGCACCGGGGCGCGTGGATTCGCCGCCGATATCAAGGATATCCGCGCCGTCTTCGATCAGTCGATGTGCATGAGCGATGGCGGCGATGGTCGAGGCATGATGCCCGCCGTCCGAGAACGAGTCAGGTGTAACGTTGACGATGCCCATCACGAGGGGGCGCGCAAGCTCGAACTTGAATTTACCGCAATGCCACATAAGAAAACGGGGGCTTGGCCCCCGTGTTTTGAGTAAGTTAAACGCCTTCTGCAGGCTGATTGGTCACAGTCGCAGTCGGGGTGGCGTCCTTGGGCGGCTCAGGCGCTTTATTGTTCTGGCTAGGCTTTGGCGGACGCGGCGGGTTGCCCGCCATAATGTCGGCGATCTGGTCAGAGTCAATAGTCTCCCATTCCAGCAGGGCGTTGGTCATGGCTTCGACTTTGTCGCTATTCTCGGTGAGTGTCTTTTTCGCCAATGCATACTGCTCGTCGAGGATACGGCGGATTTCAGCATCCACCTTCTGCATGGTCGCTTCGGAGATGTTCTTGTGCGTAGTCACCGAGCGGCCAAGGAAAACTTCGCCTTCATTTTCAGCATAGACCATTGGCCCCAGCAACTCCGACATGCCATAGCGTGTAACCATGTCGCGCGCCAAGTCGGTAGCACGCTCGAAATCGTTAGACGCACCAGTCGAGATGTCACCAGTAAAGAGCTCCTCTGCCACACGTCCGCCGAACATCATGCTTATCTTGGCCAGCATCTGATTGCGGTAAAGGCTGTACCGATCCATCTCGGGCAGGGACAAAGTAACGCCGAGTGCGCGTCCCCGCGGGATCACGCTCACCTTGTGCACCGGATCGCATCCCGGCAACAGAAAGCCAATGATTGCGTGACCAGACTCGTGATACGCAGTTTTCTTCTTGTCCTCTGGTGTGATCACCATTGACTTGCGCTCGGCCCCCATGAAGATTTTATCCTTGGCCGCTTCGAAATCATCCATCTCGACAAAGCGCTTGTTGCGCCGCGCGGCAAACAGGGCTGCCTCGTTCACCAGATTGGCCAAGTCGGCGCCGGACATACCGGGCGTACCACGCGCCAAAATGTCAGCCTTCACGTCGGGTGCCATTGGCACTTTGCGCATGTGCACCAGCAGTATCTGCTCTCGGCCGCGGATATCGGGCAGCGGCACCACGACCTGACGGTCGAAACGGCCCGGGCGCAGCAGCGCGGGGTCGAGCACATCGGGGCGGTTGGTCGCAGCGATCACGATCACGCCTGAAGATCCTTCGAAACCATCCATCTCAACCAGCAGCGCGTTCAGCGTCTGCTCGCGTTCGTCGTTGCCGCCGCCCAATCCGGCGCCGCGCTGACGGCCGACCGCGTCGATCTCGTCGATGAAGATGATGCAGGGAGAGTGCTTCTTGGCCTGCTCGAACATGTCGCGCACGCGCGCCGCACCGACGCCGACGAACATCTCGACGAAATCGGAACCAGAGATGGAGAAGAACGGCACCTTGGCTTCGCCTGCGATGGCCTTGGCCAGCAGCGTTTTGCCGGTACCCGGGCTGCCCACCATCAGCACTCCGCGCGGAATGCGCCCGCCGAGGCTCTGGAACTTGGAAGGGTCACGCAGGAAATCGACCAGCTCGGAGACTTCTTCCTTGGCCTCGTCGCAACCCGCCACGTCGGCAAAAGTCACTCGATCTTTCGAGTCATCCATCATCCGCGCCTTGCTCTTGCCGAACGAGAACGCGCCACCGCCCTTGCCGCCCTGCATCTGGCGCATGAAGAATATCCACACGCCGATCAGCAACAGCATCGGGAACCACGACACAAAGATGCTCATCAGGAAGGATTGTTCTTCTTCCGGCTTGGCCTCGATCTTTACCCCGTTCTTGAGCAGATCGGAAACCAGCCAGATGTCGCTGGGAGCATAGCTGGTGATGCGCTTGCCCTCGGTAGTGGTCGCTTTGAGTGTGCGGCCCTCGATGGTCACCTTCTCGATGTGACCCGCTTTCACTTCCTCGAGAAACTGCGAATAATCCAGTTGCGCTTGCGCCGTCGCTTGCTGGCGCGCATTGAATTGATTGAAGACGGTCATCAGCACCAACGCCACGACCAGCCAGATTCCGACACTCTTGAATAGATTATTCACACATGCTCCTTATGAGCGGTAAAACGAAGTTGCAGAAACTACATTAGACACTGTCCGAGACCTTTACTCAAGTTTACCCAGCCCTACCAGATACTGTTCGCTACTGCGGTCGCGCGACGCTTTCGGCTTGCGCGCGACCACTTTGGAAAAATGGCTTCGCATCAGCTTCATATAATCCTCGAAACCTGCCCCCTGAAACACCTTCACCAGGAAGGAACCGCCCGGAGCGAGGTGGTTGACAGCAAAATCCAGCGCCAGTTCAGCCAGATACATGGCGCGCGCCTGATCTGCCGAACTTACTCCACTAATATTGGGGGCCATATCCGAAATTACAAGGCCGATCTGGCGTCCTTCCAGCTTTTCTTCGAGCTGCGCCAGCACCGTATCTTCGCGAAAATCGCCCTGAATGAACTCCACGCGAGGAAGTGGATGCAGCGGCAGCAAGTCCAAGGCAATGATGCGCCCCTGAGCCCCCAGTTTCTGCGCCACCACTTGGCACCAGCCGCCGGGCGTCGCCCCCAGGTCCACCACCACCATACCGGGCTTGATCAAATGGTCGCGTTCATCGATCTCCAGCAGTTTGTAAGCGGCGCGCGAGCGGTAACCCTCCTTCTGCGCGCGCTGCACATAAGGATCGTTCACATGCTCGCGCATCCATTGTTTGCTGGTCTTGGAAGCCTTCATCGATTAAAATCCGTGCTCATATAAAGGACTGCCATGTTATCTCTCTCCGTTTCACAGCGCCTGGAACTCAAAGGGCGCGCCCATGCACTCAAACCTGTCGTCATCATCGGCAACGCCGGGCTGACCCCTGCCGTGCTGGATGAGGTCGAACGCAGCCTGAAAAGTCACGACCTGCTGAAGATCCGCGTAATGAACGACGACCGGGAAGTGCGCGAGGCCATGCTGCAGGAGATTTGCGAGACACTGAAGGCCGGCCCCGTGCAACACATCGGCAAGATGCTGGTAGTTTATCGCCCGCTGGCTGTGCCTATCGCCAAAGCCCCAAAACGCCGCGGCAGTGGCAAAGCCCTCACCAAGAAGCAACTGGCCAGCAAAAGCTGAACTTCATTTCCGAGGAAAATCTCAGCAGCGCGCCCGAACATGGCGCAAAAATCGTAGCGAGCGACTGAAGGGCAAGGCGCACGGCGCGCAGGAACCGGAATGTACGCAAAGTCTGTCGCCTTGCGACCCCGGATTCCGAGCACCGCGCTGACAATTCCGCATTCGGCTTGCCGAATAGCGGATTGCGTGCCTTTGGTACAACGCAGCCATTCAGCCGCGCAGTAGATTTATGCGTCATGTTTCAGATGTACTGAACTTCCACCACTTCGTATTCGCGCACCCCGCCCGGTGCCTGCACTTCCGCGATGTCTCCACCTACCTTGCCGATCAGCGCACGCGCGATCGGCGAGCTGATGGAAATCTTGCGCTGCTTGATGTCGGCCTCGTCTTCGCCAACGATCTGATAGGTCACCACGTCGCCATTGTTCGTATCTTCCAGCACCACAGTCGAACCGAACACGCAGCGGCCATCCGCATTGAGCTTTTTGGGGTCGATGACCTGGGCGCTACCCAACTTGGCTTCCAGCTCGATAATACGGCCTTCGATGAAACCTTGACGCTCCTTGGCCGCTTCGTATTCTGCATTCTCCGACAAGTCTCCCTGGGCGCGCGCTTCCGCGATCGCATTAATGACCCAAGGCCGATCTACTGTCTTCAGCCGGTGCAACTCCTGGCGCATTTTCTCTGCGCCGGCCACTGTCAATGGAACCTTGCTCATACTGCTCCCCTTCTTTCTATTTCTTCAGGCGACGGTGCAAAGACTGCACGTCGTAGACTTGCAATTCAGCCAGGTGCTGCATACCGATACAAGCTGCGCGAGCGCCAGCAAGTGTGGTGTAGTACGTCACGCGGCCCTGCAGCGCAGCATGGCGGATTGAATATGAATCGCGCATCACGGAAGGCCTGCTGTCCACGGTATTGACGATCAGGCTGACCTCGCCATTCTTGATCATGTCCACGATGTGCGGACGGCCTTCGGCGACTTTGTTCACGATCGTCACCTCCACGCCCTCCCCGGAAATGACCGAGCCCGTGCCGCGCGTCGCCAGAATGGTGAAGCCCAGCTGCTTCAAGGTGCGCGCAACCTCCACCATGCCTTTCTTGTCCTCTTCCCGCACGCTGATGAATACCTTGCCGGCCTTGGGCAGCTTCACGCTGGCGGCGAGTTGCGATTTGACAAAGGCTTCGGCGAAAGTTTCGCCCACTCCCATCACTTCGCCGGTGGATTTCATCTCGGGGCCGAGAATGGTATCGACGCCGGGGAACTTGATGAACGGAAACACCGCTTCCTTCACCGAATAATACGGCGGGATGATCTCTTTGGTCACGCCCTGTCCTGCCAATGTCTGTCCGGCCATGCAGCGCGCGGCGATCTTGGCCAGCGGCACACCGGTGGCCTTGGACACATAGGGCACGGTACGCGATGCGCGCGGGTTCACTTCCAGCACATACACCGTCTCGCCCTGAATGGCGAACTGCACGTTCATCAGGCCGACCACGTTGAGTGACTTCGCCATCGCGACAGTCTGGCGGCGCAGCTCATCCTGCAGCTTGGCCGAGAGCGAATACGGCGGCAGCGAACAAGCCGAGTCGCCGGAGTGCACGCCGGCCTGCTCGATGTGTTCCATGATGCCACCGATGATGACCTGCTTGCCGTCGGACACCGCATCGACGTCCACTTCGATCGCGTCGTTCAGGAAGCGATCGAGCAGGATCGGCATGCGTTCGGGATAGGTCTTGGACATTTCCTCGGCGTCGCGCATGTAGCGCTCGAGGTCGGGCTGAGCATGGATGATCTCCATGGCGCGGCCGCCCAGGACGTTGCTTGGCCGCATCACCAGGGGATAGCCGATCTCGGCTGCTCCCGCGACCGCATCGGCCACGTTGCTCGCGGTGCGGTTAGGCGGTTGCTTCAGGTTCAGCTCGCGCAACATCGCCTGGAAACGCGCACGGTCTTCGGCCATGTCGATCATGTCCGGCGTGGTGCCGATGATGGGTACGCCGTTCTTGGCCAGGCCGTGCGCCAGCTTCAACGGGGTCTGTCCGCCATACTGCACGATCACGCCGAGCGGTTTCTCCACCGCCACCACTTCCAGCACGTCTTCCAGCGTTAGCGGCTCGAAGTACAGGCGGTCGGAAGTATCGTAGTCGGTGGAAACGGTCTCGGGGTTGCAGTTGACCATGATGGTCTCGTAGCCGTCCTCGCGCATCGCCAGCGCGGCATGCACGCAGCAATAGTCGAACTCGATACCCTGGCCGATCCGGTTCGGCCCGCCGCCCAGCACCATGATCTTTTTCTTGTCCGTCGGCTGCGATTCGCACTCTTCTTCGTAAGTCGAATACATGTAAGCCGTGTTGGTCGAGAATTCGGCAGCGCAAGTATCCACCCGCTTGAACACCGGACGAACGCCCTTCGCATGGCGATAGGCACGCAATGCAGAATCATCCGTACCCAGCAACCTGGCCAAACGCGCATCGGCAAAGCCGCTGCGTTTCAAGGTGCGCAATTCATCGGCACTCAGGCTTTCCAGAGTGCGCCCGTCCAATGCTTTTTCCTGACGGATGATATCTTCGATCTGCACGAGGAACCACGGATCGATCTTGCTGATGTCGAATACTTCCTTGACGCTCATGCCGAGACGGAACGCATCGCCCACGGCCCAGATGCGGTCCGGTCCGGGCGTGCCCATCTCGGAAACGATCGCTTCGCGGTCGGTATATTTGGTGTCCAGCCCGTTCACGCCGACTTCCAGGCCGCGCAGCGCTTTCTGGAACGACTCCTGGAAAGTACGGCCGATGGCCATCACTTCGCCCACCGACTTCATCTGGGTGGTCAGGCGGTCGTTGGCTTGCGGGAACTTCTCGAATGCGAAACGCGGGATCTTGGTGACCACGTAGTCGATGGTCGGCTCGAACGAGGCCGGAGTCGCACCGCCGGTGATGTCGTTCTTGAGTTCATCCAGCGTGTAACCCACGGCCAGCTTGGCCGCGACCTTGGCGATGGGGAAACCCGTCGCCTTGGAGGCCAGCGCCGAAGAACGCGACACGCGCGGGTTCATCTCGATCACCACCATGCGCCCGTCGTCCGGGTTGATGGAGAACTGCACGTTGGAGCCGCCCGTTTCCACGCCGATCTCGCGCAGCACGGCCAGAGAGGCGTCGCGCAGGATCTGATATTCCTTGTCGGTCAGCGTCTGCGCCGGGGCGACGGTGATGGAGTCGCCGGTGTGCACGCCCATCGGGTCGAGGTTTTCGATGGAACAGATGATGATGCAGTTGTCGTTGCGGTCGCGCACGACTTCCATCTCGTATTCTTTCCAGCCCAACAGCGATTCTTCGATCAGCAACTCGCGCGTGGGCGAAGCTTCCAGACCGCGTTCGCAGATCTCGACGAACTCTTCGCGGTTGTAGGCGATGCCGCCGCCGGACCCGCCCATGGTGAACGACGGACGGATGATGGTCGGGAAACCCATCACCTGCTGCACCTGCAGCGCCTCTTCCATGCTGTGCGCGATGGCGGAACGCGCCGAAGCCAGCCCGATGCGCGTCATCGCCTGCTTGAATTTTTCGCGGTCTTCCGCCATGTCGATGGCATCGCGCGAAGCGCCGATCATCTCGACGTTGTATTTTTCCAGCACGCCGTGCTTGGCCAGGTCGAGCGCGCAGTTCAGCGCGGTCTGCCCACCCATGGTCGGCAGGATCGCATCGGGGCGCTCCTTGGCGATGATCTTCTCCACCATCTTCCAGGTGATCGGCTCGATGTAGGTCGCATCCGCCATGTTCGGGTCGGTCATGATGGTGGCCGGGTTCGAGTTCACCAGGATGACGCGGTAGCCTTCCTCGCGCAGTGCCTTGCAGGCTTGTGCGCCGGAATAGTCGAACTCGCACGCCTGCCCGATGACGATGGGGCCGGCGCCGATGATGAGGATTGATTTGATGTCTGTACGCTTTGCCATTTACTTGCCCATCATCGCCACGAAGCGATCAAACAATACGTCCACGTCATGCGGTCCGGGACTCGCCTCGGGGTGTCCCTGGAAACAGAACGCGGGTTTATCGGTCAACTCAAAACCTTGCAGCGTGCCGTCGAACAGCGAGACATGCGTGACGCGCGCGTTCTTCGGCAGCGTCGCCGCATCCACCGCGAAGCCGTGGTTCTGGCTGGTGATCATTACGCGCTTGGTCTGCGTGTCCTGCACCGGATGGTTGGCGCCGCGGTGACCGAACTTCATCTTCACGGTCTTCGCACCCACGGCCAAGCCCATGATCTGATGTCCCAGACAGATGCCGTACAAGGGAATGCCGGCCTCGATGAATTTCCGGGTCGCCGCGATCGCATAATCGCAGGGCTCGGGATCGCCGGGGCCGTTGGACAGGAACACGCCGTCCGGCTTCATCGCCAGCACCTCGGCCGCGCTGGTCTGGGCCGGAACCACGGTGATGCGGCAGCCGCGCTCGGCCAGCATGCGCAGGATGTTGCGCTTCACGCCGAAGTCATACGCCACCACATGAAACTTGGCTTCGGTGACGTCGAGATAGCCCGCACCCAGCTTCCATTCGCGCTGCTTCCACTCGTAAGGCTTGTCGCAGCTCACCACTTTCGCCAGGTCCATCCCCGCCAGTCCGGCGAAGTTGCGCGCAGCAGCCAGCGCCGCCTCCACGTTGTCACCGGTCGCGATGCAACCGTTCTGCGCGCCTTTGCTGCGCAGGATGCGCGTCAGCTTGCGCGTATCGATACCGGCGATGGCGACCACATTGTTGGCCTTCAGGTAATCGGATAAAGACTGCGTGCTGCGGAAATTGCTGACTACCGGCGACAGATCGCGAATGATGAGGCCGCTGGCGAACACCTGACGCGACTCGACATCCTCGAAATTCACCCCGACGTTGCCGATATGCGGGTAGGTCAGCGTGACGATCTGCTTGCAATAGGACGGGTCGGTCAGGATTTCCTGATAACCGGTCATTGCGGTATTGAAAACCACCTCGCCGACGCTGCTGCCGGAGGCGCCAATGGCGGTTCCGCGAAACACTGTCCCATCGGCTAAAACTAAAATGGCAGGACTTGTTTGCGACACCGGATGCTCCCTTGAACTGGACATAAAGAAGCGGGACGAACCGTGTGTTCATCCCGCTTTTGAATCGTCGGGCATTATAGCCGATTAGGGGGTGGGTATCAAACCAGCCTGAAACAATGCAGACAAAACAGCCCGCACAGGGCGGGCTGTTTTGCGGGAATGCCATTCAGTACATCCTAAATCGAGGTGAGTTGCGCTCAGAGCCTGGAGCTGATCAGTTTGATGTTGATGGCTTTCGCTACGGCCTGGGCTCGGGTACTTGTCTGCAATTTTCCCAAGATACGATGTACATGATTCTTCACGGTAGATTCGCTGAGTCCGATCACTTGTGCGATTTCCCAGTTGCTCTTGCCGCCGGACATCCATTGCAGGATTTCTTTTTCACGCTGGCTGAGTTTGATTTGCTGCTGCGTTGCTGCCCGTCGCTTTTTGAAACGCGGACTAGACACCACTCGCGTCAAGGCTACATGCAAATGTGGCACTATCAATTTCAGCAGGTGGGCATGGCGCTGATTCAGCGGGCCGGGGATGCCGGAAAAACTGAAATAGCTGGCAGTATGGTTGTCGGCGTCCCAAAGTCCATGTGCCGCTATATTGACCAGTTCAAAGCGGTGAAAGTTATCCAGCCATCCGGGGGGAGCTGACTTTATGATCTCTTCGCAATCCGTATCAAACAGGATCGGTTGCCGCTCTTTCAGCCACCTGACGATGATCGGACTGCTGGTCAGCCCATCCGGCCGCTGCAGCCCTTGAATATACTCATCCGGAAAGTTGCATCCCATGACATGCCGGATATGCACGCCATGCCTGCCAAGGCGCCCTACTCCGCATACCAGTTTGCCGTGAGGAAAGATGCCTTGCAATTCTGTTTGCGTCCACTTGAAGAACCCTTCCTGATTGTTGATGTGCAGGCTCGGTTCAATGATTTTCAGCAACTCGACACTCTCAGTGCCGGACAAGCTTACGCCTGCGTCTTCCTGTACCTCGACAGCCATATTCATTCCTGGCGATTGCAAGTGACTGAATTGACTCATAACAGTGGGTAGCCGGGCTAAGTGACCAGATGAATTGGCAAAACGAAACGGTAATCATTTCAACGAACGCACCGTATCCAACCGTTCCCGCTTCGTCAATAAGGAAACGGCCTATATTATTTCCGAATAAGGCCGTTGATTACTGCAACAGGTTTTCATCCTGTCCAATTCAGTCCAGGGAGCCACCGCAGTGTTTGCAGAATTTTGCTGTGGGCTCATTGCCTGCGCCACAAGCTGAACATACTTTGTTGCCGGCTGCAGATGTGAATGCTTCCGTCAGCGAGGAAGATTGATTAAGCACCGCCATGACCAGCCATATTGCGGCAGCAATAATGGCTAGGATAAACAACCAGTTGTAAACATTAAGCAATGATGCACCCAGAAAAGGCTTGAGCAGCAGAAGCACAACTGCGTAAGCCGATGCGACAACAACCAGGCTCACCACGGGCAGTATCAAATGCTGCAGCGATGCCCAGCGACCGCCTTGTTGCTGCAAAGCGATGGTTGCGCGTTGGCCGACCAGCCAAAACACCGCCAAAGCCGTGGCGTATCCGAGAAACCTCACTAGATGAGCGGCACTTAACTTGCCACTGAATATCGTCGTTTTGACGAACAAATCCATGCTGCCTATCGCGCCAGCCAGTATCAGCACCACTATGATGACCGCCACGTATCGAACTGACCAACCCCAAGCCTGATTCATTTACTCCCCTCCTTAAAATTGATCCGCAGGATCTATTCCCCTGCCACTTTTTGAATTATCGAATTGATACATCGGCACTGCGATCAGAGCGGAGACAGCGCTCGGCGCGGGAAAGCCAGTCTTACGCTTTCCATAGCGTCCACGCGCCGATGATGATGAAGCCAGCGCCGGCAATATAGTGCAGGTGTTTTTCGCTGATGTAGCTGGAGACCGCACTGCCGACCAGCACGCCAATGGCCGACGTAGCCACCAAAGCCAAGGATGCCCCGAAGAAGATCGTCCACTTGCTCACGTCCCTGTCGGTAGCGAACAGCATGGTGGCGAGCTGAGTTTTGTCGCCCATTTCAGCGATGAAGACGGAGACAAAAACGGTTGCGAGAATTTTCCAGTCCATGATGTATTCCAAGTGACCAACAAACGGATTGCAGAACGAATCCTGCAATCCGTTTTATTTCAACCCCAGCACGTCCTGCATGTCGTACAGGCCGGCCTTGTTCGCTTTCAGGAAACGCGCTGCGCGCAATGCGCCCAGCGCGAAGGTGGCCCGGCTGCTGGCTTTGTGCGTGATCTCGATGCGTTCGCCGATACCCGCATACAGCACGGTGTGGTCGCCGACGATATCGCCGCCGCGCACCGTGGCAAACCCTATCGTGGAGGAATCACGCTCGCCGGTAACGCCTTCGCGGCCATAGACCGCGCATTTATCGAGATCGCGTCCCAGCGTGCGGGCGATGACTTCGCCCAGCCCCAGCGCAGTACCGGAAGGCGCATCCACCTTGTGGCGATGGTGCGCTTCGATGATCTCGATGTCGTAGCCCTTGTCCAGCACGCGCGATGCGGTTTCCAGCAGCTTGAACACAAGGTTCACGCCGACGCTCATGTTGGGTGCGAACACGATGCCGATGTCCTGCGCTGCCGCACCAAGTTGCGCCTTTTGCTGTGCATTGAAGCCGGTAGTGCCGATCACCATGCCCACGCCGTGTTTGCGGCAAATTTCCAGGTGGTGCAGCGTCCCTTCCGGACGGGTGAAATCGATCAGTACATCCGTCCCCTGCAGCGCCTGTTCGGCATCCGCTGTGATCGAAATGCCTTTCGACCCGCCGAGCACGCTGGCATCCTGCGTCAGCAGCGCACTGCCGCCATGTTCAAGCGCCGCATGCAATACCAGATCATCGGCTTGCGCCACGCACTCCAGCAGCACCTTGCCCATGCGTCCGCCGCTACCGGCGATAGCGACCCTAATTTTTCCCATGGCTCTGCTCCTGCATGGCGGCTTCAGACGATTTCAGCGGTGTGGCATCGTCGATGCGTACCAGCTTGTCCTTGTTGAAATACAGCGTCAGGCGCTGGTTATCCGTCAATTCGCCCTGTTTCTCGAAACGATATACATAATCCCAGCGATTGGCGTGGTAAGGATCGTTGATGAGTGGCGCACCGAGCGCTGCCTTGACCTGCGATTGCGTCATACCGAGTTTGATCCTGGCACGCATATCCTGGGTAATGAGATTGCCCTGCCGTATCTCGACCTTGTAAGGCGTGAAGGTAGGCAGATAGGCAGAACTGCAGGCTGCAAGCAGCAGGGAAAGAAGAATAATAGGGTTGCGCATTAAATATACCTTCACAGAACAGGCGGCATGATACCTCAAGCCGGGACACCCAGCAGTTCAGCGGCATGTTTGCGCGTAGTCTCGGTGATCTTGACGCCACCCAGCATGCGTGCGATCTCTTCGATGCGCTCCCCCTCTTCCAGCACGCGTATGCTGCTCAGGGTCTTGCCTGCATGTGCGGCTTTGCTCACTTGCCATTGCGCATCGGCCTGCGCCGCGACTTGCGGCAGGTGGGTGACGCACATCACCTGATGGCGTTTGCCCAATTGCTTGAGCAGGCCGCCGACGATCTCCGCCACGCGCCCCCCGATGCCGCTATCCACCTCGTCGAAGATCAGCGTCGGCACGGTAGCGGCACGGCTGGCGGCGACCTGTATCGCCAGGCTGATACGCGACAGTTCGCCACCGGAGGCTACCTTGGCCAGACTGCGCAACGGCGTGCCCTGGTTTGCCGCGACCTGGAACTCCACCGTCTCCAGGCCGTGCACATTACCTTCAGCCAACAACGTCAGTTGCACCGCGAACTGTCCTCCCTGCATCGCCAATGCCTGCATGGCGGTAGTGATCTCGCCGGACAACGCCTGCGCCGCTTTGGCACGCGACGCACTCAATCTGTTCGCTGCCGCGAGATAAACGTTATGCGCGGCCTCATCCTGCTTCGCCAACTCCTCCAGATCTGCGCTGCCGCCCAATTCGTCCAGACGCGCCACGATGCCTGCCAGCGCTTCCGGCAATTGCTCCGGCGGAACGCGGTATTTGCGCGCTGCCTCCACCACGTCCGCCACGCGTTGTTCCTGTTGGCGCAGCCGCTGCGGATCGGCATCCAGTCTTTGCTGGTAATGCCGCAAGGCATAAACCGCTTCCTGCAACTCGTTCTGAGCGCTCTCCAGAATGGTCAGCGTATCTTGCAGTCCGGGGTCGAACTCCAGACCGGCGCGCAGACGCGAGGTCAGTGCATTCAGCTGCGCGATACAGGCGGTATCCGCTTCGCTCAGCACTTCCACACCGAACTGCGCCGTCTCCAGCAGGCTGGCCGCATGCGACAAGCGCGCATGGTCGGCCTGCAATGCCTCCCACTCGGCAACAGCAAAATTCAGCGTCTCCAGATCGCGGCGCTGGAACGACAGCAATTCGCGCTCGGCGGCCACCGCCTCGGCATTCTGTTCCAGCTGCTGGCGGCGGCGATGCAGCGTCTGCCAGGCCTTGAAAGCGGCCGCGACCTCCTCCGCCGGTTTGTTCAGCCCGGCATGGCTGTCCAGCAGGTCGCGTTGCGCATCGGCGCGCAGCAGGGATTGGTGCGCATGCTGACCGTGGATATCGATCAGGTGTTCACCCGCATCGCGCATCTGTTGCAGCACGACACTGCGCCCGTTGATGAAATTGCGGGAACGCCCGCTGGCATCCAGTATGCGGCGCATCAGGCACACGCCATCGTCGCCTTCCAGTTCCTGTTCACGCAGCCATTCCTTCAATTGCGGCAATCCTGAAACATCGAATTCCGCGCTAACTTCGGCGCGCTCGCAACCGGCACGCACCAATACCGGATCCCCGCGCCCCCCGAGGGCCAAGGACAAAGCGTCGATGAGTATGGACTTACCGGCACCGGTCTCGCCGGTGAGCGCGGTGAAGCCGGACGAAAAATCGAGTTCGAGGACGTCGACGATGACGAAGTCGCGAATAATGAGGTTTTTGAGCATTTTATAAAGTCTGGTTCCAGAGCAGCTTTTCGCGCAGGGTGTGATAGTAACTATGCCCTTCCGGATGCAACAGGCTGACCGGCTTGAAATACCGGGTGACCATCACCCTGTCGTTGCCGTTCAGATCAAAATGGGTGTGCCCGTCGAAACGCACACGCGCATCTTCCGAACGATGCATCAGAATCTCAAGTTTCGATTCGCTCTTCAGCACGATGGGACGATTGCTCAGCGTGTGCGGCGAGACCGGCACCAGCTCGATAGCTTCGAGCGCCGGGTGCAGGATCGGCCCTCCGGCAGAAAGCGCATAGGCAGTGGAGCCCGTGGGAGTAGCCACGATCAATCCGTCCGCACGCTGGTTATACAGGTACTCGCCGTCGATACGCACCTCGAATTCGAGCATGCTGCTGTTGATGCCGCCATGGATGACCACATCGTTGAACGCCAGCGAATCGAAGATATGCTTCCCGTCGCGCGATATCGACGCATTCAGCAACATGCGTTTCTCGGTTATGAACTCGCCCCGCAACATGCCGGATATGGTCCGCTGCATGGTGTCGATGGAAATATCCGTCAGGAAGCCCAAACGCCCCCGATTGACCCCGACCAGCGGTATATCGAAGGGCGCCAGCATGCGCGCCACATTGAGCAATGTTCCGTCCCCGCCCAGCACGATGGCGAGATCGACTTTATCCACCATATCTTCCAGTGCCAGCTCGGTATATGGATGATTCTTGAGATGCTCGGCAGTGAAATTGTCCACCACCACGCCCAGCCCCATATCCACCAGAAAATCGGCCAGTTTAAGCAAAGGCTCGGCGATCTCCGGCGAATTGTATTTGCCGATCAGCGCGATGGTTTGGAAGGGGGATTTCATGGCACGGGATTAAACCATAGCCGCGATTTAATGACAAAGCAGCAATGGTAGAATGTTCAAACATGCTAAACGACCGCGCACAAGTACTCTTAAAGACTCTGGTAGAACGCTACATCAGCGACGGCCAGCCCGTGGGTTCGCGCGCCTTGCAGCAGTTTTCCGGCCTGGAAGTCAGCCCCGCCACCATCCGCAACGTGATGGCCGACCTGGAGGCGATGGGATTGGTCTCCAGCCCGCACACTTCTGCAGGGCGCGTGCCGACCGCCCTGGGATATAGATTATTCATCGACACGCTGATGGTGGTGCAACCGTTGTCCGAGGCGCGCGTGCAGCAGCTGGAAAGCCAGTTGCAGCCAGCCAACCCGACCCGCCTGCTGACGCAGGCGTCCAATGTATTGTCCGAGCTCACCCAGTTCGCCGGCGTGGTCGCCACCCCCAAACGCGCCAGCATCACCGTGCGCCAGATCGAGTTCCTGCGCCTGTCGGACAAGCGCGTGCTGCTCATCATCGTGATGCCGGACGGCGAGGTTGAGAACCGTGTACTGTTGACGCACAAGGACTACAGCCAGTCGCAGCTCACCGAGGCCGGCAACTTCCTGAGCCAGCATTACGCCGGCCTTGCCTTCGGCGACATGCACCAGCGCCTGCAAAACGAGTTGCGCCAGTTGCAGCATGACATGACCGAACTGATGTCGGCGGCGATGGCCGTCAGTGACGAGGCCATCGCGCGCAAGAGCGATGACTACGTCATCAGCGGCGAGCGGAACCTGTTGAATATCAACGACGTGGCGAGCAACATGAACCAGCTGCGCAACCTGTTCAATGTGTTCGAGCAGAAGACCGAGTTGCTGCAGCTGCTGGACGCAGGGCGCAACGCACCGGGCGTGCATATCTTCGTCGGACAGGAAAGCGGCTTGACCGGACTGGACGAGTTCAGCGTGGTGAGCGCGCCCTACACGGCCGATGGGCAGATCGTCGGCACGCTCGCTGTGGTCGGTCCCAAGCGCATGAACTACGAACGCGTGGTCCCCATCGTGGACATCACCGCCAAACTACTCAGCAACGCCCTCTCACAATACTGAATCGACGATGCGCTATCAAATCGAGCCCAACCATACCCACGGCACCCCGCAAAAGACCGGCATCCTGCTGGTCAACCTCGGCACGCCGGACGCCCCCACGCCGCAGGCCGTGCGTACCTACCTCAAGGAATTTCTCAGCGATCCGCGCGTGGTAGAGATACCGCGAGCCATCTGGTGGCTCATTCTCAACGGCATCATCCTGAACACACGCCCCAAAAAATCAGCCACCAAATATGCCAGCATCTGGATGAAGGAAGGCTCGCCGCTGCGTGTCTATACCGAGAAGCAGGCCGTGCTGTTGCAGGGTTATCTCGGCCAGCGCACCAAAGCGCCGTACGTGGTCGAATACGCCATGCGCTACGGCAACCCGTCCATACCCAGCGTATTGCGCAAATTGAAAGAGCAGAACTGCCAGCGCATCCTGGTCGTGCCGATGTATCCGCAATACGCCGCCAGCACCACGGCCACGGTAAACGACATCGTGTTCGGCGAGTTGCAGCGGATGCGCTCCACGCCCGCCCTGCGCACCATCAAGCACTTCCACGACCGCCCCGGATATATCAAGGCATTGGCGAAGAACATCAACGATTTCTGGATGAAGAACGGCCGCCCGGAAAAACTGCTGATGAGTTTCCACGGCCTGCCCCGATACACGCTGGAGCAAGGCGATCCCTATCACTGCGAGTGCCACAAGACCGGTGAATTGCTCGCACAGGAACTGGGCTTGAAACCCGGGCAATACGCCATCAGCTTCCAGTCGCGTTTCGGCAAGGCTGCGTGGCTCCAGCCCTACACCAACGCCACGCTCAAGGAATGGGCAAAGCAGAATACCAGCCGCGTGGACGTGGTCTGCCCCGGCTTCTTGGCCGATTGCCTGGAAACGCTGGAAGAGATCGCTCAGGAAAGCAAGGAAGTCTTCCAGCATGCGGGCGGCGGGGAATTCAACTACATCCCCTGCCTCAACGACCGGAACGACTGGATACACGCGCTGGCCGACCTGGTGATGGACAACCTGCAGGGCTGGCTGATCGAGCCGGATGCGGCGGAACTGGAACAAGGCAGGTTGCGCGCATCGGCGTTGGGCGCAAAACAATAACGGCCGTCTTTATCTGATCCAGCTCGAAGCGGAGCTCCGATGTTCGGGGCCACCGCCATCCGCAGCAAGATAACCCCGTGACGCGGTTTTTCAGGCAAAGAACTTGTAATTGTTCCTGCCGCTGTCCTTGGCGATATACATGGCATCGTCTGCATGCTTGATCAGCATTTCGTCATCCGTCGCATCGTCCGGGCTGATGCTGATGCCGATGCTGAATGTGACGACCAGCTCTTTATCGCCGACGCGATGCGGTTCCTTCATCGCATCGATGATCTTGCGCGTGACCGTCTCGGCATCATCCGCACCGCCCACCTCGGGCAGCAGAATCATGAATTCGTCCCCCCCCTGGCGGCAGATCGTGTCGGATTCCCGCACGCAGGACTTCAGGCGATTAGCCACCGATTGCAGCAGCAAATCCCCGGCCAGATGTCCCATCGTGTCATTCACCAACTTGAAGTTGTCCAGATCGAGAAACAACAATGCGGTCTTCTTGTTGTTGCGCCTGCCGGCCACCAGCGCATGTTTGAGCCGATCCGCAAACAATGCACGGTTCGGCAAATGCGTCAGCGAGTCATAATGCGCCAGATGCTCGATGTGAGCCTCGGCTTCCTTGCGCTTGGTGATGTCCGAGAATACGGCGATGTAGTTGATGATCTCGTTCTGCGAATTCTTCACCGTACCGATGGATAGCCATTCCGGGTAGATCTCACCGTCCTTGCGCCGATTCCATATCTCACCCTGCCATACGCCGGTATCGTTGATCGATTTCCACATCGCCTGATAGAACTTCGCCTCCTGCCGCCCTGAACTCAGAATGTTCGGGTTCATGCCGATGGCCTCTTCCTCGGTATAACCGGTGATCTTGTACCACGCCGGATTCACCGCGATGATCCGCCGTTGCGCGTCCGTAATGAGAATAGCCTCGCCGCTATTCTCGAACATCTTGACGAAGAGCTGCAAACGTTCGTTGGCACGCTCCAGCTTTCCGACGAGAACGTTAAAATCCTGCGCCATCTTGCCGATGTCCGGATTGTTCATATCGACATCAGCACGCCTGGCAAAATTCATGTCGAGCTGGATTTCCGCCATCGTGTTCTGGAGCTTCTTGATGGGGCGGGTAATGTTGCGCACGATGACGATGCGTACAAACAACGAAATGATGATCAGTAGCAGAACCTGCAGGACGATATGGCCGATCCACAGCCAGTCCTCGATCTCGGCAAGCTGCGCATCCTCCTCGGAAAGACTGATGGTCACACTGGCAGCGCCGTTGACGCTACCGGACTGCGTGATATGGCAAGCGAGACAGTTCGTGCCACGAAAATCCTGTTTGGCGATGTAGGGAACCACCACTCGAAGCGCCGGACGCCCGTTAGCGAGCGTCAGCTTGCGGAACAGCGTCTTGCCGGTGCGCAACACCTCGCGATCCAAATCGTCTACCGCCGCCTCTTCCGGCAGTCCGGGGCCGAACTGGTCGACAACAGCGCGGCCGCGAATGATGCGCAACTCGGCGACACCCCGCGACTGCGACATCTTGCTCAACAACAGTTTGCGATTCTCGGGATCGGTGATCTCCCCGGTGAGCATCAGCATGTTCATGCCGTTGATCAGGCCGTCTGCAGCCTGCTCGGCGCGCGTTTCGGCCGCATGCTCGATCTGTATTTCGAAACGGCCGAGCACCCATTCCATCAGGACAAAGAACAGGATGATGAGCGTGCCCTGGATCAGGATGTGCAGTTTTTCCTGCACACCTGTAGCGCGCCATCCGTTGATCAAGGCATTCATCTCTCCCCCTTGTCCCTCAAAGCGATGTCTGTCTGACTTTTATAGCTTGATGAAATGCTCGCGGTAATGCTTCATCTCGGCGATGGACTCATAGATGTCCGCCAGCGCCTCATGCTTGCCGTGTTTCTTCAAACCCTGCGCCACTTCGGGCTTCCAGCGCTTTGCCAGCTCCTTGAGCGTGCTCACGTCCAGATTGCGATAGTGGAAATAATCTTCCAGCTTGGGCATCCAGCGGGCAAGGAATCGGCGATCCTGGCAGATGGAATTGCCGCACATCGGCGAAATGCGTGCCGGCACATATTCCTTGAGGAATTCCAGCATCTGCGCCTCTACCGTGGCTTCATCCAGCGTAGATGCCTTGACCTTGTCGATAAGCCCGGATTTGCCATGCGTGGATTTGTTCCAGTTGTCCATACCGTCGAGCACACTGTCGGGTTGATGCACCACCAGTACAGGCGCTTCGGCCACGGTGTTCAGCTCGCCGTCGGTCACCACCAGTGCTACTTCAATGATGCGGTCAGAGTCGGGTAACAGCCCCGTCATCTCCATGTCTATCCAGACGAGGTTGTTTTGGTTTTGTGCCATAATCTGCAGAAGCTCTTATTAGAAGTGTGGCGCATTGTCGCACAGCCACGCCACTCAATCCAACGACCCATGACCACACACCAATTCACCGCCTTATTCGTCTCCGTCCTGATCTCGAACCTCGTTATCAAACTCTGGCTGGCTTTCCGCCAGCTCGACCATGTTGCTACGCATCGCGCGGAGGTGCCCATCGCCTTCCGCGAGAAGATCGACCTCGCCGCCCATCAGAAGGCCGCCGATTACACCCGCGCACAGGTTCATCTCGGCATCCTCACCATTTTGTTCGACACCGTCCTGTTGCTGGGCTTCACCCTCGGTGGCGGCATCCAGTGGCTTTACGACTGGTCGTCCTCCACTTTCGGCGGACCGCTGGTGCAAGGCACAGCCATGATCGCTTCGGTATTGATACTGCAATCGGTGCTGGAAACGCCCTTCGACCTCTATCGCACCTTCCGCCTCGAAGCTCGTTTCGGCTTCAACAAGATGACGCTCAAGCTGTACCTGATCGACGCGCTTAAAAATCTGCTGCTCGGCGCCGCCATCGGCTTGCCGCTGCTGCTGGGCGTGCTATGGCTGATGTCCGCAATGGGTGAGCTGTGGTGGTTGTATGTCTGGGGCGTGTGGGTGGCGTTCAACCTGTTGCTGCTGTTCATCTACCCCACTTATATCGCGCCGCTGTTCAACGACTTCGAACCGCTGCAGGATGAAGCGCAAAAAACACGCATCGAAACGCTGCTCAACAAATGCGGTTTCAGCGCCAGCGGCCTGTTCGTGATGGACGGCAGCAAACGCAGCACTCACGGGAACGCCTATTTCACAGGTTTCGGCAAGACCAAGCGCATCGTATTCTTCGACACCTTGCTGGAACGCCTTACTCCGGACGAGGTCGACGCCGTGCTGGCCCATGAACTCGGGCATTTCAAACGACGCCATGTAATGAAGCGCATCGCCTACACCTTTGCGATCAGCCTGGGTTTCCTGTGGCTGCTGGCGCAATTGCTGCATGCCGGCTGGTTCTATCAGGGACTCGGCGTTCATGCGCAGAGCACCTCGGTAGCGCTGCTGCTGTTCTTCATGGTGCTGCCCATCTTCACATTCCTGTTGCACCCCATCGCGTCGGCCTATTCGCGCAAACACGAATTCGAGGCCGATGAATATGCCGCGCAACAGACCGATGCGCGCGAACTGGTGAATGCCCTTGTCAAGCTCTATCAGGACAACGCCAAGACGCTGACCCCCGATCCGGTGTACGCTACTTTCTACGAATCGCACCCTCCTGCGCCGATCCGCATCGCGCATCTGCAAAAACTGGGAGCCTCCACATGAAAAATCTGCTGTTCCTGCTCTTGCTCGCCGCCGGCACCGCCCAGGCCGATCCGTTCGCCAACGGAAATGCGGTGAACGGCAAGAAACTGTTCGCCAAATACGACTGCAACAGCTGCCACAAGGGCAAGGTGGGAGGCGACGGCAACGCCATCTTCACCCGGCCGGATCGCATAGTGCGCAATGCTTCCGAACTCATCCCGCGTATCAAATTCTGCTCGGGCGCCGTGGGTGCAAACCTGTCGGCGCAGGAAGAACAAGATCTTGCAGCACACCTGAACCAGACCTATTACCACTTCAATTGAGGAGGCTAACATGGATACCGTCTGCGATCTGACCAGCAAACAATGCAAACCCTGCGAAGGCGGCACGCCGCCGCTGCCCCAGAGCGAGGCAAAGAATCTGCTCAAGCAACTCGACGGCTGGGAACTGAGCGACAACCACATCAGCAAGACCTTCGCGTTCAAGAACTATTACCAGACGATCGCTTTCGTCAACGCCGTGGCCTGGATGACGCACCGCGAGGATCACCACCCCGACATGACGGTCGGCTACAGCAAGTGCCGCGTGGAATACACGACCCATGCCGTCGGCGGCCTGTCCGAGAACGACTTCATCTGCGCTGCGAAAGTGGACGCACTGCTGAAGATTTGAGCGGCCCGCTGCACGGACTGATCGTCGCCGCACACGGGCGTCACTATCTGGCGGAACTGCCGGATGGCGAGATGCTGGAATGCGTGCCACGCGGCAAGAAAAGCGAAGTCGCCTGCGGAGACAGGGTCGAGATCGCGCGCACCGGCAGCGACCAAGGCGTCATCGAACGCATCGCCCCGCGCAGCAGCCTGCTCTACCGCTCCGACGCCTTCAAACAGAAGATCATCGCGGCCAACGTCACCCAGCTCATCGTCGTCGTCGCCACCGAACCCTCCTTCAACGACGAGTTGCTGGCGCGCTGCCTGCTCGCCGGGCACGACCAGAAACTGGACATCGTCATCGTGCTGAACAAATGCGACCTGCCGCAAATCGAAGCGGCCCGCGCGCAACTCGCCCCCTATGTGCAGATCGGCTACCGCGTGCTGGAACTCTCCGCCAAACAGAGCACCGCACCGCTACTGCCCTACCTGCAAGGCCACACCAGCGTGCTGGTCGGCCAGTCCGGCATGGGCAAAGTCCACGCTCGTCAACGCACTGATCCCCGACGCGCAAGCCGCCACGCGCGAGATCTCCACCGTGCTCGATTCCGGCAAGCACACCACCACCCACGCCAAGCTCTACCACCTGAACGCCTACAGCAGCCTCATCGACTGCCCCGGCGTGCAACTGTTCGGCCTGCACCACCTCGATTTCGCCGCCATCGAAAGAAACTTCCCGGAGTTCCAGCCCTATCTCGGGCAGTGCCGCTTCGCCAACTGCAGCCATTCGCACGAACCGGACTGCGCGATACGCAAGGCGACGGCAGAGGGGAAGATCGACGAGCGAAGATTGAAGTTGTTTCAGCAGATCACGACGCGCTAAGGAAGCGCTGATTGAGTCCGCTCGCCCTGAGCCTGGCGAAGGGCGAATAGCCGCGCTGCCTGCCAGCATAAGCACAGCAATGCCGCCGCATGGCCGCTACGGCAGATTTGCTGAATCCCTGAAAGACAAATTGACAACAGCAGAAGCGGCACAGCACAATCGACCCATTTGCAACTTGGCTATTCCCGGACACCGCAACCACAACAAACACGCGGGACGGGCGGCGAAGACCCGGAACAGGAGGCCGGTGCAATAGCTCGACGGATGCATCGTCGAGATACGTGATACACATCGGCCACCACCTCAGGGAGTGCAACATGGTTCTTACGTTTAACCGTTTCCGGTTAGCTGTCGTTTTCGTCCTCGCATCTCTCCCCCAATTGCTGCATGCCGCCGAAGTCGATTTCTTCTCGCCGGCCGGCGAAGTGAAGAAAGTCCGTCAGGTCTCGGTGCGTTTCTCCGAGCAGATGGTCGCCTTCGGCGATCCGCGCGAGGTGGCCCCCTTTGACATCAACTGCCCCGCTCCCGGCAAGGGTCGCTGGGCCGACCAGCGCAACTGGATATTCGATTTCGATTACGACCTGCCCGCCGGGGTCGCCTGCTCGTTTACGCTCAAAAAGGGGCTGGCCTCGCTGGCCGGCAACGCGCTCAAGACAGGCATGTACTCCTTCAACACCGGCGGCCCCGCCGTGCTGCAAAGCGAACCGTATTCCGGCTACTGGTCAACCGTCGACGAGAATCAGGTGTTCATACTCGGCCTGGATGCGGCGGCCACCGCTGGCTCGATCCAGAAGAACGTGCACTGCCAGATCGACGGCATCTCCGAGCAAGTGCCGGTCAAGCTGATCACCGGCAAGCTGCGCGCTTCCATCCTCGATTGGCGCGAAGCGTTCATGACGCGCTATTACCAGTTCGCCTTCAAGCTCGACAACGGCCAGCGCCACAGCATCATCGTCGGCATCGACGAGCGTGGCTCGGATAAGGAAAAATTCCTCAAACTGCGCGACAGTGCCAATTCGCCCGTAGTAGTGCTGCAATGCGCGCGCACCTTCCCCAACCAGGCACAGGTCAGGATCGTGTGGGGCAAGGGCGTCACCTCGATCTCCGGCATCCCCACCAGCCAGGACCAGACGCTGGAATTCAAGGCGCGCCCGGCCTTCGATGCCCGCTTCACCTGCGAACGCGTCAATGAGAAAGCTGATTGCATCCCGGCGCTGCCGATGAGCCTGTATTTCTCCGCACCAGTCACGGTGGAGAGCGCGCGAAAGATCATGATGGTCGCGCCGGGCATGAAGCCGCTGCGCCCCATCATCCGCGAGAACGACAAGAAGTCCGGCTTCGTGCAGTCGTTAAGCTTCCCCACGCCGCTGCCGGAGAAGATCAAGTTCAGGATCGTGCTGCCGGAGAAGTTCACCGACGACGCCGGACGCTCGCTCGCCAACGCCACCAGCTACCCGCTGGAAGTGCGCACCGACGAGAACCCGCCGCTAGCCAAGTTCGCCGCCAACTTCGGCATCCTGGAATTGAACGCCGCGCCCGGCACGCCGCCGCTGTTGCCGCTGACTTTGCGCAACGTCGAAGCGTCGCTATCCTCGAATCAGGCCAACCCGCCCATCGCGGGCAGGACCATGCACGACGATTCGGAACTGAACATCATCCACTGGATGCGTCGTATGCAGGAGAGCGATTCGGGCATGAACCCGGAGACCGGGCAATGGGATGCCAACTTTGGCCCCGGCAAGAATTCGCTTTTCGGCAAGAACGACCAGCCCAAACCGTTCACCATCCAGAAACCGCTGGGCGACAAAGCCTTCGAGGTGATCGGCATCCCGCTGCAGAAACCGGGATTCTATGTGGTCGAACTGGCCAGCCCGCGCCTGGGCGCGGCGCTATTCGGCGACGGCTCGCTCGTCGAACAAGCAAGCTCGTTCATCAGCAACCTGCTGAGCTCGGCGAAATTCAGCAACAGCCGTCCGTATTACGTGCATGCCGCCGCGCTGGTCACCAACCTCGCCGTGCATTTCAAGCAGGGGCGAGAGTCCTCGCTGGTGTGGGTCACCAGCCTGGACAAGGGCAAGCCGGTGGCCGGGGCCGATGTCGCCGTGCGCGACTGCGCCGGAAAAATCCACGCGCAGGGCAAGACCGATGCGCAAGGCCTGCTGCACATCAAACAGGAATTGCCGCAACTGAACGCCCTCCCCGGCTGCATGAGCAACTACGACCAGCAGTATTTCGTCACCGCGCGGCTGGGCAAGGATTTCTCTTTCGTGCTGTCGAGCTGGAACGAAGGCATCGCGCTGTGGCGCTTCAACGCTTTTGAAGGAGGACCGGACCGCCATGAAGTAGTCCATGCAATTATGGATCGCACCCTGTTGCGCGCGGGCGAGACCGTACACATGAAACTGGTCGCTCGCCGCAAAGTCGGCACGGGCTTCGCCGCCTCAAACCGCGCGCTATCGTCGACTATCACCATCCGGCACCAGAACAGCGAGGATAAATATGAAGTGGCGACAAGCTGGGACAGCCACGGCACCGCCACGCTGGATTGGACGGTGCCAACGGATGCCAAACAAGGCAGTTATGCCGTCACCATTCCCAACTTTGGCGTAACAATGCCTATCACCCTCGGCAGCTTCCAGGTTGAGAGCTTCCGCGTACCGACCATGAAAGCGGTGCTGCAATCCGCCGACAAGGCGCTGGTCAACGCCGAGCAGGCGGCGGTGAGCATCCAGGTCAACTACCTCGCGGGAGGCGGCGCCTCGTTCCTGCCGGTGAAACTGCGCGGGCAGATCGCGCCGAAGTATGTCAGTTTCGCCGACTACGAGGACTTCACTTTCGCCACCGGCGGCGTGAAGACCGGCGTGCAGAAGAACGTGCGCGAACCGTGGAACTACGGCGGCTACGAGATGAGTGAGCCGGACGAGGAAGGCGACTCGGCCCCCGCCCCCAGCAACACCGGGACCAGCAGGGCGCTCGCCACGCAGGAGCTGCGGCTGGATGCCGCCGGTGCGGCGCGCGCGGTGTTCGCCAACATGAACAGATCGGAGACGCCGCAAGAGATACAGGCCGAAGTCGAATACCAGGACCCGAACGGCCAGACGCTGACCGCCGCCACGCGCATCCCGTTGTGGCCGTCTCAAACCATTGTCGGCATCAAGCCGGATGGATGGATGGCGACCGCCGACCATCTCAAGTTCCACGCGCTGGTGCTGGGCATCGACGGCAAGCCCAGAGCCGGAGAGAAGGTGGTAGTGAAGGCGCTGCAACGCGAATACTTCTCGCACCGCCGCCGCCTGATCGGCGGCTTCTACGCCTTCGACAGCCACAGTGAGATCAAGCCCCTCGGCGGCATCTGCCAGGGCGTCACCGACAACAAGGGACTGCTGATCTGCGACGTGAAGGCCCCCGCGAAAGGCAATCTCATTTTGCAGGCCGAAACGAAGGATGCACTCGGCAACCCCAGCGTCGCCAACCGCGAACTGTTCGTGGCCGGCAACGACGACTGGTGGTTCGACGCGGCGGACAACGATCGCATCGACCTGCTGCCGGAAAAGAAGCAATACGAGCCGGGCGAGAAGGCGCGCTTCCAGTTGCGCATGCCGTTCAAGGAGGCCGACGTGCTGGTGACCGTCGAGCGCGAAGGCATAATGGACAGCTTCGTGACCCACCTGACGCGCGCCAACCCGACCATCGAAGTGCCGCTCAAGGGCCACTATTCGCCCAACGTCTTCGTCTCGGCGCTGGCGATACGCGGCCGCTCCGGCGAAGTACAGCCGACCGCACTGGTTGACCTGGGCAAGCCCGCCTTCAAGATGGGGCTGGCCGAGATCAAGGTCGGCTGGGCCGCGCATGAGCTGAAGGTCAAGGTCGCCACCGACCAGCCGACCTACCATGTGCGCGACAAGGCCAAGGTCACCGTCGATGTCACGCGCAAGGACGGCAGCCTGCCGCCGCGCGATTCCGAGGTGGTGCTGGTGGCCGTGGATGAAGGCCTGCTCGAACTCAAGCCCAACGATTCCTGGAAGCTGCTGGAAGCGATGATGACGCGGCGCGGCATCGAGGTCTCCACCTCCACCGCGCAGATGCAGGTGATCGGCAAGCGCCACTTCGGGCGCAAGGCGCTGCCTGCGGGCGGCGACGGCGGCGGCGGCAAGTCGGCGCGCGAGCTGTTCGACACGCTGCTGTTCTGGCAGGCGCGCGTGAAGCTCGACGCCAACGGCCACGCCGAGGCGCTGGTGCCACTGAACGACTCGCTCACCTCGTTCCGCATCGTCGCCATCGCGACCGGCGACATGGACCTGTTCGGCACCGGCTCCACCGCCGTGGCTTCGACGCAGGACCTGATGCTGTTCTCCGGCCTGCCGCCGGTGGTGCGCGAGCAGGACAGGTTCCATGCCACCTTCACCGTGCGCAACGCCAGCGACCGAGCCATCGAGGCGGTGGTGAGCGCGAAACAGAACGGCAACGCACTCGCGCCCGTCGAGGTCAGCCTGCCCGCAGGCGAATCGCGCAACGTCGGCTGGGATGTGAACGTGCCCATCGACAACGACGCGCTGAAATGGGAAGTGAGCCTGCGCGAGAAAGGCATGAACGAGGACGGCGACCGTCTCAAGGTGGCGCAGAAGGTCATCGCCGCCGTGCCGGTGCGCACCTACCAGGCGACCATCATGCAACTGGATGCGCCGCAATCCATCGCGGTGAAACTGCCGGAGGGTTCCATCCCCGGGCGCGGCGGCGTCAAGGTGGTGTTCCGCAAACAGCTCGGCGACGGCCTCGGCGGCGTGCAGGAATACATGTCGCGCTATCCCTATTCCTGCCTGGAGCAGCAAACCTCGATCGCCATCGCCTTGCAGGACGAGGCGCGCTGGAGCGGCATCGTGAAGCGGCTGCCGTCCTATCTGGATGGCAACGGCCTGGCGAAATACTGGCCGATCATGCGCGAAGGGGACGACACACTGACTTCCTACCTGCTGTCGGTGGCGAACGAGGCGGAATACGCGATACCCGAGTATCTGCAAAACCGCATGCGCAACGGCCTGATCGGCTTCGTCGAAGGCCGCATCATCCGCTACTCGGCCATCTCCACCAGCGACCTCGCCGTGCGCAAGCTCGCCGCCATCGAAGCGCTGGCGCGCACCGGCGACGTGCAGCGCCGCTGGCTCGACAGCATCACCATCGAGCCCAACCTGTGGCCGACCTCGGCGGTGCTGGACTGGCTCTCCATCCTGCAACACAAACCGGAGATCTCGGCGCAGCCGGCGAAGCAGATCGAAGAAGCGCAGCAGATCATCCGCAGTCGCCTCAACTTCCAGGGCACGACGATGGGCTTCTCCACCGAGCGCAACGACACGCTGTGGTGGTTGATGGTGAGCGGTGATGCGAACGCCAACCGCTTGCTGCTTGAGCTATACAACGACCCCAAGTGGGAAGTGGATGTGCCGAGGCTGGTGCGCGGCGCATTGGGCCGCCAGTTGCGGGGCCACTGGAACACCACCGTGGCGAACGCCTGGGGC
>CAWIYO010000004.1:0-233181 GCA_963840345.1 uncultured beta proteobacterium
CTTTGGCCGACCATCGGACACTGTCCGTCAAATCAAGCTGAGCTACTACAATTCAGTGCAACGACTAATTCCCCGTAAGAATGTCGCTCGGCTCCTGCTTTTCCCTCTTGGCAGAATACATTTTCGCATCAGCTTCGCGCAGTATCTCGTTAACGTCTCGCTTATTGCCGGTCTCGGTTATCTGGCCTATCGACAAAGCTATCGACCACCCCTGCTTCATGAATTCCTTCTCGGCAGTCAGCTTGATCCGGTCAACCAATACTGCACAGGATTGTTCATCTGTCTCGGGGAACACCAGTACGAACTCATCTCCGCCAAAGCGAGCCACGATGTCGATCCGCCTGGAATTTTGCCTCAATATGTTGGCCAGCATTTTGAGGGCTTCATCACCGACCTGATGGCCTCGATCGTCATTCAGCTTCTTGAATCTATCAATATCGATAAAGAGCAACGAAAAGGGATTGCCAGTTCGTTCGCTGCGCGATTGCTCGATTTCGAACCGTTCGAAAAAATCGAACCGGTTAGCCAGATTGGTTAATGGATCCTTGAGGGCATACTCTCTTTCTTTCCACAGCTTCGCCACGACTCGTCCGATGACGGTGAAAGTGACGCTGCGGGTGAAAACGTTCAATACAAATGCGCTCAAGGGGTAAGTTGGCCAAACAATGATCACCTCGACCATACTCCACATAAGGGCGACCACAATGGCGATGAAAGTAGGCATCTGCGAGTCGGTGCGGCGCATGGCATGAATTGCGCCGAGCCGCGCAGCCTGGATTACGGGCAGACAATAGAGCACATCAAGAGAATAATAAGTCCCGGCCTGCGTGTAATCGAGATAGGAAACAAGCAGAGTTTCTGCAACGACCAGGAATAATATTGAAAACATGTTTTGCGGCTGGGTCATTGCGAGGTGTCCTTTTTGACAGGATGGCATTACCGATTCGCCAAACGGAATTCATGCCTATTCAAAAAGCAAAAGGCACCTGACTCGAACTCTTTTCCAGACTTCCCGATCAGGAAGTACCTCGAAAAACGATTCGGCCGACACCTTTGGTCGCTGCATTTACTGAATAATCTATATCAGCAGCACATTGCTGCTGAAGATATCTTACATCAATCGCCATGGAATATTCAGGGGCGAACCATGGTTTATTTTTCAACCCGGCCAACGACTCCCCTTTCAACGTCTTCTCCAACGCGACACCGCTCGCGCCCTTTTCAACCCATGACGAAACCATCAAAAAAAACGGTGCGCCCTTGTATGGACGCACCGCCTGCGCAGGTATGCCGATCAGAAACGCACTTGAACTTCGTAGCGCCGGTTCTTCGCTTTTTTGGCCGGTGTATTGTCCGGTTTCACCAGCATCTTCTCGGAGCCCATTCCGGCAGCCTCGATATCGCCAGCAGCTACTCCCTGCGCAACCAGTTCCTTGACCATCACTTGCGCGCGACGCAGTGAAAGTTCTTTGTTCTTGGCGGGATCGCCGGAAGAATCTGTATGGCCGGACACGATGAACTTGAAGCCGGTTTGGCCTTGCGACTGCAGGGTCTTCTTTACGTCGATGATGGTCTCAGCCAGTTTCTTGGATTTTTTGCCGCAACCTTTCTCCAACTCATCCGTACCGCTCTTGAACGAGCATTGATTCTTGCGGCCTTCGGCAAGCAGCTTCTTGTTGACCTTGGCAGCGATCTCTTTATTCGCTTTTGAGGCTGCGGCATCCTTGGCTTTGCTGGAGGCCTTCGCTCCCAGATCACCTCCGGCAGCCTTGTTCAGATCATCCGCCAGTCCGGCGTGCGCGAGAGTAGATGTCATCGACAACAGTAACGCAGCTAACAGTTGATTTTTCATGGCTCGAATCCTTTCGGTAGTGGTTGTTTGATGATTCAAGGAAAACTCGCAGGTGATCGTACATCTCAAGATGTACTGTTCATCCCATGCAAAAGGAACAAGGTCCATTCCTTTTCGGCCAGCTCAGGACAATGTTAACGACCTCTGCGAGCTGATAGTCAGAAATTCAGACCAATGTCGAGGACAGGACCGGAAAAGATCGTCCGGAAATCCGACTGCCCCATCCCGGCCGCTCCATTGACTTCCCATTTGGCGTAGCCCGCACGAAGCGCGAGATTATCGCCGAGCGCCTGTGCCAAAAAGACCTCGTAACGCCCAAAGTCGCTTATACCTGTGTCCGACCTCGAAACGAATCCGGACACGCGCGCATGCAAACTGGTACTTGCGCGCATGCGCCAGATAAATGCAACACCGCCTTGCGGCCCATAAGTGGCGAAATGTTCGGAAGCACGTTGCGTGGGCGTGTACATATTCAAACCGAGCGAGGTGTGCCCGAACCCGCCAGACACCTCAAGCCCAACGGAGCGTTCCCTGAAGAACTTGCGCCAGCGGAACGACACATCGGCATAGTTAAAATCGAAATCGTTTTTGATCTGCTGCGGGGCTATAAACGTCGTGTTGTTCAAGACGATCGGGGATTGCCCGGGCGCAAGAAACTGGTCTCCGCTGCCTTTCGTTTTTACAACCTCGAACTCGATTGCTTTACCGGTTTGCGGCTCTGAGGGAGCCTGCTTGCCATCTTCAAGGCTAATACCCACCCTGATCGACGGAAGGAATACGTGCGAATCATCGGCCACGACCTTGGATGTTGTCACGCACCCCGTCAAGGCGAAAATGACGAAAAGGCCGGCGATAAGGTATTTCAGGGTGTTGCGTGCTTCAACTTGCTGAAGTTCATTGGTGTTCATCGAGCCTCCGTCAGCGTTCTCAAAGACAATAGCAAACTCTTGTTCGGGGGCGCAAAGTGCTCAAGCCCCAGCAGCCCGGCAATCATGCCACAAGGCCACTCCAACTTCTCCAATCAGGATTACTTGTGACAAAAAACGCAATCGGCGAGGGTCCTGATATGCCCTTTATCCAGCATCTTGATCCCGCTCCTGTGCCTTTTTAAAAACCAACCGGTTTGGGTAATGCGCAGCGACTCAGATGACCGGCTCCAATTAGCCCCGGAATTGCGCGCAAGAAATGCGGCGATTTCGTCGCGCAATTTCGTATCGAGGCTGGCATTTACGCCAAAATGGTGATCGAGCCCCTGCATCATTTGCTGCCAGTTAGCCTGGGTCAGCAATGCCGGAGGGAAAGCCATATGGCAACTTCCGCACTCGGTTTGCCACGCGGGGCTAGCCTCACGCGTTTCCCACACATTCTCGGCAGCAAATGTACTGTGACTGGCAAGCAACAGGATCAGCATGGTCAGTTGTTTCATGTACGCCATTTTCGCAAGTATTGTTCCGCTCATCTTTCGTGCAATTCCCAAGTCAGTGACCATTACCCTAGTCCGCCCGGCCGGATTTTATATCAAACGCGCCCGGCGATATTTGGCAGCATGTCCGAACCGGCTGCACGAAGCCCAACCAATCAATAACTTGCAATCGACCATCAAGGAAACACTCCGGGATTTCGGTTCAAACTTGTTCCCGAGCCCTGCCGCGATTGAATTAAAATGCGCGGCTTCCAATATTGCTCTCTAACTCCCGATGATTCGGGATTGCTTACCAGATCATGAATCTCATCCTTCAGGCTACACGCGTTATTCCTTCAACGCAGATCGAGCACCTCGCCAAACATACGCAGGCCACTCGCGTCGAACAGATCACGCCGCACTTGTATCGCATGCACGAGGCAAAACCACTGGACGACGTCTCCTCATATTGTTTCGAGCACCAAATCGATTACGGCTTTGTGGCAAAAGAAAGGCATTTGTCCGATTTCGGACTGGTGGTGATGGATATGGATTCGACGCTGATCAGCATCGAGTGCATCGACGAGATCGCCGACATGCAGGGCTTGAAACCGCAGGTCGCGGCCATCACCGAAGCCGCGATGCGCGGCGAGATCGATTTCGCCGAGAGCCTGCGCCGCCGCGTGGCATTGCTGGAAGGGCTGGATGAAAGCGCGTTGCAGCGCGTATACGACGAGCGCTTGAAGCTCAACCCCGGTGCGGAGATCATGCTGGCCGAACTGAAGAAGCACGGCATCAAGACGCTGCTGGTATCCGGCGGTTTCGTGTTCTTCACCGAACGGCTGAAAACACGCCTCGGTCTCGATTTCGCCCACGCCAACACGCTGGAGATCGTGAACGGCAAACTGACCGGCAAGGTGCTCGGCAAGATACTCGATGCACAGGGCAAGGCAGAGTGGCTGCTGAAAACGCGTGACGAACTGGGGCTGAAACCTGGGCAAGTCATCGCCATGGGCGATGGCGCAAACGATCTGAAGATGATGGCGCAAGCCGGCGTGAGCGTCGCCTACCACGCCAAGCCCGTGGTCAGGGCCCAGGCAAGCTATTCGCTGAACTTCGTCGGACTGGATGGCCTGGTCAACCTGTTTTGAAATTCGCTCGTTCCCGCTTGATTTCATCCGGAGACGGTGTGCTAGAGTGCCAACGATTTTTTCCGAACTAGAGTGAAAGGATAGTCATGCAAGACGTCATCTTGAGGCTGGTCGATGTTCCGATGGTGCGAATGTTCGTTCTCGCGGGCATCATATTTTTGATGATCGCGGTATTGGGCAAGATCGAGGGCAAGATCGAACCGGGCCGCATCGGTCGCCTGGGCGCCGCCATCCTTGGCGCTGTTCTGATCCTGATCGGACTCGCCATGCAGTTTGGCGAAAACCACGATATCTATGCCAAGTTGCCGCCGAACGTAGTTGCCTCTCTCCCGCCGCAAAATGTAGTTGCCGTAGCCCCTGCCGCCAGCGCTTCCGTTGATACCGAGAAGATCGCCATCAAGGTCGTTTCGGGCACCTATGGCCGCAACTGCAATGCGAAGGCAGGCAACGCAACGACGCAAGTGGCGCAAGCATGCGACGGCCGCAGCAGCTGCGACTACACCATCGATACCGCTACGCTGGAAGATCCGGCGCCGAACTGCAGCAAGGATTTCGCCGCCGAATGGAAATGCGGTAGCAGCAACGCAGTCTATTCCGCAGCGCTTTCCAGCCTTGCCGGCAAGAACGACAAACTGCGCCTGACCTGTGGCGGTTAGTATCGGGTGCGATTTTCTTCAGATCGCGCTACCCCTATCCGACATCCAAGTCAATTTGAAACCTGCAATTTACCGCTTGAAAAAACTTTCCGACCCCCTACAATTAGTCAAATCCGAGTGAACAACCACTAGATATAGTGGTTCTCACTTCCTTGACTGAAGTTGCCAGTGCAATCAAAGGGGTGCGCCATGTTCGATACCGAGAATGTTTCAGGTTCAACGTCTGCCCGTAGCGATTCTGATTCTTCAGACAAGTCCAGCCATACTTCTGACCGACACCGAAACCCGCTCCGCAAGGATAAAGCAAACCGGTTGGAGGCCAACGACGCCTCCAATGCCTCAATGGCCGGAAAACAATTCATTACAGAACTAACAAGGAATTTAGCCGACGAATCGGCTGACAAAGGAAGCATTGCAATGACACAAGAGATCAGCACCGAAGTCTTATTGGAAAAATACGCGGAAGCGGATGAAAAGACGGTGCAGGACGTGCGTCGGCGAGTCGCGCGCGGCTTGGCGCAAGCCGAAAAACCTGAGCAACGCGCCAAGTGGGAAGAAGCCTTCTTCCTCGCCCAGGAAAACGGCTTCGTGCCCGCCGGCCGCATCAACTCTGCCGCTGGTTTGAAGATACAGGCGACACTGATCAACTGCTTCGTGCAACCGGTAGGCGATGCCATCTCCGGCACCACTGACGGCAAACCCGGAATCTATGACGCACTGCAACAAGCCGCCGAGACCATGCGGCGCGGCGGCGGAGTCGGTTACGATTTCTCTTCCATCCGTCCGGAAGGTGCGCACGTCAAAGGCACCAATTCGCGCGCCAGCGGTCCGATCTCCTACATGCGCGTGTTCGACCGCTCCTGCGAGACGGTAGAATCCGCCGGGGCGCGGCGCGGCGCGCAGATGGGCGTGCTGCGTTGCGACCACCCCGACATCGAGAAATTCATCAGTGCCAAGGACCAAGGGGATCTGCGCAACTTCAACATTTCCGTTGGTGTGACAGACGTTTTGATGCAGGCCGTGGAAAGTGACCAGGAATTCGAGCTGGTACATACCGCCGAACCTTCCGCCGCGCTCAAAGCTGCCGGAGCAGCCCGGCGCACCGACGGCAAGTGGGTGTACCGCAAAGTGCGCGCGACCGACCTGTGGAAGCAGATCATCGCCAGCACCTACGACCACGCCGAGCCCGGGGTATTGTTCATCGACCTGATGAACCGCGACAACAACCTGTCCTATTGCGAGATCATAGAAGCGACCAACCCCTGCGCCGAGCAGCCGCTGCCGCTCCGTACGGCTGCTGCTGCCTCGGCTCCATCGATCTCACGCGCATGGTGAAGAATCCGTTCTCAAAGCACGCCGGTTTCGATCACGAACCATTCAAGCAACTGGTACGCACCGCGGTGCGCATGCTCGACAACGTGCTGGATGTGACCGCCTGGCCGCTGCCCGAACAGCAGCAGGAAGCGCAGAACAAGCGCCGCGTCGGGCTCGGATTCACCGGACTGGGCGATGCGCTGGTGATGCTGGGCCTGCGCTACGACACTGACGAAGCGCGCGCTTTCGCCTCCGACATCACGCGCATCATGCGCGACGAGGCATATCTCGCCTCGGTGGATCTGGCCATCGAGCGCGGCAAGTTCCCGTTGCTGGATGCCGAGAAATATCTCGCCCCGCCGCGCTTCGCCTCGCGCCTGCCCGACGAGATCAAGAACAAGATACGCAAACACGGCATCCGCAACAGCCACCTGCTCTCCATCGCACCCACGGGCACCATCTCCCTGGCTTTTGCCGACAATGCCTCCAACGGCATCGAGCCGGCTTTTTCGTGGTTCTATACGCGCAAGAAACGCATGATGGATGGCACGACCAAGGACTATCCGGTAGAAGACCACGCGTGGCGCGTGTTCAAGCAGATGGGCGGCGATGTGGAACATTTGCCGCCAGCCTTCGTCACCGCGCTGGAGATCACCGCCATCGACCATATGAAGATGGTCGCGGCCGTTGCTCCCTACATCGATACCTCGATCAGCAAGACCGTCAACGTGCCCGCCGACTATCCGTACGAGGATTTCAAGGATCTATACACCGAGGCATGGAAGGCCGGATTGAAGGGCCTGGCGACCTATCGCCCGAACAGCGTGCTGGGCTCGGTACTGTCGGTCACGCCCGAGAAGAAGGAGGAGCAGCCGCAGGATTTCGTGTTCGATCAGGACCGGCGCATCGTGCTGGAAGCCGCCCCCAATCCCGCCCTCGCCTCGCTGCGCTGGCCGGGGCGCCCCAAGCTCACCGCCGGCAGCGAGGGCTGGGTATCGCAGGTGGTGAAACATCCGCTCGGCAGTTTCGTGGCCTTCGTGTCGCACACCACCAACGGGCGCAATCACCCGTTCGAAGTCTGGGTGAACGGTTCGGAACAGCCGCGCGGTCTCGGCGCACTGGCGAAATCGCTGTCGATGGACATGCGCACCAGCGATCCGGTGTGGGTACGCATGAAACTGGAAATGCTGATGAAGACCGCGGGCGACGATGCTTTCGACATGCCGATGCCGCCCGATGGCGAAGTGAAGCACATGCCGAGCCTGGTGGCCGCATTCGCACACCTGCTGAAATACCGCATCGAACAACTAGGCGCACTGGAAGTCACCGAAGGCGTCACCACGCCGATGATGGATGCCCTATTCGCCAGGAAGGAACCGAAGACCGGCACCGACGGCACGATGAGCTGGACGGTGGATATCTCCAACGCGGGCACCGGCGACGATTTCGTGCTGGGCCTGAAAGAACTGGTGCTGCCGGACGGTCAACGGCGCCCCTACTCGATGTGGCTGTCCGGCGTGTATCCGCGCGCCCTGGATGGATTGTGCAAAGTGTTGAGCCTGGACATGCGCGTGATCGATCCGGCATGGATCGGCATGAAGCTGCGCAAGCTGCTCAACTTCGGCGAACCGCTGGGCGATTTTATGGCGCGCGTTCCGGGCGGCGACAAGATGCAAAGCTACCCGTCGACCGTCTCCTACGTCGCCAAACTCATCATCCACCGCTATGCCATGCTCGGCATCCTCGACGAACACGGCTATCCGGTGCAGCAAATGGGCGTGCTGGAGATTCCCGAAGGGCAGATCAAGCCCACCGGCATCAACAAGCCCATCGTCGGCAAGTTGTGCAAGGAATGCGGCAATGCCACACTGATCAAGAAAGACGGTTGCGAGTTCTGTACGAGTTGCGGTGCGATCGGAGCTTGCGGATAGAGCCTCGCCATTCGGCAGCTGCTGTGCCTAACCTTAACGGGAGATGAACGATGAACTGGAGAAACACTGAAAACCGCTACGGATCACTTTCTATCGGCATCCACTGGCTGATGCTGCTGTTGTTCATCGCGGTGTATGCCTGCATAGAACTGCGCACGATCTACCCGAAAGGAAGCGATCTGCGCGAGGCATTGAAGACCTGGCACTTCATGCTGGGTATGCTGGTTTTCGTGCTGGTCTGGCTGCGACTGGCCGCACGCCTGTCCGGCCCCACCCCCGCTATCCGGCCTGAACCGGTGAACTGGCAGCAGCTGTCCTCCAAGCTGCTGCATCTGGCGCTCTATGTGCTGATGATCGGTATGCCCTTGACCGGTTGGCTGCTGCTCAACGCAACCGGAAAACCAGCGCCGTTCTTTGGCCTGCAACTACCCGCGCTGATCGGCGAAAACAAGGAGCTTGCTTCGCAGATCAAGGAGATACATGAGATCTGCGGGACAGCCGGGTATTACCTCATCGGCCTGCATGCGATCGCAGCTTTCTACCACCACTATATCAAGCGTGATAACACGCTGACCCGAATGCTCCCCGGCCGGGATTGAATTTGTTCACAAGCACGGCAGGAAATCGAACTGTCCCTTGCTTGGAGGCAGCGGTCAGGATTTCGGTCTCCATACCAGAATCAAGACCATCAACACCAACGCAACCAGGCTTTGTTCGATCCGGTTCCGGGCCTTTGCAATCAGCCGCTGATTGATGTTGTTTTTCTCTTCCTGCATCGCGACATCGGCAGCATCGAGAATCTCCAAAAGAGGACGATCGATACCGCTCACGGAGGTATCCGCCGGGCGGGCATCAAACCCGTTCCTGGCAAGTATTCCAGAGCCTTTCTTGTACAACTCGTAATTGGTCCGGTGGGCTTCGATGAAAGCAGCCAGTTTCACATTGATAGCCCTCACATCGCTGTGAAGCATGCCCTCCGCCGCTGCATCAGCAACTTTCTGATATTGCCTTTCGAAGGCATGCCAGTTTTTCTCCAGACTTGCCTGGCTATTGCTGCGCAATAGTACGTTTTTCCATTCCTGAATCTCGGTCTTGTATTCGACCTGAAGATCATGGGCTGCAGCAAATTGAACAGTATTGGATTTCAGCTGCCCATCAAGATTCGCTATGCTGCTCCAGATCAAATAGAACCATAAGAAGAATCCCGCCGTGAAAGCCAAACGGGCAAGATTGCCCCAGGTAAAAATGGAACGCCTATTTTCAAGATTTGTCGCCATTGCCGATATCCTCACTTTCACTCTTCAGAAGAATTTGCTTCCGCTAATCGAATGGCCGCAATTTTGCCCACTCTTTCTTAATCAAATCTTAAGAGTTCAATAGCAAAACAGGCTGGAAAATGGGACTTCAGAGATCAATCAGCTGTGTCTACGCACGAACAGTGCCGGTATCTGCGCTTTGGGTTTGCTCGGCGGCTCATCAGGCTTTTTCGCCGGGGCAGCGACGCTGACACTCGGCTCGTAGGGCTTGTCGAACCACGGATCGTGGCTGGGCTTCTTCGGGGCGGGAGCACGATGTTCGCGGCGTGGCTCATGATGTTCGCCGCGCGACTCGCGATGTGCCTTGGCCACATGCTCCGGCAACACGGCTTTCTCCTTCTTGATTTCGGTCTTGATCAGCTTCTCGATCTCCAGCAGATACTTTTCTTCTTCCGGCGACACCAGCGAAATCGCCGTGCCTGATGCACCGGCGCGGCCGGTGCGGCCGATGCGGTGCACGTAGTCTTCCGCCGCGTGCGGTATCTCGTAGTTGATGACCATCGGCAAGCTGTCGATATCCAGCCCGCGTGCCGCCACATCGGTGGCAATCAGCACGCTCACTTTGCCCTGCTTGAACGCATCCAGCGCCTGCATGCGCTCCAGTTGGCTCTTGTCGCCATGGATGGCATCGGCTGAAACGCCTTCGCGTTGCAGCTGTTTGGCCAGATGGCTGGCGGTAAGTTTGGTCTTGGTGAACACGATGACCTGCTTTGCATCGTCGCCGCGCAACAGTTGCGCTAGCAGTTGGTGCTTGTCCGACTGCTCGACCAGGAAGACCTTTTGCGTGATGTTCTCCGACGTGGCGTTGCTGCGCGCCACTTCGATCAGCGTCGGATAATTCATGAAATCTTCGGAGAGTTTCTTGATCTCGTTGGAAAAGGTGGCGGAGAACATCATGCTTTGGCGTTGTCTGGGCAGCAGCGCCAGGATGCGCTTCAGCGCGGGCATGAAGCCCATGTCCAGCATGCGATCCGCTTCGTCCAGCACCAGCATCTGCACCGTGTTCAACTGCACCGTCTTCTGCTCGATGTGGTCTAGCAAACGTCCCGGCGTCGCCACGAGGATCTCCACGCCCGTCTTCAGGTGTGGTGTCTGGGTCTTGATATCCACTCCGCCGAACACCACCAGCGAACGCAGCTTGGTGTGCTTCGCGTAAACCTTGATGTTCTCCTCCACCTGGATCGCCAACTCGCGCGTCGGCACCAGGATCAGCGCACGCACCGGATGCTTGGCCGGCGAGGTACTGGAACTGGCATGCGGCAATAGCTTTTGCAGCAAAGGCAAGGCGAACGCCGCCGTTTTTCCGGTACCGGTCTGCGCGCCTGCCATCAGGTCATTGTTCTCCAGCGCCAGCGGAATGGCTTGCGCCTGGATCGGCGTGGGGTTGACGTAACCGGCTTCGTCCAGCGCTTTGAGGATTTCGGGAGCCAACTTCAGGTCGGCGAAACTGACAGTATCCAATTCGTTCTCTTCGATAGTGCTCAAACTTGAGTGCGCGCATTATACGCTCCCCAACCGATACAGGCCGGAACGGTATAATCGCCCGCCCGAACAGACATCCCGCCCATGCCTCATACCCCAGCCAGCCCTCATCCCAACCTTCCCCCAGCGGGGGAAGGGGCGAACGTATCGCTGTGCGATGTCCGTTTCAATGTGGCCGTCATCGGCGGCGGACCGGCCGGCTTGATGGCGGCTGAAGTGCTGGCGCAGGGCGGCGCACGCGTCGAGGTGTATGACGCCATGCCCAGCGTAGGGCGCAAGTTCCTGATGGCGGGCAAAGGCGGCATGAACATCACCCATGCCGAGCCGCTCGACGCCTTCCTTTCCCGCTACGGCGCGCGCCGCGCGGACATCGAGCCGCTGCTGCGCGCCTTCACGCCCTCCGACCTGCGCGAATGGATACACGGCCTCGGCATCGCCACCTTCGTCGGCAGTTCCGGCCGCGTCTTCCCCGAGGGCATGAAGGCCGCCCCGCTGCTGCGCGCCTGGCTGCACCGGCTGCGCGAGAACGGCGTGCACTTCCATGCGCGGCAGCGCTGGTGCGGCTGGGACGCGAACGGGGCGCTGCGCTTCAGCGACGCCGGAGGCGAGCGCCTGGTGCGCACCGATGCCGTGGTGTTGGCCCTGGGCGGCGGCAGTTGGCCGCAACTCGGCTCGGACGGCGGCTGGCTGCCGCTGCTGGCGCAGCACGGCATCGCCATCGCTCCGCTGCGCCCGGCCAACTGCGGTTTCGAAGTGCAATGGAGCGCTCACTTGCGCGAACGTTTCGCCGGCGAACCGCTCAAATCGGTCGCCGCCAGCTTTGGCGGCATCGACAAACAGGGCGAATGCATGATCACCGGGCACGGCATCGAAGGCGGCTTGATCTACGCCCTCTCCGCCGCGCTACGCGACGAGATTGAGCGCAGCGGCGAGGCCATCCTGCATCTCGACCTGCTCCCCGACTGGCCTGAGGAGCGGGTGCGCAAGGAGGTCGCGCATCCGCGCGGTGCGCGCTCGCTCGCCAGCCACCTGCAAAGCCGCCTCGGGCTGAAAGGCGTGAAGGCGAACCTGCTGCGCGAGGCGCTGAGCGCGGAACAGATGCACGACACCGCACTGCTGGCGCGGACCATCAAGCGCCTGCCGCTGCGCCTGACCGCCGCGCGCCCGCTTGCCGAAGCCATCAGCACGGCGGGCGGGGTCGCCTTCGAAGCGCTGGATGCGCAGTTGATGCTGCGGCAGCTGCCCGGCGTGTTCTGCGCCGGCGAGATGCTGGACTGGGAAGCGCCCACTGGCGGCTACCTGCTCAGCGCCTGCCTCGCCAGCGGCCGCGCCGCCGGGCAAGGCGCGCTGGCGTGGCTGCAACAGCCCCGGCAACAGCAGGGTTTGTAGCAGCGGCAGCAATCCTGCAAGACGGTGGCTTGCGCTACAATGCGCACCACATAATTCAAACCGAAAAGGAAATCATCATGAAGCAATACAGCGTCCGCACCTCCCTCGTCCACTGGCTGGTCTTCCTGCTCGTCATCGCCGGCTTCTACTTTGGCCATCAACTCGACGAAAGCAAGGATGCAGCGCAGAAGCTCTCCTTGTTCCCGCTGCATTTCCTGATCGGCGACGCGGTGCTGCTGCTCGTGCTGGTGCGCATCTACTTCCGCAAGAAGGACGGCGAGCCAGCCCCGGCCAACGCCAACCCGCTGCTGAACAAGGTCGCCGCCCTCACCCATGTGACGCTCAACCTCTCGCTCATCGCCGTGGCGGTCTCGGGCATGATCACCGCAGTCACTTCCGGCGTGCTAGCCGCGGTGCAAAAGAACGATCCAACGCTGGTGCCGGACTTCTCCAAGGTCGAAGCCAAGGAATTTCATGAGCTGTTCATCGGCATACTGGTGCTGCTGGTCGTGTTCCACGTCGCGGCTGCGCTGTATCACCAGCTCATCGTCAAGGACAACCTGATGCGCCGCATCATGGTCAAGCGTTTCGACTGATCCACTCGACTCTGCGACGGGCGGCCTCTGCGCCGCCCTTTTTATTGTGGACTCTACTGTCATCAAATCCATCCACATTGCCAGCGTAGCGCTCAGCTACTCGCTGTTCTTCGTGCGCGGGGTATGGATGCTGCGCGGATCGCCGCTGTTGCAGCGACGCTGGGTGCGCGTCGCACCGCACATGGTGGACACCGTGCTGCTGGGCAGCGCCATTCTGCTGGCCTGGCGACTCGGCTTCTCGCCGCTGGAACATTCCTGGCTGGCGGCCAAGATCATCGCCTTGCTGCTCTACATCGTCATCGGCTCGGTGGCGATAAAGCGCGGCAAGACCAGGCGCATCCGCCTCATCGCCTGGCTGACGGCACAGGCAGTGTTCTTTTACATCGTCAGCGTAGCGGTGACGCACGACCCGCTGCCCTGGCAACACCTATAGGAAACTGGAATGAAAATACCGGCACGCTACAGCAACCTGCTCTTCGGCGGCATGCTCTCCGTCATCATGGTCACCATCATCTCGGGGACGGTGGTGTTCATCAATCAGGGATTCGATCCGGAGTTCTTCGCGCGCTGGTTCAAGGGATTCGCCACGGCATGGCCGGTCGCGTTCCCCACCGTGCTGTTCGTCGCACCGTTCGTGCGCAGGGTGGTCGCGAAGATCACGGCGTGATCAACGCCGTTTATTGATCAACGCTTCTTCCAGCCGACCATCACCGCAAACACGCCCAGCAACACGTACCCGACCAGCGACCATTCGGGAATGCCGAGCGTCAGGAACGTCCAGCCCTTGGCGGCGCATTCGCCGGAGCCGTGCATCAGCTCCTGCAACACCTCGGACATGGGGAAATTCTGCAACATGAAATCCAGACCGGGGCCGCAGGCAGGCACCTGGTCTTTGGGCAGGTGCTGGATCCAGATGTGGCGCGAGGCAACTGCCACCCCGCCCAGCGAGGTAAACGCGATCAACGCGGAATAGACCTTTGCGCCGATCTGCTTTGCATTGTGCAGCGCAGCAATGAAGAACAGCACCCCGATGGCAATGAAGATGACCCGCTGCACCATGCACAACGGACAGGGGTCCTGGCGCAGCACGTACTGCAGATAGAGCGCCGTGCAGAACATACCGGCTACGATCACTGCGCCGGCAAGATACAACCAGCGCCTCGAGATGTTGTCCCATAATTTCAGCATGTCATTCGGCCTCGTCTATCCAGACCGCCTGGATGGCTTCCAGCACCTTCTCGCCGCCGCGGCTGTGATCGTCGTCGAAGCCGTCCAGATCGACCACGTAGTTGTGCAGATCGGTGAAGCGCACCGTACGCGGGTCGATGTCGGGATACTTTTCGGTCAGCGCGATCGCGATGTCGCGCACGTCTATCCATTTCATTTGAGAGCCCCCACAAATTGTTGCGAGCGATCCGAGAGCAAGGCGCACGGAGCGCAGAAACCGGAATGTACACTCAGTACATGAGGATTTCGAGCACCGCGCAACGCGGCTATCGGAGCGCGTAGTAAATTTGTGGGGGCTCTCATTTGGAGTGCCCTTCCTTCGCCATGTTAATGGTGTACTTGGGTATCTCGACCACCAGATCCTGCTTGCCGACGATGGCCTGGCAGCTCAGCCGCGAATTCGCTTCCAGCCCCCATGCTTTGTCCAGCATATCCTCCTCCTGCTCCGTCGCCTCCTCCAGGCTATCGAAGCCTTCACGCACGATAACGTGACAGGTGGTGCAGGCACAGGATTTCTCGCAGGCGTGCTCGATCTCAATGCCATGCTCCAGCAACGCGTCGCAAACCGACGTACCCGGTTCGACTTCGAACAATTTGCCCTTCGGGCACAGCTCTTCATGCGGCAAAACGATGATCTGGGTCATCTCAGCTTTCCAGGTCAGATAATTTATGTCCGGCCAGCGCATGTTTCACGCTCTGATCCATGCGGCGTTGCGCAAATTCGGTGGTGGCCAGATTCAGGGCCTCGACGGCGCGCTTGATGGCTTGATGGTCGCTGCCTTCGATCACCGCACGCAAGGCATCCATGCTGCCGCGGATACGTGCCTGCGCCGCGGCATCCAATAGCGCATCGCCATCCTGCTGCAGCGCATTATCCACCGCCTCCAGCAGTTGCGCCGCTTCGGTCTGCTGCTCGCGCAAGGCACGCGCCTGCATGTCGTCGCGTGCATGTTGCGTGGAGTCCTGCAGCATGCGCGTGATCTCTTCGTCGCTCAGCCCGTATGATGGCTTCACCGTGATATGGGACTCGACACCGCTGCCCATCTCGCGTGCCGAGACGCCGAGCAGCCCATCCGCATCCACCTGGAAGGTGACACGGATGCGCGCCGAACCCGCCACCATGGCCGGAATGCCGCGCAGTTCGAACTTCGCGAGCGAGCGGCAATCGCTCACCAGTTCGCGCTCGCCCTGCACCACGTGGATGCTCATCGCTGTCTGTCCGTCTTTATAGGTCGTGAACTCCTGTGCGCGCGCGCTCGGGATCGAACTGTTGCGCGGAATGATCTTCTCGACCAGGCCGCCCATGGTCTCGATACCCAGGCTCAACGGGATCACATCCAGCAGCAGCCAATCGTCGCCGCTGCGATTGCCCGCCAGCACGTTGGCCTGGATCGCCGCGCCCAGCGCCACGACCTTGTCCGGATCGAGGTTGTTCAACGGCATCTGCTTGAAGAATTCGCCCACCGCCTGTTGCACCTGCGGCATGCGGGTCGAGCCGCCGACCATCACCACCCCTTTGATGTCCTGCACGGTGAGCTTCGCATCGCGCAACGCACGGCGCGTTGCCTGCAAGGTGCGCGCGACCAGATTTTGCGTCATCTCGTAGAACTCTGTGCGCGTGATCGTCAGATCCACCAGTTCGCCGCCGCTCAATACCGCCGTGATCTGCGTCTGCGGATACTCGGTGAGCTGTTCCTTGGCCGCGCGAGCCTGGGTCAGCAGCAAGCGCGTGTCATGCGCGTTCAAGGCCGACAGGCCGGCCTTCTCCAGCACGCCGCAATAGATACGATGGTCGAAATCGTCGCCGCCCAGTGCCGAGTCGCCGTTGGTGGCCAGCACTTCGAACACGCCCTTTGACAGCTTCAGGATGGAGATATCGAACGTCCCGCCCCCAAGGTCATACACCGCGTACACGCCTTCGGCGGCGTTATCCAGGCCGTAGGCGATGGCTGCAGCCGTAGGTTCGTTGAGGAGCCTCAATACGTTGAGTCCGGCCAGCTTCGCCGCGTCCTTGGTCGCTTGGCGCTGGGCATCGTCGAAATAAGCAGGCACGGTGATGACCGCGCCGACCAGTTCACCGCCCAAGGACAGTTCGGCGCGTTCGCGCAACACCTTGAGTATCTCGGCGGAAACTTCGACCGGGCTCTTGACGCCCGCCGCCGTGCGCAACTTCAACATTCCCGGGGCCTGTCCCGAGCCTGTCGAAGGGGCATCGACGAAACGATATGGCAGATTGCCGACCTCGCCCACATCCTTCAATCCGCGCCCCATGAAGCGCTTGACCGAAACGATGGTGTTGTGCGGATCGTCGCTCTGCGCGGCTTGCGCCTCATGCCCGACCTGCACCGTGCCTTCGGCCGCGTAGCGCACCACCGAGGGCAGCATGGCACAGCCGTGAATGTCGTTCAGCACCGTGCTGATGCCGTTGCGCACCGTTGCCACGAGTGAATTGGTCGTGCCGAGATCGATACCGACCGCCAGGCGATGTTGATGGGGAGCGGCACTCAGGCCGGGTTCTGCGATTTGCAACAGTGCCATTCAGGAATCCAACTCGTCGAACGCGGAGCCAATCTCTTCCGCCAGTTTCTCAAGAAATTTGAGCTTGCGCACTATACCGGAAGCGGCAGCATAGTCGTGGGCATCGTCGATATCGATAGCCAGCTGTTGTTGCAGAAACCGCGCCTCGTGTTGTACGCGCTGCTCCAGCTCCTCCAGCGCTGCAATGTCTTTCGTCTGCCTGGTTTCGTCCAGCGCTTCGCGCCACTCCATTTGTTGCATCAGAAAATCGATGGGCATCGCGGTGTTGCTGTCTTCCTGCGTATCCACACCATGCAACGACAGCAGATAACGCGCGCGATTCAGCGGGGAACGCAGCGTTTGATAGCCTTCGTTGGCGCGAGTCGCCCACTGCATCGCCATACGGCGTTCGGATTCCGGGAGATGGGCAAACTTATCGGGGTGAACCCGCGCCTGCAACGCAAGGTAGCCTTGCTCGAGCGCGGTGCTGTCGATCTGAAAACGGGAAGGAAGATTGAAAAGACGGAAGAAATCCTGCTGGATATCCGCGGAGCGCATATTCATTACACTTTAAAACTCTCTCCACAGCCGCACGTATCCTTCACGTTGGGGTTGTTGAATTTGAATCCTTCGTTCAACCCCTCGCGCGTGTAGTCCAGCTCCATGCCGTCGATGTACGGCAGGCTGTGCTGATCCACCAGGATAGTGACGCCATTGCTGACGAACTTCAGGTCTTCGCTGTCCACCGCATCGGCGAACTCCAGCTTGTAGGCCATGCCGGAGCAACCGCTGGTGCGCACGCCGAGGCGCAGACCGACACCCTTGCCGCGCTTGGCCAGGAAATTCTGCACATGTTTCGCCGCATTTTCCGTCAACGAGATCGACATAGCGTCCTCCTACTTGTTTCCGTTACAGGCAGCGGTTTCAACCATCGCACCGCTCTTGGCCTTGTAATCCGCCACTGCCGCCTTGATCGCGTCTTCCGCCAGGATAGAGCAATGGATCTTCACCGGTGGCAAGGCCAACTCTTCGGCGATCTGCGTATTCTTGATCGCCAGCGCCTGATCGACCGTCTTGCCCTTGACCCATTCGGTAACCAAAGAACTGGATGCAATGGCCGACCCGCAACCGTAGGTCTTGAACTTCGCGTCCTCGATGACACCGTCCTTGCCTACCTTGATCTGCAACTTCATCACGTCGCCGCATGCCGGCGCACCGACCATGCCGGTACCGACATTGCTGTCGTCCTTGTTGAGCGCCCCGACGTTGCGCGGGTTCTCGTAGTGATCCAGTACTTTCTCGCTGTAAGCCATTTTGCTTTCCTCTACTCTATATCGAGAGCTGATGATTTGCCCGCTGGGCAAGGCGGAGGGTAGCGCCGTTTACAGATTGGTAAACAAGCTGCCCGACAACGCCGCCAAGTGGGCTAATCATCAGTTCTCAGTGTGCCGCCCACTGCACAGTATTCAGGTCTATGCCTTCTTTGTACATATCCCATAAGGGGGATAGCTCACGCAGTTTGGCAATCTTTTCCTGCAGCAGTTTCACGGCGTAATCCACCTCTTCGACCGTAGTAAATCGCCCCACGGTGAAGCGGATCGAGCTGTGCGCCAGTTCGTCGTTGCGCCCCAGGGCGCGCAGCACGTAGGACGGCTCCAGGCTGGCTGAGGTACAAGCAGAGCCGCTGGATACCGCAATGTCCTTCACCGCCATGATGAGCGATTCGCCTTCGACGAAATTGAAGCTCACATTCAGGTTATGTGGCACGCGGTGCTCCATGTCGCCGTTGAGGTACACCTCTTCCATGCCGGAAAGCCCTTTCCACAGGCGGTCGCGCAACATGCGGATGCGCTCGTTCTCGGCCGCCATCTCTTCTTTGGCGATGCGGAACGCCTCGCCCATGCCGACGATCTGGTGCGTCGCCAGCGTGCCGGAACGGAAACCGCGCTCATGCCCGCCGCCGTGCATCTGCGCCTCCAGGCGCACGCGCGGCTTGCGCCGCACGTACAGTGCCCCGATGCCTTTCGGGCCGTAGGTCTTGTGGGCCGAGAACGACATCAGATCGACTTTGAGCTTTTGCAGGTCGATCGCCACCTTGCCCGTCGCCTGCGCCGCATCGACATGGAACAGGATGCCTTTTTCGCGGCAAATCTCGCCGATGGCCGCGATGTCCTGGATGACACCGATCTCGTTGTTCACCAGCATCACCGAGACGAGCGTGGTGTCTGGACGCAACGCGACCTTCAGCTTGCCAAGGTCGATCAGACCGTTCGGCTCGGGATCGAGGTAGGTCGCAGCAAAACCCTGCCGCTCCAATTCGCGCACCGTATCGAGCACAGCCTTGTGCTCGGTCTGCACCGTGATGATGTGCTTGCCTTTGTCGGCGTAGAAATGCGCAGCGCCCTTGATGGCGAGGTTGTTGGATTCAGTGGCGCCCGATGTCCAGACGATCTCTTTCGGATCGGCGTTGACCAGGGCCGCGACCTGCTCGCGAGCTCGCTCCACAGCCTCGTCCGCCACCCAACCAAAAGAGTGGGAGCGCGAAGCAGGATTGCCGAACTTCTCTGTCAGATAAGGGATCATCGCTTCGGCCACGCGCGGATCGACCGGCGTGGTCGCGGAATAATCCATGTAAATCGGCAGGTGCAACGTCATTCCACTCCTCCTGACAACCAGGGACTTGCGCGGCGTTTCTTTGCCGCGTCAGTCGCTAACCGGTTGTCTTGTTTTATCAGGCTATCGCTCTTGTCGAGCTGTCGTTCTTTGCCATCACAATAGGCGTCCCTTCCATACTACCCGCCTTGAGCTGACCATCCACCAATTGCTGGAGATTGATCTTGCCCAGATACTCGTGAATGGCCTCGTTCAGGCCGTACCACAGCTCATGAGTCAGGCAGGGCTTACCTTCATTGCAATCGCCTCTTGTGCCGCAGTGTGTGGCATCCAACGCCTCATCCACTGCCACGATGATATCGACCATGGAAATCTTGTTCGCCGGACGTGCCAGACAATAACCACCGCCGGGGCCACGCACACTTGCTACCACGTTGTTACGACGCAACTTGCCGAATAACTGCTCAAGGTAAGACAACGATATCTTCTGGCGCTCGCTGATACCAGCCAACGTCACGGGGCCCTTGCCGCCGCGCATTGCCAGATCAACCATCGCTGTTACTGCAAAACGTCCTTTGGTTGTGAGTCTCATAATTAGCAATCTCCTCGAAATTAATCTGTTTCGGCGGACTAAGGCCCGCTTATCCCTGCCACATCTGAGGGCATAATAGAATACCTGATTCTTTTAATCAACAATCTTGTTCAAGTGGTTTGGATCGAACTTGTCGGCAGTGGCGCGCTCCTCTTCCACGCGCACTCCCATCTTTTCGAGTTGCTGCAGGATGAAGTCGATGCGCTGATCGACGGTGACGCTATGTCCGATCAGGCCGTGCAAGGCCTTGGCAACCGGGTCGTTCTGGTCGTTGCTAAGGCCGTAAGCGTTGAAACCCGTTGATTTTCTTGCATCATCCAGGATGCGCGCCGGAATACCGGTCGCCGTCGCGCCGGCCGGAACATCCTTTACCACCACCGCATTGGAGCCGATCTTTGCCCCGTCACCGACGTGGATCGGCCCGAGAATCTTCGCGCCAGCCCCCACTACAACCCCGTTGCCCAGGGTGGGATGGCGCTTGCCATGCTGCCATGAGGTACCGCCCAAAGTCACACCGTGATACAGCGTCACATCGTCGCCGATCTCGGCCGTCTCGCCGATAACCACGCCCATGCCATGGTCAATGAAGAATCGCCGCCCGATGGTCGCCCCCGGATGGATCTCGATGCCGGTGAACCAGCGCGCAAAATGCGAGATGAAGCGCGCCAGCCATTTCAAGCCAAAGTGCCACAGCGTGTTGGACAAGCGGTGGAAGATGCGCGCGTGCAAACCCGGATAGCAGGTCAGCACCTCGAAGGTGGTACGGGCTGCCGGGTCGCGTGCGAATACGCTGGCTATGTCTTCACGGATATTCTTAAACATCTTTGTGCTCTTGTTGATAGCGTGCCTTAAGGCGTGCATTGTACTCGGTTGCCACAGTCAGAATACCGCGCAGGATGTTGATCTCCTCGTCCTCCAGCCTGGTGCGAGAGTACAAACGGCGCAGGCGTTGCATCAGGCGCGCCGGATTCTGGGTGGTAAAGAAACCAATCTCGAACAGCGTCTTTTCCAGATGTTTATATAGACCTTCGACTCGTTCATGTGTCGCGGGTTCGATCTCGGGTAAAACCGGCGCAAAACCTTGCGCCGCCACACTCAACTCGTAAGCCATCACTTGCACCGCAGCTGCGATGTTGAGCGAAGAAAAACCGGGATTCGCCGGGATATTCACCCCCAGCTGCGCCTTGCCCATCTCCTCGTTGGTCAGGCCGGACATCTCGGTACCGAACAGCAAGGCCACGGGCTGCGTGGCGGCCTGCTGCAAGACTTCCGGCATCGCCTCGCGTGGCGTTTTCACCACGATGGAGATGTCGCGCAGCCGCGCCGTCATGGCCACGGTGAACACGACGCCCTGCAAAGCCTCGTCGATAGTGCCGCAGACCACGGCGTTCTGCAGGATGTCGTCCGCCCCGGCCGCCATCGCCGCGGCTTGCGGATCCGGGAAATGGCGCGGATTGATGAGATACAGATGCCGCAATCCCATGGTCTTCATCGCGCGCGCTGCCGCGCCGATATTGCCCGGATGGGTGGTATGGCTGAGCACGATCCTGATGTGCTCCAAAGGATTTGGTTTATTCAAAACGCAATACCAACTAAAATACGCACTGGATTTCCCCAGCTCATTAAAAAGGTCGTACTGAATATGCACCCCATGCTCAACATCGCGGTGAAGGCCGCGCGTCGCGCCGGAAACTTGATTCACCGCGCCGCCGATAACCTCGACCACCTCACCGTGACCAAAAAGTCCCATGCGGACTACGTCAGCGAAGTGGATCGCGCCGCAGAGCGCATCATCATCGATTCCTTGCTGGAAGCCTATCCCAGCCATGCGATTCTAGCAGAAGAGAGCGGCACCCAAGGCGAGTCGGAATATGTCTGGATCATCGATCCGCTGGATGGAACAACCAATTTCCTGCACGGCGTGCCGCAATACGCCGTCTCCATCGCCCTGCAACACAACGGCGTGCTGACCCAGGCAGTCGTGTATGACCCGACCAAGAACGACCTGTTCACCGCCACCCGCGGACGCGGCGCTTTCCTGAACGACAAGCGCATCCGCGTCAGCAAGCGCAAAGTAATGGCCGACAGCCTGATCGGCACCGGCTTCCCCTACACCAACTTCGAGCATATGGATGCCTATATCGACATCCTGCGCGACATCATGCAAAAAAGCGCCGGCCTGCGCCGCCCCGGTGCGGCCTCGCTTGATCTGGCATGGACAGCGGCAGGCCGTTACGACGGCTTCTTCGAGACGGCACTCAAGCCCTGGGACATCGCCGCCGGAGCGCTGCTCATCACTGAAGCGGGCGGCATGGTCAGCAACCTGCACGGCAGCGCAGACGCTTTCCTCAAGAGCGGACACATCTGTGCAGGCAACCCTGACATCCATGCGCAACTGCTGCATATCATCGCGCCGCACCTGACTCCGGGCTTGAAGGACTAACGCTCGACAAACATCGCCGGCCATCGACATGGACTCCACCCTTTTCGTCCTTGCGGTCTCGACCATCGTAATCGTCCTGATCTTCGAGTACACCAACGGTTTCCATGACGCCGCCAACATCATCGCCACCGTCATCGCCTCGCGGGCGATGACACCGATACAATCGGTGATGCTGGTAGCCTTCTTCGAGTTCCTCGGCCCGCTGCTGGGCGGCACGGCGGTAGCCAATACCATCGGCACATTCATCACGCTGGACGACCTGGACCGCGTGCTGGCGCTGACCATCGTGCTGTGCGGCCTGATTGGCGCCATCGCATGGAACCTGCTGACCTGGTGGTTCGGCATCCCCTCTTCCTCGTCGCACGCCCTGGTCGGCGGGCTGGCCGGAGTGGTCATGGTCGCTGCGGGATCGAATCATGTGGAATGGGGATTCGCCGACTTGCTGCACGGGCATTTGAACGGCGTCGCCAAAGTGGTCGCCGCACTGATCCTCTCCCCGCTCATCGGTTTCTGGGTCGGCTACGTATTGCACAAGATCATGCTGATGCTGTTGCGCGGCGCTCACCCTTCCATCAACCGCGACCTGCGCCATCTGCAGTTCGCCACTTCCGCAGGACTCGCCTTCTCCCATGGCGCCAACGATGCGCAAAAGAGCATGGGCATCTTGACGCTGGTGCTGCTGCTCGGCGGATACATCCCGACTTTCGAAGTCCCGTTCTGGGTGATGTTGACCTGCTCGCTCGCCATCGTGCTCGGCATTCTCTCCGGCGGCTGGCAGATCGTGCGCACGCTGGGCTTTTCAATCTATAAGATTCGCCCGCTGCACGCGCTGGATTCGCAGATGACCGCCGCCAGCGTGATCTTCAGTTCGTCGCTGTTCGGCGCCCCGGTTTCCACCACGCACGTGGTGGCCTCCTCGATCATGGGCATCGGCTCCTCGGAACGGCCCAAGGCGGTGCGCTGGATCAAGGCTTTCGAGATCGTCGCCACCTGGCTGATCACCATACCCGGCGCAGCGTTGATGTCGATTAGCTGCTATCTTCTCCTTCGTGCCTTCATATAAGGAACTGCCATGCCTGATGCCTCCAAGACGATGCTAGCAATGATCCTGGACAGGGTCTTCCCCAAGGTACCCGACTTCTTTCACATGATCACCGAGCAGACCATCAAGGTCGCGCACACCGTCAACCTGCTGGTCGAATACATGGAACATAACGACCCGGTGGTAGCCGAAGCCCTCAAGCAGGATGTGCACGAGGCCGACCTCATCAAGGTGCGCAACCTGCACGAACTCAATGACGCCTTCTCCACCCCCATCGATCGCGAAGACATCTACCGTGCCATCATCGCGCTCGACGAGATCGTGATGTACTGCAAGACCACGGTGCACGAGATGGGCGTGCTCGGCGTCACGCCGGACCAGTTCATGCGCGACATCTCGCACTGCATCAAGGAAGGGGTCGATGCGCTGGCCAACGGCTTCGCCAAACTGGGCACCACCCCGGCCACCGCTGCCCTGGATGCCGACGAGGCGCGCAAGGCCGAACGCCATGCGGAAAAACTTTATCGTGTCGCCCTGCCCAACCTGTTCGAGGGCACTGACTACATCAACATGTTCAAGCGCCGCGAGATCTATCGCCACCTGACCAACGCAGCCGAGCACATGGCACTCTGCGCCAACCGTCTGCACGACATCGTGGTCAAGATCAGCTGATCCTGATATCCAACGCCAGTCCTCAGGCACTCACGTCCGCGGAATTATTCAAAACAGATATTTGAGTTTTGGCAAAACACCGGGCCGGCGGCGCATCAGTGCGCCGGACGCAAAGATCGAAGCGCTACGCCGCTGCGACAGGCAGGCGCGCTGCGGAATCGAAGACGGCCTAATCGCCTTCTATCCGCAGGACCTGCAGGCAGCCATGCTGCATGGACGATTGCACCACACTCACGTCTGATTGGGTCTGAACTGCGACACCTAGTCGCATCCGACTGCGCAGCAGCTTCCGGAACTATCCCCGGGCTGGCACGGGTGGCATACCACAAAAGTTGCGCTCGTCTGGTTCACGCCGTCATCTGCGTGAATGGCCACAGCTTGCGCACCGTTCCGCAGCGTCACCACACCTGGTTTAGCCTTGTTGATGGCCAATGAAGTATTGCCTTCCTGGTACTTGTTCGTCACATGCATATTGACCAATGCAGCCATCTTCGTCTCTCGCATCTTGCTCTTGGCGATTCTTTCCTTTGGCGCATCTGCCCGTGTAGCACTCTCGGTCTTTACGGTTTGAGTAGCCACCGCTTGCGCTTCCGTAGCAGATCCTTCAGCTCCAGCTTGGGCAGCCAGTAGCCCCAAGCTGCATAGTAATATCATCGGTACGAGTTTCATGATTCCTCCTTTCGCGATAATCGCTATTGGGATTCCATGGTTTGTCCTTTCGTCATAATCGTTGCGCTCCGCCCTGCGAATTCAGCAAAGCGGGCTCCGCAACCTTAACCGCCAGGTCATCTTCGACTTTGTCTCTCCTGGCGAGTTCGAAATCTCACGCTTTCTTGACATACTTCCTCGGCTTTTAATTTACGTTTCACGCTAACAGGCTGGCATGATTGCTGCTTTTTCTTTGTCTGAGGTCATGCCCTCAAGGAAGGGAATAAATGGTCTCGCGATGTCCTGAACGGCGAGTTATATGTAACAGCACAACTTAAGGAGTAAGAAATGGGTTCGTTTAGCGTCTGGCATTGGTTGATTGTATTGTTGGTGGTGGTACTGGTATTCGGCACCAAGAAACTCCGCAACATCGGGAGCGATCTGGGTGGTGCAGTCAAAGGGTTCAAGGAGGGTATGAGATCGGACGACGATGCCCCCAAGCAACTGCACGATAGCGAGCATGCAGACAGCGGCCAGGCAAGAGCATAACGCAGGGCAGCGTCTGAGGATGTCTGTCGCAGTTTTAGCCGGCAAATACTGGATCATTCATGTTTGACGTGGGCTTCTCGGAACTTGTGGTCATCATGGCTGTGGCACTCGTGGTCATCGGCCCCAAGCGGCTGCCCGCAGTGGCACGCACCATGGGGCAATCGTGGGGGCGCCTGCAGCAATACGTCAACCGCATCAAGATGGACGTCACAAACACCATGGAACTGGAAGAGCTGCGCGAACTGGAACGCAAGGTCAAGGCAGAGGCGGAGGCGCTGGAACGCTCGGTGCAGCAGGCCGGCAGCGACATCAACCACGAGGTGCGCCAGCTGGAGAAAGAACTTGAGCAGCCGGCGCAAGACGCTGGCAAGTCCAGTCCTCCAGTCAGTCCGACCTCGCCGCCCAAGCAGCCGTGAATTCCCGTCGATTTTCCTCAGCGAAATATTGCATTTGAAAGAGCAAAGTGAAGATTTATCGCATCTGTGGATATGGCAGCGGACGCAGCGCGCTAGTCGTAAAGCTGGTCGAAGAATACTCGTACCGGCAAATCAAAGTCGCCGTCATCAAGCATGCACACAAGCCTTTCGATATGGACAAGGAAGGGTCGGATACCTGGAATCTGCGCCAGAGCGGCTGTCCGCAAACGCTGATTGCCCATCGCGAACGCTGGGGTTTGCTGTGCGAAACGCCTGGAGGCGCTGTGCCGGACCCTCTGTTGCTGGCGCGCCACCTTGCCCCCTGCGATCTGGTGCTGGCAGTGGGCTTCGACGAAGCGCCGCTACCCGGGCTCGAAGTGAGACGCGCCGATGATCCCGCCGAACCCCTGTATCGCCGCGACAGACATATACATGCGGCCGTAGTGGACGGCATACCGGTCTCCGGGGTGAGATTCTGTTTTTTGCATGACCAGGTCGAGGATATTGCAACTCATATTCTTCAGCATGCCGAGGAGCTCTCGATTTAGTGGCGCAAAACTTGCTCGTTGTTGCCGGATCTGATTTTTTCGGCGGAGCGGCATATGGATAGCGAATCTGGCATTCTGCAGCGCACTTGGGATTTTCTGGCGAAGCCGAGCCCGAAGTATTCGGTGATCGCGATCGGCAGCACATGCCTATTGGCGGGCATCGTCCTCTGGGGTGGTTTCAATACCGCCATGGAAGCGACGAACGATCTGGAGTTCTGCATTTCGTGCCATGAGATGCGCGACAACGTGTATCCGGAATACAAAAAGACTGTCCATTACTCGAATTCTTCCGGCGTGCGCGCTGTCTGCTCGGATTGCCACGTACCCAAGAGCTGGGAATACAAGGTGCTGCGCAAGATTCAGGCAAGCCACGAGCTCTGGGACAAGATCACGGGCTCAATCGACACACGAGAAAAGTTCGAAGCCCTTCGGATGGAGTTGGCCACCCGTGAATGGGCACGCATGAAGGCATCGGACTCGCGTGAATGCCGCAACTGCCATACTTTTGATGCCATGAGAAAGGCGACTGACAGGCCGCATGTCTATGACTTGCACATGAAGGCGAAAGCCCAGGATAAGACCTGCATCGACTGCCATAAGGGCATTGCTCATCTGCTGCCCAGAGAGTACGTGGATCCAGATGAGGAGTAATGCCTTCAGGGAAAACCGGACACCTCGGCACCCAGCGGTGCTATGTTTTGGACGATGGCGTGGAACTTGCAGGGTGGTGAAGAACTCAATTCAGAGGTGCTTATTGCCATGACCAACGCATTTCGCATTATTCCCATCGCAGAATCGGTTCAGCAGCGCGTTGCCGCCGACTATCGGGCCCTGGACGTGGCGCGCGACCATTCGGACGTGCTGCTGGATAGCCTAGGCCGGCCCTTACGCGATCTACGCATCTCTGTGACCGACCGCTGCAATCTGCGTTGCACCTATTGCATGCCGCGGGAGTCGTTCGCTGCGAACCACGCTTTCCTGTCGCGCACCGAATTGCTGAGCTTCGAGGAGATCGAACGTCTTGCCCGTACCTTTATTCGCTTGGGCGTGAGGAAGATTCGCCTGACTGGCGGAGAGCCGCTGCTCCGGCGGGGAATTGAACAACTCATCGAAAGACTCGCGCGACTGGAAACCACGGCAGGCCGGCCGCTGGAGATCGCGCTGACCACCAACGGCGTTTTGCTCGGGCGCAAGGCAAGGCAACTGAAAGAAGCCGGGTTGAGCCGCGCGACCGTCAGCCTGGACGGCCTGAGCGATGCGACCTTCCGGCGCATGAGCGATTCGGACGTCGCCGTTGCGACCGTGCTGGAAGGCATCGAAACCGCACAGGCAGCAGGCCTGGGGCCGCTCAAGGTCAACATGGTGGTCAAGCACGGCGCCAACGAACATGAGATCGTCCCGATGGCCGAGCACTTCCGGCACACCGGCATCGTGTTGCGTTTCATCGAATTCATGGATGTCGGCTGCACCAATGGCTGGCACATGGACGATGTCGTTACCGCGCGCGAAATACTCGACCGTATCGCAACACAATACCCTCTGGAGCAGATGGATCCCGGTTACGGCGGCGAAGTGGCGGAGCGCTGGCGCTATGCCGATGGCGGCGGCGAGATCGGCGTCATCGCCTCCGTCACCCAAGCATTCTGTCACGAATGCAGTCGCGTCCGGCTTTCCACCGACGGCAAGCTATACACCTGCCTGTTTGCGAGCGATGGACTGGACTTGTGCGATCCGCTGCGGCAGGGCGTAACTGATCGCATTCTCACCAACCTCATCGCGGCCCAATGGGCTCAGCGCGATGACCGTTATTCGCAGCAGCGGCACGTGCTGAACAGCGACAGCCATCGCAGGATAGAAATGTCCTATATCGGCGGATGACGCCTGCTGTTTCCAAACAGTAATACCCGTTACCTGATTCTGCCACCCCCCGGTAACGCCGGCATGGCTGGCACGCAACTTTATGCCGTCAATTCCGGGGGCCCCTCTCCTCTTCTACCTCGTCATCTCCGCTACAGGTGCCTTTGGCGCATGAGGCATGGTTGGCACATGAATTGCTCACTTTCGGGTGCAGCAAATTCGTGGTTGTTCCCATAATTCATATAGAGGAGAAACGTGGTATGAACAAGAAACTCGTAGCAATCGCTGTAGTTGCCGCTCTGATGCCCGCAGTTGCAATGGCGGAAGTCACCGTTTACGGCCGCATCCATGCGTCTGTCGATTCACTGTCCGGCATCGCCGCCGAAAAGAACAATGTTTCCGTCAATAACAACTCTTCTCGTTTCGGTGTAAAGGGCACCCAAGCGCTGGATGGCGGCCTGACCGCGCTGTACCAGATCGAAGCGTCGGTGGCGGCAAATGGCGACAACGGCAGCGGCACAGGTACGGCAGCCAGCGCATTCAACGGAGTTCGCGACACTTACATTGGCGTGACCGGAGGCTTCGGTACTTTCCTGACCGGACGCCTGCCCGCGGCTAACCAATACGTGTATGACACCAACATGTTCGCCGATCAACTGGGCGATGCGGGCAACTTCATCGGCGGCAGCCTGGCTGGCGTTGGACGTGCCAACAGCGCGCTGCACTATGTGTCGCCAAGCATGAGCGGTGTGAATCTCGCGCTGACCTATTTGCCGGCGCATAGCACGATCTCCTCTACCGGCATCCCGGGAGCCGGCAACAGCACAGGTGTGAAGGTGAACTATGCCGGCAACGGAGTGACTGCCAGCCTGACCACATTCAACGTGAACGTCGGCACGGCCTACAACATCAAACCATTGTCCGTTGCGGCCGGTTATGACTTCGGTCCGGGCAACCTGGCGGTTCAGTACGTAAGCGCCAAGAACGAAGCCGGTGCAGACACCAAGCGCACGATCATCAACGTCGGCGCCAAGTTCAAGGTGGGTGAGAGCGATGCGGTCAAGGCCCAGTTCACCAAGGCCGGTGACAAGACGGCTGCCGGGGCGAGTGTGGCGGACGGCGCGACCATGCTGGCCGTTGGCTACGATCACAGTCTTTCCAAAGTCACCACCGTGTACCTGGCATACGCGAAGGTCAGCAACAATACGGCGGGCACTTACTCGATGAACGGCTGGGGGCACCAAAATCAGGCCGCAGCAGTGGCGGTTGGAGACAACCCAAGCGGCGTTAGCGTTGGCCTGACCCACAACTTCTGATTCTCGCTTTAAAGGGCTTAGCCTTCGTGGCAACGGGCATCTACGGATGCCCGTTTTATTTTGCTACCAGGAAATCGGGTGAGGAAAACGACGTGCGCGTTCAGCTCTCGATATGCTTGTCAGCATGGATGTCGAGCTTTTTCATTTTTTCCCACAAATTCTTGCGACTGATGCCGAGCGCGGATGCGGTGTTGCCGAAATGCCAGTGATTCTGTTGCAGCGATTGCAGGATGAACTTGCGTTCGCATTCGCGCATGTAGTGGGCCAGCGTGCCGTCCATCGACACGACTTCCTGACTGTCCGGAAAACCTGGAGTCGGCACGCTGACTTCGTCGAAGAACGCCTCCGGGTCGAGCATCTCGCTGGTGGAAAGGATGCAGGCTCTCTCCACGCTGTGCTTCAGTTCGCGCAGGTTGCCGGGCCAGTCGTAATTGAGCAGGGCGCGTTCGGCAAGCGGCGAGAGTATGTGGTTCTCGTGGCTCAACTGTCCGCACATCTTCAGAAACAACTGCGCAAACCACAACACGTCTTCCTTGCGCTCGCGTAGCGGCGGGATGCGCAGCCGAATGACGTGAATGCGGTAATACAGGTCTTCGCGAAAGGCGCCTTCTTCGACCATTTTCTTCAGATCGCGGTTGGTGGCGCAGATCAGGCGTACGTCGACTGGAATGGGGCTGTCGCCGCCGACCCGGACGATGACGCGCTCCTGGATGGCGCGCAGAAGCTTGACCTGCATATTGAGGGACATCTCGCCGATCTCGTCCAGAAACAGCGTACCGCCGTGCGCCTGCTCGAAGACTCCCTTGCGCGCTTTGGCCGCCCCCGTGAACGAGCCTTTTTCGTGACCGAACAATTCGGATTCGAGCAGGCTTTCGGTGACCGCTCCGCAGTTGACGGCAACGAAGGGCGCATTGCTGTCATTCCGGGCGTGACGATGGATCAGTTGCGCCACGTGTTCCTTGCCCACGCCGGATTCACCCGTGATCAGGATGGTACTCGCGAGTTTGGCCAGACGCGGGATGGATTGCTCGATGCCGCGCATGACCGGCGACACGCCAAGTGCGTCCTTGCCCTCCGCCTCCGCTGCTGCAAGATCGCCCTGCTCCGGACAAAGCAGATATGCCTTTTCCACCAGCAGGTCGAGGTCGAACGGCTTGCTGATGTAATCAGCCGCGCCCAACTTGAGCAGGCGCACGGCACGGTCGATCGAGCCGTAACCGGTAATGAAAATGAATGGCGGAAGGTGGCGCTTTTCACCGAGCAAGCGGGTGAATACCTCTTCCCCGTCGAGGTCAGGCAGGTGAATGTCGCTGATGACCAGATCGTAATTCTTGTTGCCGATAGCGCGCATCCCGTCAGTGCCGGCGCGATGCCAATCCACGCGGAAACCTTCCAGGACGAAACGATCATGCAGCGATTCGCCCATGATCTCGTCGTCCTCTATCAGGCAAATGATGGGCTGAAGGGGTTTGCTCACTTGGCTTTATCCAGGGGTAGTTGAACGGTGAACTGGGTTTTGTCCGGTTCGCTCTGCACGGTGATGAGGCCGCCCAATTGTTGCACAATCTGGTAGATGACCCACAGGCCCAATCCGCTTCCGCCCTCGGTCAATGAAGTGAAGGGCTCGAACAGATAGGACACCCGGTCCTGCGGAATGTGGGAGCCGTCGTTGAGCACGTCGATGAACAGGTGGTTGCTGTCACGATAGATATGCAGATGCACGTGTCCACGTTGTTGCGTCGCGTGGCAGGCATTCAGCAACAGATTGATGATGACCTGGCGAACCAGCGTGGAAGATACCGGCTGGGCCTCGATGATGTCGATCTCGCGCGTGAAGTTGACTTGCTTCTTCGCGATATCGGGCTGTACCAGCGTGCACACATCCGCCACGTCGTTCAGGTCGAACGGGCGCGTCTGCGCCCTGGCTTCCACCAGCAGCGCTGCCACCGTCTCCTTGATCTGCAGCAGGCCGCGCTCCAGTATGGAAAGCGTTTTCAGCGTCAGCGCGTCCTGCTCTCCGTGGCGCTTGAAAGTGCTGATGGCGTTCAGCATGCCACCCAGCGGATTATTGATTTCGTGCGCCACTCCTGCTGCCAGGCGGCCGAGTGCTGCGAGCCGATCCGTGGTGATGACCTGCTGTTGCAGTTGTTCTTTTTCCTTCAGCTCGGCGAGCATGGTCTTGAATGATTTTGCCAGCTGGCCGATCTCATCCTTGGATTCTTCCAGTTCGATCTGGTCCGGTTCGGGCAGGATCGTGGTGATCTTGCTCATGGTGTCGGAAAGGTGCAGCAATGGCGCGGCCATCCGCTTTCCCCAATAGGCACCGAAGGGCAATAGCACGGCAAGCACCACCAGCGTGATCAGGAGGGCAGTCCGGGTCAGTGCGTAAAAGCGCTGCTCAAAAGGTTTCTTGGAATAGCTCATGATGAGCGTGCCGAGGCGCACACCGTCGGACTCGATGGCAGTGGCGAGATAGAAGGAATTCGAGCGATGCATTTCGACGACGGCAGGAGCAGAGGTGTTCAGATCCGGCAAGGGATCGAGCAATGAGGAGATCCTGGGCTCGATGGCCGTCGGGTCGCTCAGCATCGGGAATTTCTCTGGCAGGGTCGAAACGAACACTTTGTTCGTTGCATCCAGTACCAGGATGTACTCGGCGCCTTGTACCTTGGCTTGCTCGTGCGGTATGTTGAACGGAGTATTGATGATCTCGAATGCACGCCATGCGTCATCATGCAGTATCGGCTCGACCAGCGTATCGGCGATCACGTGGGCGATGCTGTCGGCATTGGCGACCATGTTGTCGCGGAGATCGCCGATACTGCGATAAACCAGTACCGAGGCCAATACGCTGGCCGTGACGACGACCAGCACGGCCACGCGCAGCGGAATCTTGTAGTTGAGACTAATGTCCTTGAGATGCATTGAGACGCTGCTTTTCCACGAAGCGGGACATGTCCGCGATGCTGTCGTAAAGGTGTTCGTTGCCGTATACGAAACCGTTTATGTTGAGCCGGTCCAGCAGATAGGCCCCTTCGTCGTCATGCACCATGCCGAACAGGACCTGCTGGAAATTGGACAAGTCACGCCTCGAAACGGACCTGGAGGCCACGATCGGCGGAAAACCGAACTGCGGCGATTCGGTGACGATGCGCGTGCGCGAGGTCAATTCGGGGTGAGTCCTGGACAGCGTGTCCCAGACGTAGCCGTCCACTGCCCCGCCCTGGGCGAGGCCGGATGCCACTGCTTCCACGACCTTGCGATGGCTCCAGGTGTAGAAACCCTTGGCAAAGAACGAGGCGGGCTGCAAGTCTTGCTTGGCCAACAGGTATTCCGGGTACAGGTGACCGGAGTTGGAATCGGGATCGGAAAAGGCAAATATTCTTCCGCGCAGATCATTTATCGAACGCGTTTGCTTGTCGCTGGCGGGAACGATCAGGTAGGAGTGGTAAAGCGGCTCACCTCGGTACAGCGGCACGGCGGCGAGTCGAAAATGGTTCCGGTCGCGTACGTACGGGTAGCCGCACAGCCAGGCAAACTCCAGTTTGCCGTCACGCAGCAGATCCACTATCTCCCGATAGTTGCCGCGCTGAACGAAAATTACGGAGCGTTTGAGGCGGCTTTGCAGGAAGGTGCGCCACTGGTCGAGGAAAGCTGCCTGATCGTCCAGAAAGACCGGCGTCAGCCCGATGCGCAGCGGTGGTGGTGGGGGCGGTGCCGCTGCTGCCGAGATTGGGGCAAGCCACAGCAACAATAGCAGTCGCACCGAGCAGGCGCAGCCGTTCAAGCATGACAGCTTCCTCTGCTGACACCAGGTGTTGTCTGGCCAGCGTGAGTCGGTTCACCATCCGTTGCCGCGGCCGCGCAGACAGAACAATCGGGATCTTTGCTCAGGGAGCTGCGCATGATGTTCATGTCCAGCGCATTGATGCTGAGCAGCTTGCCACTGAGGCCGCGCTCGATCCCCATCAGCAGTTTCAGCGCCTCGGCCGCCTGCAGCGTGCCGACGATGCCGACCAGCGGTGAGAAAACCCCGGTTGTCGCGCAACGCATCTCTGGTGCGACACTGCTTTCGGAAAACAGGCAGTTGTAACAGGGCGCATCTTCGCGGCGGAAGTCGAATACCGCGACCTGTCCATGAAACTGAACGGCCGCGCCCGATACCAGCGGCTTGTGCTGTGCCAGGCAGGCGCGGTTGACGGCGTAACGCGTGTCGAAGTTGTCACTGCAATCCAGTACCACGTCGGCCCTGGCGACAAGCTCGAGCAGTTGCGCCGCATCGGCGCGCGACTGGAGCGTGACACACTCGACCTCGGGATTGATGTCGCGCAACGTGGCCTGCGCGGAGGCCACCTTGGGCAGGCCGACCGACGCGGTGCGATGGATGACCTGTCTCTGCAGATTGCTGAAATCCACGATGTCGTGATCGCACAGGATAAGTTGACCGACACCGCTTGCCGCCAGATACAGGGCTGCGGGCGATCCAAGCCCGCCCATCCCGATTATCAGGGCACGTCCTGCCAGCAGGCGCTCCTGTCCCTCGATGCCGATCTCTTCCAGCAATATGTGGCGGCTATAGCGTAGCAGTTGTTGATCGTTCATACGTTGATGGCTTTCCAGATAACAGGGGTAGGCATGTGCTCTCGTACCTGTTTGATAGCCGGTTCCCGGAGTCTATCTCCACGCAATAACTATACCACCACCGCGAACATAGGTAGTCGGGGGGAGCGCTGGCACAAGCGTAATGAATCGACTAAGCTTTCATTACCAAACGGTAATTACGCTGAGTCAAAAAGGTAATGTCCGGTTTGGCGCCGTCTCTTGGCGGATGCACTATTTCTATTGAATTCAATTTTGTAACAGTCGTGGCATGAGTAATGCTCAAGTAGAAGCGACGTTGCGGGCAAGATTTAAAGAAGTCTTTTAGGTTGCTGTTTGGATTTGTGGGTAGTGACATTCTCAGGGAGATAACAGATGAGCGAATTGCGCATTTCATCGAGTGAAACAAGAGGTGTGCCTGGCAAGAAGCGTTACGCCATGGTCATCGATTTGCGGCGTTGCATAGGTTGTGATGCCTGCATGGTAGCGTGTAAGGCGGAATTTGATGTGCCGATTGGCGTGTTCCGCACTTGGGTGCCCTATAAGGTGGTGGGCAAATATCCAACAGTGCGCAAAATGTTCCTGCCCAGATTGTGCAACCACTGCGACGATCCTCCTTGTGTGCGCGCCTGTCCCGTCGAAGCTACCTTCAAGGTGGAAGATGGCGGCTTCGTGCTCCAGCGTTATGAACGCTGCATCGGCTGCAAGGCATGCATGGCTTCATGCCCTTACAACGCCCGCTTCATGTTGCCCAAACACCGTACCTATACCGATATCACCCGCGTGGTGGACAAGTGTACTTTCTGTCATCACCGCGTTACCCAGGGGCTGGTTCCGGCTTGCGTCCAGACTTGTGTAGGGCGCTCCCGCATCTTCGGTGACATGAATGATCCTGCCAGCGAAGTCTCCTATCTGGTGAACACGCTGCCGACGCAAGTGTTGCGTCCGGAAGAAGGCACCAAGCCGCACGTCTTCTACATCGGCGCGGACCGCAGTCACACCGAGATCGGGCGCAAGATCTACGACCCGCAGGATGTGGTGGAACTCGAGCGGGCTGTGTACAACAAGAACCATAGCTAAGGGAGTCAGAATCATGGGTGACTTTAATATTTTTCATATCATGCCGTGGTCAGGTGCGTACTCGATCTACTTCTTCGTGATCGGTATCTCCGCCGCGATGTTCTTCTTTTCGGCCTTGTCCTGGTATCGGGCGGAATTTCAGGCCATCAGAAAATCAGCTTTTTACATCTCGTTCGTCCTGCTGGCAGCTGGCGGCTTGTTGCTGATTGAAGATCTGTCTCAACCGTTGCGCTTCATCAACACCATGAACCCGGCTTATCTCAATTTCACCTCTCCGCTGGCGTGGGGTAGCTTGAATCTGATGTCGTTCGGGCTGGTCTCGGTCGCCTACTTCGTGATGATGCGGAAAAACGATGAGGCGATGAGCCGCAAGCTGGCGACGCTTGGAGCTTTGCTGGGTGTGTGTTTGCCGATCTATACCGGCTTCGATCTGACCGTGCACCAGGCCAGACCGGTGTGGGACACGCCATTGATGCCGGTGTTATTCGTCGCGCTGTCCTTGCTCTCCGGTTCCGCTCTAGCCACCTTTATCGCCAAGGGAGAAAAACTGCTGCAGATGCTGCGCAGGTTCATGCTCTGGTCTGGCGGTGCAGTGGTCGCGATGCTGGTCTCGTTGCTCGGCACGACTGCTTACGGCGGCTCGGCCTCGGAACTGACTTTCATGTTCTTGACCAGCGGCACCTTGGGTGTGGTGTTTGTCGGCTTGGGACTCCTTCTCGGGACGGTTGCACCTATTGCAGTCCTGCTGAGTGGATATGGGCGACAGCAAAACGGCCTGATGGCTGCGGGCGCACTGTTTCTGGTTGGTGGTATGGCCCTGCGCTATTCCATCCTGATCGGCGGTCAGATCGTCCAAACCTACTACTAATGCAGGGAGACTATTATGTTTGAAATGAATCGTAGAACTTTCCTGAAAGTCAGCGCCGGTGCGACTGCTGCCGCAGCAGCAGCTCCCAGCGTGCTGAGCGCGATGGAAAACGACTTGGGCGGCAAGGACATCGGACCGGTAACCATGGCGGAGCGCCAGGCCATTCCGATCAACTGCCATGTCTGCAACATTCAGGATGGCGCCATCGCCTATGTAGAGAACGGCCGCATCGTGAAACTGGAGGGCAACCCCGAGCACGTATCCACTCGCGGACGCTTGTGTGCCAAAGGCAACTCCGGCATGTGGTATACCTACGACCCGGATCGCATCCTGTATCCGCTGAAGCGCGTCGGCGCACGCGGCGAAGGCAAATGGAAGCGCATTTCCTGGGACGAGGCTTTGACCGAAGTAGCAGAAAAGCTGAATGCCGCGCTGAAAAAAGATCCGAATTCCATCTCCCTGAAATATGGGCGTAACCGTAGCGGCGGCGTGATCGACCGCTTCATGAATACGCTGGGTTCGGCCACCGTCATCAACCACACGTCGGTGTGCGAGTCGTCGAAGAAGATCGGCATGGAGCCGACCTGGGGTCCGGACATCGAGACGCCTGACTTCGCCAATGCCAAGTACATCCTGAACTTCGGCTCCAACATTCTGGAGGCGGCGTATTTCCACAACCCCTACTCGCAGCGCATCACCGAAGGGGTCGCGGAAAACAAGGCCAAGCTGGTGACCTTCGACGTGCGCCTGTCCAACACGGCCGGCCGCTCGGATGAATGGATCCCGGTATTCCCGGGCACCGATGGTGCAGTGGCGCTGGCGATCGGTCATGTCATCCTGCGCGACGATCTGCAGGACACCGACTTTATCGATACCTGGTGCAACGTGTCGACCGCCGAACTGAAGAAGCATTACAAACAGTACACCCCAGAGTGGGCGTCCAAGCTTTCCGGCGTGCCAGTGGAAACCATCGAGCGCGTGGCGCGTGAGTTCGCTACCACCAAACCGGCGACGACTTACACCTATCGCGGTCCGGCCAAGCACTTGTATGGTTCGTACAATGAAAAAGCCACCATGATGTTGTCCATCATGACGGGTAACGTCGAGAAGCGCGGTGGTTACTGTATGCCGCGCGGCATGGGTTGGCCGCAACCACAACCTGAGCCGCCCAAGCCGGCGCATGGCTCCTACATGGCGCACCCGACCGAGTATCCGCTCGCCGGACACAAGGTGAGCCACCTGTTGCCGTACTTCATCGCCCAAGGCAAACAGAAGATCAACGTGCACATCTCGTATCAGGACAACCCGGTTTATACCAACCCGGGTGCGCAGGCATATTGGGGCAAGCTGTACCGCGATGAGAAACTGATTCCGTACTACATTTCCATGAGCCCGTTCATGGGCGAGGAAACCGCGCTGGCCGACATCATTCTGCCGGACTGTCCTTATCTTGAGCGCTGGGAACCGGAATCCATGCCCAACTCGCTGTGGCCGTGGCTGGGTATCCGCCAGCCGGTGATCAAGCCGCTGGGCGAGTCGCGCGAGAACCGCATCATGATGCGCGACATCATCTGGAAGCTCGATCCGGACGGCAAGCGCGGCATGAAGAAATACTGGAACTTCAAGGATGGCGAAGATTACATGCGCCAGCACTTCGACAATGTTCCTGGGCTCAAGGAAGCCGGCGGTTTGAACTTCCTCAAGAAGCACGGCGTGTGGCCGATCTACGGCAAGCTCAATCCGCGCACCGGCAAGATTTCCGACAAGACCGGGCGCGAGATCGTGCCGGAATACGGTCTGCACATGAAGGAAATCTCCGCGGCTGATATGGCTGGAACGACAGTAGACGCGCACGGAACGATCAGTAAGAACGGCAAGGCCATCGGTGTGCGCCGCAAGGGCAAGAACTATGTGGGCTTCCCCACGGGCAACCGCTTGATCAACGTGCGCGTGGACGAGTGGGCAAAGTATGGCTTCAACCCGATGCCGACCTTCAAGCAGATCCCCTGGCACAAGGACATGAAGGACGACGAGATGGTGCTGACCACCTACAAGATCAATGTGCACAAACAGTCGCGTACGGCTAGCGTCAAGTGGCTGGCGGAAATCATGCACAGCAATCCGGTGTGGATGAATACTGAAACGGGCGCGAAGCTGGGCGTCAAGACCGGCGATCTGGTGCGTATCGAAAGCAAGGTCGGCCATATGGTGACCAAGGCTTATGTGTTCGAAGGCATCCATCCTAAGGTGGTAGCGATCCCGACCGCATTCGGCCACTGGGAATATGGACGCTTGGCAACCTTGAAGCTGAAGGAAAAGGCCGCCGGTGAGTTTGGCGCGCAGGACGATGCCGACTTGAACAACGTCTGGTGGGAAGACAAGGGCGTGCATCCGAACGCCATCATCCCGACCGTCGTAGACCCGATCGGTGGATCCCAAGGCTGGTTCGATACGGTAGTCAAGGTCACCAAGGCAGGCCCGAACGACAAGTATGGCGATGTCGAAGGTAGCTGGGAGAAGCATCTCGAGGCAGCCAAGGAGACCATGCGTTACGCCTACACCGGCGACCTGCATCGCAAGATGCACCCGGAAATGGCATCGTGGGGTGGCCCTTCCAGTGTCAAGCCGAGCGAAGGTGGCGGACATCACTAGAGATACCGTCCATCCAATGAGTATTTCTCCCTCAATGGATGACCGGTTGGTGAGCAGTAGTACGAGCAGAGCGATGTAGTGCAGTACCAGCCCGGCACGATTCTCCTCATGCCGGGCTGTTTTCTGAAAGGGTGACAATGACGACCATGCTGCAAGACATTACGAGCACTGAAGCAGAACTTTCGAATGGCGAGCTGGTTGCGGAATGCAGAGCCAGAGCCAATATCTACCGCTTGCTGGCGGGAATGTTTCTTGAAGAACCGTCGACGGACTATTTGAATGCCCTCCGGTCGCCGGAGGTCATGGCGTCGCTGAGCGCAATGGGGGCAGCCTTTGCCGGGGATTTTACGGATGCGCCGTTGGCGCAGTTGCAGGAAACGCTGGCCTGCGAGTATGCGGTGTTGTTCGTGGTCGCCGGAGGTTGTCCCCCGGTCGAATCGGTCAGGCTGACCGGACGCTACCAGCAGCAACCATTCTTTGAAGTGCGGGATTTCTACAAAAAGAACGGCTTTGAAATCTCTGCTGGCCGCTTCGCTGTGTTCGAGGATCAACTCGGCGTGGAATTGACGTTCATGGCGGAGATGCTCGAGCGTGCAGCCACGAAGCTCGATTCCGGGGATCAGGTTGCCTATACGAGGCTGCTGAAGGAAATCAAACGCTTCTGGGCGCTGCATCTGGGCAAATGGGTGCGCGGTTACGCGACGCTGCTGGAACGTGCATCGGAGCACTCCTTTTACCGCCAAATGGCCAGGCTGCTCGGCAGCTTTGCCGACTGGGAACTGGATCTGCTCGGTGTCAGCGTGGACGATCTCGACGGCGGTAAATTGAAAGTCCCCAAGGCGAAGATCGAATACGAGTTCGATCCGGATGAACCGGTGTGCGATGCCTGCGACAAGGGACGCAATGACGGCGACGATCTGGAAGCCATGTTGCAGACCATCGACATTTCGTTGATCGAAAAACGCGTTCAAGGGAAGAGCTGAAATGCATTACTTATGGGACTGGGACGAGCTTGCGCATCACTGGAACGAGAACGAGTTTCACGAGGTTCACGACTGGCTGAATCAACGGTGGGCCACGCTGGTCAAGGACCGGATCGGCGGCGACAAGGATCCGGATGCGCGCTTTTTACAAGGACTGGCCTTTGCGGCGCTGGCGCTCTTTTTCACCCAGAACGGCAATCAGGAAAGCGCTGCCATTTTCATCGATGATGCCTTGATGATCCTGCCGCAGTACACCCCCAGCCATCTCGGCATCAGGGTTGAACCCATCCTCGAAACGCTGCACACTTTGCGCCCTGTCATTTCGCTTTTGGCACCGGATGATGAATGTCCGTTCCAGCCTTTCGTGTACAACAAATTGATCATCGATCATTCCACTATCCATGCTTGAAAAGTCGCCTGTAGTCTTCGCCCGCTGGGGGGCGACCGAAACCGGCACCAACGAGGTTTATTTCGCGCTCGATGGCGAAGCGCTTCCAGCGTCACTGCAGCATTGCAATGTCGTGCTCGAGAATGGCACCGAGGCACGAGCCGAAGAGTTGCTGGCACGCGGCGCGGCGCGGGTGTTGCTGGCCGATGCCGCCATGCTGGACAGCACGATAGTGTCCCGGCTGATCCAGCGCTATGGCCCGGAACGGATAGGCGTCGCGCTGGTGGCAAGAAAACGGCATGTATCCTGGTCGCTGGATATGGTGTCGAATGCGGATTTCAGGTGTCTGACGCCGTCGGTCGGCAAGCCCGGATGGGAGATCGTGATGAGCGACGGTACCGCCACTGGAACCGATGCGGAGTGGTGGCTCGGGGAGATGCTGGCACTCGGCGCCTCCCTGGCGCTGATCCGCGCCGATATACAGGACGACGACCTGAACCTGTGTGCCGGGCTGGTGGAAGCGCACGGCGATAAACTCTGGTTTTCTCCGTGGCAACACCCCGACGCCGACCTTGAGCCATGGGTGCGCTATGGGCAGATACGGCAGTTGCTGCTGCCCACGCCGAATACCCGCGACGAGAATGAGATGGCGCGCATTCTTGCCGCCGCCCAACCTGAAGAGGAACTTATTGCCGCCGAAGCTGCCGATATCATCGGGTAGTATGGGAAAGCGTTGAGATGATCAAAAAGATATTGCGCAGTAGTTGTTGGATGTTGTTGTTGCTGCCGACGCTGAGCTTTGGCGTGGAAGGGGTGTTGCTGGACGAAGCTGCGTTGTCGGCCAAGCTGGACCAAACCCAGGATTATCAGTTGCTGGATGCGCGCAGTGCCGAGGCGCAGCGAAATGCACCAATCGCATTTTCAACACGATACCAGGCCACCACTCCAATCAAAAAAGGGCTGGTACTGATCGTGGCAGACACCGACGCCGCAGCCGTGGCGATCGCTCAGTCCATTCCGGCGGCAAGCGACCGTTTTGTGTTCGCAGTAAAAGGCGGCTGTGATGCTTGGCAGCGTGTGGCAAAAACGTCATCTGCCACCTCTATTTCGGGCAGCTTCGTCATCCCGAAAAATACCTGTGAACAAGGCAAGCCCATCCAGGAACTCAAGCGCGACAAGCCGTTGCAGCAATTACAAAGAAAATAGCCATGCTGGGTCTGCCAGGGTTTCGCGCGGAGCGTTGTGTCCGCTACCGATATAGTTATAGCGAGTGCAGCCGCTGCGCCGATGCTTGCCCGCATGAGGCGATAAAACTCTCCGGCGCGGGCATCGAGGTGCTTGCCGACCGCTGTCAGAGTTGCGCGCTATGCTTGCCCGTTTGCCAAACCGAAGCCTTGACCGAGAAAAGCGTTTCCGCCGAGCATCTGCTGAAGATCGCTGGCGAGGCGAAGCAGATGACTATCGCCTGCGCCCCTTCCGGTGCCAAAGGCGATGCGGTGGTGCCCTGTCTGGGTGCGGTCAGTCCGGTGGTGCTGGCTGACTTTGGCCGGCGTGGCATCTCCCTGCAGTTGGCCGGAACCCATCATTGTGGCGAGTGTGCGCACGCGACCAAGGGGCCTGCCCTGATCAGCCTGAATCGCGAGGCGCGCGAACTATTGTGCAACGTCGCCGAAGCAGGACAGTGGGCGCAACTTGAGATACAGTCTGCCGAAACGATACCGTCAGCTTCAGGACAACAGGATCACGATACCTCGCGCCGCAGCCTGTTCCGACGCATGGTTGGGCACAGCGTGGATGTGATGTCGGGAAAACTGGAAGAGGCGCCAGCGCCGCTTAAAGCGATACGCGCAGCGGCGCCGTTCTTGCCAGACCGCAAGGTAATTTTGAACAACCTGTATACAACAGCGGACGCGGGTGCGATAACGGTTCCCCGCCATGCCGCATTGCCGGCAGAAGACTGGCAGGTAGTGAGCGGCTGCACCTATTGCGAGGCCTGCGTGCGGGTGTGCCCGACCGGGGCGCTGCAGTTGCTGGAGAATAATACGGCCTGGCGGCTGGCTTTTCTCAACGACCGTTGCGTGGCGTGCGATGTCTGCGCCGAGGTGTGCCAGCCCGGTGTGATACGCCAGGCGAACACAGAAGAAGTTATTATCAACAAACAGAAAGGCCGCTTGCTGGCAGCAGTGGCAAAGCGGCGTTGCACACGCTGTGACCGGGTCTTTGCCAGCGAAAGCGGCAGCGCGATTTGTCCGATCTGCAGCGGTGACGACGACGACTTTGCCAGCATATTCGGCTGATTGAGGAGGGTTTATGGAGTGGGAATTCACACCGGAACAGGTGGTCAAGGGCGAAGTTGATTACGGCCTGGAACAGTTCCGGGCGGACATGCTGCAAGAAGTGAAACTGAATCTGGAGCAGATGGATGATGCCCAGCAACTGAAGATATTTTCCGCGATGTACGACCTGTGTTACTGGGTCGCCACCGGCAGCGAGTATGATGATTTTCTGGCGACGCTGGATCAGGACTCGTTCTTCCCCAATTTCCTTGCCTCTATCAAGGATAGTCTCGAACCCAATATCGTGATGCTGGGTTCGATACTGCAACGACTCATCATGGATCGGGTGGAAGGGCAAAGCATGCCGCTCGAACTTGCGCTCAAGGAAGTGGATGAATTGCACCGCGAGATCGTGGCGCAACCGTTGTTGAACTGAGAGTGGCCGGCAGATGAATGACCTTACCCATTTTTCCGAAGCTGGCCGTGCACGCATGGTGGACGTGTCGGAAAAGACGAACACCCAGCGTGTCGCCATCGCTAGCGGCGTGCTGCGCATGCAGCCCGCCACGCTGGAACGCATCCGCACGGGCAAGATAGCCAAGGGCGACGTGCTGACGGTGGCCGATGTCGGCGCGGTGATGGCGGCCAAGCGCACGCCGGACATCATTCCTATGTGCCATTCCATCGCGCTGTCCGGCGTGGAGGTCGAGTTCAGCAAGATCAATGAGCCGGATGCGCAGGGTTGCGTCGGCATCAAGGTCGTCACCACCGCCAGCTGCGTCGGCCAGACCGGCGTCGAGATGGAAGCGCTGTGCGCGGCCAATGTCGCGCTGCTCACCATCTATGACATGTGCAAGGCCATCGACCGTGGCATGCGTATCGAGAACGTGCAGCTGGAAGAGAAGCGCGGCGGCAAGAGCGGTGTGTGGAAACGCGGAGAAGGCAAATGATCAAGGTATTGTTCTTCGGGCCGGTCGCCGACCGCGTACAGATGCGCGAGACGCAAGTCGAATTTGCTTCCGGCATGACCTTGCACGACGTCATCGCGCACCTCGGTATGCAGCATCCGGGGGCCTTCAGCATCGTCAGCTTCATCGCTGTCAATCAGGCTCAGGTTCACGACAAGCAGACGGCCCTGCACGACAATGACGAGATCGCCTTCATGGCCAAGTTCTCAGGGGGTTAACCGATGAGCGAACCTGTCCGCATCCAGGAAGCCGATTTTTCCCAGGACGAAGAGATCAAGGCCTTGAAGGCCAGCTCCAAGCGCATGGGCGGCATCGGCACCTTTCTGGGCTGCGCCCGCGATTTTTCCGAAGGCCGCGAAGTGTCGGAGATCAGCTTCGATGCCTACGGCAGCATGGCGCTGTCCGAGTTGAAGAAGTTGCGCAGCGATGCCATCGAAAAATTCGGACTGCTGGATGCGCGCGTCGTGCATCGCCTCGGCACGGTGAAGGGCGGCGACAACATCGTGTTCATCGCCGCGGGCGCAGAACACCGGGACGCCGCGCTGGAGGCCTGCCGCTGGATGATCGATGAATTGAAGCAACGCGTGCCGATCTGGAAAAAAGAGATCACGCCGCAGGGCGACTCCTGGGTGGTGCCGCATCCATGAGGCCTCCTGTCGTCAGCATCGTCGGCCACTCGGGCGCCGGCAAGACCACGCTGGTGGAAAAGCTGGTCCGCGAATTCGCTAGCCGGGGCCTGCGTATTGCCACGATCAAGCACGCACATCACAAGGTGGAATTGGATACGCCAGGCAAAGACAGTTACCGCTATAAGGAAGCCGGCGCGGTAATGAGTGTGTTGCTCACCCGCGATGCGCTGCAGCTGGTTGCGGATGCCAGGGAGCAGCGCGAGCCGGAGCAGCTGGCGCAACGCTTTCTGGGGGAGGCGGACCTGGTGTTGGCGGAAGGTTTCTCGCTTGCGCCGGGGGCGAAGATCGAAGTCTTGCGCCGTGCCTGCGACAAGCCACCGCGCTGCGCCATCGAAGATGGCTTGATCGCCATCGTAACCGACATGGATGAGGTCTATCCGCAACTGCCGCATTTCGGGCTTGAGGATGTAAACGGCATCGTCGATTTCATTCTGCACAAAACCAAATAAGAGCAACAAATTATTTGTGGCGTAAACGACCGTTCGCCCTGCCCCTTCGGCTATGCTCAGGGCTAAAGGCAATGGGTGATTGCGCATTCCCGATCAAAATTTGGTCAAGCCCGGCGAAGTCGGATACATTAACCACCTTGAATCGCCGCATGCCGCATTAACCCGTATTTATCCGAATAGAATCAAGATGGCAAAGGTCGCCCCGCCTTTTCCATACGTAAAGAAATGACAAAAACTCTCAACAAGAACGCCCCGGACAGCGAACCGACGCAAACGTCAGAGAAACACACCCCGATGATGCAGCAATACCTGCGCATCAAGGCGCAGCACGCCGACATGCTGCTGTTCTACCGCATGGGCGATTTCTACGAACTGTTCCACGACGATGCGGTGCGCGTCGCCAAGCTGCTCGACATCACCCTCACCCAGCGCGGCGCCTCCAACGGCCAGCCGATCAAGATGGCGGGCGTGCCCTACCACGCGGCCGAGCAATACCTGGCAAGGCTGGTGAAGATGGGCGAGTCGGTCGCCATCTGCGAACAGATCGGCGACCCGGCCACCAGCAAAGGCCCGGTGGAACGCAAGGTGGTGCGCATCGTCACCCCCGGCACCGTCACCGATTCCGCCCTGCTGGAAGAGAAGCGCGACAACCTGCTGCTGGCGCTGTCTTTCTCCTCACCTGAAAGGGAGGCCGCAAGGGCGAAGTCGGCATGGCCTGGCTCAACCTCGCCTCCGGCAAGTTCTTCATCGCCGAGGTGGATGCCAAGCAGCTGCCCGCCGAACTGGAACGCCTGCAGCCTTCCGAGATACTGATCGCGGAAGGCGCGAGCGCACCACAATTCAAGAACGCCGCCGGCAAATCGCTGCCCGAGTGGCACTTCGACCGCGACACCGCACATCGCGCGCTGTGCCAGCAGTTCGGCACGCGCGACCTCGCCGGCTTCGGCTGCGACGAGTTCACCCATGGCCTCTCCGCCGCCGGCGCGCTGCTCGGCTACGCCAAGCTCACCCAGGGCCAGAGCATCGCCCACATCAGCAGCAGCGCAGGTGTACCACGCCGACGAATTCGTGCGCATGGACGCCGCCACCCGCCGCAACCTGGAGATCACCCAAACCTTGCGCGGAGAGCCCGCCCCCACCCTGCTCTCGCTGCTCGACACCTGCGCCACCAACATGGGCAGCCGCTTGCTGGCCAACTGGCTGCACCACCCGCTGCGCAATCGTGAAATATTGCGCGCCCGGCTGGATGCGGTGGACGAGTTGGACGACAAGTTCAGCGCCGTGCACGAACAGCTCAAGCCCTGCGTGGACGTGGAGCGCATCACCGCGCGCATCGCCCTGAAGAGTGCAAGGCCGCGCGACCTCTCTGGCCTGCGCGATACGCTCAAACAACTGCCGCAGCTGCACACGATGCTGGCCGGCGTCAGCGCACCACGCATCAAGCAATTGGCCGAAGAACTCAACCTCTCCGCTCCCGCACCAACCCTGTTCGTCCTGAGCCTGTCGAAGGATCGGCGCAAAGCGCCGGCCGAGAACCGCGTGCGTCCATTCCCCCTTCGACAGGCTCAGGGCGAACGGATGAAAAAGTTTCAGCACGAACGGGAATAGAGTTGGTCGAGCTGCTGCAAAACACATTGAAGGCCGAACCCTCCAGCGTGCTGCGCGAAGGCGGCGTGATCGCCGACGGCTACGACCCCGAACTGGACGAATTGCGCGGCATCCAGACCAACTGCGGCGATTTCCTGCTGGCGCTGGAAACGCGCGAACGCGAACGCACCGGCATCGACAAATTGAAAGTCGAATACAACCGCGTGCACGGTTTCTACATCGAGGTGAGCGTCGCCAATGCGGACAAGGTGCCGGACGACTACCGCCGCCGCCAGACGCTGAAGAACGCCGAGCGCTACATCACGCCGGAACTGAAAGCCTTCGAGGACAAGGCGCTCTCCGCCAACGACCGCGCACTGGCGCGCGAGAAATTCCTGTACGACCAGTTGCTCGATGCGCTCGCGCCCTCCATCCCGCAACTGCAGCGCATCGCCGCCGCCATCGCCGAGCTGGACGTGCTCGCCACCTTCGCCGAGCGCGCCGCCACGCTGAACTTCTGCGCGCCGCAATTCAGCGATGATGCGCAGATCGAGCATCAAGCAAGGCCGCCACCCGGTGGTGGAAGCGCAAGTGGAACAGTTCACGCCGAACGACACACAGCTAGGCGATGCGCGCCGCATGCTGCTGATCACCGGCCCCAACATGGGCGGTAAATCCACCTACATGCGCCAGGTCGCCATCATCGCGCTGCTCGCGCATGTCGGCTGCTTCGTACCCGCGCAGGAAGCGGTGCTCGGCGAGATCGACCAGATCTTCACGCGCATCGGCGCATCGGACGACCTCGCCAGCGGACGCTCCACCTTCATGGTCGAGATGACCGAGGCCGCCAACATCCTGCACAACGCCACCGACAAGAGCCTGGTGCTGGTGGACGAGATCGGGCGCGGCACCAGCACCTTCGACGGCCTCGCCCTCGCCTACGCCATCGCGCGCCACCTGCTGGAACTCAACCGCAGCTACACCCTGTTCGCCACCCACTATTTCGAACTCACGCGGCTGGCCGAAGAATTCAAGCAACTCGCCAACGTCCACCTCGCCGCCGTCGAACACCAGCACAGCATCGTCTTCCTGCACAGCGTGAACGAAGGCGCGGCCAGTCAGAGCTACGGCCTGCAAGTCGCCGCACTCGCAGGCGTGCCGAACAGCGTCATCCGCAACGCGAAGAAACAACTGGTGCGACTGGAACAGAACAGCGCCGCGCAGAATCCGCAGGGAGATCTCTTCACTGCCGCACCGGAAGCGCCGGAGCCGGAAGAACATCCGCTGATGTCGGCGATACGCGATCTGCAGCCGGATGAGATGAGTCCGAAGGAAGCGTTGGAGAGGATTTATCAGTTGAAGAAGCTGGTGTGACCCGGCTATCTGAATATTGACAAGGCGCGAGCAAACGCCGTTAAATTGCTGCCAGAGATACAAGGAGAAACATCATGTCAACGAACGTTGCCCTTAACCCCCACTTTGAACAATTCATCCGCGCCCAAATTGATTCAGGGAAGTACGACGACGAGAGCGAAGTTGTTCGCGCTGCGCTGCGTTTATTGGAAGATCAGCAATCGAAACAAGCCCTGCAACTGGAAGGATTGCGCTCCGCGATTGCTGCGGGTTTGCAAGGACCCGGCATTCCCGCCGATGAAGCATTTGACCGGTTAGAGGCCAAGTACCAATCCATGGCCGACCATCAAAGTGTTTGATGCGCGTCGAACTTAGTCACCGCGCGCTACACGATCTCGAAACGATAGGCGATTACATCGCCCAGGACAGCCCTCATCGCGCGAAGCGCTTCATAAACAAACTGCGCGACCAATGCGGCACAATCGCAAAGAACCCGCTCGCATTCAGACTCAGAGCGGAATTGGGCGCAAACATCCGTTCCGCCGCTTATGGCAATTATGTGATCTTTTTTTGCGCCGATGAATACGTACTCCGAGTCGTGCGCATACTGCACGGTTCCATGGACATGGACGCCCGATTTTCATCGGAACAACAATGATGCCTTCCTCAAAGAAGCCCGAGATGGATGCAAAAACTGAGCATGAGCGAACTGAAGCGCTGCTGAAATTGCTTTCCCTTGGCAACACAGAAATAGCGCAGAGGGAATTCCACAATATGGAGGATGTATTTTCCGAACTGGACAAACACATCGCCGAAGATGAAGCAAGACCGGACAATACCATCGCATGGGAGACCATCAAGAAAGCAGCTCAAGCGCGCTGGCAGCGATAGTGCGCCAAGTCGCCGCCCTCGCGGATGAACCGAACAGAAGTAATTCGAGCCTGGAACCTTTTATCACTTTCAGGAGTATCCCAACACGCTTTGCATCGTGCGCGTGCTGCACGGAGCGATGGATATCGAAAACAGATTTACGGAAAGATAATTCGAGCCTGGAACCTTTAATTTGTGTAGATAGAGCAACAACCTCGCGAGGTGCGTCTCAATGGATAGAGATGAGCAAATTGAAAATACGCAGCGGCTCCTGAACCTACAGGCTGCAGTTCGTAACGGCAAAATGCATTTTCGCCCACAGGACGAGGAACAGGTCAGAGAGTTCATGGCTGTCGCTCTTAGACCGGGCGAACTGCTTGCGCCAAACCGCCTCTCTGAGAAAACATTGGGTCTTGTTCGCACGTCCGCCATGGCGCTTCGCAAGCACACAGCTTTGCTCTCGGCTGCTGATGCAACAAACTTAGATCGCGTGGTGCGCGAGGTGATGCATGGGGTAGAAAGTTTGGTGCAGCAACATCAGAAAACTATCAAAGATATTGAGGCAAAATATTCATCCAAGAACACCATAAGTGTAACGCTTGGAACGGGTGCAGCAATATTGGGAACTGCTGCTCAATTCATTCCGTCGTTAGGTGTTTTGGGGGTGGCTGCACCGGTTATTACGGCTGGAGGATCCGTTGCCAGCTACGTCAATACAAAACTCCAAGAGCATGCAGAAAAGAAACTGGCACGACGCTCATTGATGGGAGTTTTGGCAACGACTGCGCGTAACTAGATTCACACTAGCAGGCAGAGCACCTCCCTCAGAAAGCAGCCAAAGGGGGCAGCTTCATATTTCCACGCAAAGGCCAGCTCCCACCGTACCTCCGCCAGCCGCTCAACTACAACAAACAGCAACACCAATCAGATCATTCATGTCTGGTCGCAGGCTCAAACAACACGAACCCCGCATATTGCATCATCGCCTGCCGCTTCTCGGGCGACATCAGGACACCCAGCATGGAGGTGATGAGGCGGACATGCCACGGGAAAGGTGCAGGACGGCGCAGGCGTGCGGCTTCTTCCGCAAAATATTTGACCTCTTTCGGTTGCCAACCGGTTGTCGCGAAGAAGCCGAAATAGTCCCCGGGCTCGAACAGGAAGGGAGCGTTCTTCATCGCCCGGCTCATGCCGCTGCGCCTTCTGTATTCGTATGACGCGGGAGAGAAGTAATCGACGATCCAGTATTTCATGGCTGCTCTGGCGCGCAGGTCGGCACCGAGTGCAGCCACTGCTGCTTCGGGAAGATAGGGGGTGACGGCTTCGGTCAGCACCAGGACATTCTTTGAACGGCTTGCCACCTCATCCAGCAGTTGCTGCCGTGCCTGATGATCGGCGAGGTCGAGCGCGACTCTTTCAAGCTGGCAGCGCGGCTTTTCATCCGCGAGTTGTGTGCGCTTCCATTCGATGATGTGGGGAAAATCGGCCTCGATCCAGCGCAAGGTTTCGGGCAGTGCCATGCGGTAGGGACGAGTATCCAGCCCGGCCCCCAGATTCAGGATGGTGTCCACTCCTTGGGCGATGGCCTGTTGTATGAGTTCGTCGATGATGCAGGTGCGGATGATGACAGTCCAGCCGCCCATCATGGCCTGGGGTGGCAGGCGGTTGATGATCTCCCTGCCGCGTTTGCCCGCAAGCTTGTCAGCGAGCGGATCGCGGAACAAGGCTTCTTTGCGTTCGCTTTCGATGGCGCGATAGGCTGCCGCCATGAAGGCGGTATCGGGGACATCTTTGATGGTGGTCTCTGTCATACGGGGATCCAGGGAGTTTGGGCTGCGCTCTAGCGCTCAGTTTCGCATAACCCGGTCGGGTTGGCGCGCTATCCCCCTGAAGGTGCATTAGGGAACCGCCAGCGCCATTATGGAGTCCACGATAAGAGGCTGCAGCAGCCCTCGCTTTGCGTGCAGTTTGCGTCAGTTCAACTTCACAGGAGAAAAATCATGTACTCACCAATCACCATTCCCTTCGGAGCGAAGATGCTTTTCAATACGGCGACTATCAGGCCCGGCGTAGAGTTCGAAGACGTCGAGCTGGCGCTGGCCGAGATGTGCAATGTTGTGAAGGATACCTATGGCGGAGACAAGGGTGGTTTCATTGCGGGACAGGTTTTCGACTTCTCCGGGTTTGTATCGGACGAAGGGTCGCTGAGTGCCTCCAGGTCTGCGGAAAAGCACATCGCGATCGTCACTTACTGGAAGTCTTACGAAGAGCACGAAAGGTCACACGCCGATAAGACATTCAAGGATAAATTCGCGGCTTTGGGCAAGCTGTGCGTGGATACGAAGGAACTTGGGTATGACATGCTCTGGCAGGGTGAACCAGAATAGGACGAACCCACCCAGGGGCGCGGTTTCAGCCCAAGGGAGCGAAGCGCGGCACGCTTTGCCCTTCGTACTGCACTGCCTCAAAGAATACATCCTTGGGCCGCGCCCAGATCAGGCCTTCTTCCGATCTGTAGATCATCAGAATGACATTTGGGTCGGCTTCCAGCCGCGCCTCGCAAACGATCTCGTAGATGCCGCCCTTGTAGTGCCGGTATTTCATTGCTCGCCCTTAACGAATCAGTCAGGCGCGGATTCTACCCCTGCGGCTCACCCCGCGCAAGTGTCTTCGCAACGAGCTGCCGAGTGGTCAAGCAGCCCTTTTCCCGGCCACCTCTTCTCTCAGGTTGGGCTTCCCTTTGCCCGTGGTGATCAGGCTGCGCAGACTCTCGTTGATATAGAAGCCCCATGCGCCTGAACATTGGCCATAGCATTCGATGGCAGGAACCAGGCCAACGTGCGTGAAGCGAAGTTCGGTCATGTCGCCCTTGCCGGTGATCTCGAAGATTACATCGGTGCCATTCCACTCGGCTTTGTCCTTGACGAAGTTAATGCGGCTGTCCGTGGTATGCCATACGACTTTCTTGTCAGGCACGAATTCGGTGATCTTGTGGGTGCTGCGGTGAGCATCTTTGTAGTGAAACTTGAATTCCGCACCTGGCTTGTCAGTGTCCCCCTCGATTTCTTCCGACCACCATCCGCGAACATTGTTAACTGCGGCAAAGACTTTCTTTGGAGATTCTTTTACCGTGATAGACGTGGTGTAACTCTGATTGCTCATTTCACGAGCTTGGCTGACAATTTCTTCTATGGGGTTGGGCTGGCCTTTGCCCGTGGCAATGAGGTTGCGCAAGCTGCCCGTTATGTATGAGCCCCATGCGTTCGAGCAAACATCGTAGCACTCGTATGCAGGCACCAGTCCGACGTGGGTGAAACGAACTTCTGTCTTGTCGCCCTTCCTGGAAATTTCAAAGACAACATCCGTGCCGGTCCATTCTTTCTTGTCCTTAACAAAGTTGAAGTAATTGTCCAGTACGTGCCAGACGACTTTCTTGCCGGGCACGAATTCGGTGATTTTGAATGTGCTGCGGTGAACATCTTTGTAGTGGTATTTGAATACGGCGCCGGGCTGGTCAGTACTTCCGTCAATTGCCTGTGACCACCAGCCACGAACGTTATTGATAGCGGCAAATACTTCTTCCGGACTCTGGTCTACTGAAAAATGGATGGTGAAATTCTGAGCCATTCATGATCTTCTCCTTTTGCAGTGAATCGCATTTGTAAGACACCAAGTACGCTACGAACCCCGGGGTAAGGATTTGAATCTTCCAGGCGCGCCCTTGACGCGCCCTGTTTCAAAACGAATTAGGCAGCTTGCTGCCAATAAAGTGCCGCGAAAAACAATGGAGTTAAAGAGGGCTGCCACCCGATGGCTTCGGCCGCTCCAAGGCTCACCGTGAACGCAGAACGGCTGCTCGGCGTTCCCGCCACCGGGCGCAACTGGAACACGGTGTACAAGCTGGCGGAGATGGTCGGCTGATATTTTGGGGCTAGAAAAGCCCTCACAAGCGCGACTTCAGCCCGCCCGCAGCACCAGTATCTTCCCGAACGACTGCATGCCGACCACTTCCTGCAACTGCAGCCCGCTTCGCTCGAACAGGCGCTGCCATTCGGCCAGCGTCCTTTCGCGGCCGCGCGAGTTCACGAACATCTGCATGTCGAACGAGGCAGTGGCGGCGTCGGCCTTGGCATCGGGCATGACCATCTCCATCACGGCGATGGTGGCGCCGCTGCCTGCGGCGGCAGCCGCCACGTTGCGCAGCGCGGTGATGCAGGTGTCGTCGTCGAAGCCGTGAAGCACGGCACTCAGCAGGTAGATGTCCTTGGCGCTCTCCGCCTTGGGCACGGCCTGCAGCACGTCGCACGCTTCGTAGCGCGTGCGTTGCAGCACTGCGCCCTCGCCCCGCTGCTGCCAGAACTGCGCCGCATCGCGGATGACCTGTTCGCGGTCGGCCACCAGCGCCTTGAGGTGCGGATGGCGCTTGAGGATGGCGAGCGATTTGGCGCCCTTGGAGCCGCCGACGTCGATGATGCGCCCGAAGCGCGCCCAGTCGAAATCGATGATGAAACTGTCGCCGGTGAGCGCCTCGACGGTGTCCATGGCGCTGGCGAACAGAGTGTCGAACTCGGAATGCGTATCCAGATAGGCATAGAGCTCCTCGCCGTGCGTGCGCTCGAACGGCACGCCGCCGTCGCGCACCGACTGTTCCAGCTGCTCGAACCAGGGGCGGCTGATCTCGGGCGAGTTGTGCATGAGGATCATGGCGCGCACGCTCTGCGGATAACCTTCGCGCAAAGAGTTGGAGAGCTTGTTGTTGCGGAAGCGGTGCGGCGAGACTTCCTCGAACACGCCCATGGCTGCCAGCATGCGCAGCAGGCGGTAGGTGGCGTCAGGCTGGGCGCGCAGGCGGGTGGCGAGTTCTTCGGCGGCAAGTTCGCCGTCGGCCAGCACGGTGGCGATGTCCAGCCGCGCCGCGACATACAGGGCGCGCGATTGCCAGTAGGAGGCGCTGATCTGCATGAGGCGGAACGGCGGCGGCACGATCTTGTTGGGAAGGTTCTGTAGCCATGCGCCGAATCTGGCCAGTTTGGCGAAACGGCGCACCGCGCCGGCGTTCTTTTGCAGGGTCATGTTCGTCCTTTCAAATCCGTTCGCCCTGAGCCTGTCGAAGGGTGAACACTCAATTTTGAGACATCAGTTGCCCTCCATTCATGGTTCGACAAGCTCACCACGAACGGAGGAATCGTTTATGTGCGCTGAGCAGCCATGCCCGCCACCAGCAGCTTGCCGTTGAAGGCGGCAAGCTCGTTGAGGAAAGCCTCGTCCATCTGCCCGCCCATCTGCTCTTCGAAGATGTCCTTGAGCAGCATAGGCATCATGGAGAGACTGACGAAGGCCATGCGCGCGACGTCGGGGTTGAGCGCGCCATCCACCTGCCCGGCGGCCTTGAGCTGCTCCACCCTGCGCGCGCCGCCGCTGCGGCCGCGTTCCAGCAGTTGCAGGATGAAGCGCCGGCCCGGCCCCTGGTTGAGCGCGAGCACCTTGAGGATGAGCTTGGGGAACTCGGGATGCTTGCGCATGGTGTCGTAGTAAAAGCGCAGGTATTCGGCGAAGCCGCTGGAGTTGGACATCGTGTGGCTGTCGAGCATGTCCAGTATGGGCTTGAGCGTCTCGCGGATCATCTCTTCGTAGAGACCTTCCTTGTTGCCGAAGTAGTAGCGGATCATCGAGATGTTGGCATCGGCCTTCTCGGCGATCATGCGCGTGGTGACCTTGTTGTATTCGTCGGCGAGGAAGCATTCCAGCGCGGCCTTGAGCAGGCGCGCATAAACAGGGTCCTGGGTGTCGTTCACTTATTTCTCCTGCATGTCGAGATGGACAAAGAGTAGCACCGGCCAGACACCCTCCGCAGGGCTTTCGTCAATCAAAACGAGGCGATTGATTGAGCCATTTCTCTTTCTGGGTGAGTAGGCAATCCTGAATCATTTTGGATAAACTACGGCGACCTTCACCCCGTCACCAGCAAACCATGACTACGTTCATCGCCCTGCTGCGCGGTATCAACATCGGCGGCAACAACAAGTTGCCGATGAAGGACTTGACCGCACTGTTGACGGGCATGGGCCTGCGCGAGGTGCAGACCTACATCCAGAGCGGGAACGTGGTGTTCCGCAGCGCGGCAAAGGACAGAGCCGCATTGGCGGCAAAGATCAGTGCGGCGATCAAGGCACAGCACGGCTTCGCACCGCGGGTGTGGCTGCTCGATGCGGCTGAGTTGCACAAGGCGATAGCGGACAATCCCTATCCGGAAGCGGAGTCCAATCCCACATCGCTGCATCTGTTGTTCCTGGCGGAGATGCCGCCGCATCCGAAGTTGAAGGAACTGGATGCGCTGAAGACCAGCAGCGAACGCTACACGCTGGAGGGTAAGGTGTTCTACCTGCACGCACCGGATGGCGTCGGCCGCTCCAGGCTCGCCGCGCGAGCCGAGAAGCTGCTGGGCGTGGCGGCCACCGGACGCAACTGGAGCACAGTATGCAAACTGGCGGAGATGGCCGCCTGATTACTTCCGAGGAGCGATACATGAGCGACACCGATTGGATCGACCGCAACGAGTACCCTTTCGCTTCGCACTACTTCCAGACGGCTGCAGGCCGCATGCATTACGTGGACGAAGGTAGCGGCGAGGTGGTGGTGATGCTGCACGGCAATCCGGCGTGGTCGTTCCTTTACCGCAAGCTCATCAAGCGCTTAAGCCACCCTCACCCCAGCCCTCTCCCAGGGGGAGAGGGAGTAGGTTTTCGCTGCATCGCGCCAGATCATATCGGCTTCGGCCTTTCGGACAAACCTTTCGACTGGAACTATCTGCCGGAAGAGCATGCAAAGAATCTGGCGGCGCTGATCGCGCACCTCGGCCTCAAGGACATCACGCTGGTAGTGAACGACTGGGGCGGGCCTATCGGTATGCATTACGCGGTAACTCATCCCGAAAATGTGAAACGCCTGGTGGTGCTGAACACCTGGGCATGGCCGGTGAAAGACGATTTTCACTACGTGTCGTTCAGCGCCTTTATGGGCGGACCGATCGGTCGCCTGCTGATCAAGAAGCGCAACTTCTTCGCCGGAACGTTCATGCGCGCTGCGTTCGGCGACAAGAGCAAGTTGAGCAAGGCCGCGCACCGGCACTACATGGATGCGCTGCCTACGGCCGAATCACGCAAAGGCTGCTACGTATTCCCCAGGCAGATCATCGCCTCTACCCCCTGGCTGGAACAGTTGTGGAACAAGATCGGCGTGCTGAGGGATAAGCCGGCACTGTTCGTGTGGGGCATGAAGGACGTGGCGTTCCGCGAAAAGGAATTGCGACGCTGGCAGAGTGCCCTGCCGAATTCACGCACTGTCAGGCTGCCGACCGTCGGGCACTTCGTGGCAGAAGAAGCGCCGGAGGAACTGGGGCAGGCTGTGAGCGCATTCCTTACCGGAAACTGAGTAGCCCCCAGTTTGCATGCTTGCCGCAATGATCCGGCGGGAGTGGAGGTCGCTTACCTGGCAAAAATGGGGGTAAGACTGTACAAGTTCGCTACTGTCGCCGGTGCGCCTACAGTCAAAAACAGCGGCGGAAATACCGGGGGTTATTTATATCTTTCATTCACATTACCCAATAGCTTACGTGCAAGGGCATTTTTCTGGTTCTACGAACGGGGAGGTGTGAAATGGATACCATCGTGCAGGGTTGCGTTATCGAACATGAAGCACTTGAAATTGAAAAGTACGGCGAGGAGATCTTGTTTGCAGGGTGGAACCCGCAACTCGCACTGGCACGCGAAAACCCGCTTGTGCGGACCGGAAAACATATCAGACCGCCAGCCGATCTGCTGGATAAGGATATCGATGCATGGCTGAAGAAGATGTACGAGTATCAGTGCTGACGAGGGCTGTATAGCCCCGTCCGGCAAGTCGGGAGTTCACGCGGCCTGGTGCATCCCGAAGCTCGTAGTATTCGCGCCAACCAGAGGGAATCAAGGGCCAGGATAATCCCTGCTAGCAGCCTCTTATCTTTGCCAGAGGTAGATGTATTCACGCGAGTCCCCGTCTTTAAAACGGACCCGTGTAGTAATCCGCTCACCGTCTTCGCTGAAGGAATAAGTGACTGATGTGACCCTTGGATCCCGATAGAGCGGTACGGTGGTTTCCCGGCCGTTGATCTCAAAGCGGGCGGCTTCTGCGTCCCATTTGTGATAGGTGCCTTGCTCGATGTATCCCTTCTCGATGCTTCTGCCCCTTACATCCAGGACGCCTGTTGTTCCGGAGTCTTCCAAAGTGTATCTTCTGCCATCCAATTTCTTGAGCCAGTTTTCGAACTCGTTTTGCTCCCGCGTTGCGCCCTGTGGGGAGCTCCTTTCGCTGTCCATTGCAGCAAGCCTCTTCTTCGCTCCGATCTCGTAGATCTTGTCCTGCGCCTTTCTCGTTTCCTCTCTTCCAGGACTGGTCGCGATATAAAGCTTCAAGGCATTCACGGCGCTATCGAACCGGTTTGCGAGTTCCAGTGCAACGGCAAAGTTGTAGTTAGCCTCAGGCCACCACGGCGCTATGAGCAAACATTGCCGGTATGTGGCAATCGCCAGTTCGTAACCTTTCTGGTCTTTCGCCGCCTTGAGCAAGGTATTACCCTCGATGAAATACCGGCGTGCCTCCTCCGGTATGACCGGCATTCTTCTCATCGACCGCACATGCGTGATGATCTTTTCCCGCAGTACGGTGTCATCGGGATCTTTCTGCAGCTCGGAGACATATTGCCTGAGCGTTTCCTCCGGATATACGGGCAGTGCCTTTGCCGAGAAAGGAACAATAAATGCCGCAGAAAACAGCAGGCTTGCAAGAACCGTTCTGATTTTATCCATGGTCAATTCCTTTCTCGATCTTCACTTGCGGACTTTGAATTTTCGCAACTCCAGAATGAACTCATTGATGAGTTTGTCTTGCGGCTGCAGGCGCTGCGCGGCTTCCAGCATACGGAGAGCGCCGGACAGATTTCGCCTCTCAACGGAGACCAGGCCGTTGGCGACCAGCCGGTAGGCGTCCTTCCGGGCTGAGTATGAGCCTTCTTTCCCCAGATCGTTCTTTGCAAGCGATTCCACGAACTTGGCGTTATTGTCTTTCGGCGCGAGCAGGCGCGCTTGAGCGATGTAACCTAGTGCCTTCTCGTTGTCGCCCGTCATCAGGGCGGCGTAACTCTGCAATGTGAAGTAGTTGGCTCGCGCCTGGTCATCTCGCTCCTTCTGTTTACGAGCCTTGAGTATGTCTCGCGCCAGCAGCAGGCCGTTGCGGACCAGTGGATCCTTGGGTCGTTCTTTTTGCGCTTCCTGGAAGTGCCTGACCGCCTCGTCAGCAGAAGCGGCATCAAAGCGCATCAGCGCCTCGAATCCATTGTTGTAGTTGGTGTTCTTGAACGTCTCCGGGTCGGGCTGTGCAGGGAAAGCGCGCTCCTCGCCTCTGGCAATGTGCGGGTCAACGGTAATGGGCTTGTCGGGATCCAGACCGAGGCAGCGCAGGTCAACGATAGACGATCCCGACGTGCCCCATTCGCATTGCATTTTCCTTGTCTTGGGTTTGCTCGCTGAAGCCTGGGCTTCCTTGAGGCCAAGACCGTGCATGCCAGTATCGCCTGTGTCCTTCAGACCCAGTTCGCCTGCATCGGAGCCCTTGAGGCCAAGCTCGCCCGCGGCAACTGCCTTTCATGCTCTGGAGGGCTTCCTGCTTGTCGTGCTGGAACTCTTCCTGTTTCTTTCTTGCCGCTTCTGCTTCTCCCTTGTGCTGTTCCTCCAGCTCGCGCTGCCGCCGCTGTTCGATTTCCGTTTGGCGTTGATATTCCGCCTGACGCTCGGCTTCGTCATTGTAAGAAGGCGTGGCGCCCGGCGAACTCCCACCCCAGTTACTACCCGGCCTGCACGATTGGTTCGACGGGTTATATGTCCCGCCGCATCGCTGGCACCACGCTGCATACGCACGTGCCCAGCTTCCACTGTAGCCGGTGGGAGGACTGTTACAGTCAACAGCAAATGAAGGCTGGAGATTAGCCGACAAAAAAAGCATTAGGAACGCTTTCATTCCTGAATGTCTTTTCATGATCCCTCCTGTGATGGGGGCAGACACATGGAACAGGCAAGCCGACAAAACAAGGGCTTATCGGCCTGTTTCCGTTACGCCAAAGTCAGATTGGCAAATCCAGTAACAATCTACCTGAATTCAGGATCCTCTGTGCAGTTCGAAATATACTGCTATTGACGGATGTGTGCCGGACGTTGCGTGTACCCGATCTGTATTTCACCGATCTGAGACCCGGGATGAACCACGAAGATGTGGCGATGTCTTATTTATCCCATGAAGGAGGAGGCAATCATGAACACTGCAGACATGATGATCCATGTACATCCGGAGTTGGATGCACAGGCGAGAACAGATCTGGAAAGAGAGTTGATGGGTCGCGTTGGCGTTGATTGCGCTGAATTCGTGCATCGCGCACACCTCCATTCGCTATTGGTGAAATATGACCCTGATGCAGTCGAAGGTATGGAAATACTGGAAATGGTGCGTAAACTCGACCCGGCTGCATCGAGGGTAGGGCTGTAATTCCGGCATCGCCACGCGAAACTCACTATTTTCAGCGTCCCGCCAAATTCTTTTGGTGAGTTGCGGCTGATACTCATCCTGAATCGCGCAAATAGCGCCCATCCCGATTAGTCTGCACGAGAATATGGTTTGTGGTATGGTTCTGCGCGCTAAGTGCTGAATTCGGCTCAGGATTCGCGGGCCGTTATCCAAAGGAAGAGATAAACGATGCGGACGATATTAGTCATTAACTCAAAAGGCGGTTCGGGGAAAACCACTCTGACCACCAATCTTGCCAGCTACTACGCCTCCCAGAAGCTCCGGACTGCGATCCTGGACTATGACCCGCAGGGGTCGAGCCTGCAGTGGCTGAGGCAGCGCCCCGGTCATGTTGAACGCATCCACGGTGCCAATGCCGCACCGACGAACGGGGCTGCGCATCTGAACAGCATCAAGATGTGGGTTCCTGATAATACCGAAGCGCTGATCATTGATGCGCCCGCCGGAACCAAGGGGTTGCTGCTGAAGGAGCTGGTGCGCAAATCCCATTTCATCCTGATCCCGGTCGCACCCTCCCCCATTGATATTCATGCCACCGCCGATTTCGTCAAGGACCTGTATCTGGTCGGCGGCGCTCTCAACTCCAGGGTGAAGATCGCGGTGATTGCCAACCGTGTGCGCCATTCATCCCCTGGCTATGAGCCGCTGGAACGTTTCCTCACCGCGCTGAAATTGCCGTTCCTCACCAGGATCAGCGATTCGGACAATTACATCCGCGCGGTCGGGAGCGGCATGGGCGTATTCGAGATGGACGAAACATCCACGATGGCGGAAAGACAGGAGCTTTTGCCCATCTTCAGGTGGCTGGATGGACACGTTACCGTACCAGTCAATCAGGCCGCGAATTCCGGCAATGTCGTCAGCATCGAAAAGACGGGAAAGTTTGCCGGGCTGCGTTCGACCGGAAAGGCGCTGGTCACCAACATTCTCAGCGCCACCGGCAGGTTCAAGACCATTTCCTGATTGGAGCCCCAGGAGTTGGCTCGGCTTCACGGAACATAAAGGGAGACGTATTCCGGTTACGGATCTTTCCAATTGATCTACGCCCCCACCGCAACAAGGAGATGACGAAATGACCGATCGTTACTTCACCAAACAGACCTTCACTTTTCTTTCCGGACTGGCCCAAAACAACGAACGCGAGTGGTTCGAGGAACACAAGCAGGATTACGAGGATTTTGTGCGCACACCCGCACTGGATTTCATCAGCGACATGTCGGATGAGATGCCTGCGATCTCGCGGCACTTTCTGGCGCAGCCGAAGAAGGTGGGAGGCTCGCTGATGCGCGTCTACCGGGATACGCGTTTCGGTGGCGACAAGACGCCGTACAAGACCAACATCGGCATCCAGTTCCGCCATGAGGTAGGCAAGGACATCCATGCGCCCGGGTATTACCTGCACATCGAGCCGGACGGTTGCTTTGTGGCTGCCGGGCTGTGGCGTCCCGATACGGATGCGTTGTTCAAGATACGCAAGGCTATCGTGGAGAACGGCAATGCCTGGGTGGCAGCGCGCGATGACAAGATGTTCAACAGATATTTCTCGCTGGAAGGCGATGCGCTCACCAATGCACCGCGCGGCTTTGCCAAGGATCATCCGCTGGTGGAAGACTTGAAACGCACGGATTTCATCTGCCTGGCGAACCTGACCAAAACCACGGTGACTTCATCGAGTTTGCGCCCGCAGGTGGTGGAGCGCTTCCGGCAGGCAGCACCCCTCATGCGTTTCCTGTGCAAGGCGCTGGAGTTACAGTTCTAGAAACCGGGTGGCATCGAACCGATCAGGCGCCGCCATCCAGCTTGCCTGCCGTGGCCAGCTTTGCGATCTTGCTCAGAACGCTGTGGAGTTCTTTGACTTCAGCGTCCAATTGAGATGATGATTTTGTCTTGGCAATCAGCTCGTCAAACTTGTTTACCATCTCTTCTGATTTGGCATGTTCCTGCTTGATGTTTTCCCTGAGCTGATCGATCAGTTTCACATATTCCAGCGACTTGGTTCGTTCCTCTTCCAGCTGGGCATTTTTCTTGGCTAATTCATTCTCTTCCACCGAATTCAATTTGGCCAATTTGGTTTCCAGTTGTTTGACGTTTTCCCTGAGTTGCTCGATCGTTTTCAGGAGGTCCTGCGACTTGGCGGTCGCTTCTTCCAACTGTGCATTTTTCTTGGCGAGCTGATTGTCTTCCAGCACAGCCAATTTAGTCAGTTTTGTTTCCAGGTCGGAAGACCTTGCCTGCTCCTGCTTGAGGCTTTCTCGCAGCTGGACGATCGTTTTCAGGAGATCGAGCGATTTGCTCTTCTCTTCTTCAAGCTGGGAATTCTTCTTTTCCAGCTCAAGCGAGGTATCCCGGTCCATCGCGGGACTGGCTTGCGGAACATCGCTTTTGGCAGCGTCCGTATAGGCGTGGAGTTTTAAAGTTTTATCCATGATGGTCATTCTCGTAAATTCGGGCTGTCAGCGCAACACAGAACGATAGTTCGCCAGCAATCATTTGCTTTGCACATTGACAGGCTCTGGGAGCGGTTTGCCACTTACAGACGATTGGACCGGGGCGTCTTCCTTGTCCAACGGAACAACGGCTTCCGGGCTGCTTGCTGGCGCGCCAGGCGGTGTCGTAACTGTAATGGACTGCTTCGGCGGCGACCGCTTGGCGGGCGGCTGCGTGACCGTTTGTTTCTTCGAAGCGGCGTCGTCTGTGGCAAGAGGCATCGTCTGCGGCTTGTCTGCGATCGGCGGTTGAACCTTGACCGGCTTCGCCACGGCCTTCTCGGCGTTCATCTCGATACCCTGTTGCCGCTCGATCTTTTGCGGGACGGGTGGAGTACCGCTTTCGACTGGTGGTGCAGACATGCCCGGTTCGCTGCCCGTTGATGAAAGAACAGGGGAAGGCGGGATGTTTTCAGAATCCGGCGCCACCAGCTGCACCTCAGCATTGACGGGGGGCAAAGGAGTTGCACTCTGCAACGGCTCGGTATATCGCGCTGCAAACCATACCTGCCAGACTGCGGCGGATGCCACTGTCAACCCGATCATTCCCGTCAGCCACCATGCGCGGCGGGTCTTGTCATGTTTGCGGATGATGCGAACCTTGGCCTTGCCGAAGAGGGTATGGATGATTTGAGCTTCACCGATCTCTCTCGACAAGCTCACTCTCGGCTGCGCTTTTGGCTCGCGCAGTTGGATGTCTGAAATATCAAATTGGCCGTTCTCGTGGCTCATTGTTTCTGCTCCGTGAAAATCGCAGTTCGATATCCGGCATGATAACAAGTAATAGCCCGGTTACAACAAAGGACTTGAGGGACGCTCAACAGAGCGTCAGTCAAACTCCCTTCCACTACTCCAGTGAAAGCTCCAGTTTGTCCAGCGCGATCACGGGCTGTTGCGGCTTTTCTGCCTGGGCCATTGCTTGTTGCTGCTGCTTGGCGGCTTGCGCTGCTTCGAACTGGCGTTTGTGTTCTTCCTGTACCGCCAGTTCTTCCTGTCTTTCCGCTTCCAGTTCTGCGGGGCTCTTGTATTCATGCAGCGACAGATCGGGCCCCGATGAGGCCGACGCAGGTTCGCCGCGCGGGCTCTTGAGTTTGATGTTCAGGCGGAGCTCGTTCGCCGAATCGGCGTTGCGTATCGCTTCTTCGTAGGAGATGTGGCCGTCGTTGTACAACTCGAACAAGGACCAGTCGAAAGTGCGCATGCCGAGTTCGCGCGACTTCTCCATGATGCCCTTGATCTCGTTGAATTCGCCCTTGAAGATCTTGTCGGCGATGGTTGGCGTGTTGAGCAGGATCTCGATGGCGGGCTTGCGTCCCTTGCCATCCACGGTGCGGATCAACCGCTGCGATACGAGGGCGCGCATGTTGGCGGAAAGATCCATCAGCAACTGGTTGCGGCGCTCTTCCGGGAAGAAGTTGATGATGCGGTCGATGGTCTGGTTAGTGCTGTTTGCATGCAGCGTACCCAGGCACAGGTGGCCGGTCTCGGCAAAGGCAATGGCGTGCTCCATGGTTTCGGCGTCGCGTATCTCGCCGATCAGGATCACGTCCGGCGCCTGGCGCAGCGTGTTCTTCAAGGCATGATGCCAGCTGTGCGTATCCACGCCCACTTCGCGGTGGGTGATCAGCGACTGCTTGGACTGGTGCACGTATTCCACCGGATCCTCGACCGTGATGATGTGGCCTTTGGAGGTGCGGTTGCGGTGGTCGATCATCGCCGCCAGCGAGGTGGACTTGCCGGAGCCGGTGCCACCGACCACCAGCACCAGGCCGCGCTTGTTCATGATGACTTCCTTGAGCACCTCGGGCAGGCCGAGCTTTTCGAAGTTGGGTATCTCGGCCGCGATGGTGCGGATGACCATGCCGACGTTCTGCTGCTGGACGAAGACATTCACGCGGAAACGCGACACGCCGGGCACAGAGATGGCGAAGTTGCATTCCATCTCCTTCTCGAATTCGGCGCGCTGGTCTTCGTTCATCAGGGCATGCGCCAGCTGGCGCGTGATTTTGCCGTTGAGCTTTTGCGAGGTCATCGGCTGCATCTCGCCGTGCGACTTCATGCTGGGCGGAAAGTCATTGGAGATGAACAGGTCCGACCCGCCCGCTCTGCTCATGGCTGTGAGCAGTTTGATGATGTATTCGTACGCTTGCTGATCGGTAAGGCCTGACGACATCTATTCCTCGCAACGGTTGTTTCAAAAAAGGGGGCGCATTTTAGCAGCAAGCGGTGCGGAAAAACTTATCTCTCCGAATGGACGGGTGTAACAGAGTTCGTGTTCACATGATTCGTGTTTTTAGGCTATTGTCCTTCTATCTAAACGAGAGGGCTGCTATGAAACGACGCGTATTGATTCTGGGCCACGGCAAGATGGGGCATGCCATGGAATGGCTTTTAACGGACCGGCATGATGTCCGCATCTGGTGCATGGAAGAAAAAAGCGATTTACCGCTGGAGGAGATGGTCGCCTGGGCTGAGGTGATCCTGTTCTGCCTGCCGGTGAATCCGCACCATGAACTCGTCAGCCGCATCGAACCCCATCTGGCTGAGGGCAGCCTGTGCCTGACCATCGCCAAGGGACTGGACGAATCGGGACGGACGGCGGCGCAGGTATATGACAGCGTCCTCGATGGCGGCCATCACTTCGGAGTGATCTACGGCCCGATGATCTCGGAGGAGATCAGGACAGGGAAGCACGCTTTTGCCGATGTGGTGCTGTCCGATACGGCGGATTTCCAGGTGATCTTCGATCTGTTCCTGGGCACCAGGCTGGTGTGCAAGCAGGCGGTGGACATGCACGGGAGGAGCTGGTCGGTGATCCTGAAGAATGTGTACGCCATCATGTTCGGCGTGGCGGACGAATTGAAACTGGGCAAGAATATGCGCGGACACCTGATGGTTGCCGCGATCTCGGAATTATCCGGCATCGTGCAGTCGTTCGGCGGGCAGGCGCACACGCCCTACAGCTACGCCGGCCTGGGCGACCTGCTGACGACGGCCACCAGCGAGGATTCGCATCACCACGCACTAGGCCGGCAACTGGTGCGCGGCGAGTGGGCCAACATCTCCGGCGAGGGCGTGCATACCCTGCAGATGGTGGTGAAGCATCGCCTTTTCGATTGGCGCGCTTACCCCCTGTTCACGCTGGCGCACGACATCGTCACTCAACCTGAGACGCTGAAAGAACGGGTGGAGGATTACCTGAAGCAGATGCGCGAGATGGAGAGCTGCGCGATTTAGCGTAGCCGCAATTCTCTGTAGGAGCACGCCCAGCGTGCGACCATCAAGCGATTCGCACGCTGGGCGTGCTCCTACAACAACGGGGCCCTGCTCAATGCAACGCCAGATTCACCTTCCCCAGATCCTCCTCGGCCAGGGTTCCCGCCGCCGCCTTCAGGCGTAACTGGCTCACGAGGTAGTTGTATTGCGCCTGATACAGGTCGCGCCGCGTCGAGTACAGCTGCTGTTGCGCGTTGAGCACGTCCAGGTTGGTACGTACGCCCACCTGTTGTCCCAGCTTGCTGGCTTCCAGCAGGCTTTCGCTGGACTTCAGGGCCTGCTGCAGCGCCTGCACCTGGGCGATGCCGTTGACCACGCCCAGATAGGCCTGGCGGGCCTGCAATTCGACGTTGCGGCGCGCGTTCTCCAGGTCCTGCTTGGCTTTCTCGCGGTTGGCCGCGGCTTCACGCCATTTGGACTGGGTGGCGCCGCCCTGGAACAGCGGCAGGTTGAGTTGCAGGCCGACCGTGGTGGTGGTGGTGTCGGTGGCGCCGAACATGCCGCCGGTGGCCGTGTTCTTGCCGTGGTTCGCCACCAGGTCGATGGTGGGCAGGTGGCCGCCGCGGTTGCGCGCCACTTCCTGTTCGGCCAGTTCGTAAGCCGCCTGAGCCTGCACGACCTGGTAGTTGCCGCGCTGCGCGTCTTCCACCCATTTCTGGACGTCGGCCGGGGCCGGGCTTTCCATGGCGAAGGCTCGGCCCAGTACGTTCAGGTCGCTGACGTTGGCGTTGACCAGTTGCTGCAGGGTGCGGCGTTTGACCTCGAGGTTGTTGGCGGCGGCCAGTTCCTGCGCCACGATCAGGTCGTAGCGGGCCTGCGCCTCGTAGGTGTCGGTGATGGTGGCAGTGCCGACCTCGAAGTTGCGCTTGGCCTGTTCCAGTTGCTGGGAGATGGCGGTTTTCTGGGCGGCGGTCAGTTCCACGGTGTCCTGGGCGATCAGGACGTCAAAGTAGGTTTGCGCACTGCGCAGGATGACGTCCTGTTCGGCCAGTTTGAACTGGGCTTCGGTGATCGCGACTTGCAGTTCGGACTGGTTGTAGGCGGCCCAGTTCTGTTCGCGGAACAGCGGCTGCGTGAGGCTGACGCCGTAGCCGTGGGTGTTGTACTGGATGTTGCCGCTTCTCAGGAACGGATTGGGCGTCCCGTAGTTGGTGGTCACATCGTTCTTGGTGGTGTTGGCGTTGAAGTTGACGCTGGGCAGCAGCAGGGAACGGCCCTGGCTGAGCTTCTCCTGTCCGGCTTCGCGCGCGGCCCGCGCCGAGGCGAAGACGGCGTCCTGGTTTTGGGCGGCGTGGTAGACGTCGAGCAGGTCGGCACCCTGTGCCTGTGCCTGGATTCCCAGTGCCAGTATCACGCTTACTGCGATTTTAGAAAGTTTCATTGCTCGCTCCATTATTCGGAATAGGCGAAATGCCATTAAGCCTCTTGCGCGACGGTTGACACCTGTTGAGTCCGCTTGAAACGCGCAGACATCCACTGCACCGCATCGTCCACGTAGGTGTACACCACCGGGATCACCAGCAGGCTGAGGAAGGTCGAGGTGATCAGGCCGCCGATCACCACGATGGCCATCGGCGAACGGAAGCTGCCGTCGCCCATGCCCATATCCAGCGCCACCGGCAGCATGCCCGCGCCCATCGCCATGGTCGTCATCACGATGGGCCGCACGCGCTTGCGGCAGGCGTCGAGCAAAGCCTCGGTGCGGCTCATGCCGCGCTCGCGGCGCGAGGCGATGGCGTATTCCACCAGCAGGATGGAGTTCTTGGTGGCGATGCCCATCAGCATGATGATGCCGATCATCGACGGCATCGAGATCGCCGTGTGCGTCAGGAACAGCGCCAGGAACGCGCCGGGAATGGACAGCACCAGCGCGCCCAGGATGGTGCCGGGCTGCATGAAGTCCTTGAACAGCAGCACCAGCACGATGTAGATGCACATCACCCCGGTGAACATCGCCAGGCCGAAGCTGGCGAACAGCTCGATCATCATCTCGGCATCGCCGACCGGCGCGATGCTCACGCCTTCCGGCAGGTTCTTCAGCGAAGGCAGCGCGAGCGCGGCGGCCTGCACCTTGCCCAGCGGCTGCCCGGCCAGCTCGACCTCGAAGGTGATGTTGCGCTGGCGGTCGAAGCGGTCGATCTGCGCCGGGCCGCTCTCCAGGGTCAGCGTCGCCACGTTGCCCAGCATCACCGGGCCGCGCGAGCCTTGCACCACCAGCCGCGACAGCAGGTCGATGTCCTGCCGCGCATCGTCGCGCAATTTCACGATGATGGGCAGCTGCCGCTCCGGCAGGTTGAGCTTGGCCAGCGACTGGTCGTAATCGCCGTTGGTCGCCACGCGCAAGGTCTCGGCGATGGCGCTCGACGTCACGCCCAGGTCGGCGGCCTTGGCGAAGTCGGGACGCACCACCACCTCGGGCCGCAAGATGCTGGAATTCGACACCACGTTGCCGATGCCGGGGATGGTGCGCAGCTCCTGCCCCACCTTGAGCGCGTGCTCGGCCAGCAGGTCGCCGTTGTCGCTGGTCAGCACCACCTGGTACTTGTCCGACGATGCCCCCAGGCCGACCTTCACGCGCACGCCGGGCAAGGCGCGCATCGCCTCGCGCAACTGGTCCTCGATCTCCTGCTTGCGCAGCGTGCGGACATTCTTGGGCTTCAGCTGGATGGACAGCGTCGCCTTGCGCGACTCCGGCGCGCCGGTCGGCTCGAAGGCGTTGCCGCCGGTCGCGCCGCCGCCGATGGCGGTGTAGACCAGCGTCACGTTCGGGTTCTGCATCACGATGTTGCGCGCCTGCTCGGCCAGCGCATAGGTCTGCTCGAACTTGCTGCCGGGCGGCAGCGTCAGCGAGACCTGCGTCTGCGACAGATTGTCCTTGGGCTGGAACGCGCTGGGCAGCGTGCCCGCCAGCATGAACGAGCCGAAGAAGAACACCGCCGTCACCAGCAGCGTGCGTCTTGCGGTTGTGCAGACACCATTGCGCCCACTTCAGGTAGAGCTCGATCCACTTCGGCGTCGGGTGCGCCGCGCGCGGACGCAGGAAATAGGCCGCGATCATCGGCGTCAGCAGGCGCGCCACCACCAGCGAGAACAGCACCGCGACGGCGGCGGTCCAGCCGAACTGCACGAAGAATTTGCCGGGGATGCCGCTCATGAAGGCGGTGGGCAGGAACACCGCCACCAGCGTGAAGGTGGTGGCGATCACCGCCATGCCGATCTCGTCGGCGGCCTCCATCGCCGCATCGTAGGGGTCTTTGCCCATCTCGATGTGGCGCATGATGTTCTCGATCTCGACGATGGCGTCGTCCACCAGCACACCGACCACCAGCGACAGCGCCAGCAGCGTCACCATGTTGATGGTGAAGCCGAGCAGGTAGATCACCGCGAAGGTGGGGATCACCGCCAGCGGCAGCGCGGTCGCCGCGACGATGGTGGCGCGCGTGTTGCGCAGGAAGAAGATCACCACGATCACCGCCAGCAGCGAGCCTTCGAAGATCATCTCCATCGAGCCCTTGTAGGTCTCGTACACCTGGTCCACCGTGTTGAACACCTTCTCGACGGTCATCTCGGGATGCGTCTGCTTGAGCGTGGCGAGCGCCTTGGTCACGCCTTCGGCCACCGCCACGTCGCCCGCGCCCAGCGAGCGCACGATCTCGAAGCCGATCACCGGCCTGCCGTCGTGCAGCGCGGCGGTGCGCCGCTCGGCGATGGTGTCGCTCACCTCGGCCACCTGCCCCAGGCGGATGTGGCGGCCGTCGCGGATGCTGATCTCCATCTGCGCCAATTGTTCGGCGGTCTTCACCGTGGCGACGGTGCGCACGGATTGCTCCATGCCGCCGAGGTCCATGCGCCCGCCCGGCGCTTCCTGCTGTATCTGGCGCAACTGGCTGGAGACTTCGCCGGCGGTGATGTTCAGCGCCAGCAGTCTTGGCCGGGTCGAGCTCGACGCGCACCTGGCGGGTGACGCCGCCGACGCGGCTGACCGCGCCCACGCCCTTCACGCCGAGCAGCAGCTTGGTGATGTTGTTGTCGACGAACCAGGACAGCTCTTCCTCGCTCATGTTGGGCGCGGCGATGGTGTAGGTGAGGATGGGCTTGCCGCTCAACTCCACCTTGGTGATGACCGGGTCGAGCATCTCGCGCGGCAGGTCGCCGCGTATGCGCGACACGGCGGAGCGCACGTCTTCCAGCGCCTCGTTGGTGTTGCGCTCCAGGCGGAACTCGGCCGAGACCACGGCGTTGCCGTCCTTCACCTGCGTGTACAGGTGCTTCAAGCCCTGCGCGCTGGCAAGCACGTTCTCGATCTTGCGCGCCACCTCCACTTCCATCTGCTCGGGCGAAGCACCCGGCAGCGATGCCGTCACCGTGATCATCGGCAAGTCGATGTCGGGGAACATCTGGATCTTCATGGCCTTGAAGGCCGCAAGCCCGAAGAAAGTGAGCATCACGAAACCCAGCACGGCCGGGATGGGGTTGCGTATGGACCAGGCGGAGACGTTCATGGCGTTTATCCTTTCACCACTTCAACGACATCGCCCTCGGTCAGGAAAGCGCCGCCGCTCTCGACCACCGGCTCATCGGCCTTCAACCCCTGTTTGATCTCGATGCGGCCGCCGTTGCGCTGCCCCGCTTTCACGGGACGCTCGTGCACGCGGCCATCCGCACCCACCACCAGCACATAGGTCGAAGCGCCGCGTTGCAGCACGGCAGACTGCGGCAGCGAGGATAGCGTCTTCTTGCCGCCGCTGATGTCGAAAGTGCCGCGCGCGAATGCACCGGCGATGATGCCGCTGCTGTCCGGCAGGGCAACCAACGCGTAGCCGTAACGGGTCTTGGGGTCCACCGCCGGCGCAATGGCACGCACGGTGCCGATGACGACTCGCTCCTCTCCCACCGCGATCTCCGCAGTCATGCCTTTGCGCAGCAGCATCAACTCTTCCGCTGTAAGTTCGGCGCGCCACTCCAGGCGCCCCTTGCGGATCAACCGGAACAGCTCCGCGCCCGACTGCACCATGGAGCCGGCATTGGCGCTGGCCGACGAGATGACGCCGTCGTCAGGCGCGAGGATGCGTCCCTGCGCCGCGTGTTCGTCCGCGGTACCGAGGCGCGCGAAGTTGTCCAGCGTCACCAGCACGTCGCCCTGGCGCACATGGTCGCCGATGCTGACCTTCACCTCGGAGATGCGCAACCCCTGCAGTTGCGCGCTGATGATGGCTTCCTGCCAGGGGAGGATGCTGCCGTTGGCAGTGAGCGTGCGGTTCCACTTGTCGCTGCGCATCGTGGTGGTGCGCACCGTCAGCGCGGGGCGGCTCACCGCAGGAGCAGCCTGCTCAGCGGTAGCCTTGCCCGGCACGGCCAGCCATGACACACCTGCTGCACCGACCAATCCCACTAGCGCGAGCTTCACTACCAGACGTTTCTGTTTGCCATTCATGTTCAGCATCTTTCTGTCCTTTCCGGATCCCGTTCGTTCGAACCGCTTCATTTTTTCGACCGCGCCGAAGCCGAGCGGCGCTTGCGCTCCGCCTCGACCAGCGCCACACCGTAGCCCACCAGTCTTTCCACCATCGTCTCGCGCGCCTTCTGCCCGTCGACCAGATGCGGAGCAAAATCGCTGATCGCCGTACGGCCGTGGAAATACACGGTCGCCAGGCCGAGCAATGCGAAAGTCATGCGATCCACTTCCGCATCCGCTTTCTTCAGGCCGAGTTCGCGGCACAACAATGCCTGCATCTGCTCATGGTTCGGACGGAACGCCTCCACCATGGCATCGCCCAGCACGCCGCTGGGTTCGGCCTCCTCGCGCGCATACAGGCGCAGGAAGAACTGCAGCATCGGGTCTTCGCCAAACGACGGGAAGAACCACAGGTAAAAAGCGTGCAGGCCCTCTTCCAGCGACACGCTGGAAATGTCGAGCTTGGCAAACTCATTGCATTCGTTGAGGAACGGCAGGCGGAAGACTTCGCGGTACAGCTCCGCTTTGTCGCCGTAGTAATAGTGGATGGACGCAAGATTGACCCCTGCCCGCTTGCAGATCTCGCGCGTGGTTGCGGCGTGATAGCCCACCTCGGCAAACACCTCCATCGCGGCCTGCAGCAGGCGCCAGCGCGTCTCCTCCTGGGCGCTCGGTTTGTAACCGAACAGGCGTTGCGCCGTCTGCATCAACAGGCAACTGCTTTCTTGCTTGGTTTTGGCGGTCATGTCCCTGCTCAAGATCGTAAAAGGTGGCGCACAATAATTCAGTCGCTTGATTAAGTCAATCGACTGAATTAAATCGCGGCCGGATTTCCGCCCCGTTTTGCGCATGTTTCTTTACCGCTCGGAAATCACGGGGGTTTTGCGAAATGTGGGCTCGTCGTTCAGGCAATCGATCAGATAGTGCGCCGTATGCAGACGCGAGATCGTCCTCGCCGGCGCAGGTTCATTGTAATGGCTCACGACCAGCGATTTGAGCCTGTCGCCATTAGTCAAAAACGCGGCACGCACCGCCGTCCAATCCGCGCCCGAGCGGCGCAACTCCGATTCCTGCGCATCGTGATCCTGAAAGGTGTATTGCAGATTCGTGTTGCGGATCAGCCAACGCATGAGGAACACGGTATCGCCGAACGACTCGTTCACACCCACCGAGCTCAGCACGACGATGCGGCGCATGCCCTGCTCCTTCATCGCGGCCAGACAGTTGCGTATCGAGTTCGTCATGAACATCGACGGGCTGAGACGCTTGGCCCAGGGATTGTCCGAAGTGCGATTGTTGTTCAAGGCGCTGACCACCGCATCGCAACCGGCAAGCGCCTTGCTCACGTCCTCCGCATTCAGCGGAGAGCCTTCGATCACCGTGAGCCGGTCCGATTCGACGTTCAGCGCCTGCGGACGGCGCACCAACACCGTCACCTCCAGGCCTTGCGACAGTGCGTACTCCAGCGCGAGACTGCCGGTACGTCCGGTCGCCCCCAACAGCAGGATGCGCCCGGCCATGTTATTCCCTGGCTCCGGTGCTTTCCTGTTCACTCTTTCCGCAGCAACCGCTCATCCCGCTTTTGAATTTCTCGCGTTCCTCCGGCGTCATCTTTTCCCAGCGATGCTGGTGCCAACGCTCATGGCAGCCGTGGCCGCGAAATCCGCCGAACAATATCTTGCTCAACAGCAGCACGCCCATGGCCTGGATGTAAGAGATCTCCCTGACGCCGAAGAACAACTCAGGCATCAGCCAGTTCCACAGTGACATCACCACCCAGCCCAGCGCCGCGATGCCGACCAGCACCAGCACCACGATCTTCCAGCATTTCGGTTTACAGTTCATTCCCATTTCAATTCTCCTTAAAGTTCGAATTCGTCATAGATGGTTTGCAGTCGTGACCGCAGGTGCAGCACCGCATAACGCTTGCGCGCCAGCAGCGTGTTAATGGCCACGCCGTTTTCCGCCGCCAATTCCTTGAAGCTGCGCCCGTCCAGTTCGTGGGCGATGAATATCTCGCGCTGCTCCTTCGGCAATTCGTTGAGCGCTGCGTACAGCTCCTCCAGCAACACTCCACGCGCATAGGCCGCCTCCGGTCCGGCATCGGGTGAAGGCAACACCTCCTCCAGCCAGTGCCCGTCATCCGCCTCGTCCGGCATATCCGGCAACTGTACTTCGCGTTTCTTGCGGAAGCGGTCGATGATGCGATTGCGTGCCACTCGATACAGCCACGCGCCGACCTGCTCGATGGATTCAGGCAACCGGTAGGCTTCGACATACTCGAAGAACACGTCCTGCAGGATGTCCTCTGCCTCGGTCGCGTCCGGCACGCGACGGCGGATGAAATTCCGCAGCCGCCCGCGTTCGCGGGTGATGGTCTCAGTGATGCGTTTGTCCTGTTCGGCCATCAGCGCATTCGCAGTTAATGTCGTATCCATGCCTGTGAAGACGAGCCACAGGCGGAAATATTGCATGGAAAAGCAAAATAATTTTGGAGGGCGCTTGCGTGATGTTCGGGACGAAAGCGTTCAAGAAAGACAGTCTGGCTGGATTATTTGAGGATGACGCTGATTTTAGGTTTTGCCGAAGCGGTTGTGCACCGGCTCCGGCAGTTGGCATTTGCGTTGGCGCATGTCCGGTAGCGTTCATCCGCACGTTTCTGTATTTCTTCATTCGGGGCAGTCGGCAGCACCTTGTTCGCGACCATCGCATCTTCCTGCCCCTTGTACATGCGTGCCGAACTATCCCTCATCAGCGGATGAGCTTCCCGGTTTGCCGCGATGTCCACCTGTTTGCGGCATTCCTTCAAGTCGTCGGCGCAGTACTGCGAGCATTCGTCCGCAAACGCGGCGCCGGCACTTATGAGCAGGAGCAGACCGGCGGTTACCAACATCCAGCTGAAACAGATTTTTTGTGCCCGCATGAACATCCCTCTCCTCTTGCCGTAACGGCAATCTCATTATGACGTTGTTTTCAAATTACCCAGGTTACAACTCGATGGCCTGGTAAGCCACTTCAACCACCACCAGTTCTTCCTTGCCGTCGGGGAGCTGCAGGATCACGATATCGTCGGCGCGCGCCTTGAGCAGGGTGCGCGCCAGCGGCGATACCCAGCTGATATGGCCTTTGCTTGCGTTCGCTTCGTCGATACCGACGATACTGTAGGTACGCTCCGTCCCGTCGGCGTGGCACACCGTCACCGTCGCGCCGAAGAACACCTGCTCGCAGCCCTGGCGCTGCGCCGGGTCGATCACTTCGGAGTTTTCCAGGCGTTTGGCGAGGAAGCGCAGACGGCGATCGATCTCGCGCAGCCGCTTTTTGCCGTAGATATAGTCGCCGTTCTCGGAGCGGTCGCCGTTGGAAGCCGCCCAATGCACGGTCTGCACCAGTGCCGGACGCTCGACATCCAGCAGGTACATATACTCTTCCTTCAATTTGCGATAACCGGCCGGCGTCATGTAGTTCTTCGTACCGGCGGGAATGGCCGGCAACGGCGAGACTTCATCGTCGTCATCGTCTTCGGTTTCGCGGGTGAATGCCTTGCTCATCTGATAAAACCAAGTCGGTACAGGATTTTCGGGCTGTTATTTTACACTTGTTAGACAATCTATCCCTTATCGGTTCAGCACCCCGAAAAGCCAACAGCCCCGTTATCCGGCCTTCACGGATAGCGGGGCTGCACAGTGCGAAAAAAAAGATATCAGTGGGTATTCAATATGGCTGCCATGTTGTTTTCCAGATCGTTCACCATCACCCATTCGGTAGCCCCGGCCTTGCGCACCCGCTCTTCCCAGCGCGCCAGTCGATCAAGGTATATCCGCGGGTCGGCGTTGTCGGTGCGCAACTTGGTCACGTTCAATGCCACGATGCGGATACCATCGAGCTTGATTGGAAAATCGCGCACCGTGCCCGTACCCAGTTCTTCCTGCATGTCGGAGAAGATGACGATGGTCTTGATGCCGGCCTTGGTCTCGTTCAGGTATTCAGCTCCCTGAATCAACGCACCGGTGATGTCGGTGTACGCGCTGCCCCTGGCTTCCTTGGCGAATTCTTCGATCCTGGCCTTGAATGCCCGCTTCTGCACAGTCGCCTGCGAAGGGCGTTTGTCGAAAGTCACCTTGGCGACGATGTCCTTCTCGGTAAAGCTGCGCGTCTCCACCTTGGCCACCGCCAGCGAATCGCCGGGATTCAGCGTAGCCAGAAGGTAATTGATGATCTTGGTGGCCTTGTTTATCTCCTGGGCATAGGTGCCTGAGGTATCCACCAGCATGTACACGGCCTGACTATGCATGCGGCTATCGGCGCATGCACCAAGTAACAGCATGGCAAACAGCGCCAAAACGTGCGTGATTCTTTTCATGATGCGCTCCCGATCCTGGTTTGCCCTTTTTCGGGCGAGTTGCCGCGCAACGTCAGCACCCATCTCTCGATCAAAAGAGGAATGACGATCGGAAGGTCGTATATCAGCTCGAGTACCTTGGCCAGGCGTTTGAATATCACCCCGATGAACCGGATGATAAAGGCAGTTCCGCGCATGGTCTGCACCAGCAGCACACCAATCACGGTACGCAACGAATGAACCGTGCTTTCCAGGGGGATCGCCACGAAGGCCAGCGCAAACGGCAGCACGAAGCCCATGATCATCTGTCCGGCCATCGGGATGCGCGTGAACCAGTTATCCTCCACTGCCGGGGCTGCGGACGCCAGGTCGCGCATCAACGAGGCCTTGTCGGTGATCAGCATGTCGCGCATCAATGCCAGCGACGATTCGATGCCCGCCAGTATGATCAGGAAGATCAGCGAAGCCAGCATCAGGCGATGGCGCATACGGTCGTCCATGCTGGCGATCCTTGGAAACAGTTGCGTGATGCGCAGCGATTCGAGCAGGAACAGGCCCATCGACGCTTCCATGAGGATGATCACCAGCGCCGCCACATCCGACGTCTTCAGGCTGTTGGTGATGTAATCGGTGGCTCCCACCATTTCCGACATGGGCAAGGCGATCAGCTTGTAGTTGATGAAGGCGCCGCCCATCGCGATCACCATGACCAGCGCCGAGATGGCGAACTGCACGAAGGCCGACATCGTCATTGCATGCTCGGTCTTGTCGTCCTTGGCGCGCATCCCTTCGAACTTAGTCATGTGACTGTCGATCAGCCTTGCGTTGCCATGCAGGGTGATCATCTTCTTGTCCATCTCCCCCATCAGCTTGTCCACTGCACGCCATGAGGGTTGCATCCCCTTCAGTATCCTGTGCCTGTCCTCGTAGGCGCGGCGATACTCTGCCACGGTCTTGTCATGGATCTTCTGGATCGACTTGCCGATATCCTCCAGCAACTTGCGCGGCACATCGCCGCCCGACTTGATCTGGGAAACTGATTCGATCGCTTCCACCCATTCCGGCGGGGGCGGTGGAACCTCCCCGCTTTTGCGGTAGTCCTCCTCGATACGAGTCACTTCCTCCAGGAGCTTGCGCTGCAACGCGGGATATTCCTGCATGTCTCTGCGGACGGTATCGCCCACCCGCTCGAATTCACGTTCAATCAAGGTGGCCGCAGCTTCCTGCCCGTGCGCCAGCAACACCGACTGATTGCGCAAACGCAGGCTTTCTGCGCTCAAGAGCAGCCAGTGGGAAAAAAAACGGGTGGATTGAGTGACTACATGACATAGCGAATGGATGACGCCATGCATCGGCAAGCGTGCCGCATATAGAAATAGCATAAGCAGAATGCAGAGCACCAGGACGGATAAAGCCACGTTATCGGGCCAAAACAACAACGAATGCCAGTCGACCATTTGATATTCCCTTCAGTTTATTGAGGTCTGCTACCAATATGTCAGAGACCAATGTTGCTCCGTCGAGCCTGGACAACAACCACCAAACCGACGAGATGCACTCTGTTCGTTTTGTACCCTCGGCCGCAATACCGTTCGTCCCCTATCGCGCTACCGTTCGTCGCTGAAATAATGCAGTTCCTTCATTATTAATCCAAATACCGCCAGACACGACGGTGCCCCGGGGCGGCAGGGTGCCGTGCACGGTAGTGGAACTCATGCCAGCAGAACGCGGCCCGATGTAATCTGTTGTTGCCGATTGCCGAGCATGACAGTCGGCAATGGTGCTTTGATTCACGCCCCGAATTTTTCGGGGGATCTATTTCAGCGTCCCTTCGAGCCTGCAGGAGCTGCGCGCAGATATTGCAATGGCCACGCCGTAGCTTGCCCCAGTGCTTGGGCGGCAGCCAGCGGCCAGTATGGATTGCGCAGGATCTCGCGGCCGAGCAACACCATGTCGGCTTGCCCGCTGCGGATGATGTGGTCGGCCTGCGCCGGCGAAGTGATCAGGCCGACGGCGGCGCTGGCAACGCCTGCTTCGCGCCGAACTCGCGTAGCAAACTCGGTCTGGAAGCCGGGCCCCGCGGGCGGCGTTGCGGTCGGTACCAGGCCTGCGGACGAGACATCCACCAGATCGATACCCAACCCCTTCAGTACGCGGCATAGCTCGACGGTCTCGTCTGCAGTCCAGCCACCGTCGACCCAGTCGGTAGCCGACAAGCGTATCAGCAAGGGGAGGCGCTCCGGCCATTCAGCGCGGACTGCACCGACCACCTCGCGCACCAGGCGGGTACGATTTTCAAAGCTGCCGCCGTACTCATCCATGCGCCGGTTGGTCAGGGGCGAGAGGAACTGGTGCAGCAGATAGCCGTGCGCCGCATGTATCTCCACCGCATGGAAACCTGCCGTGCGCGCACGGCGTGCGGCAGCCGCGAAATGGGCGACCACCTGGCGGATGCCGGCAGCATCAAGTTCGAGCGGCTGCGCGTAGCCTTCACCGAAGGGTATGGATGAAGGGGCAACCACCGGCCAGCCGCCTTCGCACGCAGCGAGCGTTTTCTGTGCCTGCCAGCCAAGCCCGACGCTGGCCTTGCGGCCGGCATGCGCAAGTTGCACGGCAGCGACGCAGCCCTGCCCCTGCGCGAATTGCGCGATGCGCGCCAGCGGCTCGATCTGCCTGTCGTCCCAGAGACCGAGGTCGCCTGCGCTGATGCGCCCTTCCGGCGTTACCGCCGTCGCCTCGATGATCATCAGCGCCGCGCCGCCGACCGCCCGGCTGCCGTAATGCACAAAATGCCAGTCCGACGCCATGCCATCGTGCGCCGAGTATTGGCACATGGGAGGAATGCCGATGCGATTGGCAAGAACGATGTCACGCAGCTTGAGGGGTTCGAAAAGATGGGCCATGCTTTGTTCCTGCAACGAAGATTCACGGACTTTTACTATACGACATAAAGCACGTGCATCGTAAACTCGTAAAAATACTTAGGATCCAAATTGCGCCGGCTCTTGTATATTTGAAAGCCTCGCAGAACAATGTAACGAGCTTGGTGGCACAATGGAGCAGGTCCATTGAGATGGATCAACGCCAAACGGGATTTTGGGGGTAAAGTGGTTCGGTCCTGAACGCAGTTCGACAACAGTTTTTCAGACGATGTTGGTTTCTTTTCTGCAAACTTAATGAGGGAGAAGTGCTATGGCCAGCAACCAATACATTTACGAATTCGAAAAAGGCGATGGCAAGAACAAGATGTTGCTGGGCGGCAAGGGCGCGAACCTGTGCGAGATGACGCAGATCGGTTTGAATGTCCCCCCCGGCTTCACCATCACCACCGAAGCCTGCAACGCCTATCTGGAGAAGAACCAATTGCCCGCGGGCTTGATGGATTCCATCAAGACCCACATCAAGGGATTGGAAAAGAAAACAGGCAAAGGCTTCGGCAGCGGCGACAATCCCCTGCTCGTCTCGGTGCGCTCCGGCTCCGCGATGTCCATGCCCGGGATGATGGACACCATCCTCAACCTCGGCCTCAACGAGACCTCTCTGAAAGGCCTGATCAAGCAAACGGCCAACGAACGCTTCGGCTGGGATTCCTATCGCCGCTTCGTCCAGTTGTTCGGCAAGATCGCACTGGGCATTGCCGACGAGCATTTCGACGCGCTCATGACCGCGACCAAGCGCAAATACGGCGCGTTCTCCGACGTCGACCTGAAGGCCGAGCATCTCAAGGAACTGGCTGCCGGATTCCTGGAGATCGTCCAGCACCACAGCGGCAAGCCGTTCCCGCAGGACCCTTACGAACAACTGGAAATCTCGGTGGGCGCGGTATTCCGCTCCTGGATGGGCAAACGCGCGGTGGACTACCGCCGGCAATTCAAGATCACCAAGGACAAGGCCAACGGCACGGCGGTTAACATCTGCACCATGGTGTTCGGCAACATGGGCAACGATTCCGGTACCGGCGTGGGCTTCACGCGCAACCCCGGCACGGGCGAGAACCTCATCTACGGCGAATACCTGACCAATGCACAGGGCGAGGACGTGGTAGCGGGAATCCGCACGCCCAAGGCGATCTCCGAAATGGAGAAGGAAATGCCGGAGATCTACCGCCAGTTGATCACGCTGCGCAACCGGCTGGAATCGCACTATCACGAAGTGCAGGATTTCGAATTCACCATCGAGAAGAGCGTGCTGTATTGCCTGCAGACACGCAATGGCAAGATGAACGCGCGCGCCATGGTTCGGACCTCGGTGGAAATGTTCAACGAAAAGCTCATCCCCAGGGAACAGGCATTGCTGCGCGTCGAGCCTGCGATCCTTGAACAATTATTGGTACCGCAACTGGCGCCCAACTTCCACGGCAAGTCGCTGGCTCAGGGCCTGCCCGCCTCGCCGGGCGCCGCATCCGGCAGGATCGTGTTCGATGCAGATACCGCCGAAGCGCGCGGCCGCGCAGGCGAGAAGATCATCCTGGTGCGCGAGGAAACCAAGCCCGAGGATATCCACGGCTTCTTCCAGGCGCAGGGCATCCTCACCAGCCGCGGCGGCAAGACATCGCACGCCGCAGTGGTGGCGCGCGGCATGGGCAAGCCCTGCGTCTCGGGTTGCGAGGCGATCGTCATCAACGATGTGCTGCGTAGCGCGCAGATCGGCGAAACCACCTTGCATGAGGGCGACGTCATCACCATCAACGGCGGCACCGGCGATGTCTATGCGGGCGAGGTGCCCACGGTGGAAGCGGAGTTTTCCGAAGAAATGGCCACGCTGCTGGCTTGGGCGGACGAGGTCGCCAAGCTCAAGGTAATGGCGAATGCGGACACGCCCAACGATGCGCAGCGCGCGCGCGATTTCGGCGCGATGGGTATCGGCCTGTGCCGCACCGAGCGCATGTTCAACAGCACCGACAGATTGCCCATCGTGCAGGAAATGATCCTTGCCGAAACGCCGGAAGAGCGTCAGTCTGCGCTGGATCGGCTACTGCCTATACAGCGGGCAGACTTCAAGGGCATCTTCAAGGCAATGAAGGGACTGCCTGTGACGGTACGCCTGCTCGATCCGCCGATGCACGAGTTTCTGCCCACGGCCGCACAACTTGAACTGGAGATCGCCCACCTGCATCAATTGCGCGACACCATCAAGGGACTGGAAGAGTTGCCCGACACGCTCAAATTGCTCAACCCCAAGCTCTATCAGCAATATGCCGACGGCCTGACCAAACTCATGGGCGGACTGAGCGACTTCAAGGTATCCCATCTGGAAGAAGACGTGATCGGCAAGAAGGAAGTGGTACTGAAAAAAGTCCGCGCGCTGGCCGAAGTCAACCCGATGCTGGGTCATCGCGGCGTGCGGCTGGGCATCACTTACCCCGAGATCTACTCGATGCAGATACGGGCGATTCTCGAAGCCGCCGCGCAGTGCGCCAAGGAGGGAGTCGAGATCTATCCCGAGATCATGGTGCCACAGGTCGCGACCGTGGAAGAGCTCAAGCGCATCCACAGTTACGTGCAACGCATCCATGAGGAAGTGAAAGCCACCCAGGGCATCGACGTGAGATTCAAGTTCGGCTCCATGCTGGAAGTCGTACGCGCCTGCGTGCGCGCCGGGCGCATGGCGGAAACTGCCGAGTTCTTCTCGTTCGGTACCAACGACCTGACCCAGGCTACGTTCTCCTTCAGCCGCGAAGATGCGGAGAACAAGTTCCTCCCCGCCTATACCGAAACCGGCATCCTGGAAGACAACCCGTTCGAAGTGCTGGACATCAAGGGCGTGGGGCAATTGATGAAGATGGCGGTTGCCAAGGGACGCGCGACCAATCCGGACCTGAAAGTCGGTATCTGCGGCGAACACGGCGGACACCCCGGCTCCATCCGTTTCTGCCATCACGCCGGCCTCAACTACGTTTCCTGCTCCGGCCCGCGCGTGCCCATCGCCCGCTTGGCGGCAGCCCAGGCCAAGTTGCTGGAAGACAAGTATCAGGAGCCCGTTTGATTCCCTGCGCCGGAGATGATGCGGGTTGCGCAAAAGCAACCTGTGTTGTTTTTCAGTACCGGCCCTGGATCGCTTAAGCCTGGCTTAAGCTGCGAACCAATATCATGCGTGCTCGATTTTGAAGTCGAATCGTCAGCATCGATATTTGCACGCGAAACATGAAAGGAGTACTCCAATGAAAAATTCACTGACAGCAATTGTTCTTGCGCTGTTCCTGCTTCCTTGCAGCTCGTCCTTTGCCGAACCGGTTGCGGGCACGGCATGGAAGGAACCCAAGACCGGAATGGAATTTGTCTGGGTACCGACCGGCTGCTTCCAGATGGGCAGCAACGCCGGCGAACCCGAAGAACAACCGGTGCATAAGGTGTGTCTCAAAGGTTTCTGGATGGGAAAATATGAAGTCACCCAGGCTCAATACAAACAAGTAACGGGAAAAAGCCCGAGCTCTTTCTCAGGCGTAAACAATCCGGTGGAAGAAGTGAATTGGCTGGAAGCCAAAAACTTTGCAGAAGAGATGAGCAACAGCACCGGCACATCAGTCCGGCTGCCCAGCGAGGCGGAATGGGAATACGCCTGCCGTGCCGGCGACGCTCACGACACCTACTGCGGCAAGGGGGACAAGCCGGACTCGATCATGTGGCACCGGTTCAACAGCGAAAAGACGACTCACGCAGCCGGGCTGTTCGCGGCGAACAACTGGGGCCTGTACGACATGAGCGGTAACGTGTGGGAGTGGGTGCAGGATTGCTGGAATGAGAACTATGCGGGCGCGCCTGCCGACGGCAGCTCACATGAATCCGGCGACTGCAGCAAACGGGTCCTGCGCGGCGGGGCCTATAATTTTGCCCCCACTTTCGCGCGTGCGTCGCTTCGCTACTACGACACCAGCACTGAACGCGACAGGGACAGCGGCTTCCGCGTCGCCAGGACTCTCCCGTAGCGGGATTCAAGACTCGACAGGCGTCGCCAGATTCAACCGGTTCTTTGATTTTGCGGTAGCTACAAGATAAAGAGGGATGCGAAAACGCACCCCTCTTCATTTTTTTACTGGCTCGGAAAAGTCATTCGGTGCACTGGATCTCAACCAGGGTTTCGTCCGGCGCCACGCTGTCACCCTTCTTGACGTGAACGCTGATCACGACACCGCTCTGCGATGCCTGGATCTCGTTCTCCATCTTCATGGCCTCGATGACCAGCAGGCCGTCGCCCGCTTCGACGGCATCGCCGATCTTGGCTTTGACGTCGACGATGGTGCCGGGCATGGCGGTCGTCACGCACCCTTGATGGGATGGGCGCGGACGGGCGGAACCTGATGCCGCTGCCGCAACGGCTTTTTTCTTGCCGCTGTGCTTGCCGCCGGAAACTTCGATCTCATTCAGCGTTTCGACGATGACTTCTTCCGAAATTCCGTCTACGGAAACATAGAACGGACGCTGTGTCTCCCCGTGATGTCCGCTACCGGTGAGCTTGATGTGGAAGGTCTCGCCATGCATCGTGACCTTGAACTCGTTGGGCGCATAACGCTCCGGGGAGGCCGTGACGGCCTCCTTGGAAAGCAGCGGTTCCGGCTTGAGCGTGTTGGCGTTGCGCTCCTGCAGGAAGGTTCTGGCCAGATCCGGGAAACATCGCGTAGGTGAGCACGTCCTCTTCGCTCTGGGCAAAAGTCTCGCTTTCGGCTTTGAGCCGGTTCATTTCGTCTTCCAGCATGTCTGCCGGACGGCAAGTCATGACTTCGGCATCGCCGACCACCAGCGCCTTGACCTGTTCGTTGATCTTGCCCGGCGCCTTGCCGTATTGGCCGAGCAGGTAGTTTTTGACTTCATTGGTGACCGATTTGTAGCGCGCACCGGTCAGCACGTTCAGCACCGCCTGGGTGCCGACGATCTGCGAGGTCGGGGTGACCAGCGGCGGATAGCCCATGTCTTCGCGCACGCGCGGAATCTCTTTCAGCACTTCGTCCATGCGGGTGAAGCGCATCCAGTTCCTTGAGCTGGTTGGACAGGTTGGAAATCATGCCGCCCGGCACGTGATTGACCAGCACGCGCGTATCCACGCCGGTGAACGCGCTCTCGAACTGCCAGTATTTCTTGCGCACCTCGGTGAAATAGGCGGTGACCTCCTGCAATGCCGCCAGGTCGAGTCCGGTGTCGTAGGGTGTGCCTTGCAGCGCGGCAACGATGCTCTCGGTCGAGGAGTGGCTGGCGCCTTCGCCGAAGGAGGAGTTGCAGGTATCCAGCATGGTCGCGCCCGCTTCCACCGCCTTGAGTGACGCACATGCGCAGACAGGCCGGAGGTGGCATGACTGTGCAGGTGGATGGGGATGCTCACGGCTGCGCGCAAGGCCTTGACCAGTTCGAAGGTGGCATAGGGCGTGAGCAGGCCGGCCATGTCCTTGATGCAGATGGTGTCGCAGCCCAATGCTTCCAGTTCGCCGGCCATCAGGACGAAGCTGGGAATGTCGTGTACCGGGCTGGTGGTGTAGCTGATGCAACCTTCGGCATGTTTGCCGGCCTTCTTCACGGCCTCGATGGAGACGCGCAGGTTGCGCATGTCGTTCATCGCGTCGAAGATGCGGAACACGTCCACGCCGTTGTCGGCAGACTTGCTCACGAATGCGCGCACCACGTCGTCGGAATAGTGGCGGTAGCCGAGCAGGTTCTGGCCGCGCAGCAGCATCTGGATGCGGCTGTTGGGCAAGGCCTTGCGCAGTCTCTTCAGGCGCTCCCACGGGTCTTCTTTCAGGAAGCGCACGCAGGAATCGAAGGTGGCGCCGCCCCACGCTTCCAGCGACCAGAAACCGATGCTATCCAGCTTGGAACAGATGGGCAGCATGTCGTCGGTGCGCATGCGCGTCGCGATCATGGATTGATGGCCGTCGCGCAGGACTAATTCGGAAATATGGGTCTTTGCCATGGTGTTAACTTAAGAAATGGGTTGAAATTAAATGCCTTCGTGCGCCGCAATCGCCGCCGCAATCGCCGCCGCCCTCAGCTCCGGCGGAATCCTGGTGACGTATTCGATCAGTTCCGGATGAGACTCGACGAAACTGGTGTTGAAATCCGCACTCCTGAAATCCGGATGCTTCAGGATTTCCTGGTAATACGGGATGGTCGTCTTGACGCCATACACCACCATGTCGCTCAGCGCGCGGCGGCCGCGTTCGACGACACCATCCCAAGTGAGCGCCCAGACGGTGAGCTTGGCGCACATCGAGTCGAAATACGGCGGGATGACATAGCCGCTGTACATGGCGGCATCGATGCGCACGCCGGGACCGCCCGGCGCATAGTAACGCGTGATCTTGCCGAAGCTGGGCAGGAAGCCGTTCTTCGGGTCTTCCGCGTTGATACGGAACTCCATGGCATAGCCGCGGAACTTCACGTCTTCCTGTTTGTACTGCAACGGCAAGCCATCGGCGATGCGTATCTGCTCCTGCACGATGTCGATGCCGGTGATGGATTCCGTCACGGTATGCTCGACCTGCACGCGGGTGTTCATTTCCATGAAATAGAAGTTGTCGTCCTGGTCGAGCAGGAATTCGACGGTGCCCGCGTTCTCGTAACCCACGGCATGGCAGGCCTTCACGGCCAGCGCACCGATGTATTCGCGCTGCTCCTGGGTGATCTGCGGCGAAGGCGCGATCTCGATCAGCTTCTGGTTGCGGCGCTGGATGGAACAATCGCGCTCGAACAGGTGGATCGCGTTGCCATGGCTGTCGCCCAGCACCTGCACTTCGATGTGCTTCGGGTTGACCACGCATTTTTCCAGAAAGACTTCGGGCTTGCCGAATGCCTTGCTGGCTTCGGAGATCACGCGTTCGTAGTTGGCAAGCAGATCTTTTTCGCTATCGCAACGACGGATGCCGCGCCCGCCGCCGCCATTGGTGGCCTTGAGCATGACGGGGTAGCCGATCTTTTTCGCCAGCACGCGCGCCTCTTCGACATCGGCGAGATTGCCATCGCTGCCCGGCACACAGGGAATACCGGCGGCGATCATGGCATTGCGCGCCTGGATCTTGTCGCCCATCTGGCGGATCACATCCGCGCTCGGGCCGATGAACTTGATGCCGCGGCGCGCGCAGATCTCCGCCAGTTCGGGATTCTCCGAAAGGAAACCGTAGCCCGGATGCAAGGCATCGCAGCCCGATGTCACGGCGACATTGACGATGTTATGCGCGTTGAGATAGCCGGCGACCGGCTCGGAACCGAGGTTGTAGGCTTCGTCCGCTTTCTTGACATGCAGGGCATGGCGATCGGCATCCGTATAGATGGCAACCGACTTGATGCCCATTTCCGAGCACGCACGCACGATGCGAACCGCGATCTCTCCTCGGTTGGCGACGAGTATTTTTTTAATCACTGGTAATTTCCAATTTTTCGGCACGCAACAGGCAAATTGTAACATTCGATGCCGAACGACAATTCTGATTTAAGTCAAGTTACTGGGCTGAGCCCGCCATGCTCCGGAAGCACTGATTAAAGAAAGCGGTTGTGCACCGGCCACCGCAGCAGACTGGTGACAGATGATTCGTCAATTGGAGCTCTTCACCAGCGGCAAGGCGTCGCGCACAAGCGCAGACAGCTCGGCGTCACCATGCTGGCCGACATGCTGCAGCAACGCAGCACGCATGCGCGGCTCCCAGTTCCTCTGGATATGCGCCGCGACATCCTTCACCGCCTGCTCGCGGTTGGGCATGGCTTCGAAGAATGCGGCGATCTGGTTGGCCATCTTGATCAGGTTGGCAGGTTTCATTTCATGTTTCCTTGCAATCGGTTCGCGTGGGAATAGATCGCGCAGCCTGTCGCCGCGCAGGAAGCCGACCAGCGTCAGGTTGAGCTTCTGCGCCAGACGCACGGCGGCGGCGGTCGGTGCCGAGACTGCGGCGAGGATGCCGTAGCCCAGCGCAGCGGATTTTTGCACCATCTCGAAACTGGCGCGGCTGGTAATGAGCAGCGCGCCTGCGGGTGCGACATCGGCACGCGCCAGCGCGCCCAGCGTCTTGTCCAAAGCGTTATGTCGGCCGACATCCTCGCGCACGTGGCTGATGCTGCCGTCAGACGCGATACGGCAAGCCGCATGCACCGCACCGGTGGATTGTTGCAACATCTGCTGCGCGGGCAAACGGCGCATGCCTTCGTACAGCGCGGCAAGCGGGAATGGCACGGCAGTCTGCGACCGGCGGCAGGTCGCGCTCGACCTGCGCCAGGCTCTCCGCACCGCACAAGCCGCAGCCCGTGCGTCCGGCCAGGCTGCGCCGCCGCTCTTTGAGCTTGGCGAATGCGCCGCCCGCGATCTCCAGATGCAGCGTGATGCCCGCTTCCGCTTCTTCGATCTCGATGTCGAACACTTCGCTGCGCTTCGTCACGATGCCTTCGGTCAGGCTGAAACCCAGCGCGAAATCCTCAAGGTCGCACGGCGTGGCCAGCATCACCGTGTGCGAGATGCCGTTGTATTCGAACGCGACCGGCATTTCCTCGGCCACGGTGTCGAGCTGCGGCGCATTTCCCGGGCGCTGCACGGCGATCTGTTTCAGCGGCTGCATGTGTTTCCGGTGTACTCATTTTGCGGCGGCCCAGCCAGCAAGCGGCGCTGCTCCTTGTCTTCGCGCGCATTGCGGCGTTGCCATTCCGACGGCTGATCGACCTTCACCAGTTGCACCGCCGTCACCTTGTACTCGGGGCAGTTGGTCGCCCAGTCCGAGTTGTCGGTGGTGATGACGTTGGCGCCGGACTCGGGGAAGTGGAACGTGGTGTAGACCACGCCGGGCTGCACGCGCTCGGTCACGGTGGCGCGCAGCACCGTGTCGCCCGCACGCGACTGGATGCCGACCCAGTCGCCTTCCTTGATGCCGCGTTCATCGGCATCGTGCGGATGGATCTCCAGCACGTCTTCGCCGTAGAACTGCACGTTCTCGGTGCGCCGCGTCTGCGCGCCGACGTTGTATTGCGACAGGATGCGGCCGGTGGTCAGCAGCAGCGGGAAGCGCGGCGTCACCTTCTCGTCGGTCGGCACGTATTGCGTGTTCATGAAACGTCCCTTGCCGCGCACGAAACCGTTCACGTGCATGAAAGGCGTTCCTTCGGGCGCCTTGTCGTTGCACGGCCATTGCACGCTGCCCATGCGCTCCAGCTTGTCGTAGCTGACCCCGGCGAAGGTCGGCGTCAGGCGCGCGATCTCGTCCATGATCTGCGACGGGTGCTCGTACTGCATCGGGTAGCCCAGCGCGTTCGGCCAGCCCCATCGTCACTTCCCAGTCGGCCTTGCCCGCCAGCGGCGGCATCACGCGGCGCACGCGCGAGATGCGCCGTTCGCCGTTGGTGAAGGTGCCGTCCTTTTCCAGGAACGAGGCGCCGGGCAGGAACACATGCGCGTACTTTGCCGTCTCGTTGAGGAACAGGTCCTGCACCACCACGCATTCCATCGCGGCCAGTGCGGCCTGCACATGCTGCGTGTTGGGATCGGACTGCGCCGGGTCTTCGCCCTGGCAATAGAGTCCCTTGAACGAACCGTCCAGCGCGGCTTCGAACATGTTGGGGATGCGCAAACCCGGCTCCGCCTGCAGCTTCACGCTCCAGGCACCTTCGAACAATTCGCGCGTAGGCGCATCCGAGACATGGCGGTAGCCGGGGAAGATATCCGGGAAGCCGCCCATGTCGCAGGAACCCTGCACATTGTTCTGTCCGCGCAGCGGGTTCACGCCCACGCCTTCGCGCCCGACGTTGCCGGTCGCCATCGCCAGGTTGGCGATGGCGATCACCGCGGTCGAACCCTGCGAATGCTCGGTCACGCCGAGGCCGTAGAAGATCGCCGCATTGCCGCCGGTGGCATACAGACGCGCCGCCGCGCGCATGTCGGCGGCGGGCACACCGGTGACGGCTTCCATCGCTTCGGGCGAATTGGCCGGACGGGCGACGAACTCGCGCCAGTCGGCGAAGGCTTGCGCTTCGCAGCGCTCGGCGATGAATTGCTCGTTGACCAGCCCTTCGGTGACGATCACGTGCGCCAGCGCGGAGAGCATGGCGACGTTGGTGCCGGGACGGAGTTTCAGGTGATGCGTGGCGCGCGCATGCGGCGCATTCACCATGTCGATCTCGCGCGGGTCGATCACGATGAGCTTCGCCCCTTCGCGCACGCGACGCTTGAGGCGCGAACCGACGACCGGATGGCCCTCGCTGGGGTTGGAACCGATCAGCAGGATCACATCGGCCTTCTCCACCGACTTGAACGTCTGTGTGCCCGCCGAGGTGCCCAGCGTCTGGCCGAGGCCGTAGCCGGTCGGCGCATGGCACACGCGCGCGCAGGTATCCACGTTGTTGTTGCCGAAGGCGGCGCGCACCAGTTTCTGCACCAGGTAGTCTTCCTCGTTGGTGCAGCGGCTGGACACCAGCGCGCCGACGGAATTCTTGCCGTGCTTGTCCTGGATGCGGCGGAACTCTGAAGCGGCGTAGGCGAAAGCCTCTTCCCACGACACTTCGCGCCACGGGTCGCTGGTCTTCGCGCGTATCATCGGCCTGGTGATGCGATCCTTGTGCGTGGCATAGCCCCAGGCGAAACGCCCCTTGACGCAGGAATGGCCTTCGTTCGCCTTGCCATCCTTCCACGGCGTCATGCGCACGACCTGAGTGCCTTTCATCTCGGCCTTGAAGCCGCAGCCCACGCCGCAGTAGGCGCAGGTGGTCACCACCGCCTGTTCCGGCAGTCCCTGCGCGACCGCGCTCTTTTCGATCAGTGCCGCCGTCGGGCAAGCATTCACGCAGGCCCCGCAGGAAACGCAATCCGATTCCATGAAGGACTCGCCCTGCCCCGCCGTCACGCGCGAGCCGAAACCGCGTCCGGAGATGGTCAGCGCGAACGTGCCCTGTTGTTCCTCGCAGGCGCGCACGCAGCGGTTGCACACGATGCACTTGGCCGGGTTGTGGATGAAATAGGGATTCGACACATCCTTCTTCGCATCGGTAAAGTGGTTCGCACCCGCCATGCCATAGCGCACCTCGCGCAAGCCCACCGCGCCCGCCATGCTCTGCAGTTCGCAGTCGCCGTTGGCAGCGCAGGTCAGGCAATCGAGCGGATGGTCGGAGATATAGAGTTCCATCACGTTGCGACGCAGCTCGGTCAGCTTGGGCGTTTGCGTGCGCACTGTCATGCCCGCTTCGGCCGGCGTGGTGCACGAAGACGGATAGCCGCGGCGGCCTTCGATCTCGATCAGGCACAAACGGCAGGAACCGAATGGCGCGAGCGAGTCGGTGGCGCACAGCTTGGGGATCATCACGCCCGCCTTCACGGCGGCGCGCATGACGGAGGTACCCGCAGGCACGCTGACGGCGACACCGTCGATGTTCAGGGTGACTTCGCGGTCGGAGGTGACGGCGGGAGTGCCGTAGTCGATTTCGTTCATTTGTTAAAACCTTTCATTCCGTGCGCGTTGGACTAAACCAGGCTTGGTGAGAACACGGCAGACATACTCCCTTCCCCCGCAGGCGGGGGAAGGGCTGGGGATGAGGGACTGTGCAAGCAAGCCAGATCTATTTTGCATCACGGCCCCTCACCCCAACCCCTCTCCCGCTTGCGGGAGAGGGGCAAAAAATCCTCCGGAAAATGGTTCAGCGCCGACAGCACCGGATACGGCGTCATGCCGCCCATCGCGCACATCGAGCCGTAAGTCATGGTGTCGCACAGGCTGCGCAGCAATTCGATGTTCTCTGTCGCGCCATTACGGATGCGGTCGATGACTTCGACGCCGCGGGTGGAACCGATGCGGCAAGGCGTGCATTTGCCGCAGGATTCGTTGGCACAGAATTGCATGGCGTAGCGCGCCTGTCTGGCCATGTCCACCGTATCGTCGAAGGCGACGATGCCGCCGTGGCCGAGCACCGCACCGATGGCGGCAAAGGCTTCATAGTCGAGCACGGTGTCGAACTGCGATGCCGGCAGGTAGGCGCCGAGCGGCCCGCCCACCTGCACCGCGCGCAGCGGACGACCGGAGCGCGAACCGCCGCCGTAGTCGTACAGCAGCTCGCGCAAGGTCGCGCCGAACGGCACTTCGATCAAACCGCCGAATTTGAGATTACCCGCCAGCTGGAACGGCAGCGTGCCGCGTGAACGGCCAACGCCCAAGTCGCGGTAGAACGCCGCGCCCTGCGCCAGGATGTCCGGCACGCTGGCCAGCGTGATGACGTTGTTGATGACGGTGGGCTGTCCGAACAGTCCGCTGATCGCGGGCAGCGGCGGTTTGCTGCGCACGATGCCGCGTTTGCCTTCGAGGCTTTCCAGCAATGCGGTCTCTTCGCCGCACACGTAGGCGCCGGCGGCCTTGCGCACTTCGATCTCGAAATCGTCCAGCCATTCGCCAGCAGCGGCAACTGCCGCCGTCAGCATGTCGTAGGCATGCGGATATTCGGAACGCACGTAGATGTAACCGCGCGTCGCGCCGACGGCGAGACCCGCGATGGCCATGCCTTCGAGCAGGCAGAACGGGTCGCCTTCCATCAGCATGCGGTCGGAGAACGTGCCGGAGTCGCCCTCGTCGGCGTTGCACACGATGTATTTCTGCGCGGCATTCATATCCAGCACCGTCTTCCATTTGATGCCCGCCGGGAAGGCCGCACCGCCGCGGCCGCGCAGGCCGGAATCGGTGACGGCCTGCACGATGGCGGCAGGCTGCATGCTGCGCGCCTGCGCCAAGCCTTTGCCGCCGCCGTGCGCCAGATAATCATCGAGCGAACGCGGATCGATCAGGCCGACGCGGCGCATGGTCACGCGCCGTTGTTTGGCCAGATAAGGCAGCGCTTCGATGTCGCCCAGGCGCAGCATGTGTTTGCCGCCTGCGGTGAAATTCGCCGCGAACAGGCCGGGAACGTCGGCTGGGCTCACCGGGCCGTAGGCGATGCGCCCGTGTGCGGTGACCACTTCGACCAGCGGCTCCAGCCAGAACAACCCGCGCGAACCGTTGCGCACCAGATTGATGTCCTGCTTCAGTCTATTTGCTTCCTTGACGATGGCGGCAGCCACCCCATCCGCTCCGAGCGCCAGCGCAGCAGCATCGCCGGGAACATAGATCGTGACGCTCATGCTTTCTCTCCCAGCTCGCGCATCAATGCGTCGAACTTCTTCGGCGTCACCTGCGCATGCAGTTCGGTTTCATCGATCGCCACGGCCGGGCCGATGGAACACAAGCCCAGGCAATACACCGGCTCCACGGTGACATCGCCTTCCTGCGAACGCTGCGCCGCATGCGCCGCCAGCGCCTCGCTGCCGTTGGCCTGGCAGGCTTCGGCACAGCACACCTGCACCACATGCTTGCCCGGCGGCGTCTGCCGGAAGTGGTGGTAATAGGTGATGACGCCATGCACTTCGGCGCGCGACAGGTTGAGTTCTTTCGCGATCAGCGGCACCGCATCTTCCGGCACGTAACCCAGTTCATGCTGGAGGTCGTGCAGGATGGGCAACAAGGCGCCGGCTTGGCCCCGATGTTTGACGAAGATGGTTTGCAGCGTGGTGTTCATGGCGGTGATCCTTGCCGGTTGTTCCTGTCCGGCGCGAACAAGAGGGTTTGATGCGAAGCGGGAAGGCATCGCCGCCTTCCCGCAAGGTCGTTTACTTAAACAGGACGAGCGCCTTTTGCGCCGTCATCCAGATGCCCCAGGCCAGCGGGATGCCGACTGCCAGCCAGGCCAGTGCGACTTTCCAGTTATGGCTGACTTCGTGCGCGACCGCTCCGGCATCCTTGATGAAATGCTCGTGCATGTCGTCGGCGATCTTCTTTTCTTCCGCATGCTGCTCCGGCGTCATGTGGTGAACTTCGTCCACTTCACGCACCAGCCAGTTGCAGATGAAACCCAGGATCAGCAGGCCGGACAGGATATACATGGTGATGGTGTAGGCATCCGCACGCGCCACGCCGTGGTCGAGCTGGTATTCGCGCAAGTAGTTCACCAGCACCGGGCCGAAGATGCCTGCCGCCGCCCAGGCTGTCAGCAGCCGGCCGTGGATCGCACCGACGAACTTGGTGCCGAACATGTCGGCCAGGTAAGCGGGAATGGTGGCAAACCCGCCGCCGTACATGGACAGGATGACGCAGAAGAAGGCCACAAACAGCGCCAGGCTGCCCGCATGCGCGGTGCCGGGAATGGAGGCATACAGCACGAAGCCGAGGGCAAAGAAGGTGTAGTACGTTGCCTTGCGCCCGATCTTGTCGGAGAAGGATGCCCAGATGAAACGGCCCGCGATGTTGAAGAGCGACAGCAGGCCGGTAAAGCCGGCCGCCACCGCGGCGATGGCGGTCTTCTGTTCTGCAGTCAAATCGTTGAACGCGACATCGATACCGATGAGCTTGCCGCCGAACACTTCCTGCAGCATGGGCGAAGCCATGCCGAGAATGCCGATGCCGGCAGTCACGTTCAGGCACAGCACGCCCCACAGCAGCCAGAACTGCTTGGTCTTCCAGGCCACATCGAGGTGCACATGGTTGTCGGTGATCATGGAACTCTTGGTCTTGGCGGGAGGCACCCAGCCGGCAGGTTTCCAGTTGTCGGCAGGAACGCGATAGCCGAGTGCGCCGGCCATCATGAACACGAAGTAGATCGCGGCCAGCGCCAGAAAAGTCTCCATCACGCCCACGGAAGTCGGGGTGGCGAAATACTTCATCAGATTAGCGGCCAGCGGCGCGCCGATCATGGCGCCGCCGCCGAAACCCATGATCGCCATGCCGGTCGCCATGCCGCGACGGTCTGGGAACCACTTGATCAGCGTGGATACCGGCGAGATGTAGCCGAGACCGAGGCCGATGCCGCCGATCACGCCGGAGCCCACCCACAGCATCCAGATCTGGTGGAACTTCACACCCAGCGCGGAGATCACCAGACCGCCGCACCAGCAGAATGCCGCGACGACACCCGCCTTGCGCGGACCGGCCTTTTCCAGCCAGCCGCCCCACAGCGCGGCGGAAGAGCCGAGCAGCACGAAGAACAGGGTGTACATCCAGCCCAGCGTGGAAATCTTCCAGTCGCAGGCAGCGGAAAACATCTGGTCGAGGAAGCCCATATCCTTGGGGCAATCCACGGCGGCACCGATGCCGATGGCATGGGACAGCGGCAGCCAGAACACCGAGAAACCGTAGGCCATGCCGATACAAAGATGAATCGCGAGCGCTGCGGGCGGAACCAGCCAGCGGTTGAAGCCTGGCTTGGCGATGATGCGTTCTCTATCCAGGAAACCGGGTTTCGGGGTTGGTGCAGACGCCATGTAATTTTCTCCAGTATTGATCAATATCCACTGCATCGCCACGGCCTGGGATGGGCGCGATTCGCGAAAGGTGCGGATTATATCTCCCCGAGGCGCCGGCTACGACAATCGGTTCGGGGAGGAAAACGGAAGAATATGACAAAGAGGGCACCCAGCGCCCGCCTGATTACGACATCAACGCCACGCTTTTGACCTGCGCGCAGACATACATCCCGGAGATCAGCCCGAGATGGTCGCGCGATCTGCGCGTGATGCGCGACAGCAGCTTGTGCGACTCGCCGACCTGCATGCGCACGATGACCTTGTCCGGGCCCTCGTCGAGGATTTCGTCGATGCGCGCATTCAGGATGTTGTTGATGCTGGAGCCCTGCGGGGCTTGCGTGGCGATGCTGACGTCGCGTGCCAGCACCCGGGCACGCACTCGGGTACCGAAGGGCTGGTCCACTTTCGTCACCCACAGGCTGCCACCGGGAAAATCCAGGCGCGTGAGGTGATATTGCTCGTCCTGCTGCGCTACCCCCGCTTCGATCACTGTCCCCGCATCGTCGAAATGCGCGGTCGGCAGGTCGAGCCGCACCAGCGTCTCTTGCAGCGCACCGCTGGCGATGACGCGGCCTTTTTCCAGCAGCACCAGATGATCGGCCAGCCGTGCCACCTCATCCATTGCATGACTGACGTAGAGCACGGGGACATCCAGTTCGCGGTGCAGGCGTTCCAGATACGGCAGGATGTCGTGCTTGCTGGCGGTGTCGAGCGCGGAGAGCGGCTCGTCCATCAGCAGGATGCGCGGGCTGGTGAGCAGCGCGCGGCCGATGGCGACGCGCTGGCGTTCGCCGCCGGAAAGCCCGGAAGGATCGCGACGATCGACGAGATGGCTCAGCCCCAGCCACTCCACCACTTGCTCCGGCGGAACTTTGCGTTCGGACAAGGGGATGCGCTTGAAACCGTATTCCAGATTGGCGCGCACCGACAGGTGCGGGAACAGGCTGGCCTCCTGGAACACATAGCCCAAGGGGCGGCGATGCACGGGCAGGAAAGTCTTCTCGTCTTGCCATGTTTCGCCGTTCACATGCAACCTGCCCGTAGCCCGCTCCAGCCCGGCGATGCAGCGCAGCAAGCTGGTCTTGCCGGAACCGGAGGCGCCGAATAAAGCGGTAACCCCTCGTGCCGGCGCATCGAACATCGCGCTCAAGGTGAACTCGCCGAGTTGCAGCCGGATATCTGCGGAGATGATGCTCATGGCGCCACCTTGTACCGGCTGCCAGTCATATACAAGGCAAGCAGCACCAGGAACGAGAACAGCACCATACCCCCCGCGAGCCAATGCGCCGCGCCGTATTCCATGGCTTCGACATGATTGTAGATGGCGACCGAGAGCACGCGCGTCTCGCCGGGGATGTTGCCGCCCAGCATCAGCACCACGCCGAACTCGCCGACGGTGTGCGCAAACGCGAGGATGATCGCCGTGATGAAACCCGGACGCGCCAGCGGCAGCGCCACGCTGAGGAAGCGATCCCACACACCGGCGCGCAAAGTCGCCGCCACTTCCAGCGGCCGCTTGCCCATCGCTTCAAAGGCATTCTGGATGGGCTGCACTGCAAACGGCATCGAGAACAGCACCGAGCCGACCACCAGGCCGGAAAACGTGAACGGCAACCTGCCGAGATTCAATGCCGTGGTCAGTTCGCCCACCACTCCGTGCGGCCCCATCAGCAGCAACAGATAGAAACCCAGCACCGTGGGCGGGATCACGAGCGGCAACGCCACCACGGCCGCCACCATGCCCTTGTACCACTTGCTGCTGTGCGCCAGCCACCAGGCAATCGGCGTGGCGATCAGCAACAGCAACAGCGTGCTCACGCTCGCCAGCTTGAGCGTGAGCCATACGGCTTGCAGGTCGGAGGGGTCCAGAGATGTCATGGTGTTTTCATATTATCGTAATGCTTCTTCGGATTAGTCCCCTCTCCCGCAAGCGGGAGAGGGTTAGGGTGAGGGTCTATGCGAATCTCATAAAGTTACTTCAACTCACCGCCCCTCATCCCCGCCCCTTCCCCCGCCTGCGGGGGAAGGGAGAAATACTTACGGCAATCCGTATCCGAAACTGCGAATGATCGCCGCGCCTTCGGGCCCTTTCAGGATAGGCAGGAACGCCTGTGCCGCGGCCTGGTCTTTCGCTGCACTCAATTGCACCGCGCTTTGCTTGATCGGACTGTACATAGTCGCCGGCACGAGCCAGTACGAACCTTCGATCATCCTTGCCGTCCTTGGTGATCTGCGACAGCGCGACAAACGCCATCTCGGCATTGCCGGACGCGGCGAACTGGTAAGTCTGGGCAATGCTTTCGCCTGTTACCAGCTTGCTTTGCACTTTGTCCCACAGCTTCATGTTCTGCAGGGTCTCCTGTGCGGCCAGACCGTAAGGTGCGAGCTTGGGATCGGCGTAGGCGATCTTGCTGTAGCTGCCCTTGCTCAGCACGGCGCCCTTGTTATCCACGAAGCCCGGCTGCGCACTCCACAACACCAGCTTGCCCAAGGCATAAACGAAACGGGTATCGGCTATAGCCAGTCCCTCCTGCTCCAGCAACTTGGGATTCTTTTCATCGGCGGCCAGGAACACGTCGAACGGCGCGCCTTCCTTGATCTGCGAATAGAACTTGCCGCTGGAGCCGAAGCTTAGCTTCACCGTGTGCCCGGTCTCTTTCTGGAACTGCTCGGCGATCTGCTGCGCCGGCGCAGTGAAGTTTGCCGCCACGGCGGCATTCACTTCGCCCGCATTCACCGAACTCGCCATGGCGCCAAGCAACAACGCCCCGACAGCAACCCACAGATTCAAATGACGCGATTGCATTACTGCTCTCCTAAATCTTGAACGTTAAAAAATGATGCCGTTTGTAGGAGCACGCCATGCGTGCGATTCGCGGGCATGGCCCGCTCCTACAAATTCCATCCGGCCTTAGTAATATCGGCTTACGCATTCACTGCCAGAATAATGTGCGACGCCTCGATCAGCGCGCACCCCCTCTTTAAGTCCCGACTTTGGCCGTTGGTCACCTCCCAACGCTCAGCAAAAATGATGCCCTTACGCCCATGGATACCGCCCAACCCCCGCCAATACTCGATCTCGCTAAATCAGAACGTAACTTTGGCAACCACTGGAACGGCCTGCCATGTAGCCTTCTGAACAAATTGGCGCATTCGTTACGTATCTTTCGCTGCAACGAGGGGAGTGAAGTTCAATCCCGCGAAAACTCGTACCCGAACCCGCGCATCACGGCTCGCGCTTTTTCGCTCTTCAAGAAAGAAAGGAACGCCTTGGCCGCGGCCGGATCTTTTGCGCCCGCCAGCAGCACTGCGCTTTGCCGGATAGGGTGATGCATCTCTTGCGGCACCGGCCACCATGACCCGTCGGCCACCTGGCCGTCGCGCATCACCTGCGACAGCGCAATGAAAGCCAGATCGGCTTTTTCCGTCGCGGCCAACTGGTAGGTCTGCGTCACGTTGTCGCCCTTGGTCAACTTTGGCTGTATCGAATTCCACATCGTCAGCTTCATCAACGTCTCTTTTGCGGCCACACCGTAGGGCGAGAGCAGGGGATTGGCGATTGCCAGCATGTTGAAATTGCCCTTGTTGAGCACCGAGGCTTTGTCGTCAACGAGGTCGGGCTGCACGCTCCACAGCACCAGCCTGCCCGTGGCGTAGACAAAACGCGAACCACCGACCGCCATCCCGTCCTGCATCAACAGCCTCGGCATCTCTTCGTCCGCGGAAAGGAATGCATCGAACTTCGCCCCGCCCTTGATCTGCGCATACAACTTGCCGCTGGCACCCAAGGTCACCTTCACTGTATGCCCGGTTTCCTTCTGAAACAACGGCGCAAGGCGCTCCATCGGCTTGGCAAAATTCGATGCCACTGCAACACTCACCTCACCCGCTCGCACCGGCGAGCACATCAGACCGCACAGCGCCAGGACAGCGGCGGCATGGATATGCAATGAAATTTGCATCACTCAACTCCTGACTTGGATGGAGGCAATGATAACAAGCTGATTGATGTCGTGCGAAAAAGTACTAGACCTTTTGGCATATTGACCGGATATAAAACGAAAGTTAGGGTGCTGCACCATTTATCGGAGATACACATGAAGAAATACATCTCGGCACTAGCCATTCTGGTTGCAGTAGCTACACCCGCATTAGCCGACAACACTGGCAAGTATTATGTGGCTGGCGATTTCGGCAAAATGACTTATGGCAACTCAAATCCTGGTGGTGCCGATTTCTCAAACCCAAATGCAATGCGCATATCCGGCGGCTATCACTTCAGCCCAATATTCGCAGTTGAAGGTGGCTATGCAGTAATAGGTGATTCGACTCTGAATTCCGGCACGGGTAGCGCGAAAATAACAAATTCCGCTGTACAAGTAGCTGCCATTGGCACTTACCCTGTTAGCGACACATTCGACCTGTTTGGCAAACTTGGAGTGTCGATTAACACGATCAAAGTGTCAGGTACAGGTTCAATGTCCGGCCTTAACGTTAGTCACTCAACATCATGGTCGTCGATGATCGGCATCGGAGTTCAATACAACGTAAACCGACAATTGGGCATCCGCGCCCAGTATGAAAAATTTGCCGGGTTCACTATGTCCAATAACAATCAATCCTGGACTGTTCGCGAATCTCTACCTTCCGTAGGCGTTGTCTACAGGTTCTGAATTCTGGAATGGGAGCTGCCATTAACGGCGCGGCAGATCAGTCCCAGGTGCTGACGTTCGGGAGAGGCCGCTTTTCGGCAGTGAATATTGGAGAGTAGACTTCGGCTCCCGGCCATTAGCTGACAGTGTATTTTTTGTTTGATTGCTGACCTAAGTATTCATAGCCCCCCCGTGTTACTTGGCGGGGACTGCTGAACAAATCACGACTACAGGAGTTGATCAATGAAAGGTCTAGTAGGTTTTTTTGATATTTTGGGGTACCAAAGTTTTCTTGAAAACAACTCAGCATCGGAATCTGCACTTAGTGTCTTAGATATCATTAATGACACACCAAAACAAGCGAAAGCCAATATAGAAAAGGCGACTAAAGCCGACCCCGATTTCGAGGGAGTTAGTAAAGCTTTAACCCACCTTGTCTTCTCTGACACGATTGTATTTACACTGGCCTACCCTGAAAACGCGAGTGCTGACTGGGTTTACTTGGCTCGAATTTATCTGTCTGTTTGCTCCTCGTGGCTTACTTCAGCAATGTTTGAAAACGGATTGCCCATACGAGGCGTTCTCCACGAGGGAGAATTCATAATTAAAGAGCATTGTCTTGCAGGCAAAGCGATCGTTGAAGCATATCAGCTGTGTAGTTTATTAGATTTTTCAGGAGTAGTTTTGAGTAAAAGCCTAGGTAAAAGTTTTATTGCATCACAGAAAGCTGGTGCAATAGGTAATGACAGTCTTCCCCTCTTTAATTATCTCGCGCCTTTGAAGGATGGCAGTGAAATGAAATTAGTTCATGCTAATTGGCTAAGCTACTTGACTGTAAGAGAAGGCTTCAAGAAGGATGCTGAAGGTTACGTGTTGAGTGCTTTTTGGGCCCATCAGAAAGATTGTCCAAAATCAGTAGACCAGAAAGTACATAACACGGTAAAAGTTATGCGGAAGATGTTACAGAATTATGAGTTGAGCGCCTCACAGATTGCTAAAGTGGAATTAAAGAAATAGCATCATTATTCGGTTCTCAGAGTTATCCCTCCAAGCATGAGCGGCAATAACTACTAACGGTCGTCTGACTCTTTTGGGTTAATTCTTGCCGGTCACGAATGACCGGTTTCGGGGAGTGAGTTGGCGAGACGTAATGACCGAAATGGGCTGCGGTTTCAACCGGTCGATGCAACACACTAGAATCTGCGTAAGCAGAAGGAGTGTTGCAGATGAAACAGAGACCGCGAATCCATTACACTGAAAGCCAGAGAGCTCTGATGTGGGAGCGCTGGCAAAAAGGCGATTCTCTACAGCAGATCGCCCAGTTGTTTGATCGATACCATTCATCAATCGAGCGCATTCTAGCCGAAAGCGGTGGGATACGACCCGCTCAACGACGACGTTCAAGATTGGCTCTGACTTTGGCCGAACGTGAAGAGATATCGCGTGCAGTCGTGGCGGGGCAATCAATTTACTCGATTGCCGCATCTCTCGGACGCGCACCCTCCACCATTTATCGCGAGATCAAGCGCAACGGTGACCAAGAATGCTATCGAGCCAGTCAAGCCGACCAAGCTGCTTGGGATCGGGCACATCGCCCCAAGACCTGTAAACTGGTGGAGAACCGAACATTGGCGCACATCGTGGCAGGGAAGCTCCAGATGCAGTGGTCACCGGAGCAGATTGCTGGCTGGCTGAAACATACTTACCCGGACGACGAGAACTATCAGGTGTCACACGAAACCATCTATCGCAGCCTCTACATTCAAGCTCGTGGGGCACTGAAGAAAGAATTGGTGCAGCATTTAAGGCGCACCCGAGTCATGCGCCGTTCTCGCCATCATATGCAGAAGGCAGACGATCGCGGCAGGATTGTCGATGCGGTATCGATCAGCGAGCGTCCGGCCACGGTGGAGGATCGGGCGGTACCTGGCCACTGGGAAGGCGACCTGTTGTGCGGAACTTTGAATAGCCAGATTGTGACCCTTGTCGAACGTCATACGCGCTATGTGATGCTAATGAAAGTCGCCAGCAAAGATACCGAAACAGTCATCAACGCGCTCATCAGAAACGCTCGCAAGTTACCGCAGGAACTCTACAAATCGCTAACCTGGGATCGAGGGAAAGAGATGGCTGACCATAAGCGTTTCACCTTGGCGACCGACATACAGGTCTACTTCTGTGACCCGCAGAATCCCTGGCAGCGTGGGAGCAATGAAAATACGAATGGGCTGTTGCGGCAGTATTTCCCCAAGGGGGTAGACATTTCTGTTTACTCGCAAGCCCAGCTCAATGGCGTGGCGAGGAAATTGAATCAGCGTCCAAGGAAGACGTTAAACTACGAAACACCGGCTGAAAGATTTGATCAACTTGTTGCATCGACCGGTTGAAACCGCAGCACAGTACAGCCATACATAAACCAAAACCATGACCACAGTCACCGGTATCGACCACATCTACATCACCGTCTCTGACCTGAACCGTTCGGAAGCCTTTTACGACATCGTGCTGTCGCAGGTACTGGAATTCCGCAAGAAGAACTTCGCCCTGGAGGGCGAACCTCACATCCAGTACTACAACCGCCACTTCGGTTATGTGTTACGGCCATCGCGCAGCACTTCCGCGCATGATCCCTATGCGCCCGGCCTGCATCACCTCTGCCTGCGCGTGGATAGCATCGAGGATGTCGTCGCGGTTTCCGGGGCGCTGCGCAGCGCGGGCATCGATGCCTCCGAGGCAAAGAATTATCCCGGCTACGCGCCCGATTACTGGGCAACTTTCTTCACCGACCCGGACGGCATCCGTCTTGAGGTCACCAATTACCGGCAAGAGCGCCGCGAGCGCCATGACAATTGGTAAGGGATCCCGCGCTTTCGGTTCTGGCATTCGGTTCGACGCATTCTCTGTGAATAATTTGAAGTCGGAGTACAAGACGGGCACTTCGGTGCCCGTTGTCACATGTATCTAGGCCGTTTGGCATATTGACCGGCGATCTGCGTGCAGGTACGGTTCGGTCTGGTAAAGATCCGCGGATAACGCAGCGAAGCCGTTATTTTTCCGCGCTGAAGATGGCGCATTGCAAATGCAATCACGATACCCACTCCACAAATTATTTTGAACGATCCTGCAATGATAAGAATGACAACCAAACTCAAAGCTGCCGCAATATTGCTTATGGCGGCGGCAATGGCTTGCGTAGTAGGCTCGTTCTCGGCAAGCAACAAGAGATTGCACATCCAGGGGCCATCGGCGCTTGCGGTATTGCCTGATCGTTCGGTTTGGGTCAGCGTAGAAGATGCGCTGTGGCATCTGGATGAAAACGGAATGCGGACCGCCGTGGTTGATGGCGCGGCGCTCAGGGTGGGCGGACTGATCGGCAATCTGGAGGTTCATCCGAATGGGCAGCTTGTTGCATCGGTGCGCGACGATCCAACGCTGTATTTTCTGGATTCAAAGACCGGAATCATCAAATCTCGCCTCGTCCCGCAGTGGCCTGCAGATCTGGCCAGGCACGGCAGCAGGGCGATCAACTATGCCTTTGACGACAACGGGCGGGTCGCCATTGCGACTGGCGGCGGACACTCAGTTGCCGTGTTCGATGCCAACGGACGTTTCCTGGCACGCACCAAGCCCGGCATATACGAGTTCACCAACGGCCTTTGGTGGTCGGGAAACAGTTTGTGGACCACCGACACCAATCGGCCGGCAGCCGTCGAGCTGGATGGCGAAACGCTGATCGAAAAATCGCGCGTGAAGCTGACCCAGCACTGCGGCGGTTGGCAATACCTCGGCATGGCTGCGGCATCGCACGGCAAGGAATCGGAAGCGACTCATATTCCGCCGCTTGGCACCATCGTGCGTTTCGCCAATGGCATGACTCAGGGACATGCAACCGATATCTTCAGCGATGGGACTCAATGGGATTTTCCGGTTACCGGAACACCGGAACCTCGTGACATCAAGTGGCTCGGGAATGAGCTGCTGATGGTCGATGGAGCAAGTTATGCGATCAAGCGCTGGTCGGACGACCATGTTGCGCTACCGGATTTTGGGGATGCCCAGGTTCAGGAGGAACTGAAAGCGTCGCTGGATCGCCGGCAGGAGCTGCAGACTCGATACCAGAGATACATTGCCGGTGCGGTCCTGCTGTTTCTGGCCGGCTTCGCATTTGCCTGGGGCGCGCAATCTCTGGAGAAGGAACAGACTTTAAATGCCCTGAACATCGATCTGTCGCAATTGGGAACGCCCTTGCGGTCTCCATTCGCCCTGTTTGTATCAAGTCTCAAAATATACTGGCCCGCTTTTATAGCCGTGTGCGCCATTTTTATTTCCCAATTCATGCTGCGCGGGTTCCTCAAACATATTCAGACACCGTCGGCATTGCTGGGATTGTTGCTGTTCATGACAATAGCCATGATCCTGGTGTTCGTTTTTACACGAATCCTGCTTCGCCAGAACATCGAGCGTGCCGCGACAGACCCTGCAGCCGAAGCGCTATTCAATCAGAGAGCAGTCCAGTTCCTGAAATCGAATGATGTTTTCTGGAAAGTGCGCAGACCCGATGAGTTGCCGCTGGAGACACTGATTCTGGCGGGCAGGATGGGCAGCATGAACCTGCTTGTGCTAACCGGGCAGCGGCTATTGGTGTTCGTGGCAAATCTGAGGGATCGCACTCTCGCCAAGGAATATCCGCGTCAGGACATACAGAACATACGGCTCCTCGATCCACGCGAAATGACGTGGTCACAACGCGTGACCAGATTCTTGATGCTGGGTAGTGGCGTAGCCAGGATCGAATTCAAGGACGGCACTGCGCTGACGGGTCATACCATGTCAACGCAAACGGTACTACGCATGTCGGCCCGGTTGCGTGAAATTGGCGACATCGCATCAGTCGCCCCGGCGGCCCCCTCTCAAACCGACTCTCCAGTCGCCAAGCCAGGCGGGAACGCGGCCCGACAGGTACTGGCTTCAATGTTGATACCGGGGTTGGGACAATGGATGCAAGGGCGTAGCGGCACCGCACTGATATTTTTCATAATCTGGCTGTTCATATTGTCGACCGCAGTGCTTGTCGCATGGACTCTATGGCGACCTATGGCGGCAGTCTCTTCGCACATCATCGTTTCTACCGCAAGCTACTATCTCATCATATGCGCGGTGGCTGCAGTGGATGCCTGGCGGATGAGGAACAGGGTGAACCTGTCTGACTCCAAATGAAAGGTCACAGATTATGTCCGCCGCGCAAAGCGGACAGCTAAAATAGGCTTGTGCGGTTGCAGCACCATGCGCGGTGATCCGCACATCATCCTGGCTGGACTGAACTCGTACCGCAATACATCATTTATTACCCATAAGGAATCTCAACAATGAAAAGAAGCATCGGAGTGTTGTTATTGGCCGCTTGGCTCATCGTCACAGGCCTGGCGCACATTCTCCATCTAAGTTTTTCGGGAATGGGCACGGTCATGGCTGGGATTGCCGTTGCGGCCGGGGTGCTGATCATCCTGGGACTGTAACCGTGCACCTGCAGGATAGCCGGAGCTGACTTGCCAAGACGACTCATCTGCATCTGCCTCATTGTCTTGCTCCCCGGATGCCTGGAGCTGGGGGGGAGTAACGAATGGCAAAACTCATCCGTTACTCCCATCAAGCCCGGTTCCACAGTCCGGATTCGCGTCGTTCAAGCAACTAACCCGCGCCTTGCGCGATTCTCTCCGGACCATCTGAAAATCATGTTGGCATCCGCCCAACTGACCGTCTGGAAGCACTTTGGCGTCTACGCCGAGTTCACGGTCGCTCCCGAAATCGGGATCGACCAGTTGTTTGCGATCATTCCGCCTGCCGTCATGAAGGAGCGTATACCCTCCATCTACAATTTCAAATCCGGCAGCGGCGACAAGCACAAACTCGCCGAAGGCATCAACGAGACACTCACTCAACGCGGCACGAGACTGGAAGATGCGCTTGCCTTCGCGACCCCCTATCTGCCGGATGCGCACCCGAAAGACCTGATGTCATTCTCCGGGTTGCTGTCGAACGTCATGCTTGAAAGGCTGGAACAGTGGCGCAGTGTCAAAGCTGCTGACGGTGCCCCGGTGCTCGATAACACTCCATATAACGAATGGGTCTATTGGGACACACTGGGCTATGGCAACCTGCCGTACGATCTGGTGATAACCAATCAGCTGATTGCGAGCGCCGAATACTATGGAGTCGATATCCATTCCGCGATTCGCGGAGGCCTGACTGTAGGCACAACAGCATACAGCCGTACCAGCAAGTATGGTGCATACGTCGTCATGAGCACGTTCCCGTTCACAGACAATTCCGGCAACAGCACGCTGTTGCGCGGCGGGGAACAATACTCCGAAGAGGATGCGGCAGAATTGGCTGGCGCGTACATGGCGCATGAGATCGGGCACTTGCTGCTGCAACTCGGCCACCCTTTCGGGCAGAAGGCATGCGTCATGAATCCGGCGAGCATGCTGCGATTCCGGGAGTGGTTCAATCAGATCAACAGCCCGGACTGTCCGCTAGGCAGCAGCCCTGAAATGACTGCTGGCGCCATTCCTCCCTTCTTCAATCCGGAATGGGTACGGATGTCACAGAAGCCATGACGAAAGTGCGCAAAACTATGCGCGCATGCTTGAGGTCAAAGGAACAGTAGGTGTTCTTAAAGGAAATCGACATGAAACAGGATGATCCGATCTCCAATGCGCTATACATGTACACCAAAGCCTTGTCGGTTGCGCTGGGTTACCGTGATCTATTGACGCGGCTCCATTCCGAGCGGGTGGGTGCGCTCTCCGAGGCGATCGGGGTCGCTTATGGGCTGTCCAAAAAAGATTTGGCAATTTTGAAGATTGCCGCCTCCTTCCACGATATCGGCAAGATCGGCATACCCGACCATATTCTCCTGAAGACTTCACATTTCGACGAAGCCGAGTGGGCGGAAATACGAAAACACCCCGAGATCGGGGAAAAAATCATGGCTGCCACCGAACTCGATGGCTCGGAAAAAACCTCCCAGGTGATACGCCACCACCATGAGAATTACGGCGGCTCGGGCTATCCGGATGGGCTCGTGGGGGAAAACATCCCGATCTGTTCCCGCATCATCGCCATCGCCGACAACTACGACGCGATGGCGGTGACGAGGTCATACCATCACGCGAGAACGCACGCGGAGATCATGTCTATCATGCAAGAAGAAACCGGTGAAAAACACGATCCCGAACTGATGCGGGTCTTCTGCGGAATCATCGAATCCAGCGAATTCAAGGCGGCCAAAATTTGACGTCCCGCTGGAGAGCAGGAAGAGAGTAGCGCGGCTTACCAGTAAGTGTTTAAAGGTTAGACTTGCGTTGCCGGATATTTCTACCCGGCGGCGCTACACAAGGGAGGTGCCAATGTTTAATCGAGTACTCAATGCGGGATCAAGTCGGCGTAGCCGACAGGGCATCGGCATCCTGTTGTTCTTTGCCATGGCATGTCTCGAGCCCGGGGGCGAGCCGCTCGCAGGCGAACAGCAATTCCCGGATGTGATTGCCGCTACCGTTTCACCGAGCGGTACCGATGCCTTCGACTTTGACGCCACCATTTCTTCCAGCTATGACACCCCGCAACGCTATGCTGATGGATTTCGTATCATTGGAAGCGACGATAAGGTCTACGGCGAGCGCAAACTGCTTCACGACCACGCCTCCGAGCAGCCCTTTACACGCGAACTGACCGGAGTAAGCATTCCCCCGGAAATCAGGACGGTCACCGTTCAGGCCCGCGACCAGAAATACGGGTGGGGAGGCAAGGTCGTTCGCCTTTCCCTTCCCCGGCGCTAAGCGCTGCTCATTAACCTCCGTTGCCTGACAGATGACGGGCGCGGGGGCAATGCACTTCAGGAAGAAAAAAACGCGGGCGTCTTGCCCGCGTTCAATTGGCCGGTTATTCCCCAACCAGCAGATCGAGTTTCTTCGCCAGCCACTTGGTCGTCGTAGCCTGGATCACGATAGTCATCAGGATGGCGATGAAGGTGACCGAGGCGATGATCTGCGCGCCGGGCGCGTTCATGCCGACCAGCATGCCGGCCAGCGCGCCGGGGATGACGCCGGTTTCGCGCGTCCAGCACATGAACAGCATCTCCTTGAAGGTCCATTTGGCGCGGCGGTCCGGCAGTGCGCAGAGGAACACGGTGGCGGGACGCGCCACCAGCATGAAGATGGCGACCACGCCGACGCCCGCCCACAGGTACTGATTCATCAGGCCGAAATCAACCTGGGTACCCAGCAAGATGAAAATGAACATGCGCATGATGAGCGCCGTCGTCTGGACAAAATCTTCCAGTTGATGGCTTTCACTCTCGGAACGATTGAAACCGAGCGAATCGGTGTTGCCCATCATGATGCCGAATACGAACACGGCCATGAAACCGCTGGCCTGCAGGCCGTCGGCAGCCATGTAAGCGCTTATCACCGCCATGAGCGTGACCACCGGCGCATACTCGGCGAGGAAGTCGAATTTGTGGTGTGAGATCAGCACGGCGGCCAGATAGCCGAGCACGCCGCCGATGACGATGCCGATGATGGATTGCTTAAGCAGCCCGGCTATCGCATCGCCGGAAGAGAACTCGCCGGAACCCATTGCCACGGCAAGGACAGTGAAGGTGACGATGGCGCCCATCGCATCGTTAAAGGCGGATTCGCTCATCACGGTCTGCGCGACGCGCTCCTTGATCTTGACCTGTTTGAACACCGGCACCAGCGTCGCCGGATCGGTAGAGGCCAATGTAGAACCCAACAGCAGAGCGACAATGAAGGGCAGGCCAAGCAAATAATAAGCCGCCACGCCGGTGATGAATGCGGTGATCAGCACGCCGATGGTAGCGATCACCAGCAGAGTGATCCAGACTTCCTTCAGCACTCTGAGCTTGATGGATGCGCCGCCGTCGAACAGGATGTAGCTGGAGCCGAAGATCAGGATGAGCTGGTTGATGGTGGAGTCAGCCTTGATGTCTACGAAGCCCAGCATGCCCGGGCCGATCAGCATGCCCACCAGCAGGAATACCACCACGTCGGGCACTTTCGCAAAGCGCGCCAATAAGCCGGAGAATGTTCCGATGCCGAGGATGATGCCGAATACCAATAGCGTATGTTTTGCCAATTCGAGTGCTGCAGAGGATTCCATGTTGTTCCTGGTTCAATAAGTTGAGTGGGCAAACAAGGCGTAAAAGCACGCTCGCGCCGCATGCAAGTGCGCATGCTAGCAAAGAATTCTTCCTGCAACGCGACAATTGAAAGGGGAGCTGGCTTTTTTAATAATGCCTATTGGGCATCTTCATGCCTCGCCGGAAATCGATGTCCAAGGCTTTTCAGCACCGGCCGTTCGACGCCACCGCCGCATGCCTCGCATGCCGCCTGCGCGGCAACCGGCTGGCGCTAGCGATCGGTGATGTCGAACAATATGGAGCGGCTCGTCACAAATTGCCCCTCGGCATTCTTTAACGCGTTGGCACTCAGCAATATATGCTGGCGAGTACCGTCCCTGCGTGCGATCTCGAGTTCGAGATTGCTTATCCGTCCGCTTTCCTTGAGACGGGAGTAGCTGTCCGCGAAGACCTTCCCGCTTTCGGGCGTGAGCAGATCGCCGAACCTTGCCTTGCCCACGACCTCTTCGCGTTTGAGCTCGTGCCACTTGAGTTCGGTGTCATTGATCTGGACGAACACCCCGTCCGCGTCCAGCGAATGATAACCGCAGGGGGCATTGTGGTAGATATCCAGGAGCCGGTCGGCGTTCTTCTTGAGTGCGCTCCCTGCCTGTTTGCACTCGCCAAGCATTTTGGTGAGGTTGGCATTGGCCGACTCGAGTATCGAGGTTTGTTTTTCGAACTGCATGGTGCGCTTGGTCACCAGTTCCTCGAGCCTCCGGCGGTGCTGGTGCAGCTCCTCCTCGACCTCCTTGTCCTTGGTGATATCGACCAGAATGCCTTGCATGAACATCGGCTCGCCCGATTCGTGACGCACCAGGCTTGCCTCATTCAGGAACCAGCGCACCTCGCCGTCGCGAGTGAGCAGGCGGTGTTCGCAGCGCACGGGCTGCTCGCCCTCATAGCCGCCCGCGATCGAGGTATAGACGAGCGTCCGGTCTTCCGGGTAAATATGCTTGAGCAATCCTTCCGGCTCTGCCAGCAACTCCTCGGGCGAAAAACCCAGCTGGCGGATCTGCGGGCTGATATACAGCAGCTTGCCTGACGCATCCAGCGCGGTGGTGTAGGTGATCGCGGGAATCTGCTCCACCAGGAAACGGTACATCGCTTCGGCGCGGACCAGGTTCTCTTCCACCTGTTTTTTTTCCATCAGCATCTTGCGCTCGCGCAGAACGCGCTCGATGACGGCAGACAGCAGCACCAGATACTGGCGGTTGGCATCCTTGACCAGGTAGTCCTGCGCGCCCCGCTTCAAGGCCTCGACGGCGACCGAAGCGTTGTCGGAGCCGGTCAGCATCATGACCGGGACCGTAATCTCGCCCACATCGTTCTTCAGTTCGGTCAGGAATTCAAGGCCATCCAGATCGGGCAAGTGATAATCGAGCAGCACGCAATCCGGCTTTTGCTCATGGGCAAGCTGCAAACCCTGGCGGCCGGTTTCCGCTTCCGACAACACGAATTCATAACTCGGGTCCTGCGCCAGCGCGCGACGGCAGGCCATACGATCCACTATATCGTCCTCGACGAGGAGTATATGTATCTGCGGCTTGCTCATTCCGGCACCTCGCTGATGGTCCAGTAGGCATCGATGGTGCGCATGACTTCGACGAACTGCCGGTAATCCACCGGCTTGGCCATATAGCCCGCCACCCCCAGATCGAAGCTGTTCATCTTGTCCTGCTGCTCCTCGGACGTAGTCAGCACCACCACCGGGATGCGTTTGAGCCGGGGGTCATGCTTGATCACATCCAGAAACTCGATGCCGTTCATGATCGGCATGTTGAGGTCGAGCAGGATGATGCACGGCTTTTTGCTTGCCGGGTCGCGCAGGTATTTAAGCGCCTCCTCGCCATTTTCCGGATTCACCACCGGATTGGTGACTTTGATTTCCTTCAGCGCACGCTTGACCGTCATGACGTCCACTTGGTCGTCTTCTACCAGCAGGATGGGTTTGTCCGGAATTTTCATGCCTTATTTTCCATTGGTTGAAATTGGGGTTGCAGGCGCGCGAGGCAGGGTGAAGAAAAACGTGCTCCCCTTCCCGACCGTGGACTCGACCCAGACATGCCCACCATACATCTCCACGATTTTCTTTACCAGCGCCAAACCGACGCCGGAACTTTCCACGCGGTCGCGCGGGGCGAGCGTCTGGAATAACTGGAATATCTTTCCGAAATGTTGCTCCTTGATGCCCGGCCCGTTGTCGGTGACGCTGAATTTCCATTGCATCCCCTCGTCTCTACAGGCAACAAGGATCCTGCCTTCGGGCTTGTCCATGTATTTGATGGCGTTGGAGAGCAGGTTCTGAAATACCTGCTGGATGCGGGTCGGCTCGGCCATGACGGTGGGCAGGGAATTTTCGATGCTGACCGCCATGTTCGCCGGCGGGGCCAGCAAGTCGATCACCTCCCGCACTACCCGGTTGATGTCCACGGCGACCATCGTTTCCTTTACCCGCCCTACCCGCGAATACAGCAAAATACCGTCGATCAGCCCGTCCATGCGGTGTACCCGGTTGATCAGGAGGCGCATGTGCTCCTTGCCTTCGGCATCGAACTTGTCCGCATAATCCGTGGCGAGCCAATCGGCCAGCGAACTGATGGCGCGCAGCGGAGCCTTGAGGTCATGGGATACCACATAGGCGAAGTTCTTGAGTTCATCGTTGGCGCTTTCGATCTCCCGCAGCAAACTGTCCCGTTGTTCCTCCGCCTGTTTGCGCTCGGTGATATCGCGCAGAAAGCTGTAGATCCGGCCGCCATTGAGCTTGCTGTAGTTCGAGCTTTCCTCGACGATCTGGATGCGGCCGTCCTTGCAGCGCTTGCGGGTCTCGAAACGATGGCTGCCCGTTTCGAACAGTCTGTCGATATCCCTCGCGGATTCTTCCGGGGTTTCTACCTCATCTATTTCCGCCCGGTTCATTTTCAACAACTCTTCGCGGCTGTATCCGGTCAACTGGCAATAGGCGTCGTTGACTTCCAGAATATGGCCTTGAATATCGGTTATCAGAAAAGCGTCCAGGGAAGTCCGGATCATGAGCTTGAACTGCTCTTCCTCGTTCTGGTGCAATACATCCTCGATCTGCTCGCGATTACGGATATGAATGACCAGGGGACGGAACAGGAAGAAATACAGTGCCGGCGAGACCAGAGCGACCAGCAACGAGGCGTCCAGGATGGCATCGCTGATCAAGGATAGCCGCGGCAGCGAATATAGCAGCAGCATCACCGAGGCTTCGGCGATGAATATGGATAAAGCGACGATAAGGAAGATCGAAAGGGGGGATTTCAACAGAAACGACTGGTTTTGTAGTTTATACATCGGTCGTGATCGTCGGGCTTTTCGATGCCTCATTATAGGCCATCAGCCATGAAGGGATATATCAGGTATATCGTGTACTCCATGGCGTGTCCGCGCATTTGCACGCCATACGAAGGGACGCCGTCATGACCGGCACCATGACGGGAAGTTGAGAGGATTGGGGAGCAGGGATACCTGTGATGCGGGGCTGCCGGATGCAGAACCCGCCGCCCGTGCGGGAATCAAGCACGGAGGCTACTTGATTCCCGCAGGGATCAGTTGCCGGCCACTCGACTAGCGATATGTGCCAGCGCCTCGTCGACCTGGTCGATCAGGACCAGACACATGTCGTTCGCTTTCAATCTGGCCAGGGCGGTGTCGATCGCCAGGAACTCTCCGGTGACCTCTTCGATGTGTTTTGCACGCTTGGCATGGGTCAAACCCTGCCGCAACAGAGCCAGCACTTCGCCGTCTTCGCGGCCACGCTGACACTGGTCCTGATACAGGATTATCTCGTCGAACACGTCGCCCAATATCTCGGTCTGGCGAATGATGTCGACATCGCGCCGGTCGCCCGCGCCGCTGATCACCGCCACCCGCTTGTTGGCCTTGATGCTCTCGACGGCAGGAACCAGGGCAAGCATCGCATCGGGGTTATGGCCGTAATCGGCGATCACGCTGGCGCCGCGATAATCGAACATATTGAATCTGCCAGGTGCGGTTTGCGCATCGTTGACGAACGTCGCCAGGCCTTTGTGCATCGTTTCCCAGTTTATCTTCAATGCCCAGGACGCAGCCACCACCGCCATCGCATTCTCGATCTGGAAACCTATGGTTCCGTTGCGTGTCAGCGGAATCGCCGAAAGCGGAATGCGATGCGCTTCGGTATTCTGCGCAGCGACGATGTGACCGTCTTCCACATAGACCACGCGCTGCCCGCGCGCCCTGTGCATGGTGATAATCGGATGATGATGGTCGCGGGCAAAGAAAATCACGCTGCCGGGGCACGCCTCCGCCATCTGCACGCACATCGCATCCATCGCATTGAGCACCGCAGCACCGTGCGGCGCAACGTTCTGCACCACCACCCGTTTCACTACTGCAAGGTCATCCACTGTGCTGATGTAATTCAGGCCCAGATGATCGCCCATTCCGATGTTGGTGACGACTGCGACATCGCACAGATCGAATGCCAGGCCTTCGCGCAGCACGCCGCCGCGCGCCGTTTCCAGCACGGCCGCATCGACGTCGGGATGCAACAGCACGTTGCGCGCGCTTTTGGGGCCGCTGCAATCGCCGGTATCGATGCGCTTGCCGCCGATATATACGCCATCCGAGTTGGTCATGCCGACGCGCAATCCGTTGCAGCCCAGGATATGAGAGATCAGGCGCACCGTGGTGGTCTTGCCGTTGGTACCGGCCACCGTCACCAACGGGATACGGCCATTCTCGCCATGCTCGAACATCATCGAGACGATCGCCTCGCCCACCGCGCGTGCCTTGCCGAAAGAAGGCTGCAGGTGCATACGCAAGCCCGGTGCGGCATTCACCTCGATGATGCCGCCGCTTTGCTCCTGCAGGGAATGCAGCACGCTATCGCACACCACATCCACGCCGCACACATCCAGGCCGATCATCTGCGCTGCAGCCACCGCGCTGGCTGCCAGGTCCGGATGGACATCGTCGGTGACATCCGTCGCGCTGCCGCCGGTACTGAGGTTGGCGTTGTTGCGCAGCTGGACGCGCACACCTTTATCGGGCACGGAATCTGCCTTCAAGCCCTGTGCGGCGAGACAGGCCAGGGCGATCTCGTCGAAGCGTATCTTGGTCAGAGAAGTGGCATGCCCCTCGCCGCGGCGCGGGTCGCTGTTCACCTGCTCGACCAGCTGGCGCACACTATGCACGCCATCGCCGATCACCTGCGGCGGCTCCCGGCGCGCTGCGGCGACCAGCTTGTCACCCACCACCAACAACCGGAAATCGCTGCCGGGGATGAAACGTTCCACCAGGACTTCCGAACTGATCTCGGAAGCGGCGGCATAAGCGAGATCCAGATCCTCGCGCTTGACGATGTTGACCGTCACCCCTTTGCCCTGGTTACCATCCAGCGGCTTGACCACTACAGGGGCGTTGATCTCGCACAATACCGTCCACGCGTCATCCGCACTCGTTACCGGACGGCCATTGGGAACCGGCACGCCTGCTGCTTCGAGCAGCTTCTTGGTCAGCTCTTTATCCTGGGCGATCATCTCGCCGATGACGCCACTGCGATCCGTTTCGGCAGCCTGAATGCGCCTTTGTTTGCTGCCCCAGCCGAATTGCACCAGACTGCCCCGGGTCAGGCGGCGGAATGGAACTCCCCGCGCCACGGCAGCCTGAACGATAGACCCGGTACTGGGACCGAGACGCTCATCCTCATCAAGTTCGCGCAACCCGGCCAATGCCGCCGCCAGGTCGAACCCGGTGTTGTGCAGCGCGGCATCGCATAACTGCTGCGCCAGATCGAATGCCTTGCGCCCGACCAGTTCCTCGCTGTATTCGACCACCACCTGGTACACCCCGTGCTCAAGCGTCGTCTTGGTTCGACTGAAGGTCACCGGACATCCGGCATGCGTCTGCAATCCCAGCGCCGCCAACTCCAACACATGCGCCATCGGCACGGCTCCGCTATGCCCCGCCAATTGCAGCAATGCGATCTCCGGGAACAGCGTGCGCAAGCGGGACTCGAACCCGTTTATTTTGGCGACATCCCGCTCAGCCTCGTTACAGGTCACGATGGCTTCGATAGCGGTATGCCTGCTCCACAGGTTGGGGCCGCGCAATGCGCGTATGCGTGACACTTCCATTAAGCGATTTCCTTTGCACTTGCCAGTTTCGTTTCGAACGTCGACATGCCGGCGCGCATCAGCTCGGGCACGACACCCAATGCCCAGGCCGCAGCCAAGGCAGCCAGCACGCTATCCATCTGCACCGCATCCTTGCTTTCCGCCAGCAAGGGCACTTGTGCCAGTTCGATCAGCTTTGCCGGTTCATCGCCCTCAACCAGTACGATGGCCCCGTCGCGCACCACGACCGCCCGGCCGCCTTGCTGCAGGTGAGTGGCGACGAATCCCGATCCGGACTGCCGCGAAAAATAGATGACCTTGCCGTCGCAATGTTCGGCCATCGGCGCCACCAGGGGATCGTCTGCATTCAGCACTGCGACCCCGTCCGCAAGCACCACATCCACCTGGGTGCGCAGCACGTTGCAGACATCCTCGGGCGTCTCGATGTAGGACTTGCCGAAATGCCGGGCAGCATCGATGTTGGTGACGATGCCGACCTGGCAACGGTCATACCCCAGGCCTTCTTCCAGGATCGTCTGGCAGGTATTCTCGATCACTGCCGCTTCCACGCTGCGGTTCAGCAATACCTTTTGCGCGGCGGCCCAGTTGGCACAGTCGCGATGATCGGCCATACGCTGCGCGAAAGAAAGGCCGTCTGAGCTGGCCAAGCCGACGTAGTCGCCGCGCAGATGCAGCAACCGCGCCACGATACGCGCAGCCAGACTCATGCCGTGCGTGCCGCTGATGCCGACCACCGGGATGCGTCCGCTGTCCCCTTCCTTGAATAGATTGTCGACGATGGCCTTCCCCACCGGCCTCGCCTGGCCTTGAGCCGGTTTGAGGTGCATGAGCAGACTGGGGCCGGCATTGACTTCGACGATGGCGCCGCCCTGTTCCGCGAGCGGGCGGGAAATATCCTGGGCGACCAGATCGATGCCGGCGATGTCCAGACCCACGACCCGTGCAGCCAATGCAACCGTTTCGGCGACTTCAGGATGCACCTCATCGGTCACATCGAATGCCACATTGCCGTTGCGCTGGATCAATACCTGCTTTCCCTGGGGCGGAATCGAATCGGCATCGTAACCCTGGCGTTCAAGCTCGAAGCGGGCCGCCGGATTCTCATCCAATAGCAGGACATCAAGCGGGAATTCCTCGCTTGCTCCGCGGCGCGGATCGCTGTTGATCTGGGAGTCGACGAGCTGGCGTATCGTCGAGCTGCCATCCGCCACCAGATAAACCGATTCGCCCCTTGCGGCCGCAGCCAGACGGCCCCCGACCACCAGCAAACGATGCTCGTTGCCGCGCACGAAGCGCTCGACGATCACTTCGCTGCCTTCGGCATCGGCGAGAGGGAAAGCCGCCTCGACTTCGGCACGCGTCATCAGGTCGACGGAAACGCCGCGCCCGTGGTTGCCGTCGCTCGGCTTGACCACCACCGGCACGCCGATGTCTTCCGCCGCATCCCAGGCATCTTCAGGGCTGTCGACGACGCGGCCTTCCGGAACCGGAACGCCGCAAGCGCTCAACAAGCTCTTGGTCAGGTCTTTATCGCGGGAAATGCCTTCTGCAATGGCGCCTGTCTGATCGGTCTCCGCGGTCCAAATCCTGCGTTGGCGCTTGCCATAGCCAAGCTGAACCAGATTGCCTTCGGTCAGCCGTATCGAGGGGATGCCGCGATCGGTGGCCGCATCCACGATGCATGCAGTGCTCGGCCCGAGGCACAAGTCATCGACCATATCGTGCAAACGGGCGACCGTCGCCGCCACATCGAACGGTTTATCGTACATCGCGGCCAGCACCAGATCGCGAGCGGCATGCAACGCGGCGTGAGTCACCTGTTCGTTGCGCGAACGCACCACCACCTTATAAACCCCGCGCACCGGAGTACTGCGCGCCTTGCCGAAACCGGTCTGCATCCCGGCCAGATTCTGCAATTCAAGGGTAACGTGTTCGAGGATGTGGCCCGGCCATGTGCCTTCGCGCAACCGTTCCAGAAAACCGCCGGGCTTGCCGATACCGCAGCGGTGTTCGGCCAGCGTCGGCATCCACGCAGTCAATCTTTCATAAAAACCGGGGATCTTGTTGGAAGGAGAATCTTCCAGAATACCGATATCCAGCCAGACTTCAATGACAGGACGGTATGTCCAAATGTTCGGGCCGCGCAGCGACAGGATATTAATGAACTCCATCAAACTTTCCAGATGACCTCGGGTAGAATTAATCGCGACAACGAACGCCGTAATCAACGCACTCGGCACGAGTTTCGTTTACAAAGGGGCGGCAGTTTGTCCAATTTTGCGACTGTAGTAAACTAAAAAATAGTGAACGTTCATACACCTCCCTCATTTTCCTCCGGCAAACTGGTCTCAGATGCTTGGCTTAAGGCGCTGCAAACGCACTTATCCGATCAGGAAGAGATCCATGCTTTTCTGGAAACCAACCTCGACGATCAGCTAAACTACGCCAGACGTTTGATTATTATAACAAACGAGCGTCTACTCAGCCTGACATGGCCGTCTCTGGATTTCTTCGAACATCCGTTGGGTAAGGAAATATCGTTGCGGCAACAGGATCACGCCGGCGTCGGAAGCATTGAGCTGCTTGCCGCCGGGACAAGGCTGTCCGTTTGGCGCTACACCATGGTCAACGATGCCGACGCCACGCGCTTTGTGAGGCAGTTCGAGCAAGTGCTCGGCGACGTACTCGGCGGACGCCCCATCGCCGATGCAGCCCCCATCCTCTGCCCGCAATGCCTGATGCCACTCGCGCCGGGCCAGGAAGAATGCGCCTTCTGCGGTGCCGAATCGGAAGAGCCGCCATCGAGCTGGATGCTGTTGCGTTTGTGGCGGTTCGCCAAACCTTACCAATGGCAGCTCCTGGCAGGTTTCCTGCTGATGCTGGCCTCGACTGCCGCCACCCTGGTGCCGCCCTATCTGACCATGCCGTTGATGGATAAGGTGTTGATCCCTTACCAGAATGGCGCCCCCATCGACATACCCGAAGTGACTTTTCTGCTCGCCGGACTGTTCGGCTCGGCATTGCTCGCCTGGGGGCTGGGCTGGGCCAAGACCTACATCCTTGCCCTGGTCAGCGAGCGTATCGGCACCGATCTGCGCACGATCACTTACGATCACCTGCTGCACCTGTCGCTGGAATATTTCGGCGGCAAACGCACCGGCGACCTGATGGCGCGGATCGGTTCCGAATCCGACCGCATCTGCCTGTTCCTGTCGCTGCACCTGCTGGATTTCGCCACCGATGTGCTGATGATCGTGATGACGGCGGTGATCCTGTTCACCATCAATCCCTGGCTGGCATTGGTCACATTGCTCCCGTTGCCGTTGATCGTCTGGATGATCCACATGGTGAGGCGCAAACTCAGCACCGGCTTCGAAAAGGTCGACCGCGTCTGGTCGCAGGTCAGCAACGTGCTGGCCGACACCATACCGGGCATCCGCGTGGTCAAAGCCTTCGCCCAGGAAAAGCGCGAGTCGGCACGTTTCCACCAGGCCAATCAGCACAATCTGGCCATCAACGACCGCATCAACAGGATATGGTCCCTGTTCTCGCCCAGCGTCACCCTGCTCACCGAGATCGGGCTACTGGTGGTTTGGGCGTTCGGCATCTGGCTGGTGGCGCATGACCGGATCAGCGTGGGCGTATTGACCGCCTTTCTGGCATACATCGGCCGCTTCTATACGCGTCTGGACTCGATGAGCCGGATCGTTTCGGTGACGCAAAAGACCGCTTCGGGGGCCAAGCGCATATTCGACATCCTCGACCGCGTTTCCACCGTGCCCGAACCCGCCAAACCGCAACACCTGGAGCACATCGCCGGGCGCATCGAACTCCGCGAGGCCGGATTCCGTTACGGCAATCGCGCCATCATCAAGAACATGAATCTGACCATCGCGCCGGGCGAAATGATCGGCCTGGTGGGACACAGCGGATCCGGAAAAAGCACGCTGGTCAACCTGATGTGCCGTTTCTACGATGTCAGCGAAGGTTCGATCAGCATCGACGGCGTGAACATCCGTGCGCTTCCGATCGCGGAATACCGCCGCAACATCGGGCTGGTGTTGCAGGAACCGTTCCTGTTCTTCGGCTCCATCGCCGAGAACATCGCCTACGGCAAACCGGACGCGACTCGTGCCGAGATCGTCGCGGCGGCACGCGCTGCACATGCGCATGAATTCATCCTGCGCCTGCCGCACGGTTACGACTCGCTGGTGGGCGAACGCGGCCAGGGCTTGTCCGGCGGGGAGCGCCAGCGCATCTCCATCGCCCGGGCATTGCTGATCGATCCGCGGATCCTGATCCTCGACGAGGCGACCGCTTCCGTCGATACCGAAACCGAAAAAGAGATCCAGAAGGCGCTGGACAATCTGGTGCTGGGCCGCACCACGATCGCGATCGCACACCGCCTTTCCACCCTGCACAAAGCCGATCGCCTCGTGGTTCTGGACCGGGGCGAGATCGTTGAAGTGGGCAGCCACGATGAACTGATGCAGCAGGAGGGAGCCTATTTCCGCCTGTATCAGGCACAGGCGCGCAACGTGGACACCGACCTGGACGACCAAAGCGGCGATGTGCCGGAAACTTCCAAGGAGTCGGCCGCATGAGTACCCATGATTTCAAGCTGACCCGGAACACGGCAGGCCGCCTCGTGCTCACCGATGCGCAAGGCGAAATCCACGAAGGCATCGTTCCGGTACGCGCCTTTCCGATCAGTGCACCCGGGGAAGGTGTGTCACTGCTTGGCGACGACGGGCACGAGCTGCAATGGATAAGCAGATTGAGCGATGTGCCCGAGGCGGCGCGCACGCTGATTGAAGCAGAACTCGCCCAGCGCGAATTCATGCCGGAGATCAGGCGCATCGACAGCGTCTCCAGCTTCGCCACTCCGAGCAAATGGCAGGTATCGACCGACCGCGGCGACACCGAACTATTGCTCAAGGCGGAAGACCACATCCGCCGCCTCAACCACACCACGCTGCTGATCACTGACGGGTACGGCGTTTCGTTCCTGGTCCGGGATATCGACGCGATGGACCATCACAGTCGAAGGTTGCTGGATCGATTCTTGTAGAGCGGAGAAATTCGGAACAAGCTCGCAGATTCGGATCGGGGGAGTGCGGAAAAGAATGGATGCTGAACAGGATACCGGCGGAATTCTGATCCGCGCTGCAAACGTCCCGGCTCTTGCAGAAGCAAGGCAGCGCTTCCTTGATCGCGCCGTTCAACTCGGCATCGATCAACTCATAGAAACGAGCGGCGAAAGCAATGGCCGCTCCATCCGGTTCCGCTTGCATCCCCCGCACCAGCAGGAACTGGCTCCTGCGCGCGACACGCTTCGACTCTGCGAAAAACTGGACCTCCACACGCCGGCCGGCCCGACCGATCTCGAGAAAGAGATCCTGCTGACGATGCTGCTGGGGCCGGTGTCTTTTGAATACCCCAGTTACGCAGAAGTCGCCGCTTCGGTACGCATCCGCCAGAACATCGTTGAGGCTGCCCGCCGCACATCCCTCTCCTTCCACACTGACAAGATCGAAAGGCCGATAGATTACTGGATATACAGCGAGGAAAACGGCTTTACCCTGAAGCCGGGCAAACAGATCATCGAGGCGCTGCGCATGGCGACCCAGCCGGAAATATCCGGCCGGCAGTATTCCTTCTCATGTTACCGCGCCACCGAATATGTGATCCTGCTCGGTATCGCCCAGGAACTCGCCCGCAGCAATCCGGCGTTATTGCAGCAGCTCCAGCAGCATTGGCAGTCGCGCGCCATCATGTCGGGGCAATATCACGATGTGTTCCTGCGGGAATATGGTTCGATGGAAGAACCGTTGCCGCCAAAGTATTACGTTCCGGGCGACCGGCTGTGGTTTCGCAACCCGGACGAACGCTCCTCCGACGTGACGGGCTACGAAGGCTCCTGGGTCCTTTATCTCGGTGGCGGCTTGTTCACCAATTTCTGGAAGCGCGACAAGCCTTACAGCATGATTGAAAAATGTATCGAGGTATATCACTGGCGTTCCGGCGTTTATACGGATGCCGAAGGCAATCTGCAGATGAACGAGGATATCGTTGAAGAGCATGTGCGCGCCACGATGCGCGATCCTGCCGAGGCCGAGCGTATACACGGCATCATGATGCGGCTGCGTGCCCCTGCCCATGCCTGTACCGAAGGCGGCTGCATCGACCCTTCGCGTGAATATCCGCGTTGGGTATACCCCGGCACCTCCGACATCATCTTGCCTGAAAAATAATTCTTCGATGCATGCGTGCCGCCATTAACAACATGGCGCAAAACAGAAAACATCTCGAATAAGTTCCATTGAGACAGTGTGCTTCATATTTCCGGGGGAACTATTGCACCGCAGTAGCGTCTATTAAGTGGCCGCAACGACCAGCGCCGAGAGACAACAACGGTCGAGCATTGATTCCATCCTGCATGCATTTTTCCAATCACGATACCCGCTCTGCAGCCGACAAAAGATTTGTTGTAGCATTTTGTGTTACATATCGAATTCATAAATCGAGGAGCATTGGTAATGGCAACTACAGTTGAAAAACCCGGTTTTTTCAAATCCCCCTGGGCCACCGTCGGCCGGATAGGTTTCTCTGTCCTCTTCTTTTTCTGGGCCTATCTGATCTGGAGTAGTGCAGCCGGCTTGAGTAGCCAGCTGGAAGCCCCCACCGACAGGCTGATTGCGATCCACGACATCCAGGTCGAATTCAAGAAAGAAGTGCAGGAATGGAAAAACTTGCTGCTGCGCAGCAATAGTCAGGAGACCTTTGACAAGAACTGGCGCTCCTTTGGAGCACAGTATCAGAAGGTCGCCGCCGCCGCACAAGACATCATCGCCCACAACGATGATCGGACGATCGATGAGCAAATGAAGATTTTCGTCGCAGCCCATGCGGCTAATTATGAACAGTACAAAAACAGCGCCATCCTGCTGATCAGGAGTAAATTCGACTCCAGCAAAGCAGATGCAGCCGTCCGGGGTATAGACCGCCCGTTACTTGACCACCTTGATGCTGCCGAAACAGGCATGTTGGACGAGAAGAGAAGGCTCACCGAGAACGCGGTCGCCAATGCACGCAATCAGATCGAACAAAGCCTGTTTGCCCTGATCTTCATCGGCATGCTGGCAGTGTGGATGCCAAAATACTGATTGTTCGAGCCTGCCCGGAGCTGAATGGAGCGGGCTCGAATGGTTTTCCGAACGCCCCTGGACCGCCATGATTCTCATGAGGCGGGCTCATCCTCCTCTTGACTTCACGCGCACTCAAAGCTCTAGTATCGAAACCGGCAAACAAGTCTTGGATCCCGATGAGCGAAAAAGGCACACCTGCACTACCCCGCAAGATCGCCGCAGAATTCGCCGCCCTGCGGGAAGTGCGCGCTGTCGTTCTTGCCGGATCAAGGGGAGGTCAACTCTCGGATGAGAGTTCGGATATCGACCTCTACGTCTACGCAGAGCCCGAACCGCCCGAAGCATTGCGTGCCGCTCTGGCGCAAAAGTACGGCGAGCGAATAAGCATCGGTAACCATTTCTGGGAACATGGGGATGAGTGGGTCGCATCCCGCTTAGGTACTGTGCTCGACATCATGTACCGTTCTCCGGCCTGGATCGAAGAGCAAATCGACCGCACCTTGCTCAAGCATCAGGCATCCGTCGGCTACAGCACATGCTTTGTCTACAACGTTCTGCATTCGGAGCCGCTATTCGACCGCGATGGATGGTTCGCCGCCCTGCAGGCCAGAGCCGAACAAGCCTATCCGGAACCCCTGCGCCACGCAATCGTCGCCAAGAATCACCCCATCCTTCGCAGCACGCTGTCTTCCTACTTTCACCAGATCAAACTGGCGCTGGGACGCAACGATCATGTGAGCGTGAACCATCGCATCACTGCCTTGCTGGCGAGTTACTTCGACATCCTCTTCGCCGTAAATCGCCTTTACCACCCTGGCGAAAAACGGCTCATCGCCTACGTACTGACCAATTGCCCGAAGTGCCCGCCGGACTTTGAAAAGCAGATAAACGAATTGTTGTCGGCTGCGAGCCCGACTGGCCGGCCCGACGTGCTCGCAAAAGCCGACAATCTGCTTGACGGTCTCGATGCCCTGCTCGTCGCCGAAGAACTGATCACAAGCCGCACCATAGATTAACGGCTAGCCGAACAACTGATATTGCGTCGGCTCGCGTCCTCTCCTGACCAACTCTTCAAGCGCAAGGCGCGCAGCATCGGTGATGCCGTGCTCTTTGCCCAGTTCAAGCAGCTTTGCTACTGCTCGCTCAAACGGGTATTCCGCATCCGTCCACTCCTCGACCAGTTCCCTGGCGGCATGTTTTGTCAGCTTCAGCACCCCGGATTTCACATGCACCAGATGCGCGCAGGTCCGGCCTTTTTTCGCCACGATTGCAATATGCCGCTGCCGGTTCATCAAAACCTGGCCGCGAGTCACATGCAATCCGGGAGCGATGAAATCGACGGTGCTGCAATCTGTCGGGTCTTTGGCCATGCGTCTGGTTTCCTGGCTATTCAGCCTGCCTGAGCGTCTATTTGCGGGTGATCGTTGTTCGCAACGTTCGAAATGAACGGACGCGATATTGTTCACTCCTTGGTTCAGTTCGTCAAAAACAAATCAAATGACATCCTTTTTGATTCACTCAACTGAACGACGCGCCCTACGCCCTTCGCCCGCAACCGGGCGAATTATTACAACAGACACGCAGAATAAAGAAGCGCAGAATCGACGAGCATGAACAGGCAGCACAAGCGGAAACACTAACCCAACATTTGCGCCGAAAGGTCAGACTCGCACATCCATGTCCACCCTGCCCGAATTGAGCGAACTGGAACGCATCCTGGAGCTAGGCCGGAAGCACCTGGAGTCGCGTGTCGCGTGCGAAGTCAGCGCAGGGGGTAAACGTTTTCCGATCTATCAATTGACCTTGGGCAATCCCGATCCCAAATCGCCCTCGATCGGATTCTTCGGCGGCATCCATGGACTCGAACGCATCGGCACACAGGTGCTGCTGTATTTCCTGCGCAGCCTGCTCACGCGCCTGGAATGGGACAAAAGCCTGCATCATTTGCTGCAGGAGGTGCGGCTGGTGTTCATGCCGCTGGTCAATCCCGGCGGCATGTGGCAATCGACGCGCAGCAATCCCAATGGGGTGGATCTGATGCGCAACGCGCCAGTGGAGGCGACCGGCAGCGTCCCTTTCCTGCTGGGCGGGCACCGCATCAGCCCTCGCCTGCCGTGGTACCGCGGCGCCGCAGGCGCCGGGATGGAAAACGAGAATCTGGCGCTGTGCCGTGCCGTCACGGAGGAATTGCTGACGCGTCCGTTCAGCATCGCCGTGGATTGCCATTCCGGCTTCGGTGCGCGCGACCGCATTTGGTTTCCCCACGCGCACAGCGTCGAGCCCATCGAACACCTCGCCGACATCGTCCGGCTGGAAGAACTGTTCCAGCAAACTTACCCCAATCACCGCTACCTGTTCGAACCGCAAAGCGTGCAATACCGCACCCATGGCGACGTGTGGGACTATCTCTATCTGCAAGCACGACAGGACAAGAGCAAGACCTTTTTGCCGCTGACGCTGGAAATGGGTTCCTGGTTATGGGTGAGGAAGAACCCGCTGCAATTATTTTCCCGCGAGGGCATCTTCAATCCGTCGGTCGAGCATCGCTTGCATCGCGTCTTGCGCAGACATGCCGTGTGGCTGGACTTCCTGATGCGTGCCGCATGCGGTCACGATAAATGGCTGGTCAAAGGCCCCACCCGCCTGCGCATGCAGGAACGCGCCGTCGCGCGCTGGTACCGGCCATGACCACCTGGGTACTGTTGCGCGGCCTGATGCGCGAATCGCGCCACTGGGGCGAATTCACCGAACAGTTCCGCAATATCGTAGGCGCGCGGCAGGTAGTGCCGCTGGATTTCCCCGGCAACGGCAGGCTGCATACCCAGGCCAGTCCGAGCGTGCCGGAGATGGCGGACCACTGCCGGATGCAGCTTGGGGAACTTGGATATGAGCCGCCCTATAGCCTGCTGGCATTGTCGCTGGGCGCGATGGTGGCAGTGGCATGGAGCGAACGGCATCCGGAGGAACTCGACAGAATGGTGCTGATCAACACCAGCCTGGCGCCGTTCAATCCGTTCTATCATCGGATGCGGCCCGGCAATTACCCGGGCCTGACCCGTTTCCTGATCCAGTCCTCCATCGCGCAGCGCGAGAGAACGGTGCTGCGCATCACCAGCACGAAAGAACGCACCGTACAGCAGCAGAGAGCAGTGCTGGAACAGTGGGAATCTTATGCGCGGGAATGTCCCGTCACTCGCGCCAATATCCTGCGCCAGCTGCTCGCCGCCGCCACTTATCGCGCCGTGCCAACCACCCCGCTCACACCCACTTTATTGCTCGCCAGCCAGCAAGACCGGCTGGTCAATGTGAAATGCTCGCTCGCGCTGGCACAACGCTGGGGCTGCGCGATCAGGCTGCATCCGGGTGCAGGACATGACCTGCCCCTGGACGATGGAGCTTGGGTCGCGCAGCAGGTCAAAGAGTGGGGGTTGCCATAAAGCGAGTGTCTGCTAATCGGTAGAGAACCTGGCAGCGACTCGCTTAAATTCCCCTAAGGCTTTCACTGAGACTCGATTAAAGAGCCAGCGGCTATGTGCCTACACTTTATTGATTCATATGTAAATAATTCAAACGAGGTATATCGGTCTATACATAGGCCTATATATTCTTACCTATATCCATACTGGTACCAGTGATCTAATATTCCCCTGCTTCGTGTAATGGCGAATGTGACAATAATTTGTTTTTAGCTAAGACCATTCTCTACTTACGGTAATTTGTTTATCCATCAAAAGTAGCCACGAGGGGCAATGCAAAAGAGCCAACAAGAGCTGCAGGATCTCGCCCGGGAGATGGGCCTGACCGTTGAAGAAATCGCACGACGCAAGGAGTTTCTTGAGTTAAGCGAATCGGATATCGATCTGCTCCGCGGAATCCACGAGCACATTGCAGGCATGGATATTGACGATGTCTTTGCTGCACTGTTTTATCACCATCTGCGCTCTTTTCCTCAATTGCGCGAGTTCATTCCCGATGACGCCACACTCGATAGACTGAAGACTCTTCAGTCTCAATATTTCAAAAAACTTACGGCGGGCCAATATGGTGAAGACTATGTCCTGGACCGCCTGCGAGTGGGTTATACCCATCAAAAAATCGGCCTTGAGCCAAAATGGTACACAGGTGCCTACCGGAAATATCTCTCATTCCTGTTGTCCATTCTGTATGAAATCGCAGGATCCGATGGCGAAAAATTCCTGGCTTACTACGATGTGCTATTGAAAGTTGTGTTCTTCGACATGGAACTGGCTTTGGATACCTATTTCCATAGCGACCGGCAAGAACTGTCTCGCATGGCGAATCATGATGCACTAACCGGTCTGCCCAATCGCTATTTGCTCAGCGACCGCATTGAACAGGCAATTCACAAGGCTCACCGCGAAGAGAGCAAGGTCGCCGTCCTTTTCGTCGATCTCGACCGTTTCAAAAACATCAACGACTCCCTCGGTCACCTGGTTGGCGACAAGGTCATTTCAGCGGTATCGGCCCGGTTCGCTGAGTCGCTGCGGGAGGGGGATACCATAGCCCGGCTTGGCGGGGATGAGTTCGTGGTAGTGCTGGGCGGAGTCGAGCGGGAAGAAGACATCGCATTGGTTGCGGGCAAATTGCTGAATAGCATTGAGCAGCCTGTCGCCGTCAATATGGTCGAACTCTATGCATCGGCAAGCATAGGCATAGCAATTTTTCCAATAGATGGAAAGAACCAGACCGAGTTGTTGAAGAATGCTGATGCAGCCATGTATCTGGCCAAACAGGAGGGGGGTAATACCTTCCGCTTCTACCGGGAAGAAATAAACATGCTGTCACTAGCCCGGCTCAACCTGGAAGCCAGGTTGCGCCGGGCGATGAAAGAGCGAGAATTCCTGCTCCATTATCAGCCGCAAATCGAGTTGACCAGCGGGAGAATCACAGGTGTGGAGGCGCTGCTGAGGTGGGAACCGAATGGTGTCACGGTTTTTCCTTCGGATTTTATTCCGCTTATCGAGGAAACAGGGCTGATTAACTCCGTTGGAGAATGGGTTCTGGAAGCTGCGTGCCGGCAAGCGGCTGCATGGCACAAAGCTGGAATTACCTCCCGAGTGGCAGTCAATCTTTCGGCACGGCAGCTCCTGGGGCAGGAAATTGTGGGGATAGTGTCACGCACGCTGACCCAAACCGCCTGCGATCCATCCTGGCTGGAACTTGAAATTACGGAAAGTGCCGTGATGAGTCATCCGGATAAGACGGCACTCACATTGAAAGAACTGGTGGAAATGGGCATCACCATTTCAATTGACGATTTTGGAACCGGTTATTCCAGTCTTGCATACCTGAAGCAATTCCCTGCACATACACTCAAAATTGATCGGTCATTTGTTCAGAACATTGGCTCCGGCCTCGGAGACGATGCAATCGTACGGGCGGTGATCGCCCTTGCGCACGGCCTGGATATGAAAGTCGTCGCTGAGGGGGTCGAAGAAGAATCGCAACTTGCATTCCTGCGCGACCTGGGCTGCAATTTTGTGCAGGGTTATTACTTTTCCCGCCCTCTTCCGGCCGATGAAATTACGAGATTGCTTTCGAACTCCCCTGTGTTGGCGGTGGCACCTGAACAGGAGAGATTGGTGAGCAATGACAAGCTGACAACATCGGTTGATCCGCCAATATTGAACGTCAACCAATGCCGGGTGCATTGTATAGGGCCTCACCAAGTGCTGTGCATGATGGCAGATCCGCACTGCCGTTATGTACTCCCCTTTGGCAATCTTTGTAGCCATCCGTTAGTCAACCAGATGGCCGGGGCGGACATGGGGATTCCGGGGGACAAAGATTCAAGAGGCATTGCATGAGTTTACGAAGCAAAGCAATTGCAGCACCTATTATTAGAAATCTATTTTCAGGGGGGGATATATGTCTGACGATGAAGTTTTCTTCAAATGGTCCAGCGAATACAGCGTTAACATCAAAACAATAGACGACCAGCATCAGGAGTTGGTCAATATACTTAACCGTCTGTTCGTTGCGGTATCCAAACGTGAGGGCAATGACGTCATTGGCAGCATTCTCGACTCCCTGATGGACTATACGCAGACACACTTCACCCTTGAAGAGCGCCTGATGAAGGAAGCCAACTATCAGGATTTCGAGCAGCACAAGCTGGAGCACCAGAAGCTGATCGAACAGCTCGATCAGTTGTCCAAGAAATATATGCTCGAAGACAAACCGATATATTTCGAGATGCTGAGCTTTTTGCGTAGCTGGCTCAAGGAACACATTATGGGCCGTGATACCAAATACAGCGCTGCCCTGCAGAAAGCCGGGTTTTCAACGGCATCTTGGGAACGGCAAGCGCAAACCGAATTTGCCGCCATGGCCGCCAAGAATAAACAGTGGTGGAAACTCTGGTAGAGCACGGCGTGATAAGCAAGTGATCAGCGGCCGGACCGGGGAGAGGTCGTTCGTAGAGACAACGATTATCACTACGCCTGCCAAACCCCGAATCCGGCTTCGCGCAGGCTGATGCCCAACTCCACTTCCCTGTCGCGCGCGTCGTCATAGGACATCGGGTTATACGCTTCGTAGAGGTCGGGCCATAAGCGCAAGCCGTATTCTTTTACATACCGGTTGGACTGGATACCGGCCTTGTGTTTATCAAAGCGGACATCGGGGTCCAACCCCGTCATGCCGACGTAGACACAGGGCTTGCCGGGAATGTAACCGGGATTGCACTTCTTGAATTTGCCTTCATAGAGAACGTCTTTTGAGAGTTCGATCACATAGACGTTGTAGTGGCTGCGCCGCCCCATCTTCGTCTCCAGTGAACTCAGGCGCGCTCGCCGCCCAACTCGTTAACGATGTCCGGCAGCAACTTCTTCAACTCACCCGTCATGATGGCGAAGTCGGTGTCGAACATGTCGTCTGCTTCGATGGCGTCGGCCTGTTCTTTGAGAATGTCCAACGGCGCAAGGCGTTTGAGTTGCAGATTCTCGTGCATGACGAAGGAGAGTTTGTCGTTCCATGACATGGCCAGCCTGGTGACTTCCTTGCCGGACTTGATGTGTTTGCTGACCTCTTCTGCATCAAGGGCGTGCCGGACATAGCGCACGGTCGACCTCTCCTCCCCCGATGCACGCAATTCGCAATCGCGGTCGACGGTGAATGCCCCCGGCAAATAGTCCCCCCCAGCCAGGTGGTCATGGCTGAAGATGCAGAGGTGTTGGTTCTGACCGGCTCGAATGCAATTCCGTCCAGCGATTTGACCAGCATCTCAACGAGTTCGTCGGCTTTGGCAAAGTTGGCAGCGTCGATCACCAGCCATTTGGCTTCCGGATCGATCCAGGCATAGGTCTTGCGGCGAATGGCAAAGGCTCGCGGCAACAACTCATCGGTGACGGCTTCCTTGATCTCTTTCATCTGCTTGCGCCCGGGTTTGTAACCCTGCTGCTCTTCGGCTTCGACAGCCCGCACCTTGGCAAACTGGTTGACGACGGTCGCCGGCAGGAGTTTTTTCTCGGCGCCGAGGCTGATCAGCATTTGCGAGCCGAGCGTATGCACAAGGGGTTCGCCATCCGCTTTGGGCGGCACCCAGCCAAAGCGCTGCATCTCCAGGCCGGAACAGGGTTGCAGCGCGTGTTGTGAGAGTTTTTCTTCGAGGGCTTCCGGGGTTACATCCCACTTGGTCAGACGGTAAACGAGGAGATTCTTGAACCACATAGATTAGAACTGGAATAACGAAAGGCGCGGGATTCTAACTTACCCGCATCGTATTTGCCCCGCGCAAATTGCCAGCTGATGCTATGGCATTGAGCCAAAACGGCATTCCTAAAATCGTCCGGTTCGTCCTATTCATCCCAGTTGCATGAAACCGACATGTGGTTGAGCTCGCGTACGAAACCAAGCAGAATGAAACCATTCCCGATGAATTTCTCCTCATTCAACGATGCGCCAGATCCGACTGCTTTCCCTGCTGCTGACGTTGCTTGCTCTATCCGGTTGCGCCAGCTTTGCCACCTCGGCCAGCAGCAAGCTCGCCAACAATCTGTCCAGCGCGATCCTCAACCAGGACGACCCGGAGACGGTGGAAGCCGGCATGCCCTCCTACCTGTTGCTCATCGACAGCCTGATCGAAGGCGATCCAAAAAATGAAGATATGTTGCTGGCGGGGAGCAAGTTGTATGGCGCTTATGCAGCGGCCTTTATCCGGGAGCCGGAGCGTGCCAAACGTCTTGCACGCAAGGCGCGCGACTACAGCGATCGCGCGCTTTGCGCCCGTGGCGCGCAGCTATGCAATTTGCTGGAACGACCCTATGACGATTTTGCGGCCGTCATCGGCAAACTGAAAGTTGATGATGTGCCGCTGCTGTATGCCAGCGGCTCGGCTTGGGCCGGCTGGATACAGGCCAACAGCAGCGACTGGAATGCGATCGCCACCCTGCCCAAGGTCAAGGCCATGATGGCGCGGGTGGTCGAACTGGACGAGACCTATAGCCACGGCGAAGCACACCTGTATCTTGGAGTGTTCGCCACGCTGCTGCCGCCGGCGCTTGGCGGCAAGCCGGATGAGGGTCGCGTGCATTTCGAGCGCGCCATCCAGCTGTCGGCGGGCCGCGACCTGATAGCCAAGGTAGAATACGCGCGTCGTTATGCCCGCATCACCTATAACAGGGAGCTGCATGACAAATTACTGCAGGAAGTGCTCGATGCCGATGCCGTAGCACCTGGCCTGACTCTGAGCAACGTGCTGGCCAAGCGGCAGGCGCGTGAGTTGCTGAAGAGTGCGGATAGTTATTTTTAACCAGATCCATTTGCTCGTAGGAGCCAGCCCTTCGACATTAGCTCAGGACAGGCTTGCTGGCGATCGAATACATAAGGAAAAGAAATGCGCTCACTGCTGTCATCGATATTTGCCGCGCTGTTGGCCGTTCCATGCGTCCAGGCCCAGGCGTTGACCCTGAAGATCGCCACGTTCGCGCCGGATGGCACGCTGTGGATGCAGGAACTGCGCAAGGGCAGCGAAGAAATCGAGAAACGCACCGAGGGACGTGTCACTATCAAGCTGTATCCGGGTGGCAGCATGGGAAGCGACCGCGTGGTGCTGCGCAAGATCCGCGCCGGCCAGTTGCAGGGCGGCGCGCTTACCGGCGGCGCATTGTCCGAGGTATACCCGGATGCGCAAGTCTATAGCCTGCCGATGCTGTTCCGTTCCTACGATGAGCTGGATTACGTGCGTGCGCGCATGGACAAGAAGATCGCCCAGGGCATCGAAGATCACGGCTTCGTGACCTTCGGCATCACCGACGGCGGCTTTGCCTATCTGATGTCGAACTCGCCGTTGCGTCATATCGATGACTTGAAGAACCAGAAGATATGGGTGCCGGAAGGTGATGACATCAGCCGCGCGATGTTCGAGACCGTGGGTGCCCCGACACTGCCCTTGCCGCTCACCGATGTGCTCACCGGCCTGCAAACCGGACTCATCACCACCATCGGCGCCACCGCAACGGGTGCCATCGCCCTGCAGTGGCATACCAAGGTGAAATACCTGACCGACATGCCCACTATGTCCATCTTCGGCGCGCTGGCCGTGGACAAGAAATCTTTTACCAGCATGAGCCAAGCCGATCAGGCCATCGTACGTGAGGTGATGGGGCGCGTTTATAGCGCGATGAACAAGCAGACGCGCATCGACGACAACGGTGCGCGCGAAGCGTTGCGCAAACAGGGCATCGAGTTCGTCACGCTGGCACCGGAAGAGCTTGCCAAGCTGCGCGCCGCCGCCGACCAGACCATACAGCGCCTGAGCGACAAGGGAGTGATCTCGCCGGCCTTGCTCAAGGAACTGCGCACGAATCTCGATGCGTACCGCAAGAGCCGGCCTGCCCGTTAACGCATGCCGACCCGCAACCTTCCCCCAGCGCTTGCACGTCTGATCAGGATCGTCACCTGGACGGAGAACGCGCTGCTCATCACGATGCTGGCATTGATGGTGTCGCTGGCCGCCGCGCAGATACTGCTGCGCAACTTTCTGGACATGAGCATCTTCGGCGCCGACCAGATGCTGCGCCTGCTGGTGCTGTGGGTGGCATTCCTGGGGGCCGTCGCCGCCAGCCGTGAAGGCAAGCACATCCATGTGGATGCCATTGCGCGCTGGCTGCCAGGCCGGATCAAATCCGGCGTGGTGGCGTTTACCGATCTCTTCACCCTGGTCGTGTGCCTAGTGCTGGCATGGCAGGCGCTGCGCTTCATGCACGGGGCACGCGAATCCGCGGAGATGGCTTTCGGGGCGCTGCCGGTGTGGGTTGCCGCACTCGTATTGCCGCTGGGCTTTACGCTGATCGCCCTGCGTTACGGCTTGCGCTTCAGGCATCATGTGTTGCAGGCCCGCGGCCTCGAGACCGCAGAATAATGGCTACCTCTAGAAATTCAAAGTTCTGATGGAACTACTAGCCAATCCACTAAGCCAGCAAGCTGGCAAGTGGCTGGTTATAAGCAAGATAAGGCGCGAGCAAAAAATTGCGACGCGGCATATACGAAATATGTAAGGAGTAATTTTTTGTGAGCAACGCAGTATTGCGACGAAATTTGGATTTATAGAGGTGGCCATATGATGATCCTGATCGGCATCGCCCTCATCGCCATGGTGCTGCTCGGTGCACCGTTGTTCTCGGTCATCGCCGCGAGCGTGATGGTGAATTTTGCGCGAGACGATGTGGACCTGACCGTCGTCATCATCGAGATCTACCGGCTGGCGGAAATGCCGGTATTGCTCGCCATCCCGCTGTTCACCTTTGCCGGTTACCTGCTGGCCGAATCGCGTGCGCCGCAACGCCTGGTGCGCATCTCCAATGTCTTCTTCGGCTGGATGCCCGGCGGACTGGCTGCGGTGGCGCTGGTCATCTGCGCGATGTTCACCGCCTTCACCGGCGCTTCCGGCGTCACCATCGTGGCGCTCGGCGGCATGCTGTATCCGGCCCTCAAGCAGGCGGGCTATTCAGAACGCTACAGTCTGGGACTGGTCACCACCTCGGGCAGCATCGGGCTGCTGTTCGCGCCTTCGCTGCCGCTCATCCTTTACGGCGTCGTAGCGCAGCAACTCAACATCGGCGTTCCCGTGTCGATCAGCGATCTCTTTCTGGCCGGTATCCTGCCCGGCTTGCTGATCGTGTTCCTGCTGTCGATTTACGGCTTGTGGGAGAACCGCACTCCGCAAGCGGGGCACCAGCCCTTCAGCTGGCGCGAAGCGCTGGCTGCATTGCGCGCAGCGGGATGGGAGTTGCCGTTGCCCGTCATCGTGCTCGGCGGGATCTACAGCGGCTATTTCGCCGTGTCCGAGGCGGCCGCGGTGACAGCGATCTATGTGTTCATCGTCGAGGTGCTCATCCACCGCGAGATCACCTTCACCAATCTTCCCCGCATCATGCGCGAATCCATGGTGTTGGTCGGCGCGATCCTGATCGTACTGGGCATGTCGCTGGCCTCCACCAACTATCTGCTCGACGCCGAGATCCCAAGCAGGCTCTTTGGCTACATACGCAGCCATGTGGACAATGCGTTCACTTTCCTGTTGTTGCTGAATATATTCCTGCTCATGCTCGGCATGATGCTCGACATCTTTTCCGCGCTGGTGATCATGGTGCCGTTGATCCTTCCGATCGCAGTCGGCTACGGCATCCATCCGGTCCATCTCGGCATCATCTTCCTGGCCAACATGGAGATTGCCTATCTGATGCCGCCGATGGGCATGAACCTGTTCATCGCCATGTATCGCTTCGACCGGCCAATGCTGGAGATCTTTCGTGCCGTTATTCCATTCGTCGCGATCCTGCTGCTTGCCGTGCTGATCATCACTTACTGGCCGGAACTGTCTTTGGCTTTGATCAAACACTAGCGATTCCCTCTGGTAACAGAAGCAAGCCGTTTTAGCCTTTTGTTCGGCATATCCCCCGGCAAACGCAAGACGACCCGCCGTTGTTAAAAGTGCCGAATGGCATGCATTCTGGTAGCATCTGCCGTGCATACAGCAGAAGCGCTCGGCTGCCGGTCGAAATGACAGCGGTTCTGCCCGAATAGTATTGGCCAGTGGCAGTATGTGTCGCACGCCACCGGAGAATATCGGCATAGGATTCTTTGCATGACTTGAGTGTACCGTTAGCTATATATTGCATATTGCATCACCCGAAAGCGAACATGTTTGATTGCATCCCCACTACTAAGGAGCAAGAAAAATGAAAACTCGTCGCCTTACCCTGGTGTTGGTCATAGCAAGTGCTTTATCCCTTCCTGTTTTTTCCCTCTCTGCTTTTGCCGGCAACGTTGAAGTGTTGCACTGGTGGACTTCCGGGGGCGAAGCCAAATCCGCTGCTGAACTCAAGAAAATGATGGAGGCCAAGGGCCACACCTGGCAGGACTTCGCTGTCGCAGGCGGTGGCGGAGACAACGCCATGACGGTGTTGAAGACCCGCGTGGTCTCGGGCAACCCGCCACTGGCCGCTCAGGTCAAGGGTCCCGCGATTCAGGAGTGGGCCGCCGAGGGTGTTCTGGCCCATCTGGACGACGTTGCCAAAGCCGAGAACTGGGATAGCCTGCTGCCGCCCGTGGTCGCCAATATAATGAAATACCAGGGCCACTACGTTGCGGTGCCGGTGAATGTGCACCGCGTGAACTGGATGTGGGTCAATCCGGAAGTATTCAGGAAGGCTGGCGTCAAGCCGCCCCAGAATTGGGATGAATTCGATGCCATCGCCACCCGGATCGAGAAGGCTGGCTTCATCGCCGTGGCCCATGGCGGCCAGCCTTGGCAGGACAACACCGTATTCGAATCGGTTGCCCTCGGTGTCGGCGGTCCGGCCTATTACGACAAGGCTTTCGTGAAACTTGACCCGGCGGCGATCTCCAGCCCGACGACGATCAAGGCTTTCGACACCCTGCGCATGGTTCGCAAGCATATGGACAAGAACATGTCCGGACGTGACTGGAACCTGGCTACAGCCATGGTAATCAATGGCAAAGCCGCGATGCAGTTCATGGGCGACTGGGCTAAGGGCGAATTCACTGCCGCAGGCAAGGTTCCGGGCAAGGATTATCTCTGCCTGCCGGCGCCGGGCACAGCCAATGCCTTTACCTTCAATATCGACTCGTTCATCGTGTTCGAGCAGAAGAACAAGGACGCCAAGGCCACCAATGACTTCGCTTCGGCCATACTTTCCGACCCATTCCAGGAAGTGTTCAACCAGAACAAGGGTTCCATCCCGGTGCGCCTGGGCCACGACATGAGCAAGTTTGACGATTGCGCCAAAAAATCGGCCAGTGATTTTGTGGCAACCAGCAAATCGGGAGGATTGGTGCCGTCCTTCGCGCACATGATGGCGCAACCTTCTGCTGCACAAGGTGCCATCCAGGATGTCGTGTCGAACTTCATGAATACCAACATGAGCAGCAAAGACGCAGTTGCCAAGTTGCTGGAAGCTTCAAAGAAGAGGTAGCAGTTGGTGCGTGTGCCGGAACGGCACACGCACTTCAGTTGTAAGTTGCGACTGGCACAGTCAGTCAGTACCGAATCTCTACGAAAAGGAACCAGCATGACTGCCCCCAGTCCAGGCATGGTCAGATTTTCCTTCAGTCGCTTTGCTGACGTCACGCTGCCAAAACTGGTCATTGCGCCGACTGTGCTGACCTGCCTCATCGGTTTCTACGGCTTCATCGGCTGGACCGCCTGGTTATCGTTCACGGAATCCCACTTGCTGCCGCATTACGAATGGGCCGGTTTCGTGCAGTACGTCGAATTGTGGGGCAACGAGCGCTGGTGGCAGTCGATGCGGAACTTGGGGATCTTCGGCCTCTTGTTCATCCTCATCAGCCTGGCGGTTGGCTTGTTCATGGCGGTGTTGCTGGACCAGAAGATACGCGGCGAGGGCGCATTGCGCACCCTCTATCTCTACCCGATGGCGTTGAGCTTCATCGTCACCGGGACGGCATGGAAGTGGATATTGAATCCCGGTCTGGGCATCGAAAAACTTCTGCACGACTGGGGTTTCACCGGCGTCACTTTCGACTGGATCATCAACCCCCACTACGCCATCTACACCGTGGTGATCGCCGGGGTGTGGCAATCGTCCGGCTTTGTGATGGCCTTGTTCCTTGCCGGTTTGCGCGGCATTGACGACCGCATCATCAAGGCCGCACAGATCGACGGCGCCTCGCTACCGGTCATCTACACCCGCATCATCATCCCCAGTTTGCGGCCGGTGTTCCTGAGCGTGTTCATGATTCTGGCTCACGTCGCGGTGAAAAGCTTCGACCTGGTGATGGCACTGACCGGGGGCGGCCCCGGCTTCGCCACCGATCTGCCTTCCATCTTCATGTACCAGCACGGTTTCACCCGTGGCCAGCTCGGCTTGGGGGCGGCCAGCGCAATGATGATGCTGTTCACAGCAGCCGCCATCGTCATGCCGCTGCTGTATTCGGAACTGAGGAGAGAACGGCTTGGCTAGGCATTTTCGACCCAGTCTGGCGCGCGTGACGATCTATGCGGTTCTGGCCCTGATCGGGCTGTGGTATTTCGCGCCGCTGTATGTGATGCTCACAACGAGTTTCAAGTCGCTCGATGAGATCCGCTCCGGCAACCTGCTTTCATTGCCGCTCTCCTTGAGCCCCGACGCCTGGAAAGCGGCATGGGAATCTGCCTGCACCGGAGTGGAATGTGGCGGCATGAAGGGCTACTTTGCCAACAGCCTGAAGATGATGATCCCGGCAGTGCTGATCTCGACCCTGGTGGGTGCGTTGAACGGTTACGTGCTTTCCATGTGGCGCTTCAAGGGCTCCGATACCTTCTTCATGGCCTTGCTGATCGGGACCTTCCTGCCCTTCCAGGTGATCATTTTGCCGATGGCCCAAGTGCTGGGCATGCTCGGCCTGGAAAACAGTACCGGCCGTCTGGTGCTGGTGCATGTGGTCTACGGACTGCAATTCACGACGCTGTTCTTCCGCAACTATTACGTCACCGTCCCGGGTGAATTGATCAAGGCGGCCCGCATCGATGGTGCGGGTTTCTTCCGCATCTTCTTCCAGATACTGCTGCCGATCTCGGTCCCGACCATCATGGTCTGCATGATCTGGCAAACCACCCAGATATGGAATGACTTCCTGTTTGGCGTGGTGTTCTCCTCCGGAGACGGACAGCCAATCACTGTGGCGCTTAACAATCTGGCCAATACCAGCACCGGGGTGAAAGAGTACAACGTCGACATGGCGGCAGCCATCATCGCGGCACTTCCGACCCTGTTTGTCTACATCGTCGGCGGCAAATTCTTCGTGCGCGGTTTGACTGCAGGCACAGTGAAAGGCTAATCCTCAAAGGAAATACGCATGGGCTCTCTCAGCATCCGCAATGTCAAAAAAAGCTACGGCGATAACCAGATCCTCAAGGGTATCGATCTGGAGATCGAGAATGGGGAATTCCTGATTCTGGTGGGGCCGTCAGGCTGCGGAAAATCCACGCTGCTTAACATGATCGCCGGCCTTGACGACATCACCTCCGGCGAGATCTACATCGCCAATCGGCTGGTGAACAATCTCTCCCCCAAGGACCGGGACATCGCCATGGTGTTCCAGAGCTACGCGCTCTACCCGAACATGACGGTGCGCAAGAACATCGCGTTTGGATTGGAGATACGCAAGGTGCCCAAGGCAGAGCAGGAAGAGATCATCAATCGCGTCGCCAAGACGCTGCAAATGGAGCACCTGCTCGACCGCAAACCCGTTCAGCTCTCCGGAGGCCAGCGCCAGCGCGTGGCCATGGGACGTGCCCTGGCGCGCAACCCGGTGCTATTTTTATTTGATGAACCATTGTCGAATCTCGACGCCAAACTACGGGTCGAGATGCGCGCCGAGATCAAGCTGTTGCACCAACGCCTTGGAACCACCATCGTCTATGTCACCCACGACCAGATCGAGGCGATGACACTGGGCGAGCGCATTGCCGTCATGAAGGAAGGCGAAGTAAAGCAGCTCGGTACACCCCAGCAACTTTATGACTTTCCAAACGACCTGTACGTGGCAGGTTTCATCGGTTCACCATCGATGAACTTCCTGCCATGCAAACTGGGCGAGACCGACGGTGTTGCTGTGGTGACATTGAATAACGGCAAGGAAGACCAAGTGGTCAAGCTCGGACAGATAACACCTGCCCAGCGCCCTTTCGTCGGCAAGCCAGTCATCCTCGGCATACGCCCGGAGCAACTCACCGATCTTGCCAGTGCGCATGACAACAATCCGAATTTGCAGGTATTGAGCGGTACGATCACCATTACCGAGCCCACCGGGCCAGACACGCTGGTCACGATAACCATGAACGGCGTCAAAACGGTCGCGCGATGTCACCCGCGTGCGGCCGGAGTACCGGGACAATCCGTAAAGCTCAGCCTCGATACGGGCAAATCCCTGCTGTTCGATCCCGTCTCGGAAAAACGCCTGGTATAAGCGCTGGATGCAGCTCAGGGAACCGGATGGCCTATCGCGGCTTCCAGCAACTCGAACCACGATTGACGATCAAGAACGATATTCTGGGCATTCGCCAACGCCCTGATGTGCGATAGTTTTCCTGAACCCAGCAGCGGCCTGATGCGCGCCGGGTGACGCAACAGCCATGCAATCGCCAGTTGCTCCCTGGTCACGCCAAGGTCGCGCCCAATGCGACTCAATGCAAGGCTCAAAGGCGTTTCATCATCCTGAAGAGCCAACTGCCCTCCGGCCAGAGGCGACCATGCCTGGGGAGATGCACCTAGTCTCTGGCATTGATCCAGGGTTCCGTTGAACAGGTTATCCGGATGCCATAGAGAGACTTCAATCTGGTTGGTCCGCAACGGCCTGTCCAGGAAGCCCTGCAGCAAATCGAACTGATGCGGCAGGAAATTGGATACTCCGAATTCCTCCACTTTGCCATCCCGCCTGAGCCGGTCGAACGCATCGGCGACTTCTTCCGCGTTCATCAACGGATCGGGACGATGGATCAGCAATTGATCCAGCCTCTCCATGCCAAGGCAACTTAGTGAATTTTCCACCGACGCGATGATGTGTTCCCGACTGGTGTTGTAGTGCTTGACGCGATGTGCCGGACGAGCGTCCGACATGAGCGCGATCCCGCATTTTCCGATAAGTTTGATTCGCGATTTGAGTGCGCGATCGGTCTGCAGTGCCGCGCCCACCATCGATTCGCATTGGTAATCGCCATAGATGTCGGCCACATCGAATGTGTCGATGCCGAGATCGATGCAAGCGCTGACCAGACCGGCCACCTGCTCGGGCCTCATGTCCCATTGGGCGATCCGCCACGTGCCCAGGATCAAGCGTGAGCCTGACGTGCTCATATGCCAGGATTCCGGCAACTGTCGGCGATCGTGTCGCTCAATTCATCACCTCCAGAAGTACCGTCCCTTGGGCGTCGAGGCTGACCTTGCCCGCCTTCACCCGGACCGTGAGTCCGCTGTATGCATCGCGCAGCATTTCCCCGTCCCTGAACACGCCATCCACCGGAATGGTGACCGCACCGCTGGCCTTGGGCAGGGCCACCACCCTGTCAGTGCCCCAAACGCGGCTGAATGCATAAGGATCGCTGCCGAGTTTCCGGTGCACGCCCCGCGCCAGGGCCACATGGCGGCTGCGGAACTGTCCGAGTTTTTGCCAGTGCGCCAGCACCGCAGCTTCTGTCTCGGACCAGTTCATATCGGAACGGGTCGCTTGTTGCGGATCGCCCGAAGTTGACGGGCCGGCAGGTCGGGCTGTTTCATCGCCATAGAAAATCTGCACGCCTCCCGGAGCAAGCAACAGCGCACTGCCGGCATCGAGCATACGATCGCGCGCATACAGTCTCGTGTCATGCGAGGAAAGGTAGGACAAGACATCAAATGACTTGCCATTTTTCCGCCCGGCGGCGAGCCGTTCGGAGTAATCAGCATAGACCCCGTTCAGTGTCGTAGTGTCTTCAAGTTTCTGATCCTGAAAATCGAAATTCAGCAAGCTGTCAAAACCGTTGTCGAAATAGGCGTCGCGCTCTACGCCATGCGGGAATACCTCGCCCACCATCCAGAACGGCGAATCGTCGATCTTTCTGGCCGGATTCCTGGCTTTCCAGTCCGCTAGCGCCGCGGTAGCGGCGCGCTTGAGATCCAGCCACGCCGACAGCTCGACATGCTTGACGGTATCGCAGCGGAAACCGTCAATGCCGTATTCGCGCACCCAATCGGTCAGCCATTTCACCAGGTAGCCGCGCACGGTAGTGTTGGGCAAATCGACCGCAGCGGTGTCTTTTTTGCGCTCCTTCAAAAAGAATGGCAGTTTGACTGGATCCTTGCTCTCGGTGCGGAAGTCCGGGAGATACGCCAACTGCTTCGTCAGGTCGTCACTGCCGCCCTCCGGATAGCCGGGCAGTCCCGCGCGCACCCAGGCTCCGCCCCACCATTTCCCGAATTCGAAATTGTTGTAATCGATCTGCTTGTGATAATTCTTGATCGTGTAGTTTTCCCATCCTTTCCAAAGCAATTCGGGCAGGTACTCCGACAGCGTCTGGATGTCGGCATAACCCGGATGGTTCATCACTATATCGAACAGGACGCGTATGTGCTGCGTGTGGGCTGTATCAACCAGCTCGCGCAGTTCTTCCGGAGTGCCCATGTTCCGGTCGAGCCTGGTGTAATCAAGAGCCCAATAGCCGTGATAGGCATAGTGCTTGAATTCGGCGTTGCCGCCCTGCACCCAACCATGAATCTGTTCATATGGCGCTGTGATCCATAGCGCGTTCACGCCCAGTTGCTTGAAGTAACCTGCTTTCAGTTTGGCAGTAAGGCCCGCCAGGTCTCCACCATGGAAGGTACCGATCTCTTGTTGACCGTCTTTCTCGCGGCCATAGCTGTGGTCATTTGCCGGATTGCCGTTGTAGAAACGGTCAGTGATCACAAAATAAATAATGGGGTTGTCGGCGAAGCCGGCCGTGCCGGGTATGTCCGGCTTCCGCGATATGGCGTTTTGCTGCGCGGTTGCGCAACCGGCCAGGAGTGCCGCAACAAGAACGAGAAAAACCAGACGCATGGAAGACAGCATGAAGGCTCACCTCAATGACCTGCAAAAGAAAGCGCCCGGCCTGGGCCGGGCACCGTCAACAACCGAGGCTATTTCGTCTGGGCCTTAACCGCCTCTTCTTTGCTCCTGTAGATTGCCGGGCTGCCCGCGTTGATCCAGACCTCGGCACCTTTATTGGCGTCAAAATTCATATCCGCTCCGCCTTGTTCCTTGGTGTCACCCTTGTGGATGATGTAGTTAACGACTTTCGTCTCGCCGAACTTGCTGAGAGGGAAATGCCAGTACACACCAAAGCTATCGCAGCCGGAAGGCATGCGGGGAATGAACCAGTTGGTAATACCGATGTTGGGCGATTTCCAGAGATGCACACCCCAATCGTCGTACTTGCCGTCCGGGCGGTTGTAATGGATGCCCGCCTGACCTTCGGGAAGCGGGACGTCCTTGCAATCGGCAGCAACCGCAGAAAAGCTTGCCACGGTGAAGGCTACAACCATTGCAGTCTTGATGAGATTTAGCGTTTTCAACATTTGAACTTCTCCTTAGTTGAGGTTGGTACTACTTCAAAATGGATCGCGCCCGGTAGCTGCAGCATGGCCAGGAACGCTACCCCTTTACTCCACCGGTCGTCAGGCCGGAAATCATCCACTTCTGGGCTAACAGGAAGACAACGGTAATCGGCAAACCTGACAGGATCGCTGCCGCGGCAAAATCTCCCCACATATATTTTTGCGGGTAGAGATAGTTTTTTACGCCCACTGCCAGCGTCAGGTTATCCGTGCTTTTCAACATGATCGACGCAACCGGATACTCATTGATTCCGCTAATGAACGCCAACAAGAACACGACCATCAATATCGGCACGATTACCGGCAATATCACGTAACGAAAAGCCTGGAACGCCGTCGCTCCATCCACCTTGGCTGCCTCTTCAATTTCAACCGGAATGGTTTCAAAATACCCTCTGATGGTCCAGATATAAACCGCAATCCCACCGGTATAAGCCAGAATCAAACCTCCATGGCTTTCAATTCCCAACCAGGGAATGTAACTACCGATCCGGTCGAAAATCGTATAGATCGCAACCAGCGCAAGTACGCTCGGGAACATCTGAATGAGCAGGAGTCCGTTCATCATCGTGTTTTTGAACATGAACCGCATGCGGGCAAACGCATACGCACAAGTGGTGGATAGCACCACGCCAATCAATGCCGAGAGCAAAGCGACTTTTACCGAATTCCACAACCAGAGCAAGACCGGAAATTGCGGCTCCATCAGCACCCCGTCTGTCCCTTGATAGGAAAACCCGAATGCCAGCGCCCAATGCTCCCAGCTGATGGTCTGCGGAATAAGGCTGCCTGTTGCAAAGTTGCCAGGCCTGACGCTGATGGAAAAAATCATCAGGAAAGGAAACATGATCAGGCAGATAAAGGCGATGATCAGAACATGGGCCAGCACCACCCTCCAACGATGCGACTTATCGAGAACGACGGCCATGAGAGCTCTCCTCTATATTTCCATTCGCACTACTCATACCTCAACGTGCCCCCTGTGCGTTGACCTTAGTCAATCGCATATTGATCAAGGATAGTACTGTGACCATGAGAAACAGCACGGTGGATATCGCAGCTGCGAGGCCAAAATTTGCCCCTGAGTCTTCGAACGCTATGCGGTAGGTGAATGACACCAGCAGGTCCGTTGTACCCGCCGGCACTTTTGTATCCAGGAAATCGGGCCGTCCGCCGGTCAACAGCGCGATCAACATCACGTTGTTGAAGTTGAAGGCAAAGCTGGCGATCAGCAATGGCATGATCGGCTTGATGATCAACGGCAAGGTTATCTTGAAGAAATTGGTGAGCGGTCCGGCACCGGCGATTGCAGAAGCTTCATAGAGACCAGGCGGAATGGCCTTGATCATCCCCATCGAGATCACCATCATGTACGGGAAACCCAACCATGTGTTCACGATCAGCAACATCGATTTCGCCAGAAATGGCGTAGAGAACCACGACGGGTGAATGCCAACCAGCATCTCCAGGATCTGATTGATCTCGCCGGTATTCTGATTGAACAGCCCCCTGAATATCAGGATGGAAATGAACGCTGGTACCGTATAAGGGATAAAGAACATCGTCTGGTAGAAAGCGCGGCCTCGCAACGCGTCCCATTCCATCAGCACCGCCAAAACGACCCCTACCGCAAATGTGAATAGTACGGACAGTCCGGCGAAGGTGACCGTCCACGCAAAGATCCGGAAGAACGGCTGACTGAAGGACACATCGGAAAATATCTTGGTGTATTGCGACAGCCCTACCTCTACCGTAAATCCCGGGATCAGCTGCTCACCTGACGGCGTTTCGAAAAAGCCGGTTTTCATATTGGGCGTCAGCACGGATTTATCTTGCTGGTTGGTCAGCGATCCGTCAGCATTTATTTTATAAAGCTGGCTGATCGCACCGTACTGGCGCAGGCCGGTCAGACTTACCAGATATCCATTCGGCAACTGGAAGGACACCAATTTGAGATTCGGGAGATAATCGACGAGCACTTTCGTGTCGACAGGCTCGGCAAGGGGAGGATCGCCGGGAGCCGGGGTCTTCGCTTCGACAACAATCGGTCCCGTATATAGCGCCAAAGGCGGGCTGACAAATATTGCGCCCTGCTCATCCTCTAATCTGACGCGAAAAGCGCGGCCATCGCGATGCAGCGTGAAAGCGTAACTTTGCCCGCCTTCGACCATGTAGGTCTGCTCAAGAAAATACTGCTTGGCGCGTTCGAAGGTGAGCAGATTTCGAGAGCTGTAATTGGTGAAACTGATGGCAAAGGTGTACACGATCGGAAATATGACAAACACCAGCGTCGCCATAAGCCCTGGAAACAGATAGCGGTATGAGTAGGCGCGCGAAGATGTATATACGAACACGCCGAATGCCAGGACGGCGAGGCAAGCCATCGCAAGCATGAACTGCCCCGCCATGTAGATTATGGACACTACATATAAGCCAAACAACACGACTACGGCAGAGAAAAGTTGCTGGCCAATTTTTTCCAGACTGCGGCTCATGTGTCTTGTCACCCTTTGTGAACTTGTCACCGGCTCGGATAAGTCGACTGTTCAAAGATATCGGAATAATCGATTCGTCCGAGCCCTCCCGCGAGGGATGGCTCAAATGCGGGCGACGGATGACAATCCGCCGCCCTCAAGCTTACTTGGCGGTCATACGCTTTGCCGCGCTGTCCAGTGCCTCTTTAGGCGTTTGACGACCGTTGGCGAGATTGCCCAGGGCCGGTGCCATGGATGACCAGAAACGCCCCATCTCGGGATTGTTCGGCATCGGTTTGCCGGCGGCCGCCGATTCCATGGTGGCCTTGATGGCGGGATCGTCCTTCAGTTTGTTATAGAAAGCCTTGTTGGCCGGCACCCCCAATGGCGTTGCGGCATTCATCGCCTCGAGGCCAGGCAAGGTCAGCAAGTTCTTCTCCAGGAATTCAACCGCCAGCTCCTTGTTGACGCTGGAATGGTTGATCATGCAACCCAGAACGCCGATGAATGGAGATGCCGGTTTGCCTGCCACCGAGGGAATCGGCGCGACCCCGAAGTTGATCTTCGATTTCTTGAGGTTGTCCCACGCCCATGGGCCGTTGATCATCATGGCGACGTTGCCGCTATTCACCCCGGCTTCCGTATCCGCACCGGAGGTATCCTCCGGAACGATGCCTTCCTTGACGAACTTGGCCAACAATTCAGCCCCTTTCAAGGCACCTGCATTGTTCACGCCGGTATCGGACGCGTCATACGTGCCATCCGGCCTTTGCTTGTAGGGATAACCGCCATTGGCGGCAAGTAGCGGCCAGGTGAAGTAAGTGTTCTGGTATTCCCAGATGATCGCACTCTTGCCCTTTGCCTTCAGCTTTTTATCCAGCGCCGGGATTTCTTCCATTGTTTTGGGCGGGACAGGCACGAGGTCCTTGTTGTAGATCAGGGCAATGGCCTCAATAGAGATCGGGTAAGCCCAGATCTTGCCGTTCATGGTGAATGCCTTCCATGCCACGGGATCGATCTCGTCCTGGAACTTCTTGGAAGGCTTGACCGGGTCGATGAGGCCGGCGGCGATCCACTCGCCGGCACGATCATGCGGCCAGCACCAGATATCGGGACCTTTGCCGGCTGCGGCAGCTTGCTGGAATTTTCCGGGGGCATCTTCGGGATGCTCCACGATCACCGGCACACCTGACTTTTTGGCGAATTCATCGCCGACTTTCTGGATACCGGCATATCCCTTGTCGGCATTGATCCAGAGTGAAAGCTTGCCCGGTTCAGAGGCATGTGCAGTGCTGAAAACCGAGGCCAATGCGAGTGCTACGATCGTTTTGTTCGAAGTCATGATCACTCCTTCAGTTTGTGTTTGTAAGAAACTGCTGTGTGTTCTTTTACCCCTGCAAGCTACAAATTTCTGACCCGCTGGAATGCCGCTCCCGCTTCATTAAACAGATAGCATCGGTTTGGAGGCAGATGCACGCTGAATTTCTCCCCTACTGTTACGTCAAGGGTTGCATCCGCACGCACCACAAGAGGTTCCAGAGCCCCCGGTGCATGAAGATACATCACAGTGGCCTCCCCAAGATGCTCTGCAGCAATGACTTCTCCGGCAATGGTGTTGCCGCTTGTACCAAAACCCCAGTGCTCGGGACGGATACCCACCGTGACCTTGGCCCCTGCCACTCCTTTGCGGGCATCCACGGCCGTCTCAATGACACTGCCATCCGCCAGCTGGACAGTTGCGATCTCATCCGAAGCGGTTACCAACTTTCCCTCGATGAAATTCATTTTTGGTGAACCGATGAAACCTGCCACAAACAGGTTGACCGGATGATGGTACAACTCAAGCGGCGAGCCCACCTGCTCGACATTGCCATCCGACAAAACGATGATCCGGTCGGCCAGCGTCATGGCCTCGATCTGGTCATGCGTCACATAGATCATGGTGGTATGCAGCTCGTGATGAAGCTTGGTGATTTCTATGCGCATCTGCACCCGCAACGCGGCATCCAGATTCGACAGCGGCTCGTCGAACAGGAAGACATCGGGTTTGCGGACGATGGCGCGGCCGATTGCGACCCGCTGCCGCTGGCCTCCAGACAACTCCTTGGGTTTGCGCTCCAGCAGCGATTCGATCCGGAGTATCTTTGCCGCATGATCAACGGCCACCTTCATCTGATGCTTGTCCATTCCCGCAAGCTTGAGGCCAAAGGCCATGTTCTCGGCGACCGTCATGTGCGGATAGAGCGCGTAGCTTTGGAACACCATCGCAATACCGCGTTTGGACGGCGGAATGTCATTGCACTGCCTGCCCCCGATAAAAAGCTCGCCGGAGGTGATGTCCTCCAACCCGGCGATCGCCCGCAACAGGGTCGATTTTCCGCAACCCGACGGGCCGACGAAGACAACAAATTCGCCGTCTTTGATCTCAAGATCTATGCCGTGCAATATCTCGAGTTTTCCAAACGACTTACGAATGCCGTGCAAGACGACTTCGGACATATTTGTCTACTCCATACATGATTCGAATCCTTCGTCCGGGAGGAATTGCTCATCTGTTTACAGACGCCCTGAAAGGAATCGAACGAGCTCATCGCATTTGTCCTGCAAATGAACCTGTTTGTCCCAATGCATGATGACTCGCTGGGCAGGCTCGCCGCACTGAAACCAACAGGCGAACCCGGCTGTCCCGGGCTGCGCCAGGTGCGCAAAACGGATTCCGCACACCTGGCTTGCATCAGGCAACCAGACTTCTTACCACCACGATTCCATCTGGAATCCGTATGAAGTACCGCTGGTTGCGCCGCCGAAAGACGAGATACCCACTACACAATCCCGCCCGGTACATGCGGTGGCAGCGCCCTTGTTCCAGTTTGCGTGAGTGACATAAGCACGCAGTACGGGACGGGCATAGAAGCCGCTACCCATCGAGATTTGCGGCGCGATGGTCAGTTTGTTCAGGTGGTTGGAAGTTGTGCCAGCTGCAAAGATGGAATCGCCAGCAGTTCCCGACACTTGAGACCGGCCCGCTTCAGCAGCAATGCTGAGGTTTTCAGTGAAGTGATACACAGGCCGCACGACCAGCGATACATCCGTCCTCTCCCCGGCGTACCAGGGGAACTTCTCCCTGCCATAGGCGATGAAAGCGGCCCCGTTCACATGGTCGCCGAACTCGAAATTGGCCGAATCGATGAGACGCCAGGCGCTGTGACTTGCAGGATTCGTGGCAGTGGCCCACGGCAATCCCGCGCCATCCAGGCTACCTGAGCCGTGCGCCGCCTGGAAGATCACGCTGTTTTGCACCGTACCAAAAACTTTTGAGTGCATAGCCCAAAGCGACCAGCCATTGGCATCGGTTGCAGGATTGTTATTGTTCCCGCGAACGATGTTGGTACCGAAACCCAATGAACCCGCCTTGCCCAGGTTGATCCCCTCCAGCCGCAGGTCGTGGTTGGTCATTGCCGTGGTTGGATCTGCAACGGTCGTCACCCGCCCCAAGGTTTGCGTATCAACAGTACCTAGATTCTGGTAATTGCCGTTCGACTGACGCATCAGAGCATAAGAGAACTTGCCGAAACCAAGATCGATGTTCTCGATACCGGCACCGGGACCAGTGACTTGCAGCCAGAAGAGGTCGACGATATGCACGTCCTTACGATTGTAGTAGCGCTTGCCGGCCCAGACTTTCGCCTTCGCAAAGGCTCCCGTCCCGAAGCCCTCGGCCGACGTGTAAGCTTCACGCCATGCCGGAACCGACTGCTCGTAGTCCGCGGCCTGTTGTGTGCCAAATGCCATCAATGTATGGACGCCGAACTTGGTGCCATCACTCTCACCTGTATTGGCCAACATGATTTCACCGTAGGTATCACATTCGTTGCCCAGGCGCCCAGCGCCTGTGACGTTACCTGCCCCAAGCGCCGAGGCTCCATTCAGCCGGTAGCATGCTGCCTGCCCTTGTTTCGAGCTGCTGCCGGAACCACTCCGGAGATAACCGTTGTATTCAAACCCGGCCATCGCGGATTGCGCCGCAAAAGCCATCACGAGTGCAGCAACCAGCTTTGTTCTTTTTTGCATTTTATTGCTCCTCTCCGTTGGTTGAAAAAAAACCGGCACTACGACTGCTTCCGGCTCGGTGAACACACCGTGCCCCTGTACTAGGGGGGCTTGCTCGACGCACCCGTCGGAGGAAGGGCCCATCTCGCTTCGCCTTCCCCGGCATCGCCATGAAGCGCTTTGCCAAGGCTGAAACCTCATCTCTCTGCAGAGATGTCAATCAAACCAATGAAATCGACTTCATCCTGCACCACATATGCCCATTGGCACATCGTGCTGAACCAACGCCATTCAGACGAACATATCTCTCATGACAGGCGCGCTTATTGCGACGATGCTTTTAGTCTCAATAGGCTTGATAACATCCGGGCAAAAGCAGGCCGCCCCTGCATGCCCGGTCAGGGTCAGGTGGTTAATGACTTTCAGGAGAGAAAGTCTTGCTTCAGATAATTCGTTTTTAAGGGCGCGGAAGGAAAGGCTCTTGCGAATTTGTTTTTGGCCCGGCTTGGGACATGGCCAATTCGCCGCTACCGATACAACGATTGGGAATAAAGCCAGCCTCTGGAGGGGGCACAGCGCGAAACGATAGGGGAAAGTACTAACCAGGCGCGATCTGAGATCCACTTCGGAATTACACAGGCTGAGCAATTGCATCGAATTCCCCTCGCTTGCTTATAATGCCTACAGTTAATGCCTATGGGTAGTTCTGTTCAGTATCCCAATAAATGCCTTGCGCTATTACGTTAATAGATTGCCTTAAAATTGCTTTAAGTACTTATTTGTATCCCTTAGTTTCATGGTACTCATACCGTAGCGTTTATGTCAAACAAGTTTTCTGGCATGTCGCGTAAAAACCTCAGCGATAAAGCGCGAGCAATAACTGACGAGCCCATAAGTATTTTCTATTGTGGCAGAATCGCCCAGGACCTCGATCATTTGTCCTCATGACTGCATGCGCGTTCGCACTTGCTGGAATGCAGGTATTGGAAGAAATCAGGCAGCCTCTTACCGCTAACGATAATTCGGAGAAATGCACATGCAAAATAGACCCGGTGCCCGCTTATGCTTCCTTGCCGCCAGCTTGGCAATCGCATCCAACGTTTGGGCGAGTGATATTCGACCATGGGGCGAAGGCAAGGACTATGTTCAGCTGGAAACAGTCAACGCAGTCAACCAGCATCCCGTCAGCTTCAGCGCGGAACAACTCATCAGACTACTCGGCCAATTCTACAAACGGGAAGGTAACAAGGAGCCGACCCCTTATTTCAGTCAGGATGAGATCGGCCGCATCGCTGCGAAACTGGTACCGCTCTTCGCCAAGTCCAAACCTGACCAGGATATCGACTTCGGCACTTCTTACAACGACAGCGGATGGTTCCTCATTCCGCGCAAACTCAACGCCGGCCGCCTGTTTGTCGAGAACGGCCAGCTGAATCTGATCGTCGGCATGTGTGCCGCAGCGCAGGACATCACCTATCAGCAGCTATACGGCCAATATCGCGAACTGGATCATGGCAGCCGAACACAGCCAGCCGACAAACTCGGCTGTGAATTGCTCGCCGGCAACAATACGGAACGCGTAAATAACCGGCCCGACTGGCTCCGGCTCAACATCAATGCAGCGCTGACAACGAATGCAGTACCGATATTCCCCAGCGTGAAACCCCTGACTTTCGGAACGCCATCCTTGCCGAGTCAGGAAACAAGCTCCGTGCCCCCCTCGCCGACCACAAAGCCAGCCGAGCCGGCAGCTCAGGCAAACGACGTCGAGGGACGACTGAAAGTACTCAAGAACCTCCATGACAAAGGGCTGATCACCGATACCGAGTATGAACAAAAGCGCGCAGAACTCCTGAAAGGACTTTAAGCCCGGCACCAACATGTCTCCACCCGGGGTAATGTTTGTCGATCCGTTCACTCAGGGATAGAGCGCATGGCGCTGCAACACCATCGCGATATCCCGAACCGTGGGATAGGAAACACTCACCCCTGCCGCAATGACTTGCGGCGTAAATGATTATTTATTCTCGCGCTCGATCTTGATCAGCGTAATTTCCGGCGGGGCAAAAAGGCGTATGGGCGGCCCCCAGGTACCAGCGCCACGGCTGACATACAGCTTGCGCCCATCGGCAAGTTGGGTGAGACCGGTGTGCACGCCATAGGTGAGCTGCGTCAACAGGCCGAACGGAAATATCTGACCTCCATGGATATGACCGGAAAGTTGCAGATCGAATGGAATTTCTCTATCGGGCACAGGCTGGTGTTTAAGCAACGCAATGAAGCTGCCTTTGGAGAGTGAAGCGGAAACTTTTCCAGTATCCGCCATCACCGCATTCCCGGACGCGCCAGTGCTTGGATCGTCGACTCCCACCAGCACGATTCCGCCTGCCGTAACCGACTCGCCGCGCAGCACGGTAAAGCCGGCATTACGCAGGAAGCGGAGGGATTTTTCCAGGCCTACATAATTTTCGTGATTGCCTACGATGGCGAATGCCCCTTTGGGTGGCTTGAAAGCCAGGAAGCGCTTGGCCAGTGCATCAAGGTCATCCCCTTGTCCATCGACGATATCCCCGGTCGCCACCACGATGTCCGGCTTAATTTCGCGCAGCCTGGTGATGACGTGCTCAAGAAATTCGCCACCCTGCATCACGCCGAGATGCAGGTCTGAGATCTGCGCGATGGTCACGCGACTGATCGTTGGAGGCAGCTTGGGTGTAGTGATCGTTACTTCTTCAATACGAATGTGCCGCGCCTCGACAAAACCATAGCCCAGCATCAAAAGCGCGAGCAAGCCGACTGCCAGGAGCGACGCCAACCCATTCAGCGGCCACTTGAAACCGGAGACTGTCGCCAGAACATAGCCGAAGTCGAATACCAGCGCAGTGGAACAAAAAAGGAACAGGAATCCCATCCACGTATATGTCACCCAGGCAGTTATGGCGGTTGCGCCATGCCAGTTTTGCCTGGTTATCTGCCAGAGAATCAGCGGCGAACAAGTCATGACGAGACCCAGGAGTATCAGCGATAGCCCCAACCATATCGAATGCGGAAAAGCCGCCCACACCTTGCTTAAGGCATAGATGTGCATGGCGCTGTAGATGAAGAACGCCACGCTCAGGAAGGTCAGCATTCTCTGCTCCTTGTTGTTATTTCTTCCAGGAAAGAACGAGCGGCTCATTCCTTGAAGTGGGCTTGCGTTCGCCAGCGGGCACACCAACGACGATCGGCGCGATAGCGGAGTATTCGTCAGGGATACCGAGTTCCGTTTTCACCTTGCGGATATTCAGGGCAGCAGCAGCAGAGCCGATGACGCAACTGCCGAGCCCGATCGCATTAGCCGCCAGCATCAGGTTTTCCGCAGCCAGCCAGCAATCGGCAACGACGAACGGCCCCAAGGGCTTGGCGCAAATAATGATCAGGGTTCCGGCACCATGAAAGATATTGAAATCCGGACGGATGAAATGATCGAACGAATGACTGGCTCCATGCGCATTGCGGTGGCGCACTTCTTCGACGAAAAGCGGTTTGGCCAGATCGGACAAGCGCTGCAATAACGCATGGTCCTGCACGACAACGAACGCCCAAGGTTCTTCGTGCATGGCCGTGGGGGCACGCACAGCGGCGTCGAGCAAGGTTTGCACCGTAGTGCTATCGAGCAGAGTTGGAGCATAGGTGCGGGCTGAATACCGGGTATGAATGGCGTTCAACATGCTCTTGTCGGAATGTTGCGAGCTTCGTTCATTCATGGATTTCTCCTTCTGAAAGTTGAACGCCTGCAAAACCAAGCAGGGTAACCAGCCGCGGGCAATGCAAACATAGCGCATATGGCGCCCGGATAAAATACTCGAAATCCCCTATACGAATAAAAAGCCCCGCATAGCGGGGCTTTTAGAAGAACTGTTACGCTTGGCCTCTTGGGTGAATCCTAGAAAGGAATGTCGTCGTCAAAATTGTCGAAGTTGCTCTTGCCTGCCGGAGCCGCGGCTGCGGGCCTTGCTGCCGGGGCGCTGCGTGCCGGAGCCTGCGACTGGTTCTCCACCACTTCGAAGCTGCCGCCGCTGCTGGATTTGCCGCCGAGCATCTGCATCTCGTTGACGATGATCTCGGTGGTGTAGCGGTCCTTGCCTTCCTTGTCCTGCCACTTGCGCGTCTGGATGCGGCCTTCGACGTAGACTTGCGAGCCCTTCTTCAGGTATTCGCCGGCCACTTCGGCCAGGCGGCGGTAGAACACCAGGTTGTGCCACTCGGTGCGTTCCTGCTTCTCGCCGTTCTTGTCCTTGTAGTTTTCCGAAGTCGCCAGTGAAACGTTGGTCACTGCCTCGCCGTTGGTCATGTAACGGGTCTCCGGGTCCTTGCCCAGACGTCCCACCAGGATCGCTTTATTTACCGACATGTCATGCTCCCTTTCGAGATGCAGAAAGGCAATTTACTCCCGCACTGCACTCATTTATTCAATTAGTTAAGATTGGCCTAACCCTTGTCGTTCCGAAGCCCAATCAAATTGGCAAGAAGTTAACGGCTGGCTTTTGGACGCTCTCCCGAATTCAGTACGTCGCGAGAGCATCAAGGGAGATTATACGTTCGAATAATCGCGTTTCGCGTCCATTATTGCTTATGGCACACTTGCCGCCATGCATCCAACTCGCGGTGCTTGAGGATCGCATTGAAATTCATGGCGTTGGCCAAGAAGAGCAGCCGGCGGTCAACTGCCAACCCGCCGCTTCCTACTGCAGCATGAAAGTCTCGTATTCCAGCAAGTCGAGCTTGCGGGAAAGCAATTGCATCCCGGTCAGCACGGTGATCAGCAGCGCCAGAGCGAAGCCGTATCCGTAAAAATTCGCGCCCAGGTACAAACTCAGGGCTGTCAAAGAGATGTTTGCCCCCAGGAACAGCAGACACAGGAGGATCACGATGTGGCGTTTGTCCAGATAGAAGAACACATCGAAAATGCCGAACAAGATGACTTGCAGGCCCGCTCCTACCACATCCACATACAGCAGCGGAAGGTAGAGCTGCGAGATGCCGAGCCAGCCGAGCAGTCTTTCGCCAAGCAGAAACACCAGCAGCACTGCAATGGCCTGAATCTTGACGATCTCGGCCAGCCCCTGCCTCACCGTGAAAAGCATGTTGTCGCGCATGGCTTCGATATGATCGAGCGACCCGCCTCCGCGCACAGCATCGTAGAATTTCTCGTAATACTCCACGAAATCCGTTTCTATCCGCACCAGGAAAACGGCCATGCCGGGAATGATTGCCAGGTACGCGATGAAGATGGGCAGATCGTAGATCAGCGATGCGCGCAATGGTCCGATGATGCCCTGACTGGTGGCGGGATCAGTCCAGAATATGAGTTTATCCACCCACACCGCCAGATTGTAGAGAAAGCCGGCCCAGATCAAGCTGGCGTACATCGCCCCGGGGCGCAGAAAATCGAAGGCGATGGAAGAGTCCATCAGCGGGAACATGCGCAGCGTTAGCGTCACCATTCCAACCAGGAGCACAAAATGGCCGATGACAAAACTGAACAGGAGGCCTTCCATCCCGTGCGACCGCAGCAGCAGCGCTCCCAGCACGACGATGGAGTAACCAAAGGCAAAAAGGATGACGATCCCTTTGTATTGCTTCATGCCCGCAAGGAAGATCGTGACGCACCAGATGGAGCACAGGATGACGAAGCCGCTCAGCATAAGCAGGCGGTATGTGACGCTGGTCCCGGGGAACAACAGTGATATCGCCAGCAGGCCGCAGATGCCGCTGACGGTGGTCACGATCAGCAGCATACCGTTGAAATTCGGCAGCACCCGGAAATTCTGCTTCTTGAACAGGCGATCGGCAACGAAGCGGGTGAACCCAAGCTGGATGAAGCCGGTGAGAATCAGCGAACTGAGCATGAGATGGGTAACAGACACTTGGAACTCGGCGACCAAGGTTTGCGGACGAACCGTGCCGAAGCTGAGGAAGCCCACAAAAAGCATGCCGACCATGGACAGCACCCACGGTCCGGAACTGACGATCCCTGCGTAAGCGTACGCTTCCAGCAGGCCGAAATAGCTCCGCTTTTGCAGCAGCTTGCGCAGTTCAAAGCCTATCCCTGCCATGTTGTCGCCTCTTTGTAGATGGACTGATAGCTCGCGAACATCCTCTCCTGAGTGTAGTAGGCCTCGACTCGTCGCACCCCGGCCTCGCTCGCAGCCTGCCAGGCAGCATTGTCGGACAGCAGTTCCAGCGCCGCTTCCGCCAAGGCCTGTGGATCCGCGATGCGGACCACGCGCCCTGCGGAACCGAACGATTGATCCTGCTCATCCAGTCCGTAGATCAGTTGCCGGCAGGAGCCGGCATCCGTGCTGACAGCCGGAACGCCTGCCGCGAAGCCTTCCAGCAGAACCAGCGGCAATCCTTCGCTGATCGAACTCAAGACCACCAGCCCGATCTTCGGCAACAGTTCCGTCATCTTCTGGAAACCGAGAAACTTGATGTTGTCCTGCAAGCCCAGGCCGGCGGCCAATTCACGGCATTCATCGGCATAGGCCGGATCTTCATCCTCGGGCCCGGCGATCCAGCCCTGCGCTTCCGGCAGGCGATTGACCACCGTGCGCATTGCACGGATGTAAGTCTTGATGTCCTTGATCGGCACTACCCGCCCGATCAGGCACAGGATGGGCGGCGGCGAGGATGGACGCTGCGTGCGCAGAGCCGCCAATGGCGCCACGTTGACGCCGTTCGGAATATTGCGGGTGCGCTGCGCGGGTGCACCATCCTCGATCTGGCGCAGCCGGTTCGCCTCAAACAGCGCAACGATATGGTCGGCGCTGTCGTAGCAGCGCTTGCCGAGCGCCTGAAAGAAACGTATCCATAACTGCCTGAAGTAGCTGATTTCGGTCGGATCGCGCTGGAACACATTGCGGTTGTCCTTGATCCATTGCGCCTGCAGCAGGTCGATTTTGCGTTCCTTCGTGTATATCCCGTGCTCCGAAAGAATCAGCGGCCTTTCGTTCCTGTCCTTGAGCAGCGCGCCCAGCAATCCGGCATAGCCGGTCGAAACTGCATGGTAGGCGCGCACCGGGATGAAATTCGTTGCGATGTCCGCCAGCATCCAGACCGGCGTGTGCATCGATCGTACTGTCCAGAAATAATCCACGAAGGAAGGGTCCGTGCAGTGTTTCTGGTATTTGTCCTTGATGTACTCCCAGGATTCCTGGCTGTACAGGAAGGTCTCCAGCGCCGCTGCGCGATTCGCGGCAAGGTGCGGGATAAGCTTCTTGAACACCTCCGTACCGCCCGGATTAGCCTCCGGATTCCGGAAATATTCGTGCATGCATTTGATGCCGCCGAAGATCGCCGGATCGCCATGTATCGGCCGGATCTGCGGCGCGGCGCGGTGGTTGTACAGGTAATGCGTCTCCATATGCACGACGTTGTCGGGCAGCACATATTTCGCATCGCCGTAATCCTGCGGCTGGCTGCCGATGAAGACGATGGCAAAGCGGTATTGCGGAAACCCGCGGATGATCTGATTGACCCAGCTGGACACGCCGCCGGAGACGTAAGGGAACGTCCCTTCCAGCAGCAGACCGATGTCGGCGCTCGTGGCGCGTGGAAGTCTCATACCCCACCCCCTTTCCCCGCGAAAAATCCGTCGTGTTCCATCCGATGCTTGTGCAAGTCGACCACGCCTTTCATCACGGACGTCAACTCGGAGGTGGAAATGCGCGAAAGCAGACTGCGCACAGTCCTGTAATCCCCACGGTCGAATATGATTTCAACGATATAGGGCAACACCCGCGATTCAGGCAGGCCGTTCGCCATCGCCTCTTCCAGTATTCGATAGGCCTCCTCATCCCTTTTCAGCTGATGCAGGATGCGCCCCTTGAGCAGCCACAAACCGGTTTCCTGCGGCGCCACCTGCAAGGCAGCATCCGCATGGAACAGCGCCTGGTTCAGAGCATGGGTGCGCAGGTCGTCCTGCGCCAGTTCGGAATAGACCAATTCCCAATACAGTTCCGCCAGATGTCTCTCGCACATCAGGTGCAGGTCCTTGCTCTCGGCCTTCGTGAGATTCGCCAGTTCGCGATGGATTTCGGCAGTGATCCTCTTCTCCCGGCTGTCGAGCAAGGCATAGGCGACGAGCCGGATGTCGTCGGAGGCATCGCCCAGCATATTCTGCAGCAACGGGCTCGAGACTCTTGGCGGCATGCTCTGCAGCGCAAGCAGGGACTGCAGGCGCAGCAGCACCGGAACAGTCGAGTGTTCCAGGCGCGACTTGATGCCCGCCTGACTGAACTTGCCTTCCGGTTCGCGCAGCGAAAGCACGAATTCCGGCAAGGTCAGAGCGGCGAACGGCTGCGAAACAACAACGCGCCGGCGCCACGTCGAGACGATGACTGCAATGAGAATGCCGGACAAACCAAGCAACGGAATGAAGAAAGCGAAATTGAACAGCAGCAGCGTGACCCGCGGGCGCGGATAGCGGTATTTCTCGGGCAGAAAGTACCACATCGCCGACGCCAGCATCGCGCTTGCCGCTGCATGCTGAAGTAAAAACGCGCTCAGTACCCCGTCGCCGCCCGCACTCCGCAACACCGCGGAAAGGCTGGAAATCTCGAGCGCCAGCGCAGCCGCCAGGAACATCACTTTAATCATGTCGAGGCCCCGTTTATCGCGCGCGTCAGGGACGCCATGGGATCGCGGCCGGCCAGACTGATAACAGCCGGGGTCAGGCTTCGTTCCCCACGGCCGACTCGCATGTATTCCTTCAGCCTGGTTTCGATGCGGAGAAGATATTCCTGCACTGCCGCCTCGCTAGCCAAAGGCATCAAGGTAACGATCGCCGTGCGGCCGCCGGCTTCCATATGCCATGAAACATCCAGGCTGCGCTTGATCAATTCATGCTGCGCCAGGGCCTGCCGGCCTTTTTCGTCGTTCCCGAACGAGAGCACAACGACATGGCTGTCGATGTCGTAATTACGCTGTAGCCGCAACATCCTGGAAAATTCTGCTGCAAAATCGGCTGCCGTCTCAGGGAAATGCCCGGCGAACTGGCGCGTTGCGTCGGATTCAACCACGCAATCGGCGTAGTAGCCGAGCATTACCGAAAGCATCTGCAGATTGTCCTCATTGAGGGCGAGAAATGGCATGCGGTCGACTGCGAGGACTCCGAGCATCTGCCCGTCACTGGCAAGAATCGGCGCCACCACCAGAAACGGCGACGGCAGGGCCTCGTCGGCCAGTCCATCGGTGAGCAGGTGAGACAGCGATTTGTGTCTTAGCGCGTGCGCCAGCAGCGGATCGGTCGCATGCAAATCCGGAGGCGAACCGATTTCGCACGTCCTCGCATAGGAACGGCCGCGCGGTGACGAAGCGAAGATCGCAGCGGATTCCAGCTGGCAATTCTGCGTGAGAAGCTGCAGCAGGGAAGCCGCCGCGGGCATGCGCGAATCATTCTCCGCCGATGCCAGTTTGCGTAGCGCGGTCAGCGCGTCGCGCAGGGTGACCGGCTTGGTCAGCATCTCCTGCTCGATACGGTCATGCGACAACCTGAGCAACAAGTGGCGAAGCGTGATTCTGCTCAAACGCTCGTCCAGATAGCGATTGGCCTCTTCCGCCCGGCGCAGACGTACGCCCCAGGCCTCGCTGTACTGACCCGACAGCATGACCAGTATCAGGCCGCCGAAGAAATACTGTTCGGGGAAGGACGCCCCGTCCTGATAGCCCAGCAGTTGCCACGCCGCGATCAGCATGAGCGTCGACGCAATTCCCGCGACTACGCCGTAGCGAAGCGCTACCAGCATCGGCGCGAGCCATAGCCAGGGAAATTCACCCCCGATCAGGAATGCACTGTCGCGATGGAAGTACAGCCCCAACGCCAAGGCGCCCAAGGTGATCACCACGATTTCCACCCACATCCATCGCCGGTCGAGCACGGCCATGAATGCGAGCTGCAATCGCTCGATCGGCTTGGTGAACGCGCTGCTGGAATTGGCTGAGTTCATTGTATCGAAGCGCTACCCAGCAAGTCGTAGATGAGATTCTGTGCGACGGCGCTGACGGCGTCCCGGCTCCACCCGGTCTTGGCACCCGCGGCGCTCCACACGACGCGGTCACCATCCTTGAGATCGATGATCTGCAAAGTGACGCCCACCGCTGGCTCTCCGTCGATGCCGACCTTGTAGTGCCACTCATCCACCGCGCCCGTCACCGCGTAACGCAGCCCCTGTTCGTGGGCCCAACTGATTGCCTCTGCCGCACCCTTGCGATCCGCGGGTTCGAACAGGCTGTCCGGATTGAGTGTCGGCGGGTAACGGCGCAGATTGACCACGCCGCGCGTGCGCAGCATGACTTCGGTGATCGCCTCGGCGCGAAGCCCCGCCTGCGGAACATCGGTGTGATTGGCGATCGGCAGCAGCGCCCATTTCGCGTTGCGGTCAAGCGGACTTGAGGATGACGTTTGTTGGACCGTCGAACACGCGCCGAGCATCAATGTGACAAGCAGGATTCCAAGTCTGATAAATGTCTTCATTTCATTCTCCACGGTTGGTTGCCAATAAATATCAGTGTCAGTCGAAAAAATGCCGGTAGCTCAGCCTCAATTCGCGCTCCAGGCCGCTGACGATCTTTACACCGCCCTGTTCCTGCCTGAGGGTAACGGCAAGACGGTCGTGTCCCGCAACGGAGCCGCCCAGACCCAGCTTGGCGATGTAGCCTCCGCCAGCCACGTTGTTGCTGGTGCCGCAGGCGTCGAAATAGGGATGCCATGCTTTGGTATAGGCACGGTGGTAATCGTCTGCATCTCCGAAACACAGCCCGTACAGATTCTGGTCGCGAGGCAGCGCAAAGGCGGCGGCCCTGTCCGTCGTGAATCGTTCATGGATGCCGAGCAAGCCCACTCTAAGGTCCGGATAGTCGGGGTTGACGTGGTGGCCAACTTCCCAGTAAAGATTCCTGCCGCTGCCCAGGAAATTGCCGGTCTGCGTGCGATAGCGCGCGTAACGCGGATCTATGCTCAGATAGTCGCGCGTGGTAAACGCATAGTTGAGGCCCACCTCGGCTTGATCTCGCATGCCGAATACCAGCAGATCGTTCGACTCGTTGGCTTCAGCGTGATACTCCGCGCCGAATTTAAGATGGGCGTGGGGCGTCACATTCATGGCATAGGACGCATGCGCTTCATTTCGATTGGCGAATTCCTCCCGGCGGCGCACCCCGACTTCCGCATCGCCAAAGTCGCTGTGATGTTTCAGGTTTACGCCGGCGATCTTTTCGGTTTGCTGCACGCTGTGGAAATCCTGCGGAGTGGAATCGGACTGCTGCGCGTGCCGAAACTCGACCCCCATGCGCAGATTGCGGCCGACGGGGGTCTCGATCTGCCCGAGCTGCACCGTACGGTACAAGCGGGCCGACTGTTGCCTCCGCAATTCAAAATTGACGTAGCCGGCATGGGCCATTGCATCTTCAGAGAGGCGCAGGTGCGCCTCGTTGTTACCGGGGTCGGCCGTCAGCCCGCTGAAGGCGATGGATTCCGCGTAGCCGGCTTCATTCAGCGTTTTTGCCGCGTCATGGCGGATAACAACGGGCATTCCGTCGGACCGGTCGGCGAGCAAGTAGTCAAGGCGTCCAGTATCCGCTTCCGCCAGTGCGACTTGCGCATCCGCCCATACCGGCTGGGTGAGCGAATGGCCATAGCTGCGCCACAGCCAAGCTTTGGCACTGAACGACTGCTCGCCTGACACCGCCCAGCCCAGTATCAGCTCGTTGGTCTGGTCATCGTTGACCACATCGTGTTTGACCAGCCTGTCCTGGCGCAATACCGACCGCACCAGCGCCGCTCCGGCATCGCCCGGTTGATTCATGGTTTCCAGTCGCGCCGCCGCCAGCATGTCCGCAGAGAACGGGGGCCTGACCCGCTTGTCGTGCAGCTTGCCGCGCAGCTTGAGCCATGCCTGCTGACGCACGCGCAATGCCATGCCCGGTTGCCGGTCATGTTCGAGCGCCTCGGCATAGTTCACCATCCACAGGAAATCCTGCCCGCTCTGGTTGGTTTGACGTGCGTAGTAGGCAACCGCGCGAGCGGGCTGTTCGAGAGCCTGGTAAGCCGCAGCGAAAGCCCCCCAGTAGATCGGATTCTGCTGATCGCCACGTGCGGTGATCTGCGCGATCATCTGTCGCAAAGCGGCTTGGTCGTGAGCTTCGACCAGCAGCCAGAGAATCACGTTGACGGTGTTGGGATCGTCCGGCACCAGCGCTACTGCGCGAAGGCAAAGCGCGTGCGCCGCCTGAAAGGCGCCGGATGCACGGAGATAGCTGGCGCGCAGCAGCAGAAAATGGGAATTGCCGGACAGGTCGACCTTGCGGTCGGCCGCTGCTTCGAACAGGCGTTTTTGCGCGACAAGGTCGTGTCGTGCGACGTAGATATCCAAGGCCTGCATCAGCATCTGGGGATCGCCGGACTTGCGGTAGGTGGATTCCGCGAGCGCGGCAAGCTCTTCCGGTTTCGACTTGCGCAGCAGATTGCTCAGGCGGCTGAAGTCTTCCCCGGCCAGGTTGCCGCTCGATGCCAGGCGCCGGTAGTCCTTGACCGCATCGTCGTCACGCTGCAGTTGCCAGGCGAGGTCGGCCAGCATCTTCCAGTAGGCAACATCGTTCTTGTCCACGCTGCCGGTGTCCCTGCGCAGCAAGTCGTAGGCTTTCTGGTACTGCCCTTTCTGCACATACAGGTTGGCGATTTTCAGGCGCCATTCGGACCTGTAACCGTGGAGCTTGAGAAGACGCAAGTACAGACCGATCGCGTAGTCGTCGTCGCCGGAACGTTGCGCCATGCGGGCTGCGATTTCCAGAAGCAAGGGGCTGTGCTCGGCGCCGTAGCGTGCTTCGAGAAACCTGATGCCTTCGCTTTGCCGGCCGGTCTTCTCAAACAGGTCGGCGACCGCATTCCATTGCTCCTCATTCAGGGGTTGGACTGCAGCCTTCATCGTCCATGCCTCCAGTGCGGCGTCGTAGTCATCCAGGGCGGGAGCGATTCTCAGCACGGCCAGCAATGCCGGCTCGCCGCCGTTGTGGCGCAGCAGCCAGAGCCATTCGCGCAAGGCAATTTCCGGCCTGTTGGTCCATTCGGCGACCTGGGCGAGTCGCCCGTGCCAACCCGCATCCTTCGGCCTCTGGCGCACGGCGGCATCTGCCACGCGATAGGCATCAGCCACGTTGCGGTTCTCAAGGAAGACCTCGTATGCGAGCCGGTATTTCTTCTCGTCGTAGGCGCCCATGCCGCTTGATTGCGCTGACGCCTGACTGAGGGGAGCGGCATCGGCAGTCGCAATCAGGCCGAGGTTAAGATGCCCGAACCAGATATAGGCGCGGTCCAGCCAGGACAGGTGCAGCATTTGCCGCGCATAGCGGGCAGCGCGCTTCTGATCGTTGGCTGCACGCGCCGCCTTGACCAGAAAATCGAGCGTCTCGGGATCATCCTCAAGGCTCCCCAGATGTTTGTCCGCCGCCTGCATCGCCTTCGCAAACAGGCTGTCGGACATGAGTGCACGGATGCCCGCAATCAGGTATTCGCGTTGCCCCGCCAGCGAAGATTCCTTCTCGCGGGCGATAAAATACAGGTCCGCAGCGAATTCGTAATCGCCTTCGCCAAGCAGGCGTGCCGCCATGTCAGCGCACCACGGCGCAGAATACGTTTTGGAGGTATCCATGATTGTGCGATACAAGCGAATGCCGATATCGCGCTCGTGCAAGCCGGTTGCCTGCCCCGCAAGATAGATCAGGGTATCGACGGGCCACGGGTGCGCCACTACCTGCAGGAATTCAGCATGACGACGTTTCATGAGTTCCGCCTGTTGCGCGGAGCCTTGCTGGCTGAGCGAATACTGCTTGGTCACATACTTGTACATGACCAGCGATCCCTGCGCCTGCCAGTCGGCATCGGAGCTGTGCAACACAGGCTCGAGAAGGGACGGAACGTCGGACAATTCGCCACGGAATATCTTGTGTTCCGCAAGCAGTGTGCGCAGTTGCAGGTTGTCCTGGTCGGCCATCAGAAAGTTCGTGAGATAGGTGACCGCCACAATGTCGCCCAGCTTTGCCTGTTCCGCCTGTCGAAGCAGATACTGTTTCGGGAAGGCCAGCACCAAGGGGATCAGGACAAGCACTGCAAAAGCTGCCAGCGTCCAATAGGACACGAGGCGCGGACGTTTGGCGCGCGGCTTAGCGGGGACAATAGATTTGTAGTTCGCTGGCATCGTGATTGCTCATGGAAAAATAACTGGTGCCGCTGTCCGTTCTGGCAGCCTTGATCGTGTGTCCATCCGCGTCGACCGTGCAGCCCGCGCCCGTCGCCAGCGCGAATTTCAGCGGAACATGTCCGTGTAACGCCAGGCGAAGGCGGCTTCCGCCTGCGCCATCCGTGCGCTCCAGCTTTTCGATGCGCGCGTTGGCGGAAACAAGGAAAGGCGCAGGTGCAGGGGACTCCTGGAATCGAATGGCCGCCTCGCCGTCTGCCAAGTGCAGATACTGGTTGCGGTAAGCTCTGGTGAAGCCGGCCACCATGCGGCTGTTGGCCAGGTCGGGCTGGCCGAGATCCAGCGGAGCGCGCAGTTCACGCAGCTCCCCGGAGCCGCGCACCAGCCAGCCGTTGCGTGCACGCGCCACCACCATGCTGTTGTAGTCGAGCACCTTGCGGGCGTATTCCGAAACGTAGACCGGCATTGTTTCCTGCTGCTGCGCCCACTTGAGGACCTTGTCGAGCGCTTTTAGCGACGCCGGCTTGCTGGCGGCATATGTGTGGAAATAGATATCGATGGGCTTGAGGCGGCGAGGCACGTTGGTCAATTCAAATGTCTCGATGACGCGCTCATATCCGTAGAGCGGCCCCAGCCAGTTATTGGTGTAGACATTCTCGTTCTGGTTTGGCGCATATACCTGGAAGTAGCCTTTCTTGGGAACTCCCAAGGGTGATACCAGGGCCAGCGTCGGAAGGCTGCGAGTGATTCTAGTATCCCCCCCATTCATACTCATGACCCCACTGCCATAAGCCAGCTCGAGCGCATCTGCGCCGACGTTGCAGTCGCCGGTCCAGAGAAACACTTTCACCTTCTTGCCGGGGGGCGCCAATTTCGACTCGATATAGCCAATCGATCCCGGTATCTCGTCATGAAGAGAGAACGAGTAGTTGGGAATGGCAAGTCGATAGGGATCGCTCTTGGGGCCGAGGTCATCCGGACTGCTCGTCACCTTCTGCCAGTCGAACGGATGCGAAAGCGAGTGGCTCGCAATCTCGACGTGCGGAAGCGCGAAAATCTTGCGGGCGATTGGCTCAAGATCCGGCGAGACCTTGGGATAGATGCCATTCGCGGCGACCTCTCCCTGTATGACGGAGATGGTCGATGGGAAAGGATATTTCTTCAGGATCTGTTCGTACATCAGCTCTGCACCATAGGGGAACCCGGGAAACTCAGCCTTGTTGGCGAAGCCGTCTCCATCCATGTGGACCATCAACAAACGCCTGCCGCTTTCGGTGGTTGTGTCCGGCACTGGCATCTCTGGCAACTTGAGCGCTCGCCGCAGAAATTCAATGGGATTGATCACCCAGCGAATATTTTCGCCGGTCTCCTTCTGATGCGCGTTAGCGGGCAATTCGACCAGGACATGCGGATTAAGCGCATAGCCGCCCCAGGAAGTCAGTGCGACTGCATCTTGTTTCTCCCCACGATCATTCGCAAGCGTGAGCAACGGTTTTCCGTTCGTGACATGCAACGGAAAGAATGTTTGCCGATCAAGGTTAGGTTGCGTTTCGAAACCGATCAATGGATCACGTTGAACGATGTGCAAACGGGTGCGTTCAGTAGTCGCAATTGAATATTCCAGACCGAGTCGTTTGCTATCATTGCCGGCAAACAGGAATTCGCTTTCACCCAACACCACGACCGGCACACCGGCATCGATCTGTTTTTTTAACCAAGTAGCCAGCGCACGGCCTTCCTTGCCTGCTGGTTTTTCCAGCCACACCACGATGCCTGCATAGCGTCCGATCAGCGGATAATTTGGCAACGAACCGCGAGCATCCAGGTATTCGCCGGTGTATCCCAGATAGTTCAGCGGCATAGTGCCGTACCGCAGTCCGAAGGTGTTTTCCAGGTCATACTCAGTGTTTGCGCGTGTTGTGGATCATCAGCACCTTGCGCGGCATCACTTCAATCTCGCCCACACCGAGCAGATCAAGCGCGTAGTCTGTCACCCAGGGAATAAATCCCAGGTCGCGAATTTTTGCCGCAGTTTCACGCGCAAGATCCCGCTCGCCTGGCGGAACGTAGTCGATGGACAAAACAGGCAACCCGTATTCCTGTTTGACACGCTTAAGCTGTCCAAGCAGCAATTCGCGGTCGGCGGCGGGCACTACCCGATAGCTCTTTCTTGACGGGTCCCATTCCTGGAAAAGCGACTCGGCAGCAACAGCAAAGACTTCCTGATGTACCTCGGCAGGATTTCAAATCCGCGATTGAAGATCAGCCGAGCTTGCGGGTAACGTTTCTTCAATTCGCGTATCACCGCTACCAGACCTGCTTCCTGGCGCGACCCGGCTGCTTCGGTCTTGGAAAAGATTTGGTAGGAATCGAGCGTATCCAGGAAAAAACCTCGATAACCAGCGTCCCACAATGGTCTTATGACATGCTCGGCAAAAAATGCAGGCCACTCAGGCTGAGCTTGATCGAGCACTACACTGCCCCAATCGGAGTTTTGGCCTAATTTCCATGACCCCGGGATGTCCTTCAGGTACTGGCGATCTAGAATCTGCTTCGCCCACGGAAACGTAAGCGAACAATGCAGTCCTGCTGTTGGCGTGCGCTCTCGGATCGGGCACTTGCTCCGGCTCCACGACCACAACGTCAAAGGCGCGCAGTTCATCCCACGGCGGATTCGCCCCGTAAAACACAGCGATGTTCGGCTGCGCGGCGCAGGCCATTGCCGACGCCAGCGTCAACAGGGTGCCGGCCCACACACGGAACAACCGGAAATTGGCGACCCCAAACCTCATGCCGAAGCCCCGAGAAGTTGCCTCAAGCCTTCCGACAGAGGCGTCATGGCCGGGGGATCAAGCAGTTCACGCATCCGCTGCGGAGAGGCGCTGGAATGGCGTATGTCTCCTGACGCTGGGGGCTCGTAACGGATTTGCGCACTGCGTTCTGCGCCCTTGGCCAAGGTGTCGATCAGTTCAAGCAGCGTGACGCTTTGGCCGGTCGCAAGATTGCACACACCCGTAGCCGAACTTTCGAGGGCACGCCGGTTAAGCTGCGCGATATCCTTAACGAAGATGAAGTCGCGCGTCTGCCCGCCGTCGCCGAACACAAGCAACTGCTCGCCCTTGGAGAGCGCCGACACAAACCGGCTGATCACGCCTGCGTACGGCGAAGCGGGGTCCTGGCGCGGTCCGTAAACATTGAAGTAGCGCAACCCAAGGGTGGAAAAGCCGTACAGGCGCTGGTACAGCGCCGCATACTGGTCGTTGATGCTCTTCTCCAGGCCGTAAGGAGACAGCGGCGCGACCGAAGACTCTTCATCCAGAGGCAGGCGGGAAGGAGCGCCATACACCGCGGCGCTGGAAGCGTAGACAAAGCGCTTCACCCTGGCTCGGCGAGCTCCGTCCAGCACGTTCAGGAAGCCCTGGACGTTGGTCTCACTTGAGACGAGCGGGTTGGCGACCGACGCCGGCACCGAAACCTGTGCGGCCAGATGCAGCACGTGGGTGACGCCGTCATTGAGCGCTGCATCGACCATCGTGGAATCGCGAATGTCCGCGCAAACCACGTTCAGGTTGGGGTGTTCCGGAAGATTCGACAGCTTGCCGGAGGAAAGATTGTCCAGCACGCTCACGCGCGCTCCTGCTGCCAGGAGGGCTTCACTGCTATGTGAGCCGATAAAACCGGCGCCACCTGTGATCAGTACATGCATGGCCGTCATTTGAACCCCCTGTTTCGTATTTTCAGAAGAGGCGGCTTGGCGACGCGGGCAGAGCGTGCATTCCTCCGAGCGCAACTTGCGCCCGATATATACCCTGGCTACGTCGTGAAGCTCGGTTCGGAAGAGTCGGATCCCGCTGCGGCTGCCTTCCGGTATTCGTGTTCCGGGGCCGGTGCAGATCCTCGTGCCTCCGCGCGCCGCATGCGGTTGCCGCGATCCGCCAATCCACGCCGGAGTCAGTGCTGTGCTGTTTTGTCTACCCTCTTGCACAGGTGCAGGGCAGCTGTGACGAAACCTACTATGCCACCGCAACTAAATAAATACGGTGTAAGGTGTATTTCGGAGCAGGAAGAGCGACGCGTTACACGCGCTTTTGTGTGCGCCATGTAGTCGCCCCTACGCAGTTCCATTTACTCGATTCCGCGTCCGCTCCGAATGAATTTCCTGATCTTCTCTTTTGGTTTCATCTGCTTCCGTCGAGGAGAGCCACGATACCGTGGACGTAACAGGTGCTACTCGTGATAAGGAGTGCTCCTCCAAGGGAGATACAGGGTCAGTCGTCTCAATCGGCGTCGGGATTATGGGCTGGATCTTTACGCGACGATGCAGTTCCGCTACCACTGGGTCTTCCTTCATCCGGCGCGGGCGAATCGATATGCTGTGCCTTGTCCGGTGCCCCTTCGATCCCGACAACACCTAGCACGTTAAGCGCCGGGTTCGACACCCACGGGATGAATCCCAGCTCGCGTATCTTTGCGGCCGTTTCGCGCGCAAGGTCGGGCTTGCTCGGCGGCACATAATCGATTGACAGCACGGGCAGGCCGTATTCCTGTTTGACACGGTTGAGTTGCCCCAGCAGCCATTCGCGATCGGCAGGCGGCACTGGCCGGTAGGCTTTCTTCGACGGGTCCCATCCCTGGAACAGCGACTCGACAGCAACGGCAAAGACATCCTGATGAACCTGCGGCAAAATTTCGAACCCGCGATTGAAGATCAGCCGAGCTTTCGGGTAACGCCGCTTCAATTCGCGTATGACTTCCACTAGGCCCGCTTCCTCGCGCGCCCTGTCCGCTTCGGTCTTGGCAAAAATCTTGTACGAATCGAGCGTGTCCAAGAAGAAGCCTCGATAGCCCGCATCCCACAACGGCTTGATGACACGTTCGACAAAGAACGCAGGCCATTCCGGCTGCGCCTGGTCGAGCACCACGCTGCCCCAGCCGGAGTTCTGCCCCAGTTTCCACGCCGCCGGAATGTCCTTCCGGTACGCGCGATTGGAATCTGCTTCCCCCACCGAAACGTAGGCGAACAACTGCGTCCTGCCGTTGGCATGCGCTTTCGGATTGCGCACATGCAGGGACTCCACCACCACCACATCGAAGGCACGCAACTCTTCCCACGGCGGGTTGGCTCCGTAGAACACGGCGATCTTCGGCTGGGTAGCGAACGCCATTGAATACATCAGCATCAAGAGATTGAAGATCCACAACCGAAGTGACATGAATTTAAGGTTCGACTGTTTCATGCCATATCCTCGAGAGTTTTTGCAGGGTCGTCTGCCAATCGAATCGCGCGCCGGGATCACGATAACTGGGCCCGCAGCGGCTGAACTCGTTGCGGAATTTACTCTGCCATCGGAAGCGACGGAATAAGGTGAATGTTGTAGACGCCGCAGCCTGAACGCTGGAGTGACACGCCGCGCTTGAAGAACACCTGACGAACTGCAGGCAATAGTGACAGTTGCCGCATTGAAGAGGGCGCAGAAGATTCGTGATGCACGAAATATCCGGCAAAGACAATCCACCAACTCGCCGCTCAGCTTGTCGAAGGCGGAACGGGCTGAAAGAATCAGTTTGGCAAAGGGGCTACGGGTTCTGCCCTACCAGCAGGCCAACCGACACTTCATCGAACCCGGTCAGCTCCACCTTGATGCATGCGATTTGTTCGCTTGCCACCACCAGCACTTCGCGCACCCCGCGCACTTGCGCCAACCTGGACTGCAACGAGTTCGCCGCATCCACGCTCAGTTCGGGCAGGTGGTACATCTTCGTCATCAGCGCCTGCGGCGCCCGCATGCTGGAGGCCACCACCAGCCACAGCAGCAGCATGAACACGGCGAAGATCAGCACCGCGTTGCCGTCGAAGACCTGCATCAACAGCCCGCCCATGGCCGAGCCGAAGAACGCGCCCAGGAACTGCACGCTGCTGAACACGCCCATCGCCGTGCCCTTGGCTGCCAGCGGTGCGATCTTGCTGACGATGGAAGGCTGCGTCGCTTCCAGCACGTTGAAGGCGGTGAAGAACATCAGCAGCGAGATCGCCACGCCCCACACGCTGCCCTGCACAAAGATCAGCCCCAGTTGCGCCACCGCAGCCAGCGCGATAGCCAACATGAACACCTGCTTCATCTTCGCCTTCCTCTCCGCAATGATGATGGGTGGCACCATGAGTGCGAAGGCGATCAGCATCACCGGCAGATAAACTTGCCACTGGTGCTGCGCATCCAGTCCGTCCGCGCGCAGGATGAACGGCACCTGCATGAACACCGACATCAGGATCGCATGGAGCGTGAACACGCCGAAGTCCATGCGCAGCAGGTCCTTGTTGCGCAACACTTCGGCGAGCTTGCTGGTGTTGGCTTCGGTGTCGGAATGGAAACGCGTGATACGCGGATTGGGAATGAACCAGATCACCACTGCGATGGAAACGAAGGCCAGCACGCCGATCAGCGAGAACATGCCGGACATGCCGATGATCCGATACAGCAGCGGCGACAGCACCATCGACACCGAGAACGTCACGCCGATGGTCATGCCGATCAGCGCCATCGCCTTGGTGCGATGCTCTTCGCGCGTCAGGTCGGCGGTCAGCGCCATCACCGCCGCATTGATCGCCCCCGCGCCCTGGATCACGCGCCCGGCGATGATCCAGTAAATATTGTCCGCCGAAGCCGCGATGAAACTGCCCGCCGCGAACAGCAGCAAACCGATCACGATCACCGGCTTGCGCCCGTAACGATCGGACATCCACCCCGCCGGGATTTGCAGGATCGCCTGCGTCAGGCCATACGCCCCCAGCGCGATCCCGATCAGGAAATGGCTCTCCCCGCCCGGCAGCTTCTCGGCATACAGCGCAAAGATCGGCAGGATGATGAACAGACCCAGCATGCGCAGGCCGTAGATGCCCGCCAGGCCAATACTGGCGCGGCGCTCGAAGGGGGTCATTGCGGAATCTGAAGCGGACATGGAACTGCGGATTTGATTCGAAAGATGCGCATTTTAACAGACGGACGAGCCATGCGCCGGATCGCCTTGCCCTGGAAAAGGGTTTCAGCTGCAGGGGCCTTCCCACTTGAACAGGCTCGCATTGTCTTGCGGCGCTCGTGCTTCGACAAGCTCGGCACGAACGGCTATCACCCCTGCTCCCAGACCAAAATATCCAGTTTGGGTTAGCCCTAGAAATCGCGTATATTGTCAGGTCGCTTTTATGACTCGCTGCCAGCATGGAATACATCAAAATACGCGGTGCCCGCACCCACAACCTGAAGAACATCAACCTCGATCTGCCACGCAACCAGTTAGTGGTGATCACCGGACTTTCCGGCTCAGGTAAGTCCTCGCTCGCTTTCGATACGCTGTATGCCGAAGGCCAGCGGCGCTATGTGGAGTCGCTTTCGGCTTATGCGCGGCAGTTCCTGCAGTTGATGGAGAAGCCGGATGTGGATTTGATCGAGGGCCTCTCCCCCGCCATCGCCATCGAGCAGAAAGCCACTTCGCATAACCCTCGCTCTACCGTGGGTACAGTCACCGAGATACACGATTATCTGCGCCTGCTGTTCGCCCGCGCGGGCGATCCGTATTGCCCGCAGCATGACATCGTGTTGCAGGCGCAGTCCGTGGGACAGATGGTGGACGCGGTGCTGGCGCTGCCGGAGGGCACGAAGGTGATGATCCTGTCCCCCTTGGTGGTTGAGCGCAAAGGCGAGCAACTGGACTTGATCGACGAGTTGCGTGCGCAGGGTTTTGTTCGTCTGCGCGTGAACGGCAAGGTGTGCGAGATGGACAGCCTGCCGAAGCTGGACAAGAACAAGAAGCACACCATCGAGATCGTGGTGGACCGCATCAAGGTGGCACCTGATATCAAACAACGTCTGGCGGAGTCGTTCGAAACGGCATTGCGTCATGCCGAAGGCCGCGCGCTGGCGGTGGAGATGGATACGGGCAAGGAGCATCTGTTCTCGGCCAAGTTCGCCTGCCCGATCTGCAACTACTCGCTGCAGGAGCTGGAGCCGCGCCTGTTCTCGTTCAATAGCCCGATGGGCGCTTGTCCCAAGTGCGACGGCTTGGGCGTGATCACGTTCTTCGATCCGGCGCGCATCGTGGCCTTCCCCAACCTTTCTTTGAGCGGCGGTGCGATCAAGGGTTGGGATAGACGCAACCAGTTCTACTATCAGATGCTGGATGCCTTGGCGAAGCATTACGATTTCGATCTGGAGCGTCCGTTCGAGAGCCTGCCGGAGAAGATCAAGAAGGTTGTGCTATACGGCAGCGGGCGCGAAGAGATCGCCTTCACCTACCTGAACGAACGCGGCAAAAAGATGCTGCGTGAACATGCCTTCGAGGGCATCGTCAACAATCTGGAGCGGCGCTACAAAGAGACCGATTCGCCCACGGTGCGCGAGGAGCTGGCGAAGTATCTCAACGGTTGCACTTGCCCGGATTGCAAAGGCACGCGTTTGCGCGAAGAAGCCCGCCATGTGCGTGTGGCCGATCGCACCATTTACGATCTGAGCGCACTGCCGCTGAAGCAGGCGCTGACTTTTTTCCAGGGCGTGTCATTGCCCGGCAACAAGCAGGCCATCGCCGAGAAGATCGTGCAGGAGATCGCCAGCCGCCTGACCTTCCTCAACAACGTGGGACTGGATTACCTGTCGCTGGAACGCTCGGCCGAGACGCTCTCGGGCGGCGAGGCGCAGCGTATCCGCCTGGCATCGCAGATCGGCTCCGGCCTGACGGGGGTGATGTATGTGCTGGACGAGCCTTCCATCGGCCTGCATCAACGCGACAACGACCGTTTGCTGGACACGCTGAAGCGCCTGCGCGACATGGGCAACAGCGTGATCGTGGTGGAGCATGACGAGGATGCGATCCGCACGGCCGACTATGTGGTGGACATGGGACCAGGCGCTGGCGAACACGGCGGCAAGGTGGTGGCGCAAGGTACTCCGGACGAAGTATGTGCCAACCTGCAGTCGCTCACCGGCGATTATCTGGTCGGGCGGCGCAGCATCGCGGTGCCCAAAAAATTCCTCAAACCCGATCCCGAGCGCCGTCTCAAGATCATTGGTGCCAGCGGCAACAACCTGAAGGATGTGACACTCGACCTGCCGGTCGGCCTGCTTACCAGCATCGCCGGAGTATCCGGCTCGGGCAAATCCACCCTCATCAACGACACGTTATATAACGCTGTGGCGAAGCATCTGTACGGCAGTACTGCCGAGCCTTCGCCGTATCGCGAGATCGAAGGCCTGGAACACTTCGACAAAGTCATCAACGTCGACCAATCGCCTATCGGACGCACACCGCGTTCCAACCCGGCAACCTACACCGGCTTGTTCACCCCGATACGCGATCTGTTCGCCGGCGTGCCGACTTCGCGCGAACGCGGCTACGGCCCCGGGCGCTTCTCTTTCAACGTGAAGGGCGGGCGCTGCGAATCGTGCCAAGGCGACGGCGTGATCAAGGTGGAGATGCACTTCCTGCCGGACGTGTACGTGCCTTGCGACGTGTGCCACGGCCATCGCTACAACCGCGAGACGCTGGAAGTGCTATATAAGGGCAAGAACATCCATCAGGTGCTCAACATGACGGTGGAGGCCGCGTACGAGTTCTTCAACGCGGTGCCCATCATCGCGCGCAAGCTGCAGACGCTGCTGGATGTGGGCTTGGGCTACATCACCCTGGGTCAGAGCGCGACCACACTGTCCGGCGGCGAAGCGCAGCGTGTAAAGCTGTCCCTGGAGCTTTCCAAACGAGACACCGGACGCACGCTGTACATTCTGGATGAGCCGACCACCGGCCTGCACTTCCACGATATCGACATGCTGCTCAAGGTCATCCACAAGCTGCGCGACCAAGGCAACACCGTGGTAGTCATCGAGCATAATCTGGATGTGATCAAGACCGCCGATTGGGTCATCGACCTGGGGCCGGAAGGCGGCGATGGCGGCGGCCGCATCGTGGCGCAGGGCTCGCCCAGGGATGTCGCGGCGGACGGAAGCAGCGTGACGGGACCGTATTTGAAGAAGTTGCTGGGAATGAAATGAAGCGCATTCTTCTGGTCTGCTGCCTGGTTCCTGCCCTGCCGGCTCAGGCGCTCGACTTCGATACTCGTGAAATGGTTGCCGCGCACAATCGCTGGCGCAAGACGGTCGGCGCGCCGCCCATCAGGTACTCAACCGAGCTTGCCGCTAAAGCGCAGGAATGGGCGGATCACTTGAAGGAAGCCAACCAGTGCCGCATGCAGCACAGCAAGCCTGACGGGAAATACGGCGAGAACCTGTTCTGGGCAAGTGCCATCGAATGGTCGGATGGCAAGCGCGAGGTGCAGAAGGTCAGGCCCCAAAAGGTGGTGGATGATTGGGCCAGCGAGCGAGCCGACTATAGCTACAAGAACAACAGCTGCGCCGAAGGAAAAATGTGCGGGCACTACACGCAAGTTGTCTGGCGCACGACGACGACAGTAGGCTGCGCGGTGGCTGTTTGTGCCAATACGCAGGAACAGATCTGGGTTTGTCAGTACCAACCGCCGGGCAACTGGGTGGGGAAGAAACCTTATTGATTTTGGATGTTAAACACCCAGCAGCGCCGGAGAGTCAGTCTCCCCCTGGCCCGCTCCTGCTTGCGGAAGAGGGAATTTAAACTTCGCACAAAAAACAAGGCCGGATGAATCCGGCCTTGTTCATTCCTGCTAGCAGCGATGAGGCTTACTCGCCTGCTTCTACTGGCTCTGCATCAGCTGGACGATCCAGCAGTTCGACCAGTGCCATTGGAGCATTGTCGCCCTTGCGGAAACCGAACTTCAGGATGCGAGAGTAGCCGCCATTGCGGGCTGCATAACGCGGGCCGAGTTCGTCGAACAGCTTGGTGACGATCTCGCGGTCACGCAGACGGGCAAACGCCAAACGGCGATTGGCCAAGCTGGGGTTCTTGCCCAGGGTCAGGATAGGTTCGGCGACGCGGCGCAGTTCCTTGGCCTTCGGCAGGGTGGTCTTGATGACTTCGTGACGCAGCAGCGAAACGGTCATGTTGCGCAACATCGCCAGACGGTGGCTGCTGGTGCGGTTAAGTTTTCTAAGTCCTAAACGGTGACGCATGATTTTCCTCTCTTGCTTCCAGCCTCACGGCTGCAGAAGTTTATTTCTCGGACACTGCCGTCCAGTTTTCCAGCTTCATGCCCAGCGACAGGCCATGTTCGGCCAGCACTTGCTTGATCTCGTTGAGCGACTTGCGGCCTAGGTTCGGGGTGCGCAGCAGGTCTGCCTCGGTGTTCTGAATCAGGTCGCCGATGTAATGGATGCTCTGTGCCTTGAGGCAGTTGGAAGAACGCGGAGTCAGTTCCAGATCGTCGACAGGACGCAGCAGCATCGGGTCTACCTTCGGTGCTTGAGGCTTCTCGACTGGAGCCGGGGTACCTTCCAGGGCAGCGAACACGGAGAGCTGGTCAACCAGAATGCGCGCGGCATAGCGGATGGCTTCTTCCGGGTCGATGGCGCTGTTGGTTTCGATGTCCATGATCAGCTTGTCGAGGTCGGTACGCTGCTCAACGCGGGCGCTCTCGACCGCATAGCTCACACGAGAGATCGGGCTGAACGACGCATCCAATGCGATGTGGCCAACCGGACGGGTCGCACCGGGTTGCATACGCGAGATGGCGGAAACATAACCGCGGCCTTGTTCGACCTTGATTTCCATGTCCAGCTTGCCGCCAGCGGCCAAGTGAGCGATTACGTGGTTCGGATTGATCACTTCGGTGTCGGCGCCAACTTCGATGTCAGCAGCAGTCACCACGCCCGCACCGGACTTGCGCAGATGCAGCGTTGCCTCGTGCGAGTTGTGCAGCTTGAGCACCAAACCCTTGAGGTTCAACAAGATCTCGACCACGTCTTCTTGCACGCCGTCGATGGAGGAGTATTCGTGCAACACGCCCGCGATCTTGACTTCAGTCACCGCGTAGCCGGGCATGGAGGACAGCAGGACGCGACGCAGGGCATTGCCCAGTGTGTGACCATAGCCGCGCTCGAACGGCTCCATCACCACCCGAGCCTGGGTGGGAGAGGTGCGCTGAACGTCGATGATGCGAGGTTTCAACAGATTATTAGACATATGCTACTCCGCGTGGATTACTTGGAATACAACTCGACAACGAGGTGTTCGTTGATGGTTGCAGGCAATTCAGAACGCTGAGGTACCGCTTTAAATGTCCCCTTGAACGCCTTGGCATCAACCTCGATCCATTCCGGGAAGCCGCGTTGTTCGGCAGCTTGCAAGGCCGATTTGAGGCGCAACTGGCTCTTGGACTTTTCAGCAACTTCAACCACGTCGCCAGGACGCACCTGGTAGGACGGGATGTTAACGCGCTTTCCATTCACCAAGATGGAGTTGTGACGCACCGCTTGGCGTGCTTCCGAACGCGAGGCACCGAAGCCCATGCGATAGGAAACGTTGTCCAGGCGCGACTCGAGCAACTGCAGCAGGCTTTCGCCGGTGATGCCGCGCGATTGTTCGGCGCGCTTGTAGGTCAGGCGGAACTGGCCTTCCATCACGCCGTAGATACGACGCAGCTTTTGCTTTTCACGCAGCTGACCGCCGTATTCCGACTGGCGCTGGTTCTTCTTCTGACCATGCTGGCCGGGCGCATAGGCACGGCGCTCTACGGAGCACTTGTCGGTGAAACATTTCTCTGCCTTCAGGAACAGCTTCTCGCCTTCGCGGCGGCACTGACGGCACTTTGCATCAAGATTTCTAGCCAAGATCTATGCTCCTTAGATACGACGCTTTTTCGGAGGACGGCAACCGTTGTGCGGTACCGGCGTGATGTCCGAAATGCTGGTGATTTTGAAACCGGCGGCGTTCAACGCGCGCACAGCGGATTCGCGACCAGGGCCTGGGCCCTTGATGCGCACTTCCAGATTCTTGACGCCGCATTCAACAGCAGACTTACCCACTGTCTCCGCCGCGATCTGGGCAGCAAATGGGGTACTCTTGCGTGAACCCTTGAAACCCTGCGCGCCACTGGTAGACCAAGCCAGGGTATTACCTTGACGGTCGGTGATGGTCACGATGGTGTTGTTAAAGGAGGCGTGAACGTGTGCGATGCCTTCGGCAACGTTCTTCTTAACTTTCTTGCGCACTCTCGTGCTGGGCTTTGCCATGTCTTCGTTCCTCTACTAAATTACTTCTTCGCGCCGGCGATGGACTTACGCGGACCTTTGCGGGTACGTGCATTGGTGCGGGTACGCTGACCACGGCACGGCAAACCGCGACGATGGCGCAGACCGCGATAGCAGCCCAAGTCCATCAGACGCTTGATGTTCATGGAGATCTCGCGACGCAGATCACCTTCCACCGTGAACTTTGCGACTTCGTCGCGCAGCTTTTCCATATCGGAATCGCTGATATCCTTGATCTTGGTGGACGTGACAACTCCGGCGGCAGCACAAATTTGCTGCGCACGAGTGCGCCCGATGCCATAGATCGCGGTCAATGCGATCTCGGCGTGTTGATGATTTGGAATGTTTACACCGGCAATACGAGCCATGCAGCTACCCTATTATTCAAAAGTCGTAAATTGTACCATCCAGCGGCGATTTAACTCAATCAACCCTGGCGCTGTTTGTGACGTGGATCGCTACTGCAGATCACACGAACCACGCGATTGCGCCGTACGATCTTGCAGTTACGGCACACCTTTTTCACGGACGCTTGCACTTTCATTTGCTTCTCCTTGCTTCTCTTAACTTACTTGGCGCGGAACACAATGCGCGCTTTGCTCAAATCGTATGGCGAGACTTCCACCGTTACCTTGTCACCCGGCAGTATGCGGATGTAATGCATGCGCATCTTGCCTGAAATGTGACCCAGCACAACAAACCCATTTTCCAACTTCACCCGGAACGTTGCATTCGGCAAGGACTCCTCAATCTCACCCTGCATCTGGATGACATCTTCTTTTGCCATTTATCGCGTCAACCCGGCCTTAAAGTTGGCCTTTTTCAACAAGTTTTCATACTGGTGCGTCATCATATAAGACTGCACTTGCGCCATGAAGTCCATGGTGACCACCACCAAGATCAGCAGCGACGTTCCGCCGAAATAGAACGGTACATTCCACTTCACCACCAGAAACTCAGGCAGCAAACACACCAGGGTGATGTACACCGCACCAACCAGAGTCAGGCGCAACATGATCTTTTCTACATACTTCGCAGTCTGCTCACCTGGACGGATGCCGGGCAAGAACGCGCCGCTCTTCTTCAAGTTGTCTGCCGTTTCTTTCGGGCTGAACACCAGCGCCGTGTAGAAGAAACAGAAGAACACGATTGCTGCAGCGTAGAACAGCACATAGATCGGCTGCCCAGGCGACAACTTCTCGCTCACATCCTTCAACCAAACCATGCTCTGACCGGAACCGAACCAGCCAGCCAGCGTCGCCGGGAACAAGATGATGCTTGAAGCGAAGATCGGAGGAATAACCCCAGCCATGTTCAGCTTCAACGGCAGATGCGAGCTCTGTCCGCCATATATCTTGTTGCCCACTTGGCGCTTGGCATAGTTAACCAAAATCTTGCGCTGGCCACGTTCTACAAATACCACCAGCGCCGTTACCAAAATCGCACCGATGAACAGAGCCAGCACCAGCGGAATCGAGAACGCACCGGTACGTGCCATCTCCAGGGTATTGCCAAGAGCGCTCGGCAAGCCAGCCGCGATACCAGCAAAGATGATCAGCGAGATACCGTTACCCAAACCGCGTTCGGTAATCTGCTCACCCAGCCACATCAGGAACATTGTGCCGGTCACCAGCGTTACCACGGTGGTCAACTGGAACATCGAGCCAGGATGCAGCACCAAACCGGCTTGCGACTGCAACGCCACCGAAATACCGAATGCCTGGAACAGCGCCAATACCAAAGTGCCGTAGCGCGTGTACTGCGTGATCTTGCGGCGTCCAGCTTCGCCTTCCTTCTTCAGCTGCTCCAGATGCGGCACGGCAATCGCTGCCAGCTGCATGATGATGGAGGCCGAGATATACGGCATGATGCCCAGCGCAAAAATGGTGAAGCGCGACAGCGCACCGCCCGAGAACATGTTGAACATTCCCAGAATGCCACCTTTTTGCGTCTTGAACAGATCCGCCAATACGTTCGGATCGATTCCTGGCACCGGAATATGTGCTCCGATGCGGTATACGATCAGCGCAAGCAGCAGAAACCAGAGACGCTGCCCCAGATCACCGTATTTACCTTTGCTCACGGGATTGGCCACAGACTACTTACTCCGCAATGCTGCCGCCGGCAGCTTCCACTGCGGCACGCGCACCCTTGGTCAACAGCAAACCCTGCAACTTGACTGCGCGCTTGATCTCGCCAGCCAGCACAACCTTGGCTGTCAGTGCGCCAGCTGGCACGACGCCCGCTTGCTTCAAAGCCAGCAAATCGATGGTATCGACCGGCAGCTTCTGCAGATCCGACAAGCGCACTTGCGCTGTGTCATTACGCGTCAAGGAAACGAAACCGCGCTTTGGCAGACGACGCTGCAGCGGCATTTGACCGCCTTCGAAACCGACCTTGTGGAATCCGCCGGAACGGGATTTCTGACCTTTGTGACCACGACCGGCAGTCTTGCCCAGACCGGAACCAATGCCGCGACCTACGCGACGCTTGGAATGCTTGGAACCATCAGCAGGTTTAATTTGATTGAGTTGCATTTACGCCTCGCACTTGACCAGGTAATACACTTTGTTAATCATGCCGCGCACAGCCGGAGTGTCTTCCACTTCGACGGTATGGTGCATGCGACGCAGACCCAAACCACGCACGGTAGCGCGATGAGACTCCTTGGTGCCGATGATGCTCTTCACCAGCGTCACCTTCAATGTTTTGGCTTGCGCCGTTTTAGCTTTTGCCATGACTTACCCCGTGATTTCTTCAACGCTCTTGCCGCGCTTCGCAGCAATTTCAGCTGGCGAATTCAGCGACTTCAAACCGTTCAGCGTGGCACGAACCACGTTGTAAGGATTGCTGGAGCCGATACATTTGGCCAACACGTTGCGCACGCCGACAGCTTCGAACACTGCGCGCATCGCGCCACCCGCGATAATGCCGGTACCTTCGGAAGCAGGCTGCATGTACACCTTGGCAGCGCCGTGACGTCCGATTACCGCATGGTGCAGAGTGCCTTCCTTCAGGTTCACCTTGACCAGCTTGCGGCGGGATTCTTCCATCGCCTTCTGCACGGCCACCGGCACTTCCTTGGATTTGCCCTTGCCCATGCCAATACGGCCGTCGCCATCGCCCACCACGGTCAGCGCGGCGAAGCCCATGATACGGCCACCCTTCACCACCTTGGTCACGCGGTTGACGTGAATCATCTTCTCGATGAGGCCGTCGCCCTTGTCTTCTTGCTGCTGATTCTTGCCTTGTTTAGCTTGTGCCATGGTTCACCCCAGATTAGAACTGCAAGCCATGCTCGCGCGCGGCATCTGCCAGCGCCTTGATGCGACCATGGTACTTGTTGCCGGAACGGTCGAATGCGACTGCGGTAATCCCTGCACTCTTGGCCTTCTCGGCGATGCGTTTACCAACAACCGCTGCAGCTGCTGCATTGCCGCCGTTGCCAACGCTCTTGCGCACTTCCGCCTCGAGCGTGGAGGCGCTTGCCAGCACCTTGCCACCATCCGCGGAAATTACTTGCGCATAGATATGCAGGTTGGTGCGATGGATCGCCAGACGCACAGTCTTTTGTTCAGCGATTCTTGCACGGGTTTTGCGTGCTCTGCGCTGACGCGCTTCATTCTTGTTCAACATATCAACCTCGATTATTTCTTCTTGGTTTCTTTCAGGATCACCACTTCGTCGGAATAACGCACACCCTTGCCCTTGTAGGGCTCAGGTTCGCGGTATGCACGAATCTCAGCGGCGACTTGACCAACTTGCTGCTTGTCCGAACCGGTCAACACGATCTCGGTCTGGGTAGGCGTAGCAACCTTCACACCCTTGGGCATCTTGTGCACCACGGGATGCGAGAAGCCCAGCGTCAGATTCAGCGAGTCACCCGCAGCTTGTGCGCGATAACCCACGCCAACCAGCGTCAACTTACGTTCGAAACCTTTGCTCACGCCGACCACCATGTTGGCCAACAAGGCGCGGATGGTGCCGGATTGCGCATCAGCTTGAGCGCTTTCGTTGGTTGCCTTGCACAGCAGCTTATCGCCTTCGCGCTCGACCTTTACATCACCATTCAACGCTTGCGTCAGGGTTCCCACAGGGCCCTTCACGGATATTTTATCGGCTGCCACCGTCACTTCGACACCTGCTGGCACAACGATAGGATTTTTAGCGACTCTAGACATATTCCCCCCGTTACGCGACGATACAGAGCACTTCGCCGCCGATGCCGTTGGCGCGTGCCTTGCGGTCTGTCATCAGACCCTTGGAGGTGGAAACGATCGCAATACCCAAGCCGTTCATCACGCGAGGTATGTCTTCGCTACCCTTGTATACGCGCAGGCCGGGACGGCTCACGCGCTGAATAGTTTCGATTACAGGACGGTCGGCGTAATATTTCAGGCCGATTTCCAGCGTGGGCTTTCCGTCATGGTCGATGACCTTGAAACCGTCCACATAGCCTTCATCCTGCAGCACTTTGGCGATGGCGGCCTTGATCTTGGAAGAAGGCATTACCACCGTTACTTTTTCCGCCATTTGCGCGTTGCGAATACGCGTCAACATGTCGGAGATCGGATCACTCATACTCATAGATTCACCCTTACCAGCTTGCCTTGACTACACCGGGGATTTCGCCGCGCATTGCGTATTCACGCAATTTAGTGCGCCCCAAACCGAACTTACGGAACGTGCCGCGCGGACGACCTGTCAGCGCACAGCGGTTGCGCAAACGTACCGGGCTGGAGTCGCGCGGCAGTGCTTGCAATTTTTGACGCGCCGCAAAGCGCTCTTCTTCGCTCAGCGACACGTTGGTCGCGATCGCATTCAGTTCGGCGCGCTTGGCAGCAAATTTCTTCACTGTGTCGCGGCGTTTCTGTTCGCGGTTAATCAAAGCGGTCTTAGCCATATCACCCTCAGTTCTTCAATGGGAATTTGAATGCCAACAGCAGGGCCTTGGCTTCTTCGTCGGTCTTCGCCGTGGTCGTGATCGTGATATTCATACCACGCAACGCATCGATCTTGTCGTACTCGATTTCCGGGAAAATGATCTGTTCCTTGACGCCCATGTTGTAATTGCCACGGCCATCAAAGGACTTACCAGAAATACCACGGAAGTCGCGAATACGCGGAATTGCAATCGTCACCAGACGATCCAGGAATTCATACATACGGTCGCGGCGCAGGGTTACCTTGCAGCCAACCGGATAGTTTTCGCGAATCTTGAAACCCGCGATGGACTTCTTGGACTTGGTCACCACCGGTTTTTGACCGGCGATCTTCTGCATATCGCCAACCGCGTGATCCATCACCTTCTTGTCTGCAACCGCCTCACCCACACCCATGTTCAGGGTGATCTTCTCGATGCGCGGCACTTCCATGACGGACTTGTAACCGAACTGCTTCATCAGTTGCGGCGCCACCGTCTTTTTGTAGTAGTCATTTAAACGAGCCATGCTCTTACCCCTTACGCAATCACTTCGCCGTTGGACTTGAACACGCGCACCTTGCGACCGTCCTCCAACTGCTTGACGCCGACACGATCCGCCTTCTTGGTGGTCGCGTTGTAGATGGCGATATTGGAAATATGAATAGGCTTCTCGATTTCCACGATACCGCCCGTCGTACCCTTAACCGGATTCGGCTTCTGGTGCTTCTTGACCTTGTTAATCCCAGCCACCAGGACGCGGTCATTGCCCAGCACGCTCAACACGCTGCCGCGACTACCCTTGTCCTTGCCGGTAATGACGATCACATCGTCGTTTTTTCTAATCTTGTTCATGATTTATCCTCGCTGCCGCTTACAGCACTTCCGGTGCCAGAGAGACGATCTTCATGAACTTCTCATTACGCAGTTCACGAGTCACTGGCCCGAAGATACGGGTACCAATCGGCTCCAGCTTGTTATTCAGCAACACTGCCGCATTGCCATCGAATTTGATCAAGGAGCCGTCCGAACGGCGCACACCCTTGGCCGTACGCACCACCACGGCGCTATACACTTCGCCCTTCTTGACGCGAGAGCGCGGTGCCGCATCGCGGATGCTGACCTTGATGACATCGCCAACGCTGGCATAACGACGCTTGGAACCGCCCAGCACCTTGATGCACATAACGGAGCGCGCGCCGGTATTGTCGGCCACATTTAAAACAGACTGCATTTGTATCATTTTTCAATCTCCAACTTTTTCCGCCTGCGGCGGCTAGTTTTGGAACCCGTTTGGGTTAGGCCGTCGCAAGCGACGGTGAAACGAAGCCGCGCATTCTATTCAAACTTGTCCAAAAGCACAAGCTTTAATTTCAGATTAAGCCTCGTTGGCTTTTTCCACCAATTTGGACACGCGCCAAGTCTTGGTCCTGGACAATGGACGTGTCTCTTCGATGGTAACCACATCACCTTGATTGAACTCATTGTTCTCATCATGCGCATGGTATTTCTTGGAGACACGCACCACTTTACCCAACACCGGGTGCTTGACCTTGCGTTCGACCAACACGGTGACAGTCTTGTCCATCTTGTTGCTGACGACGGTCCCGGTCAACGCACGTTTCAGATTCGTTGCACTCATTGCTGCACACCCTTCTCGGTCAATACCGTTTTTACACGCGCGATGTTGCGGCGCACCTTGGTCAATTGGCTGGTGTTGCTCAATTGCTGGGTTGCCGCTTGCATACGCAGGCCGAATTGTTCCTTGTTCAGGGACAACAGCTCTTGTTGCAGATCGGCCACCGATTTATTCTTCAGTTCGCTTGCCTTCATGATCATGCCCCTACCTGTCTAACTACGAACGTGGTGGCGATAGGCAACTTGGCCGACGCCAATTTGAACGCCTCGCGCGCCAACACTTCATCCACACCGTCCATCTCGTACAGCATCTTGCCGGGCTGAATCTCGGCGACGTAATACTCCGGACTACCCTTACCGTTACCCATACGAACTTCGGCCGGCTTTTTGGAGATTGGCTTGTCCGGGAAAATACGGATCCAGATACGCCCGCCGCGCTTGATGTGACGCGTCATGGCACGACGCGCCGCTTCGATCTGACGTGCAGTCAGGCGGCCGCGACCTACGGCCTTGAGGCCGAATTCGCCGAAACTGACCTTATTGCCGCGCGTTGCAACGCCGGTATTACGGCCCTTCTGTTCCTTGCGGTACTTTCTTCTAGCTGGCTGTAGCATGCTTAGCTCCCGACTTTCTTACTTTCTTTTCTGGCTCGGCAACAACCGGTGCAGCAGCTTCCTGCAGTCCTGCCTGATGGTCGCCCTTGAATACCCACACCTTGACACCGATGATGCCGTAGGTGGTCAGTGCTTCGGATGTACCGTAATCGATGTCCGCACGCAGGGTATGCAACGGCACGCGGCCTTCGCGATACCACTCGGTACGGGCGATTTCAATACCATTCAGACGGCCCGAGCTCATGATCTTGATACCTTGGGCGCCCAGGCGCATCGCGTTCTGCATCGCACGCTTCATGGCGCGGCGGAACATGATGCGTTTCTCGAGCTGCTGGGTGATGGAGTCGGCGATCAGTTGTGCGTCCACTTCGGGCTTACGCACTTCTTCGATGTTCAGACCCACATCGGGCAAGCCCATGCGCTTCTTCAGTTCATTACGCAACGTCTCAATGTCTTCGCCCTTCTTGCCGATCACTACACCAGGACGTGCTGTGTAAATGGTGATCTTGGCATTTTTGGCCGGACGCTCGATGACAATCTTGGAGACACCGGCACCGGCCAGCTTCTTCTTCAGATAGTCGCGCACTTCGATGTCTTTCAGCAGCAACTCCGAAAAGTGCTTGCTGTTGGAGTACCACTTCGATGTCCAGTTTTTCTGAACGCTCAGTCGGAATCCAATTGGATGAATTTTCTGACCCATGCTTTAGCTCCCGACTTTGATCGTAATGTGGCAGGTTTGCTTCTCGATGCCGGTACCGCGGCCCTTGGCGCGCGGGATCATGCGCTTGAGAGAAGTCGCCTTGTCCACGTAGATGGTAGTAACCTTCAATTCATCGATGTCAGCGCCGTCGTTGTGCTCAGCATTAGCAATCGCGGAATCCAGCGCCTTCTTGAGGATGGCGCCGCCCTTCTTCGGGCTGAAAGTGAGGATGTTCAAAGCTTGCGCGACAGGCAGACCACGGATCTGATCTGCAACCAGACGGGCCTTTTGTGCCGACAGGCGAACACCACGGATGACTGCTGTTGTACTCATCATGTCTCCTTATTTCTTGGCGACTGCTTTTTTATCAGCAGCGTGACCTTTGAAGGTGCGGGTCAAGGAAAATTCGCCAAGCTTGTGTCCGACCATGTTCTCGGAAACGTACACCGGAACATGCTGCTTGCCGTTATGCACCGCTATCGTCAAACCGACGAACTCGGGCAGCACAGTTGAGCGACGCGACCAGGTCTTCACCGGACGCTTGTCGTTGGTAGCGCGCACTGCTTCTACCTTTTTCAGCAGATGCAGATCGACGAACGGGCCTTTTTTAATTGAACGTGCCATATCTTGTTACCCCTTAAACCTGAAAGCGACGGCGCACGATCATGCCGGTAGTCCGCTTGTTGCGACGTGTGCGGAAGCCCTTGGCTGGCACACCCCATGGGCTGACCGGATGACGGCCCGCCGCTGTCTTGCCTTCGCCACCACCGTGCGGGTGGTCGACCGGGTTCATGGCAACGCCACGCACCGTCGGGCGGATACCGCGCCAGCGATTCGCACCGGCCTTGCCGATGGAGCGCAAAGAATGTTCGCCGTTACCCACCTCACCAATGGTCGCGCGGCAATCGATATGCACCTTGCGGATTTCGCCGGAACGCAAACGCAATTGAGCGTAACTGCCTTCGCGGGCCAGCAATTGCACCGAAGCACCTGCCGAGCGCGCCAACTGCGCACCCTTGCCAGGCATCATCTCGATCGCATGGATGGTCGAACCCACCGGGATGTTGCGCAACGGCAATGCATTGCCCGCCTTGATCGGCGCTTCCGATCCGCTCACCAGTTGCGCGCCGGCAGAGATACCCTTGGGCGCGATGATGTAGCGGCGTTCGCCATCGGCATAGCACAGCAAAGCCAGATGCGCGCTACGGTTCGGGTCATATTCAAGACGCTCAACAGTCGCTGGAATGCTGTCTTTGTCACGCTTGAAATCGACCAGGCGGTAATGCTTCTTGTGCCCGCCGCCCATGTGGCGCGTTGTGATGTGACCGTTATGATTACGCCCTGCGGTTCTGGTTTTCTTCTCCAGCAACGACGCTTCGGGCTTGCCCTTGTGCAACTCCGGAGTCACCACGCGCACAACGGCGCGAGTTCCCGGGGATGTCGGTTTGAGTTTAATCAGTGCCATGTTTTACCCCTGCTCGCTTGCGGCAAAGTTGATTTCCTGACCGGCAGCCAAGCACACATAGGCCTTCTTCCAGTCCTGACGACGACCCATATAGCGGCCGAAACGTTTTTGTTTCCCCTTGACGTTGCTGATCTGAACGCTGTCAACGGTGACATTGAACAACTTCTCGACCGCTGCCTTGACTTCCGGCTTGGTGGCATCGGATGCCACACGGAAGATCACCTGCTCGTTCTTCTCGGCAACAAAGGTTGCCTTCTCGGAGATCTGCGGTGCGAGCAAAATATTCAGCAAACGCTCTTCATTGAATTGTTGTGCGCTCATGCCAGCATCTCCTCGATTTTTGCGATCGCGCCGCGCGTCACCAGAACCTGGGGGAAACGCACCAGACTGACCGGGTCAGCCTGATGTGCTTCGACCACCAGCACGTTCGGCAGGTTACGCGACGACAGGTACAGATTTTCGTCCATGCTGTCGGTGATGATCAGAACGCGGTCCAGACCCATGGCCTTGATCTTCTGTGCCAGCAATTTGGTCTTGGGTGCGTCGACCGACAACGTATCAACCACGCTCAGACGACCATCGCGCACCAGTTGCGAGAAAATGGAAGCCATACCCGCGCGGTGCATCTTGCGATTGATCTTTTGTGTGTAGTTCTGGTCCGGGCTATTCGGGAAAATCTTGCCGCCCCCGCGCCACAATGGGCTGGATGCCATACCGGCACGCGCACGACCCGTACCCTTTTGGGCGAACGGTTTGCGAGTGGACTTGGCGATCTCGCTACGACCTTTTTGCTTGCTGTTGGCAGAGCGGGCATTGGCTTGGTAAGCCGTTACCAGCTGGTGCACCAGCGTCTCGTTGTATTCGCGACCGAACAAGTCGTCGGATGCATTGATGCTCGCGCCCGCCTTGCCGTTTTCGTTGATGACTTTCAGTTCCATTATGCCCCCGCCTTCACTGCCGGACGCACGATCACGTCGCCACCGGGAGCACCCGGAACAGCGCCACGCACCAGCAACAACTGGCGATCGGCATCGATACGAACGATTTGGAGATTCTGCACAGTACGCTGCACATCACCCAGGTGACCGGTCATGCGCTTACCGGGGAAAACTCGACCCGGATCCTGCGCCATACCGATAGAACCGGGTACGTTATGCGACTTGGAGTTACCGTGAGTAGCACGGCCGGATTTGAAATGGTGACGCTTGATGGTACCGGCGTAGCCCTTACCGATCGTCACACCAGTGACGTCGACTTTCTGTCCAACCTGGAACAGGTCCACACCCATCTTGCCACCCAATGTCAGGCTGGCGAGTTGTTCTGGCGTGGCGGTGAATTCTTTCAGCACGCTACCGGCTTCGACACCGGCTTTGGCGAAATGACCCGCTGCGGCTTTGGTCACACGGCTGGCGCGGCGCGTACCGTACGCGACCTGCACTGCACTGTAACCATCCGTAGAAGCGGATTTGATCTGGGTGACACGATTGTTGGACACGTCCAACACCGTCACCGGCAACGATGTACCGTCGTCGGCAAAGATGCGGGTCATGCCAATCTTGCGACCGACAAGTCCTAAGCTCATTATATTTTCCTTTTATTAAGGGGCCAACTTCAATTGGTCAGCCGATCCGTACTGCAAAACTACTTGACTACAATTACCGAAACTTTAATTACTGCAGCTTGATTTCCACGTCCACACCAGCCGGCAGATCCAGCTTCATCAGCGCATCCACGGTCTTGTCCGTCGGATCGACGATATCCATCAAACGCAGATGGGTGCGAATTTCAAACTGATCGCGCGAAGTCTTGTTCACGTGCGGCGAACGCAACACATCGAAACGTTCGATCTTGGTTGGCAAAGGAACCGGGCCTTTGACCACAGCACCTGTACGCTTGGCCGTATCCACGATCTGCAACGCGGATTGGTCGATCAAACGATAGTCGAACGCCTTCAGGCGGATGCGAATTTTTTGACTTTGCATAATCTTCTCTAGCTTCTACGCGGCAATGCCGCTGGTTTAAAGAACGAAAACGCGTGGCCGCAGCCACGCGAGGGGGCGCATTGTATGCTTACTCGATGATCTTGGCAACCACACCGGCGCCGACGGTACGACCGCCTTCGCGGATCGCGAAGCGCAGACCTTCTTCCATCGCGATCGGGTTGATCAGGTTCACCGTGATGCTGACGTTGTCGCCGGGCATCACCATTTCGGTACCGGCCGGCAGTTCAACCGCACCGGTCACGTCGGTGGTACGGAAGTAGAACTGGGGACGATAACCCTGGAAGAACGGGGTATGACGGCCGCCTTCGTCCTTGCCCAGCACGTAGATCTCGGCTGTGAACTTGGTGTGCGGGGTGATGGAGCCGGGCTTGGCCAGAACCTGGCCGCGCTCGACTTCTTCACGCTTGGTGCCGCGCAGCAGCACGCCGACGTTGTCGCCTGCCTGGCCTTGGTCCAGCAGTTTGCGGAACATTTCGACGCCGGTGCAGGTCGTCTTCAGGGTGGGCTTGATACCGACGATTTCCAGTTCGTCGCCAACCTTGACGATGCCGCGCTCGATACGGCCTGTTACAACAGTACCGCGACCGGAGATGGAGAACACGTCTTCCACCGGCATGATGAACGCGCCGTCGATGGCACGCTCAGGGGTCGGGATGTAGCTGTCGAGGGCTTCAGCCAGGCGGAAGATGGACGGTTCGCCCAGTTCGCTTTGATCGCCTTCCACTGCCAGCTTGGCGCTGCCATGGATGATGGGGGTGTCGTCGCCGGGAAATTCGTACTTGGAGAGGAGCTCACGCACTTCCATTTCGACCAGTTCCAGCAGTTCGGCGTCGTCCACCATGTCGCACTTGTTCAGGAACACGATGATGTAGGGAACGCCCACTTGGCGGGCCAGCAGGATGTGTTCGCGAGTCTGGGGCATGGGGCCGTCAGCTGCGGAGACAACCAGGATCGCGCCGTCCATCTGGGCTGCGCCGGTGATCATGTTCTTCACGTAGTCGGCGTGGCCCGGGCAGTCAACGTGCGCGTAGTGACGTGTCTGGGTTTCGTATTCGACGTGGGCGGTATTGATGGTAATACCACGGGCCTTTTCTTCCGGCGCCGCGTCGATCTGGTCGTAGGCCTTGGCTTCGCCGCCAAACTTCTTCGACAACACGGTCGTGATCGCCGCTGTCAAGGTGGTCTTGCCGTGGTCAACGTGTCCGATCGTACCTACGTTCACGTGCGGCTTCGTACGTTCAAATTTGCTCTTTGCCATGATTAATTTCTCCGACTAGTCTTAAGTTATTTTTTGCTGCTCATCACTGCTTCAGCGACGCTCTTGGGGGCTTCAGTGTAGTGCTTGAATTCCATGGTGTAAGTCGCACGACCTTGGGTTGCCGAACGCAACGCGGTCGAGTAGCCGAACATCTCGGACAACGGGACTTCCGCCTTGACAGACTTGCCGCCGCCAGCCATGTCGTCCATACCTTGCACCATACCGCGGCGGGAGGACAGGTCGCCCATTACCGTGCCGGTGTAGTCTTCCGGCGTTTCCACTTCCACCGACATCATCGGCTCCAGCAGCACCGGGCTGGCTTTACGCATACCGTCCTTGAACGCCATCGAAGCGGCCATCTTGAACGCATTTTCGTTGGAGTCCACGTCGTGGTAGGAACCATCGAACAACGTAATCTTGACGTCAACCACCGGGAAGCCAGCCAACACGCCGCTAGGCAGCGATTCACGCAAACCTTTTTCAACTGCGGGAATGAATTCGCGCGGAACGGTACCGCCCTTGATCGCATCAACGAACTCGAAGCCCTTGCCTGTCTCGTTCGGCTCCATCTTGATCCACACGTGACCGTATTGACCACGACCACCAGTCTGCTTGGCGTACTTGCCTTCAACTTCCACGGACTTGCGGATCGCTTCGCGATACGCCACTTGCGGCGCACCCACGTTGGCTTCCACGCCGAATTCGCGCTTCATGCGGTCAACCAGAATTTCCAGGTGCAACTCGCCCATACCGGACATGATGGTCTGGCCGGACTCTTCGTCAGTGCGCACACGGAACGAAGGATCTTCCGCCGCCAAACGACCCAGTGCAATACCCATCTTTTCCTGGTCAACCTTGGTCTTCGGCTCGACCGCAACGTGAATCACCGGCTCCGGGAACACCATGCGCTCGAGGATGATCGGCTTATCCGGATCGCACAGCGATTCGCCAGTGGTCACTTCCTTCAAGCCGATACAGGCGGCGATATCGCCAGCGAGAATCTCGTCCACCTCCTGGCGCTCGTTCGCATGCATCTGCACGATACGGCCGATACGCTCTTTCTTGCCCCTCACGGAGTTGTAGACCGTGTCGCCCTTCTTCAGCACACCGGAATACACGCGCACGAAAGTCAGTTGCCCCACGAACGGGTCGGTCATCAGCTTGAATGCCAGCGCGGAGAATTTCTCGCTGTCGTCGGCCTTGCGGGATGTCGGCTCACCAGTCTCGGTCTCACCAGTCACATCCGGAATATCAACCGGCGACGGCAGGAACATAATCACAGCGTCCAGCATGCGCTGCACGCCTTTGTTCTTGAACGCAGAGCCGCACAGCATCGGCTGAATTTCACAGGCGATGGTACGAGTGCGGATACCATGAATGATTTGCTCTTCGGTCAGTTCGCCATTTTCCAGATACTGATTCATCAGATCTTCAGACGCCTCAGCGGCCGTCTCGACCATCTTTGCGCGCCACTCATTAGCGGTCGCCACCAAATCAGCCGGAATCTCTTTGTACTCGAACTTCATGCCCTGGGACGCTTCATCCCAGATGATCGCTCTCATCTTGATCAGATCAACAACGCCAGTGAAGCCCTCTTCCGCACCGATGGGAATCACGAGCGGAACAGGGTTCGCCTTCAGGCGGGTCTGCATTTGCGTGACCACCTTGAAGAAGTTCGCCCCGGTACGGTCCATCTTGTTGACAAAGGCCAGACGAGGCACCTTGTACTTGTTAGCCTGACGCCAAACCGTTTCAGACTGAGGCTGCACACCGCCCACAGCACAGTACACCATGCAGGCACCGTCCAGCACACGCATGGAACGCTCCACCTCGATGGTGAAGTCCACGTGTCCCGGCGTATCAATGATATTGAAGCGATGCTCCGGAAATGAATTATCCATACCCTTCCAGAAACAGGTGGTCGCAGCGGAAGTGATGGTAATACCACGCTCCTGCTCTTGTTCCATCCAGTCCATGGTAGCCGCGCCATCGTGCACTTCACCAATCTTGTGGGAAACACCGGTATAAAACAGGATACGTTCGGTGGTCGTAGTCTTACCCGCATCAATGTGCGCACTGATGCCGATGTTGCGATAGCGTTCGATTGGTGTTTTGCGTGCCACGATAAATTACCTAACTTAAATTCGTATTAGAAACGGAAATGCGAGAATGCCTTGTTGGCATCTGCCATACGATGAACCTCTTCGCGCTTCTTGACCGCACCGCCGCGACCTTCCGAGGCATCGATCAACTCGCCCGCCAGGCGCATACCCATGGACTTTTCGCCACGCTTGCGCGCAAATTCCTTCAACCAGCGCATCGCCAGCGCCATACGGCGGGACGGACGCACCTCGACTGGAACCTGGTAGTTGGCACCACCGACGCGGCGACTCTTCACTTCCACCTGAGGCTTGGCATTGGCAACTGCCTGATTGAACACCTCGATCGGGTCCTTGCCGCTCTTCTTGCCGACTTGCTCCAGCGCGCCGTACAGGATGCGCTCGGCAACCGACTTCTTGCCGGCAGTCATCAGCACGTTAACGAACTTGGAAAGATCCTGATTACCGAACTTGGGATCCGGCAGAACTTCGCGTTTGGGGACTTCTCTACGTCTTGGCATATCAATACCTCAGCTATATCTGACTAATTTCGAATTACGCTTTTTTCGGGCGCTTTGCACCGTACTTGGAACGAGACTGTTTACGATCCTTCACACCAGCCGTATCCAGGCTGCCGCGCACCATGTGGTAACGCACACCAGGCAGGTCCTTCACACGACCGCCGCGCAGCAACACCACGCTGTGCTCTTGCAGGTTGTGACCTTCGCCGCCGATGTAGGAAATGACCTCAAAGCCGTTGGTCAAACGCACCTTGGCAACTTTACGCAACGCCGAGTTCGGCTTCTTCGGTGTCGTGGTGTAAACACGCGTACAGACACCACGCTTCTGGGGACTGCCCGCGAGCGCAGGAACCTTGCTCTTGGTCACTTCGGCCGTACGGCCTGTGCGCACTAACTGGTTAATGGTTGGCATTATTTATCCGCTTCATTAAAATTGTTTAAAAACAGTACGTTAAACATCAAAAACTACTCTGTAGCCGCTCCCGCGCCGACTTGCACAGAAATGCGCGGACTAAAAAGACCGCGCATTCTATTGACGAAGCCCATGCGTGTCAAGCTGTTACAGCCCTTCCGAAGACTCCGCAGCCGCTGCAATCTCGGACAGACCGGCGCCCTCAGCGATGTCCAGCCCCAGACGTTGCTTGCGGCGTGTCGTATGGTAAGCCAGACCCGTACCAGCCGGGATGAGGCGACCCACGATAACGTTCTCCTTGAGGCCGCGCAGATCGTCCTTCTTGCCCATGATCGCCGCTTCGGTCAGCACGCGCGTCGTTTCCTGGAAGGAAGCCGCGGAAATGAACGAATCGGTGGACAACGAAGCCTTGGTGATACCCAGCAGCATGTACTGGAAGGTAGCTGGTTGCTTGCCTTCCGCCACCACGCGCTCGTTCTCTGCCAGCAACTCGGCACGCTCCACCTGCTCCTTCGGAATGAAAGTGGTATCGCCCTCGTCGACGATCGCGACGCGACGCAACATCTGACGCACGATCACCTCGATGTGTTTGTCGTTGATTTTCACGCCTTGCAGACGGTACACGTCCTGCACTTCGTCGGTGATGTAACGCGCCAGCGCCTCGATGCCCAGCAAGCGCAAGATGTCGTGAGGATCGGCCGGACCGTCGACGATCATTTCGCCCTGGTTCACCACCTGGCCGTCGTGCACCAGCACATGCTTGTCCTTGGTGATCAGGAATTCATGTGCCTCACCTGCGGTGTCGGTGATGACCAGACGTTGTTTGCCCTTGGTCTCTTTACCGAACGAGGCGGTACCCGTGACTTCCGCCAGCATGCCCGCATCCTTCGGCGAACGCGCTTCGAACAATTCGGCAACACGCGGCAGACCGCCGGTAATGTCGCGGGTCTTGGAGCTTTCCTGAGGGATACGCGCCAATACATCGCCGACGCCCACATGCTGACCGTCTTCCACTGTGATGATGGAGCCGACCTGGAAGGTCACCGTGATTGGCGTATCCGTGCCGGCGATCTTGATCTCGTGTCCGGCGTCATTCAGCAGACGCACCAGCGGACGAACGCCCTTGCCGGTCGTCGAGCGTTTCGGATCGATGACCACCAGCGTGGACAAGCCGGTCACTTCGTCGATCTGCTTGGCAACGGTTGCGCCCTCTTCCACATTCTCGAAGCGCACACGGCCCGCGTATTCGGTGATGATCGGACGGGTATGCGGATCCCATGTTGCCAGCACCACGCCAGCCTTGACTACTGCACCTTCGCGCTCGGTCAGGTTGGCACCGTACGGCACCTTGTGACGCTCGCGCTCGCGACCGTGATCGTCGGTCACCAGGATTTCGCCGGAGCGCGCCACGACCACCAGTTCGCCGCGCGCTGTGGTCACGGTACGCATGTTCGGGCTGTATTTGATGATACCGTTCGACTTGCTCTCGACCTGACTTGCCACCACGGTACGTGATGCTGCACCGCCGATGTGGAAGGTACGCATGGTCAGCTGGGTACCCGGTTCGCCGATGGACTGCGCCGCAATAACGCCGACCGCTTCGCCCACGTTCACCAGACCACCGCGGCCCAGGTCGCGGCCATAACACTTGGCGCACAAGCCATAGCGCGTATCGCAAGTCAGCGGAGTGCGAACGCGCACTTCGTCAATGCCCAGCGTCTCGATTTGCTCGACCTTGTCTTCGTTCAGCAGCGTGCCCGCTTCGAACAAGGTCTCGCTGGTTTCAGGATTGACCACATCGGCCGCCACGACGCGGCCGAGGATACGCTCGCGCAAAGCTTCGATCACTTCGCCGCCTTCGACCAGCGCCTTCATCGAGCGGCCGTTAGTCGTGCCGCAATCGTTTTCGGTGATGACCAGATCCTGCGTCACGTCCACCAGACGACGCGTCAGGTAGCCGGAGTTCGCCGTCTTCAACGCCGTGTCCGCCAGACCCTTACGGGCGCCGTGCGTGGAGATGAAGTACTGCAGCATGTTGAGGCCTTCGCGGAAGTTCGCGGTGATCGGCGTCTCGATGATGGAGCCGTCCGGCTTCGCCATCAGGCCGCGCATACCGGACAACTGACGGATCTGCGCCGCAGAACCGCGCGCGCCGGAGTCGGCCATCATGTAGATGGAGTTGAACGACTCTTGCGTGATCGCCTTGCCTTTCTTGTCGAACAGCGCTTCGCCGGTCAACAGATCGCGTACCGGCTCGACACCGAGTTGATCCATCATCGCCTTGGCGACCTGGTCGCCGGTACGGCCCCAGATGTCCACAACCTTGTTATAACGTTCGCCCTGGGTCACCAGACCGGAGGTGTACTGGGTCTGGATCTCGTGCACTTCTTTCTCGGCGGCGGCGATCAGCTCGTTCTTCTGTTGCGGAACCAGCATGTCGTCCACGCAGATGGAGATACCGGCGCGTGTCGCATAAGCGAAACCGGTGTACATCAACTGGTCGGCCATGATCACCGTGTCGCGCAGACCGCAACGACGGAAGCTGGTGTTGATCAGGCGCGAGATCTCTTTCTTCTTCAGCGCCTTGTTCACCACGCTGAACGGCAGATTCGCCGGCAGCAATTCAGACAAGATGGAACGACCGACCGTCGTCTCGTAACGCGTCAGTTTGTCCTGTTTCTCGCCCGCTTCGTTGGTGGTCACTTCCTTGATACGCACCAGGACTTTCGCTTGCAGATCGACGTGACCGGAACGGTAAGCGCGCAATGCTTCCGATACGTCCGCATACATCGAGCCTTCGCCCAACGCGCCGACCTTCTCGCGGGTCATGTAGTACAGACCCAGCACGATGTCCTGCGACGGAACGATGATCGGCTCGCCGTTGGCTGGGGACAGTACGTTGTTGGATGCCAGCATCAATGTGCGCGCTTCCATCTGCGCTTCCAGCGACAGCGGCACGTGGACAGCCATCTGGTCACCGTCGAAGTCGGCGTTGAATGCCGTACAGACCAGCGGATGCAGCTGAATCGCCTTGCCTTCGATCAGGATAGGCTCGAATGCCTGGATACCCAGACGGTGCAGCGTCGGTGCGCGGTTCAGCATCACCGGGTGTTCGTGAATGACTTCTTCCAGGATGTCCCACACGATCGGCTCTTCGGCCTCGACCATGCGCTTGCCAGCCTTGATCGTAGTTGCCAGCCCCATCTTTTCCAGACGCTCGAAGATGAACGGCTTGAACAGTTCCAGCGCCATCTTCTTGGGCAGACCGCATTGGTGCAGTTTGAGCTGCGGACCCACCACGATCACGGAACGGCCGGAGTAGTCGACGCGCTTACCCAGCAAGTTCTGACGGAAACGACCGCCCTTGCCCTTGATCATGTCGGCCAGCGACTTCAGCGGACGCTTGTTGGCGCCGGTCATCGCCTTGCCGCGACGGCCGTTATCGAGCAGGGAGTCCACGGACTCTTGCAGCATGCGCTTCTCGTTGCGCACGATGATTTCCGGCGCCTTCAATTCGAGCAGACGCTTCAGACGGTTATTACGGTTGATGACGCGACGATACAGATCGTTCAGGTCGGAAGTGGCGAAACGACCCCCATCCAGCGGCACCAACGGACGCAGTTCCGGCGGCAGCACCGGCAACACTTCCATCACCATCCACTCCGGCTTGATGCCGGATTGCATGAACGCCTCCAGCACCTTCAGGCGCTTGGCGTATTTCTTGATCTTGGTCTCGGAGCTGGTCGCTTCCAGTTCGGCGCGCAGCTTCTCGACTTCAGCCGGCACGTCCAGCGCGCGCAGCAACGCACGCACACCCTCGGCCCCCATCACCGCGGAGAATTCGTCGCCGTACTCTTCCAGCTTTGCGAGGTAGTCGTCTTCCGACAACAGTTGACCGCGGTTCAGCGGGGTCATGCCGGGCTCGGTCACCACATAGGCTTCGAAGTACAGCACGCGCTCGATGTCGCGCAGCGTCATGTCCAGCACCATGCCCAAACGGGACGGCAACGACTTCAGGAACCAGATGTGAGCAACCGGAGACGCCAGTTCAATGTGGCCCATGCGCTCGCGGCGCACCTTGGACAAGGTGACTTCCACGCCGCACTTTTCGCAGATCACACCGCGGTGCTTGAGGCGCTTGTACTTGCCGCACAGACATTCGTAGTCCTTCACCGGGCCGAAGATCTTGGCGCAGAACAGGCCGTCGCGCTCCGGCTTGAAAGTACGGTAGTTGATGGTTTCCGGCTTCTTCACTTCGCCGTAGGACCACGAACGGATCTTCTCGGGGGAGGCCAGACCGATCTTGATCGTGTCGAACTCTTCCTTTTGTGTGACCTGTTTGAATAGATCGAGCAATGCTTTCATGTGTGACTCCTTTTATCCTGTGGCTGCGCTTAGTGGCGTTCCAGATCGATGTCGATACCCAGAGAACGGATTTCCTTGGTGAGCACGTTGAACGACTCGGGCATGCCCGCATCGATCTTGTGGTCGCCCTTGACGATGTTCTCGTACACCTTGGTACGTCCGTTGACGTCATCCGACTTGACGGTAAGCATTTCCTGCAGCGTGTACGCCGCACCGTAAGCTTCCAGCGCCCACACTTCCATCTCACCGAAGCGCTGGCCGCCAAACTGCGCCTTGCCGCCCAAGGGTTGCTGTGTGACCAGACTGTACGGACCGGTAGAACGCGCGTGCATCTTGTCGTCGACCAGGTGGTGCAGCTTCAGCACGTGCATGTAACCCACAGTGATCTTGCGGTCGAAAGCATCGCCGGTACGTCCGTCGTACATCTGAATCTGGCCGGAACGCGGCAGGTCCGCCAATTCCAGCAGATCCTTGATCTCTTCTTCGCTGGCACCGTCGAATACCGGTGTCGCAAACGGCACGCCGGCCTTCAGGTTGCGGCACAACTCGACTACTTCTTCATCAGTGAAGGTAGCGATCTCGTCGGCCTCGTCGCCCCTGTAGATCTTGCCGAGGAACTTGCGCACATCGGCGATCTTGGCTTGCGACTCCAGCATCAGGGATATCTTCTTGCCCAAGCCTTTGGCTGCCCAGCCCAAGTGCACTTCCAGCACCTGACCGATGTTCATACGCGATGGCACGCCCAGCGGGTTCAGCACCACATCCACCGTGGTACCGTCGGCCATGCGCGGCATATCTTCTACCGGCACGATGCGCGATACCACACCCTTGTTACCGTGGCGGCCGGCCATCTTGTCGCCGGGTTGCAGGCGGCGCTTCACGGCCACATACACCTTGACCATCTTCTGCACGCCGGCTTGCAGCTCATCGCCTTGCGTCAGCTTCTTCTTCTTCAGCTCGAAAGCGGCATCGAATTCCAGACGCTTCTGTGCCAAGCCTTCCTTGACTTGTTCCATCTGAGCAGCCACATCATCATCGGCGACACGAATATCGAACCAGTGATGGTGTTCCAGGCTGGAGAGATAATCCTTGGTCAGCTTGGTGCCCTTGGCCAGTTTCTTCGGACCGCCATTGGCGACCTTGTTGTGCAACAGCTTCTCGAGACGGGAGAACAAGTCGGCTTCGACGATGCGCATCTGGTCAGCCAGGTCTTTCTTGTAACGCGCCAGCTCGTCGTCGATGATCTGCTGTGCGCGCTTGTCGCGTTGCAGACCCTCGCGAGTGAACACTTGCACGTCGATGACAGTCCCGGAGATACCGGCCTTCACGCGCAGCGAAGTGTCTTTCACGTCGGAAGCCTTCTCGCCGAAGATCGCGCGCAGCAGCTTCTCTTCCGGTGTCAGTTGGGTCTCGCCCTTGGGAGTGACCTTACCCACCAGCACGTCGCCCACGCCAACTTCCGCGCCGATGTGCACGATACCGCACTCGTCCAGACGCGCCATCTGTGCTTCGGACAGGTTAGGAATGTCGCGCGTGATCTCTTCCGTTCCCAGCTTGGTATCGCGCGCCATCACCGTCAGCTCTTCGATATGGATCGAAGTGAAGCGGTCTTCTGCGACCACGCGTTCGGAGATCAGGATCGAGTCTTCGTAGTTGTAGCCGTTCCACGGCATGAACGCGACCAGCATGTTCTGACCCAGCGCCAGTTCGCCCATATCGGTCGAAGCACCGTCGGCCACCACGTCGCCGCGAGCGATCACATCGCCCACGCGCACCAGCGGACGCTGGTTGATGTTGGTGTTCTGGTTGGAACGGGTGTACTTGGTCAGGTTGTAGATATCCACGCCGACTTCGCCCGCCGTGGTTTCGTCGTCGTTTACGCGAACAACAATCCGGCCGGAGTCCACGTAGTCCACACGGCCACCGCGCCATGCTTGCACGGCCGTGCCGGAGTCCACCGCCACGGTGCGCTCGATGCCAGTACCCACCAACGCTTTTTCAGCGCGCAACACAGGCACTGCCTGACGTTGCATGTTGGCACCCATCAAGGCGCGGTTCGCGTCATCGTGTTCCAGGAACGGGATCAGCGAAGCCGCGACGGACACCACCTGTGCCGGTGCCACGTCCATGTATTCCAGCTTGTCCGGCTCGGCCAGCACGAATTCGTTGTGTTGACGTGCAGACACGATGTCGTTGGTAAAGTGGCCCTTCTTGTCCAGCTCTGCATTCGCCTGCGCGATGGTGAACTTGCCTTCTTCGATGGCGGACAGGTAATCCACGTCGTCGGTCGCACGGCTCTTCACCACGCGGCGATAAGGCGTTTCGATGAAACCGTATTCGTTGGTGCGTGCATACAGCGCCAGCGAGTTGATCAGGCCGATGTTCGGACCTTCCGGTGTTTCGATAGGGCACACGCGGCCATAGTGGGTCGGGTGCACGTCGCGCACTTCGAAGCCGGCGCGTTCACGGGTCAGACCGCCCGGGCCCAGTGCGGAGATGCGACGCTTGTGCGTCACTTCCGCCAGCGGGTTGGTCTGGTCCATGAACTGCGACAGTTGCGAAGAACCAAAGAACTCCTTCACCGCAGCCGAGATCGGCTTGGCGTTGATCAGGTCGTGCGGCATCAGGTTGTCCGCTTCGGCTTGGCCGAGGCGTTCCTTGACGGCGCGCTCGACGCGAGCCAGACCAGTACGGAACTGGTTCTCGGCCAGTTCGCCCACGGCGCGCACGCGGCGGTTACCCAGGTGGTCGATGTCGTCGATTTCACCGCGACCGTTGCGCAACTCGACCAGGATGCGAATCACTTCCACGATGTCCTCGTTGGACAGCGTGACGGCCCCCGTCAACTCTTCACGACCCACGCGGCGGTTGAACTTCATGCGGCCCACGGCCGACAGGTCGTAACGCTCTTCGTTGAAGAACAGGCCATTGAACAGCGCTTCCACTGCGTCTTCTGTAGGAGGCTCGCCAGGACGCATCATGCGATAGATCGCCACGCGCGCCGTCCACTGGTCGGTGGTTTCGTCAGTGCGCAGCGTCTGCGAAACGAACGCACCCTGATCCAGATCGTTGGTGTACAACGTGTTGATCTTGGCAACGCCTGCCGCTTCCAGCTTGCCCAGCAGCGTCTCGGTGATCTCGTCGTTGGCATTGGCGATGATCTCGCCGCTGTCCTTGTCCACGATATTGTGCGCCAATACGCGGCCAACCATGAATTCCTCGCCCACGGTCAGTTTGTCGATGCCCGCTTCCTGCATCTCGCGGATGTGGCGCACGGTGATGCGCTTGTCCTTCGCAACGATGAGTTTGCCCTTGCCTTCGATGTCGAAACGCGCGATCTCGCCGCGCAGACGCTCAGGCACCACCTCGAACTGAATACCCTTCTTGCTGAAGTGGAAGGTGTCGAAGTTGAAGAACATCGACAGGATCTGTTCCGGCGTATACCCCAAGGATTTCAGCAGGATGGTCACCGGCATCTTGCGGCGGCGGTCGATACGGAAGTAGACAAAATCCTTGGCGTCGAATTCGAAGTCCAGCCATGAGCCGCGGTAGGGAATCACACGTGCCGAGAACAGCAGCTTGCCGGAAGAATGGGTCTTGCCGCGGTCATGCTCGAAGAACACGCCGGGCGAGCGGTGCAGCTGCGATACGATCACGCGCTCGGTACCGTTGATCACGAACGAGCCGGTATTGGTCATCAACGGGATCTCGCCCATGTAGACTTCCTGCTCTTTCACTTCCTTCACGGTCGGCTTGGACGCTTCCTTGTCCAGCAGCGTCAGGCGAACGCGGGCACGCAAGGGGGATGCGTAGGTCAGGCCGCGCTGCTGGCACTCGCGCACGTCGAACGGCGGCAGCCCCAGGGTGTAGCTGACGAAGTCCAGGCGCGCGAACTTGGTGTGACTCTCGATCGGGAAGATCGAATTGAACGCGGCTTGCAGGCCGACGTTCTTGCGTTGCTCGGGTTGCACCCAGGCCTGCAGAAATTCGCTGTAGGATTCCAACTGGGTGGACAGCAAAAACGGCACTGGCAAAGCGCCGACGCGCTTCGCAAAACTTTTACGAATACGTTTTTTTTCGGTAAAAGAATAGCTCATGGTATCTCCACTAACAGAAGGAAAAGGTAAGGGACAATCGGCGCTCACGCACCGCTTAACCGTTAACTTCTACGTTCTCAGACAAACAATTCCGGTTTTGTTTCCAGAAGCGGCAAAAGGCTGACGGGTTTTCCGTCAGCCTTTCTGCAAACGCTGTGATTACTTGACTTCAGCAGTTGCGCCAGCTTCGATCAGTTGCTTGGCGATCGCATCGGCGTCAGCCTTGCTCACGCCTTCCTTGACTGGCTTCGGCGCGCCGTCGACCAGATCCTTGGCTTCTTTCAAGCCCAGGCCGGTGATGGTACGTACCACCTTGATCACGTTAACCTTCTGGTCGCCAGCGGACTTCAGGGTCACGGTGAACTCGGTCTGTTCAACTGCGGCAGCGCCGGCAGCAGCGCCACCAGCAGCGGCAGGAGCAGCCATTGCAGCAGCGGACACGCCGAACTTCTCTTCGACAGCCTTAACCAGTTCGTTCAGTTCCAGCACGGACATGCTGTCCAGTGCGGCCAAAAATGCGTCTTTATCGAATGCCATGTTGTTCTTCCTAAATTGAGTGATTGATTAGTTAAGCAGCAGCGCCAGCCTTTTTCGCGGACAGGGCATTGAGTACGATTGCCATGCTCGTGATCGGCGACTTCATGACGCCCAGCAACTGCGCCAGCAACACTTCCTTGCTCGGTACGCTTGCCAGTGCGGCAACGGCAGCAGCATCCAGAACTTTGCCGTTATAGGCGCCGCCCTTGATGACCAGCTTGTCGTTCGTCTTGGCGAACTCATGCACCACCTTCGCAGCAGCGACCGCATCAGCGCTCATGCTGTACAGCAACGGACCGACCATCTTGTCGCCCAGTGCTTCGAAAGGAGTGCCTTGTACTGCGCGACGTGCCAGCGTGTTTTTCAACACGTGCAGGTACACACCGTTCTTGCGCGCATTGGCACGCAGGGAGGTGATACTGGCGACTGGAATGCCACGGTACTCAGCCACGACGATGGTCTGGGCCTGCGCCACTTGTGCGCTGACTTCCGCGACCACTGCCTGCTTTTCTTGCAGATTAAGAGCCAAAGTCTTTCTCCATCTTAATATCGAATGTCTTGCGACACCCGGGTTAACGACCGCGTCCTCAAGACAGGAAGTGAACCTCAATCTTTCCTGCTCACGGGCACACCATCTGCGTGGGCCGATGCAACTGCCATCGATTAAGTCTTGGGCCAACCGCACCTTCGACGCCTACGGTCTTTGATGCTGCCAGCCACGCCAGCAGTCCAAAGAACAAATGGCAGCGGAGATCGCTCTCCGCCGCCAGATTCAAAACATTACGCTACCAGGCTGGCCTGTTCGACGCGAATACCGACACCCATGGTGCTGGAGATCGCGATCTTCTTCAGGTACACGCCCTTGGATGTTGCAGGCTTGGCTTTGTTCAACGCATCGATCAGAGCCAGCATGTTTTCACGCAGCGCTTCCGGTGCGAACGAGGCGCGACCGATGGTGCATTGAATGATGCCGTTCTTGTCGGTGCGGTATTGAACCTGACCGGCCTTGGCGTTCTTCACTGCGCCTGCCACGTCGGCAGTCACCGTACCCACCTTGGGGTTAGGCATCAAACCGCGCGGGCCGAGGATCTGACCCAGTTGACCGACGATACGCATCGCATCCGGGGAGGCGATCACGACGTCGAAATCCATCTTGCCGCCCTTGATGCTTTCGGCCAGATCGTCAAAACCAACGATGTCTGCGCCGGCAGCCTTGGCTTCTTCAGCCTTGGCACCCTGCGCGAAAACAGCCACGCGCATGGTCTTGCCGGTGCCCTTGGGCAACACCACGGAGCCGCGAACCAGCTGGTCGGACTTCTTGGCGTCGATGCCGAGGTTCACAGCCACGTCGATGGACTCATCGAACTTGGCCTTGGCGGTTTCCTTGACCAGCTTCAGCGCTTCATCCAGCGCGTACAGCTTGTTACGGTCTACCTTGGCGGCGAGCGCCTTGTAACGTTTAGAAATGTGCGCCATGTTATTTCACCCCTTCCACGGTAATGCCCATGCTGCGCGCGCTGCCGGCGATGGTGCGCACTGCGGCATCCAGGTCAGCTGCCGTCAGGTCAGGCTGTTTGGCTTTGGCGATATCTTCCGCTTGCTTGCGGGTCAGCTTGCCAACCTTGTCGGTATGCGGCGTTTTGCTGCCCTTTTGCACACCAGCGGCCTTCTTGATCAGAATGGTCGCGGGCGGGGTCTTCATCACGAAAGTGAAGCTCTTGTCCGCGAACGCGGTGATCACCACCGGGATCGGCAGACCGGGCTCGACACCCTGGGTCTGCGCGTTGAACGCCTTGCAGAACTCCATGATGTTCAGGCCGCGCTGGCCGAGTGCAGGACCGATAGGGGGACTTGGGTTGGCCTTACCGGCCGGGACTTGCAGCTTGATGTAGCCGACAATCTTCTTTGCCATTTTGTTGCTCCTAAATGTGGGTTAAACGCATACCGCAACTACTCCGATACGCTCCCCGTTTGTCATGCCGGAAAACTCCGGCGCTCAACCTCAGGCCTTTTCGACTTGCCCGAAATTCAGTTCCACAGGCGTCGAACGGCCGAAGATCGTGACCGCCACCCGCAGCTTGCTCTTGTCGTAATTGACGTCTTCCACCATGCCGTGGAAATCCGTGAAGGGACCTTCCTTGACGCGCACCGACTCACCAACCTCGAACAGCACCTTGGGACGCGGCTTTTCGACACCAGCCTGCATCTGCGACATGATGTTGTCGACTTCCTTCTGGCTGATCGGCGTCGGCTTCATCGCCGAGCCCCCGAGGAAACCGGTAACCTTGGGCGTATTCTTCACCAGGTGCCAGCTTTCGTCGGTCATCTCCATCTCGACCAGCACGTAGCCGGGAAAGAATTTGCGTTCGCTGATGTTCTTCTGGCCGGACTTCAGCTCGACCACTTCTTCAACCGGAACGAGGATCTGGCCGAACAGGTCTTCCATGCCCTCGCGCGCGATGCGCTCAACCAAAGCACGCTGCACGCTTTTCTCGAACTGCGAGTACGTATGCACCACATACCAACGCTTGGTCATCACTCACTCCGTCCCATCAGTTTATTGACGATCAGCAGCAGACTTGCATCCACCGCCCACAGGAACAGGGCCATCACCACCGCAAACAGTATCACCACCGCAGTAGTCTGCACTGTCTCTTTGCGTGTCGGCCACACCACGCGCTTGGCTTCCGCCACAGAATCCTTGGCAAAGCCGAAGAACTGCTTGCCGGACACGGTCGTCCAGAACATACCGGCCGCCAGCAACACTCCGACCAGTACCGACAATACGCGCAATACCGCCGCGCTATCGTGCAATGCGTAGAAGCCGACCACACCTGCCACGACGAGCAGGAATGCAACCAGCAATTTGATCTTGTCAGCCATGTACGAACTGTCCGTTTCTACTTACTAACTGGCAGGCCAGGAGGGTCTCGAACCCCCAACCCTCGGTTTTGGAGACCGATACTCTACCAATTGAGCTACTGGCCTATAAACCCACAAATGACGACAACGGAGCGAACTGCTTCGCTCCGTCGGCATCGACATTTATTACTCGATGATCTTGGCAACCACACCGGCGCCGACGGTACGACCGCCTTCGCGGATCGCGAAGCGCAGACCTTCTTCCATCGCGATCGGGTTGATCAGGTTCACCGTGATGCTGACGTTGTCGCCCGGCATCACCATTTCGGTACCGGCCGGCAGTTCAACCGCACCGGTTACGTCGGTGGTACGGAAGTAGAACTGGGGACGATAGCCCTGGAAGAACGGGGTATGACGGCCGCCTTCGTCCTTGCCCAGCACGTAGATCTCGGCTGTGAACTTGGTGTGCGGGGTGATGGAGCCGGGCTTGGCCAGAACCTGGCCGCGCTCGACTTCTTCACGCTTGGTGCCGCGCAGCAGCACGCCGACGTTGTCGCCTGCCTGGCCTTGGTCCAGCAGTTTGCGGAACATTTCGACGCCGGTGCAGGTCGTCTTCAGGGTGGGCTTGATACCGACGATTTCCAGTTCGTCGCCAACCTTGACGATGCCGCGCTCGATACGGCCTGTTACAACAGTACCGCGACCGGAGATGGAGAACACGTCTTCCACCGGCATGATGAACGCGCCGTCGATGGCACGCTCAGGGGTCGGGATGTAGCTGTCCAGGGCTTCGGCCAGGCGGAAGATGGAGGGTTCGCCCAGTTCGCTTTGATCGCCTTCCACTGCCAGCTTGGCGCTGCCATGGATGATGGGTGTATCGTCGCCGGGAAAGTCGTACTTGGAGAGCAGTTCGCGCACTTCCATCTCGACCAGTTCCAGCAGCTCGGCGTCGTCAACCATGTCGCACTTGTTCAGGAATACGATGATGTACGGTACGCCCACTTGACGGGCCAAGCAGGATGTGCTCACGAGTCTGGGGCATGGGGCCGTCAGCTGCGGATACAACCAGGATCGCGCCGTCCATCTGGGCTGCGCCGGTGATCATGTTCTTGACGTAGTCGGCGTGGCCCGGGCAGTCAACGTGCGCGTAGTGGCGGTTGGCTGTTTCGTATTCGACGTGGGCAGTATTGATGGTAATACCGCGCGCCTTTTCTTCCGGCGCTGCGTCGATCTGGTCGTAGGCCTTGGCTTCGCCGCCAAACTTCTTCGACAACACCATGGTGATCGCCGCGGTCAAGGTGGTCTTGCCGTGGTCAACGTGTCCAATCGTGCCTACGTTCACGTGCGGCTTCGTACGTTCAAATTTGCTCTTTGCCATGATATTCCCCCATCAACCCAAATTAACGATAAAGAACTAACAATAAAAAATACTTGGTGCCCATGGCGAGAATCGGACTCGCGACCTCTCCCTTACCAAGGGAGTGCTCTACCACTGAGCCACATGGGCCTACTAAACACTGGAGCGGGTGAAGGGAATCGAACCCTCGTCATAAGCTTGGAAGGCTTCTGCTCTACCATTGAGCTACACCCGCAAAACCCAAACACCAGCCCACTTAATAAAGAAGCAAACTGCAAAAATTCTGGTGGAGGGGGAAGGATTCGAACCTTCGTACTCTAAGAGGTCAGATTTACAGTCTGATGCCTTTAACCACTCGGCCACCCCTCCTTCAAAGAGCGCGCGATTATCCAGATAACCGCATTCCTTGTCAAAGGGAATCTACAGGTTTTCAGCAAGAAGCAGGCCAAGCGGGCCGCTGACCCGCTCCGGCATTCAGGGCAGCACGTCCAATTCCCCCAGCAGTTCCAGCAGTTCTGCAGCCGAATAGCGCTGTTCCCTGTTTTTGGACATCATCCGCTCCAGAAAGAATTGTAAATGGCAGTAGCGCGGCGGCAATCTGGGAACGGGGGCATGCAAATGCTGCTGCACGATCTCTTCCAGTGTGCTGCCCTTGAATGGTTTTTCGCCGGTCAGCATATTGAAGAATACCGCCCCCATACTGTATATGTCGGTACGTTCATCCTCCTTATCGCCCAACGCCTGCTCCGGGCTCATAAAATAAGGTGTACCGACGATATACCCCACTTGCTCGTGATGGCGCACCTTATATATGCGCCGCGCCACGCCAAAATCCCCCAGCACCGCCGTACCGTCCTCGCGCAGCATGATGTTCTCTGGCTTGATGTCGCGATGGATGATGCCCATCCTGTGCACCTCCACCAACGCCTGAACCATCTGGTTCAACACAGCCCACGCCTTCCCCGGATCCATCCCCTGGCTTCCGATATGCTGCTTGAGCGTGCCGCCGGGCAGATGCTCCATCACAATGAACAGCACGTCGTCGGTCACACCCTGATCGAATATCTTCACCACGTTGGGATGATGCACCTGCTCCAGCAGCCCGTATTCCTCAACGAAACGATAAAGCACGTCACTGTCCTGGGACACGCTGCCGTTGGCGAATTTCAGGGCAAGATGCGCCCCGTCACGCAGGCGTTCCACCAGAAAAACGCGCGACATCCCGCCCTGCCCGATCGGGCGCAGACACCGATAGCCGGGTATCGCGGGAAAGTCCGACGTCCCGGAGCCCTCTCCTTCCGCCTGCTTTTCCGGGTCGAATGCAGGAAACCGGCCGGAACGCGTACCGCGATCCAGGGACAGGGTGATCCCCAGGAGCTCGTCCGATTCTGCTTGGCTGACCTCCGCCTCTTCTTCGTCCCGCACCACCGCCACCTCTGCCACGCGCACCGGAGATTTCAACCACTCCGCCCCGATCAGGGAACGCCGGCGCGTATGCACCCCCTGGCCGGCCGCCTCCAGCGATTGCTCGCTGCAGACCACGTTCCAATCCAGCTCCTTGGATTTGACCGCCAGCAGGGATGCCACGGAAACCGCATGCCCGTTCGCCACCTGTTGTATCTGGGGAGCCAAGCCGAATTCGGCGAGCACCAGTTCGCCGCTATGGATACCGATGCCGACGCCGAACTTTTCCAGCCCCTGCTCAGGGAAGGCCTTCCGTATCCAGAACCGCGTCTGGTAGGCGATCATCGCGATGGCCAGCGCGCAACGTAGCGCCCTGCGGGCATGTCCGTCTTCGCCCTCGATTTCGGCAAACGTCACCACCATGCTGTGATTGCTGATCGAAGTCAGCACGCCGCGCTGTTGCTCGACCTGGACACAGACTTTTTCGTAGTAGTCGCGCATCAGATCGGTCAGGCTGGATGAGGAAAGACGCTCGGTCAGATGGATGAAGTCGCGGATGATCACGCTCACCACCGTCGCATCGATCGGCGCATTCCTTTCCAAATCAACTGCGATTCCAGTTCCCGTCGCCATTCTGGGCTTTCAAAGCATGCCTTTTTCCGCAAACGACAGACAGCCCGCACCCGCCACAATGAAATGATCCAACACCCGCACATCGACCAATTGCAATGAGTTCTTTAGCGCATCCGTCAGCAAATGGTCCGATTGGCTCGGCTCGGCCACGCCCGAAGGATGGTTGTGCGCAAAGATCAGCGCCGCCGCGTTGTGATGCAAGGCGCGCTTCACCACTTCGCGCGGATAGACGCTGGTCTGCGTCAGCGTACCCTGGAACAACTCCTCGCTGGCGATCACGCGGTGCTGCGCATCCAGGAAGATGGCCACGAATACTTCCTGCGGCCTGGTACGCAACAACAACTGCAAGTACTCGCGCACCGCTCGCGGCGAATTCAGCGCATCACCGGACTGCATCTCCTCTTGCAAGGCACGGCGCGCCATCTCCACCACCGCCTGCAGCTGTACATACTTCGCCTGCCCCATGCCGTGAATATCGCAAAACTCCTTTTTTCCAGCAGCGAACAACTGCGTCAGTCCGCCAAAGCGCGCAAGCAAGTCGCGCGCAAGGTCGACGGCACTTTTTCCGACCACGCCAGTGCGCAAAAATATCGCCAGCAATTCTGCGTCGGACAGTGCTGATACACCGCGCTGAAGGAGCTTTTCTCTAGGCCGCTCGTCGACAGGCCAATCAGTGATGCTCATGCTTCACCTTTCATTAATGAGCGCCGAGAATTTCCCGTCAGCCAAAGACGGATTGCGGCGCCAAATGTTGGCAACTTCATGGGTGCAAACTAGACCCGCCCGACAGTATGGTCAATATGCCAAACGTTCTAGATACCGTCCTATACCTTGCAGAACCACCGACAAAATTTCTCAAGGCAATAAAGAGCACTAACGGGACGCTGACAGGCCATATCCACAGCTCATCCAGCCACCGCGTCTGCTCACCCACACCTTCGCCATCCGAGGCGCTTTCTTGTTAAGATGCACGACAACATGGATCAAGCCCAAACAAAACGCATCGTGCTCGGTATCACCGGCGGCATCGCAGCCTACAAGGCTGCGGAATTGGCCCGGCTATTGATCAAGCAAGACATCGAAGTGCAGGTAGCGATGACGGAGGCGGCGACGCATTTCATCACGCCCGCCACGATGCAGGCACTCACCAATCGCCCGGTGTTGCTCGACCAGTGGCAGGACGACAAGGGCATGGCGCATATCCATTCCAGCCGCGTCGCCGATGCCATCGTGATTGCGCCCGCCACGGCGGATTTCATCGCCAAACTGGCACAGGGGCATGCCAACGACCTGCTCTCCACCTTATGCCTGGCGCGCGATTGTCCCTTGCTGGTCGCTCCCGCCATGAACAAACAGATGTGGTCGAATGCGGCTACGCAACGCAACATCCAGCAACTTGCCGCCGACGGCGTCACGCTGCTGGGGCCGGTTAGCGGCTCGCAGGCTTGCGGCGAAGAAGGCATGGGACGCATGCTGGAGGCGGAGGCGTTGGCGCGGGATATTGTTGCGGCGCTGCGCCTCCCCCCCCTCACCCCAGCCCTCTCCCGCTTGCGGGAGAGGGAGTTGGATGGCGTCAGGATACTCATCACTGCCGGACCAACCTATGAACCCATCGACGCGGTGCGCGGCATCACTAACCGCAGCAGCGGCAAGATGGGCTATGCCATCGCGCAGGCGGCGCTGGAACTGGGCGCGGATGTGACGCTGGTTTCCGGCCCCGTGTCGCTTGCACCACCGCAGGGAGCCGAAGTAGTCAATGTGACGAGTGCCGGAGAAATGTTCGAAGCGGTCAAACAGTTCGCTCCGAAAGCGGACATGTTCATCGGCGTCGCGGCCGTGGCCGATTACCGTACGGCCCAACCCAGCGAACAGAAGATCAAGAAGAGCGATGCCAGCCTGACGCTGGAACTGATCCCCAATCCGGACATCCTCGCCTGGGTCGCCAGCCTGCCCAAGCCGCCGTTCTGCGTGGGCTTCGCGGCGGAAAGCGAGAAGCTGCGCGAACACGCGGCTGCAAAGCGCAAGAAAAAGAACATTCCGCTGCTTGCGGCAAACCTGGCTCAGAACGCCATCGGCAGCGACGACAACGAACTGGTATTGTTCGACGATGCGGGCGAGCATGTATTGCCGCGCGCCGACAAACTCGCTCTGGCACGGGCGCTGCTGCGTCATGCCGCTTCGCTTTACATGAAAGGGAAAACGAAATGAAGAAAGTGGATGTAAAGGTTCTGGACCGGCGCCTGCATGAACACCCGCCCGCCTATGCAACCCCCGGCTCGGCCGGCATCGATCTGCGCGCTTGCATCGACAGCAGCATGACCATCCAGCCCGGACAGTGCGAGCTCATCCCCAGCGGCATCGCCCTGCACCTGAACGATCCGCACTATGCGGCCATGATCCTGCCGCGCTCCGGCCTGGGACATAAGCACGGCATTGTGCTTGGCAACCTGGTCGGGCTGATCGATTCGGACTATCAGGGTCAGATCTTCATCTCCATCTGGAACCGCGGTCATCACCCGTTTGCGCTGATGCCGATGGAACGCATCGCGCAACTGGTCATCGTGCCGGTCGCACAAGTGCAATTCAACATCGTGGAAGAGTTTCCGATAAGCCAGCGCGGCGCAAACGGCTTCGGCAGTACCGGCAAGCATTAAACGTCAACCCAACAAAAAGCCCGCTCGATGCGGGCTTTTTTATTCATGCCGTACTTGTTCGCGGATCAGTGTTCCAGCGTCAATTCCAGTTCGGTCTTGTCCGCTTTACGGATTGATACCTTTTCGGTAGCGGTCTTATACCCCTTCAGTTTGGCTTCGACCTTATGCACCCCTGGTGCCGCTTCCACTCGGAGAGGCGACATTCCGTAATACACGCCATCCAGATAGACCTTGGCACGGGCAGGCTCTGTAGTGACCATCAGTATGCCGTTTGCAGACGATTGCTGAGACATCTCGGTGGTCGGCACGGCAGGAATGGGAGCCACTTGCGCAGGGGGAGAAGCGAGCTCGGGAGTGGCCAGTACTTTCACGCCCGGAATCGTCTTGGTGCCGGGTGTCAGGTTAAACAACTCGGGACGCGTCGCCATCAGCACGGAGTTGATCGCTTCGGCCGTCTTGCCAGTTACGATTCCGAGTTCCTTCTTCAGATAATCCGCAATATCACCCTTGCTGTTGCCGCTCACTCCAGCAAAGCGATCGGTCTTCTCTTCCACTTCTCCGGCCCACACCACTTGGCCGGTAGAGACATCCTTCAGCGTCGTTTCGAGCTTGATGTGCACATAGTCACGATCCTTGACGTCATACTTGAATTCCTTGACCACGCCACTCAACTCGAACAGGGCACTGGCATCCTTTGCCAGCACTTGTATGCCCGCATCGCTCAGATGCTTGCGCAATGAGCCTGCCGCGACATCCGTGACATCGCGATCCAGCATGATTTCCGTCCCGGACATACCCAACACCCGGGCTTTGTTTATGCCGATTTTTCGTGGATTTTCCGCATTACGTCCATCAGCATAACCTGCGATACGGACAGATGCGAGATATTTGACCTTGGTCGCATTGGGATTCGGTTTTTCCGTTTCGCTTACATGAATCTCGTTGCCACTCAGGCCGGCACAGCCCGCCAACATGATTCCGGCCGCCCCGGCAAGCACACTCAAAACAAAGCGTTTCATCAAACCCCCATTAGAACGATGCCCATGCCCGGACGGACACGGGCATCCGGCACTTTTAGTGCGCGCTTACAGAAGCTTCAATCTCGGCAAACACTTTGGCAACTTCTGCCGTCTTGATGTGCAAGCCAAGTTGTCGCGCGATCTGCGTTGCAGAGAACAAACCGCGCACGGTCTGGCTACCATCCGCATTTTCTTCCACCGCCATGGCATGCTGACGTCCATGCGCCTTCAAAGTGGCAAGAATGTCGCCCACTTTGGCTTTAGTAACATCTTCCAGCTTCAACACTTCGAGGTCCCGCGGCAACGTCATCACATCGCGAACCAGAATATCGGCGTGGGTCCCGCCCACCTGCTGGAGGAAGCGCACCGGCTTTTCTCCCAGCACATCGGATGCCGTCAGCAGGCCGATGACTTTGTCGGCGTCGTCCAGCACCAGCAACGTCCGTACGCCGTAGCGTATCATCTTGGCATTCGCCTTCTCCATGCCCGTCATGGCGCGCACATTGACTACCGAGATACTGCGCAGATCGGTCATTACACTCAGTGCCGGATCGGTCAGTTTGACGTTCTGCGGCAATACCTGAGTCGGCCTGGAAAATCCAGCACCTGCCTTGAATGGGTGACTGGCCAATGGTACGAAACTCTTGTTCATAGCTACCCTCTCTGTATTAACTGCTTGGATTCTTCAAGTTTACTACCCGAAACATCTCTGAACTGCCCCTTTCGCGCTCCCGCCTTAGTCGCCGGCAGATAACGCGCCAACTCGTTCAACGCCATGCGATACACCTCGCGCTTGAATTCGATCACACTTTCCAGCTCGACCCAATACTCGGTCCAGCGCCAGGCATCGAACTCCGGATGGCCTGAGGCGCGCAACGACACATCACAATCGCGCCCGACCAACCTGAGCAAGAACCATATCTGTTTCTGCCCCTTGTAGTTGCCGCGCGATTCGCGTTTGACCCAAGTATGCGGCACCTCATAACGCATCCAATCGCGGGTACGCCCCAAAATCTGGACGTGACTGGAAAGCAGACCGACTTCCTCGTGCAACTCGCGGTACATCGCCTGCTCCGGCGTCTCGCCGTGCTGGATGCCGCCTTGCGGAAACTGCCATGCATCCTGCCTGATGCGTTTACCCCAAAATACCTGATTCTTTGCGTTAGTCAGAATGATGCCGACATTTGGGCGATAACCTTCTCGGTCTATCATGATTCGCCCCACTTCGTTTATCGATGGGGCGATTGTTCCATATTTCAGACAGGCTGGAAAGGCAAAGGTGTCCGGCCCGTCATCCATGCCCGCGAAACAGCCGAGTTGCAGTAGAATCGCGGCCTTCATCAAGCACGACGAGAACCTGCCATGCGCGTTTCCAAATTTTTCATCTCCACCCTGAAAGAAGCACCTTCCGAAGCCGAATTGCCCAGCCATCGCCTGATGCTGCGTGCTGGCTACATCCGCAAACTATCCAGCGGTTTGTACACCTGGATGCCTTTGGGCCTGCGCGTGTTGCGTAAAGTCGAAGCGGTTGTGCGCGAAGAGATGGACAGGAGCGGCGGTATCGAACTGCTGATGCCCGCCGTACAACCCGCCGAACTGTGGCAGGAGACCGGGCGCTGGGACGTGTTCGGCCCGCAGATGCTGAAGATCAAGGACCGCCATGACAACCAGTTCTGCTTCGGCCCCACCCATGAGGAAGTCATCACTGACATTGCGCGCCGCGAGGTAAAGAGCTATCGCCAATTGCCGCTGAACTTCTACCAGATCCAGACCAAGTTCCGCGACGAGGTGCGCCCCCGCTTCGGCGTGATGCGCGCGCGCGAATTCGTCATGAAGGATTCCTATTCTTTCCACAGCAGCTTCGAGAGCCTGGAGCAGACCTACCGCGTGATGTACGAGACCTACACCCGCATCTTCACCCGACTGGGCCTGCAATTCCGCGCCGTGGCCGCCGACACCGGCGCCATCGGCGGTAGCGGCTCGCACGAATTCCATGTGCTGGCCGATTCCGGGGAGGACGCGCTGGCGTTCTGCCCGAATTCGGACTATGCCGCCAACGTCGAACTGGCCGAAGCCGTGGCGCCGGCCACCCCGCGCGCAACCGCCAGCCAGGAGATGCAGAAGGTCATCACCCCTGGGCAGAAGACCATCGAAGAAGTCGCGGCGTTCTTCGATACGACAGCAGACAAAGTGCTGAAAGCCATAGCCGTGGTAACCCACGAAAATGAGTTCGTACTGCTGCTGTTGCGCGGCGACCACCAGCTCAACGAGATCAAGGCGGGCAAGGTGCTGGGCGATTTCCGCTTTGCCAGCGAAGACGAGGTACATCGCAGCATGAGCTGCCGCACCGGCTACATCGGCCCGGTGGGCGCCAAGGTGCGCGTGCTGGCCGACCGCTCCGCCGCCGCGATGAGCGATTTCATCTGCGGTGCGAACGACGATGGCTTCCATCTGACCGGCGCCAACTTCGGCCGTGACGTGCAACTGGATGAAGCCAACGTGCATGACCTGCGCAACGTCGTCGCCGGCGACGCCTCGCCGGATGGCAAGGGCAAACTCGAACTGTGCCGCGGCATCGAAGTCGGCCATATCTTCCAGTTGCGCACCAAGTATTCCGAAGCGTTGCAAGCCACTTATCTGGACGAGAACGGCAAGGCACAGGTAATGGAGATGGGGTGTTACGGCATCGGCGTCTCGCGCATCGTGGCTGCCGCCATCGAGCAGAATTTCGATGAGCGCGGAATCTGCATACCCGCTGGTATGGCTCCGTTCCAGGTCGCGATCGCCCCCATCGGCATCAAGAAGAGCGAAGCCGTGCGCGATGCCGCCGAAAAGCTCTACGCCGAATTGACGGCCGCAGGCATCGAAGTACTGCTGGATGACCGCGACGAGCGCCCTGGCGTGATGTTCGCCGATCTGGAACTGATCGGCATCCCGCATCGCATCGTGATCGGTGATCGCGGCCTGAAAGAAGGCAAGGTGGAATACCAGGGCCGCCGCGACGAAGCTGCTCAGGCCGTTCCCTTGCAAGATGTCGCCAAGCTCGTACAATCGAAATTATGAAAAGAGGATACGGGATACGGAATGCGGAATGCGGTGGGGGAGCAGTTGCCTCTCCCCGCACCGTCACGCCCCTCCCCCTGTATCCGGCATCCCGTATCCTGTATCCCGTATCCTTGTGTTTCGCCCTGTGTTTTGCCGTCAGCGCGCAGGCCGGTGCACAAAAAGAGGAAATGCTTTCCGCCAGCGTGCGTAGCATGATGCAACGCGCAGTGTCGGATCAGGCCGCGCCTAAACTGGCCTTCTCCTCGCATCAGGAAGCACAGTTGTGGCTGGACGAGATGTCACAACGCCTGGCGAAGCGCATGCCGGATGCGGGGTATCGTTTCGATTTCCTGAGCACGGTGCATTACGAAGCAACCCGCGCAGGACTCGACCCTCACTTGGTGTTGGGCCTGATCGAGGTGGAAAGTGGATTCAGAAAATATGCGGTCTCAAAATCCGGGGCTCGCGGCTACATGCAGGTAATGCCATTCTGGACCAAGTCGATTGGAGCAGAAGGCCAGAATCTGTTTCATTTGCGCACCAATCTGCGTTACGGCTGCACCATCCTGCGCTATTACCTGGACAAGGAAAAAGGCGATCTTTACCGCGCTCTGGGGCGCTATAACGGCAGCCTGGGCCAGCCGGAATATCCCAACCTGGTAAAAGCCGCCTGGCACAAACACTGGTCCAAGCCCCAGGCAGGCAATGTACGCTCAATGTAGGGGCAACGCCCTGCGATGTACTACTTCCGCTTCGATTTGCTTTTGATATACGACTCGACGCTGCCCTTCGTCACCATTCCCTGCTGGTAGCTCACCAGCTTTCCTGTCGGATCGTACAGATAGGAAGTCGGCAGTGCCTCGACCTCGCCGACTTGACTCGCCAACTCGTAATCACCAAAGACGATGGGATAGCTGACATGCTTTTTGGCGACGAATTCGGCCACCGACTCTTTGGTTGAATCGAGCGCGACACCGATGACCACCATATCCGTCTGCTTGTGCGTCTCATGCAACGACACCAGGTCAGGGATCTCTTCCAGACAGGGCGGGCACCAGGTCGCCCAGAAATTGACCAGCACCCACTTGCCGCGGTAATCCTGCAAGCGCTGCTCGTGCCCTTGCATATCCTTGAATACGAAAGACTCCGCCGACACTGCGCCTGCCGGAAGCAGCAACGCCACTACCCACAGCAGGCGCAACACCGCTGACATCAGTGTTCCGCGCCTTTGGAATCGATGTCTGTTACCTCGTGATCATCGCTGTGTTTGTTTTCCGATGCATGCGTCCAGTACAGGGCCAAAGCGATCAGCGCGATGGCGCCGCCCATGTAGATCAAGTCGATCGGCTGCGAGATGTGCATGTTGATCGCCTCTTCGAACAGGGTCACGATCATGATCATCAGGATCACTTTCGCCAAACGCGATTTCAGGTCGTCCAGGCTGTTGATAACCAATATCTTGCTGGATGCCTTGCTGCCGTGTGCCTGATCGATGTCGCTGATGAACAACTCATACAGACCCAGGGAGAAGATCAGCAGCACCACCGCCAACAGGTAGCCGTCGACCACTTCGACGATATGCGACACCGTGGCATCGTGCAACGCCTTGCGCGCTTCGTCAGTCAAGCTTGCATCGGCGTAGTGCAATGTATGCTGGACCAGTATCACCACATCCACGGTCGCCATGTAAAAAATGGCAAAGCTGGCAAACAGGCTACCCAGCACCGCCAGGAAAATGACAAAACGGCTATTCCACAACGAGCCTTCGAACAAGCCTTCGAAAAATTTCAAGATGATCTCCTAGTAATATTTAGCCAATTAAATTTCGAGCGGCGCGCATTAAAACGCAAAAGCCAAAGAGCGGCAATTGTTACGCCGCTTTATTCCACACATCCTGCAAGGTCATGCCTTTGGGCTCGTTCATGCGCCTTTCCAGAGACGCGAACCATGCCTTGATGTCTCCATCGCCACTGTGTTTTGGCAGGGTAGCCACATCCAGCAAGAACAGCTTCAGCAGCTCACTCAGCTCCACCGCTTCCGGCGTGCGCACCATGCTCCACCCCAGCCCGGACAGCTTGCCAACGATCCTGGCTGCAACCAGCTTGTCCAGAATGCGCTCGACATCGTCATAACCGATATGCAAATGGCGCGACAGGCCCTGCAGGGTCTGCACTTCGCCTTTAACCAGGCCTTTGTGCATCAGCTTGAGTATGCCCACCGCATAGTAGAGCTTTGCCGCCTGATCCAAGCGCAGCGAATGCGTACTGCGCCAGTGCGAAAGCGAAGCAGTGATGATTGCGCCGAACAACACGGTAATCCAGGAAAAATAGACCCACATCAGGAATATCGGCACGCTGGCGAATGCGCCATACACCAGCTTGTACGTTGGAAAGTGCGCGATGTAGAACGCGAAAGCACGATTCATCGACTCGAACGCCACCGCCGCGATCAATCCGCCGATGATGGCGTGCCTCATCGGCACGAAGCGGTTGGGAACAACCCGGAACAGCAGAGTAAAGGCAGCCGTCGTCAGCAGCAGTGGGGTGAGTTTCAGCACATCCATGCTGACTGAAGGAACCTGTTGCGCATACTCCGCCGAGAAACCCACCAGCCAGGAAGTGAGCGACAGACTGCCCCCGACCAGCAGCGGCGCCAGCGTGATCACCGCCCAGTACACCAGCACTCGTTGCAGCAAGCTGCGCGGACGCGACACGCGCCAGATCATGTTGAAGGCGTTGTCGATGGTCAGCATCAGCAGCATGGCAGTGACCGCCAGGAACACCAGGCCCACGGCCGTCAGGCGCGATGCGCTCTCGGTGAACTGCTGCATGTAGCCCGTAATGATCCTGCCGCCGGTCTCCGGAACCATGTTGCGCAGAATGAATTCCTTGATCGGAGTCGAATATTCGCTGAACACCGGGAAGGCCGAGAACAAAGTCAGCGCGATGGTAATGAGCGGAACGACCGACAGCAGCGTGGTAAAGGTCAGGCTCGCCGCCATTTGCGTGCATCTGTCTTCCTCCAGGCGTACCGTAACGTAGCGCAGGAAACGGAAAGAATCGATGATGCCGAAATTAGGGAGTTTCTGGCTCGAAAATTTCAACTCTGGAAGTTTCATAAGACCTGACAACTGAATACAATGCCCACATGATACCCGACAAATCCGCTCCACAAACAACCGCCCGCGATGCGCGCCAACTGCTGCGCGCCCACCGTTACGGCGCGCTCAGCACCTTGTCGAAAAAATTCGACGGGCATCCGTTCGGCTCCATCACGCCGTACCTGGTGGATCACGACGGTAGCCTGCTCATCCTCATCAGTGCGCTGGCGGAACATACCAAGAACATCCAGCACGATCCACGCGTCAGTCTCATCACCCACAATCAGGAAGACGCACACATCCAGACCCAGGGGCGCATCACCGTGGTCGGGACGGCATCACAGGTCGCGGAACGCGAACAGGCCGGAAGACGTTACCTGCGCTATTTCCCCGAGGCACAGACCTATTACGACATGCCGGATTTCGAGTTCTACCGCATCGTTCCACAAGCGCTTCGCTACATCGGCGGTTTCGGCGACATCCATTGGGTGAAGGCCGACCGGTACCAGGTACCGCCCAATACGCTCGCCGCAGAAGAAGATGCGCTGCTCAACCGGATCAACACCGCACGCACCGCCTCGCAAGGGCTGGTAATCGGGATCGACTGCGACGGCTACGACCTGCGCCTGGACGGCCGCACGATCCGCTACGACTTCCCCTCACTCGCGCTCGATGCTTCTCAGGCGCTGACCATGCTGCGACAGTAGTTCGATAAAAAGGGCATCGCGAACGATGCCCTGTCCGGAAAACTCCGGGAAATTATGTTACCCGCGGACGCCCCGGAGCTGCACCGTTTGTGTCTCGGCTGGAGTCTCCGTTACCTTATCTTGCTTCTCTTGAACGGTTGGCGAAGCAGGCTCCCCCGCCTTTGCGGAGGCGTCAGGTTTCGATTTTTTACGCGCCGCCTTGCTTTTCTTGCCCGTCTCTGGAGTTTGCCGAACGACGACCGCGGACTTACCCGGCGCCTTGTCCAGTGAAGGCTTGGCAGTCACACTCTGTTCATCCGCGTGCGCACTGCCTTGCAGCATCGCGCCCAGTATCACCACCTTCACTGTACGTTTCATTTCAAGCCTCCTTAAGACGAGGTCATCACAGCTGCGGATGTGCCCGAGCCGCTCCCGCATCCAGCTTGTTCAGCGCATTCAGGTAAGCCTTGGCCGAAGCCACCACGATATCAGTGTCTGCCCCCTGGCCGTTGACTACGCGCCCGCCCTTGGACAGACGCACCGTCACCTCGCCCTGCGCATCGGTACCGCTGGTGATGTTATTCACGGAATACAGCAACAGCTCGGTGCCGCTCTGTGCGATCTGTTCGATGGCCTTGAATGTCGCATCCACCGGACCACCGCCTTGCGCATCGGCCTGATGCTCCTTGCCGCCGACACTCATCACCACGCGCGCCACCGGCAGCGAGCCGGTTTCGGAGTGCGCCCCCATCGCCACCAGGCGGTAGTGCTCGCTCACTTGCATCGCCTCTTCGTCGCTCACCAAGGCCTGCAAATCCTCATCGAAGATTTCGTGCTTCTTGTCGGCCAGGTCCTTGAAGCGCGCGAAGGCCGCATTCACCGCCTCCTCGCCGTCCAGCACGATGCCCAATTCCTGCAAACGCGCACGGAACGCGGCGCGGCCGGAATGCTTGCCCATCACCATCTTGTTCGCGCCCCAGCCCACATCCTCGGCGCGCATGATCTCGTAAGTCTCGCGGTGCTTGAGCACGCCGTCCTGGTGGATGCCGGATTCGTGCGCGAAGGCGTTCGCGCCGACGATGGCCTTGTTCGGCTGTATCGGATAGCCGGTGATGCTGGAAACCAGCTTGGAAGTCGGCACGATCTGTGTCGCATCGATGCCCGTGTCGCAGGTGAAGATATCGCGGCGCGTCTTGATCGCCATCACCACTTCTTCCAGCGACGCGTTGCCCGCGCGTTCTCCCAGGCCGTTGATGGTGCATTCCACCTGGCGCGCGCCGTTCATCACCGCCGCCAGCGAGTTGGCCGAAGCCATGCCCAAGTCGTTGTGGCAATGCGTGGACCAGATGACCTTGTCTGAATTCGGCACGCGCGCAATCAATTGCTTGAAGCGCTCGCCCCACAACACGGGAATGCTGTAACCCACGGTGTCCGGCACGTTCAAAGTCGTCGCGCCCGCCTTAATGACGGCATCGAAGATGCGCACCAGGAAGTCCATGTCCGAGCGCACCGCGTCTTCGGCGGAAAATTCCACATCATCGGTGTATTCGCGCGCCCATTTCACGGCCTGCACTGCACGCTCCACCACTTGATCCTCGGTCATGCGCAGCTTGTGCTGCATGTGGATGGGCGAAGTGGCGATAAAGGTATGGATGCGCCCGTGCTTGGCCGGCTTGATCGCCTCGCCTGCCGCACGTACATCTTTTTCATTGGCTCGCGCCAGCGAGCACACGGTCGAGTGCTCGATGACTTTGGCGATGCTGTGGATCGCATCGGCATCGCCGGGGCTGGCGGCCGCAAAACCCGCCTCGATCACATCCACGCCCAGTTTTTCCAGCTGGCGCGCGATGCGCAACTTCTCTTCCTTGGTCATGGACGCGCCAGGGCTTTGCTCGCCGTCGCGCAAGGTAGTGTCGAATATGATTAATTTGTCAGTCATGTCATGCTCCGTCGCAATTGTTCATCCACGGCTCACACCAACCGAGCCGCCTGCTTTGATACTTGTGGGGTGGGTTCAGTATGCGCGCGAGCGCAGCTTCAGCGCCGCCAGCAGGCTGAAGGTGGAATGCAATTGCGAGATGTGGCGTGAGAAGTGCATGGGCCGGAATATAGCGGCTTTTATTTGGGGGCGCAACCGCGGGACGGTACAGGAGCCACCTTAAGAGCTATTAATTCGAGCCTGGCCCCTTTAACTGCGAACACCGAAATAGCCGCTTCGATTGTCACGCTGGCCTACTAACCATCGCTTTTCCGCCTTTCAACAGCAACGCGATGGTCAGGCCAAATTCCGAGATGACGGCTGGCAGAGCCAAGACAACCCAGAATGCGACTTCATTGTTGGCATAGCGCGGTGAAAGAATGAAACCGACGCTATTGATCATGTACCCTGCAAATGCCAGTACCAGCAGCGCGCCAATCGCTCTTGGGATGTAACCCGATCTCAACACGAGGTACCCGACGATTCCTATGTGTATGCCAAAGAACATGAATGCGAAATTCATGCCGTATCGGTACGCTTCATAATGAAGCATCACTTGAACATCCAATTGGCTCTGGTCCAGAACCTTCAAATAGTCTGCGCCCGCCAAGAGTTGGAGAATGTCGCCCCACTTCAGCACATACGCCGCCATTACGGCGACATACACTAGCCTGAAACAAGCGGCGAGAAATGACAGATTCTTGTCTGCCGGCTTGAAGAAATAGTAAAGCGCCCATGCTACCAAGGCATCGGCCGCCAGCACGATGAGCCAACACACGATGCCTGCGCGAAGCAACGACTCCGACGCCGAGAAATTCGCGAATGTGGCCGCCGCGTCTGCGTGAACAAAAAGCTTGTTTATCCAGGCATGCGGTGTGAGAACGAAAACGGCGAGATAGCTTAGCCCGGCAATGATGGCTGCTTTGCGTTGGGAGAAATCAGCTATCTGGTCTGTCATACGTCCTCCGGTGATTATAAAGTGCCGCTGCATTCAGCGTCTTCTAGGGGCAACAGGGTCAGGTCTTGCCTTTTGCTCAACCCCATCCATCACCATGCCGCCACCGTTACTTGAATTGCGACCGGATGATCCCCCACTGCTGCGGCCATTGCGCCATCGGGTCGCGCGTATAACCGCTCTTGCCGAACTGCTGCCAGCGCCCGACGACGTAGCATAACAATAGATTGGCATGGGCGCCGATGTCATCGCCGGCAGCCAATTTTCCCTGTGTGTCGGCGATACGTAGCGATTGTTTGAGCGTGGTTTCGATGCGATCGAGGAACTGGTTGATGCGCTGTTGCAGGCGTTCGTCCTCGTTCACCAGTGCATCGCCGATGAGCACGCGCGTCATGCCGCGGTTCTTCTGGGCGAAGCCGAGTAGTAAGGCGAGGATGCCTTCCACTTGCTTCAGACCATCCTGCTCTTCAGTGGCGATCTTGTTGACCAAGCCGAACACAGTCTGTTCGATGAACTCGATCAACCCTTCGTACATCTGCGCCTTGCTGGCGAAGTGGCGATACAGCGCGGCCTCGGACAGGTCGAGCCGCGCCGCCAGCGCGGCCGTGGTGATCTTCTCGCCTCTGGGCTGCTCCAGCATCTCGGCGATGGTTTGCAGGATCTGTAGTTTTCTTTCGCCCGGTTGTTTGGTTGCCATACTTCCCCCTTTTAAAGTTTCGAGACTGCGCGCGGCAGTTCCAGCACATCGCGTATCTTCACATCCACATAACCCGGCGCACGCGGCGCATCGCTCACCCACACGGTCCGCATCCCCAGCCGCTTGGCGGTCTGCAGGTTCTCTGCGCTGTCTTCCACCATCACGCACTGCGTTGCCTGCAGGCGGTGCTTGCGCAGCAGGCGCCGGAACCCGGCAGCTTGCGGCTTCGGCCGATAGCGCGAATGCTCGATGGCAAACACGTCGTCGAACAAATCGTCTATCCGCAGCAGCTTCAGCACGGCCAGCGCGTAATGCTCCGGCGCGTTGGAAAACACCACCTTTTTCCCCGGCAAGCGCCTCAACATAAGGCGCAGGCGCGGCTCGCGCAGCACCATATTATGCAGTTCCGGGAACTGGTGCGTATGCCACAGAAAATGATCCGGGTCGGTGCCGTGATGCTTCATCAATCCGGTCAGCGTCGCGCCGTAGCGCTGCCAGTATTCCATACGCAAGGCGTTCGCCTCGTCTTCGCCCAACTGCAAGTGCTCCTGCAGGTACGCAGTCATGCTGCGGTTGATGTGCGGAAAGATGTGCGGCGTCGCGTTGTGCAGCGTGTTATCCAGATCGAAAATCCAGACTCGCTCGTTCATCACTTGCTTTTGATCAGTGTGCCGACACCCTCATCCGTCAATATCTCAAGCAGGAGAGCATGCTCCACCCGGCCGTCGATGATGTGCACCGAGCGCACTCCTCCGCGCGCCGCATCCAGCGCCGAGCCGATCTTGGGCAGCATGCCGCCGGACAGGGTGCCATCCGCCACCAGATCGTCGATCTGCTTGGGCGTCAGCCCGGTAAGCAACTTGCCGTTCTTGTCCAGTACCCCGGGAGTATTGGTCAGCAGCACCAGCTTCTCGGCGCGCAAAACTTCCGCCAGCTTGCCCGCCACCACGTCGGCGTTGATGTTCAGCGTTTCGCCATCCGGCGAAACGCCGATGGGGGCGATGACGGGAATGAAATCGCCGGAATCCAGAAAGGTGATGATCGCCGGGTCGATCTTGTGGATGTCGCCGACCAGCCCGATGTCCAGCATCTTGCCCGGCTCGTCTATGCTTTCCAGCAGCAACTTCTCGGCGCGGATGAAACCGCCATCCTGCCCGGTGAGACCGACTGCCTTGCCGCCGTAACGGTTGATCAGGTTGACGATGTCCTTGTTGACCTTGCCCAGCACCATCTCGACCACATCCATGGTCTCTTCGTCGGTGACGCGCATGCCCTGGATGAACTCGCCCTGCTTGCCGACTTTCTTCAGCAGATCGTTGATCTGCGGGCCGCCGCCGTGCACCACCACCGGGTTCATGCCGACCAGCTTGAGCAGCACCACGTCGCGGGCGAAGCCCTCCTGCAGCTTGGGGTCGGTCATGGCGTTGCCGCCGTACTTGATGACGATGGTCTTGTCGAAGAAGCGCTGGATATACGGCAGCGCTTCGGACAGGGTGTGGGCTTTCTGGGCGGCGGTGGCAGCGGTCAATGGCATATGGATTCCTTCAAAAATCTGCGCGCATTCTACCGCAAAAAAAGAAACGGGCGGCATGCAGCCGCCCATTGCCGTCGAAGTTAACGCTTCCTTACCTATGGTCTTTAACGGTCGGATCGTTGTAGTGCTGGTAGCTCAGTTCCAGCGCTCTCACTTCCGCCTCGACCTTGACGGTGTGGGTATGGCCTCCCACCTCGACCACCAGCGTGATGGGAACGCGGTTGCCGACTTTCAATGGCTGCTTCAGCCCCACCAGCGCCAGATACACACCGCGCGTACCGAAGAGCGTGGTGCTGTGCGCAGGCAGCTTCAAGCTGTCGACCGCCCCGGTCTGAGGCTTGCCGTGGCGCATCACCACGCCCTGAATCTCGCCAGATTCGGCGACCGGACTATTCACCGAGAGCAGTCTTCCCGCCTTGGTAACGCTGAGATTGAGCATCACGGTGGCCGATTTCTGGCCCGGCACGCTTTCGCGCATCCAGACCTTGTCCACCATCACATCGGTTGTTCCGGCCCAGGCATTACCCGCCAGTAACAGACTCACGCAGAATAGTTTGCGCCACATGCCCACCTCCTATTGATGATGGTGTTCGTGCTGTTGTGTTTCCGGTTGAGATTGGGTCGCCGGCTGTTGCATATGCATATGTTCGGCATCGCTGGTCGTTTCCAGCGGCTTGATCACTGCCAGAATCTTGATGATGGATGTACGGCCATCGGCAGACTTCACTGTCACCGCGAATGGCAGCTTGCGGCCCGCCCTGAGCGGAGTCTTCAGTCCGAGCAGCATCAGGTGATTACCGCCCTCTCCCAATGTGACGGGCGTCTTCGCAGGCAATGGCAACGATTCGATGGCGCGCATCTTCATCACGTCGCCTTCCATGACCATGGTGTGGATTTCGCCGCTTTTTGCCGATCCGCTCATCACACCGGTCAGAGTCGCGTCCTTTTTGCTGGTGATGGTCAGTTGCACCGATGCACTGTCCTGCCCCGGTGCAGTGGCTCGCGCCCATGCCTTGGTCACTTTCACGTCATCGGCATAAACCGGTGCTGCAGCCATCATTGCCAACAAACCAACGCACAAAACTCTCTTCATTTTTTTCTCCTGGATAAAAAAACGCGCCACACCTGCAAAGGTGGCGCGCCATTTTAGCCTGATTTATCCGATTAGAAATCGAAGTTGGTTTTTATCCATACATTGCGTCCAAGCTCGTTGACGCGCGTGGTTTGGGTAAACCCGCTCACCATGGCGCCTGCACGGCTGATGTGCTCCGCGTAAGTCTTGTTGAACACGTTATCCACCCCTGCGGTCACCTGTACCGTCTTGTTGGCGCGCCATCCGCCGTTGAGCGAGAACACGCTGAAACCGCTTGAGGCGGCGATGTCCTGTCCGGCGATATTGCCCTGATTCACCGCAACACGATTCTGTGCGGCAACTCCGCGCAACAAGCCGCCGAACGACCAGACCTTATCGTCGTAATTGAGCCCAATACGCGCCTCCAGAGGCGGGATCTGGCCCAACGCCGTGCCATCGGTATCGTTGCTGCCACGCACATAAGCCAGGCTTCCATCCAGCTTCCAGCTTTCGGCCACTTGCCATGCCGCACCTGCTTCCGCTCCATAGGTAGTCGCGTTCACATTGCGGGTAACCGTCACGTACGCCGGCATCATCATCGTGCCCTTATTGACATTGGACTGGATCAGGTTGAAGTCGGTGATCTTGTTGTAGAACGCCGAGACCGAGCCCGACACGGTACTTTCGCGGAAATTCAGCCCGACATCCAGTTGCGTCGTCTTTTCAGGATTGGTGTTGAATGCGCTGGCCGTAGTCAGGCTTTCCTTGTTGAACAGTTCCCAGTAATCCGGCGCGCGCGTGGTACGCCCCAAGCCCACGAATGCGGTCGATGCCGCAGAGACATCCTGCTCGTAACGAGCGAATCCGCTGGGCAATGTCTCCTTGCGGGTCTGATTGGCTGTCGGGTTGGCCACAGTGCCCATCCCGCGTGCAATTGCTGTGCGGTAATCCGTCGCCTGCCAACTATCGGCACGCAAGCCGACGATCACGCGAGTTGCGTCTGCCATGCTTTGATGCAATTCGCCGAACACCCCGACGTTCTTGAATTCTGCATCCTTCACTCGAGCCTTGAGCGTGTAATCACCCATATACCCCGGTGCCGCCCCGCTACGATTGGTGTGCACATTGTTTTGTGTATCCAGCCCCAACTTGAGCTGGCTCGCCCCGGCCAGATTCAGGGTCCCTATCAATTTGCCGCCTGTCGTTTTGCGGTCCGGGTTCATCGCGGCCATCATGCTTGCCGGGTTGCCACCGGCGCGCAGACTGTAACTGTCCATCACATGATCCACGTAGTTGTAATACGCCTGTGCTTCGATGCCATCCAGCACGCCGCCCATGTGCTGCCTGTTCAGCTTGAAGCCGGCGTTGTCGCGAGCGAACTTCGAGCCATCCACACCGCGATCGGCATAGGCTGCTTTGCCGTCGCTCCTGGCCGCCGTCAATTCCAGACGGGTGTTCTCATCCGGCGTCCAGCCCAATGCAGCATTGGTACTCCATCGGGTGTAAGCAGAATGCACGGCGTTGCCGCTGCCATCCTTGTAGTCATTGGCATGTGTCCGTGTAGCCCCCGCGCGCAGGTAATAATTCGCGCTGCCGGTTTTGGCCTCCAGCATTTCATCATTGCGCCCAAAGCTGCCCAACATCAGTGAACCCTGCGCTTTCGTCCCGACCTGGTCGGTACGATTGCTGGTGCGCTCGAACAGCACGGTACCTGCCGAGTTGCCCGGCCCGTACAGCACGGTCTGCGGGCCCTTCAGCAAGGTGATGCGATCATAGGAAGAGGGGAAGACGTATGCAGTGGGAGGATCCATGCGCCCGCCGCAACCGCCAAGAATCTGTTCGCCATCCAGCAGGATGTTCAAACGCGAACCGGCCATACCGCGAAACACAGGATCACCGTCCGTGCCGCCTTTACGGATGACCGAGAAACCGGGAATCGTCTTGAGGTAATCGGCGCCATCGTGGGCGGGCACCGGCTGACGCGGTTTTTTGGGATTGGTCTTTACGACCAGCGGTTCAGAACTCTGCGGGGCAGTCACCACCACATCGTCCAATGTTGCTGTTTCGGCGGCTTGCACCACATTGCCCATCGCCAAGGCGACGGCCACGACACTCATTTTCAGCTTCAAACTCATTACTAAATCCCCCTGATTCGACTAGTAGTAAAAGACTGGCGCCGATTGTATGGATTTTTTCTGTGCCGCCCCTGCGACATATTGCCGCACCCCTCGTGCAAAGCGACTCCGGTAGAATCTGCACCATGAATTCTTCCTTGCTCGCCACCCAGACCGGTCATTCGCATCTGCGCAGATTGCTTCTGCTGCGCTGGGTCGCCATCCTTGCGCAGTTCGCGACATTGATCCTGGTACACCGCTTCCTGAGTCCGGATTTCCACTGGATGCCCATGCTGGGCGCGGTGTGCTTTTTGAGTCTGGCGAACCTGCTCACCTGGTGGCGGCTGTCGTTCGATTTTCCGGTCGGAAGTCTGGAGCTATTCCTGCAACTGAGCGTCGATGTGATGGTGCTGAGTGTGCTGCTCTATTACGGCGGCGGCTCGACCAATCCCTTTGTCTCGCTCTACCTGTTGCCGCTGGTGATCGCTGCCGCGACGCTGCCGCGACGCTACACCTGGGGCATGGCGGCGCTGACGCTGGCGTGCTACAGCCTGCTCATGGTGTGGTATGTGCCGTTACCGGGTGGACATGCGCAACACCAACCCGCCGCCGCAGTGCAGCAGATGGATCATTCTCATCACAACATGGAAATGCCCCCCCCAGCTGCCGCCCCGTTGGAAGATGCGTTCAACACGCATGTGCTTGGCATGTGGCTGGGCTTCCTCATCAGCGCGGTAGTGGTGGCCTATTTTGCGGTGGAAATGACGCGGGCGGTCCGCGTCCGGGATGCACAGCTCAACCGGGTGCGTGAAGAGACATTGCGCAATGAACGCATCGTGGCACTGGGCACCCAGGCTGCGGGAGCAGCGCACGAACTGGGCACGCCGCTCTCCACCATGTCGGTCATCATCGGCGAAATGCGACGCGATTGCTCCGACCCCGAGCAGCAAGACAACCTGAACATCCTCAACGAACAGGTGCGCAACTGCAAACGCATTCTCGATTCCCTGCTCGCGCACGCAAAGGAGAGCAGCAGCGAATTGTCGCTGGAGGAGTTCATCCGCAACGTGCTGGATGACTGGCAACTGCTGCGCCCGACCGTGCATTACCGTTTTCAGGTCAAAGGCCAGCAGCCTTCGCCGCGTTTGCGCACCGATCCGGCATTACGCTCGGCCCTGCTGAACCTGCTTAACAACGCCGCCGATGCCTCGCCGGATGAGATGGATATCCTGCTGCGCTGGGATGAAGTGAATATCACGCTGGAAATACTGGATCACGGCCCCGGTCTCACCTCTGAGGCGGCTTCCCGCGCCGGCTCGGCCTTTTTCACCACCAAGCAGGAAGGTCATGGCTTGGGCCTGTTCCTCACCAACGCCACGCTGGAAAGACTGGGCGGCAGCGTGCGCCTGTCCAACCGCGAAGGCGGCGGCGCAACCACCGAAGTGATCCTGCCGCTACGGAGCCTCTCGACATGACCCATGCTGAAAGACCTTCGCTATTGCTGGTGGACGATGACGCGACATTCCGCGCAGTGCTATCGCGCGCATTGGAAAAGCGTGGATTCGCGGTAACCACTGCCGATAGCGTCGAACTGGCTTTGCCACTCGCCAACGCCAACCCTCCGGAATATGCCGTGCTGGACCTGAAGATGGCGGGAGCTTCCGGACTGGTATTGGTGCAGAAGCTGCACGAACTCGATCCCGCCACGCGCATCGTGATGTTGACCGGCTATGCCAGCATCGCCACCGCGGTAGAGGCGATCAAGCTGGGAGCAACACAATATCTTTCCAAACCGGCCAATGCCGACGAGATTGTTGCCGCCTTCGGCCATAACGCCAGCCCCGATGCACCGCTCGAAGCGCAGCCCGCTACGGTTGAACGTCTGGAATGGGAACATATCCAGCGCGTACTGCACGAGAACGGCGACAACATCTCGGCCACTGCGCGCACCCTGAACATGCATCGCCGTACCCTGCAGCGCAAACTGGCGAAACGTCCCTCGGGGCTCTAGGGGCACTCCACCATCCGCCCCTAAAACCTGCCCCCCAAATGCATTCACGCAAATCGACCTTTATCTCGATTTGCGTGAATTCGGTGAAGATTATGCTGCTTTCTGGAGGATGGATTGCTCTGGAAATGGCCCGGATCAGGCTGATGAGATCACGGCACTGATGTGAAATCGACTAATAAGGCGGCGCAGTTCGCCGCCTCGGTTCAACTGATACTCCAAACCTGCCTGTTGATCGACTCATTCAGCTCGGTGAGCGTGATCAACACCCGGCGCAGAGCCTGGGACAATTCGCTTTTGCGCGTATTCTCGGCAGCGATCCAGCTCCCTGCGTGGATCTTCGCCAGCACATCCGCGGCGTGACGGTGAAATTCGGCATGCGCCTCATGCAAACGGGTGAACGAACGCAACTGCCCGAAACGCGAAGCACCGGCACCCCTTAGCCAGCTCTCAAGTTCGCAAGCATGTTTGAATTCAGAAAGGTCCTCTGCTGATTCAGGCAATTCACCATGCACAAATTCCTTCACTCGCCCGAAGAACAACACATGCGATTCCGCGACCTCCACAAAGTCGATCCCGATATCCACGGAATTCTGTGCCTGGTCGATCCGATTCGGCAATCTGCCGATTTCCTGCCCCAATTTTTCGCTGATCAGTTGCATCGCAATCTCCTTCGCAGTTCCTCTAACGTCGGCATTTTTATCCTCGATACAAAAAGAAAACAATATGCATAAAGGACTAGGCCAAGTCCTATACCCCACTGTCGAATATCTATACCTTTCCCGGTTCGCTGCCTGCCAAACCGCGTCCTTGCTATAATCCCTGCATTACCATCTAGTAATATATCCATGAAGTTCGCGCTGACACTCCTGCTTACCCTGCTCCCGTCACTGGCATTTTCTCAAGAGCAAGTCCCCGTCCTTGCTGCCAATTCCTACGCTTTATACGACTACACCAGCGGGCAATTCCTGGTAGAACAAAACGCCAACGCACATATTCCGCCCGCCCACCTGACCAAACTGATGACGGCCTACGTCGTGTTCGGCACGATCAAGCAAGGCAAGTTATCCCTCACCCAGCGCATCGTCCCCTCGGCTTATGCCACACGCATGCAGACGGACGGGTCGCGCATGTTCCTGAACGCCGGCAAGGAAGTAACGGTGGAAGAACTGCTGCGCGGATTGATCGTCCAATCCGCCAACGATGCGGCACGGGTGCTGGCGGAAGCGCTGGCCAATCACGAGATGGCGCTGGCCGATACGATGAATATCGAGGCGCAACGGCTGGGACTGAAGAACACGCATTTCGTCAATGCAACCGGCACGCCCGATGCGCAGCACTACAGCAGCGCACACGATCTGGCATTGATCGCCGCCGCGCTGATACGCGATTTCCCGCAGTTCTACTACATTTATTCGCAACGCGAATATCAGTACAACGGCATCAACCAGTTCAACCGCAACCGCCTGCTTTGGCTGGATCCCTTTGTTGACGGTCTTGCAACGGGCGCAAATGAATCCGAGGAGTTCTATCTGGTTGCCTCCGCCAAGCGCGACGAGCATCGCTTGATCTCGGTAGTGCTCGGCACAGCGACCGAAAAATCGCGCAGCAGCGAAAGCCAGCGCCTGCTGAACTACGGTTTCCAGAATTTCGAAGCCATCAAGCTCTATTCCAGGGGCCAATCCCTCACCAGCAAACGCATATGGAAAGGCACGTCGCGAGACCTGAATATCGGCTTCCTCGCGGACCGCTACATCACCATTCCCAAAGGCCAGCGTGATGCACTCAAGGCCACGCTGGAAACCCGGCAGCCGATACTCGCACCGATCGATCTCGGCCAGCAGATCGGCACATTGCACCTCAGCCTGAACGACAAACCCTATTTCGACCTACCCGTAGTCGCACTGGACGATATACCATTGGCAAACGTTTTCTCGCGCGGAGTGGACAACATCCGATTGCTGTTCCAATAGGGAGCAAAACATGACCATTTACTTGAATGGTTCCTACATGCAGATCGAAGAAGCCAGGATATCCGTGCTGGATCGAGGCTTCATCTTCGGCGACGGCGTGTACGAAGTCATCCCTGTGTATTCTCGCCGCGCCTTCCGCATGGCGGAACATCTGAAGCGCTTGCAACACAGTCTGGATGGCATCAAGCTGAAAAACCCGCACAGCGAGAGCGAGTGGACGGACATCCTCGGCGAGATCATCAAACGCAATGCACCTGAAGACCAATATCTCTACCTGCACATCACGCGCGGCGTCGCCAAGCGCGACCATGCCTTTCCGAGCCCGCCCGTGTCTCCGACCGTATTCGTGTTGAGCAACCCGCTCCCGACACCGCCCGCCGAACTGCTGCAGAGCGGCATCGCCTGCATCACTGTCGCCGACAACCGCTGGCTGCGCTGCGACATCAAAGCCATCGCCTTGCTGCCCAACGTATTGCTACGCCAGGCTGCAGTCGATGCGGGCTGCGCCGAGGCCATCCTGATCCGCGATGACGCCTTCCTCACTGAAGGCGCCGCAAGCAACATCTTCGTGGTGAAGAACGGCAAGCTGCTCGCGCCACCCAAGGACAACTTCATGCTGCCCGGCATCACCTACGACGTGATTCTTGAACTCGCAACCGCCAACGGCATCCCCTATGAAGTGAGACGCATCTCGAAAGCCGAAGTGCTCAACGCGGACGAACTGCTGCTCACCTCTTCCACCAAGGAGGTGCTTGCCATCACCACGCTCGACGGCAAACCCGTGGGTAACGGCAAGCCCGGCGCGATGTTCGCCAGGCTGCACCCGCTCTATCAGACATTCAAACGGGAAGTCATGCGCAAATGATCGACCATAAAGACTCACTCATCGAATACCCCTGCGACTTCCCGATCAAGGTTTTCGGCGAAGCAAAGCCCGGCTTTGCGCAAGCAGTAGCTGCGGTGGTGCAAGCACACGCGCCGGATTTCGACGCCGCGAGCATCGAGATGCGCAGCAGCAGCAATGCAAAGTACATCAGCCTCACCTGCACCGTCCGCGCCACCTCGCGCGAACAGCTCGATAATCTGTATCGAGACCTCACCTCTCATCCGATGGTCAAAATGGTTTTATGATTCAGTCCCGGAATTGAGGCAGGAACGGAGGAACATAAAATGTTTCCATCAATACACATCAGATCGCTGGGCATGGTTGACTACGAGCCGACCTGGCGCAACATGCAGAGCTTCACCGCCGAACGCACTGCCGACACCGTGGACGAGATCTGGCTGGTGCAGCACCCTCCGACCTACACTCAAGGCCAGGCCGGCAAGCCGGAACACCTGTTGCACAGGACAGACATCCCGGTAGTAAAGATCGACCGCGGCGGACAGATCACCTATCACGGCCCCGGCCAGATCGTCGCCTACCTGCTGCTCGACCTGCACCGCTGGAAGATCAACGTCCGCGAACTGGTGCGCCTGATGGAACAGGCCGTGATCGGCCTGCTCGCAGGATACGGCGTGACTGCGCATGGCAGCGAAGATGCGCCCGGTGTGTATGTCGGCGATGCCAAGATCGCCGCGCTCGGCCTCAAGATCAAGAAGGGCTGCAGCTATCACGGCTTGGCGTTCAATGTAGGCATGGATATGTCTCCGTTCGACAACATCAACCCCTGCGGCTACCAGGGGTTGCGCGTCACGCAAGCGATCGAGGCCGGCATCACCGTGCCGCTGGAAGAACTGCAGGCAGAGCTCACGCAAAATCTGGTGCATGGCTTGCAGCACCATCTGGAAAGGAAGCGGCTGCTTGAACAATGACGGCTGCGATTCCCTTACCGCGGCAATGGCAACAACATCAATTGGCGGAACATTCGACGACAGAAGAAACGAAGGAAGAGCCTCAACTGCCTACCTGCAGTGACATTTTTCCCTTCGTGTTGAGCTAGTCGAAACGTGAATGTGTTGGAGGTCATTATGAGACTTCGTCTTAGATTTCTGCTACTGGTGCTTTCTTCATTCTGGAAGCAGCCCCTGCGTGTCCTTGACGAATCCGTAATGACTTTAACCGTTTTGCCCAACGATATAGATATCACGAAAATTTCGAATGATCGCTATATCGCGCTCATGGACTTGGGAAGAATGGATCTGGCTTTTCGCTGTGGACTGCTGCAACTGATGCTCAAGAATAAATGGGTGCCACTGGCGACCTTTGACACGATTCGCTTTCGCCACGCTTTAAAGGCTTTCCAGAGATATCGATTGAAAACCAGAATCGTGTGGTGGGACGATGAATCTTTATATTTCGAGCAAACATTTGAACGCAAAGGCCGGGTGGTGGCGACGGGTTATGTGTGCGGAACCCTTCTCGGCCCGAATGGCTTGGTGCCCCCACAAGAGGTGCTGGATGCAGCCGGACAACCAGTGACAAAACCTGGCCAGCCTGGAATCGCAGCCAAGCTGAAGGAGCTGGAAGAACTGATGCACGCCACCCAGGAAGAAAAACACTGAGACCGACGTGACATCATCGCCATTTCAAACGGCGTCATCTAGCAGCTAGTTTCAACGCGGCCAGGAAATTGCAGCATCCGTTCCCGGCCGCTCACTCAGAACAGGCTCTGTTGCCCGCTCAGGTTCGGCCGGATGAACTTCGAGGTATCCAGTCCACCCTCCTCGCGATTGAACCCCAAGCGCTCACAGGTGAGGTGGAAACGCTTCGACAGCAGCTGCGCGAACAACCCGTCGCCGACGAAGCGCGAACCGAACCCGGAATCGTTCTCTTTACCGCCGCGCATTTCGCGCAAACGGCTCATCACATGCTCCGCCTTCAGCGGGTAATGAACGGTCAGCCATTCCCTGAACAGATCCTTCAGCTCGTAAGGCAAGCGCAACAAGGTGTAGGCCGCCGTGCGCGCACCGTGTTCGTATGCCGCTTGCAGCACCTTCTCCAGCTCGGCATCGGTCAGGAATGGGATCACCGGCGCGACCAATACGCCGCACGGCACACCCGCCTCGTTCAATCGCTGCACCGCCAGCAAGCGGCGGCGCGGCGATGAGGCGCGTGGCTCCAATTTACGCGCCAGCTCCGCATCCAGCGTAGTGACCGAGATGAACACTTGCACCAGATCGTCGCGAGCCAGTTGCACGAGCAGGTCGATATCGCGCTCGATCAACGCCGACTTGGTAACGATGGACAGCGGATGCTTGCATTCCGCCAGCACCTCCAGGATCTGCCGCGTGATCTTCCAGTCGCGTTCGATGGGTTGGTAGGGGTCGGTATTGGAGCCGAGCGCGATCGGCGAGCAGTCATATCCGCGCTTGGCCAACTCCTGGCGCAACAGCTTTGCCGCTTCCGGCTTCGCAAACAGTTTCGTCTCGAAATCCAGCCCGGGAGAAAGATTCAGGTAGGCATGCGAAGGACGGGCATAGCAATAAATACAGCCATGCTCGCAACCGCGATAGGCGTTCAGCGAATAGTCGAATGGCAGGTCGGGCGAAGCGTGGCGCTGGATAACGCTTTTCGCCTTTTCTACCGTCACCGTCGTTTTGAACGGCGGCAACGTTTCCTCCGCCGTACCCCAGCCGTCGTCAACCCGCTCCCGCACCGCGCTCTCGAAGCGTCCCTCGATCTGCAGCGTTGCGCCACGGCCTTTCATTACTTCATGCTTCACATTCACACACAGATAAATCGATTCAAAGAACGCCGGTGACAGCGGCCATATTTCCTGTCCCCGGCCACAGAGGTCACTCTACCGTATCCAACCACTGAAAGCTCACGTGCTCGTAGTCATCACCCTCGGCCAGCAGCCCGGTCAGTTTGATATTACGGCTTTTCTCACCCATCATCACCTCGTAGATGGCTTCCCCCACATAGCGGTCGGATTCCATCAGCATGGTGGAATTGGCGTAGTCTTTATGCGCATCGGGCAGCAGAATGACCGGCTGGTAATCGTAGGCAAATGAGCCGGAACTGGTTGCCCAGTTCGATATGCGCTCCTTGCCTTTACCCAGGGTCCGCAGCCAGACCGATACCGGCTCCTTGGTAAGGATTTCGATGCCAACGTGCACCTTGCCATGGTCATCGGTTTTCAGGCGTCTGATCATGCCGACCCACCATAGACTGGCGCCTTTCCCTTTGATTCCGCACAAAGCGCCGATCTTGGCCCAGCTGTCCGCAGACTTCGGCACGATGCCGCCAATACCGGAGGGACTGACATCCAGCACCTCCCATGTTTCCGAAACATGGCTGACCTCGACACCGGCAAGCCCGAGGGCAGTACGCTCCTTGAGTTTGGAAGCATCCTCGTCGGACAGACTGACGACCTGGTCCAGGTCGATACGGAGAACCAGACTGCTGATGATCCTGATGCCATGCACCACTTCTATGTCGGCATGAATGCCGCGTCGTTCCTGCAGCCGATGCATGTGCTCCTTGCCCCAGAACGTCTGCAGATGCTTGAGCACGGTAAGTTTGCCATCCGGCGTAAACTCGTTTCCAAAGCGGCGCTCTTTATCGATCAAGTCATGAGAGTGCTGCTGGGTAATGTCTTCCAGCCTGGGAACCGCCCTGACAGCGCCGAAGAACCGCATGCCCTCCGTTGCCTCAAGTTTGTCGTCTACCCAGGCAGGGGCAGCCGGCTGGGCAAGATCGAAGAACCAGTGGCAGTCAGCGTCCGGAATCGTCTTGAGATCGAAAAAACTGGCCATGCGCGCAGCGATGCGGTAGCTCACCTCGATCTGGTTGGGTGCCAAAGTGCCGGGAGAGGACTCATACAACACCAGGGCCCGCAACAGCTCCCGTTGCGGACTCGTATGAATGACGTTCCCCTCATAGGCAAGAACCATGGTTTCGGCGAATTGCCTTTCTTCGGCAAATCGATAATGTTGATACAGATCGCGCCAGATACTCTGCTCTATGTCCATATAGCGCATCAGCTTCAGCTTCATCTGTTCGGCAATTGCACGGAATAGACGAACCAGGATGACCGGCATTTTCTCGTTGATATCTACCGACCGCGTCCCCTCTTGCTGATATTCGCGGACGCACACCGCGAAGGTTTCTGCCATGGCGTTCGAGAAAGCTTGCATGCATCGCCACAGGCGCAAGCTTTGAAAGTCCTGCAAATGCTGAGAAACGATGTACTCTCGCAGCAATTCGGCATAAATCGGCTGCCCCCTCTCATCCAGCACCATGGCGACATCGATGCGGTCATGCAGACGATAACCGGGCGTGCCTGCGAATGATGTCAGCCAGTTGGTCACATCTTCCAGAGCGCTGAACGCATCATCCTTCGGTAATTCGCGGAGCAGACTCCTCGCCTCCGCCGCATTGAACATCGGATGGTCCGGTTTGCCTCCCAACCAGGAAATCATCGCTGCATCACTCCTTCTCGCCAGTTTCCACGACCTTCCGCTTCTTGCTTCACGGCGGCAATTTTGAAATTGTTGCACCCATTGTAGAGAGTGTTTAGAGTGAACGCCATGGTCAAGCGACTTTCCAATTCAGGCGGTTACGCACACTGCTCCGCGCCATTCAATCCATGAACTGGTTAAAAAAACTGATCCCGGAAAGGACACGTGAGACCTTCCTGCTGCGCTGGTTCGGCCTCACCAGAATTCCCCTGTTGTATTACGTCAGGGCCTCGGTGACGGAAGTCTCGCCCGAACGGATGGTGGTTCACATCCCCTTGCGCCGCAGAACACGTAATCACCTCGGCTCGATGTACTTCGGCACGCTCTGTGTCGGCGCAGACTGTGCGGCCGGGGCACTCGCCATGTACCTGATCAGGCAGCAGCCTGCGCACATCTCCATGGTCTTCAAGGACTTCCAGGCAGAGTTCCTCAAGCGTGCCGAGGGCGATGTGCGATTTTATTTGCGATCAGGGCAAGGAGATCGCCGAGCTGGTCGCCCAGGCTGCGGCATCGGATGAGAGAGTCGAGAGGCAGTTCGAGGTGGTTGCTTCAGTGCCGTCGATCAGTGAGGAGCCAGTAGCGAAATTCAAACTGACGCTTTCGTTAAAGAGAAGGCAATAAATCTTCGACTACGGTACATTTCATTTGGT
>CAWIYO010000005.1:0-165201 GCA_963840345.1 uncultured beta proteobacterium
CTCCTCGCGCCAGCTCTCCACCGGCCCGGTCGCCATGACCTCCCTGCTGACCGCCGCGAGTGTCGCGCCGCTTGCCGCCCACGGCACCGAATGGTTCTATTCCTGCGTGATCCTGCTAGCGCTGCTGTCAGGACTGTTCCAGATCCTGTTCGGCGTGCTGCGCGTGGGCGTGCTGCTCAACTTCCTGTCGCACCCGGTATTGATGGGCTTCATCAACGCCGCTGCCCTGATCATCGGCCTGTCGCAATTGCCGACCTTGCTGGGCATCCCCGCACCGCAGTCATCGCACTTCCTGCTCGATATCTGGCAAGTCGTCACGCATATCGATGCCCTGCACGAGTTGTCGCTGGGATTCGGCGCCGCGGCGATCGTGTTGCTGCTAGCACTCAAGAGATTTGCGCCGAAGCTGCCCGGGGTGCTCATCACGGTCGCGTTGCTGACGTGGGGCAGCTATGTCGTGGGCTTTGCCGGCATGGGCGGCAGGGTGGTCGGTGCCATCCCACAGGGTCTGCCCGGCATCAGCATTCCGCCGCTGGACTGGAATGCTTCGATCAGCCTGCTGCCCGCTGCCTTCGTGATCGCGCTGATCAGCTTCATGGAGGCGATGTCGAGCGCCAAGGTGATCGCCATCAAGACCCGCCAGCCCTGGGATGAGAACAAGGAACTGATTGGCCAGGGACTGGCTAGGTGGCTGCCGCGTTCTGCCACTCCATGCCGGTCAGCGGCTCCTTCTCCCGCTCGGCACTGAATCTGGCCTCGAACGCACAAACGGGAATGTCCTCGGTCATTTCCGCCGTCTTCGTGCTGCTGACACTGCTGTTCCTGACCCCGCTGCTGTTCCACCTGCCCAAGCCGGTGCTGGCCGCCATCATCATGATGGCAGTGATCAACCTGATCAACTTCCCGATCATCCTCAGCGCCTGGCGCGCCAGCCGCGACGATGGCATCGCTTCCGCCACGACTTTTGTCGCCACGCTGGTATTCGCGCCGAATATCCAGAATGGCATCCTCGTCGGCATCATGTTGTCGCTGTCGTTGCTGCTGCGTCGCATGATGCGCCCCCGTATCGCCCTGCTGGGGATGCACGAGGACGGCACCCTGCGCGATGCAGCGCTCCACAACCTGCCTCGTTTGCACAACCGCTTGGCCGCGATGCGTTTCGATGGCGCGTTGCGTTTCGTCAACGTGTCCTATTTCGAGAACGCCATCCTCAAACTGGAACGGGACAACCCGGATGTCGATCACATCCTGATCAAAGGTAGCGGTATCAATGAGATCGACGCCTCCGGCGTGGACATGCTGTCCAACCTGATCACCCGCTTCAAGAGCAATGGCATCACCCTGTGTTTCAGCGGGTTCAAGAAACAGACGCTCGATGTGATCGAGCGAACCGGACTCATCGCCAGGATAGGCCACGACAATCTGTTCCCGACCGACCACGCAGCACTGGAGGCACTGGAGCGCAAATTGAAGGTTTCACCACCCGATCAAGAGTCGGCGCTCAATGACTGACTTCGCTGTTCCGATTCAAGGCATGAGGCAATATTTTGGTAACAGGCATGTTTGGTAGTGATTTTGTTTTTTAATTTTTAAAGGAGATATCTAATGAAAAAAATGGCAGTTGTTATGGCTTCGCTTCTGGTTATCGCATGCACTTCCTCACACAAGGCAGATTCTTCTCTGGCTACTCAATCCAGCGACAAAAATACTGCTCCGCTTTCTACGGCAGCAATGGACTTGAGCAGATTGACTGCGGAAATACAGGAACTTGAAAAACGGAGCGACTATTTCGACTACAACAAGTTTGCCGTAAAGCCCGAATTTCAAAATATCCTCCAGAAAGAAGCTGAATTTATCAAGAGCCATAAACAAGACTTCGTCACACTGGAAGGTAATGCAGACGAGCGCGGGAGCAATAAATACAACCTGGATTTGGGAAATAAACGAGCAGTCGCAGTTGAAAAAAAACTCATGATGCTGGGTGTATCCCCAACACAAATCAAGGTTGTAAGTCTGGGTGAAGAGAAGCCTCGGCTCACCTGCCATCTAGAGAAATGCTGGAAAGAGAACCGTAGGGTCGATTTTGTTCATCAGTTGAATTAGCAGCACGATCGCGAATCATGAACTCAACTTGAGAATGTTGTTGCCAAGCCTTAACCAGGTTAAGGCTTGAGCGTACATTCTGTTCAGGCCATATTCTTCCAGGTTTAACGACGACCACCATGTCAGAACGTAACGATTTGTCCCAGCACATACTGCCAACTTCGGCTCAATTGGTTGGTGTGTGCTTGACCGTTATTTCCCTGGTTAAGGTGCTACATATTGGGCAAGTGGGATCGTTGCTGGATAAATTCCTGGCCATTGATGCACTGCTGTTTACGATCAGCGCCACCCTTTCCTATGCCTCGATGCGCAAGAACGAATCGGCAAATTTGGAGAAATATGCAGACCAGTTCTTTATGCTCGGCCTTCTGGAATTAGGTGGTTGTGCAATCCTATTGTCGTTAGAGATCATCTAGGTATACCGCAACCCTTACCGGCTGCCGTAATCGAATTCTCCAATAGAAACTGGTAGCGTAGAGACTAGCTCTACGGGCAGGAGCTAAAGCCTCCTTAGGGAAGAAATGGAAACGGCTGTTATTGGTGGAAAGTAGCCTCTCACGGCAACACACTTTTCACCTGCCAGTGCCCAGCTCCTTCTGGTTGAGCACGCCAAATTCAAAACTCCCTTATTCCATAAGGGAGTTTTTCATTTCTGCTCATTATTCGACCCGAAGGAACTGGGCACTTTACTTAGCAAGTTACGAAATGGCGCCGGATCAGGCGAATATTTTGTTCAACCTCTTGGCAGTTTCTTCCACCCTTCCGGCGTTGGACAAAAGTATGCTTGTCAAATCCCAAGTACCGTCGATCAGAGTTTTACGATGGCTGGGCGACATCGTTACGGGGACGCTTAGATTTCCAGCATTCACAACCATGCACTCAAGGTCGACCGCGAACCCGGTTTGCGGATTTTGGCCTGCCACGACCTGCAACCTGGCAACATCTTCTTTACGCGCCACGACTGCGGGCACGCCTAACATCACGCAGTTGCCCGCAAAAATCTCTCCGAAGCTCTCAGCCACGATGGCCTTGATACCCCAACGAAACAACGATTGCGGCGAATGCTCGCGACTGGAACCACAGCCAAAATTCGCGTTGGCCAACAAAATTGAAGCGCCCTGAAAGCCTGGATCGTTGAATGGATGATTCTTCTTACTGCCGTCAGCGTTAAAGCGCTCATCAATGAAAGGATACTCCCCCATTTTGTTGAAGGTGATTTCCTTCAAGTAACGGGCCGGAATGATGCGGTCGTTGTCGATGTCATCGCCAATCACAGGTACGGCACGCCCTACCACTTCAATTACTTTCAAGTCGTTCATCTTAATATTCCTTATTGGTGAATTCGCGCAAGTCGGCTACATGCCCCTTTATCGCAGCCGCAGCCACCATGGCTGGCGACATAAGCAAGGTACGACCTGTAGGGCTGCCTTGACGTCCGATGAAGTTGCGGTTACTTGAGCTGGCCGAAATCTGGTCACCCTGCAACTTGTCCGGGTTCATCGCGATACACATCGAACAGCCTGGGTCTCTCCATTCAAACCCGGCTGCAATGAATATCTTGTCCAGCCCCTCCTTTATGGCCTGCTCCCGTACCTGCATGCTGCCAGGTACCACTATGGCCGTAACACCTGGAGCAACCCTGTACCCATTTATGATCTCGGCCGCAGATCGAAGATCCGAGAGACGGCCGTTGGTGCAGCTGCCGATAAATGCTACGTCGATCTTGACCTCGGTCATATTCTGTCCAGGACGCAGCTTCATATATTTGTAAGCCGTGTGCATGGCCCCGCGCTCGCCTGTGTCGGCCTCGGCAGCAGGGTCAGGCAATGACTGACTTACTGAGATACTCTGTGCCGGCGTTACCCCCCAGGTCACCATGGGCTCGATTTCTGCGCCGTCGAATACGACCATGTCGTCATAGACCGCCATTTCATCTGATGCGATACTTTTCCATGCAGCGACTGCGTTGTGCCATGCCTCACCCTTGGGCACATATTCGCGTCCCTTCATATAGTCGAAGGTCTTCTGATCCGGGTTCACATAGCCAGCCCGAGCTCCGCCCTCGATGGCCATATTACAGACAGTCATGCGCCCCTCCATCGACATATCATCGAAGACTTCGCCGCAATACTCGTAGACATAACCGATTCCCCCATCAGACCCCAATCGGTTAATGATGAAGAGTGACACGTCCTTCGGAGTCACACCAGGCTTGAGCTTGCCGTTGATTTCGATTTTGCGTACTTTCATCGGATCCATAGCGATGCACTGGGTTGCCAGAACATCCCGAACTTGGCTGGTACCGATGCCGAACGCCAAGGCCCCGAATGCTCCGTGGGTTGAGGTATGTGAATCGCCGCACGCAATGGTCATGCCCGGCCTAGTCAGGCCGAGCTCAGGGCCAATAATGTGCACCACGCCTTGGCGTCCGGTCTGAAAGTCAAAGAATTTCAAACCAAACTCGGATACGTTTTTCTCGATGGCCTGCGTCATCAATTCGGCCTGTTCGTCAGCAAACGGCCTGACGTGGTTCGTGGTCGGAACGACATGATCTATCGTGGCGAACGTGCGCGACGGATAAGCCACGCTTAATCCCTGTTCGCGCAGCATATCGAAAGCCTGCGGGCTGGTGACCTCGTGGACGAGGTGGAGTCCTACGAAAAGCTGGGTCTCTCCCGTGGGCAACTGCGCTACCGCATGTGCATCCCACACCTTGTTGTATAAAGTACCCTTTGCCATGTTCGTCTCCTGAGTAATTGCGTGAGGAAATATTAGGAAACAAATTAGTATTTGTAAAAGATATAATACCTATTCATTGCATAGTAATATCCTATGCAGTGAAATTAGGCCAGCAACCTTGAAAGTTATTCGCATGGAGGATGGCATATGGAAATGCACCAATTACGATATTTTCTGGCTGTTGCCCAGACCGGCTCATTCACGGTTGCAGCCAACATCTGCCATGTCAGCCAGCCCAGTCTGAGCGCGCAGATCGCCAAGCTCGAAGCCGAACTTGGCGGGCCATTGATTGAGCGTAGCCGGCAGGGGGCTCGATTAACCAAGAGCGGTGAGCTACTTCGGGGTCGAGCTGCCGAGGCGTTGCGCCAATTGGAAAGTGGTCGCTTCGAGATTGAACAGTTATACGGTTTGACCCGAGGATCGGTGACGCTAGGTTGCCTGCCCACTACCGGCACCTACCTCTTACCGCCGCTTTTAAAGGCCTTCGGCAAAGCTCATCCTGAAATAGAGGTGATTCTCCGCGAGGAGAGTTCACCTCAATTGGCTCGCATGCTTCGAGAGAGTGAGGTCGATTTGGCAATCATGGACGAGGAAGGATTAGGCAACGGACTTCGCTCCGAGGTGCTTTTTTCAGAACCCCTGCTGATCGTCGTCCCTCCCAAGCACCGTTTCGCAAGCCGCAAGAAATTGGCGCTAAGAGCCCTAGCTGACGAGCCAATGATATTGATGAAATCTGGCCACGGGTTCCGGCAGATCGTATTGGATACCTTGTCACGTGCAGGCATCCAGCCGCGTGTCGTTTATGAAACAGGCGAGATCGACACAGTACAGGCATTGGTAAAAGTTGGAATGGGACTAAGCTTAGTTCCGAAGATGGTCAAGCGCCCTGGTCTGATCTACCTCGAAATACTGCCGCCGACTCCATCGCGCACCGTTCATATTGCATGGCGTGACGACAGCGTGCCCAGTCCTGCGGCTTTGGCTCTGAAGAAAATTGCCATCGCGTCTCCCAAATGAACTGGGAACTGAATGCCCGATGTTGGAGCCAGTCATCGCAGTACACTTTTCACCTCCCAGTGCCCAGCTCCTTCTGGTTGAGCACGCCACCTTCAAAACTCCCTTATTCCATAAGGGAGTTTTTCATTTGTGCATGTTGCTCGACCCGAAGGAACTGGGCACTTTTCAGATTAACCTCAGTTGAGAATGACTGACGGGGAGACGTCGTTGCTGCGCTGCGTTGGAAAATCTTCCCAACGTGAATATTGTTTCGAAGCAAATTAACCACGAAATCGGGAATCAAATATCTAACGTGTCGTTTGCCATACCCCGATGGTACCGCCACCGGTTTTGTCAAGATACCTTGCGCATGACTCATACCCTCGCCAGCAGGCGTGGCGATAATTATTGCGCCTGCCAAAGCCGCCATAGATCAAATACTCCGGTATCCCTTTCGGATTACCGAGAACATTCCTTGCGAAGATTTCCTCCGGATCGGTGAAATCCGTATAGTTTCCCCCAAAGGCATGGCCAGGTTGAATCACCGCAACTGCTTTAGGAACGGCACCGTTTGCCAGATAGAGCGCCTGGAATGCAGCAACACCATCTGCACACAGGTAAAGCAGGCTGAATCTCTCCGGGCCATGTTCGTCGAAGAATTCGTCACCGCGCTCGAATACGAACCATTGGCAAAACGCTTCTTGGATCATCCCTTCTCGATTGCCCCCGGGATCTTCCTCAAAGTAAGTTGGCCTCTCGCGCTTCCATCCTTTGGGAGTCAACTCGCGCTCTGATACTTCGCGCATTCCTACCGGCCGATAACCAAGGAATCCGCGCTCGCGCAGCTCATTCAATAACTCAGCACGACTGTTGCCATAGTCAACATAGATGAAGCTTAAGAAATTCCCGGCAAGCCATCTCACCGGGTCTCCATCAAACCCCGATGCTGGGTAGTAAAGCGAATCCTTCAGTAGCTTACGCAGAGGGAAAGGGTTCCGGGCCATATTCTCAGGGGACAAATCCCTCAACCAGGTTGGTAACTCTAGGGGGGGCAATTCAGGAATCATTCTCAATGTTCCTCAACTCATGTCTTTAGTGGCCGCCTGGAGCACAATCCATTCATATTGGCTTTTCACCAAGTAATTGCTGTCAACCAATCCGCGCTCTAATTGCCTTGGTGTTGGCTTGTAATCGTCGCGATTGACCAGCGCCCACCGCACAGAATCGCACTCATCACTAAACGCGCGCTCAATTTGCTCAGTGGTCAGCCCAATATCCCAACGCATGATAAATGCTGCTCTTACCTCCCCGTCCGCATCGGTTAGGCCACGTTCGAATTGAGCCTCTGTCAGTGTGTAATCTTTGCGATGCGCAATGCCAATCCTTATGGCTCCATCAGGATGAGTCAAGCCAACCTCGATTTGTTCTGGAGTCAGTGGGTAATCAGTACGCTTTGCGAATATCGTCCTGACATTAAAATCCTCGTCTTCCAGCCCGCGAGCGAATTGCGCTTGCGTTAGCGTGTAGTCGGTACGCTCTGCGAACGCCTGTCTTACATCCTTCTGTTTGTCAGTCAACCCTCGTTCTATCTGTTTGGGGGTGGGAATGTAGTCTGTACGGATCGCGAATTCCCATCTCACCCCACCCATAATGGATTCGGATATATCGGACAATCCTCGTTCAATTTGCGTGGGTGTTGGGGTGTAGTCTCTTCGACTGGCAAATGCACACCTGACCCCAGGATCTTCATCCGTAAGCCCAAGCTCGATTTGTGAATGCGAAAGGGGGTGGCCAGAAATTTCATAGACTGCAAACGCGGCTCTGACGCTTGCATCTTCATCTTGTAGTCCACGTTCCTGCTGCTCCGGGGTGGGTTGGAAATAGGCTCCCCAAGCAAAGGCATGCCTGACTTTGGCATCCTCATCGGTTAATCCGCGCTTTACCTGATCCGGCGTCAGAGTCGAATTCCAATGACTGGCGAATGCGCACCTGACATCAGCTTCCACATCGGCCAGCCCACGCTCGATTTGCTCGGTCGATAGGACAGAATCTTGACGCTTCGCGAATCCATTTCTGACGTAGCCATCCTCATCCGTTAGTCCACGCTCGATCTGCTCAGGCGTAGGCGTAAAATCTCTGCGCCTGGCGAATCCCCCCCTGCGTGCTCCATCATCAATAGTTAGTCTGTGCTCAATATTCGACTGCGTAAGATTGCAGGGCTCACGATATGCGAAAGCAGACCTTACGTAATAATCAACATCCGTCAATCCACGCTCCATTTGTTCTGATGTTGGAGTGTAAGTTTCATCCGCGGCGAATTGTCTTCTTACCAAAACGTCTTCACTAACCAGACCAGCCTCGATTTGCTCAGGGGTTGGCTTGTAGTCGTCACCCAATAGACTACCCAAAGAAAAATCTTCAAAATTTCGTTCTACATTATTTTGAGCTGGCACTATTTCGCTCCTCAATGTTGAATTTCAGGCAATTTCTTTTTCAGGCGATTTCTAATCTTTATTTGCGTAGCGTTCAATAATTGCACTGGCCTCTTTTTCGAACTCTTTCTTGAGCTCCTCGGGCCCCAAAACCACCACTTGAGAACCAAACGAACGAATGAATCGACGCAACTCCAATGTATTAGGCACAGTCGCCGTTAACTTGAAACCGTCATCGTCAACCGGTTTTAGTACTTGACCTTCAGCCATCGGACAATCCTTAAGCTCAGTCGCAGCATCTTTGTTGAGCCAGAGCGTGATAAGCAGAGTGTTCGACTTCACATTACCGATGCCAAACTCATTGGCTGCATAGGATTTTAGATTGAAACCTGCCGGGGTGACGTGCTGTATACCCACTGGATCATTCGCTTCGATTATTCGATGAACTGCAAGTAGACGAATATTCGTTCTATCCTCATCATCCATCGCCACGAGATATACAATAGGATGTCGATAGATCAGACCAAGTGGATGCACGTTATATTTAACAGCAGTCTTCGCCCCATATTCCTTATAGCGGACTCTTAGAAAATTATTGTGTGAAACTCCTGCATACACAATATCTCTTACCTCTGGATCTATTTCTGGGGTGGGCTTGATAAACTCATGCGGTAACACTTGAACCTTATCCATCCATTGATAAGCTTCAATATCTCTTCGAGATGTGTTTTCTTCTGCCTTCTTTAATATCGCCTTTTGTGCACTTTGATAACTGGGCATCCAATTCGAAGCGTATGGCATGATTGGAGATAAGAATTTATTCGCCATAACAACAGAAATAGCCGTAAATTCCTCCATGCCACCTGGAAATATCCAAGTTTCGGATCCGGGCACAAAGCACCAGAAATATTCTCCCCCCTTCTTATCGAACATAAGGCAATAGTCATCATCAAAAAGCTTCATCAAATCACGTTGTACTGTTTTCAGGCTTACGTCATACCCATGTTCTATCAGTCTATTAAATATTCCTTTTGTTGAAATAGATTTTGGTTCACGAGGAATGATCTGAAGCATATCGAGATAACGCCGTATGGAATGACGACTGGCATCTCTTGGTTTGGATGATCGTTTATTAGGTTTTCTAGCTTTATTTGATGTTTTATCGACCTGACTTGGATCTTCCATACTTCCTCCTATAGTTTTGCGCCGAATGCCGTTTTTCAATATTGAAGTATAGCCCTTCCGGCGACATCTAGTGTCGCCGATATCAATCATTTGCCAAATTTCAATACATGACCAAATCAATGGCGACACTAGCTGTCGCGCGCATAAAGATACTAATCACTAGTGATCAGTAACCCGTGCCTCCAAAACTAGCGGGGGCTTGTTGCTTCACCTCATTACATACTTAAAAGGAGGAAACGTGGAATCCGAGTACGCAGTGAAATCGAGACGTGCAATGATTTTTGCGCTGCAACAAGCCGAGAGAGATCATGGCCCCGATCACCTCAACACGGCCAAAGCGCTGGAAAATCTCGCCAGATATCTTTCAGCACAACATTTAGATAAGCCACAGCATCCGGATGTTGTGCCACTTTGCCGCCGGGCGGTCGAGATCATCAAAAGACACCATGGTGAAGAATCGATCCAGTACTCGGACGCGGCTTTTATCTACGCACAAATGCTTGTACATGCAGGAGGCATAGTAGAGGCGATTCCAATCTCGTTCAAATCGTGGCAGCTGTCAAAGAAGTTTTTAGGGAGCGATCACGCCAGCACCGATATCAAACGTTTCATGTTCATCGATTACATAAAAGAAGTCGAGAAAAGTGGCGTGCCATGCTCGTTCGACTTCAACAAGAAACCAGCCAAAAAAGCACGAAGGTAATAAGTAGACTCGACAGACAGCCGCAATCTTCACTGCAACCACAGGAGAGCCAGAATGACTTTAAAACGCGCCAATCTCAAATCGATTGATTACCCAATAATCAATCTGTATGTCGCGCTATGGGCCTTGAGAACGGCATTGGGCAACCCCCACTCCACTCTATTAACCCGTGATGCGGATGACTTCCTCGGATTTGCGGGTGAACATCTGGTGTGGCGCAGTACCGTATTCGAAATATTCCTGGACAGGTTATCGCTCGAAGACGAGGACAAGGACGACATCCGCGAAATGGGGTTTCAAACCGCATGGCTCCAGTTTCGCGAGGATTACAACAGTCCTCATGAAAGCGCCATCATCAAAACATTCAAGCAATTGGCCAGACGCGATAAAGCAATGGTACATCGAGTATTTAAGGCGTCTATTGCTCGGCTCGAAAAGATGATTGCCAAGAAGATGGATTCCATCACGCAGAACATGATCATGCTTAAAGACCTGCTTAGGCTAAATGATGTTGATTGCGCGATCCTGAACTTTTCAGCACAGATGATGCAAAGCCAGACCACACACAAGCTGGCTCGCTTGATTACGACTCGTAGCTTCGATGATGGAATTCACGCCCTCTCCATCATTCTCGGTCAGGATGCCAGACAAATAGCGGCTTCGCTGAAGGCCACAGGTCTGCTCATCGAATATCGTTTGGTCGATGTATGTCGCGAACCTCACGACCTGGAGGACTTGTTCAAATTGCCGGGCAATGTACAGTCTTGCTTAACCGATCCCCATGATAGCCTGGATGAAATGATGCTCCATTTTGTCAGGCCGGCAAAAAGGACTTCATTGGTTGCGGACGACTACCCACATCTGGAGGCAGACCGCTCGGCCTTGATGCGGTTCCTGAACGGTTCACGCGACCAGCATGCTGAACGCGTAAATATCATGTTCTACGGCGAACCGGGCACAGGCAAGAGCGAATTCGCAAAGGTTCTTGCCGACGCAGCAGGTTTTAAACTTTATGAGGTTGCCAGTGCCGCCAAGGATGGCGGTTCCCTGAACAGGGTCGAGCGCCTCACTTCACTCCGCCTATCCCTGCGCTTTCTGAGCGATGATCAAAACGCACTTTTACTATTTGATGAGATAGAAGACGTGTTCCCCAAAGCTGATGATCTGTTTGAGACAACCAAACAGCGCAGTCCATCTCAGTTCGGCAAAGCCTGGATGAATAACATGCTGGAAAACAATCCGATTCCAGTGATCTGGGTATCTAATTCCATCGACCAGATCGACCAAGCCTATCTGCGGAGATTCAGTTACCACCTGGAATTCCGCAAGCCCCCCCTTAAGGTACGCCAGAGCATCGCAAACAAGTATCTGCATTCAACATCGGTCAGTCCAGACTTTATTCAGCGAATTGCTCAGAAGACCACCTTAACACCAGCATTGATCGAAAGTGCCGCCAGGGTCGTATCCCTGTCCAAGGTAGAGGACAGCAATGAGGCTGAGCAATTAGTATCCAAGGTGATCCAGCAATGCCAAAGCGCAATGGGGCTAAATGACCATTCAAATCTCCGCGTCAGCCCGACTGGATACCGCCTGGATTACCTCAACATCGACAGCCGCTACTCGATCGAGCAAATTACTCAGTCACTCAAGCAGAACCCTAGTGCGACGATGTGTTTCTACGGCCTTCCGGGGACAGGCAAGACGGCACTTGCTGAACATTTTGCAAGTGAGCTCGACCGCCCTCTTCTCGCCAAACGGGCATCGGACATATTAAGCAAATGGGTTGGCGGTTCAGAAAAAAATATCGCCAGCATGTTTCGCGAGGCTGAATCAGAAGGTGCCATTCTGTTTCTTGATGAGGCCGACAGCCTGCTGCGCAATCGCGAAAGTTCATCGAAAAGCTGGGAAGTGAGCCAGGTCAATGAACTGTTGCAGCAGATGGAGAGGTTTGAAGGGATTTTCATATGCGCCACAAATCTGTTTGCCGATCTCGATGCGGCTGCTTTGAGAAGATTCACATTCAAGATTTCATTCAAGGCCATGACACCCCAACAGCGAGAAAGAATGTTTGTGCAGGAAGCGCTTCAAGGCGATGCCGTGATACTTGATGACAACACTCGCCGACGCCTGCAACGGTTGGATTCATTAGTGCCGGGAGATTTCGCCGTGGTGAAACGTCAGTCTCGGATGCTCGGAACAGTGCCCAAGGCAGATGATTTCCTGGCTGAACTTGAGGCGGAATGCAGAATGAAGTCCAACAAACAAAGCAGAGCAATTGGGTTCACGGTTTAGAATGCTACTATCAGAACCAAAAATGCTCCGACAAATTACCTCGTCTATTCGCTATTGAACTACGGAGAAGGCATGCCATTAACTAAGAATGAAGCAACTCAGATAGCTACGCAAATAAATCCATTATTTAACCAAGTGTTAGGACAATATGATTTTGGGAAATATCCAGCGCAGACATATACATCGTGCAAGGTTGCGTTTTCAACATTGCGTGCCAACAACAACACAATATCTGATGCGCTGCTGTGGAAATGGGGGCATTGGGGGAAGGTAAACTATCCTCAACATCATAAAGATCTAATTGCTGAAGTATCCAATCTCTGGGGGAGATTTGCAGCATCAGCCGCCACCACAAACCCGCGAGATACTTTCAATTGGTGGCACGACCATCTTGGCCGAAATACGACATACATCACGGCAGCATATATAACCCATTTGGTTCACCATACGCATCTACCAATCATTGATCAGCATAATTTCCGTGCCATGAATTTCCTAAAGTCAAACGTTAGGCAGGCATATCGACATAAGAAGAAACCTTCAAACTGGAGCGACATACAAAATTTAAAGCAATTCATGGATGAGCTACTAAAAGAGCTACCAGGTCGCAGCTTCGAAGAACTTGATAGATTTCTCATGATGTACGGTCGACACCATGCGCCAAGATAAAGAGCATCGCATGCATTACTCTGCACTAGCTGTACTCCTGTTTACCGCACTGCCAGCAGCTGCACAGCAACAGGAAATACCGCGCGCCAAAATGGAAGAAATATTGGGCAAGTATGCGAACACCGTTGGATGCGGCTTTGAGATGGATCGCAAAAACATTGTCGAAGTTGACCTCCAGGGGAATGGAGATAAAGTTTTCGTTGTCCTTTTTATCGTCGATGACGATTGTTCTGGCGGAAGTGGAAGCTGGAGCTCTAACCTTGCTGTATTGGACCAGCACAAGGAAAACCCAGACAAAGGTGGCATTTATGTTCGCCCTGAAATGACGATGACAGTTGTTTCCGGCATCGGCCTGCCGCGCTTTATTGAACGGATATTCATAAAGGATGGGCAGCTTTGGTTTGCTGGCAGGATACATGCCGAAAACGATGGCAACAATTTCCCGACCATCCCTGTTCAGGCGCGAGTTCAGTTGCTCCACTCGGCAGTTCAATTGGATACAAAACACAAGCGCACCATTTACTACTGGAAAAGCGCCGAGGATTTTGAAGGTAAATAACAGTAACCCGGTTCAGATTTGGCATCGCCCTCCTACGCATACCCATCTTCCAGACATTCCGACCGTTCAGCTGAGCCTCCAATCCGCCACAGCCACCAGCCATAATTACCAACCGCTCGCGACACTATATGTCGCATAACGTTGCAATAATGCTCCTTGGAATTAGCCTTCTGTTCAATTCAAGGAGCCCTCATGAAATACCTCATCGCAATTATTCTAGTCATTGCTTCACTCGCCGGATGTGGCACTCCCAGAACCAATACATCTTCTGTCCATGAACAATCCATTGGCTCAGTTCAAATAACGTATGACGACGCGGGCAACTGGATCAAGATTGTATCGTCCGGAATTGCGCCACTACACAATAGCTCGGCACACGCAACATCTGAAGCCACCAAGGTTGCCGCGATGCATGCCAAGCAGAATATTGCTGACTTCATGAGCAACAGCATTCAGTCAGACAAGTCTGTCGATACAGAATCAACATCGAATGTTCGTTCTGGCCGTGACAAAGAAAAAAGTGAGGGGGAGATCAGCACCCTTACAACAGTTGTAGAACATATCAAAGACAACAGCGCAGCCGTCTTGCGTGGCATTCAAGTCACAAACCAGACTGTATCGCGAGACTTCGTACGAGTCGAAGTCACCGCAACAAAGCAGTCGATTGTTGCAGCGCAGTCGATTCAAAGCTCGATGAATAGCGCCGAGCAATGAAAGCCTGGCCAGCAATTTTGATGCTTGCTTGCATATGCAATATTGCGCAGGCCGTTGAGGTCACGACGAACGGGTACGGTGCCAGTTACGATGAGGCGCTTCAAAACGCGAAGATATCTGCAACGGAGTCTGCCGCCAGCACATTCATCACTGGAAAACGGGAGCTCGTTAACGGTGAGTTTTCAGAAACAGTGGGGCAATATAACGGGGGGATAGTTCAGCGCGTTGTGGTCATCTCTAGCGCAGTCAAAAGTGGCCTATACAAGGTTGTCATAAAGGCAGATGTCCAGGTGGAAAAAGTAAACCGAGTCATTGTCCCCAACACCGTTGACACTTCACCGCGCGTAACTGATGCAGTCGGTGACATGAATAAAACGCTGGATGCGTGGGATGCAATAAACAAAGCTTCGCGCCCATTTTCAATCGTTACCGATGATGTGACGTTCCACATACAAGACCAATCCACAGTCAAGGTTGTTTACAAATTTCACGCAATGTGGAACCCAAAATGGATTGATGACGTTGAACAGTTAGTGAAAGTGGCTGGACATTCAGTAGATGAAAAAACACGCGCAGTTGTATGCATTAACAGTGTTGGCTACGAATCACCTTTCGCATGCGATGGCATGAGTGCCATTCCACGGAACAACTACTTGCCAAGTGATATTCAGTATGCGGTAGTCCTGCATTTAAGGAATGGCACTTCTGTTCAGTATGCACAAGCATCCATGGGTGTGTACTCTAACCACACCCAGACACAGTCAACCTATGGCTTCACACCGTACAGAAGGGTGCCATCTGGATGGTTTACACCTGGCATTGAAGTAGAGGCGCTGGACATCAACAAAGATATTACCGTACGGGAGGTTGGCGAATTTACGGTAACCCCGACTGTAGCTGACTCAATAACCGGGATAACCATTGAAGCCAACTGACTGACACACCTCCGTTGATCAGAGTGACAAGCCTGGTACTTGGATTCAGCTCAGTCTTTCAGCCATTCAAAATATGCGCAGCCAATTACACCTTTGCTGTGGCCTTCGATGGTGTACGTTCCTCCATTGAAAGAAGTTCCACAATAGGTTTCGCCCAATATGAAATCTTGGTTATCTGCTGACGCCGCATTCGAACACCATGTGCAGCCTATATATCGAAGCCTCCGGATGCATTTCTTCCTCATAAAAAGTGAATCGACAAAGGACGGCGCAACATTGCTTATAGCCGCCTCCAACTCTTCGAACCCTAATTCAGGACTCAACTTTCTGATTTCGCGGAAGAGCTGGTTGAACGCATTTTCTTTTTCAAAACCTTCCATGTGGTCGCCTATTTGCATTCCTCAGTTCCTATGTGCGTTATCCATTCATGATGGAATTGTCTAGTTCCAGATACATGAGTTGTGATTCATCGCTACAGCGTCAGGTCGTCTCGTCCGGTGAGGAACTGCCACAACCTAACCATTGCGAAGGTATCCAATCTGCAATAGGCAAGTAACTGTTGCTCAATCTCGGCCTTGCGCTGAGATGTGGTGTCGGGGTGTATGGCCTCCTCATACGCCTCCATTGCCATGCCGCCATTCTTCACGCCATCCAATGACTCATAGCTCAGGTCAGGTGCGACTGCGGGAAGAACAGCCTTGATGCTCCAGCTACCATGTTGGCTGGGGTGATAGTAATTCGCCCGGGTTACCGGATGCAGATCGACCAATCGTTCATCGATAGCCAATAGCGGAGACGCGTACTCAGGGAAGCGTTCGGCAAGCTCCCTGATGCGAGCACCTTCAAAACCTGCGTTGTAGACAAAGACCGGGCCGATCCTCCCGCACATTGCGATGAGTTGTTCAGCAAAGGCGCGCGAGGGGTCATTGCCAGACAGGTCGAGGAACGCCTGTGAATCCAGCTTCCCGCTTTCAACCAGCGTGTGCAGGCTGAACTGAAACGGGATCATCTGATAAGGCCGAGTGCCTTTCCAGATGGGTACGGCAAATTGGATAGTCTCGAAATCCAGGAAATACGCTGGCAAGCTATGCACTCTGAGCGCATCCGCTGCTCCAGCCTCATTGAAATAGACTTCACCGGAAAGGGTGTGTGCTTTAACCCGCTGCTGTAGTTCGTTAAGCAGATCGTCCGGTGTATCCCGCAGATCGAGAGCCGGATGTTCGGCAATATATTCCTTGAGGGCATTGGCTCGGATGCTTGGCAACCAGTGAACAGGATATTCCGCCTGAGCTTCCTGGGACTGGCAGTAGTCGAAGAAACCGCAGGCAAATGGCGAAGCACATTGCCCACCGATTCTCATTTCCGGTTCTGCTTCCTTTGCCACCACTTCATGTGCGGCGGCTATCCACTCCTGGACCTCGTCATAACGAGCAAAGGCTTCTGCGGTCAGATCGTGTTCTTCAAGCAAACCTCGATAGTCGCTATCACCCGGATAAATCCAATTACTGTTAATGTGTGCCAGCGCTACCGACACCAGCGGCACGCCCGCACTGCGCGCGATATAGGACTGCACGGCAACATCGTCGCGGTGATAGTCCTTTACATGGGTGGCTGATTTGACCTCTACCATTCGCCATACACGTTTGCCGTTCTGTACATTTGGCAACATTACATCTGCGAATGCCAGTGCACCATTGGCGGCATAGCCTGCCTCGAAAATCGGTTGTTCCGCAGCCAGTAATTCAAGGCTTTTCTTGAAGGTCAGATCAAATCCATCTCGCTGGGCATCAAGCAAGACTCCAGTCCCGTCAGGATCATATAGCTGATGTGCAATATCCCCGACCGTGTTACCCACGGCAAAGCTGGCTTGCGCTGCATCCGAGTCTTCCCGCAACTCTGGATGATGCACTTCCAGCCAGGCACGCTTGGGGCATTGTCTATAGGCGATCAGTTTGGATTTTGAGAGGTTGCGCATATGAACTCCAAATTCGAGGAAAGCACAGTATCAGCCGTACACGACAACCGGTGTCGCAACAAAGAAACTTATCTGTATCTCCTACGATTGATAATTCAGCTAATTTCCGCTATCTCATGCGCACTGGACACCTCCACGTCCCGTCCGGACGGCTGCTTCGGACCGATGAGCAGTCTTTCAAACGGCATCGTAGAACCGGTAGCTTCTGGCCTAAATAGGGCTGTCACGGCAGCACACTTCTCACCTGCCAGTGCCCAGCTCCTTCCGGTTGAGCACGCCAAATTCAAAACTCCCTTATTCCATAAGGGAGTTTTTCATTTGTGCTCATTGTTCGACCCGATGAATCTGGGCACTTTTCCTGATTACCCCCTGATCCGTTGCGTAGATTTGCGATTCCGGAAAGAGGACAGCCCGCATGATTAGAGGGCATCGCGCTTTTGTTTCGTCCCTCCAATCAGGCAAGTTGCACTCATCGGACAGTGTTGCGCCCATTCGTTCAGCATGAGTTTGTGTTGTCCATAGGCTGAAAAGCTTGCCTTGATATTGAACACACTGCCAGTAAGTTGCTCAATACGGCGCACCTGAATGCGCCCGGAATCATCACGATAGGTCGTCTCGACAATCAGCGAGCCGGTATCTAGAGGTATGAAGGCAAGCACAATCGTTACCGTGTTTAAGGCGGGTGACACGGACTTGATGTCGTGCAATCGAATGTCCATGCTCAAACGCGATGCAGAATCTCGATTTGTGTGCTGCCTGGTGATTTGTTCTGCCAGGTCTGTTCCCAATCGATCCTGTTCTGCCTTCTGTTCCGCGTCTAGTGACGGAGCTGCCTGCACCTCCACATGATCAAGCACGAATTCACCAAAGCGTAATGGATCGAAATCAGGTCGTGCATAAAGCCGTACCGACTTATCTTGGTGAATGAGTATCAGCCCTGTATTGGCATCTGCCTCAGCAACGGCACTATCTGGAAGGCTGGCACACGCAGAAAGCAGGCTCAGAAATCCCACCGCAAGAATTGCTTTGATCTTACTTTCCATTCGATCCCCCTTCATTTGGTAGCAGTCTCGGCACCATCCATGCTATGCCGTGCTTGATCAACTCCCATCCACACTCATCCTGAATCGGAATGCCGCTCCACATTGCCGTTCGTCTCGCGCGCACCAGCAGGTGTTGTATGCCCGCCACGATGAGACTGACATTGACGTTGAGCTCAGCGGCATTCAAATGGCTGCCTCCGCCCAACACCTGTGCGACGCGCATTCCCCACTCCTCCCTTACCTCGTCCAGCACTTGCGATAATGCGTTTGGCGCGTCAATCTCCATGGCCAGAATCTCGATGGTCAAAGGGCGTTCGCGCAATGCATCGACGAATTTTTGAAGAAATATGCTCAACAATTCTGCTTGTGGCTTTTCACGCTGAGACTCCATATCAGGCAGCAACTCCTCAATGGTCGGCCAAAAATTTCCGCGTCTTCCGAATGCTCGCAACAACTCAGGGAGTCCGCCGAAATATCTGTAGATGAGCACTTTATCCACCCCAGCTTGGCGGGCAACCTGGTTAATACCCAATGAGGAAAACCCTTCTCGTGCCAGCACCTGTTCGACTGCGGAAAGTATCTTTTCCTCTGTCGCAGCTCTGTCTCTTACTCCAAGTGTCTTAGTTACTTTCGCCCGCGTGGTCTTTGCCGTGACTAGACTCATGCCGCACTCCTTATGAGGTCCCCCAACCTCCGTCGTGGAGTTGGCGGAGCAACTGTTGCATATCCGATTCGAGCCAGCATTTGGATCGTTTCTTTTTGAGGATTAGTGCCCAAGTCTTCGTGCAAGCCAAGGAATTGCGGACGCATCTCTGCGTATTCTTGGAGTGCTTGCGACATGGGGTGCAGCGCAATGCTGGCTGCCGTCGCCGCAAGCTGCATGCGCACGAAAGCTCGCCCTGTTTCAACCTGCTGGCGACGCGTGTTGCCGTGCGTCACCAGCCAGACCCACGCCATTGCCGAGTTTGCCTGCGCTTCGACATTGGCACGCATGCGCTCAAATGCGATTGAGCCAGGCTCAGGCACGACATCGCGGCGGAAGAAGCCCATAGCAGAAGCAATCTCCGGCACAATCCCAGTCACACTGAGTCCATCTCGGTGTGCTTCGATCTCCTGCTCGCCGACACGAGTCAAACGCAAACTCTCCAATAGCGCGGATTGCGTTTGTTGTTCCACTGACCACGCTGCCACAGCGCGGCTCCGCAACCTATCTACCTTCTCAACATCAAACGTTCCACTAACTTCGACGCCGGGGCGTTTCGCTGCGGACACTATGGCATCAAACCTTTCTGGCGGTACGGGACGTTGCAGATCGAAAGGCATTTTGTTTGAACGCCTTCGCAGCACGTGCTCGAAAAGCGGATCACTAGTTGCCTGATCTGAACGGCGGAATAACAGCTTCGCAAGGGGCCTGTCATCCACTGTTCCAAATTGATATTCACCTTCTGGAAATAATGTGGTCTCAACTAAAAAGCCATCCGCTCTCGCTGCCATAACTAGCAGTTCGACGAACGCCCCATGGCCAATAACAATCTGACGACTGTATGGATCTGTCGCCGGCAACAGACGTTGGCGATCGACATAAAGTGTCAACTCATCCGGATTCTTGTGAACATCCACCAGCCAAGGCTGGATGTTGTGCGGATTGGGCGCAAGTAGCGCATACCCCAGCCAGCGAAGTCTAATATCCGATGAATCCAAAGGGCCGCGCCAAGCCTCCGTGGCCGGAGCGCTCATAGTCGTACATCCAGCCTGCCCTAGGCCAGCCCCCACCAATAATCCGCCTCCAACTAAACGAATAAAATCTCGCCTATGCATCGCATCCTCGACTTTCATGGCCGCATGTCACTCGACGGTGACAATAAGTCAGTCTCATCAGATTGGTCAAGCGATATTTTTTAAAGTGAGATCAAAAGGCTTAGGTACCCACAACTAGCTCAGTCACTTCACGGCCAAAGTTGCCGCTACGCATGAGCTCGCCGTTACGGAACAAGTTGGCCAGTTGAATCCTATTGGAAACCAACACCTGTGACTGCCAATGGCGGCCTCTCATGGCAATATACTTCTTACCTGCCAGTGCCCAGCTCCTTCCGGTTGAGCACGCCATCTTCAAAACTCCCTTATGGAATAAGGGAGTTTTTCGTTTGTAGTTACAATCCGACCGGATGAATCTGGGCACTTCGAATTTGCATCGGTGAATAACGGTAGTCGGCTAGGCACCACTGCCAATGACCGCTCCTCGGTGCGGACCAAGCGATCAGCAGACAGAGAGTCCGTTTTGTATGCCAAAGGGCCGTAAGGAAGACCCGCGCTAGGTCTGCTGCGTGCCCAAGAACTCTATTACTTCAGATAACCCAGGCATTGTTTCATACTGTTTACCTGATGATGAAATAACGTCCCATGACGCTTTAGATCCAACGTACAGATGAGCAACAATTGACGATTGCACCTCTTCGCCAAATAGGCCAGCAGGTACCCAATAATAAAGCGCATTACCTAACGGATTGGGAACGGGACATCCACATTTAGAGCAAAAATCAGAGCGAAATCCGTTGTCTTTAACCCAGGATGTAATGTGCTCTTGGCCTGACAGCCAACGTAAATTTTCGCGAACAATAACTGTTGCAGTATTTGATGTGGAACCACCTTGCTTACGGCAGAGCGAGCAATGGCATTGATAAAGTTTGGGTATTTCGCCAACAATTTCAAATTCAACTTGCCCACACAAACAGTTACAGCGCATATAACTTTCCTTGTTGTCTATAGGACATGGCATTCATTGCTTGATCGATTTCCGCAGTGAGTCTTATGGCCTCATCTTTATCCGTTGGTGCACTTGGCGATATTTCAATTGGAGCTCCAAAGCTTACGCGAATAGCAGGTCGGCGAAATAGATGGATAAATCGGATTTGTTCCGGCCCTTCATAGAGCGCCGGCACTACCCAGCCCTTTGCATGCAAGGCGATGGTTGCGGCTCCTCGTTTTGCTTCTGTTTGTACGCGGTTGCGCGTCCCTTGAGGAAAAATCAAGACAAGCTTCCCTTCTTGCACCAGTGAAATCACTTGCTTGATAGTTGAAGCTGAAGGCCTGGCTCGATCAATTGGAAAGCCTCCTCCACTCCGAACAAACCATCCTATGATCGGCTTATCGAAGAGTTCCTTCTTTGCCATTTGATGCAGGGTTCGCGGTAGAGCCGAGTAACCAACCCATAATGGATCGGCCCAGCCCACATGATTACAGACTACGATTTTCCCTTCCGGACCATCTAAATGCGCAGCGCCGGCTACAGTCACCTTTCCGAATCGGGACAACATGACCTTGAGCAATCGAATAAAGAGTGATGGATGAGGGGGCGACACATCAGTATTTTTCATGGATGCATCGTGCCATCACTAAAATTGGATGGCAATTGCAATCGACTGCTTTTGTCCTACTCAATCATGGCCTTTCTTAGTATTGGCGCAAATTTACTTGCAGCGGTATTTCAGTACCCCTAGAATATTGGCGCGCGACCGGCGTTGGATGGACTTAAACCATTAGGAAGCGCATGTTCATTAGAGCATCGACCGCCTGGGTGCTCTGAATCTAACGATTCGGAGTACTGTTATGCGATATGGTATGAACCCACACCAGGGCGCTCGGATTTCATCAGAGAGTAAGCCTGTTTCTGTGATTAATGGCGAGCCGTCGTTAATCAACTATCTTGATGCATTGAATGCTTGGCAGCTTGTGAAGGAAGCGCGCGACGCAGTTCACATGCCAGTTGCGGCCTCTTTTAAGCACGTTTCTCCAGCAGGTGTTGCCACGGCAGGAATAGTGGATGATTTCTTGCGTGAGACTTGGAACATCCCTGATTTGTCATCTGGCTCACTAACATCGGCTTATGTACGGGCTCGCGACGCTGACCCGAAATCTTCTTTTGGTGATGTTATCGCCGTGTCTGAACCGGTAGATCACGAGCTTGCTGATTTCTTGTCTCATACGGTTTCGGACGGAATCATCGCCCCTGGGTTCGAACCCGGGGTTATCTCAAAGCTATCAAAAAAGAAGAAAGGCAACTTCCTGATCTTGGAGGCTGATACCTCATATGTGCCTCCGGCATGGGAATCTCGTGAAGTCTACGGTATGAAGTTTGAACAAGAACGCGATGCCGCTCCAATTTCGAAAGCCTTGTTCGCAGCCCATGAAGCACTCTCCGATGAAGTGATTCGTGATGCTTTTCTCTCGCTGGTTATTCTTCGATATACCCAATCTAACTCAGTCGCGCTGGTGAAAGATGGCGTCTCACTGGGAATTGGTGCCGGCCAGCAAAACCGTGTTGATTGCGTTCGGCTTGCCGCAACAAAGGCACGCATTTGGTGGCTCAGGCGGTGTCAAAACGTCCGACAGTTGCCTTTAGTTGAAAACATGACGCTAAATGACCGACTCAACTGGCAGATTCGATTCTCGGAAGGTGTGATGACCCATCTTCAGTCGCGTGAATTCGTTTCGCTTTTTGGGCGTGAAGCAGCGACATCTTTCGAGGATTCCACGTGGCGCGAATCTTGGGTAAAGAATCTGACTGACGTGACTCTCGGCTCAGATGGCTTTTTCCCCTTCCGCGATAACGTTGATCACGCTGCTGCAATTGGGGTGAAAACTATCATTGAACCCGGAGGTTCAATCAGAGCATCTGAAGTCCAGACTGCTGCACAGGAGCTGGGTATTAGACACGTAGAAACAGGACTTCGGCTCTTTCACCACTGAAACTCACCATCGAGCAGAATGGCGGCCGTGAAGAATCGGTCAGACGACAATCTGAGTACAGGCTAAGGCATAGATGTCGTTTATCCTTTTTCATGTGGCCGACAATGGTTTATACATAACGACAACCGGATGCCCATGGTATTCCAGTTGCTTCAGCACATCCCATCCCAGCTTTGAGTACATAGGCGCTTGGTTATAGGTAAAGAGATAGAGCGATCGATATCCAAGTTCCAGGGCTTTTTGCTCCACTGCGTTAATAAGCTGGCGAGCAATGCCGTTCTGTCTATGATTTTTTGCGACATATACTCCGCCAAGCCACGGGGATAGCTCGGTAAGAATGTCCATGTCGTTAACTCGCAGGCTTGCGGTACCCAACAGTTCAACGCCGTCCAACGCGATAAGCGCAGATGGAAGAGCGTCACGGTTTAGGTGCGTGAGAAATTTTGTCGCGATTGTGTCTGCGGAACTTTCCGCGGGAAGGAACCAGCTCCATTGCTCATAGAACCACGCTGCTAACCTAGGAATGTGCTCTGGATGATCTGCCAAATATTCAATTTTCATTTGTGTAAATTATGTCTAGTTCAAGAAAGTCGGATGCGGACTTTGCGGCAGGATGGGATGCCAGCCATTTCAAAAAAATGCCAGCGTCCCATGCCCGACCTACGCGTCAAGAATTGGTTGTTGTGGTGCAGGCATGTGTTCGCACCCTATATCCGGCTCCGGCTTACCCGCTTCCATACTCAGAGGGATCACCCCGGCCCAAACTTTTTGCTTCATATCCGTCTCATCGTCTTTGACACCCCAGTTGCGAATTTTTGCAGCTGCCTCGGTGAGTGGAAGACGCAATACAGTGGTTGCTGCCAGCTCATTACGGCTAGGCTGGCGCACCTGCGGCCAACGCCCGGGGGATAAGAATTCGATAAAGGCCTCGAAGCTTTCTATCTTTTCCGATTCTGATTCGACTTTCTCGAATTTTCCGTAAGCGACAACAGAGCGGTAATTCATCGAGTGATGGAAGGCCGAACGGGCCAGGACAATGCCATCGAGATGAGTCATCGTCACGCTCGCCTCTCCCGCCATCAGCACCTGTATCATGCGGCTGCCGTTTGAACCGTGGATATACAAATTCCCGCGATCCACCCAACAGGCCGTTGGAATACAGTGCACACCCTGGTCGTCGGCAAATGCGATGTGGCATATCAGCGAATCCCGTGCAATGGATTCAATCGTCTTTTGGTCATAATGTCCGCGTTCGCGCACCCTGCGAATCTGTGTTCTGGATGAAGACGGTGTAGCAGTCTTTGTCATGGTGTCGTCCTTATGTTCTCAGGTTAAGTTATTGGGTGACTGTCCGAATGACCTGACGCAGAATCTCCATCCCTTCGGCGATTTCCGCGGAGGTCGTGTTGAGTGCAGGCATAAAGCGCAATAAATGCGGCCGCGGTGAGTTGAGCAGCAAGCCGGTCTCCCTTGCGAGTTTGACCACCTGCGTACCATCTCCCTCTCATTTCCAAGGCGAGCAACATACCGGCTCCCCTGACTTCGCCAAGGCCGAACTCCCTCGAAATGGCGCGTAGTCCCCCGGCAAGTTCATCGCCCTTCACCCGGCTGTGTTCGAGAAAGCCCTCTGCCAGCAGGCTGTGCATCACTGCCACTCCGGCGGCGCATACCAATGGGTTGCCGCAATACGTGCCGCCCTGATCGCCCATTTCAAAACAGGAACAGAATTTCTTCGCCAGCAAGGCCGACAGGGGCACGCCACCGCCGAGTCCTTTTCCTAGGGTCATGATGTCAGGCTCGATACCAAGCTGTTCATAGGCGAACAAAGTGCCTGTACGCCCGCAGCCGGTTTGCACTTCATCCAGAATCAAGAGCAGCCCATGTTCGTCGCAGAGCGATCTCAGTCCGCGCATGAATTCCTTTGTCGCCGGAATGACACCGGCCTCACCCTGGATTGGCTCCAGCATAATCGCCACGGTGTCGGCGTGAATTAGCCGACGGACCGAATCGAGATCATTCAGCACTGCCTTCTGAAAGCCGGGTACATGCGGCGCAAACAGATGCTCCCAGCCCGGCTTGCCGCTCGCAGACATGGTCGCCAGCGTTCGCCCGTGATAGCCGTTGTCAAAGGTGATGATCTCGAACGCACCCTGCTTGTTAAGCTCGCCCCATTTGCGCGCCAGCTTGATGGCTCCTTCGTTCGCCTCCGCGCCGGAGTTGGCAAAGAACACTTGATCCAGGCAGCTGTGTTTGGTGAGAAGATTGGATAACTCCAGCGAGGGGATGTTGTAAAACGCCGGACTCGGATTGATGAGCGCCGTCGCTTGTTGTGCGAGCGCATGAGCAATAACTGGCGCGGCATGCCCCAGGCAGTTCACCGCCCACCCCTGTACCCAGTCGAGATAACGTCCTCCCTGCGCGTCGAACAGGTACGCTCCCTCGCCGCGGACGAAGACAACGTCCGGTCGTTGTGTAACGGGCATCAGATTGTCGGTGGAAAGCGTCGGGGTGGTCTGCACTTAATATCTCCTTGTGTGAAAAAAACAAAAAGGCCACGGTTTGCGCCGTGGCCTTCTCGAAATCGTTATTCAGTGGTTGGTTACATCAATCCAGAACCTGACTCAACGCATCTCTTGAACGCAGCACGGCACGCCCGACGAGCTCGTGTAGCTCGGGACGCCGCCATGCGTTGATAAGATGTGGATGAACGATTCATGTTTTAATCATCTGACATGAAGAAGAAATTGTCAATGTGCATATGTAATATAGCTTCACCATTTCGATCTACCAGTAACTTAAGCCAGCAATGACCGTTTTAGAGATTGATATGCAAATTTCAGGAACAGTATTTTCGTCTCCTAAGGCCGATTCTCGGCCATAAGCGACGTCGGTGGTTTGCTGAAAAGGGAGTTTGTTCGAGGTGCGGCGATGTCCGTTGTCTGAGGGGAACAGTCGAACTTGGCGACTACAAATCACTGTAGCCTGCGGAACACAAGCGTGCCATTGGTGCCCCCGAAACCGAACGAATTTGAGATCGCGACGTTAATTTTCATGTCACGTGCGCTGCCCGGCACGTAATCGAGATCGCACCGAGGGTCTGGAGTATTGAGATTGGCAGTCGGAGGCGCGATTTGATTATGGATGGCGAGTGCGGTATAGACAGCTTCCACACCGCCTGCCGCACCCAATAAGTGGCCAGTCATTGATTTTGTCGAGCTAATCGCAATGCGCTTTACATGGTCGCCGAACAAAGTTTTAAAGGCGTTGGTTTCGGCCAGATCGCCAAGCGGTGTCGAGGTGCCATGTGCGTTGATGTAATGCACATCACTGAGATTTACGCCCGCGTTGTGCAGTGCATTGCGCATACACCGCATCGCACCATCGCCATTTTCAGGGGGGCTGGTAATATGAAATGCATCCCCGCTCATACCAAAGCCAATTAACTCAGCGTAAATTTTGGCACCGCGACTACGTGCGTGTTCAAGTTCCTCCAAAACCACTATACCTGCTCCTTCCCCAAGAACGAACCCATCACGTTCAGCATCCCAAGGGCGGCTTGCTGTTTCTGGATTGTCATTTCGAGTAGACATAGCCTTTGCATTCCCGAAACCGGCCAAGCTACTTGGGGTGATCGCGGCCTCAGCACCACCTGCAATCATAACGTCGGCGTCACCATACTCAATAAATCGACCCGCGTCGCCGATGGCGTGTGTTGCGCTTGAACATGCGGAAACCATAGCGAGGTTTGGGCCTTTCAGCCCGTGCATGATAGAAAGATTGCCGGCCACCATATTTATGATCGAAGAAGGTACATAGAACGGCGAAACCCGGCGCGGCCCTCTGTCTTTGATGATCAAGGCCGTTTCCTCAATGGTTTGGGCGCCTCCGATACCTGAACCAATATGTACCCCAATACGTTCAGCATTAGCTTCCGTGACCTCAATCCCTGAGTCACGTAGAGCCTCGATGCCAGCGGCAACACCGAGTTGTATGAATCGATCCATACGGCGCGCTTCTTTCTCGGAAATAAAACGGGTTGGATCGAAGTCTTTTATCTCCCCGGCGATTTGCGAGGGGTAATTCGTTGGGTCGAAATGCGTTACTCGGCTAATGCCACTACGAGCCGCAATGATGCTGCTCCAATTTTCGTCGACACCAATCCCAACTGGTGAAATTACACCGAGACCGGTAATGACTACCCTTCGTTTGCTTATCATTCAGTTTGCTCCATGCGTTTGAGACTAATTAGCGTGAACGGTTGAGTCCAGGGGGCTATGATCTGCTGGTACGTGGCGCATACTCGCAACTTCACTCTCTGAACATCGGTGCGCGGTTGATAAGATCGGTGAAGCCCAGCTTCGTTTTCAGAAACGCTATGCGGCAGCATGGCCGTTCATCGGCTTCAACCGAGAGAGTTTCGAGAATTTCTCGCTTCATGTTGAGGCGCGGATAGCGCGCAACGACCGACGCAATCTGGTCAGCGTGCAGCACATCCAGACCGAGTCCCGCGACATCGCCTCCAGAACCCGCACGCACCATCTGCGCCTCCTTGCCGTGGCGCGGATCGACGATCACATTCAGATGCAGGGTGATCGCCTGGGCGGTGATGCTTGCGCGTTTGTCGCTCCATCCATGTTTCGCCGCCAATTCGTCTGCCTTGCGCGCACCGATGACGATGAAGCATTGCTCCTTGTCGCCGCTCAGGCGCTTGCCATCGGTCAACCCCAGGTCGTGCAGCATCAGTGCCGTAAACACTGCCTCGTCATCAAATGTGTGACGTCCGTCATCGAGCAGCCGTGCCCAGAAGTAGGCGCGCAAGCAATGATTAAAGAGATACGGTGCGCTCGCGTCCTGGCAAATGGCGGTCGACTCACGCGCGATCGCGCTGTCCGGCGGCAGAATGTCATCGATTTCAATGTTTCGGATTTTGAAGCCCGATGCCATCCGATTCTTTGTTTGAGCGCGGGCCCGCACGCCTTGCGCAATCATTGCCAGCCGATCATGCCACGCAAGTTTTCCGCCCGTTCTGTCAAGCCAACTTAATGTGCCCAACTTCGCCATCACTGCCTCCTTTAGGTTACTCGGCAATTCTAGTCTTCGATCTAAGTTGGCAGCAATGACAACAACAGCCTATAATCTGCCAATGTCTTCCACGCGACGTGTGATTTTCTTGGTCTATAACGGGTTCGAGTTGCTCGACCTGTCGGGACCTGCCGCCGTGTTTTCGACGGCGAATGCACTGGCGCGGGAAGCATTCTATGAAGTTGTCATCGCCTCGCCGTCTGGCGGGAATGTTGCCTGTAGCTTGGGGCTGAATGTCGGCACATGCTCATGTACCAATCTGGTGATTGGCAAGAAAGACACGGTCCTTGTGATGGGTGCCTATGAGCGTAACATCACTGCGGCGATGAAGAACATGGGGCTGGCTCAAGCGGTGCGGGTCGCCGCCAAGCGTGCCGAACGATACGGTTCTGTATGCACTGGCGCGTTTGTGCTTGCCGCTGCGGAACTTCTCGCTGGCAAGCGAGTAGCAACGCACTGGGCAGGCTGTGCGCGCCTGAGTGCGGACTTTCAGGATGCACTTGTTGAGTCAGATGCGCTTTATGTGGTTGATGGACGGCTCTGGACATCGGGTGGAGCTAGCGCGGGCATAGACATGGCGCTTGCCATGCTCGAGCGCGATCATGGTAGTCGATTGATGGGCCAAGTGGCCAAGCAACTGGTCGTCTATGCGCGGAGGCCGGGCCACCAGTCACAGTTCAGTGCCGTTCTCGATGCACAGAGCGTCGCGGACGGTTCGTTTTCCAATCTGATCATCTGGCTCGAAAATATGATCGCAGAGCCGATTAAGGTTTCAGACATGGCACTGCAGGCTGGAATGTCGGAGCGCACATTCCATCGAAAATTCACCTCAATGATCGGCATGACGCCATCCAAGTTCTTGGACGACCTACGTTTAGAACGTGCGAAGCGCTATCTGGAGGCGAATGATCCGGTGAAAGCCGTGGCTTCCCGCGTCGGTTTTAAATCTGAGTCCGCATTTCGCAGCGCATTTCGCGAGCGCTTTGGCATTACGCCAGCACATCACGCGCATATGCATACAGGAGTACATCAGCCCGATATGCAGAGAGATAACGAGTAACGCCATTGAACTCAATCGAGCGACAAATTTTCGAAGTAACGCTATAGCGCAACGGGTCGATAGTGGTGCTTGGCAAATGACCGGTATCGGGAAACGTAAATTCATAACCGACAGTCTGTTCTGGGTTAGGAACCGACCTCCGAGGATCAACAAAACGTCAGCCGGCGACGTCTGTTACTGGATAGACAACGGACATCGCCGCACCTCGAACAAACTCCCTTTTCAGCAAACCACCGACGCCGCTTGTGGCCGATGAGCTGTCTTCTAAACGGCATCGTAGAACCGGTAGCTTCGGCCTGTCACTGCAGTGCACTTTTCACCTGCCAGTGCCCAGCTCCTTCCGGTTGAGTACTCCATCTTCAAAACTCCCTTATTGAATAAGGGAGTTTTTCGTTTGTAGTTACAATCCGACCGGATGAATCTGGGCACTTTTGTCATTGATGGCCCCGTTCACGGCCAAGAGCCGTCATCGGGATCAGAGAATCCAGTGTCTCAGGGTCGGCCAGTGCTGCCATCAAGAACCTGTGGGATTTACTTCCGCTACCGACCCTTAGCTGTCATTGTTGTCTGTTCAAATACCCACCTTTCTCAAGATGCCTGACCATTGAATGAATACTATCAAATACAGCATCCCGCGAATTCCCGTTGCACCGAATTCCATTCAGAAAGGCATTCCGCTCAAACAACTACTCGGAATAGAGGCAGTTGATTGCTTGGGGCAAAATATCTTGCACGTGCATTCGCAGTTTGATGCGGAGATGTTTCGGCGGGCGGCGTTGGATGGTTTGGAGCCGCTAGGACTTATGCATCGTGGCCGGCATCTGGCGCGGGCGCTACGTCAATACCTGCCTGTAAACTTTTCGGTAGCCGTGGATATTCTCCTGTCGTCTTTAACTCCACCGCTAACTAAGACAGAGGATATCGGGCTGGGCGTGTTTTTCTATCTACCGCATAGTTGCTTTATTGCCGAGTATGGCTTGGAGCCGGAAGAGAATGACGGGTACGACCCGTTTGAAATCTCCATGAAAGCGCAGTATGAAATTACCAAGCGGTTCAGTGCCGAGTTTTCCATACGCTCATTCCTTATCCAGCAGCAAGAGCGAACCCTGTTGCATCTGCTCGATTGGACAACCGATCCAGATCCACATGTCCGCCGGCTTTGCTCTGAAGGCACGCGTGCCCGTTTGCCGTGGGCAACAAGGATTCCTGCATTTATCTCGAATCCAAAACCGGTGTTGCCAATACTTGACGCCTTGAAGAACGATCAGAATCTTTATGTGCGCCGCAGTGTTGCAAACCATCTTGGCGATATTGCGAAAGATCATCCTGAATTAGCTTTTGAAATTTGCGAGCGTTGGCTGACCAACTCTACAAACGATGTGAAATGGCTCATCCGCCATGCACTCCGGCACCCAGCGAAGAAAGGTGACAAAGCAGCCCTGCAACTCAGGGCTGCCGCAAAGGCCCAGAAATAGCCCGATTAATGCTGAATGTGTATTCACCCCGGTATTTGTCGAGCAAAATTTTATCCAGCGATACTCTACTGACATGTTCTGGCAGCATGCCTTTGTACTATGTAACCCCAATCAATAAATTTAGGTATATGGCATGCTTAGAAAAACCAAAATCATGTTTGTCTTGTCATTCTTGGCGGCTTTTGCAGGTTCTGCTCTGGCCGAAACCACAGAGGTCGTCTATTTCAAATCGAAGGCAGGCGTTTCAAGCAGTCAATTGATTGGCTCAGCCAAGCATATGGATAAGACGCTGCGAACCTGGAAGGGGTTTATTTCGCGAGAACTGGTCGAGTTAGGTAATGGCGAATGGGTAGATATCGTCCACTGGGAAAGCGTGGAGGCAGCAAACAAGGCTGCGGAAATTGAAACGACAAGCGAAGCTTGCATTCCGTTTTTTGCATTAATTGATGAAACGCAAATAAAAATGTATCGCGGTGATTCTGTAGTCCGTCAACAAACTATATCTGCAATGAAGTAGCGGTGCAAAAGAATGCCCGGGGTCGCCGGGCTATTCTCTCGTGCAAACTCGACTTCCGTCCGCTTCTGGCATATACCAAAAGTAGCGCACCTCATACCTGAATTTCCGCTTTGGCCGACTTTGAGACGTTAAATCCAACTGGCTAACGACAGCTTCTGTCCGGAAGCAACCAATTACGGTAGTGCACTTTTCACCAGCCAGTGCCCAGCTCCTTCTGGTTGAGCACGCCAAATTCAAAACTCTCTTATTCCTAAGGGAGCGTGTCACCTACCCGAACCGCTGACTCGTCAGACACGTAGCTCGTAAAACAGTGTAGTGATACTGCCGGGCGAAGCTCATTCAAGCATCGCTTCAATGAAATTCAGTTCTTCCGCAGAGCGAGCACGGCGATATCGTCGGACTGCGGCGCGCCGTCCGCGTATTCCTTGACTGAGGCGATGATCCCGGACACTGTCTCTTCGACACTTCGACCCGCCGCAGACGCTAGCGTCTCTTGCAGGCGCTCTTCCGAATACAGGGCCCGCTGGGTATTCATGGCCTCGGTCACACCGTCCGTGTAAGTCACGATCATGTCTCCCGGTTCAAGGTGCACCTTGGCGTCGCTGTACTGGGTATCGGTGATCACTCCCAGCACCAGGCCCTCGGGCAGTTGCAGGTAGCGGCAACTGCCATCAGCGCCGAGGATCAGGGGTGGATTGTGGCCCGCATTGGAGTAGCACAGCTCTCCGGTTTTCAGGTTCAGCGAGCCGATGAACAGCGTGACGAACATCGCATTCTTGTTGTCTTCCGCCAGCGCATTGTTCACCTGGCGCAATATCTCGGCAGGGGTCATGCCTGGCTGCTGGCTCGCGCGCTTCATGAGGGTCATGGTCATGGCCATCACCAGGGAGGCCGGCACGCCCTTGTCCGAGACGTCGCCGATGTAGAAGACCAGCCGGTCCTCGTCCACGAGATTGAAATCATAGAGGTCACCGCCCACCTCTCTTGCCGGCTCGAGCGTGGCGAAGATGGAGAACTCCCGCCGTTGCGGGAAGGGCGGGAATATCTTCTTGAGGAAACTCATCTGGATTTCGCGGGCCACCCGCAGCTCGCTCGCAAAGCGTTCTTTCTCGGCAGTGGTTTCCTTGAGGTTCCTGATGTAAGTCTTGAGGTCGCCGGTCATCTTGTTGAAGGTGTTGGCCAGCTCTTCGATTTCGTCGCCGCTCTTCACCTCCAGGGTATAGTCCAGGTCGCCGCTGCCGATGCGCATGGCGCCCGCATCGAGTTTCAGGATGGGGCCGGTGATCCCCCTGGACACGCGCGCGGCAGCATAAATGACGATGAAAAACACGGCTGCAAGTATGCCCAGCATCAGGTTGAGCACGAGAGCCATGAACTTCTGGATGTCGTCGGCGAGCCGTGTGATCTCCGCTTGCGACATCGATATCCCGACGCTCCAGAACGACTTGCCATCGGCTGAGTGGATGGAGCGGATGGGGGCGTAGAACACGTAGGCGGCGCTGGCGGCGTCGAACTCGAAGCCGGAACCGCCTGCGTTCATCTTGCGGCGGATGTCGCCGCCTGCCGCTGGAATGAACATGTCGGGCCTTTCCTGCTCGATGAGTTCGCCCTGTTCGTTCAACAGAAAGGCGTAGCCCGTGGTCATCGCAGGCGTGTGGATGATTCGTCCGCTGATGACGTTCATGGGGACGTCCAGTCCGACCACCCCCGCAAGTTTCCCTTCCGGGGTCGGCACGGCCAGGGTACAGGTCAGGATGTCGATGTTGTAGACACTCAGCACGCCCTTCTCTTCCCTGATCTCGTAATTCCTGCCGTTCGCGTCCTGCAGTCTCCATTTGCCCTTCTTCTGCAGAGTGATCGTGCTGGCTTCGCTGAGGGATATATGTCGGCTCGCGAAGGCCTGGACAAGGCTGGCTGACACCTTGCCGCCCGTCTCAAGGGCGGGCTCCGCGTCGAGGCTGAACAGGCGATGTCCGGGACTGTTCCAGTCGGCATACTTGGTCCAGATCACGCCCTCCCGGGCGGCATGAAGGTACCAGGAGCGGATTCTCGGATCGTATTCCCGGTACACGTCCAGACCGCGCGCGACCTGCCGCACGGAGAAGATACGCTCGCTCTGGATGTCCTTGATGAGCCATTTGCCCGGGGCCAGGGTCGATACCTGGGACTGTGGCGACAGTGTCACTTGATTCTGTCGGAACGCCTCCCATAGCGGCGCGGTGATGATGCCGCCCTCGTTCAGTTGCGCCGCAAATGCAGCATTGACGGTGAACTCCAGCGAGCCCTGTTTCTCGGCGATCTTGGGGTATCCGAGAAGGATGCCGGACGCGGTGCCGAAATAGATTGCGCTCAGGTTGGGATCGCCCTTTCGAACGAGGGTAAACACGTTTTCCAGGGCGCCGTACTGGTTCAGCGCGCCGTACTTGCTCAGTTCGGATCGGGCGGCGGAGAAGGACATGGCAGGAGGAAGGCTGTAGCTTAAGCCGGGGGGCTGATCCTCCTTTGTCTGCACTGCGGAATCGGTGCTGACGGACCGCGCACTGAGGAGCACCCGGGTGAAATGGGCAGCCAATCTCGTCTCCGCATCGACCTGACCGAGCATGGCGTCGGCGATGATCGCCTGATCCTCGGCCAGCTGGAGCAGCCCCTCCTTGGCATCCCCCATGACCGCAGTTTTGACGCGGTCCCGTACCTCCACCATGCCGACGCGGCTGATGACCACGAAAAGGAAAAGCGGCAGCAGCGACACTGCCAGCAGCGCGAGCAGGATCTTGACCTTGATCGATCTTGGCTTCATGGCCGGGTGCCAGCGAACAGCCGCGCCATACTCGAACGCGGGTACCGGGTCCACTGTTCTTCCAGGGCGCGTGCCTGCGCAGGAGCGAGGCCATGGGCGTTAGCGGAGATGGCGGCATTGCGTTCAACCATGTCGCCTCCTCACCTCGAAGATGTTGAGATTCCGCCCACCTTCGCGGCGATAGTCGAAGCGGTCCACCCCCTCGGTAGCGAGATAGATGCCGAGCCCGCCGATGCTCCGCTCTTCCAGCGGCTTGCTCAGTTCTTCGGCGTTCGGCATCTGCATTGTGCGGGGATCGAAGGCGGGCGCGCGGTCTTCCAGGGTAATGACCAGGGCATCGTCCCGGAGCTCGCTGAAGATCGAGATCTCTGCCGTCGGGCCGGCCTCCCTGTAGCCGTAGGAAATGATGTTGGTGGCGATTTCATCCACCGCGAGTTGCAGTTGATAGGACTTGTCTTCGCCAATGCCGGCGCCGGCAGCGGCGTCCCGCGCATAGCGGCGAAGCTCGGCGAGCGAATCCAGCACGGCAGGCAGCGAGAGCTTGTCCATGGCGCGGCCTGCTACTCTGGCGCGTAGGTGTCCTGAAGATAGACGCTGTGATGAAAGCCGCTCATCTTCAGGGTGTTCAGTACCGGCCCGTGGCTGCCTATCACGTAGAGCGAGACGCCGGCCCCCATTTTCTGGCGCGCGAAGATCAGCACCCGCAACCCCGCGCTGGCCATGAATTCAAGCTGATCCATGTGCAGGATCAAGCGTTGCGGTTTGGCCTCGGCCAACTTCTCGATCGCCTCCTTGAACTGCGGTGCAGCGGCGGCATCCAGTTCGCCCACCAGCTTGATGGAGGCCTCACCCTTGCCTTCCTCGACCGAAATATTGAATCCCATGACAATCTCCTTTTATTGACGAATTGCGGTGACGGGCCTGCCGTGTTGCCGCTTCATAGCGGCCGCTGCACGATCACGGCCCGGCAGACTTGCCCAGCAGTATCAACACCGAACGCCCGCCCACGATGCAGCTTCCCTGGTCTCCCAGCACCGGTTCGCTGCCGGGCTCGAAGATATCCTGCGGCGACGGCATGCTCGTGTTGGCGAAAACATGCCATCGTGTACCCTCCGGCAGTTGCGGCAATTCGAGAGGCAGCGCCTCCCAGTACATGTTCATCGCCACATAGATGAAATCGTCCGGGGCGGTGCCAGCCTTGACATAGCGGCCGCACAACATGAAAGCGAGCACCCTGCCGCCCCAGTCCGGTTGCCAGGCACGCGTGCCGTGCCAGGAGATATCTGCGTATCCGCAGCCCAGGTAGTCGGCGTTGCGCAGGTATTCCTTGCTGCGCAGCGCGGGATGCGCGCGGCGAAATGCGATCATGTTCCTGACGAAGCGGTGGTAGGCCGCATTGCGTTGCTTGAGCGACCAGTCCAGCCAGTTGATCTCGTTGTCCTGGCAATAGGTATTGTTGTTGCCCAGCTTGCTCTGGCCGAATTCGTCACCCATCAGGATCATGGGCACGCCCTGGCTGACCAGCAGCATGGCCATCGCGTTCTTCATCTGGCGCTCGCGCAGCGCGAGGATGGCGGCGTCCTGCGTCGGCCCCCTCGCTGCCGCAGTTCCAGCTCTCGTTGTCGTTGGCGCCGTCGCGGTTGTCCTCGCCGTTGGCCTCGTTGTGCTTGTCGTTGTACGAGACCAGGTCGGCCAGGGAGAAACCGTCGTGGCAGGTGATGAAGTTGATGGAGGCCGTCGGGCCGCGCCCGTCATACAGGTCGGGCGACCCCTGCACGGCCTGGCTCATCGCCCCGGTCTCGCCGGCGTCGCCCTTGAGGAAGCGGCGCAGCGTGTCGCGATACTTGCCGTTCCATTCCGCCCAGCGCCCGTAGGCCGGGAAGGAGCCGACCTGGTACAGCCCGCCCGCATCCCATGCCTCGGCGATCAGCTTGCACTTGCCCAGGATCGGATCGAAGGCCAGCGCCTCCAGCAGCGGCGGGTTGGCCAGGGGCCGCCCCGATTGGTCGCGGCCCAGGATGGAGGCGAGGTCGAAGCGAAAACCGTCGATGTGGTATTCGCGATGCCCAGTAGCGCAGGCAGTCCAGCACCATGTTGCGCACGATGGGGTTGTTGCAGTTGAGCGTGTTGCCCGGTGCCGCTGAAGTTGTAGTAGTGCCCTCCGGGGTGAGCATGTAGTAGGTGGCGTTGTCGATGCCGCGATAGGAGATGGTGGGCCCCTGCTCGTTGCCCTCGGCCGTGTGGTTGAACACCACGTCGAGGATGACCTCGATGCCGTTGCGGTGCAGTTCCTTCACCAGGTTCTTCAATTCGTCCCGACCATGGTGCCGTCCCGTGTTCGCCCCGTGGCGGCGTATCCGCCCTTGGGGCGAAGAAACCGACGGTGCTGTAGCCCCAGTAGTTCATCTTGGTCCAGCGCTGCTGTTGTTCGTCCCAGCGGCTGTTCTCGAACTCGTCGAATTCGTAGATCGGCATCAGCTCCACGCAATTGACGCCCAGTTCTTTCAGGTAGGGAATCTTCTCGCGCAGCCCCGCGAAGGTGCCGGCGACGACTCGTCCAGCCCGGAGGACGGATGGCGCGTGAAGCCGCGCACGTGCATCTCGTAGATCACCAGATCTTCCAGCGGAATTTCCAGCGGACGGTCGCTCTTCCCAGTCGAAATCGTCGAACACGACCCGCGCGCGATGCTGGAACGGCGCTTGCCAGTCCGGCTTCTGCCCCCACACATCCCTGCCGCCGATGGCCCGCGCATAGGGGTCCATCAACACCACGGACGGGATCGAAGCGGTGAAAGGCCGGTTGCCCCGCGATCGCCCTGGGCTGGCCGCTGTCCATGCGGAAGCCGTATTCGATGTTCTCGTGATCGAGGTCGCAGACGGTCATGTTGAAGACGTTGCCGATGCGGAATTCACCCCATACCGGCTCTTCGGTAAACGCCTTCTGGAACATGCCGCGGAAGGGAATCTCGACCAGCGGTTCCGGGCACCCTTCTCGAACAGCACCAGCACGCAGTAGCTGGCATTGCGCGAGAAGATCGAGAAGTTCACGCCGCCGGGCACCAGCGACGCGCCGAACGGATAAGGCTGGCCCGGACATATCCGGTAGCCCTGGTATTCATGAGTGGGATGTGCGTCGATACGCTCCATGTCAGGTTCCCTCCTTCATGGCGTCCTGCACGCTGTCGCGAACCACGAAGAACGACAGGAAACCCGTGGCGGACATGCTGCCGCGGATGTCCTTGTTGACCTCCGCCAGCACGACCTTCGCGTCCTTGGCCTTGGCCTCCCGGTAGATCAGCAACATGGACCGGAGCCCGGCGCTGGACATGAAGGGCACCCGCGCCAGACTCAGCACGATGCGAGCACCGGGCTGCACCCGGGCGAGTACCTGGTCCTGGAAGTCAGGCGCGGTCTTGCCGTCGATGTCCCCCACCGGCTCGATGAGGACGATGCCGCCGTCGTCGCGCACATCCACTTGCATCATGACCTCCCTTGCGGTTGGAGCAGCACTTTCACGCGCACACGCTGCCCGGTTTTCGGCAGGTTGACGGTCATCCGTTCAGCGTCGAAGTCGCTGTACGGCTCGTCGTCCACCCAGACTTTTTCCAGCTTGACTCGTCCCGCAGGCAGGATGTCCGGCGCCACCCGCAGAATGTTGTCCTTGAAGCCGCCCGGCAACGGCTTGAAGTAAAGGTCCAGCGGCTGCTTGGTGATCAGCAGGTTGGTGTAGACCTGCGCCAGGTAGCACAGCTCGGACGAGTGGTAGCCGCTCATCGAGTGGCTGCCCTTGAAGCGCTCGGTGCCCAGCAGGTAGGGAATGCCGTTGGCCAGCACGTTGAAGTAGACCGCCCCGTCGTCGTGATCCAGGAAGAAGGCGTTGTAGAACGCGGACGATTCACGGGCGATGCTCAGATACTCCGGGTCGCCCAGCACGCCGTGCAGGATCAGGTAGGCCAGGATCCCCTGCTCCTGCTGCCACCACGCCTTGCGGTCGTGGAAGGCGAAGCGGTGCTTCTCCTCGCCCGGCGCGCAGCACGCGCTCCATCACGTCGTACCAGCCGCCGCGCTGCTGGTCGCCGCCGATCGCGGGCATGACCTCGGCGATCTTGCGCGCCAAGGCCTCGTATTCCGGCTTCGGCTTCAGGCTGTACATGCGCATCAGGTTCCAGGCGATCTTGAGATTGTGGCCGACCACGCCGCGGTTCTGCTGCCACATGTGGGTGCTGGTCGGGCGACCAGTCCTCGAGGAACTTCTCCTGGACGAACGGGCTGTCGCTCGTAATCCGGGAAGTGCTTGGCGATGGTGTCGAAGGTGTACTCCAGCATCCGGCCGTAGCGTGTCCTCGCCGGTCGCCAGATAGAGGTTGATCAGGTAGGCCGGGGCGTGATCGCCGACCGAGTTCCAGTTCTTCTTGGCCCGGTTCGCGCCCAGCGACTCGCTGCGCGGGTCCAGGGTGATCGGGTCGAGGTGCGAGAAGTAGCCGCCCTGATTCTCGGTCCAGGAAGAAGCGGTCGAACAGGTCCACCGTCATCTCGGCGTCGCTGCAGGATGCGCGGGTCGCCGGTGATGCGGTAGGTCTGGATCGGGCCGGCCAGCGCGTAGATCTGCTCGTAGGCCGGGATGGCATCGTAGTCGTCGCCGAACTCCGAGGCGAAGATCTTGGTCTCGCGCCGGCCTTGCACGTCGATGCCGTGATACCAGTAGATGATGTTCTCGTCCGCGTCGTAGAAGCGCATGTGCTCGCGCAGGTACTCGGTGCCCTTCTCCGCCGCCCTCCAGGAAGCGATCGTCGCCGGTCAGCATGTAGGCCGAGGCGAAACCGTAGACCAGGCGCGAGATGGTGTCGGTCTCCTGGCGGTAGTTGTCCTTTTCCTTCTCGCCGGTCAGCTTGATGGTGGTGCGGTAGTTGTCGTAATCGACTGTCGTCTTCGCCGAACTGGGCATGCAGGTAGAAGTCGCCCAACTGCACGGATCTGTCTCACCCACCAGTCGCGCTTCTCGAAATCGTACTCATCGGCCCGGTGCCCGGGGAAGACCAGATACTGCGCCACGAAATTGAAGCCGCCGCCCTCATGGTAGAACGTGCCATAGACAAACAGGAATCGTCCCGGCAACCAGCATGCTCCGCATCTGGTCCCCGCACCACTGGCGCGGCTCCTTCAGGTTGTTCGCGATCCAGGCATAGGCGTTGGCTCCGAACTTGACGTTGAACTCACGCTCATCGGATGTCCTGATCCGGAAGCTGTCCGTCTCTTTGTTGTAATCGACCACGTAGCCGGCGATCGTGTCTGAAAACGAGAAATTGATTGCGTCCATGTTCGCTCCTTCATCTTGAGGGTTTACACGGCATCGAGCCGCCTGAGAATGGCGCGGGCCAGCAGATGCGCGTGGTTGCCGGTGCGGGCAGTGATCAGATCGCCGTCCTCCACCACATCCTGATCCACGAATTGCGCACCATAGGCCAGTGCATCGCCATGAAGATTGGGATGGCAAGTGAGCCTGCGGCCTCTCACCATCTCGGGCTTGGGCGCAGTCAGCCACAAACCATGGCAGATGATGCCCTTGAGCACCTGCGGCCGCTGGAACGCGCGCTCCAGAAAAGCCGTGGCGGGAGGCAGCATGGAAAAATCTGCGGTAAAACGCAGACGGTCGGCAACATAGCCGGAAGGCACGATGACCGCCGAGATTTGATCGAGCTCGGCATCTTTGATGGACTCGAAACTGTCGCGGCATTCGAACGGCGCGGCATATTCGTGTCCCTTGAAGGTAATCGCGGGCTGGCCCCACAGGCGCGAGACGAAGCGCGCCTTCACGCCGCTTTCCGCAAAACGGGACTGGTAATACCAGATTTCGTGTTCGTAATAATCGCTCTCGATCAGGATGATTACGGTTTTTTCTGGCATGACACTACTCCTCTCTGGAGGCGTTACTGTCTAGACGGCTGGACGGACGATCTGCTTCAGCGCCCCCGAAACCCCTCCCACCAGATAAAGAACGTCTATTCCCATTATGATCTGGGTGAAGCCCTGCTTGATCCGCTCGTTGGCTTGCTCCGGCGCAACGGTGATGATCCCGCACGGCACGTTTGCCTTTTTGGCAGCGGCGAGCACCTTCTGGATCGCAGCCTCCACTCGCGGATCGGCGGTCTGCCCGAGGATGCCCATGCTGCCCGAAAGATCCAGCGCGCCGATGATGACCGAGTCCACTCCCTTGACCCTGAGGATCGCGTCGATGTTTTCCACCGCCTTGACGTGCTCGATCATGAGCGTGGTCATCACTTCATCGTTGGCGCTTTTCATGTACTCATCCATGTGCATGCCGTAGCACTGGGCGCGGGAGAGTCCGGCGCCCCGCTCGCCCAGCGGCGGATATTTGATTGCGCGCACGGCGGCTTCTGCTTCCTCGACGCTATTGACCAGCGGGATGATGATCCCGTCCGGGCCGTTGTCCAGCGCCCGTTTGATCAACGTCTTGTCGTTCCATGGCACGCGAACCACGGTGCTGGTTGTCGATCCGTTCGTCGCCTGCAACATCGCAAGGACCCCGGCGTCGCTGGATGCCGAATGTTCCATTTCGAACCAGATCCAGTCGAGACCGATATGCGAAAAAATCTCGGCGACCACCCTGTTCTCCATCGTTACGGTTGCCCCGATGCATACCTTGCCTGCCTTGAGGTCGCGCTTCAGCCTGTTGGGAGCCATCTTTCCATCTGCGTTCATCGTTGTTCTCCTTGATTGTTGAACCAACACGATCTGCCTGTACCGATACCTCTCAGCCGGCAGCTCCCGCGAGAGTGTTTACGCTTCCTTGCCGTCAAGCACCGCGAGAAGACGGCGACGAACCTCCGGCTTGTCCGTTTTCTCCGCGATATTCCGTTGCGTCACTCCGGCATAGTCCTCCATATCGCTGCGCCCGCCGTGAGCCACAAACCAGCGGACCTGCTCCAGATAACCTTCAAAGCGGTCCGGGGCAGCCATGGTCGCGCGCAACACTGCATCGTGCATCGCCGTAAGCCCGTTCACCAACGGGACTTCATTGATGGCATCCATCAGTTGTTGCGGAGTTATGTACTGCGCGCACATTTTCAGGATGTCCAGATGATTGAACACCGATGCCCGAATGATGGTCTGCGCGCCCATGGGGTGCTTCTCGTGCAGCGTCGGGTCGGCCCCTTTATCCAGCAGATATTTCGCCAGCTGATTACGCAGGCTGGCGACGGCGGGATTCGGGCGGGAACCCGTTATTGCCGGTCACCACGACGATGAGCGGCGGCTGTTGCAGCGCCCCGCCAAGGCGGTTCACGCTGGCCTTCTCTTTCTCCACGATCTCGCGCACTGCATCCAGCGTCGCTTGCACAACCGACGGATCGGTGGCCGCCTTCTTTATCCCGGCGTCGATCACGCCCACCAGCTTGTCGGCAAGTTGCTGTGCTTTTTCCTCGCCTGGCGGAATCACCGGGGCGATCCTCTTGAGGTAGCTTCGATAGTAGGTCGCCTTGGCTTCGGCGGAGACGTCATGCGGGCGCAGGATGTCCATCATCGCCGCGTTCTGGAACTGTGTCGCCAGATCCATCGCCCCCAGCCCGCGTGCCGTGGTGATGGACAGGTCCGGACTGCCTGGCAAGCAAATGCTTCATCAACTCCAGATGCCCATAAAAAACCGCCTGCAGGGAAATGGTGTGCCCGTTCAGATCCCAGATCGCGTTGATCTGCGCCGGCTTTTGTTCAAGCAGCAATTCAGACGTCCTGACATCGCCGGATTGCCCGGCAAGATGAATCGGCAGGGCACCGGAGTCCCGGTGTGGCATCGCTATATCCGCACCCCGTTTCAACAACAATTCCACTGCGCCCGCATGCCCCCGTGCCGACGCCCACAGCAGCGGAGTCCAACCCGCAGCGTCATAGTCGTCAGGATTGTTTCCCGCATCGAGCCACGCTCGTAGCGTTGCGATATCGCCCGCGCGGGCGGCGGCGACTCCTTCATCGATGGCAGTCATTTCGTCTTTTCCTCCAGGATGCAAAGTTCATCCATATTGGTCCGCGGGTCACCAGCCGTAGCGGCGCAACCCGTCATCCAATACCTCCACCATCTTTTCGCCGAACTCGTGGGAACACTGCAGCGATCTGGCCGTGATGAAGGGGTAGTCGACTATTACTGAAGTACGTTTTCCGAAGTTGCCGTGATACTGTCCGTGCGGGCCGACAGCATCGGCAAGCAGGTATTCGAGCGCATAGGGCGGCGGCCCCATGTTGAAATCGGTACCGACGAAGCTGGTGCCATCGTGATAATCGTATTCGATGCAGTGTCCGGTGACATGCTTGCCGGCAATGATCGGCTTGCGCTCGTTGAAGTCGCGGGCGAACACCAGCGTCGCCACACCGTAGCAGATAGCCGCGATCGGTTTGTTGGCAGCATGAAAGCCCAGCACCAGATCGTGCACCCGCTGGTTGTTGACCACATCGACGATCGGGCCGGCTCCGCCCTCCAGCAGAATCGCGTCGTAGGTGGCGAGCGCCTCATGCTGAGCCGCTTGGCGTTTTTCGTAATAGGTTTCGAGCTCGCGCAGGAAGTCGGGGGCGCTGTAGTAGGGGCGTTCCGGAAACATCTCGTCCAGGCTCATGGTGCGGTCGAGCTGGTTGGTTTTTTCGAACGCCTTCACCAGGTCCGCGTCTGCGACCGTGGTCACGCAAACGCCGAGAGGGGGATCAAGGAATTCCGGGTCAACGCTCGGCGGCAACACCGGTGAGCGTTTTCCATGAGGAGTGACGAAATCAAATTCGTAGCCGGCTGCCAGCAGCTTGTTCATCGGGCCGACCAGCTCGATGCCCCAATATCCCCACTCGGACATGACTGCAAGAATACGTTTGCCGGATTTCATAATATTCAACTCTCTCCCACATTCTTCATGTGCAATACCAAGTCGTAATATTCCAAATCGACAGCGACTACTGAAGCCATCTTCGCTCATCTTCCAACTTTATACAATGAGCAAATATATCCAGATGTCTTCCCTGAGACCTGAGATCGGTCGATACCACGATGGGCCATATGCCGGCGGGCTGAACACGACCTTTACGAGAACTTCGAGTCGCTCGCCAAAGCAATCATTCAGCTTGTACAGGACGAAATCCCTGGCAGGCATATCAAGATGACCCCACCCCGCCACGGGCGTTGCGCTATCTGATCGTCTCGTTGATGGAAGGGCTAGGCAGGATTCGCGGCGTCTAGCCGGAATTGCAGCGCAATTACCTCACAGAATTTCGCTTCTGCGAGCAATGCAATATTTCAAAATCACAAGCACGCCAAATCAAAAGGCTCATTTCTCAATGGAAGTGAGCCTTTTTAGTTTTACGCCGAGTTGTTGCTGCGACCGACTGCCCCTCGTCCATTCAGGCGATCAAGGGCGCACTATGCCTTGATTTGCACGATCGATTCAAGGTGCGCTATGGTATCTTCCGGCACCGGTTCGAAGCCCTTGAATTTCAGGTCCTCGAGTATGCGTCCGCCACCGTCTTTATCCTGCTGCATGCCGGTCAGTATTTCCAGAAGCCGCGGTTTTTTGTCCAGCCATTCGGGACAGACGCAAAAACAATGGAAGGCATAACCTTCACGCGATTCGGCAATCACCTCCAGCGATTCGCGCGATGCCGCGTTCATGCCGTACCACGTTTCGTTGAAGACAAACCCGATGTCCGCCTCACCCTTGATGACCGCCTGGACAGCCTTCAAGTGGTTGCCGGCAATAATGAATTCGCAAGCATCCGGATCCTTGCCCAGCTTGCGCAGCTCCATACAGCCCAATGCGTGCACGATCAGCCCTTTGGTGGCTGTCGCAACCTTGGGCTGGGTCTGCGCGATCGGTTTTGTTCCCTTGCGGATGACGAGCAGGGTTTCGTCAAACAAACCGACGGGACGCGCAACCGGGATGAACCCCAGTTTTTCGGCGAACTCCAATGCGCTGTACGGATTGGCGTAGACAATGTGATATCCACCCGCAAGGACGGCTTCCCGTTCAACAATGAAATTGTCCTGCAGGTTGAAATGTATGTCGCAGCCAAGATTGCGTTGCAGGTAGGTATTTAACAGGTACCATCCGGCCAGGTTTTTTGCTGTGTCATGCGGGCATACCGACAATTGATAAATTGCTGTCATTTTTGCCTCCGCAAAGTTAGAGGAGTTTGGCAATGCTTTCCGCTGCGCGTTTGGCGTCGAGGAAGATCATTCCAAGCTTTGCGCTGGACTTGGCAATGACCGATAGCACCGCATCCTTGCCCGCATAGATCATCAGGATGTAGCCATGGTCGCCCTTGACCATGACCTGCTCCAGTTCGCCGCGGGCCAGCTCGTGCGCGCTACGTTCCCCCAGAGCCAGCATGGCGGCGTTCATTGCGCCGACACGGTCTTCGTCCATCGTTGCCGGCAGCATGCTGGCAATGACCAGGCCATCAGTCGAAATGACCGCTGAAGCTTCTATATCGCCTGAGCTCGAATTCAATTCGCTCAGCACTGACTGAATCAGTTCTCCACGCATGATTATTCCTTTCATTGTTTTCAGTTAACTATCCGCTTCCAACTCCTTCCCTGTGAATCCAGACTGCATGTGAACCAGAAACCCGGTTCCGATCGTCATTCAACTGAAATCTCAGCCGCTGTATTTTCTGCATAGTGCCCAAACGAGGTGCAAGTATGCAGGCTGGTCAAACCGGGGGATCCCGAAAATGACGAGCATAAAATGATGCTTGCCGATATACAGGGGCCAGCACCCCAGTTCGCTATTGCCGCCGCTGTCTGTCACTGCCATCGCCAGCGAACCCAGACGCAACTGATTCCTGACAAGCCCGGCATACTTGTCCTGCACCCTTGATATCTCGGCGGCAAAGATGGCCAACTCTTCGGCCTGCTCCCGGGTAAAGCCTGCGTTCACCAGAAAGAATCCCTCATGATCGGCCAGCAAAGCCTTGCCGTCACTGGATAGCTGGCTGAGCAGGGACGGCAGATCCGACTCGATGTGACGCGCCGGCAGCGTCTCCGATTCGGCCCTCCCGACAATCCACTTCGCCTTTTCCATCCAGTAAAGCAACTGCAACGGGTCGTTATTTCCCACATACTTCCGCACCGTCTCAATTGAGACTTTCTGCGTCGTTTCGTTTTCCATCATTCCCAATATCAGCGCCCGCGCCGCATCCGGCTCGGGAGTGCTCGCCGCACAGTACGCACCGAGAGGCGTCGGAATGATGTGGACATCATGTGCGAGTTGATAGCCGGGCATGGGTTTCCTACAGGCTGGGATTTAAATGGAACAGCAATGAAAGCAGAAGTTTTTTCAGCTCCCCGGGATTTCCCGGAGCAACTTCCATGATGGGCGGCGGTACTCTGCCGGTGCCGCGCGACTTCGCAATATGGAGATGGTAGTCGTGGATATTCGGGAGTGGATACAGCTCGGATCGATTGATGCCGATCACCATCCCGGACGTTTCAATGAAATCCGCGAGCAGATCCAGGAAGAAATCCAGATCATCGAGCGGATTCTCGCGCGCGTTGTCGATCAGTAAGACCAGCCCCATAGCGCCCTCCTGCAGCCTGTCGCGGACGATATCGAATTGCTCCCGTCCGGGGATGCTGTAAACCAGCATACGCTCGTGACTGGAAATATCAAGATTCACAAAATCCTCGCCTGGCGCCTGAGACGCATCATCGCCCTGCCCGGCGCTCTGCCCCCTGGCTCCGGCGAGCGAGCCGGCATCACGCATGGCCTGCAGGGCGGTCGGTATGCAGCTTCCGGGCGAGCCGGCAATCAGAATCTTGTACTGGATCTTGGCAGGTTCGCGCGTCAGCGGCGCAACCGAATTCGGGCGGAGTCTCTTGCCTGCCCATACATCGAGAACCTCTTGCACTGTCTGGGGTCGCTCTGCTGCGGTAACAGACATCATCCAGTCCACCGAATCCAGCAGCATCTCGCTGCCGAGATGCGACGCGAGTTTCGGGCAAGGATCGACACCGAAATCTTCCATCTTCTTCAGTCTCTCGATGGATATGGGCGGAACCTCGTTCATAAGACATCGGTAAATGCTGGCCCCGACCGAATACAAGTCCGTCCAGGGTCCCTTCCTGTCTTCAGGAACATACAGCTCGACCGGTGCGTAACCTGGCGTCACCTGCACAGTCATACTGCCGTCGTCCTTAATTTCGTGTCGCGCGGCACCAAAATCGATCAGCATGACCGTCTTGTCGTTGCGGATATAGATATTGCCTGGCTTGATGTCCCGGTGCAGATACTTTTGCTGGTGCACGATGCCGAGTCCGTTCAGTACCTGGGTGAAGATGTCGATGATCTCGGTCTCGCCCAGCGGCTGTTCCGTCCGCGACAATACATCCTGCAGCGTTTCCCCAACTTCAAAGTCCATCACAAAATATGCGGTATCGTTGGCCATGAAGTAGCGGTTCACGCGCACGATATTGAGGTGGTGAAATTTGGCCAGGATCTTTGCTTCATCAAGGAAACGTTGACGCCCCCACAGGAAGATTTCCTTCTTTTCGTCGGATATGGCCGAAACGGAGTTATCGTCGTCACGCTTGGCAAAAGATACCGGAAAGTATTCCTTGATGACGACGGAAATGCCCAGGAGGGTGTCCGTCGCCCTGTAGGTAATTCCGAACGCTCCTACGCCAAGGACATCTTCGATGACGTACTCATGTATCTGCGTGCCCGACGGAAGCGGAGGAGAATTCAGCATTGCACGATCTTTCTGCCGGAAACTGCGGTGTTACCGGCATTCCTTTGAATCGCCAAGTAGGCCGGTTCATCCGGATAAGCTGGCAGCAACATGCGGTCTACCTCACGGACAGCCGGCCCCGCCAGTCCTGCCGCATTAGCGGCCGCATAGAAATTGAACACATGCTTTTGCGGAATGTTCAGGATGCGCACGATGAACGCCAGCGGAACCGGCTGCCTGCACAGCAGTGAGGCAATGCGCATGGCGTTTGGAGTGGGCTCGAACCGGGTCAGGTTCGGCCAATATCTCAGGTATACGGGTTGGTTGAGGTCGGTGCCTGCCGGCAGATGGCCCCGGTAAGTATACAGTGCCAATTTCCAGAGAAAGGCCTCCACCTCGATCTGGTTCCGCCGATCCTCGTCATGCATTGCGCTTTCGCCGAGCGAAATCTGACCGTCTCCCAAATCCTGCCCGGCAAGTTCAAGCAGGCTGGCGTTGTCTCCCACGACTGCGACCGTTTTGGCGTATGACGAGATTTGGAGCCTCAGGCCGTCGCGAACCGAAAGACAGATGGGAGAGCTCGCCGAGATTTGCTGCGAAATCGCGCTTTTGAAATGCCCCAGCAGTTTATTGTCAGTCTTCAGCTGGACACTTGCCACCGAGGCCTCGTCCGCCATGTCGATGTCGGACTCGTTGGCGAATGAATAGGCGATCTCTTCATTTTCCAGCGCCTCCCAATTGCGCTGGCGCGACGCCGGCCTGGCCGCCCGATTGCCTCCTGCGGAAGTCTGCAGCGGAAGCGTTCGTTCCTGCCCGACAGCATTCTTCCGGCGCACTTCGGGGCCTTCCGATTTGATGAATTGTCCGTGTGCGCCACGGCCCCCGTGCTGCCCGGGGATACATCCTTGCCATTGCGGATGCCGGGATTGGCATTCGACTGAATGGCGGGAATACCGCCAAGGCATTCGTCTATCTTGGCAATGAAATCCTTGGCCGCAAAGGGTTTGAGCAGAGTAAATTCCGCGCCGATGCGGCTCTCTTCGGACAGCATTTGATATTCCTCGGGCTGATTCAGCAGCAGCACCGCAGGAATTCCGGGAAACCGGTCCCGGTATTTCCTGAAGGCTGTCCCTCCATCGGCCCTGTCGAAATCAACGACGACCAAATCCGGGCGGTTTCCGCGACCCAGTTCAAAGCAACCCTTCCCGTATTGCTGAAGGATGAATTCCAGCATATTGAACGTGCGCGAATTTGGGGCAATGATGTCAATCACCGCCTTGCTGTTTGCCATCTCTGGTTTCCCCTAATTGCATACCCATCATCGTAAAGGTCGGCAGGTGTGACATACCTACTCGTCATTTTTCGTTTCGTCCGATGCAGGAAATACTCGTCAACCAATATCCAAATCAAGGTTGGGAGAACGTCCCCGAAATCTCTTTCCGTTTTATTGCGACAAGCTGCATACCGGCATCCTGGTCTCGCGGCAACAGGCAATAGCGCATGGCAGCATCTGCTGGAATCGCGCCCCCCGACCTGACAGCCACCAGGGCGGATCGTTGCTGGTCGTCAAGCACCGGGAAAATCTGGTCATGTATGCGCCGCTGCAAGGCCAGGCCCTTGCCTCCCAGAACGGCATTAAGATCCAGCGCCGCGGCAAAGACGCGATCCCCCTGGTATCCAGCCGCAAGAAGGGCATTTATGCGCTGCACATGCGTAGTCAAATCGCCGGGGGTTCGGAGGATCTGCCGGTCAAGTTGCCTGAGCAGCCCCTCGCACCACTGCGGATCCGAGTAATCCGGATTCAACGCGCACGTCTGTCCAAAACCGGGTTCGAATGCTGTTTCGACACCCGGCGAAACAGCGGGTGCCTGTTCAAAAATGGAGACGTATTTCGTGTCGTTCACGATGGAGACCAATCGTTAAGGACATCACCGATATGCATCGGCAGGAACGCAGGAAGATGCGGAAAAGGGTCTGCGGCAGCCTGTGTGACAAGCTCTTGAGCGGAAGGTGTTCCCGTTGCGCATCTCGATCTCATGCCCCATTCCCAGAATCTGGTTTCATAGTGAACTGCGGCAAAATTAATCTCAACTTGCTGAGAGACTATTTGCATCATACGTCAGCGCGTCATCGAATGGAAATTCGGGATAGCCAAATTCAAAACGCCCATTTTCTTTGAGAAAGGTGCCGTTCTTTCTTTGGCGCCAGTCTGATGAAACCGGCTTCATTTTTGACTCAACGGATTATCTGGCTTCCGTCGTGAACATCAATGATGCCTCCGACGTCTCGCCTGTCTGAGAGAATTTCTTGATGATGGCGCGAGTATTAAGGATCCCATCTTTGGGAGTGTCTGACACCAGATATAGACCTGTTGCCGGATCCAGGGTCGCCGACGGCAAGGCATCCACCAGGTCTTTGTTGGAGGCGAAGACCTGTATCCCCTCGACGCCGAAAGGCGCGATCACCACGAATCTGCCGATGCTGATCCACTTGTTGGCATCATCCGCGTTCACGAAATAGACGAATTTCCTTAATCCGTCTGCCTGGTGCAACTTTACCAGGTAAGTGTTGCTTTCCGTTTGCTTGGCGGTATGGCCAAGCACGTAAAAATATCCAGGCTCGCTTAGCTTTACCAGGAACTCGACTTCATTCCCTTCTTTGAAAAGCAGATCATGGTTGCCGATGTTGGTAGTGACATCCACGCGCAGGTTGCCGGACAAGGCCAAACCTGCCTTCAGGAGTTGGTCGAAATCCAGTGTCTTCGGGGCGGTCTCTATTCCCGCGTATGCCTTCTTCGAGGCATGCACTGAATATGTCTTCCGAGCCAGAGAGGCGCTATCAACAAGATGATAAGTGATGTCGATGCCATCCGCCGACTCTTGATACCGGCCGACAAAGGTGTAAGCAGCATCATGCGGATCGAGCGCGATCCTGATGTGCGTGGACAGCTTTTCCTTGAGCAGTGCCGCGAAGGGGGTGATCTCATTGGAGTTGCCAGCCTTGGCCGGATATATATAAACGCCGGCCTCGGTGATGCCCTCGGTCAGCAATCGTGCCGCCAGATCCAGACTGTCCACCTGCTTGATCACCGCCCGGAGTCGAGTCCGGAGGGCGTCCTCGGTGACGCCGGGAGCCTGTGGTTTGCCGCCAAGATAGATGGCGACAGTGTTGAGCTTCCTGAAGTCATCCAGCAGCGTGAGCATGTCCATGATGCCGGTGTATTTGGCCTCACTCGTTCTCGATCTTGTAACGCTCTCGTCAAGGGCGGCGATGCGCTCATGCAACTCGTCCAATCTCTTTTCATACAGGGGCAGCGCTTTTGAGGTTTCGAGGATCGCGTTGACCGAGACCTGCGAGCCATCTTTGTGGGCGACATATGCAGCGCCTAATATCGGCAATTCGGAATCGGTCTCTACCATGTTCTCGGAAGTCTGGTTCACGGCCTCCGCTTTACCGACTGTCTTGGTGACCGTCTGTGTCGTTTTGAACCTGCTCCGTACCGTGACGCTGATCCTCGAAGAAATGTCAGCCAAGGCTTCGCGCCTTGCGGCGACTTCAGTATTTCCCCAGCCCTGGCCGACGATCTCCGCGGCCGCCGCCGATTGGGACACCAGGAACACCAACGCAATCGTATGAAATGAAAGTCTCATGGCACACCTGCTGATCATTGAACTCTGGCCAACGGGAACCCCTGCCCCGACGGCGAGACGATCGGAAACTGCTTGCGCTTGAACACGCGTTCCGCAAGATCCGGTACCTGGGTATCGACAAAGTCTGCGAGCTCCAGCGTCTTTACGTATCCATCCTTGTCTGCGTCAGCTTTCCCGTTAAGTCCTTCCACGACCACATAGGTAAACAGTCCATGCCCCTTGTATCCCTCCAATGCCTCCTGCACTGAGGTTGCGGCGGACAGCACAGTCGAACCCACTGCACGGGACAGGATCTTCATCGCCGTATCGTCACTCATCCCTCGAGTCAGCATGGCGACCTGCAATGCGTCGCCGAGCTGACCGGCGCTACAGGTATCCAGTAGCACGAATTTCTTTGATGCAGGGATGTTCGAGATCAGATCCTTCAAAACATTCTGGGAAAGTGCGTCCTGCCTGAGCCGTGCAGAGGTCGTTGAGCCGACGTTGGAAGTGATCAGGATATATTGGCCATCGTCCACCGTCCCGTGACTGGCCACATAGAACACGAACAGATCCTCGGGCCGCACCTCTTGCTGAGCTTTCCTGAGCGAAGCAATGATTGCGGCATTGGTAGTTTCCTCCGGCTTCAACAAGCGCTGGATCCGGACAGAGCTGAACAGGCCTTTGCCTTTCGCTTCGAGGGTCGAGGCAAACAGTTCTGCATCAGCCACCGGATAGGTGAGCGCAAGTCTTGGATTGACGAAGTCCTTGATGCCGACCACCACCGCATATAGCGCAGGTTGTCTCACAGTGATGCCTGCATCCACCTCAACGACTGCGTCCGTGCTCTGCATGCTGTTGTCAGCATTGAATGCGATGGCACGAATGGAATTCTTGCCCGGCTCAAGGCTCAACGTATATCGCAGCACTTGGCCACCACCTTGCGTGCTGGAGACGGCCTGCAGGTTGCGTGTCTTTTCGAGCACCACTGCAGTGCCATTACGATAAAGACGCACATCACCTATGCCGCCACCCTGATCCCTCAGCTGCAGCGATACAGTCACCTGGTCAGTTGAAACAGAGGTTGGCGTATCGACGATGGCGACTGCAGGTGGCGGCTTTATGTCCGCGATCTTCCTGAAATCCTTTAGCGATCTGCCGGAGAGCGCCACCTTGACCAGGTCCGGACGGAAGAAGGATTCGCGCAGTTGGGAAATGGTGTACGGCTTCCCGCCCACGCTGACGTTGAGATATTGATCGCCCTTCTCTGATGAATTGTAGTAACCACTCGGCGTGGTAACCAGCCATTCACCATCGCCAAAGGCGATCATGGTGGCAAGCTCTTCCCCGGAGGACGCATCCCATAACCTTGTTGATGCATCTCCCCCGGAAAGCACATACCTTCCGTCACTGGAAAAGACGAGGGAAGCGACCTCATCCGAGTGTCCGGTCAAGGTCCTTAGTTTCTCTCCGGTCTGAATATCCCAGAGTCTTATGTTCCCGTCTGCGGCCCCGGAAAGGGCATATCTCCCATCGGGAGAGAACGCCACTGCATCTATTCGCGCAGTTGTTGCTTCATCGGTAAAGGTTCGTACAGCTTTTCCGGACGTCGCATCCCTGAGCACGAGGATATCGCCCTCTCCAGAAAGAATGTATTTTCCGTTTTGGGAGAAAGCCGCCGAATGATTGAACAGCCCCCCTTCCCCACCTCCGGTATTCCCGCCGCGCACCCAGATCCTCTCTCCGTCTTCGATGTCCCAGAGACTGACGAAGCCGACCCCCTTCACGAATGCGCGCCTCCTGTCCGGGGAAATAGCTATGGCGTAGGGCTGGTTCCTGTCGAAGAAAGTGGCGTGCGTGATGTTTGCCAATTCCTTCCCGGTTCGTACATCCCATTCCTTGATCTGATACGAGCCACCGGAAATCATCCGCCTGCCATCTGGAGAAAAGGCGACTGCTTCGATCGCCTCGGTGAATGAGTGCCCTGGCAGACTTCGGACTTCCTGCAATGTTTTGGCATTCCACTGCTTGACGGTACCCCCGCCCTTGGTACCGGTGATCAGATAAGCGCCGTCAGGAGACATGGACAATGCGGAAACGCCGGGGCCACCCATTTGGGTCTTCAGTACTCTTGTTGCGCTGCCCGATTCAAGGTCCCAGACGGTGACGTTGTTATCCAGGCTCCCTGATAACGCATATTTCCCATCCGGAGAAAATACTGAGGAAAATACGAACGATGCCGATGTCGACAACTCCATGGCCATGCCGCCTGACTTCAGGTTTATCTTTGGAGTTGTGGAACAACCGGCCTGAAGGGTTACAGCGGTCAGTAGCAGAAACATTCGCAAGGCAAACATCTTCACCTCCTGTCAGCTTCATCGAAGGTCGGTCTGGGGTATGACGAGCCCCTTGAACATGTATCACTATGCGCTCTCTTCGCGAAGGCCGCGAGGTCGAACGCCTCAACGATTCTGCGGATTGACATCGAACTCGATGAAGAGTTAGATGCCAAGGCACTGATGAATCCCGGCAAGTTTCTGGATAGTGTCGTTCGCCGATATTCTAATCCAGAAAGTATCTTGAAATGCTCTAACGACGATAGCCTCTCCATAACCAGCAACAGGAGGCACCAATCATGAGTTACTCATGTTTCAAAGCTCTACGGCGCGAGAAGCTGTTGCTGGCATCCCTGCTGGCCTTCCTTTCTTCCTGCATGTCGGCGACTCCCAATCTTCGTGTCGTCGGCGGCGAGACACGTATGACCCTGACGCAATCAGCGCCCATCGCACGCGGCGCAGATATCTCACCGGACGGGAAATATCTGCTGACGGGAGGAATAGGCGTCTTTTCCTATTGGGATATCTCGAGAGGGGTGCTGATCAGCCGATACTCGGCCGAACTCTCCCAGTTGATGGGGACATATCTCACGTCAGGCATCATCCCTGTCGCCTTTGCGTCGAATGGCAAATATGCGCTGTCCGGCGGCGAGAAACTCCTGCTGTGGGACCTTTCATCGGGCAAGGTGATCAGGACATTCGGGGATGCCCCGGCCAACAGCATCGGGGTCTCGTCGAACGGGAATACGGTGCTGACGTGCGAGGAATCCGAATGGTCATTTCGCGAAGACAAGCTGGATGTATACGACGTCAATAGCGGCAGCAGGACAAGGCATTGGGACGCTGGCAACAGCGGCGCCCTCCTGGCACTCTCACCCAGCGGGAGGTATGCGATGTCCACCGGCGGTGGCGCCCGTAAGTCTGAAGAGGTAGACCGAGGGCTCATCGTCCTCTGGGACGTGTCCCGTGGAAGGCGCATCGCCGCCTTTGCGGGCACAGGTCAAAACAAGGGTGTCGGGCACGCTGTCCTGGCCATGGCCTTCTCCGCGGATGAACGATATGCGCTGTCGGGAGGGACAGATGGATCGGTACGCCTGTGGGACATCGCTTCCGGCACCCAATTGAGATCGATACAGGGGCACTCCGGCTGGGTCGGCACCAAGGCTGTAGCCTTCTCCCCCGATAGCAGATCGATCCTGTCTGTCGGCGGATCGGACGGCCTCGCCAAACTGTGGGATGTCTCCACGGGCTCGTTGATCAGGGCATTCAAGGTGTCCGATGATCGCTTCGTCGCACTCAGGCGGTTCGGCGGACTCGCGAGCGGGTGGGTTTCTTTCACGCCGGATGGCAAGCGCATCATCTACATGGGTTCGGATGCATCGTTCAGGATCTTCGATGTCGCCACCGGTGGCGAAGTCGCTACGCTGGTCCAATTCGAGGATGGAGAATGGCTGGTCGTCACGTCGGAAGGTTATTACAACGCATCGAAGAACGGTGCCCAGCATCTCAAAGTGACCTATGGAGGCAAGGAGTACGGCGTAGACCAGTTCTACGATGTCTTCTATCGTCCGGATATCGTTGCCGCGAAACTGAGCGGTCAGGACATCAGCGGGCTCGTCTCCATCTCCATGAAGGATGCGAGCAAAGCCCCCCCGCCCTCCGTGGAGTTCACGACATCCCCGTCCAACACCGACCAGTCCAGGGTCAAGGTCTGCTACCGGGCCACCAGCACGGGGGGAGGCATCGGAGAAGTCAGACTGTTCCACAACGGGAAACTCATAGAGTCGGACGGGTATTACAGGGACTTGTCCAAAGGCAGCTCCGAGCGGACCCAGCTGGTCGCCCTGAACAGCCGGGGGATCTACGACGAGATGAGGAATCTGATGGTCAAGGAAAAGGCAGAAGCCGGTCCCACCGCAACGAAAGCCAAAGGGGAGGCGTTCAACGACTGCCGGGAGATCGAATCCGTTCCGGGAGAGAACGAGGTCAGCGTCTCCGCATTCAACAAGGACAACACGGTCCAGAGCAACGTGAAGACCGTCAACTTCAACGCAAAGATCAAGGCCGAAGAGCCACATCTCTACATCCTGTCCATCGGCATAGACAGGTACAAGGAGCCCAGCGTCAGCCTCAAATACGCGGTCAAGGACGCGAAGGATATTGAAGCGGACCTGGTGAAACGATCAGCGACGATATACAAGCCGGAGAGGATCCATTACGAGGTACTCACGGATGACGAAGCCACGAAGGCCAACATCTCGAACAAGATCGGCGCCATCGCCCAAAAGATCAGACCCACGGACAGTTTCATCCTGTTCGCAGCCGGCCATGGAGTGTTCCTGCAGAACCAGTATTACATGGTCACCCATGACTATGACGGAACCCTCAGCAGCGACAATCTCATCAGCTCGAACGAGATCGTGGACATGTCGAAGAAGATCAAGTCGCTCAGCCAGTTGTATATATTCGACACCTGCAATGCGGGGGGGGTCGATTACATCGTGAGCGGACTCTACGATGCCAGGATGTCCGTCCTCGCCAAGAAGATGGGGCTGCACATATACGCATCCGCGAGCGACAAGCAGTCCGCGCTGGACGGCTACCAGGGGAACGGACTCTTTACCTATACCCTCCTCGATGGCTTGAATGACCGAAAGGAGGCGGACAGGAACCGCGACAGGAAGGTGAGCCTGAGCGAACTTGGCGAATACTCGAAACAGAGGACGATAGAGATATCCGGAAAGATCGGCCATCAGCAGACGCCGCTGATCATCGATTTCGGCAAGGACAATCCTGTTTACAACTTGAGGTGATCTCAACCTTTGATGCAGATGAGAGGTTCTACGCGCACTACCTTGCGCGCCAGGCCGGCGTGTTCGGCAGAATCGACTACCGCGCTGACGTCTTTGTAGGCATCGGGCGCTTCCTCTGCAACACCGCGCATCGACGGACTGCGGATCAGGATGCCGCGTCCGGCCAGATTTGAGATGATGCCCTTACCGCTCCAGGTGCGCAGCGCCTGATGCCGGCTCATCGCGCGCCCCGCACCGTGACAGGCGGAACCGTAGGCAAGCCGCATGCCCTGCTCCGTTCCGGCCAGAATGTAGGAAGCCGTCCCCATGCTGCCGCCGATCAACACCGGCTGGCCGGCATCGCGTAACGCGGCAGGAAGGTCGGGATGCCCCGGACCGAAGGCGCGCGTGGCACCCTTGCGGTGCACATAAAGCTTCTTCGTCTTGCCATCTACCTGATGCTCTTCAATTTTGCAGGTGTTGTGGGACACGTCGTACAACAGCGACAAATGTGCCTGCGGCAGCACTTCTGCAAACACCTGACGCGTGAGATGGGTGAGTATCTGGCGGTTGGCCAGCGCGCAATTGATTGCGGCGCGCATCGCACCGAGATATTCCTGCCCGAGCGGCGAATCGATCGGCGCACATGCCAGCTCGCGATCCGGCAACTCGATGCCGAACTTTGCTGCACCTAGCACCATGCGTTTCAGGAATTCGGTGCCGATCTGGTGACCGAGTCCGCGCGAGCCGCAATGGATGCTGACCACGACATCACCCGCTTGCACGCCGAATGCTGCGGCGATCTCCGGCGCAAAAACTTCGGTCACTAATTGAACCTCAAGGTAATGGTTGCCTGAGCCCAGCGTGCCCATCTCGTCGCGCTGGCGCTTTTTTGCGGAATCGGAAACCTGCGCAGGATCGGCGCCGCGCATGCAGCCGCCTTCTTCGATGCGCTCCAGATCCGCCGCAGTGCCGAATCCGCGCTCGATGGCCCAACGTGCCCCTCCGCGCAGCATCGCCCCCATCCCTGCGCTATCCAGCCGGATCACGCCGGTGCTGCCGAGGCCCGCGGGAATGTCGCGGTACAACGCATCCGCGAGCCGTTCCTTCACTGCATTGATGTCATCGAGCCGCAGGCCGGTATGCAGCGTGCGCACGCCGCAGGAAATGTCGAATCCCACTCCTCCTGCCGACACTACTCCGCCTGCATCGGCATCGAATGCCGCCACGCCGCCGATCGGGAAGCCGTAGCCCCAGTGGGCATCCGGCATCGCGTAGGATGCCTCGACAATGCCCGGCAGCATCGCCACATTGGTGACCTGCTCATACACTTTGGCATCCATCTCGCGCAGCAATTTCTCGCTTGCAAAGATCACGCCCGGTACGCGCATCCTGCCGAAGGGCTTGATGCGCCATTTGAAATCCGTCTCACGTTCCAGCAGGGCGATATCCATGGACAACCCCCATCTTGAAAAGCTACACGTCCACCACGCATTGGACGATCCAGCCGTCCGCCTCCCGGGCAACCTTCAGCGCGGTATAAGTCGCGCCTTTCACTTCGACGGCAGGGCGATGACGCGCCGGGTCCAAAGTTTCTCCCCATGCCTGCGCGAAGAGATGCTTCCCTTCCAGATGCACTTCAAAGCGGCTGAACAGCATGTTGCGCGTCGCCATTTCGAATATCAGCGCGTTGAGCCAGTCCACCAGCAGCAATTCGGCATCGGGCGCTTCGCAGGACAGCTGGATCGCATCCTTGGGCGCGACCGCCGAAGGATCGGTGATCACCGCCGTCAGCGCCAGGGCGGCCTGCTCGAAAGCCTGCTCAAGTGTTGCACCCGCGCCACGCACGCCGATGTCGGCCTCATGGGGAAAATGCTCCCAGCGGGCGGTGTCCACCACAGGGCTACAATCCGCTCAACACTTTGATATGCGCCATGGCACTGCGCCCCAACGCATGCAGCTCGTATCCGCCTTCCAGCGTCGAGACGATGCGACGTTGACAATGTTTGTATGCGAGCTTCTTCAGTTGCTCGGTCACCCATCCGTAATCCGCGTCCACCAGCTTGAACATGGCCATGTCATCCTGCCAGTGCGCATCGAACCCGGCGGAGATCAGCAGCAACTCCGGCTTGAACTCCTCCAGCGCAGGCAGCCATCGGGTGGTCACCGCCTCGCGGAACTCTTCGCTGCCGGTGCCCGCCGGCAACGGCACGTTGATCATGTGGTCGTTACCGCTGTCAGCGCCGACATAAGGATAGAACGGATGCTGAAAGGTCGAACACAGCATCACGCGCGGATCGTCGTGAAAGATGTTCTCGGTGCCGTTGCCGTGATGCACATCGAAATCCGCGATCGCCACCCTGCTCAAGCCATGCGTTGCCAGCGCATGCGCCGCAGCGACGGCAACGTTGTTGAAGATACAGAAGCCCATCGCCCGCGACCTTTCGGCATGGTGACCGGGCGGACGGATGTTGCAAAAGGCGTTCTCCACCTTGCCAGCCATCACCAGATCCACGCCCATCACTGCGGCTCCCGCGGCACGCAGCGCAGCAGGATAGCTAAAGGGGTTCATGCTGGTGTCGCCATCGAGCTCGACCCGGCCATGCTGCGGCGCGTTGGCTGCGATAAAGTCGACATAGGAAGCGGCGTGCACGCGCAGTAATTGTTCCCGGGTCGCTTCGGGCGCCTCGTGATGCTGCAGATAACCGAACAATCCCGAAGCGATCAATTGATCTTCTACCGCGTGGATGCGCGCCGGACATTCCGGGTGATGAGCACCCATGTCGTGCTTGAGACAGAGCGGATGAGTAATGTATGCAGTCTGCATGTCATCTAAACTGTAATGCCACGGTGCTATCATACCGAACGAATCCATCACCCGAGGCGAAAAATCATGGGCAAGCACTACCTGAATCCCCTCTTCGCACCGGCGTCCGTCGCCGTATTCGGCGCGAGCGACCGCCCGGACTCGGTCGGCCAGATCGTTTTCCAGAACATGCTGCAGGGGGGATTCAAGGGGGCGCTGTACCCGATCAACTCGAAGCACGCCGAGGTGCAGGGACAGCGTGCATACGCCTCGATTGGCGAGATCGGGCAGCCGGTCGAACTGGTGGTCATCGCCACGCCGCCGCAGACCGTGCCCGGCATCATCGAGGACTGCGGCATCCACGGGGTGAAATCGGCAGTCATCATCACTGCAGGATTCGGCGAGATCGGGCCGGAAGGCGCCGCGCTGGAGCGCCAACTGCTGGAGACTGCGCATCGCTACAAGATCCGCCTGATCGGCCCGAACTGCCTCGGCATCATGCGTCCCTCCATCGGGCTGAACGCCACCTTCAACAAGGGTAGTGCCAACGTTGGCAACATCGCGCTCATTTCGCAATCCGGCGCGCTGTGCACCGCCATTCTGGATTGGGCGACCCTGAACGATGTCGGTTTTTCCAGCGTCGTTTCGATGGGCTCCTCGACCGATGTTGATTTCGGCGAGATCCTCGACTATCTGGTATCCGACCCCAACACCCGCAGCATCCTGATGTACATCGAAGGCATCCGCAATGCGCGCAGCTTCATGAGTGCCTTGCGCGCCGCCGCGCGCATCAAGCCGGTGATCCTGGTCAAGGTCGGACGCCACCCCGCGGGCTCCAAAGCCGCAATGTCGCATACTGCCTCGCTCGTAGGTGCGGATGACGTGTTCGATGCCGCCATCAGCCGCGCCGGCGTGGTGCGCGTGCAAACCGTCACGCAACTGTTCACCGCGGCCCGGGCCTTGTCCTGCGGCTTCCGCCCGGTCGGCAACCGGCTCGCCATCGTCACCAATGGCGGCGGCCCCGCCGTGATGGCGGCAGACCGCGCCGCCGATCTCGGACTGACCATGGCCACGCTGTCGGATGCCACGGTCGAGTACCTCAACCAGTATCTGCCGCCGAACTGGCCGCACTGCAATCCCGTGGACATCATCGGCGACGCGCAGGCAGACCGCTACCACCATGCCGTCAAAGCCTGCCTGGATGACGAGAATGTCGATGGCGTACTGGTCATCCTCACCCCGCAGGCAATGACCAAGCCGCTGGAGTCGGCACAGGCGCTGATCGACCTTGCCAACACCGACAATCACAACAAGCCGCTGCTGACCTGCTGGATGGGAGAGACGCAGGTCCTCGAATCGCGCCGCGCCTTTACCAAGGCACACCGTCCGCACTTCCGCACACCGGAACCGGCGGTCGAAGTGTTCTCGCACCTGTATGCCTACTACCACAACCAGAAGCTGCTGATGCAGATGCCCGGCCCGCTCTCGCACCACATCGAGCCGGACGTGGAAAGCGCGCGCCTCATCATCGAAGGCGCCATGCTGGAACATCGCAAAGTGCTGACCGAGATGGAATCCAAGGCGCTGCTTTCCGCCTTCAACATCCCCATCGCACGCACCATGGTCGCCCACTCGCCGGCCGAGGCGCTGCTCATCGCACAGCAGCTCGGTTTCCCGGTGGCGATGAAGGTCAACTCGCCGGACATCACGCACAAATCCGATTCCGGCGGTGTCGTGCTCAACCTGAATAACGCCCACGAGGTGCGAGCCGCCTACCAGCACATCCTCGACAACGTGCAGCACAATCGCCCCAATGCCAAGGTGGAAGGCATCTCCATCGAACCGATGATCGTCAAACCGAACGGGCGCGAACTGATGATCGGCGTCACCACTGACCCGATATTCGGCCCGGTGATCACCTTCGGGGCGGGCGGCACCACGGTCGAGATCATGGGCGACCGCGCAGTTGCGCTGCCGCCATTGAACACTTTCCTGGTGAAGGAGCTGATCCAGCGCACCCACATCGCCAAGATGCTGGGCGCCTTCCGCAACATGGCACCTGCAAATATCGAGGCGCTCGAAGATATCCTGCTGCGCGTGTCTGAAATGGTGTGCGAACTGCCGCTGCTCAGGGAAATGGACATCAATCCGCTGATCCTCGACGAGAACGGCGCATTGGCCGCCGATGCGCGCGTGGTGGTGGAATACCGCCAGCCCAGCACGGATCCCTACGCGCACATGGCGATCTACCCCTACCCGACTCACCTGGTCACCCAGTGGCAGATGGCCGACGGCACCGATGTCACCATCCGCCCGATCCGCCCCGAAGACGCCGATATAGAAAAACAATTCGTGCACGACCTGTCTGAAGAATCCAAATACTTCCGCTTCATGAACAGCCTGCAGGAGCTCACCGAGATCATGCTGGTGCGCTTCACCCAGATCGACTACAGCCGCGAACTGGCGCTGGTCGCCGTCACCGAAGAGCAGGGACGCGAAGTCGAACTCGGCGTGGCTCGTTACGCGATCAACCCGGACGGGAACACCTGCGAATTCGCGTTGGTCATAGCGGACAACATCGCCGGCAAGGGACTGGGACAGAAGCTCATGCTTTCGCTGATGGAAGCCGCGCGTTACAAAGGGCTATCCACGATCGAGGGCGAGGTCCTGAACAACAACCACAGGATGCTCAAACTCATGACCCGCCTCGGCTTCGAACTCAAGACCAGCGAAGACGATCCGGCCGTCATGAAAGTCAGCAAGGCGTTGTAGACCTGAACGGATACAGCGGAAGTTTTGCAGTCGTCGTTACAGTGAAGGAATGCGATCTGGTGTTTCATCTCGTTGCTTTTGAAACTTCTTCAAAGGAGAAAATCATGAAGCTTACGATCATTGGCATGACTACAGCAGCCGGTTTAGCGTTCATGGTATCCGCGACAGGCGCCGAAATGCCGCAAACGGCAAAGAAGCTCGGCTGTATCGCTTGTCATGCCTTGGACAAGAAGGTGGTTGGCCCTTCCTGGATGGATATCGCCCGGAAGTACTCCGGCCATGGCGTCAAAAAATTCAAATATAACGGCAAGGAATATCCCCTGATCGAAGGATTGGTGATGAAGGTATCCAACGGCGGTTCCGGCAACTGGGGCGCTGTGGCCATGCCTGCCAATGACCCCAAGGGGTTGCATAAAGCCGAGATCACCGAGTTGGTCAAATTCGAGCAGAGCCTGGCAAAAAAATAGACTCAGGACCGGGCGCTTGCCGCTGGCGGAAATATGACTGCGTGCGGCATGGCTCAAGAAGCCGGTGAGAGTCTCACAAAACCCGGTCGCTCTTCTTCAGGAGGCTGCCATGTTTGAATCGCGGACGATCAGCATCTCGATCAATCGGAACTGGAACGAGGTCTACGAGGCCGTTTGGAGGCCGGAAGACTTTCCAAAATGGGCTTCCGGTCTCAGCAGATCTTCGCTGGCAAAGGATGGTGATGCATGGAAGGCTGAAGGGCCTGAAGGATCAGTCAGGATAAGGTTCACCGGGCACAATGCATTCGGCGTCATGGATCACTATGTCAAACCGGGTAGCGGGCCGGAAATTTACATACCGCTAAGAATCATAGAAAACGGGGACGGTGCCGAAGTGCAATTCACCTTATTCCGGCAAGAGGGCATGTCCGATGCCAAATTCGCGGAAGACGCAGAATGGGTTGGACGCGACCTGCTCGCGCTAAAGGCGCTCGTCACGAGGTGACAATATGACCCCGCAATCCGCGCGTTCAACGATGTGGGTATCGCTGGCCTTGCTCCTTGTCAGCGGGATGATCGGCGCTCCGGAAGCCGGTGTTGCAGGCGCTATCCTGGCAGGCTGCTGCGCACTGGCGGCGGTCGTTTACGGCACGAGGGGGACACGGGTCGCCTCGGCACTCATCCTTGTCGCGTCGGTCGGCTTGTCGATTGCACTCTTCCCGGCAGCAAGGGAAGATACGAGTAAATATCGCGACCGTGGTGCGCAGCCGACGCCGGGGGCTGCAGCTCCGGGACCCGCGGGAGCCCGATGATGCGTCCCGCTATCCGGGTTTTCCCTCAATATCCTTCGCTCAGAGCCAATATGACAAAAACATTCCTCCTGGCACTCCTCTTGGCTTCATTCGTCGTCACGGCTCAGGCAGACGAAACAGCCGCACCGCGGCATGGCTTCCTTGTTTTCTCGTTAAACGGCGTCGCGAACTACACGCTGGAACCGAAAGGCGAATTGCAGCTGCGGGGCAAGACATCCTCCGGCCGCATCGACGACTTTGTCACGGCAAACGGACGTATCTATCACATGCACAGGCTGCTCGGTAAGGTCACGGAACTGGACGCGGACCTCAAGCCCGTTCAGGAAGGGTCGGTCAAGAGCAAGACAGGGATACCCTACTGGCTGGGTGCATGGGACGGAGGTCTGCTCGTGCTCAACGACAACGCGGTGGTCTATCTCGACGCTTCGTTGAAGGAAGTCGCACTCCTGCCGCTGGAGCCGCGTCGCCACAGCGAAATAACGCCAGTCCTCAGCCCGGAGGATTTCGATGTCTGGGAGCATCGTGGCTACCTGCTGACGAATACAGGCGAGGTATTCATCATCCCGCTTGAAAATCCGAAGTCTGCGGAACCTCTGCGTGCGGCGTTCCGCAGCGATGAAGGACTCTCGCCGGAGGGACAATGGATAGACACGGCGGACCAGACGCTGAACCTGCTCGTCAAGACAAGCCGGGAAGAGCACGACCCGAAGCTCAAGCCGGGCGAATGGCGCCTCATCAAAGAGCAGGTCGTATTCACCTACGACCTGAAGGCTCCCAGCGCACCCGCGCTTAGAAACGTCGTCCATGAGGAACGGGAGATCCATATACCCAGGACTCTCGACTTCAACGACGATGAACGGCATGACGGAATGATCATCGAGCGCATGCCGCCATACCGTCCCGAGGGCCCCGCCAGGGGAACCTATATCGGCATCATGAGCCGGACGCACGCCTGCCTACGCGGAGGCATTCGACGGGACGCAACGCTCCATCGTCCGCCTCAAGAGCCGGGGCCAATATGAGAAACAGCAACTCTTTCGGGACGCCAAGGGAGGTTCGCTCTGGTTCCTGGCCGAGAGTGGGCGACGCTATATCGAGAGCGACCTGACCGGGCATGTCTTGCGGCTGCAGCCGGAACCCTACGCAAAGCTCAATGCGCTTCCCGAGTTGCATGAGGTCTATTTCAATACGCTGGCCTACTGACCGGTCTTCTCCCGGCGCTCATCTTCGATTTGCATTATTGACCCTGTATCACGAAGGGGGTATCGTGCGCGCACTTGGCAAACATACTGAAAAGTATGGGCGCAAAGTCTCCGGCCTAAGGGAAACTACGGTAGCGGGACTGCGACATGGGGGCTCTCCCCGTGTCCATCCTCATTTCCCGTATGGTCGCTGGAACGGTTCATTATTGTGTTCAGTGATAAGTATTGGGGTATGCAATGCCGACCAGGAATGTCCCGGAAGATTTCCATAAGGTTACGCTACGCCGGTGGCGCGTGATAGAAGTCGAACGGCACAACGGAATTCGCAGCCGTCACCTTTGGGGGCACGACGTAACGAATAATATAGGCCGTGCTTCCAGTGCGATCATGGAATTCGATTTGAGAGCCATGGTCGCCACCACACGCAGCGGCAAGAACTATTGGTTGGTAGGCTTGCCTGGCAACTCCCGCCTCGGAAAGTGCGCGTGGGAGAATTGGTGCAGCAACAATCAGATCGCTTCGACGTTGGACGTAACAAAGGATTACATGAACATCGATCAAATGTCGGCCGATGAACTTTCAAATATCCATCTCACTTTGAGCCGGCAGGGCAGTCTGTAATTGCCGCCAAGAATGTCAAACGGGCACTTGATTCAAGTGCCCGTTTTTCTGGATAGCTTATCTATCCCGGCTAGGCTATCGATTTCGCAAGCTCGGACTCCTTGTCCCACGCGCCCCAGGTATTTCGGAGCAGGTAAATGGCGATGAGGGTTCCAAGGGGAAAGCCGGCAAGCATCAGAAAGGCAATACCTATCGACGTTTTACGAGCCCATGGCTTTGTTTCGAGCGCGCCTTTGGCGGTGAAGTGATGCAATGCATATATCCCGCCAAACAATGAAATGATGAACACAATTCCCAACAGCGGTGAATCATGGTCTGACACTGAAAATGCGAATATGAATAGCATGGTAATCAAACCGTAGAACCATGAAAGCAGTCTGTGAACGCGTGCCACTTTGATATGTCTTTCCATCCAGCCGATCTCCTGTGACCATTTAAAAAGTTCCGGGACGACCTTTCTGCATGTCATCCAATGAAACGAAAACTGTGCTGGAGCCTAACATCAAAGCGCCGCACCAACCATATGCCAAAAGATATAGATACTTTTCTGCCGGTGCTGCGGCTGGGCTTATGAATGTGCTGGTGTTGACCCGATTTGCAAAAAAGAGGTATCGTTCGCGCCACTTGGCAAACATACTGAAAAGTATAGGCGCAAAGTCTCCGGCCTAAGGGAAACTACGGTAGCGGGACTGCGACATGATATTTAATCAGAATTAAATATTGGGGTGTGAAATGCCGATCAGGAATGTTCCAAGTGATTTCAACAAGGTTTCGCTGCGCCGCTGGCGCGTCATGGAAGTCGAGAAGCCCGATGGAACCTTAAGCCGCCATGTTTGGGGGCATGACGTAACGAATAACCTGGGGCGCGCATCCAGCCCGATCGTAGAGTTCAATTTGAATACCATGACCGCCATTACCAGCAGCGGCAGCAACTACAAGTTAGTAGGTTTGCCAGGCAATTCCCGCCTCGGGAAACACGCATGGATCAAGTGGTGCAACGACAACGGAGTTGCCACAAAACAGGACGTAACAAAAGAATATTTCAACATCGATGCGTTATCGACAATCGATATCGAAAGATCGAGCGTCCTGTGAGTCGATAGAGAAATCCAAAACCAATGAAAATGGCCAGAGCGATCTGGCCATTTTTTCGTCTCACCGCGAACCTGGATAATGAGTCATCCGTTCGCCCTGAGCAATTCGCCCCTAGCCTTTCAACTTCGCGAACGCCGCCGCCATCGCCCCGCCCATCGGCGCTTGCGCCGGTGCGCGGCTGGCAGGCTTTCCACCAGCAGGCCTGCCCTGCCCTCGTCGTCCCGCTGCGGACGCTGACCTTCCGGCCTGCTGCCGGCTTGCGGCGCGCTATCCGTCAGGCGCATGGTCAGCGCGATGCGCTTCCGCTTCTCGTCCACCTCCAGCACCTTCACCTTCACCACCTGCCCGGCCTTGACCACGGTGTGCGGGTCTTTGACGAAGTTGTTGGAGAGTGCGGAGATGTGCACCAGCCCATCCTGATGCACGCCGATGTCCACGAACGCGCCGAACGCCGCCACGTTGGTGACCACGCCTTCGAGGATCATGTCCGGCTTCAGGTCGCAGAGTCTCTTCCACGCCTTCCTTGAAGGTCGCGGTGGTGAACTCGGGGCGCGGGTCGCGGCCGGGTTTTTCCAGCTCCTTGAGGATGTCGCTGATGGTGGGGATGCCGAACTTCTCGTCCTGATATTTGGACGGGACTGAGCGACTTCAGCAGGTTGCTGTTGCCGATCACGCCCTTGATGTCCTGCTTGATGTCTTCGAGGATGCGCTGCACCAGCGGGTACGACTCGGGGTGGACGGCGGAGGCATCGAGCGGGTCGTTGCCGCCCATGATGCGCAGGAAGCCGGCCGCCTGCTCGAAGGTCTTGTCGCCCAGGCGCGGCACTTCGCGCAGCTCGGCGCGGGTGCTGAACCTGCCTTTCAGGTCGCGCTGGTTCACGATGGCCTGCGCCACGCTGCTGCTCAGGCCGGAAACACGCGCCAGCAAAGGCACCGAGGCCGTGTTCACGTCCACGCCCACGGCGTTGACGCAATCTTCCACCACCGCATCCAGCGAACGCGCCAGCTGGAACTGGCTCACGTCGTGCTGGTATTGGCCGACGCCGATGGACTTGGGATCGATCTTCACCAACTCGGCCAGCGGGTCCTGCAGACGGCGCGCGATGGACACCGCACCGCGCAGCGATACGTCCAGCTCGGGCAGTTCCTTGGAGGCGAATTCGGAGGCGGAATACACCGACGCACCGGCTTCCGAAACAACGATGCTGCTCATGTGCAGATCCGGCAGCAGCTTGATCAGGTCGCGCGCCAGCTTGTCCGTCTCGCGCGAGGCCGTGCCGTTGCCGATGGCGATCACCGAGACACGATGTTGGATAGCCAGTTTTGCCAGCGTGTGCAGCGTGCCGTCCCAGTCGTTGCGCGGCTGGTGCGGATAGACGGTGGCGGTATCCACCACCTTGCCGGTCTCGTCCACCACCGCCACTTTCACGCCGGTGCGGATGCCGGGGTCCAGCCCCATGGTCACGCGCGGCCCGGCCGGTGCGGCCAGCAGCAACGCTTTCAGGTTGCGCGCGAACACGTTGATGGCTTCGGTCTCGGCCTTGGTGCGCAGCGCGCCCATCAGCTCCGTATCCAGATGCATGAAGCACTTCACGCGCCAGGTCCAGCGCACGGTGTCCATCAGCCAGCGGTCGGCCGGGCGGCTCATGTCCTTGATGTTGAAGCGCGCGGCGATGCGCATCTCGCATGGGTTATGCGGCGAAGCCCAGGTCGGCTTCTCTTCTTCGCTGTCAAGGCGCAGCTCCACATTCAGCATCTCCTCGCGGCGGCCGCGGAACACCGCCAACGCGCGGTGCGAAGGGATGGTGTTGATGGATTCGGAATAATCGAAATAGTCGGCGTACTTTTCCGCCGCGTCGTTCTTGCCCTCGATCACCTTGGACTGCACCACGCCGTGCTCCTGCACGTATTCGCGCAGCGACTGCAGCAGGCCCGCATCTTCGGCGAAGCGCTCCATCAAGATCTGCCGCGCCCCATCCAGCGCTGCCTTGGCATCCGCCACGCCGGGGTTGGCATCGCCCGCCGCGCTGGTGAAAGGCTCGCGCAAATACTTGGCCGCCTCCTCTTCCGGGTTCAACGTCGGGTTCGCCAGCAGTGCGTCCGCCAACGGCTCCAACCCCGCCTCCAGCGCGATCTGCGCGCGGGTGCGGCGCTTCGGCTTGTACGGCAGATACAGGTCTTCCAGGTGCGTCTTGTCCGTGGCCAGCGACACCGCCTTCAACAGTTCCGGCGTCATCTTGCCCTGCTCGGTGATCGACTCGATGATGGCCGCGCGTCGCTCTTCCAGCTCGCGCAGATAACGCAGCCGCTCTTCCAGCAGGCGCAACTGCGTATCGTCCAGCCCGCCCGTCGCCTCTTTGCGATAGCGCGAGATAAAAGGCACGGTCGCGCCCTCGTCCAGCAGGGCGATGGCAGCAGCGATTTGAGCAGGTTTGGCCGCAATCTCGGCGGCAAGGCGTTGTTCGATGGATGGGAGCATGGTTCTCGATTGATTGAGTTAAATAGCCCTCCAGAGTGCGAGGGCTATGGGTGAAATTTACGGGCGCGGATTATGCCAAGATGGACGTGAGACTGAAAGGAAAAATCCAGATGGGCAGAAAATGCCAAAACTAACTCATCAGTTCGGTATACCTAAACCTATTGAACTGTCGTGAATATTATAGATATCTATTTCAACATCATGTTTCACCTTGGCTTTACGATAAAACTTAAATAGCTTCGAAAATTGACTAAATGTTACGCCTATGGCTTGGTATGCTTCATTTGTAGCTAATACCTGCCAAGCAGCGCCCTGATCCATAACTCGTACCGCCATATTGATTCCAGCACCTGCGTAATTAAGGTTCTCATTTACGTCGGAATATTTGAACGCTTCGCCACAATGCATTCCTGTTCGGAATGCTCCCCCCACATTTGATTGCTTTAAATGAGTTTGAAGTTGCTTCTGCATAGAAATTACGATAGGAAGTAAGGTTTCAGGACGATCTTCAAATACCATCAACATACCGTCACCCGTGGGTAAATAAATTACGCTCTCATCACCCCGATGCTCTTTTACAGCAATCTTGGCAAAATGGTTCAAATGCAAAATATTATTTTTCTGTTCGTCAGAATTTGCTTTTGAAAATCCTACTATATCGAAAGCAAGTGTATAAACCTTCGTGGCTTTCGTGGGATCTTTAATCCATTCAATTCCTCGCTCCAGCTTTGTACCTGAATTTGGTGAGTAACAAAAAAGCTCTGTCAACACGGATCGTAATTTAGTCAACTTTTCATCTGCAGGAAGAGACGTGTTGCCTTCCAGTTCAATTTCAACTTCCCCAAAAATTTCGCTATAAGTATTCAGCTTAGGGTCGCGGTAATAATATTTGTCAAAGCAGATTTCATATTTCGCAGAACCAGTGTCAATCTGGAAACTGGAGCGTTCATTAAACACGGAAACGAGATGTTCCAACTTGTCGACTCGTATAGGCACCCCAAAACTTTTCAGAATTCGCTTTTCTAATTTGCTTGGATCAAGAAGAAGTTTGAAATCCTCATCTACACACTCAAATTCATCTTCTTTACGCACCTTCCCTTCAAATGTTTTTTGCGTTGAGTCTTCAATTTTTAAGGTAACAACACGATCTAATTCATTTTTCTTCCTATAGCGAAAGCTGATTGCCGCATGCTTAAGCGCTTTTTTTTCATCGTCGTAGTAGTCATCCTGATACTTTTTGTACTCCACAGATCCCAGTTTGATTTCAAGAGCTTTGCAAAGTACATCCAGTTTTTGTTGAATCACGCTACCTGATTCAATAACGTTATATTTGAACTGGATGTTTGCCAGACTCGACAACTTGTATTCGGTTTCTTGTGACACCATTACTTTTCTCCAATGCGCAATAAAGATAATCAATGGGGGCAGACTCCATCGATCCATTCAAAACCTATGCCGTATCCACCGCCTGGCTAATTCTTACCACCAATTTGATTAATCAGTCGGCGAGCAGGTTCATATTGCGGATCAATTTTCAGTGCGGCAGTGGCATCCAGAATGGCGTCGTCATAGCGATTGAGCAAGCGGTAGGCTTCAGCACGTGAAAATAGTGCCCTTGTATCTTGAGGATCGATTGAAATTGCCGTAGTGGCATCCCGAATGGCGTCGTCATAGCGATTGAGCAGGCGGTAAGCTTCAGCACGTGTACCCAGTGCAAGAGAGTATTTTGGATCGATTGCCAGTGCCGCAGTGGCATCCCGAATAGCGTCTTCATGGCGATTGAGCAACATATAGCAGTCTGCACGTGAATATAGCACCATAACATTTTGCGGATCGATTGCCAGCGCAGCAGTGGCGTCACTTATGGCCTCGTCAAAGCGTTGGAGTATACGGTAAGCTTCGGCGCGCGCAGCTAGCGCCACGGTATTCTTCAGATCGATTGCCAGCGCCGCAGTGGCATCATTGACGGCCTCGTCAAAGCGTTTGAGCATGCGGTAGGAGTCGCTGCGCGCAGCTAGCGCCACGGCATTCTTCGCATCGATTGCCAGCGCCGCAGTGGCATCATTGATGGCGTCGTCAAAGCGTTTGAGCATGCGGTAGGAGTCGCCGCGCGTAGTTAGCGCCACAGCATTCTTCGCATCGATTGCCAGTGCAGCAGTGGCATCATTAATGGCGTCGTCAAAGCGTTTGAGCATGCGGTAGGAGTCGCCGCGCGTAGTTAGCGCTACAGCATTCTTCGCATCGATTGCCAGTGCAGCAGTGGCATCATTAATGGCGTCGTCAAAGCGTTTGAGCATGCGGTAAGCTTCGGCACGCGTAGCTAGGGCGTATGCATTTTGCGGATCAATTGCCAGTGCTGCAGTGGCTTCATTGATGGCGTCGTCAAAGCGATTAAGCATGCGGTAAGCTTCGGCACGCGTAGTTTGCGCCACGGCATTCTTCGGATCGATTGCCAGCGCCGCAGTGGCATCTTTGATGGCATCATCATAGCGTTTGAGCATGCGGTAAGCTTCAGCACGCGTAGTGAGCGCAAAAACATTTTGCGGATCGATTGCCAGTGCAGCTGTGGCTTCGCTTATGGCCTCGTCATAATGGTTGAGCATATTGTAGGATGCACTACGCACATTTAACGCAAAAACACTTTGCGGAGTAATTGCCAGTGCCGCAGTAGCATCCCGAATGGCGTCGTCAAAGCGTTTTAGCATACGGTAAGCTTCGGCGCGCGAAGCTAGCGCCACTGCATTCTTCGGATCGATTGCCAGCGCCGCAGTGGCATCATTGATGGCATCGTCATAACGTTTGAGCATGCGGTAAGCTTCGGCACGCGCAGCTAGCGCCACGGCATTCTTCGGATCGATTGCCAGCGCCGCAGTGGCGTCACTTATGGCCTCGTCAAAGCGTTGGAGCATGCGGTAAGCTTCGGCACGCGAAGCTAGCGCCACTGCATTCTTCGGATCGATTGCCAGTGCAGCAGTAGCCTCACTGACGAAGTGTTCGTTGTTGCCTGTTGTTGTTTCGTTAGCATTAGGCTGTTTGGACTGTTGATTGAGCAATGTTTGACCAATTTGAGCTGTAGCTGCTTCTGCCAGAACCTTAACCGAATGTTCCTGCTGGCCAATATTATGAGCTGCGCTTCTGGCCTTATCCTTCAGCTGATTGATCTCATCTACAAGCTCTTTTGAGTTATCTGAAAACCATTTTTGTGCTTGGTCTCTAGCACGGGTTTTAGCACTGACAAATACACCAATGCCGGCAATAATCCCAAAAAACGCCAGTACGAGACTTGTCATACTTATGTAGTTACCGACAGTGGCAGTTTGATTAGCTTGCTGCGCAATGATTGTATTGAGATCAGAAAGACGCTTATCTTGGTTGGCTATTGTCAGGTTGGTGGTTTCCCTTAATATAGCCAACTCTGCTTTTAAGGCTTGGGTTTGTGCTTCTTGCTGGTCAAGTCTTTCCGCAGTAGATGGTGTAGCGGCCATCCCAGATGTACTAAACAGATATAGAAAAGCACAAAATGCAAACAATCTAATGAGCTGCTTAACCATCTAATTCTCCATGTAACGCGAGAGCACCATAACGTTGCTAGGTAAGTACAAAGAACCGCCCCCGACCAAGTAACTTGGGAGCTATAAATACATGAACAAATCGATGAACAATCGATGGGGTCAGACTCCATTGATCCATCTGGTTTGATCCCGCACCGCGGGCTGAATGAACCGATATAGTCTTTATCGGTTGCATCCCCGGGCTCTTAAACACATCAAAAGGGCCGGGATTGACAGTTTCCCAGCCCCGCGCAATCTCTACTTCTTGTTCTTGTAGATGTTCTCCACCACCTCATCCACCATTTCCGGCGGCGACTTGCGCGTCAGCGAGGTGTGCAACGAATTGCCTGTAGCCAGTTGTGCGCCGGTCTTCGGGTCGTTGATGTTGATGGTGAGCTCGAGCATGTACATGGTCATGTCCCACATCCACTTGTCGACGTAGGTGACGACCGCATCCACGTTGCTTGGCGCATCGCCTTCGCCGGACGTGACCTTAACTCCCTTGCTGCTCAGCTTGTTGACGATCAGTTCGTGGGTCTGCTTGTCGGCGGGGATCTTCTTGACGTACATGGTCTTCAGCATGGAAAGGTCGGTGCCGGGACTGATGTTGGCGGTGGCGCGATTGGTGCAGCCGGTGGTGACGGCCAGGACCGCGAGGATGGCGGCCAGCTTGAGGAATCTGCTCATTGTTTTCTCCCTGTTTTGTTTTATTGAGGTACTTTATTCAGCGAGCGGAGATTAGCAGCAAAGTCCCGCCTCGCCTATATGCCAAAAGATATAGACCTCCCCGCCGCCGCAAACCTCACCAAGGAATCACCAGCCCGTCGTTGCCGATGAATTTGCCCGTGTCCGCCAGGGTGAGCCCATCGATGACCTTGCACATGTCGGTCACGCTTTGCTCGACCGGGATCATGGCGTTGGGGCCGCCCATGTCGGTCTTGACCCAGCCGGGGTTGAAGGCCACGGAAGTGATGCCCTTTTCTTTCAGGTCCACGGCCAGACTTTTGACCACCATGTTGGCCGCAGCTTTGCTGCTGCGATACAGGTAGCTCCCGCCGCTGCTGTTGTCGTCGATGCTGCCCATCTGGCTGGTGATGGTGACGATGAGCTTGAGTTTGCTGCGCGCGATCTGTTGGACGAACGCTTCGACCATCTTGAGCGGGGCCATGGTGTTGATGTTGAATGCTGCCATCCATTCCGCATAGTCGGTATGACCAAAGCCGCGTTTGTCCGCAGCCGGATAGACGCCTGCATTGTTGATGAGCAGGTCTATCGCCTCATCGGCCAGCGTCCGCGCCAGTTGCTCGATCTGCGCATGGTCGGTGACGTCGAGGGCATGGAGTTTGACGAGGTCGGGATGGCGGGCCGCCAGTTTGTTGAGCGCCTCCGCCTTGCCGGGATCGCGGCAACAAGCCAAAACATGCCAGCCAGCCGCTGCATATTGCCTGCAGAATTCCAGCCCGATGCCGCGGTTGGCGCCGGTTATCAATAGTGTCTTCATGATCGGCCTCCTTTACTCCCTTACGGACATGCAATCTACCGTGCAGCAAAGTCTCTTCCAGCCCATCCACACATCCTTGGCTACGGCTGGTTCGATATTTGCACGATCGCATTGTTGGTTGTTGTGTATAAGGTGTTGCCGTAAAGCGCCAAGCCGTTCGGGTATCCGCTCTGGAAGGCCAGCACCCCCGGCAAAATGCCCGGAGCAAAGCCCAGGCTTCCTGGCTGCCCCGCAATGGTTGTCACCACGCCCGACGGCGTGATCTTGCGAATGGTATTGTTGCCGTTATCTGCCACATAGACGTTTCCCATGCTGTCCGCAACGATGCCGGATGGAGAATTGAATCGCGCAGCAGCGCCGATGCCGTCGGTACCGCCAGAAACCCCATCTGCTCCGGCGAAGGTGGACACCATGCCTGCCGGGGTGATCTTGCGGATGGTGTGCGCCAAGAAGTCGGCCACGTAGAGGTTGCCGCTTGCGTCTGCGGCAATTCCAGAGGGCGATTTGAAGCTTGCTGCCGCCCCGAATCCGTCGGCGCTGCCCCACGTTCCGCTTCCTGCCAATGTCGTCACCACTCCTGCTGGCGTGATCTTGCGAATGAGGCGATTGAGGGTGTCAGCCACATAGACATTGCCAGCACTGTCGGTGGCGATGCCATCGGGCTGATTGAATGATGCAGCCGCGCCTGTTGCGTTGGCGTTGCCTGTCACACCGGGAGTACCCGCCAAGGTTGTCACCACGCCTGCCGGCGTGATCTTGCGGATGGTGCTGTTGCCATGATCGGCCACATAGACGTTGCCTGCACTGTCGGCGGCGACACCATAGGGATATTTGAAACTCGCTGCCGCACCATTGCCGTTGGCGCTGCCTATCACACCCGGTGTACCCGCCAATGTGGTCACCGCGCCTGCCGGGGTGATCTTGCGGATGGTGCAGTTATCAGTATCGGCCACATAGACGTTACCGGCACTATCTGCTCCAACTCCCAATGGAGAATTGAAACTGGCCGCGCCTGCCGTGCCATCGGCGCTTCCCGCAACCAGCCCCAGACCGGCCAGGGTGGTCACGTTGCCTGCCGGGGTGATGCTGCGGATCGCACCGCTAAAGGTGTCGGCGACATAAACGTTACCCGCGCTATTGGTTGCGATTCCATAAGGTTTATTGAAACGCGCCGCTGTTCCGTTGCCGTCGGTGCTGCCTGTCACTCCTGCCGAACCCGCCAGCGTCGTCACCACGCCGCCGGAAGTGATCTTGCGGACGGTGCTGTTAATGGTGTCGGCCACATAGATATTGCCTGCGCTGTCGGTGGCGATGTCGGATGGCTTATTGAAGCTCGCTGCGGCACCGGTGGCGTCGGTGCTGCCTGTCACCCCTGCGGTGCCCGCCAGCGTCGTCACCACACCGCCGGAAGTGATCATGCGAATGGTTCCGTTGACGGTATCGGCCACATAGACATTGCCTGTGCTGTCGGTAGCGATACCATCGGGGTAATAAAAGCTCGCCGAGGCGCCAGTGGCATCTGCGCTGCCTAACACGCCCGGGCTACCGGCCAGAGTTCCCACCACACCCGCCGGAGAAACGATGCGGATCATGCTGTTGCTGGTGTCGGCCACATAGACGTTGCCTGCACTGTCGGTAGCAATGCCATTGGGGGAGAAGAACCTTGCCGCAGCTCCGGTGCCGTTGGCGCTGCCTATCACGCCGGGGCTACCTGCCAGAGTCGTCACCACACCCGACGGCGTGATCTTGCGAATTACGTGGTTGGCGGTGTCGGCCACATAGATGTTGCCTGCACTGTCGGTAGCCACATCATTGGGGAAATTGAATCTTGCCGCTGCTCCGGTACCGTCGTTGCTGCCCCGCACACCCGCGGCACCCGCCAGAGTCGTCACCACTCCCGCCGGGGTGATCTTGCGAATCACGCTGTTGCTGGAATCGGCCACATAAATGTTGCCTGCATTGTCCGCGGCGACTCCGCCGGGAAGATTGAAACTGGCCGATGCGCCGGTTCCATTTAAATTACCTCTCCCACCCGGGTTGCCGGCAAACAAGGAAAGTTGCCCGGTCGGTCCGCTTTCACTGCTGCCGCCGCCACCGCAACCCGTAAAGACAATCGCAATGAGCCAAAACAACAGAGTTGTGAATCCCAATCCGTTAATTCTGCTCAAGTTGTCTCCGTAAAAATCGTCTTCGAGAAAATTATTGGGGGCGGGTTCGGAATACTTTTCCCAAATTACTGCAAATTATTGGGGTCGGGTTCGCAATATTTTGCGCCCCCCCATCGCCCACTTTCCTGCTCCGTTTCCGCCAGCGCAATCTATCAGCAACGGCAACTCTTTTCCACAAACAAGAATATATAGACCTTTCGCTTTCAAGCTGGCTATATGCCCAGCATCCTGCGCGACAACAGTGCCTGCATGTCGCGCCGTCCGTCCGCGATGATGTAGATGAATACCTGTTTGCCGGTCACCCGATAGATGAGGCGGTAGGGTTTGAAGTGCACCTGGCGGTATTCGCGGATGCCCAGTGCGATGAGTTCTTTTGGGTGGGTGCCGCGTTCGGGGTATGCGGACAGTGTCGCGGCGACTTCCAGTAGTTTGTCCAGCACGTAGTTGGCATTTTCCTGGCTATCGTACTCGGCGATATGGTCGTAGATGCTCTCCAGGTCGCGCTCGGCACCTTGTGTGAGCAAGACTTTGAAGTTCATATCGCGCGCCTTCCATTCATGGTTCGACAGGCTCACCACGAACGGAAGGTTTTTTCTTGGCTCTAAGGCGACGTCCCACTTCGGCCACCGGGGTGACTTTGCCTGCTTCGATCTCTTGGTTGCCGAGTGCCAGTATCTTCAGCAGCGCCAGCGTTTCCTGGGTGTCTTCGTAAGAGGCGATGTCTTGCATGACAGCCTTGGCCTCACCGTTTTGAGTGATCAGATAGGGTTCGCGTTTTTCGGTCAGTTCCTGCAACACTTCGGCGGCATTGGCCTTGAGGTAGCTGATGGGTTTGATGTTGGTTGAACGCATGATTTCCCCCTTGAATTACTCGAACCGAATATAGTCTTTTAATGGTCTCATGACAATCCCGCCCCCCTCCGGGAGCTACGCCTCCGCTGCAAACATCACCAGGGAATCACCAGCCAGGGGATATCTGCACCTAACCGGTTGTAAACGTGTAAAATCGCGCGCCCGCAGGAGGCTTCATTGGAAAATCCATACAATATTCTTGGCGTCTCGCCGACCGCTTCGACCGAAGACATCAAGAAGGCATACCGCGCACTTGCCATGCGCCATCACCCGGACAGGAATCCCCACTCCAGCGCTGAAGTCAGGTTCAACGCCATCAAGAAGGCGTATGAGCTTCTTTCCGATCCGCAAAAGCGGGCTGAATACAACTACAGCCTGAACAATCGCATCATCATCGATCCAGAGAATGAAGCGCAAAGTCTGTGGCGTTCACTGTTCAGTCGTTGTGGAATCGAGCTTCCGCAACATGACCGTTAAGGAAGCGTTGATTTAATCCTCGCCCTGATAACCAGCGACTTGGCTGACGTTGTTGGTCTGCCTAGTCGAAGGGCTTTTTAATTAACTTATTGAACCGATTATTTCTCCATTCATGGTTCGACAAGCTCACCACGAACGGAGAAATAAATCAGCACCATCAGCACCACCTTAATTTTTTTGAAGACGAAATATTATGAAAAGCATCCATCCTGAATTTATGTATCAATCGCGCGAACTGGGTATCCAGATCGAGGACACCCTGGGCGAGCCGCCTGACAGAAGGAACTATGAGCGGGTCATTGATGCGCTGATCGGCGAATTTGCCAAGGGCACGGAAATCGACGATGTGAACCTGTTGAGCTTCGCGTTGGCCAATCACCTGGTGTTTGCCGATGTGCAGGGACTGATGGCAGAGAGCCGCCACTACGACAAGGGCGATGCCGCGAAAGTATTGAAGATGGTGTCGTGCAGCAATGTCGAATCGGGCAATGCCCTGGCGACGGTGTTTGAGGCCGATCCGGAATTGGCACGCAAGGCGATCATTACCGCTTTCCTGTTCAAGAACCCGAAGCGCTGGACGGACGAGGACCATTCTCTCCAGGCCCTGCAGGAAGAGGAAGACAAGGAAAACAAGGTTGAGGATGACGAGGATCAGGTCGAGTACAGCGAAGAAATAGAGAACCTGTTTGACACACGCGGAGATGAAAATGTCTGACAAGAGCAATCTTCCCGCAATCCGGCAACAAGTCACCGAGCTGGTTCTGGCCGGTTCGACCAAGCATGCGGAAGAGGCCATCAGTGAGACGGCCGAGAAGTTTGGCGATCTCGCTGTGGTCGAGGTGCTGAACACGCTGGAGCCGCATGTCGCGTCCCTGCACTTGTCCGCTTTCGACGGCGGCAAGATGTCGCTGGCGACCATGCTTATCCCGCCCAAAGCCTGGGCCGAGAGTCTGGCTTACTTCGCCGCCACTTGGGATGAAGACTGGATAGAGGACGAGCCGGAAGTCTTGGCCGAATCTCTGTTCGCGCACATTCACGGCGTGGTGTTTGCCAGTGACGATGAAGAACGTCGCGCAGAATTGCTGCACGAAGCGCTGGCGACCGACTGGGGCACGACGGCCTTTGCCGTGCTGTTTTCGATGGCGGCCGAGGAGATCATCGAGATCGCGAACGACATCCACAATCTCGGCGCGCACAGAAGCGGCCAGACGACTTCGGATCACGACGTGATTCCGCTCGCGCTGGAGATTGCCCGCAGCAATGAAGAAGCCTGGGACCGGGTGTTGTTCGAGATTTTCCCCGACTGGAAACCCGGTGAAAATGAATTGCACGCGGGATCAGACGATGCAGAGGATAACGACGATCATGGCGACGATGAAGATCGTGAACATGAATATGCAATGGGCCGCACGACCAAGGAATTGTTGTTGCGCCTGCGCAAGCAAGTGCCAAGCAAGGCGGCTAGCCAGACCAAGGCTGGTGGACGGCCGAGTTTGGGTGAGGATATTTTCTCGTAGGGATTGCTTCTATTCCGTTCGTGGTGAGCCTGTCGAACCATGATCGGAATAGATCAAAACAATGAATTGGTGCCGCCCACCCTTCGACAAGCTCAGGGCGAACGGTTGGTTTGATTTGCACCCACAGGTTAGTTTTCAAGACACTATCAATGAACATCACCATCCACACCGCCCGCCCTCCCCAGCTGGTACAAGCGCTAGAGGCCCTTGCACTGCGCGCGGACAATCAGGATGCAGCCGCCACGCTTTTCCATGAGCTCAGCGGAATCACCGTGCTGGTCGCGAAGAAGTTCACGAATGACAGAACCGCAGACGGCATGCTCGACGCGTTTCACCTGACGGTTGGATGCATCTCGCTGGCCATCAGCCAGGCCGGTGTTGCCGACAGCAATGAAGCCAGGCTTTCCTTTCTGCTGCAGCACGGTGCCGAATACGTGTTCCAGATGGGATTCCGGCATATCAAGGAATTGTCCGCCCTGCCCTATGTGGCCTACGTTTCCGATTTCGACAACGATGCGTTCATCCAGCAGCGCAACCTCAAGGCGATCTTCATGGAGATATGCAGCGCCGATCCCGCCTCGACATGGAAAGGCGATGCGGTCTATCAAAATGAATTGCTGGATCGGAAGCGCAATCAGAAGATCATCGACTGCGCAAAATGGTTACGCAAAAATAATTCCAACGGTCCTGTCAAAGACTCCGAGCTTGATGCCAATGCTGTGATCTCGATTGCCGTTATTTTCGCAATATCCGGGGATGGACGTATCGTCGCGCGAACGGGACAGAGGGAAATCGAGAACCTGATCAACCGCGCCCGCGAATCGCAGCCCGATGTCGAAGCCAACTGGAACGATTTCCTGAAAAAGATCCCGCCCGAGTTTCAGCCCCTGCTGCGTGAACGCATGGAAGAACTCAGGGGCACGATCGTCAAGAAGATACTTGGCAAAACCAGGATCAAAACCGTGCTCACCGAGTTGCAGGATCAATATGCGGGCAATGAGCAGGATATCGACTATTCCTGAGTCTTCTGGCGGGTTTGGAACCCTCTTTAGTTGAGCAAGTTCAAACTACTAGTCTGCGCACCAATGCCAAGCGTATGTTCTTCCACTTTTTACGTACCAAAAATCCAGGTTCATCTTCTTTCTTTCACTTTCGGGCATAAGGGTGATTGCTTTATCCAAATTTTCGTTTGCTAGAGCTTTTGCCTTTATTAGTTGGGTCTGATACGGCTCATTGGTCAGGTAGCTTGAGAAACAGTCGTATTTGTAGTCCTTGTTATTCTTTTTGTTATCTACAAAACGAACAATCACTTTTGCCAAATCATCATAGAACGATCCAATAATGAAATACGTTTTGGCTGCATATGGGCCGTTAGGAAATTCCTGAACATATTGTTTTGCCTGATCGATGTCTGGCATTTCACCAAGCCCATGAGATGAGCCCTCACCCAATATCGTTGTAAACAGTGTGTATTCGCGGTATGGCGAATTGGGATTGGCCTTATGCGCTTCCACTAACAATTTGCCGGAATACCCAATCTGGTTTGAGTAGTGGCCTACATATACTCCGATTTTCTCGTACTCCTTTTTCCAAAGGCTTGCGGATTTACCCTCGCTATCATTCTTTTGAATCTCATCGGCAAGCGCCGTTAATTCTCGGTCTAGCTCGACTAGTCGCCTGACATCAGTTGATTGTGGAAGCGCCGTATATTCTTTGAGAATTCGATCCAGATGTTGCTGATAGGTACTGGCACATGCAGAAGATAGCCAAAATGTCGCAACCAACAATAGAAAAGATCTCACGATTATTTTCATTCCACTTCCTCTCCTGTCTTTGGAATTAATGGAGGCGGGATGTCACCAGGGAATCACCACCCCGTCATTGCCGATGAATTTGCCCGTGTCCGCCAGGGTAAGGCCGGCTATCACCTTGCGCATGTCGGCCACGCTTTGCTCGACCGGGATCATGGCGTTGGGGCCACCCATGTCGGTCTTGACCCAGCCGGGGTTAAAGGCCACCGAGGTGACGCCCTTATCTTTCAGGTCAACGGACAGGCTTTTCACCACCATGTTGGCTGCCGCTTTGCTGCTGCGATACAGGTAGCTGCCGCCGCTGCTGTTGTCGTCTATGCTGCCCATCTGGCTGGTGATGGTGACGATGAGCTTGAGTTTGCTGCGCGCGATCTGCTTGATGAACGCCTCGACCATCTTGAGCGGAGCCATGCTGTTGATGTTGAATGCGGCCATCCATTCCGCATAATCGGTATGACCAAAGCCGCCGCGTTTGTCCGCAGCCGGATAGACCCCTGCATTGTTGATGAGCAGGTCTATCGCTTCATCGGTCAGCGTGCGTGCCAGTTGCTCGATCTGCGCATGGTCGGTTACATCGAGGGCATGGAGTTGGATGAGATCGGGATAGCGGGCCGCCAGTTTGTTGAGCGCATCCGCCTTGCCGGGTTCGCGGCAACAAGCCAGAACACGCCAGCCAACCGCCGCATATTGCTTGCAGAATTCCAAACCGATGCCACGGTTGGCGCCGGTGATCAATAGTGTTTGCATGATCGACCTCGTTCACTCCACTCAGAGATCAAAAGGGGCTCGGAATACTCCCGGTGCGCACCGCAACCCAGAGCATTCAAGCTTGCTCACTTCGCCTTCTCTTCCGGCATTCTTATCTCGCCCGATTCGAGCCTGACAATACCATCTGTCACCAGTTGCTCAAGAACGCTCTTGGCAAACCTGTCCGCGGCTTTCTCCATGGTGCCCATGTGCGGATTTGGATCAAAGAAATGTATATCCCCCCACCAGATCAATTTTGATCCCTGGGCTCTGTCGTAAAGCTGCGCTCGCATGTCCAGGTTGATTTTGCTTCCACCATATGAGGAGAATGTGGCATGGATGGGAGCAATGAAGAGTTCATACTGAGATGCTGCATTACCAGTCGTTACTTCAATACCGTTTAGAGCAAACACGGCAGGCAACCGCTTTTGCAGCGCAGTGCTCAGCTCGTTAAGCGAGTCATTGATGTCTTGCTGCGCTAGCTTGTTTTGAGCGTTGAATTGGCCGGACTTGAATACCCAATTCATTTGTTTGATTGGAGCCTCAGGCAAAGCCACTTTATGCCCCATCGTGGTTGTACGTGCACAGCCCGCAACGGCGATAGATAGAACAAGCAACAGGAATGACTTGTGTACCACTTTAAACATAGCTACTCCGAAGTGAAGACAGGGGAATTGAATCGATGGGCGGACGCCATCGATCCATCCTTCGCCAGCCAGTCGTTGATGCATAGCTGCAACTTCGACCAGCCGGCGAGCTAGCTCAGACTCCCATTCCCCAAATTGCAGTAAAAGTAATTCGGCTGATACGCCTGAAATTTACGGGCGGCATTTGTAGGCTTTGAACGTACGTTCGCCGAATTGCTTGGACTCGCCCTTTACCAGCGTATCCGCGCCGATATCAACGGCATAGTTCAGTGCCACTTGATACAGATTGGCTTCTACTTCTTCGGTGCTTCGACTGATAGGACCGACCTTGGCAAGGACGCTGATCGTGTTCTCTCCCTTGGGCTGACAGGCTGCAACCTGGTTAGCATCTGCCAGAGAAACTCGCTCGACCCCCGGCCGCACACCGATAATTTTGCTGGCACATCCGTTCAGCCCCGCAATCAGCAGCATAAAGATGGATGTAACAAAAAACCTTCTTGAAAATCTCATAACGTCTCCATAAACCATTCAGAAAACCGCGGTGACAGACCGCGGCCCTCCATTCTAAGCGATCGCCGCCACAACTTCTGCAACCAGGTCTTCCGTATGCGCCAACCGGGATGAGCCGTCCTGATCCAGCACGAACACGCCCTTGCCATTGGAATAGACGATGGTGCCGTCGGGGCTGATGTCGAACGTCGCGACATTGGTGGCAAGCACGGTTTCCACACCATCTTGATTGCGGCTGATAAGTTGCCAGTTGTCGGGGACAAGAGATGGCACGCCTTGTACAGGGCGCGCACTGCGCAGGGCTTTTTCCGCGTCTATGCGCTTCCCCTGCAGCAGGATGTTCTTGATATCGGCCTTCACCACCGGCCCGTTGGCGCTGGTGAGCGGCTTGCGGGTATACATCAGCGAGAAGAAGTTGAGGTAATGGAACACGGCGCGCAGCAAGCGAAAGGGAAATGCCAGCGTATCGTTGAGCATGCTGCCGATTCCATAGTTCGCCCCCTGATAGGGCCGGCGGATGTAGAGGAGATTGCCAGCCTGGGTGACGCGCGGCTTGAGGTGGTCGAACGCGGGATCGTCGAGGATGGGCGTTACGCTGCCCAAGTCCCGGTCCAGTTTCTGGATGCTCGCGGGCCCCTGCGCGATGATGTAGCCCTCTTCGTTGCGCGCCAAGCCGGATGACTGGAACAGCAGCCGGTTGGGCACGCCCGGGATCCATGCCGGTGCGGTATCCACCGTGTCGCCGCCGGTCACCTCGCGGTAGTTGTTGCCATCTTTGTCGAACATGACGATGTTGGCGACCCCGGTTGGGTGGAGCGACGATGCCGCCAGTGTCGCACCATCTGGCGAAGGAGTCAGGTCGCTCAGTTGCAGGTTTTGCTGGAACAGTATGCGCAATTCCTTGCCGGTGGCTGTCTCATGGCGAAACAGTCCGCCCATGTTTTCGTTCTTGAGGAAATAGATCAGGTTGCCGTCGGCCTCGAAGGCAGCGGTGGTCATCTGGATTGCGGCGCTGCTTGCTTCGAAGCTGCGCGAACCGCCCCCGGCCGCAACGTTGAAACTCGTGCCCTGCTTCCAGCCGTGCCTGTCACGGTGCTGTTCCCGGCGATCAATTGCTTCCTGCGCATAGGCGCTGTGCACCTGTTTCAATTCGCCGCCGCGATGACGGTAAAACAGCAAGCCGTTCGAGAGGAAGGCAAAGCCGCGTTCGCTGCGGCCACCTGAGACTGCTTCGGGGCGAGGTGCCGCCGTTTGCATGAAGAAGATCCGGTAGATCACGTAAGCAATCAGCCCGACGATCAGCAATTTCAACAATATACCCACCATCCCGCATCCCCCAAGTAAGCAGTCTCTAGCCCGCTGAAGATTAACAGTAAAGTCTTCACGCACTATTCGCACAAAAAATCGGGGGCAGTCCTTTCACGCACCCCGCCCCGAAGCCTAGCAGCAAAGCCGTTCCCAGACCATATGCCAAAAGATATAGAACTCTTGCTTCGATGACTGCCGCTCTGTTCCGGTTTTCCCGGGGCAGGTTTGCCGCTGTTGGTATTGACGCGTACTATATGCAGCACTTCGCATATATGAAAAGTACAGACGCAAAGTCTCTGTTAATTAGATGAACAAGCCCTCAAAGCCTGAAGACGGGCGATCCTGCGAAAACTGCGTCCACACGTTTAGAACTACTGATGTAATGCTGAATATGCTCGTATGCGTTCCGCATTTGAAAATCATGCCCGCCAACAACACGTTGGTATGCGATTTGTACTCACACAGAAACCAGAAGGCTTGAACGCTGGCGCAGAATTAACGCGCCCCGGATACTCCGCTGCTCCCTATTGGTTTACACTTCCGTGACCAACGGGCCACTCCAGAGTGTGAATCGTATGAATCGCCATCGTTCCAGCCTTTTCCAATGGGTTAGCAAACTCATACCGGCTGCCAGTCGTCAACCCAAGATCGGACTTGTGCTCGGCGGAGGCGGTACTCGAGGTTTTGCTCATGTTGGCGTCATTAAAGTCCTCGAATCGCAGGGCATAACTCCCGATATTATCGTTGGCACCAGCGTTGGATCGGCGGTAGGCGCACTCTATGCGGCTGGTTACACAGGGTTCCAATTGCAGGAAATCTCCCTTCCGATGCAGCGCGAATCCGTGACTTCCTGGATTCTGCCAAATCGAGGCTTCATGTCTGGCGAACCACTTGAGCAATTCATCAACCAGATGGTTAAGCAGCAACCTATGGAAGGACTCCAGCGGACCTTCGCTGCCGTTGCAACCGACTTGGCAACCGGGGAGGAAATTGTGTTTCACACAGGCAATGCCGGACAAGCGGTACGCGCCTCATGCTCAGTACCCGGAATCTTTCAGCCGACGGAGATCGAGGGCAAGAGTTATGTCGATGGCGGTCTGGTAAAGCCGGTGGCCGTAAGTGTGGCTCGTTCGATGGGTGCCGATATTGTGATTGCCGTGGACATTTCAACTCTTCCAACAGACAACAAGACCGATTCAATGCTTGGTGTGCTGATGCAGACTTTTAACATCATGAGCGTTTCCATTAACCGCTACGAGCTGAAACAGGCCGACATAGTCATATGCCCCATCACAAAAGAGATCGATCAAACCAATCTGGACGACAAGCACTGGGCCATACTTGAAGGCGAGAAAGCGGCTACTGCGGCGCTTCCTGAGATCAGCAGAATATTGAGATCGTTTAGCGCAAAGTAATGCGGTGGAGCTCCGTATTACTTGGCATCCACCGCATGAACCTTTACAGCACCATCATGTGCTCATTTGCCCCGTATCGGCACCGCCAACGCTTTGCGCAGGTTGTACTTCACGCCGAACTTCTTCTTGAACGCCGCATTGGCCCGGTCGTAATCGTCGCTAATCTCTGACTTGGTGATGTCGAAATATTCGTTTCTTGCATAACGGATCGTGCCGATGTACACCGCTTTATCGTTGTTGCGCAGCTCGATCTTCACGCCGCCGGGCAGATTTACATTTCGCATCGATCCATTTGACGATACCTCGGTATAAATCACGCTGGTCAGGAAATAGAAGGGTTTGTTGGGGCCCTTGATGTAAAAGGGTTCTCCCAGCATCGCTTCGAAGGCATCATCACCCGCGGCGATCCCTCCTTGCTTGTCCCGCCATTCTTCATCCGTGATGACGTACACTTTGTTCTTGAACTTCCCGGTGCCGAGGCCCTGAAGAATCTGGTCTTCATCGGTCAGGGCCGGGGTCAATTCGATGCGTCCCACCACAATGACCTCTTGCGCGGCAACTGCAGAAAGATCATCGACTGCAACCCGGGAAGCGCAGCCGCCCATTGCGATCAGCAGGAGAACGCCCGGTAACCACCTCCACCCCCTCAACAGATCCCGCTTCATTTCGGCAACTCCTGGAGGCGCTTCCTGATTCTTGCCTCCCAGGTCTTGCTGTCCGTGAACTTCAGCAACCGTTCCAGAAGCTCCCGCTCCGTCGGAGACTTCACCGCCACGAAATCAAACTTGCCCTGCTCGAAAAAACCGGTCTTCACGTCCTTGTACTTATAGGAACCCATGAAATAGATTCCAGGCTTGTTGTCGATTTTGAATCTGAAGTTTTCAGCGTATTGTTGGGGAAGCTCGAAGGAGAAGTTCGTGTTGCGCCAGCGGCTGAATCCCCCGAAGGAATTCATCTGATAAGCGCCCGGCTTGAAATGAGAACCCCAGAACATCCCCTCATCGATGGCTGCATTCCAATAGGGTTGGTCGGTTTTTGGCAGAACCTGCCTGATACTGAACCAGTCCAGATTAGTAGGTGCATCTTCCATATCGACGTATCCGAACACCAAACTGGCCGATGCAAGATCGTCCTTATCTTCCCGGATCAACCGCTGATCGGCGCAACCGCCCAACGCAAAGGCAACAACAATCAATACCCCCAGCCACATTTTGTTTCTCATGCTTTCCCCTCTGGTTTTTTTAATGATGAAACTTAGTGCTACAAAGTCATTATTTTCTGGCGTTTAAGGCTCCCGCCTTCCCGCCTTCGCCAACCCGGCATTGCTTGTCATCAACGCGGCCGGAGCCTAGCAGCAAAGCCCATTCCAGGCCATATGCCAAAAGATATAGGCCTTTTACCTGTGCTCACAGGCTGGTTTTGTCTGGAAATCCGATACGTCGACATGGGAAAGGGGGCTTGCATTTATCAATTTCCTGTGTAAATGTACGCGCGCGGTTTGTCAGTTCTTTGACAGACCGTTATTGAAAAAGGCAAACCTGTTGAAAAGCAGGGACGCAAAGTTTCCGATCTAAGGGGTAAAACCTACGATAGCGGGGCCGCCAAGAATCTCTTTATGGTTGCTCTCGCGAATTTGATTCAAGGAGCAACCATGTCAATGGAAATATCCGTTTCAGGTATCCCTCCTCCAATGCATGCAAAGCCAGCAGGACGCCTGTTGGTCCACAGTCCTGCGCGCTTATTCCGTCATGTTTAAGACACTGTCAGCCGACGAGAGCGGCAAACAAGTTGGCGGCTTCATAGGAGGTTATGGTGAAAATAGAAATCAGGTCCAGTGAACTACTTATTCTGATGGGAGCTGCGGTAATGAGTTTCATTGCCAATCTCCCGGATTCCTATCTGAACGATCTGGTCGATAGGAGAATGTTATTGTCAGCGTTGACCGCCCTGGTTGTTGTGGCGATGTTCCGCTACTTGCAGGTGGTGCTGCTTCTAACGATATCCGTTCTGGCCATCGGTGCGAATCTCCCGGCAGAGCTTGCAACCGCATTGGGGATCAGTCAACTTTCCTTGATCGTATCGCTGGGTACTTTGATCGGGATTACGCTCTTGAACCGCAAGTTCAAGTTGTTGCCAACGGAGAGAGAAAACCGCTGGATGTCAGTAGCCGATGCGCGCCGGGAAATGATGGCGGCAATTTCCAAGGGAGATCAGGTTACCATTCAACGCCTGTTGGCAATGAATGTTAACGTCAACTTTATCCTGAATGGCATGACCCCATTGCACTTGGCAGCCGAGAAAGGCTATCCCGAGATTGTGCGGTTGCTGATCGACCATGGCGCGGACTACCGCAAAACAAATGAGCAAGGACGGACGGCTCTGGAAATTGCGGAGGGGAAGAAGAAGTTTGTCCGAACACAAGCGATACTGCGCAACGTGAGCGAAACAGGCGTTGCAGCCTATGTGTGGGATGAACCCAGGCGCGGTGATGCCGATGTATGGGCCAACGCAGCGTAATCTCGCCTCAGGCTGAAACGAGCATGTCGTAGGCGAGTTTGAATATCAGCACGACCAGCAGACAGAGAAACAGGACGCGGACAAAACCGGCCCCCCGCTTCATCGCGACCCGGGTGCCGGTGTATGCGCCCAGCATGTTGAAGACGGCGATGGGAATGGCGATTCTGTAAAGAACATTTCCGGAGGGGATGAAGAACAGGAGCGCCGCCAGGTTGGTAGTGATGTTCACGAATTTGGCCGACGCCGAGGCTTGCAGGAAGTCGAAGGAGAAATAACGCACAAAAAGGAAGATGAGAAAGCTTCCTGTCCCCGGCCCGAACAGGCCGTCGTAAAAACCGATCGCCCCGCCGATCACCACGGACAACACGCGTTCGCGCGTACCGAAATGCAGGACATGCCGGATCGTGCCGAAGTCTTTCCTATGGAAAATGTAGAAGGCCATGACGATGACCAACACGAGCACGATGGGGCGCAACCAGCTTTGCGGGACGAACGATACGGCGGCTGCGCCGAAGAAGGCCATGACGAAGGCGCTGATGGCGGCGGGCAGCACCAGATGCCAAGGGATGGTCACCCGCCCCAGATAAGAACGCGCCGCGATGGTTGTGCCGCAGATCGAGGAGAGTTTGTTGGTACCGAACAGACTTGCCGCCGCTGCATTCGGCAGCGCATTGATCAGCGCGGGAATCTGAATGAGGCCGCCTCCGCCGACGACAGCATCGACCATGCCCGCGCAAAATGCAAAGAAACACAGTATCGAGATATCCAGCATGGTCAGTTCGCCAGCCGCGAAGACGGGCGCATGGTCAAGTTGCCGGGGTCACTCCCCCGCAGGCCACTCGCTGAAAGGGAACGGCATCTCTTCCGTGGCAAAAGTCAGGTAATTGACGATCTGCCGCAAATAGTTGCCCATGCTGCGGCCGAATGAAACAAGCCGGGTATTGGGTGTATCGTTCAACAGCATCATCACGAACTGGATGACCACTACGATACACAATACTGTTACGCATACATGGAACGCCAAGGCTATCAGCAACATGAAAATAAGGCGTATCCATATATTGCGTTTGTTGCGGGGTGCACCAGATTCTTCAGTCATCGTTGAGCCTCCTGATCATTGGTTAATTCGCGCGGCAGACTTTTTCCGCCCTAACCCGTTTACCCTGCCCCGAAGCCTAGCAGCAAAGCCGCTTCCAGACCATACGCGAAACGATACCGGATGCGGTATCGATTCTTTAACGCAAACAAAAGCGGGGAAGACAGCGTCTTCCCCGCCCGCCTGCAAAGGCTGAGACTTCCTGTGTCACTTCACTCCAGAAGTGGCAGCGTAGCCGTGATAAATCCCCAACTCAGGAATGTGATATACAACATCGCAGCCCACGCCACCATTCCGGCCGCCAGGATGGAACCGGACAGCAGGAAAGCGTGGCCTTCTTCCTCAATTTTGAGTACTGACGGCACATTGTAGAAGATCAGTATGCCGGAGAGGATCAGCGCCATTGCGCCTGCCGTGATGTTGAGGATGAAGCTGGGGATGAACAGGAACAGGGGCACTAACCATAACGGTGTCGCCACCACCACTGCCATCTTGTAGGCATCCTCAAAGGCAGGCCGCATGTCTATCACGCCGCCCAGGCGTTGGATGACGTATGCAACCACGAAAGTCATCGCCAACTCGGCAATGAAGAACACAATGCCAATTGTCGTTAGCTGAATCTCGCTCAGCACAGGCAACAAATGCCCGCCATACGTGACACCGGCATAATGGATCATTACTGGCGGGAGCACAGACAGCGGCACCGCATAGAGGAAGAACAGTTTTAGCACCGACACATGACTGCGGGTAAACATATCCCACAGATCAAAATGGGGCACGTGAGGTAAACGGACTTGAGCCATGATAAACCTCCTTTCTTCAAAGGATTCCGCAAATCCATAGACCGTGATTATTGATGAAAGTTACATATCGATACGAGTAGGGTTAATCGATCGTGCCTTTCGCCCCACCAGGATTAAACGTGTCGTTGCATGGTCATTTAAGCCCACCGCTGCCGGTTATTCTGATGCTCCCTACTTTGATGTCTTTCCACGAGATTTCCGAGTGACAGTGGTTGCATTGATCCCCGAAACTTCCGTTATGCTTATCGTCCATGCCATGGCAAGAAACACAGCCGGCCGCCAGGACTATCTTCTTTTTTACAGGTGCCCGGTGACACTCGGTACATCCCAGGTACCTGTGTTTTCCCTGCAACCGGAATCCTGTTTTGCCGTGGTCGAAGTCCCAATCCTTCCAATTGCGGGTGTTATGACAGGGTTCACAGCCGGTGCCCAATCGACGCTTGTGAACATCCTTCTTTTCATGGCATGACCAGCAATCCGTTGGAGCATCCTTGAACCTGTAACTTGAATGGCATTCTTTGCACGTGACCAGGAGGTGGCCTCCGGCCAGCGCGAAACGGGACAACCGGTGATCAAACTCTGACCTTTTCCATGATTTCTCATGGTGGCACGTTTCGCATTTTTTCCCTTCCTGCCCTTTATGCTTATCGTCCTTTCTGTGGCAGGAATAACAATCGGTCTTCAACTTCCGCTTATATGGATTCCCTTTGTGACAGCTGATGCATTTCACTTCATGATGTTTTCCAAGAAGCGGATACTTGGTTGCCTTGTTGTGATCGAACAGGATTTCTTTCCATCCCCGATCCGTATGGCAAGTTTCACATTTCGGCCCAAAGTTGCCCTTGTGTTTGTCATCTTTCCTGTGACACTCGATACAAAGTTTCGGCGTGTTCCTGAAATTGACATCAAGGTGGCAAGCCTTGCATTTCACGGCGACGTGCTTGCCAAGCACTTGAAAATGAGTTTTTCCATGGTCGAAATGGATCTTCTTCCAGCTCTTCTCTTCATGGCAGTTTTGGCATTCGGCCCCCAATGCCCCCTTGTGCTTGTCATCCTTCAGGTGGCAGCCACTGCAGGTTGTCGGAGCCTGGCGATATTTTTTGTGCGGCAAATGGCAATTCCTGCAAAGTACTTTGCGGGACAGATGGCCACCCTTTAATTCAAAGCCGGTTTGTTTCGCATGTTCGAAACCAATAGTGTCCAGTTGGGCTAAACGGGCATCGCGCCCTTGATGCTCGACATGGCATTTGCTGCAAGGCAGTTTCTCATCATGCTGCCCGTGCAGGCCGCGCTTATTGCGCATATCCTGTGCGATATCCTTGTGGCAGTATGTGCACAAACCGGGCTGGGCCGCCTTATCAAAATTCTTGTGGCAGTTACCGCAATCCTTTTCGAACTTTGCATGAGCATTTATCACTTCGCCCGGCAACAGCACATCTTGTGACGTATCCGCGTATGCCTGTGATATGGCGCACACAAGGATGGTGAAGATCAGATGCAATTTGAGGAATGCAGGCGCGACACTCAAATTTTTTATATGAGTGTGGTTACATCGCATATCCGCCTTCTGCGCCATATGCACCGCTGCCCCCTCATCCTCTGCCGGGCAACTAGGTGACCAAGGCGGCCGAGCTACTACTGAATCGTGGAAGGATTACGAGAAGTGACTTCATGAAAGCCTCCTGTCGGTTTGTGCGTTAGGGAGTTGTACTGCATGCAGACACGCTGGGGCACCCATTACTGGGCAGAGTGAAGACAGATTCGATACTTCAGGTCGGAATGCGTGGGATAGTAGGACTGGAAAGACTGGCGCGAAATACGTAATTCACCTGCTTTTCCCGCGGGTAAGTATTGAGGGGAAGGCAACTCACTTGTGCTTGAAAGGGCTTCTTTCGTTCATTTCCCCCACATACCCTGAAACGGCATCGGCTTCGTGTTTCAGGAAATTCTCCACGGCCTGCGCAAACTGCGGATGCGCAAGCCAGTGCGCAGAACGCGTCGTCACCGGCAGGAAGCCGCGGGCCAGTTTGTGTTCGCCGCCCGCGCCGCCTTCAAATGTCTTGATGTTGTGCGCGATGCAATACTCGATGGCCTGATAGTAGCAAGTCTCGAAATGCAGTCCGGAGTGGAATTCGAACGTTCCCCATGAGCGTCCGTACAGGGCTTCTTCGGTCACATAGTTCAGCGCGCTGGCGATCGGCCGGCCTTCTCGCGATGCAATGACCAGCAAGGTGTGTTGCGGCAACGCTGCGCCGATACGCTGGAAAAAATCTTCATTTAGCTGGTGCGGCGAATTGTGCAATCGCAGGGTATGCAAATAACATGCGGCAAAAAAAGCCCACTGCTCTGCGGTGGCATCATGCCCGGTGACGCATCGCAGTTCTATGCCGGCCTCTTCCACCCTGCGCCTTTCCTGCTTGATGCGCTTGCGCTTGTCGCGGCTCAGCGTGGCCAGAAAGTCGTCGAAATCGCGGTAACCCGGATTCTTCCAGTGGAACTGCACGTCCTGCCGCAACATCATCCCCTGAGCCTGCGCCTCCAGCGCATCCGGCTCATTCAGAAACAAGCAATGCAGCGAAGATACGCCGGTGCTCCTGGCGCATTCCAGTGCGTGTTTCAACAACAAGCCGCGCACCTCCTCTGATTTCGCCAGCAATCGCCTGCCGGTCACCGGCGTAAAAGGCACCATGCAGACCAGCTTGGGGTAATAGTGCAGCCCATGCCGTAGATAAGCATCGGCCCATGCAAAATCGAACACGTGTTCGCCGAACGAATTCATCTTCAGATAAAGCGGCATCGCGCCCACCAGGCTATCGTCATGCCACAAGGTAATGAATTTCGCCTTCCAGCCGAACCTCGGAGTAGCGCAGCCGCTTTCCTGCAACGCATACAGGAATGCATGAGAAAGCATGGGGTCGCCTTCAGACAGCGCGTCCCAGTCCGCGGCTTGAATGTCCGCAAGGTTTTCGATGATCCTCAGTGTGGGCTGTCTCATGCTGCCATTGTAGTGACAGCGCAGGTGGAATGCGCAGGATCGAGGCATCTACCATTACAGCCGTTATGGAATTCCCTGCCATCAAACAAAAACAGCCACCCGGCAGGATGGCTGTTTGACGAGTCTGGTGGTTTGCGTGAAGCCGGAATATCGCCCGTTCAGGCGGCCTTCCATATCTCCCACCATTTTTTGGAGTCCGTCATGGCCGCGAACTTTGCAGTCGCTTCAAGCTCCCATGCTTTAACTGAAAATCCGGCTTGCAGCAGTGCCGCGCTGTATTTCCTGTCTACGCCCTGAATGTGCTCCTTGAGCCAGGTCTTCAGAAAGCTGAGCATCTCGAAATAGATCGGTTGTTCTTCGACCAGATATTTTTTGCACAGATGGTCGAGCTTATCGATCAGTTTTTTGTGCTCTGCCATGTGTGCGTCCAGGTCTTTATATTTCGCCTGCCGCATCAGGCCTTCTTCCAGTGAAAAATGCGTCTGGGTGTAGTTGATCAGCGCATCCAGTATTGCGGCAATAACCTTGTTTCCCTCGCGTCTGGATACTGCGATAAACAAACGGTTAAGGATGTTGACTAGCTCCTTGTGCTGGTTGTCGATGGTTTTAATGTTGACGCTGTAATCGGGAGACCATTTGAAGAACACTTCATCAGTTGACATACGCACCTCCGAAAAAGCACAGCCACAATCGGGCTTGGTTATATATTTCCCTACAGGAAAACCCACACTATCCGGTCAGTAAAACCAAGTAGTAAGCTATCAGCAAACCCCCCTCCCATCCATAAGGGAAAATATCTATACCCGCAATTTTTATATCGGTATTTAATTGCAAATAAACAGTCACTTGCATCAGGCGGCTGTTATTGTCTGCAGCACCACAAAACAATATCTCCATCTGCCGCAGCCCTGATTTTGCCTGCCGCGAATCAGAATACGGTCAGAGTGGCAGTATTTGTCAATGCAGTTCCTCCTGCCAGGCTGTACGAAGCCGTAATGGTACTGGTGCCAGCGCCCACAGCTGTGGCAATACCGGCGGCATTGATGGTAGCAACAGCCATGTTGCTTGATGCCCAGATGACCTCACCAGTGATGTTGCCGCTAGTGCCATCCGAAAAGGCGCCGGTGGCAGTAAAGGCGGCGGTTGTGCCTCTGGCTGCCGACGTTGTCAGGGGCGCGATCGTGATACCGCCTACCGTGGCCGCAGTCACCGTGATGCTATCGGCGGGCGAAGTAACAGCCCCCCCATACATGGTGCCGTTATTCATGTAGGCAGTGATGGTGGTAGTTCCAGCTGTTGCGCCTGTCACAATCCCCGTGCCACTCCCCACGTTTGCAGTGGCTGGGGAAGCGGACGTCCAGGTGACCGATGTCGTGATATCGGCGCTCGTCCCGTTCGAGTAGCTACCGATGGCAGTTAACTGGGCTGCCGTTCCGATAGTCATCGTTTCGGAAGCCGGCGTGATGTTAATGCTGGTCAGGGTGCCGGATGATGGGGTGGCGGATGGCGGCGTATAACCTCCCCCTCCATACCCGGCACCACCACCGCATCCGCCGGGCAACAATGCAAGAAGGAGCAAACCGATGCCGAACCGGATCTTCGGATGAATTACGCTGAGAGACTTCATGATAGCCTCCTGTCGGTTGATGAGTTAGGAATCCATGCTCATGTAAACACGCCGAAGCACCCATTTATTCCTGGCGGAATAATTTTTCCGGGCCCCTTCCCGGATGCCAATGCACTGTGGTTATAATCCGTCAACCTGATCGATGATCGATTGTACGCGTCAACTGGTGCACTGGAGGTTGTATGGTGGACGAATCTCTCAAGCGTTTGCTGGATGCGGAAGCCAAAGCCGAGCTCGTCATCGCCCGGGCTGAAGAGGAACGCCAAAAGATCATCGAGCAAGCGCGGCATGAAGTCGAAGCCTCGGAACAACAACATGCCGCGCGCATCAAGGAGATTCACGAAGCGTCCATCGCCCAGGCCGATCAGCGAGCCCAGCAGACCATCGCAGAACTGAAACGGCGCCATACCGATCACGCAACCGCATTGCGCCTTTCCGTAACAAAATGGGAATCGCAGGCATTGGATGCTGCGGTGAACCTGCTGAGCGGTGCCGGTCAATCCCAGCCATGATCGCCGCCGAATACGCCTACCTGAATGCGCGCGTCAACCTGTTTGCCGCCAAGCTTCTCGATCCCGTCCAGGTCAATGCGCTGATCGACCATCCCGGAGAGGATCTGCCCGGCGGCTCCGGCAAACACGGTCGCTCGACCAGCCAGATGCAGTACATCGGCGACCTCGACCAGAGCAATGTCACGCATCTGCTCAAAGATCTGTCTGTTCTGATCCGCCCCTTGTCGGGCACGGCGCGCGAAATGCTGCATTACTGGGCGCATCGTTTCGAACTCAACAACCTCAAGGTCATCATCCGCGGCAAGATGGCCGGACAGCCGCAGCAGGCGATCGAGGAACAATTGCTGGACATGGGCAATTTCACCAGCCTCCCCATCGCCGAATTGCTGCAAAGCGACACGCCGCCCGAATTGCTGCGGCGTCTGGAGCAAACGCCCTACGCCGAGATCGCACGCCAGACGCGCCACCTGCTGGAACAGGGCGAGACTTTGTTCGCCCTGGATGCGGCACTCGACCGGCGCTATTTCTCCGGACTATCCCGGCGCAGCACTTCATCAGGTGAATTCCTGCGTGCCATCGTCGGCAGCATCATCGACCGTGTCAATCTGGTGTGGTTGCTGCGTTACCGCTTCGCCTATCGCCTTCCGCCATCCCAGGCCTATTACCTGCTCATCCCCGCGAGCTACCGCGTAAGCGCCCAGCAGCTGCAAATGCTCTCGCAACAGGCGACCTTCGAGGATGTCCTCGCCAATCTTTCCGAACCTTATGCCGGCATGCTGGCCGGTGCGCGCAACACTACGGAAGTGACCCTGCGTCTGGAGCAAGAAACATGGCGGGTCGCCACGCATGTGCTGAACCACAGCGTATTCAACGTGGCGCGCGCCCTCGCCTATCTGGTGCTGCGCGAACGCGACCTGCGGCGGTTGCGTGCGATCGTGCGCGGCCATGAGATGCAGATGGACACAGTCATGATCCGCTCCGCACTCGGTCTGGCCGCCGGACATGGAGAGGCGGGCCATGTTTAAACCCGTCCCCATGCAGCGTATCGAGTTGAGTCTGCTCAAGGAGAATGCATCCGAAGCGGCCTTGCTGCTCGCCGATTTCGCCAGTTTCAACCCGGAGGTCAGCGAAGTCTCCGCCGCCGAGCTACCCGAACTTCCCGGCGAAGCCTACCGTCAGGTTTACACCGAATGCCGCTCGCGCCTCGACAAGATACTCCTGCACTACGCGATCGCCAGCGTAGACATTCCCGATCCGGCGATGCAGCCGGTAAATCTGGCACAGCTTGCAATGCTCGATGAGTGGCTGAGGAAAACATGGGACGCCTGCTCGGCGGAACAGGAACACATGCGCAGGCTGCGCGACGATCTCCGCCACACGGCACAGATGCTCAAGGCGCTCGGCCAGTTCATGTATCTCAACATCGACCTCACCCTGCTGCACAAGGACAGCCGCGTGCTGGATATCCGCGTCGGTACATTGCCGCGCGCGAATATGCAACGCTTCGGCGAAGCGCTCAGCCTGGCCGGATATGTCGCCATCGATTTCTTCACGAGCCCCGAACAGGTGCAACTCATCATCGCCGGTCCCATCGGGCGCGCATCGGAGGTCGAGCGCGTGCTGCAGGCTGCCGGTTGGCGTACCACGGATATTCCTGCGGAATTCCGCGGGCATCCCGCGAAGGTGCGCGAGGAGCTGACCCAGCAGATGGCACAACTGGAGCAACAGCAAAACGAACTGCACAGCAGCATCGCGTCCACCCGTGACGAACTCTACGACCGGCTGCTTGCTGCAGAGCATGACCTCGCACGAGCGGCCCCCTATGCCGAACTCGCCACGCTGATGCGCGGTCGCGGCCATCTGGCCATGGTCAGCGGCTGGATACCCGAAGATCGATTGCCGCGCTTGCGCGACATGCTGGAGCAATGCTTCGGCAACCGTTTCGTACTGCATGCGCGCGATCCCCGCCCCGATGAACGTTTACTGGTTCCATCGCTGATCAGCCATCATCGCTGGTTGCGCCCCTTCGCCAGCCTGGTGCTGAATTACGGCGTGCCGCGTTACGAGGAGATCGACCCCACCGTGTTGTTCGCCATCTCCTTCGTGCTGATGTTCGGCATGATGTTCGGCGATGTCGGACAGGGCGCCGTCCTCGCCTTGGCCGGTGTCGTGCTGCGCCGCCGCCTTGGCCACTATGCGGTGCTGGCCATCTCCCTGGGCATCAGCTCGATGTTCTTCGGCCTGCTCTACGGGAGCGTATTCGGCTACGAGCATGTCCTGCCCGCCTTGTGGATGTCGCCGCTGTCCGACCCGACGCGCATGCTGGGCGTTGCGCTGGGCTGGGGCATCGGCTTCATTTTGCTGGCCACCGTATTGACCATACGAAACCGCATTGCCGATGGCCGGCTGCGCGAAGCGCTCCTGTGCAGCCCTGGCGCAGCAGGACTGCTGCTGTATCTGGGAATGCTGTCCGCCGGCTGGCGCTACGCGGCCACGGGTCAAACCGGCATTGCCCCGCTGCTGGCGATAGGAGTGGCGCTGGCCGCGATATTCACCTACTCATGGCAACACAATCGCGGCGCCGTCCTCGGCGAAAGGCTGCTGATCGTGCTGATGGAAGGTTTCGAGTCGGTCATGGCCTACATCTCCAACACGCTGTCCTTCCTGCGTCTCGCGGCTTTCAGCCTCAACCACGTGGCACTGTCCATCGCCATCTTTACCGTGGCGAACATGTTGCAGTCGGCCGGATACTGGATCACTGTGGTGCTGGGCAACCTGATCATCCTGGTGCTGGAAGGCGGCATCGTGGCTATCCAGACGCTGCGCCTGGAATACTACGAGGGCTTTTCCCGCTTCTTCGGCGGCGACGGGCGTGCGTTCCGCCCGCTCACGCTGGGCAGGCGGCAAGGACATGCGATTTAAAACTACTGACCGTCCATAGAAAGGAAAAACATATGTCTTGGCTCATCGCGATAATCTGCTTGAATCTGATCGGCACACTGGCACTGGGAATCTACCTGGAGCTGCGCCCGCTGAAAGATGGCACGCGCGCGAAACGCTGGTGGAAAGGCACGCTGGCCGGCAACTTGCTGGTATTCGCCGGAGCCAGTGTCAGCCTGCTGGTGCTCGGCATGCACGATGCGCTGGCCGAACAGGCGGCCGCATCCCACGGCGAGATATCCGTCGGCTTGGGGCTGGCGCTGATCGGTGCCGGCATCCCGACCGGACTGGCCGCTGTCGGCGCCGGCTTTGCCGTCGGGCCGGTGGGCGCCGCTTCGCTCGCCATCATTTCCGAGAAACCGGAGATGTTCGGCCGCACGCTGATCTATCTGGGACTCGCTGAAGGTATCGCCATCTACGGCCTGGTGGTCACCATCCTGTTGCTGGGCAAGATCGCATGAGCGCCAGCAGCGCACCGAGCGGCCTGACCCCGGCTCGCATGATCGCCTTCGGTGGCGTAGCGCTGATGGAGGGATTCGCCCTGATCGGCTTTGAGACTTATGCAGATCCCGCGCCGGAGACCATAGAGAAGCTGCTGCACGAATTGATGCGCGAGCAGCAGGCCGCACTGGTGGTCATCGAACAGAGTCTCGCCCGCAATGCCGGACGCTATCTGACACGCGCCCAGCGCGAAGGCGGCCGCATCATCATTACCGAGATACCCGAGATCCACCTGTCCGGCAGTTACCATTCGCGGGTGGAAAATCTGGTGCAGGAAATACTCGGCGCTACCGCACTTGAGGCAAAAGAATGAGTGACACTGATCAAATCAGCGGCCTGGAAGCAGCCCTGACCGAGCGCGCCGCTAAACTGGCCGCCGAATATCTGGACCACGCCAACCAGACTCGCGAACAGATACTTGCCGAGGGCAGGCTGCGGTTGCAGCTGGACGAGGAACGTGAAGTGCTGGCCGCAAAAGCACATGCCGAGCAGGTATACCAGCAACAGGTGCAGGCCGCCGAACTGCAATTCCATTCCGAGCTCGACCGTTTGCGCATGATGCTGGTCAACTCGGTGCTGGATCATCTTCCTGCGCGGCTCGCAGAATTGGCCGCCGATGAACGGCGCTATCTGCCGTTGCTGCGCAAGTGGCTGCATGAAGGCGCGCAGGCCATCGAACGGGACGATCTGGTCGCGCAGGTCAATCGGCGCGATTGGGAACGCCTGCAGCATACTTGGGATGATTACGCCAAAGAGGCAGCTCCCGGCAAACGGCTCCAGTTGTCTGCGGAAATCATCGCCTGCTCGGGCGGCGTGTTGATCACCAGTGCCGACTGCAACATCCGTTTCGACAACACCTTCGAAGGCCGTCTGGAGCGGCTGAGCGAGAAATTGCACAACAGCATCGGTGAACAACTGAGTCCGGTCACACAGGAGGCGCACAGTGGGTAAAGTCGTCGAAGTCAACGGTCCGTTGGTCACGGTGGAACTGGCCGATGTCCGCACCGGCGAACAGGTCAGGATAGGCCATCTGGACCTGACGGGAGAAGTCATCGCCCGCCACGGCGCGCGCGCGCTGGTGCAGATGTATGAACCGACCGAATCGCTGCGCCCCGGCGAGCCGGTCACCGCACTCGGTCATCCGCTGTCGGTGGAACTGGGCCCGGGATTGCTGGGAGGCATCTTCGACGGCGTGCAGCGTCCTTTGCTGGAACATGCAAAGCAACATGGCGACTTCATCCCGCGCGGCGTGCATATCCCGCCGCTGGATCGCACCCGGTTGTGGCGCTTCGAGCCGAAGCCGGACTTGAAAAACGGCATGCGCATCGAGCCCGGCGCAGTGCTGGGTACGGTGCAGGAGACGCCGACCATCGTTCATCGCATCATGGTGCCGCCGGGCATGGGCGGCGAGTTGCTGGAAATGATTCCCGCAAGCGAAGTCACGGTGGAAGCCGTGGTGGCGCGCGTCAGATCGGACCACGGCGACATCAACGAGCTGCAGCTGTTCCACCGCTGGCCGGTGCGCAACCCGCGCCCCTATGTGCGCCGCGACGATGCGGTGGCACCGCTGCTCACCGGACAACGCATCCTCGACACTTTCTTCCCGCTGGTGAAAGGCGGGCGCGCCGCCGTGCCCGGCCCGTTCGGCGCGGGCAAGACCGTCGTGCAACAGCAGATTGCGCGTTGGTCCAATGCCGACATCGTGATCTACGTCGGCTGCGGCGAGCGCGGCAACGAACTGGTGGACATCCTTGAAAGTTTTCCCAAGCTCACCGACCCCAACACCGGGCGCTCGCTGATGGAACGCACGCTGCTGGTCGCCAACACTTCCAACATGCCGGTGGTGGCGCGCGAGGCTTCGATCTATGTCGGCGTGACGCTGGCCGAGTATTACCGCGACCAGGGTTACGACGTGGTGATGGTGGCCGATTCCACCAGCCGCTGGGCGGAAGCATTGCGCGAGGTCGCCGGACGCCTGGGCCAGATGCCGGTGGAGGAAGGTTACCCCGCCTATCTCGCCTCCCGCCTCGCCGCATTCTACGAACGCGCGGGACGGGTGAAGACTCTCGCGGGCAGCGAAGGCTCGATCACGCTGATCGGCGCGGTATCGCCGCCGGGCGGCGATTTCTCCGAGCCGGTCACCAGCCATACCAAGGAGATCGTGAAGACCTTCTGGGCGCTGTCGAAAGAACTCGCCGATGCGCGCCACTATCCCGCCGTGGACTGGGTGGAGAGCTTCTCCGGCTATGTCGCGAGCTGCAGCGGCTGGTGGGCCGAGCATGTGGACCCGCGCTGGGCGGAGCATCGGGCGGCGGCTCTCGAGATACTGGCGCAGGCCGATGAACTGGCGCGCATCGTCAATCTGGTCGGCCCCGAGGCGCTGTCGCCGCAGCAGCGCTGGGCGCTGGAGGGTGTGGCGCTGTTCAAGGAAGGCGTGCTGCAACAGAGCGCGCTCGACACCGTCGACAGCTATTGCTCGCCGCAAAAACAGTTCGCCCTGCTCGACCAGATGCTGTCCATCTATCGGCAGGGAGCCAAGATGCTGGAACTGGGCGTGCCGGTGCAGGAACTGCTGCGCTTGCCGCTGCTGGCCGATGCGCAACGCCTGAAAGCCGGCTATGCGAACGATCAACTGGATGAACTGCGCAGCTTCGCCGCGCGCGCCGACGGCGATTTCGAGCGCCTGCGCAACGAGTATGCGCAGCACGGAAAGGGGACGGCATGAGCGAGAAGGAATACCGGCTGGCATCTGCAGCACGCGGCGGCTTGTTGTACATGCGCGGCGTGCCCGACGTGGCACTGGGCGACCGTGTCGTGGTGCGCGACCACAGCGGGCGCCGCCGCAACGGACAGGTGATTCGCACTTCCGATGAATTGATCCTGATACAGGTTCTGGAAGGTACCGACAACCTCGATCTGGAACGCACCTGGGTGCGTTTTCTCGACCAGCCGTTCGAGGTCGCGCTGAGTCCGGACATCCTCGGACGCGTGTTCAACGGCCTGGGGCTGCCGCGCGACGAACGCCCGCCGCTGTTTTCCAAGCTGAAGCGCAATGTGAACGGCGCACCGGTGAATCCCGCCGCACGCGCTTACCCGCGCGAATTCATCCAGACCGGAATCTCTGCGGTCGACGGTCTCAATTCGCTGGTGCGCGGGCAGAAGCTGCCGATCTTTTCCGGATCGGGTTTGCCGCACAACCGTCTTGCCGCGCAGATCGTGCGCCAGGCAAAACTGCCGGGCAAAGAGTCCGGATTCGCCGTGGTATTTGCCGCGATGGGCGTGTCCTATTCCGACGCGCAATTCTTCCGCGAGACCTTTGCCGACAGCGGCGTGTTGCGTAATGTGGTGATGTTCCTCAACCTCGCGGACGATCCGACCATCGAGCGGCTGATCCTGCCGCGTGCTGCGCTGACTGCGGCGGAATACCTGGCGTTCGATCTGGATTTGCATGTGCTGGTGGTGATGACCGACATGACCCATTACGCCGAGGCGTTGCGCGAGGTCGCCACGGCCAAGGGCGACGTGCCTGCACGCAAGGGTTACCCCGGCTATCTCTATTCCGACCTGGCAGAGATCTACGAGCGCGCCGGTCGCATCCGCGAGAAGCACGGCTCCATCACCATGGTGCCGGTGGTCTCGATGCCTTCCGACGACATCACCCATCCCATCCCCGACCTGACCGGTTACATCACCGAGGGACAACTGGTGCTGAGCCGCACCCTCAACAACCTCGGCATCTATCCGCCGCTGGACATTCCGCCTTCGCTGTCGCGTCTGATGAAGGACGGCATCGGCAAGGATCACACCCGCGAGGACCATGCGCGGGTCGCGGGCCAGCTCTACGCTTCCTATGCCCGCGCACTGGAAGTGCGCAACCTCGCTTCCATCATCGGCGCCGAGGATCTCTCGGAAACCGATCAGGACTACCTCGCGTTCGCCGATGCTTTCGAGCGGAAATTCGTCGGACAGCGCGAGAATGAAGATCGCGGCATCACCGAAACGCTGGACCTGGCCTGGGACCTGCTCTCGCTGCTTCCGCCGGAGGCGTTGACGCGCGTACGCGCAACCGATCTCGCCCAGTACCACCATTGGCAATCCGCCCCTGCGGAGGAGAAGTGAAAGGCCGTCTCAAGGTCAGCCCCACCAAGAGCACGCTGCTCTCGTTGCGCCGCCAGGTTGTGTCGCTACAGCATGGGCACGATCTGCTGGAGCGCAAACGCGAGTTGCTCACCCGGCTGGTGCACCAGCGCCTGAAAAAATACCGCGAACTGCGGTTGACCGTCAGGGATGCATTGCAGGAGACCTACCACTGGCTGTCCATCGCCCACTTGCGCATGGGCAGCACGCAGTTGCGCCAGGCCGTGATGGGGCTCAAACCGGCGCTGTCGATCACCATCCTTCCGCGCAGCAGCATCGGCATCGAATATCCCACCGTCTCCGTGGAAAGCGCCCCGCTGCTACCGGTCGGCCTGATGTGGACGGATGCCAGCTTCGACGAGGCAAGGAGCCACATGACCAATATCGCGGCGCTGCTGGCCCATCTGGGCGAGGCGGAAACTGCGCTGTGGCGCTTGCTGACCGAACAGCGCAAGACCCAGAAGCGCGTCAATGCGCTCAAGTACAACGTCATCCCCCGCTACCGCGCCACCATCCGCCACATCGAATCCACATTGTCCGAGGAGGAACGCAACACGCAATTCCAGCTCAAGGTGATGCGTGCGCAAATCGAAACTGCTGACGGTTAGACTGGGCGGACGAAAGCATTCCGCCAGAAATGAAAACGGGCACCTTATCCAGGTGCCCGTTTTTGTTCGGTGTGGCCCGATCAGTCCGGTGAGGCCGCCAACCCTTTATCCCTTCACCCTTGACTAGCGAGTCATGCTTAGACTTGCCGTTCCAGTTTGCGCACCACATCCCTGCGGGCTGATGCATCGCCCGGTCAACGCAGTGCCGTTCACGATCGCATTCAGGATGTCTCCATTAACAGTGCCAGTAACCGAAACGCTGATGAGGTAATAAAAAACATCAGTCGTATTGGGAGCTACAGCGCCTGTACTTGAATTTACGGCAAAGCAAGTCCTAAACTGCTCAGTTGAGCCATATCCGTTCCCGAGCGTCATCGAGACAGGCGGCATTTGGCATATTTCAGTATAAGTTACGCCGCTGGCAGCAGCGGGCGGAGCAGGAGTAACAAAGCTCGAATCTGCATAACCCACCGTCCAGAGGCCGTCGTAGGCCGTTCCGGGAGTGCTGCTGCTCCCCCCCGTCCCAATGCAGCCAGCCAGGAACAGCGGAAAAATCAGTGCCAAAACCAACGTAATTTTGAATCGCATCGCGCACACTCCCTTGTTGTTTTGGAGACTATATCCCTAATACAAATGCTTGCGCAATGATTAGCGCGATACTCCAAATGCTTGCTGAGTCGCGAACCTATAGTCCCTTGCCCATGCGGAGCGAGGTATGGAGCGTAATCGCAAGAACTTATCCCATATGAACAGAGTCTGAACCAGCAGTTGCCTAGCAGAATATTCAAAAGGAGAACGCCATGAAACAGCACATTATTTCCGTGTTGATTGTCGCTGTCCTGTCCGTTGCGGTTGCGCTGCCAGCTTTAGCAGAAGGACGTCACGAGGGGCGTGGTGACGGGCGCGATGATGGTCGTCGCGGGATGCATCAAGGATCGCTCCTGGGGTGGGCCACACGATATCCGCCATTTTGAGGATCGCCATCGCTCGGTCTGGACCTCCGGTAGATGGCATCATGGTCCTCACGACGGAAGATCTGGCTGGTGGTGGATTGTCGCTGGAACGTGGTATTTCTATCCTTGGCCGGTCTACCCCTACCCTGATCCTTACATCCCGCCGGTCGTGGTAGTACAACCGGCTCCGGCCCCGGAGACAGCCCCTCCCGAAGTGCAGCCTCAGGCTCAGGTCCAGAATTGGTATTACTGCGAGGCAAGCAAGAGTTATTACCCGTACGTCTCCAGTTGCCCAGCCGGGTGGAAAGAAGTGCCGGCGACACCACCGGCCCCCCGGGCCAAGTAGCCGGGTACATTGAAGCAAGGAGGATTTCATCATGCGAAAGATCCTGGCCTGCTCCACATTGGCGGTTGCGCTGGCTGGATGTGCGACTGCACCTACCGGTCCGCGTGTTGCAGTGATGCCGGCACCTGGGAAGCCCTTTGAAGTATTTGTTGCGGACGATCAGCTCTGCCGAAATTATGCGCAGCAATCCATCGGGCAGTCTCGCAATGAAGCCGCAGCCAGGAACTTTGCGGGCGCGGCGGCAGTGGGAACGGCTGTCGGTGCCGCTGCGGGCGCCTTGAGTGGTGGCGGACATGAGAGTGCCGGCGGCGGCGCCGCGGCAGGACTGGTTGCCGGTAGCATGGTGGGAGCAGGACAAAGCGCATCTGCCACGGGAGATGCGCAGCGGCGTTATGATATTGCCTATGAGCAGTGCATGTACGCCAAGGGTAACCAGCTCCCGGGGTATGTGGCGCCTCAGCGCCCCTATTACCCGCCACCGCCGCCGCGATAGTCAATTCAACTGAAAGCTCATATCCACGATTGACAACAGAACGAACGTTCTCTACCATTAGAGAACGTTCGTTCTGTTGGATATTGCCATGACCAGTCTCAACCATAACTTTGCCAATCCGGCGCGCCGCACCGCCCACTCCGTGTTGCTGTCGCTGACACACCCCAATAAATCGATGTTCGAAAAGCAGCGCGCTTTGTTGCGCAAAGCCGTGCCTGCGGGCTTTCCCTCGCCTGCCGACGACTATGTCGAGCGGAGGCTGAGCCTGGACGAGCATCTGATCCAGCACCGGGAATCGACATTCTTCATGCGCGTGGCAGGACATTCGATGCGCGAGCTGGGCATCTTCGATGGCGACCTGCTGGTGGTGGATCGTTCAGTGCCCGCCGCTCACGGCAGTGTGGTGGTTGCGGTAGTGGATGGCGAATTCACGGTGAAGCAGTTGCTGTATACGCCACAGGGCAAGATGCTGCGCGCCGCGCATCCTGATTATCCGGATGTTGCCATCAAGCCGGAGCAGGACTTCAGCATCTGGGGGGTGGTGCAATGGAACGTGCATAAGGTGTAAACCGAGCCGTTCGCCCTGAGCCAAATCGAAGGGTCGCCACGAACGAATTTTTGGTTAATGACTTTTCGGGATGATGTGATGCGACGTGCCATCGCGCTGGTGGATTGCAATAATTTTTTCGTTTCTTGCGAGCGCGTTTTCCAGCCAGGGCTGGAACGCAAGCCCGTGGTGGTACTTTCCAACAACGACGGGTGCGTGGTATCGCGTTCGCAGGAGGTGAAAGACCTGGGAATGAAGATGGCCGTGCCCTGGTATCAGATGAAGGACATGGCCCGGCGCCACGGCATCGTCGCCTTTTCTTCCAACTACACTTTGTATGCCGATCTTTCCAACCGGGTGATGTCGCTGCTGGCGCAGTTCAGCCCGGATCAGGAGGTGTATTCCATCGACGAATCGTTCCTCGACCTGACCGGCATCGCAGTCGATCACACCGAATATGCGCAGCGGATACGCGAGACCATCCGCCGTTGCGTCGGCATTCCCGTATGCGTGGGAATCGCGCCGAGCAAGACTTTGTCCAAGCTAGCCAACCACGTCGCCAAGAAGAATGCCTGCTTCACTGGGGTATGCGACTTCAATGCGCTGACGGAAAAAGAGCTGGACAGCCTGTGCGCAACCATCGATGTGGGCGAGGTGTGGGGCGTGGGCAGGCGCAGCACGCTCAAGCTGAACGAGATGGGCATCCATTCCGTGCTCGACCTGAAACGCACGCCGGCCAAATATCTGCGCGTCAAATTCAGCGTGGTGCTCGAACGCATCGTGGAAGAATTGAATGGCGTCGCCTGTCTTGAACTGGACGATGTCGTGCCCGCCAAGCAGCAGATCATCAGCTCCCGCTCGTTCGGCGCATTGACCTCGCTGCTGGCCGATCTGGAACAGGCAGTGACCTTGCATACCACCCGTGCGGCGGAGAAGTTGCGGCAGCAGCATTCCCTGGCCGGTGGCATCCAGGTCTATATCCGCACCAACCCGCACCGCGAGCGTGACTCGCAATACCAGCAAGCCATGTTGATGCCTTTACCAGAACCGACCGACGACACGCGGCTGTTGTGCCATGCGGCGTTGCATGGGCTGCGCCAGATCTACCGTGCGGGTTACGCCTACCAGAAGGCTGGCGTGATGCTGACTGAAATCATTCCCACCTCTGCCCGGTCGCAGACTTTGTTCGACGATGTGGAAGCACAGGAAAAATCGCATACGCTGATGCAGACACTGGACCGTATCAATCGCAGCATGGGCAGCGGCACGATCAAGCTGTTGGGCGAAGGAATAAATACGTCCTGGGCGATGCGCAGGGATCACAAATCGAAGCGCTACACGACGGAGTGGGGAGAATTGGCTGTGTGCAAGGCGTGATATCAAGCGATATCGCACGTCTTGCATTGTTTGGCGCGCCCTATGCTATGACATCGTCCGGATTGAAACCATACTGGTTTGCACCAGGCTTGCTGTCTTGCAACATCAGCAAAAGAAGCACGATGACCAGGAACGGAACGATGGAGGTCAGAACCCACCAGCCACTGCGATCGATGTCATGCAGTCTCCGGACTGTTACAGCGACACTTGGAATCAGAACGGCCAGCGTATAGGCGATCCATAGGCCGTTGAAGGTGAAAAAGAGCGCGATGCTGATAAGGAGATTGAGCAAGGTGAAATACCAATACTCCTCTCTTCCTGCTCTTCCATCAAACGCTGCGTAGTTCTTCAAAACGTCGAGATACCAGTTCATGTCATCTCCCTTTCGTTTTTAACCGTTCGAGAACGAGGACCACAAACTCATGGCTGCCGGAGCCTAACAACAAAATATCGTCCAGACTATATGCCAAAAGATATAGGCCTTAGCCTAGTCCGGAACCGCGCAGGCCGACAAACAACGTAAGTCATTGTTTATTGATTGATGTGATCGGTTGTCAGAAAAAAACGGGCACTTGAATCAAGTGCCCGTCGAAATTGCTCCAGTGTGTCCGTATCAACCCAGATAGGCCGCCAGCACCCTTTCATCTTTTGCAAGTTCTTCGGGTGTGCCTTCGATGACGATGCGGCCGTGTTCCAGCACATAGGCGTAATCCGCCACCTCCAATGCGCTCTTGGCGAACTGTTCGACCAGCAGCATGGTGATGCCTGCCTCTTTAAGCTTGCTGATGGTGGCGAAGACTTCCTGCACGATGACCGGCGCCAGGCCCATGGAAGGCTCGTCCAGCAAAATGATCTTGGGATTCGCCATCAATGCACGGCCGATGGCCAGCATCTGCTGCTCGCCACCGGACAGTGTGCCTGCAAGTTGGCTGCGCCGCTCCTTGAGGCGCGGAAACAGCGCATAGACTTTGTCCAGATCGCCACTGGCCTTGGCTGCGAAGCCGAAGATCTTTGGCAGTCGCGTATAAGCCCCCAGCAACAGGTTGTCTTCGACCGATAGCGGGAAGAATATCTTGCGCCCTTCCGGCGAGTGCGCCAGTCCGAGGCGGGCGATCTTCGATGCGGCGAGATGCTGGACTTCCTTGCCGTCGAGCAGCACCTTACCCTGAGTGGGTTTCAACATGCCGGACAGCACGCGCATGGCAGTGGTCTTGCCAGCGCCGTTGGCACCGATGAGTGCGACCACGGAACCGGCCCTCACTTCGAAACTGGTACCGGTCAGCACTTCGCTCGCGCCATATCCCGCATGCAGGTTCTCGACGCGCAACATGGCGGTATCGCTGAGCTGTCTTGAAGAGGTCGATGTCTCCTTGCTATCGCCGAGATAGGCTTCGATCACGCGCGGGTTGCGCTTGATCTCATCGGGCAAGCCTTGCGCAATGATCCTGCCTTCGTCGAGGACGGTGACGAAATCGCACACTTCGTTCACCACGCTCATGTGGTGCTCGATGAGGATGGTAGTGATGCCCCGCGCATTGATCTTGCGAACGATCTCGATGAGATTCAGCACATCGGGATTTGCCAACCCGGCAGCGGGTTCGTCGAGGATCAACAGCCTGGGTTTGCGTGCCAGGGCACGCGCGATTTCCAGGAAACGTTGCGCGCCATAGGGCAAATCCTTGGCCTTGGTTCTTGCGTCGCTCGCCAACCCGACCAGCTCCAGCAAGGCCAGGGCATCGGCCTGCGCTCTCTTCTCTTCGGCACGCGCGAAGCCCAACAGCACCAGCGGCAGCGATGTTTTATACGCGCCTGCGCTGGCGACCATGACGTTTTCAATTGCGCTCAGTTCGGCAAAGAGTTGCAGGTTCTGGAAAGTGCGCGCGACTCCCGCCTGGGCGACTTTGTGCAAACTGCCTTTGGGCAACTCTTCGCCATGCAGCCGCAACTGGCCAGCACTCGGCGCGTACAAGCCAGAGATGACGTTAACCAGGGTGCTCTTGCCCGATCCGTTGGGGCCGATGAGTCCATGCACATGTCCCGCCTGCACTTGTATCGACACCCCATCCACCGCTTTGATGCCGCCGAAGTGGCGTTTGACCTCGACGAGATCAAGCAGCAATCCGGTTTCCTGCTTTTGCGGCAACACGGCTTCAAGCGCCGAAGCAACAGGCAACGGCCGCGCGGGAACATTGAAGAGTCGCGCCAGTTGTTTTTCGGCATAGCCCATCAAGCCCTCGGGCAGTCCCACCACAACCGAGAACAGCATCAACGCGAAGATCGCTTTGCGCCAGTCTTCGGTGTTCTGAACGAGCAGGCTGCCCGCCACCAGCAGGGCCATGCTGATAATGGGCGCTGCAACCTGGAAGGAAATCCTGTGAATCTTGCGGAAACTGGTCACGCCCGCCACCAGCGCAAGGAAGAGACCGACGAATGAAAAAACCTCAAACAGCGTGCGATTGGACAACAGGTTGGGCAGCAGCACGATCAGGCAGGCGCCGACGAATGCGCCCCACAGGCTCTTGCGTCCGCCGAGCACCACTCCCAACAGCAGGATCACCATCAGCTCCCAGACGAAGCTGTTGGGCTGGAGAAACTGGAAGTTGAATGCGTAGAGCCCGCCCGCCAATCCGCCAAGGCCGGAACCAAGTGCAAAGGCGCCGACCTTATGGCGAAAGACACCGACACCCATGGCGTCGGCTGCGATAGGACTGTCCCTCAAAGCCTCGAAGGCTCTTCCCCAATGCGAAGAAAGAAGGTTCTTCATGGCGATCCAGGTGAACGCCAATACCACCAGACATAACCAGAAGAATCCTTGCGGGCCAAGATGCAGACCGAACAGCAGAGGCCTGTCGACCGACAAACCTTGCGCGCCCTGAGTGATGCTTTCCAGTTCGTTCAAGGTGGTCGCAGTCAGCGCCGAAAAGCTGAGTGTAGCCAACGCGAACTGCGGGCCCTCGAGACGCAACGCCGGGAAAGCCAGCAAGCCGCCAAATACGAACCCGGCCAATAAGGCGGCGATCAAGGCAGGCAACATGGTGAAGCCGAAGGTCATCACACATAAGCCGCCGGCATAGGCCCCCAGTCCCAGGAAAGCCGCATGCGCGAGATTGACCTGCCCCAGATAACCCACGCTGACGTCCAGCCCGATAAGCAGGATGCCGTAGATCGCAAGCAGCGTGAGCAGACCCAGAACGTAGGAATTGCTGACCGCCAGCGGGATGCAGGCGAGAAGAATAAAGGCGAGAAGTTCGGCGCCGTTAACAAGCAAAATTCTTTTCAACTTACACTTTCCTTATGGCGGCCTTGCCGAAAACCCCGCTGGGTTTCATGGCCAAGGCCAAAATGAGCAGGATCAAACCTGGCGCTTCGCGCCATCCGCTGCCAATATAGAAGCTCGCCAGACTTTCCAGTGCGCCCAAAAACAGGCCAACCAGCACAACACCGAATCCGGAATCGAGACCAGCCACCACGGCCACCGCGAATGCCTTGAGGATGAGCGCGGAAGCCATCGTTGCTCCGACAGTCGTAATGGGAGAAACCAGAATGCCGGCCATGGCCGCAACCAGACCAGACAATCCATATGACAGCATGATGGTCCTCTTCGCGGAAATGCCCATCAGTTCCGCCGCATCGCGGTCTGCCGAGACAGCCTCAAAGGCTTTTCCCCACAAGGTCTTGCGCTTGAACAGTTCGATCAGTCCCATCACTGAAAGCACGCCGATGGCGACTGACAACTCGACAGGAGTGACGGCGATGCCGAAAAAGTGCAGCGGCTCGGACGAAATGGGCGTCGGGAAAGGATGGTCGTCCCTGCCCCAGATATTCTCCGCCGCAGAAAAGGCGAACAGGCCGAGAATGATGGTCATCAATATCCAGCCTTCGCTCTTCTGTTCCAGCGCGAGGCGCACCGCAAGCCGTTCCACCACCAGCCCGAGCAACACGCCGCACAACAATCCGGCCGGCACCATCAGCCAGTAGGGCAGTCCCCAGTTTTGCATGGTCAGGCTGATGAAAGCCGAGACCATGACCAGCTCCCCCTGGCCGAAGTTGATGCTCTTGCTGGTAGCGAACGTGAGCTGAAAGCCGTAGGCGATCAGAGCATAAACGAGGCCCATCAGGGCCCCGCTTACCCCCATTTGGAGAATTACATCCATGGATTACTTTTCTTGTTTGATGAGGCGTTGTCTGTCCGCTTCGTTGCCGAAAACCACGCGTCCATCCTTGACCATGCCCATGACGGCGTTCGCACGACGGAACGCTTCATGAGTATCTTCGTTGGCCGGATTCCATTTCGAGAACGGATGTTTCCAGGTGGCGATAACGCCCTTGACCGGCTCCTTCAGATCTTCCAGCGCTTCCTTGATCTTGTGGGTGTCGGTGCTTTGCGCCTGTTTCACGGCTGCAGCAAAGATGTACACCGCGTCGTAACCCTGCGCGGCAGAAACCGGAGAAGGAATGCGATCCACACCATAAGCCTTGTGATAGGCATTGATGAAGCTCTTGGCTTTGGAGGTGATGGGTTCTTCGATGAAGGTCTGCGGCATCAGGGTACCATTCCCGTTCTTGCCTGCGTTGTCGATATAGTTCGACATCGACAGCGTCCAGCCGCCGATCAGCGGAACCTTCAGACCGATCTTGTCCATGTCGTTGGCAACCGCGGCGAGCTCAGGGCCAATGCCCCAGATGAGGATGGCCTGCGCACCTGCAGTCTTGGCCTTGAGCAGCTGGGCAGTCATGTCCTTGTCGCCGATGTTGAACTTCTCGGTGGCAACCACATCCAGCTTGTTGCCCTGGAGCTTGATCTGGTTGAGCAAGTCATCGCGGCCGGACACGCCGTAGTTGGTCGAATCGTACAAGACCGCGACTTTGCTGAACTTGCGGTTGATCGCCTCTTCGACCACCATCGCGGCCTGAATGCCGTCATGCGCGGCGAAGCGGAAGATGGAGAGGTCTTTCGGGCCAGGCTTGTCCGCCTTGTCCGCCCATTGCGTCATCGAGGCTGAACCGGCGGCCGGGGTAATGATCTTGGTGATGCCTTTTTCCTGCAAATGCTTGTCGCCTGCCATGACCACACCGGTGTTGACCGAACCGATGACGCCAGACAGGTCGTCCATCGAGGCAAGCTCCTGCGCGATCAGCGCGCCGCGGTCATTCTTCGCTTCGTCGTCGCGTTCGACGATGTCGATCTTCAGTTTCTTTCCGCCTACGGTGATGCCGCCCGCCGCATTGATCTCGCTGATGGCGAGCTTGGCGCCATCGCGCATGGAAACACCCATCGGAGCAGAGCCGCCGCTGAATGGACCCGTAATGGCAAGTTTGATTGAATCAGCAGCATAAATCTGAGTAGAGAAACCAAGCAGCAGCGTAGCAAGCAGAGCCTTTTTCATTTTGTTGTCCCCATATTGAAAATGCTGAAAGTAAGAATGCCGTTTGACCAGCAGCTTTATTCTAACGTGAATCTGTTTATTTGCGCGCGGATTGGAAGCAAGAGACCGGATGGCGGCCATGGCTTCATAACGAAAAAGGCCTCCACCTGGGAAGCCTTTAATTGGTGCGCCCGAAAAGAGCTACTCGAACAAACGACTGAAGATTCCTTTCTTGCTCGCAGTCACGAAACCATCGGATTGCGGCATATTGGCTTTCACCGCTGGCACATAATCCGCATCTTCGTTCTTGATGTGGTGGTACAGCCAGGCCACCAGCGTGTTGCTGAGCTCCTCCGCCACATCCTCTCCTGTCGCAAATCGGCTACGAAAATCCTCTATTCGCCTGGAGAAGAGATCATGAACCTGTTTGTGGTCTGCACAGAACGGGTACTTCGCCTCTTCCTGCAGATTTTCTTCGAAAGCGAAGTGGGTCAAGGTGTAATCGATCAGGCCATCGATTACTTTGCCGATATCTTCTCTCGAGTGCCCACCGATGCGGGAATCATCAAGCTGGTTGATGTAATCCGCGATGCGGCGATGCTGTTTGTCGATCACGTCGATGCTTGTATTCCAGTCAGCCGACCATTCTACTTTTGCCATATTGTCTCCGGATCAAGCTACTGGACCAGTTCGGGCCACAACATGGGCTAAAACTTTAAAACGTACCATTCGAATTCAACCTGAACTAACTTAAAACTAACAATTAACATAAAGCTAACAGCAAAAACCACTTTGCAATATAGGTGAAAATATCTAGGTGGCCTGAAAAAAGGACGGTTCTGCCACCAAATCCTTGGTTAGGAAAACAATTTATCGCCATGGCAGAAAGGCGAACACTCATGCCGGCGATTAGTCAGTGCCCGGATTTTCCAATCTTGCCGTAGAAATGAAAAAGGCTTCCAGTCGATGGAAGCCTTTCAAAACGCCCAACCGGGCAAGGCGAAAGAGGCGAACGTCCTGGCCAGAAAATCAGTACCTGGACGAAATTACCGGCGCCTTGAATTCATCTTCCGCGTTTAACTAAATATTCGCACCTGAAATACCAGCAGCAACAGTGAAAAGCTTTCAAGCAATTCAATGCCGGCACCGAGCAAATCACCAGTCATGCCACCCAGGCGCCGCAGCAAAAAATGCCGCCAAAGTCCAACCAGCAAAGGTATCAGCAACAAGACCGGAAAAAAGGTGCTTGCTGCCATCAAGCATATGCCCCAGAACCAGATCCAGGGAACTGTGACCTGCTTGCGCAGACGTTCACCATGACCAGGTTTCAGGGATGGTAGCAAAGCCCATGGCAACACTGCCCAGCGTGCCCAGGCCGGCACCAGCAGCAGCATCCACTCATGCCCGCTACGCGATAGCAGCATCAGTAGGACAAGCTTGGTCATCAGTTGCAACAACAAGCTCGCCGCGCCGAACGTACCGAGATGCGGATCTGCCAGCACGGCCAGGAAACGCTCCCGGTTGCGGTGCGCAGCGCCAAGCGCATCGCTCATGTCGGCAAGGCCATCCAGATGCAACGCGCCGGTCACCCACACCCACATCAACAAGGCTAGCAAAGCCCCGAGCCAGGGATCGACACGCCCGCCCAGCCACAAGGCAGCAGCCAGCAGTGCGCCTATCAGCAAGCCCACCAGCGGGAACCAGGGCGCGCTGCGCGGCATGCGCTCGGGATCAAGCTCGTGCAGTTGTGGGGTGGGAAGCCGCGTCAGGAACTGGATTGCCAGAATCAAGCCTCGCATAAGATTCCTCAGTTGATGGAAAGCAGGAAAGGGAGTTGCCCCCGCATCCAGGAGATACGCAAACAAGCTGCCTCCGGCAGCGCGATCTGAAACGCCTGCGCCGGGGTGAATCCGAACAACTCCATAAGCAACGCACGCATCACACCGGCATGCGTCACCAGCAGGCGATTGTTGCCATCGTCATGAGCCAGCCATTCATGCCATCCCTGCACGATACGGGATCGAAACTGCGCCAGCGATTCGCCATTCGGTGGAGCATGTTCTCCATGACTCGCCTGGAAGGCCCGGAAATGCCCAGGATCGCGCGCAGCCGCCTCATCCGGCGTCAATCCTTCCCAATCGCCAAATGACAACTCGCTGAACTGAGGCATCACCCGCAGCACCAGTTTGTTGCCTGCCGCAAAGGATGAGGCAAACTCATGGCAACGTTGAAGGGGTGACGCCGCGACCGCATCGAGCATATGCGGGGCATGACGCGCAAGCCTCTGTTCCATCTGCTGTACCCCCTGCCGGGATAAAGGCTCATCGATCCTGCCGCGCAGGACGTGTGCACGCCCCTCGACCGCGCCATGGCGCAATACGGTGACGAGGATGGGCTCAGTTCTGTTCACTGACCCCCGCTTCGGCAAACGTCGCCATGCCGTTATGCAAGACACACGCCAGTTGCAGCATAGGCACGGCCACCGCTGCGCCGCTGCCCTCGCCCAGGCGCATGCCCATCTGCAACAAGGCCTTTGCCCCAAGACCTTCCAGCACGCGTTGATGCCCCTGTTCGGCGGAGGTATGGCTGAACAGCATCCAGTCACGCACCGAAGGATTGATGCGCGCCGCCGTAAGCGCCGCAACCGAACTGATGAAGCCATCGACCAGCACCGGGATGCCATTCTGCGCGGCTGCGATATATGCACCGCACAATCCGGCAATCTCGAACCCGCCCACACAGCGCAACACTTCCAATGGTTCGCTGACAGGCAGTTTATGCAAGGCCAATGCCTTTCTGATGACCTCCGCCTTGTGCTTCACGCCGGCACTGTCCACGCCCGTGCCCGCCCCTGCCACCAGGTCAGGGGGCGTTGCCAGCAACACACTGGCGATGGCAGCCGCCGCAGTGGTATTTGCGATCCCCATCTCCCCGCCGATGAAAAGCTGCGCCCCCTGCGCCTTGGCGCGCAAAGCCGCATTGCGGCCTATCTGCAAGGCAGTCGCGCATTGCTCAATTGTCATCGCCGCCTGTTTGGAAAAATTGGCCGTGCCTGCCGCCACGCGCTCGTCGCGCACATTCGGCAAGGCTTCCACTTCAGACACCGTACCCAGATTGACCACCTCCAGCGTCGCATCCAGTTGGCGTGCCAGCACATTGATCGCCGCACCGCCGCGTGCAAAATTGCGCACCATCTCCGCCGTGACCGCCTGCGGGAACAGCGATACCCCCTCCTCTGCCACACCATGATCTGCGGCGAAGATGGTGATGTAAACGCGCTCCAGCGTCGGCTTCTCCCGGCCTTGCCATGCGGCCAGCTCGACCGCAATGTCTTCCAGCCGTCCCAATGAGCCGGGCGGCTTGGTCAATTGCGCTTGCCTCGCCAATGCGGCGGTACGTGCCGTTTCATTCAATGGCGCCGAAGGTTGAGCCCACCAGCTTGTTGTCATGCTTGCTTCCCTTTCACATAGAGCGGCATCCCTGCCACAGTCAAAATCACGTTGTCGCACAGTGCACCCGCGCGCTGATGCAAACGTCCCGCTTCATCACAAAACCGGCGCGACAGTTCCCCCATCGGCACCACGCCCATGTTGGTCTCGTTGCTCACCAGGATGATCCGCCCCGGCAGCACGGGCAGTGCCTCCAGAAAAGCATCGACCTCGCGCCGCAATTCCGCTTCGCTGACCTGGCACAGCAACTGCGTGAGCCACAACGTCAGGCAATCCACCAGCAGGCAACGTTCCTCTCCTGCGTGTTCGCGCAGCACCTTGACCAGGTCGTGCCCTGCCTCGACCACTCGCCAATGTGCCGGGCGGTTCGAGCGATGATGCGCGATACGCTGCTGCATCTCGGCATCGTCTCCCTGCGCGGTCGCCACATAGACCACATCCAGGCCGCTGTCCGTGGCATGTTGCTCCGCCAAGCGGCTCTTGCCTGAACGCACACCGCCCAGTATCAATTCACGCATTGCACTTTCTCCAATCCCAGCAAGGCACGCAGCCGCCCGGCATCCAGATGCTGCTCCACCGCGTCGGCCAGTTTTTCCAGGTCGGCCTCGCAGCGCGCACGATAATCCGGCGTCTGCGCGTCCTTCAGACCTGCCCATTTCAACAAACCATCGCATGCCGCCGGACTGTCGAACACTCCATGCAGATAGGTGGCCATGATCTGCCCGTCCGGTGACATCGCGCCGTCCGGCCCATGCTGCAACTGCAAGGCGGGCATGTCCAGCGCAGCACCGCTGGACATGCCCGCATGGATCTCGTAACCGGCAACCGGCGCATCGCAAAACAGCAGCCTGCCCTGCACATTGCGCAACTGCTTCTCGGCCCCCAGCGTGGTGCTCAATGCCAGCAGGCACAGGCCTTTGCTGCTCCCCGCCTCGCCTTCCAGCCCCAGCGGGTCATGCACTGCTTCGCCCAGCATCTGCAAGCCGCCGCAGATGCCGATCACCTTGCCGCCATAGCGCAGGTGGCGCAGCAGCACTTCTTCCCAGCCTGCGCGACGCAAACTGTCCAGATCACTGCGCACCGACTTGCTGCCGGGCAACACGATCAGGTCTGCGGCGGGCACGTCCTCGCCGAGTCGAACGAAACTGAATTCGACCTGCGGATGCATGCGCAACGCATCGAAATCCGTGTGGTTGCTGACGTGGGGCAGGACCGGTACCACCACTCGCAATTTGCCATTCGTTACAGGAGACAAAACTGCGGTATGCGGCACGGCATCTTCCGCTTCCAGATGCAGGTCATGGAAATACGGCAGCACGCCCAGCACCGGCTTCCCGGTGTGTTGCTGCAACCAGTCCAGGCCGGGCTGCAGCAGCGCCAAGTCGCCACGGAAACGGTTGATGACAAACCCGGTGACACGCGCCTGCTCGCTCGGACTCAGCAAAGCCAGTGTACCCACCAGATGCGCGAACACGCCGCCACGGTCGATGTCCGCGATCAGGATGACCGGGCAATCCACAGCCTCCGCGAAGCCCATGTTGGCGATGTCGCCCTCGCGCAGGTTGATCTCGGCCGGGCTGCCCGCGCCTTCCACCACGACGGCCTGATACTGGCCCGCCAGCCGCGCATACGATTGCAGCACGGCATTGCGCGCTGTCGTCTTGTAGCGGTGGTAATCCTGCGCATCCATGTTGCCGATGGCGCGTCCCTGGATGATGACCTGCGCCCCGGTGTCGCTGTTGGGTTTTAGCAGCACAGGATTCATGTCGGTATGTGCCGCCACCCGGGCTGCCTGTGCCTGCACTGCCTGCGCACGCCCGATCTCGCCGTTATCCGATGTCACGGCGCTATTGAGCGCCATGTTCTGAGGCTTGAAAGGCGCAACGCGCACGCCTTGCCGCGCCAGCCAGCGGCACAGGGCTGCCACCAGCGTGCTCTTGCCCGCATCCGAGGTCGTGCCCTGCACCATCAGTGTCACGGCAGTCACCGCCGCACCTCCTGCAACGCATCCGCCAGGCGTTGCCATTGCACTTCATCCGCAGGCAGGCCGAAACGCACACTCGCAGGTTGCTCGAACCAGCGCGTGAGTATGCCCCGCGTTGCGAGCTGCTCATGCACATGGGCTGCGTCATCCGTGCGTACCCATTGGAACAAGGCGCAACCGCCTGCGGAAGTCAGGCCATGCTGGCTTAACATGCCCGCCAATCGACTTGCGGCCTGTGCCAGCGTCTGGCGCGCCTGCATTTGCCATGCTATATCCCGCAGCGCCCCTGCGGCGGCAAACCGTGCCGGTGCAGCAATGGCCCAGGGACCTTGCATGACGGCCAGCGCATGCAGCACCTGCGGCTCCGCCAGCACAAAGCCCACGCGTGCGCCGGCCAGGCCAAAGAACTTGCCGATGGAACGCAGCACGATCAGGCCCGGGCACGGACAGGCCGACGCCAGGCTGTGTTTCGGCGTCGCATCCATGAAGGCCTCATCCACCACCAGCCAGCCGCCGCGAGCCGCCAGCTTCGCATGCAGCGCCAGCAGCTCTTCGCGCGTAAACAGCTTTCCGCTGGGATTGTTGGGATTGATGATGACCACCACGCGCACCTCATCACCCGGCTCCAGTATCTCGTCCGCGGCAAGCGGGATGACCTTGTGCCCTTGTTGCAGCCAGGCATGGGCATGCTCGGCATAAGCGGGTGCCAAGACCGCCACTACGGAAGGTTCGCGTAAACGCGGCAAGGCTTGTATCGCGGCCTGTGAACCGGGAACGGCCTGCACCATGGGCGCGCCGTAATACGCCTGCGCCGCAAGATGCAGATCGTCATCTTCCTGCGGCAGGCAACGCCACATCGCGGGCGTGATCGCGGGCACCGGCCACCCTTGCGGATTGATGCCGGTGGACAGGTCCAGCCATTCCGCTTCCGGAATGCCATAGCGTCGCGCAGCGGCACGCAGCCTGCCCCCATGCACCAGCAGCGTTCCGTGTTCATGCATGGTGCAATACCCCCGCCAACAAAAACGACGCCAGCAGCCACATGTAGAGCGTGCGCTGCACCAGTTGCACCGTGCGCGTGATGTCGCGTCCCGCCACCTGCATGCCGCAGCCGAGCAAGGGCCGTTCGCTCAGTTCGCCGTGATAGACCGCTGCACCGCCCAGCTTCACCTGCAATGCTCCAGCCCCGGCCGCCATCACCGGCCCTGCATTCGGGCTTTCCCAGAGCGGGGCCTGTGTGCGCCAGCATTGCAGGGCGCTGCGCGTCTGACCGACCAGGGCATAGCTCATGGCCGTCAAACGGGCGGGAATGAAGTTCAGCACGTCGTCCAGGCGCGCCGCCGCCCAGCCGAAAGCGTTGTAGCGCTCATTGCGGTAGCCCCACATCGCGTCCAGCGTGTTGCTCAAGCGGAACAGCAGCACCCCCGGCGCGCCTGCCAGCGCAAACCAGAATAGCGCGCCGAAGATCGCATCGTTGCCGTTCTCCAGCACCGATTCCACCGTCGCGCGCGCCACGCCTTCTGCATCCAGATCGCGCGTATCGCGGCTGACCATCATGCCGACAGCCTGCCGCGCTGCGGGCAGATCGTCGGCAGAGAGCGCATCGGCCACTCGCTCGGCATGTTCGCGCAGGCTGCGCGGAGCAATGGCGAAATAGAGCACGACGATGGAGAACAGCGCGCCAGGAATGGAGGCCTTTTGCAACAGCTGTGCACAGAAAATCAGGGGCAGCAGCAACAGCGCCACCGCCACCACGCCACGCAGATAGCGCGCACGGCTGGACACCTGCCCGGTGCCATACATCAGCCCCTCCACCCGCCGCGCCAGCCAGCCGAAGCCCACCAGCGGATGGAAACGCTGCGGCTCGCCCAGTAGATGGTCGAGCACCACTGCGGCCAACATGAGCAGCGGCATCATCAACCAGTTGGCATCAGCAAATGGTGGCATCATGCAGTCGCTCCGCTATAGGTATTTTCAAACAGCATCTCAAATGTTTCCGCTGCAACCGGCGCGTTGATGAAATGACGCATGTCGCGCCGTTCCGCGATCACGCGATAGATGGCTGCACGTTCGGCATCTGAATATCGATGGGGTGAAGTCATGGCTGGAACAATTGCGCGACCGCCCCAGGATTGGACGGGAAATAAAGATGGATGTACGAAGCCGTCAGCCGCTGTTGCTGATACACCGCCTCGCTCGTCAGGCTGCCGTTCGGGCACACGCCCGAGGCGACCGGCATGAGCTCGCTCCGCATGCGCGAGAAATGGAAGGTGTGCCCGCGCAGCTCGCCCTGCGGCAATGCCACGCGCTGCAAGGCCAGCGCGGTCAGGCGCGGCTGCATCGCCGCTTCGCCATCGAGCAAGCCCAGCAATTCACGGCTTTGTCCCTGTGCATCGGTAAGCGCGCGCAGGACATACAGCATCCCGCCGCATTCGGCGACCACGGGTTTGCCTGCGGCATGATGTGAGCGGATCGCATCCAGCATGCCGCGGTTGTCCGCCAGTTGCGGCAGGTGTAGTTCGGGATAACCGCCGGGCAGATACAGGCTGTCCACTTCCGGCAAGGCGGCGTCCCGCAACGGCGAGAAGAAAACCAGTTGCGCGCCGAGCATCTGGAGCAGATCGAGATTGGCACGGTACAGGAAGCAGAACGCCGCATCGCGTGCCACGCCGATCTTCACGCCGCGCAGCGCGGGCGTCAGCGCAGGCTTGGCCACGGGTTGCGGCTGGGCGAATGCCACGGGCGGCGGCATTGCCGTGTCGGCATGTTGCGTCCACCAGGCAGCAGCGCGCGCAATGCGTTGCTCCATGTCGGGCAGCTCTTCTGCCAGCAACAGTCCCAGGTGCCGTTCCGGAAAAGATAGTTCGGCCTCGCGCGGTAATGCTCCGCAGAATTTCACATCGGCCGGCAAGCGTTCGGTGAGCATCGCGGCATGGCGCGGCCCGCCCACGCGGTTCGCCACCACGCCATGGAAGGGCAATTGCACATCGAGATGCGACAGGCCATAGGTCAGGGCCGCAAAGGTCTGTGCCATGGCGCCGGCGTCGATCACGGCCAGGATGGGAATGCCGAACAGCTTGGCCAGATCGGCGCTGGAGGGATTGCCGTCGAACAAGCCCATCACGCCTTCGATCAGGATCAGGTCGGCTTCCGCCGCCGCCTGATACAGGCGTTCGCGGCAATCCGCCTCGCCGCACATCCACAGGTCGAGCTGATACACCGGATGCCCGGATGCATGTTCATGCAAGGTGGGATCGATGAAATCCGGGCCGGTCTTGAACACGCGCACCCGGCGGCCCTGGCTGCGATGATAGGCCGCCAGTGCCACGGTGACCGTGGTCTTGCCTTGCCCGGAGGCAGGCGCGCTGATGAGCATGGCGGGGCAATGGCGCGTGGAAGACATCACATGTCTATGCCGGATTGCGCCGCAACGCCTGCACGGAACGCATGTTTCACATCGCGCATCTCGCTGACGGTATCGGCCAGGTCGATCAGCCACTGCGGCGCGGCGCGCCCGGTGATGATGATGTGTTGCATGGGAGGCCGTGCCGCAAGGTCGGCACAGACCTGTTTCTCATCCAGGTAGCCGTCTTTGAGCAGGTAGGTCAGTTCATCCAGCACCACCAGATGCAGGGAGGGATCGCGCAGGAAATCCTGAGCCACCGTCCACGCGCGTTGCGCGGTGGCGATGTCGGCATCCCGGTTCTGCGTCTCCCAGGTAAAGCCATCGCCGGCCACTTCCCATTGCACATCGGGCTGACGGGCGAAGAAGGCTTCCTCGCCGGTATCGCGCCGGCTTTTGACGAATTGCACGACTGCCGCCTTCAGGCCGTAGCCCAGGGTACGCGCAAGCGTCCCGAAAGCGGCGGTGCTTTTTCCTTTGCCATTGCCTGTATTGAGCACGATGATGCCGCGCTTCTCCGTAGCGCGGACAATGCCCGCATCCACCACGGCTTTTTTACGCGCCATCTGCTGCTGATGGCGCTCGTTCGCCGGATCAGTGTGCGGCTTTGGAGACATGCTGCTTGCTCACCACCAGTGCATGCACCAGCACGGCCAGTCCCAGGTACAGCGCGACATTGCCCAGGTTGGCCGGGAAATATTGCACCAGCCGGGATGCAAATCCGGCCAGGCTGGTGTCGGCAATGCGGCCGCCCAGGAAATAGAAGCTGCCGCTGGAGATCAGTTCACACACCGCCGTGCCAGCCACGACAGCGGCAGCGAACAGCGGCAGGTTGTTCAACTGGAAACGATACTGGCTGGCATACCAACGGCCAGCCAGCCACAGGGCGGAATAGGCAGGCAGCAGGAAGGCATAGGCCGGAGTCACGCAATAGGCGCTGACGCCGAAGCGGGTGATGGCCACATAATCGATGGCTGCGGCCAGCGCCATGAACACCGGCAGCATGATGCGGCTGCGCACATAAAAGCCGAGCAGGAAAAACATGGCCCAGGAGGCGTCCGGCAGGTGGAGGGGCGATGCGGCATGATGTCCGCGTGTCGCCAGCATCACCAGGGATAAGGCTGCTGCGATAACAATAGTGCTGCGCTTACTCAGGTTCAACATAGTCTTCTCCTTTTGCTATGGGAAGGAATGCCCTTCCCCGATCGTTAATCTTGCGGTTGGTAACGGACACTGACGAACAGCCGGCGACCTAGCGGGTTGAAGCCGTAGGCATTGCTGTCGTTCTGGTTGGTCAGGTTGTCTGTTCGCGCAGACACCGTCGTGTTTTTATCGATGGCATACCCGAGCGTCAAATTGAAAACATGGTATGCAGGTAAAGTTTTGGTATTGCTGGTATCCGGACGCTCCCCGCTATACAGCCATTCCCCGCCCAACTGCCAATCGCCGAACTGCTGCGACAATCCCAGGCTGCTATGCAATTTGGCGCGCCGGTCGAGCTGCACGCCCGTATTATCGTTGCGCGGATTCTGCGAAGTCAGTGCGGCTTTCACCCCGGTGTCGCCGATGTGATCGGCATAACTGAGTTCCAGGCCTGTCATGCGGGCACTGTTCACGTTCTGCGGCAGGTAACTCCCTCCCACAAAAGCCCAGTTGATCATGTCTTCGATGCGATTGTCGAAATACACCGCATCAAAAAGCTGCTTGCCCGCTGCATAATGTAAACCGGCTTCCCGGTTGCGGGAACGCTCTGGCTTGAGTCCCGGATTGCCATAATTCGGGAAATAAAGCTCATTGAATGTCGGCGCCTTGAAAGCCGTGCTGTAGCTTGCCGTAGCACGCCATGCATCCGTCAGAACATACCCATATCCCAGCAGCCCGGTTGTCTTGCCGCCATACTGGGAATTATTGTCCCTGCGCAGATTCAACTGCGCCTGATGCTGCCCATAGATACCGGTATAACCTGCAAAGAAGCTGTTAATCGTACGCGTATCTTGCGCATAGCTTGGTTTCTTGTCGCTCGTCACTTTTTGGCGCAGCGTTTCCGCCCCCAACAAGAGTTGCTGATCTTCATCCAGACGCAATTCGTTCTGCCAAGTCAGTTGGTCGTTGCGGGTTTGTATCAATGATCCACCGGAAGTGGGTTGTCCATTCCTGAAATCCCGGTACTGGTCCACCCCATCCGCCAATTGCAGCTTGCTATGCCATGCCTCGCTGATCTGATCATCGGATGACAACGACGATTTCCATATCTGCGACTGACTGCTATTGGCATCTGTGACCTTGGCGTTATAGGCATTGTCGTATTTGTTTTCGCCGTAACTGCCAAACAGCGACGCAGAAATACGGTGGTCCGCATTGAAGGCGTGTCCCACATTGGCAGACAGGCTGTTGTTGCGGTATCCATCCAGGTCAGGGTTGACTCTGGCATTCAACGCCGAATTCATCGCGGACACCCCATCTGTACGGAACGACGTGGCTTGCACGCTGAAATCCGTGCCATCCACCGCCCCCCCATATCCCGCCGACGCACGCCGCGTAGCCTGGTTGCCCACCCCGGCACTTACGTTGAATTTCGGCTTGCCACGGCCATGGCGGGTGAATATCTGGATCACGCCACCGATTGCCTCGGAACCATACAAGCTGCTGGCATTGCCACGCACGACCTCAATGCGCTCGATCTGGTCCGGCATCAACTGCTCGATTTCTGTAGTGCCATAGGTGGCTGAATTGACCCGCACCCCATCGATCAGGACGAGCGCATGAGTACTTTCCGTTCCTCGCAGAAAAATACTGGATGTCTTTCCCATGCCGCCACTCTGCGCGATTTCCACCCCGGCCACAGTGCGCAGGATGCTGGTGACATCCGCCGCCTGCGAGTTGCGAATATCCTGTTCGGTAATGACCGTTGTGCTGGAAAGCGACTGGTTGAGCGGTTGCGCCAAGCGGGTGGCCGTCACCACAACCTCGCCCAAACCATCGTCCGCGTTGGCATAAACCATTGAAGGAAGCGCACCGAGCAGTGCAACCATTAAAACGTTCTTGCTACTTAACATGTGAATGTTCCTGAGTGATTCCAAGCGACCCCGTTGGAATGTTCAAACACAGGAAACGTACAGAGAGGTGTGGTACGGACTTAGCCAAGGCAGCCTGCCGTCCACGCCGCCTCCCGCAGCATTTCCCGACCCATGGAGCCGTTCAGGCTCCTGTCACAAGGCCGGTCTCCGGGCTCACAAGACCAAACGCATCGCCTTCCCATGATTGCTCACAGTGGCTGTTGATGCATCCACACTTGCTTACCGTTGCGGGGGCAGCACAGGCTTTTGAACCTGTTTCCCGATTATTCCACCGACTTCTCGGCGGTCACCTTGTAACGCGCGCACTATAGCATCCAGTTCGAAAACTGATGCCATAAATATTTATTCCTTCCCCGATAGCCCAATATCCACAATAGAAGCATGAAGTGGGGCTTGCCTGAACATCCTGGTGGACCGTTCTCGCCCATCAGGTCTTCATAACCAGATAGCAAAGGCTCAAGCTGTCGATCAATTCGCAGATAGCGGTACAGCCAAGGCCACTGCTTCTTCTTTCAAAGTGGCAGCAGTCTGCCACCGAACGTACGCATTAATAAATTAAATGCAGATGCTTCAATACGCATTTTTTCCAAGGAATCCTTTAAAAACAGTCAGGAAGATGATCTTGATGTCCAACCATAACGACCAGTTGCGCATATAAGCCATATCAAATTCAACCCGCTTCTGCATCTTTTCCAGCGTATCCGTTTCACCCCGCCAGCCATTCACCTGCGCCCAAGCCCGTGATGCCCGGTTTGACCTTGTGCCGCAGCATATAGCCATGGATCAAACGCCGATATTCCTCGTTATGCGCCACCGCATGCGGACGCGGCCCGACGATGGACATGTGCCCCTGCAGCACATTGAAGAACTGGGGCAACTCATCCAGGGAGGTGCGGCGCAGGAATGCACCGAAGCGGGTCACGCGCGCATCGTTCTTGCTGGCCTGCACCACCGTATCACCGTTGTCGCTGACCGTCATGCTGCGAAACTTCCACACCTCGACGACCTCTCCATTCAGTCCATAGCGACGCTGCTTGAACAATACTGAACCCGGTGAAGTGAGCTTGATGCCCAAAGCGATCAACAGCATCAGGGGCAAAATCAGCAGCAGGATCAGGCTGCCCAGGACCAAATCCTCGCAGTCGTTTGAGGCCGCCATCGATTCCATAGAATGGGCTTTCAAATACGCTGCACCACCGGCATGCCTCCCACCGTGGACCACTGCGCATGGAACAGATTCAAACACGAAGATATCCGGCACCACAAACACCGAAACCGTCGTATCTGCCAACTGATCGATCAATTGCACGATGCGCTGCTCGGCATGCATCGGCAAGGTCACATAGACGATATCCACCTGTCCGTTTGCGCACGCGCCACCAGGTCGTTCAAATCACCACAGCAGATCCCGTTCGTCGGCGAACAGCGATTCGGAACGATCATCGAACACACCAAGCACGCGCAGCCCCATCCAGGGTTGACTGTTTATATGGCGTATCATCTTCTGTGTGGCATACCACAACCAAAAAATACCACCGTCCGCGAATTGCGTCCATCGATACGGATGAAGCTCAACAACTTACGATAGACCAAACGCAGAGCGGATAGTCCGAACGGCACCAACACAAACCAACTCGACATCGCTACGCGTGAAAAATCTGCAGATGTCTTGGAAGCAAACCCAATTACCACCAACGCAAACACCGTAATAAACCATACTCCGAACACATCGATGATCTCGGCAGCCAGACTTTCTGTACGCCATGAACGATAAAGCCCTTTCACTGCCGCCAGCATCACGAATATTAATGTCGCCAGCACCGTCAGCAGCGCATATTGCGCATTCAGAACAACCTCACGAAGCCCCAAAGCAAACAACATTGTCAGTACGATGACTGTTATATCAAGCGATTTCTGGATCAATTCAAACGTGGAGGAATGCTGCTTGAGCAAACCGGAATAATGATGATTCAACAACGTCCCCTTTCAAACCCTGCGTAAATCACGCAAATCAACCTAAACTGCAGGCCAAATTAATTGGCTGCATGTCTTATTTTTATAAAGCCATTGTACTAATGCAGGAGCCGCTCGGTAATAGACCAAAGGGCATAGATACCGGTCTATATACAGCCAGATTTGTCCTAGAACTGCTTTTCTCGTGAACCGATCACCCCCAGGTTTAACGTTCGCTTTCACAAACAACGTGCGCAATACTGCTGCCAGCGCCAAGTATCCGTGCACATCTGTTCTAAGCCACGCTCAGCTAGCCAGCCCAGCTCAGTTTTAGCTTTGGCTGGGTCGGCGTAGCAAGCGGCAATGTCACCCGGGCGGCGATCTACGATTTGGTAGGGTACGGGTTTGCCACAGGCCTTACTGAATGCAGCCACCATCTCCAACACGCTATAGCCCTGCCCCGTACCCAAGTTGTACGTCAGCACACCAGGATTAGACTGCAACTTTTCCAATGCTTTTAGGTGACCCAAGGCCAAATCAACAACATGAATGTAATCTCGCACCCCAGTGCCATCTGGCGTTGGATAATTACCGCCAAAGACAGACAACCGCGCCAACTTACCTACAGCCACTTGTGAAACGTAGGGCATCAGATTATTGGGAATACCGCTTGGGTCCTCGCCAATGAAACCGCTCTCATGCGCACCTACAGGATTGAAATATCGCAGCAGCGCGATATTCCAATTTGAGTCAGCCACATAAAGATCACGCAATATCTCTTCGATGATCAGCTTAGAGCGACCATAAGGGTTCGTAGTCGAAAGTGGAAAACTTTCATTAATCGGCACAGAGGCCGGATCACCATACACCGTGGCAGAAGAGCTAAACACCAAGTTGCGCACATCATGCGTCGCCATCACCTCGCACAGCGTCAATGTACTGCCCAAATTGTTATCGTAGTACCACAGCGGTTTCGCAACAGATTCACCAACCGCCTTTAACCCAGCGAAATGAATCGCCGCGCCAATCGTATGCTGCTCGAATATCATTGAGAGTGCCGCTTTATCCCGCACATCCGCCTCAACAAAAATTGGCTTTTTACCAGCTACCTTGGCAACACGATCCAGCACTGTTGCTTTGCTGTTGCACAAATTATCGACTACGACAACCTCATACCCCGCATTGAGCAATTCAATGCACGTATGGCTGCCTATGTAACCCGCACCGCCCGTTACTAAAATCTTCATGTCTTTCAAACCCCTTCGTTTTTCTCTGCCATGACACCACGGTATATACCCAAAGTCCGCTTCGCAATGTCGCGCCAGTCATAGCGACTCATCACCCACGATCGGCGCATTAATCTATCTTCAGCCAGCAAAGGCCTTGCCGCAAATACACGAAGCCGATCGGTCAATACTGCAACATCACCTAACGGAAAATAATGTTCATTCGGCAGACCAACCTCGACATTGGCAGGAATATCACTTGCCAACACTGGTAGACCATAACTAAGCGCTTCCAGCATCGCGATGGGCAGCCCCTCGTGCGACGAAGGCAACACGAACAGGCCCGCATGCGCATATAACTCGCGCAGAGGCAAACCACTCTGGAATCCGGTGCACACCACGCCCGGCGTTGCATTGGCGACATCCAGCACTTGGCGGGTATAGGCATCGGGATGATCTGAAGCACCAACGATCACCAATTTCCAATCCGACAAACCCGCCGCCTGGAAAGCAGCGGCCAAATCGAGATGGCGTTTTTCCGGCACCAAACGGCTTACCAGCAAAATATATTTACCCGGCGACAAATCAAACTTCTCAAGTGTCGCAGTACTGTTTGGCAACTCTGGCAACACGACCCCATTCGGAATCAGCACACTTGGCATTGCATGATTCAACTGCACGATCTTGCGTATCACCTCAGAGATGACAATGCGACCATGCGACCAGCGCATACCGAAGCGCTCGCCCAACCTCAAAACCAGCTTGGGAAAACGCCCCCATTTCTGCCTGTCGTAATCTGGCCCGTGATGTGTCACCACAACACGCAACCCCAGCAAACGCGCCACCGGCGTCATCAAGGCAGGCCCGATGGCCTGTATATGTAGAACGTCAGGCCTACTCACCAAACCGGCATAGAGCACTCCCAAGAAGGTATGCAGGATAGCCTCCAATCCTTTGGACTTTGGCGACCACAAAGGCTTGAAGCGAACACCGCGCCAAGATTGTTTGAACTCTGCTGATTGATAAGGCGAACGAACGATCACCTCTACATCGCACCCCATTTCTACTAGCAAAGGGCAAAGATGTTTGGCGTGCGATTCTACGCCCCCCTGAACACCAGGAAAACCGCGAAGCCCAAGAAACACAATTCGAACCCGACTTGCAGGAATTTCCACCACAAAGCTCCTATTTAATTTCTGTCACTGGCCTGTGTGAATAACCAGATATGAGAGGCAAACGCCTAAACAGATGGATAATCGGCAATTCAACGAATCGATATACAAATGCAGCAATTACGAGGGCACTAGCTACACATAGGGCCGCGGACAAACCAACGATGGGAATATGCATCTTGTGCAATAGAACTGGCACAGCGGGGATGAACAAAGGATGGAATAAATATAGCGAATATGATGCCGCGCCAAAAAACAACAATAAGTTCGGAATTCTGTTTCGCAAGTAAGGCTCGATTGACACCACCGAATAGACCAACAAAGCTGCCGGGATACCAACAACAAACCTTGGCAAGCCATAACTTGGAACAAGAATAAGAACCCAAAGTGTAAGCACTATGACAGCAACGCTCGAATGCAATCCAAAGAATCTTTCTTTGAGCGCGAAATAGCCAACAATCATTCCAAATAGAAACTCAAGCACAATAGGGTTAAATAGATACATCCACACAGGTGGTTGTTCAGGCCGCAATAACGATAACCCCGTTAGAATCAGCATCGCAATTCCAACAAAGGCATATACATTAGCCCTTAAATACAGCGCCATGGTAAAGGCCAAATAGAAGAACATCTCAAATACCAACGTCCATCCGACACCCAAAAGGGGTTCGATTTTCCCCGAGGATTTTTCATACGGGATAAAAAAATAGGACTTGATGATATTGGTCATGTCGAAATCGGCATGGAGTACCAACCCCGCTGCTCCCAGCATGACCAATACCTTGATTGACGTAGCCAACCAGTACAAAGGAACAATTCTAGTGACCCGCTGAATAGCAAACTTGGCCCATCCCCGTGGGATTCCAACAAGGTTGCGCGATGAAATAATCATCACAAATCCACTAATTACAAAAAAAATATCTACACCACGCGCACCGTTACCCCACTCCACCGCTGCACCACCTAGCCTCTCTGTGGCATAAAAGAAAGAATGGGTGATGACAACCAGTAAGGCCGCCAAAAATCGAAGTGCCTGGACACCATCATATTGATGATTCTTAGTTGATGGCATGATCTAGTCAGAACTCAGCATGTCCGCCAATTCGGCATCCGTGAGCACCACTTCAGGCTTTCGCTCTACAAACTTAACGACCGAGGCCGGCAATACAGACTCTCGCAAATCGCCTTGACGTGAGTCTTGCCCAACATCAAATTGGGGCACATGGTCCACACAGATTGGCTTACCCAGCAACGACCTGATCTTGCTTTTTACTACCCATTGAGTCGGATGCTTGATGTATTTTTTCATCACCGGCGCCGCCGTCCCCACCATCCAGCAATTCTTTGGACAAGTACGAACCAGACTGCGCACCTTATTCGCTTGTTCGCTATTCCACAGCTCATCGAAGCTTGCCGCCTCGCGGATGTTTCCCATTGACTCCTTCCAGTAACGATCTTCCAAGCCATTGCAAGGATAGACATCACCGTAGGGTTCGATAAAGAAATTCGCACTGCCCGCCTCACAAGGCAACATACGCTTCCCATCACGGATGTAATTGATCAACCCCAAGTTAAAGAAGGCGCGATACCAGCTTTTGGGGCTGTTTTCCCTTAGCAACTCCTCGATGAGTTTATGGAAATTGCTAATTACCTCTGCTTTATTGGTAATTTCATTGTCGTCTTTGTGGAAATAGTATGAATTGTGGAAAGCTGCCGTCGCGAACTCCATCCCCAACTCGCGCGACAGCTTGTATAGCCACAGCATGTCTGCAGAATTCTGGTTCGACACCGTACAACCATAGCCGATATCTTCAATCCCCATTTCCTTCAACGTCAGCAACAAACGCAAGGCACGGTCAAAGCTGCCATCCCGGCCACGCAAGTCATCATTCTTCTCTGACAGCCCCTCGATACTCACCCGAATGCCTATGTTCGGATATTTCTCCGCCATGCGTATGATGCGATCGGTGTGCCAGCCGGAGGTGGAAATGACGATACGCTGGGACTTCTTGTACATGACATCAACGATGTCTTCCAAGTCTCTGCGTACAAAAGGCTCACCGCCCGTGATATTCACGAACTTGAAGTTTGGGAGAATCTCCAAGTCTTTGGCAGAAATCTCGCGTTGTTTATCGGTGGGGTTTTCCCATATGTCACACATCTTGCAACGCATCTGGCAACGATACGTTGTAATGATCGAAACGTCGGTTGGATACGGGGTCATGCTAGTCATCACAAATTACCTGTAAGTTGTATATTGAAAATCACGAGCGTTGAAGGCCGATTCGTAAATCGCCATCAAGCCCGCATTGTGTTTATCGAGAGAGAATTCCTGTTCTGCACGTGCCCTAGCACGCATACCCATTTTTCGACGCGATTCAGGATCAAGCATCAAGCGCTCAAGTTGCTCGCGCAATTGATTCACGTTTCCGGCGTCGAACAGCAACCCGGTTTCCCCATCGACCACCAGCTCCGGTATCCCGCCCATGCGGCTACCGACCACTGGCTTGCCATACGCCATCGCCTCCAGCACAGACATCGGGCAGTTTTCATACCACTCAGAAGGCACCACAACGACTGCCGCACGTGCAACCACCTCTTCCAATCGCGCACCGGTCACATGACCAACAAACTGCGCCTGGGGGTATTGTTGTTTGAACTCAACCAACAAGGGCCCCGTCCCTGCCACAACCAATGGCCAACTATTGGCCGATGCGGCATGCGCCTCCAATAAAGTACGGACACCCTTTTCCACGCTCAGCCGACCGAGATACAGCACGTAACCATCATCCACGTTGCTTGCCTGAATGGCCGTTGTATCCACGCCGTTATATAGCAGCCGCACACGATCCGCCGAGACACGGTGGGAGATAGCTTCTTGCATAAATCGGCTAGGGGCAATGAAGGCATCCACCTTTTCGTAATTCTGCAGCCAGCGTTGCACCGTGGCCTCGGCAAAAAGCAACGCGCTCTTTCCCAGCGAACCATCTGCGCAACGATGCTTAAGCACATTGCTGAAATCGCCATCCAGACACAACGAGCAAGGCTGTTCATTGCGCAGACGGTTGTATACCGGACACACAGACTTGTAGTCGTGCAGCGTCAACAAGACCGGCAAGCCTAGCTTCTTGGCTGCCCCGATGATCGAGGGAGAAAGTTGGTGGTAAATGTTGTGGCAATGCATCAACTCCGGCTGCGTTGCGCAAATCAGCGCGGCAATTCGATTTGCCGCCTCAGCAGAATGGACGAGAGATATTGCTGATTTTATTTTGGCAAACTTGCCACTAGTCCTACGGTAATCTTGCCCTTCGACAAAATACTGCTCATATTGACTAGGAAGGTTGCGCTCATCACGCATCGAAAAATCTACAACATGATGGCCATTACCAGACAAATATTCGCGCTCTTGAAACATCACCGTTTCAGAGCCGCCGTTACGAAAGAAGAATTTATTCGCTTGCAGAATCTTCACAATCAGTCCTTAAATCAATAGCACTCATTCAGTCAGCCACCCAATTGGACAGACCAAATTGATTCACCATGCTCAGAAGCAGCGCGAGCTGTTCTTTGTCGAGATGAGGCTTTTGGGGCGCTTGGCCAGATGCAGATGTTCGTGATCGCACGTTCACGTGCTTCTCAAACAACTCTTGATCCCACTGCCAACCTATGTGCTGAAATATCCCTTTCCATAGGGAACGATCTTTTGCGAGCACGTCGTAATTGACGACTGCAACATTGGCCTTGCTGGACACCTGCTCCAAGGCAAGATAGTTTTCGACGCACCATCTAAGCATTAAGCGTGAAGCATGAGAATGTGGAACTTCCAACAAGGTCTTAAAAGGCTTGAGGGGGCCATTCATTAGTTTCTCTTCACGCAACACATACTCTGGATCCCAGTCAAATTTCCAACCAACCGAGCTTCGCTCGAGCATTGACGTTACCGTTGATATTGGATCTCGTACCACATACACAATTTTCAACTCTGGCCAACAATTGGCCAGCCAACCCAGCATCAAGTTCGAGCGTATGTCCTTGATGACGCGCCTCTTATAAATCCCCGGCCTCATACCCTGTTCCGTCCACCAGCTCCGGACTCGCCCGTCCAATATTTTTTCGACGTCGGCATAGTGCTCAGAGGCACACCCCAAATCTGGCAAGATACATTGCGAATAATTTGGAAGATATTTCGCACCACAAGGCTCATGTTTGCCTGAAGCAAGAGCAAACCTGCCAACCGGATCAACAAGAAATGGCTCAAATACCTCTCTGGATCTTGTGGCGGAAGCAATCACCTCCCCTAACCAAGTGGTGCCACTTCGACCAACTCCTGCAACCAGAACGGCATCTTCAACGCCACCGCCAACATCCAGCCATGCTTCTCGATAAGCGAACTTTACTGGCCACAGGCCGACCTTGGGTTGACTAAGTGCATTCATATTCTAGTCCACGACGCTAACTTTTCACGCCGCGCTTTCCCACGACGTTTTCAACAAAACTTCTTACTACCGCCCCACAATAAACATAGGCCATAACCACGTATGCCAATGCGGCCAATAACGTTGCCAGATACCATGGCGCGCCGCAGAACTTGGCAATCTCCCCCAAAATCAGCGCCCCTGACGCCACCAATACCAAGCGAATAGTTGAACGCCAATCATGCTGAAAGAAGAATCCCTCAGCGTGCAACATGTGCTGTGTCCATGCATTTGCCAAAACCAGGGTCACAATACTTGTTATTGGAAAAGCAATAGCGCCCACTGTTGACAACAACAAGATTGCGCAAATAAATGATGCCGATAGAAGCGCATTGGAGAGGATGAGGAACCTATAACGTTCAACCGCTTGGACAAGTAGCTCCAACTGTTGTCGCTGCGTTTCAAACAACAATGCCACAATCAGCAAGCCAAAAATAACGGCTGAATCTGCACCATATTTTCCATTGGAGATGCTCGACAACGCCTCTTCGCCTCCTACACCAAGCGTCACCAGAAGCACGCCAATAAACAGCAAATTGATTTGGAGCACTTTCCCACATAGCTGCGCCGCAGCAGAAAAATCTCGAGTCATAGAATAACGTGCCACAACTACTGGCCTAATTAGGCCAACCAATAGCTGGGCGGGAAGATAGCGCTTCACATATTCATACAAGGTTTGTGCAAAACCAAAACTGGCCATAGCACCTGCACTAAGCCCCCATCCACCCACCAATCGATTGGTGTGACCACCGTATGGAAGAATAGCCAAATGCTGCATATATCCCGCAGCTGAAAAACGAATGATTTGTCGAAGATGTGTACTCAACCAGCCGCTATCGCGTTCGTCAATAGTATGATCAGTAGCCCCAAGCTTCACAACCCTGATAATGCCGATTGTCATTACCAGCAAGCCAAACGCATCACTGATAGCTTCTATCCAGATAACATCAATCAATTGGACGTTTGACTTCTGCAAAAGATAGACCATCCCAGCTAACCTGGCGACAGTAGCAAGTGTGAAGCCAAGTTGGACGATACCTTGATGAAGCGCGGATTCCAGTATTTGAGAAAGAAAATGAGCAGAGGATCTCAGTACAACAACCAGAAGAAACAACCTATAAGCCTCAATTGCGCCATGTAGTCCAATGGTCAGGGCCAGACTCTCCGCGAAATAGAAGAATGCTGCTGCCAGCACCAACAGCAAAGCAGAGCGAATTACGACTGAGCCGACAACAAATTTGTGCAATGAAACTTCATAGTGCTTAGCGTAGAGCTCAGGCACATAACGAAGAATTGCGTGAGCTATCCCGAAGCCTGACAGTGCAGTGAGTATTTCAACCAAGGCAATCAGGACGGAATAAGCTGCAAAATCTGCCACCGAAAGGAGTCGAACCACCAGGATGATGGCAACACCACCTGCTATGGCTGACACAGTCTTGCCTAAAATGAAGTGCGCGAGACTACGCTTAATGCGTTCGCCGCCGTAACGTCCAGTCATGCTATGAGCCCAATATTTCCTGATACTTATCCCATACAGTCTGGGCAATAATCGGATAAGTTCGATTTCGCGAAACCCAAGCCGGTCCGCGAGCCCCCATTTCCTCAGCTTCTTCAGGATGCTCCAGCATCCACGCCAACGCATCGGCAAATTCTGTGGCTCCCCATTCGACGCATAGGCCCACACCACTTTCTTCAGTTACTACCGTTTGCTCGGGGTGTTCATTGCACACCACGGGCCTCCCCAGCGCCATATACTCAAACAGTTTTGTTGGGGATCCGCAATTCAAAACCGGGCCGGGATAAATTGGTGACACACACACAGCAGCTGATGCTGCATAGCGCCATGCATCTTCGATTGGCACGAAACCAGTAAATTGCACTACTTCTGAAAGTCCAAGACGAGCTACTTGCTGCTCAAGCGATGCGCGTTCATGCGGGAGATCCCCATCGCCCACCATGAGCAAAGTCGCCTGAGAACAGCGCGCATGAACCGCAGCAAACGCATCGATCAGCATGTGAAGCTGGCGCGACCTGCCCATGGTTCCGACATACACAATTCGATCCGTAATGATTTCCGATTGAGCACTTCGCGACCAGTCCAGCAGGTGCTGTGGTACTGCCATAGGAACAGGGGTCATTTTTTCCGAAGGAACGCCGTACTGGGCAATATCCCGCTTCATGTGTTCGCTTTGTACAAATACATGGGTACTCAATGGCATGACAAAACGGTAGAGCAGATTCACTCCTGTGAAACTGTGGATGCGGCAATAGAGTTGTCTAAAACCTCGCGCATTTCTCGCGAGCTCGAGATAATGCTCGGGGAATGGATACGAGCACCAATACACGAAGGGCACACCTTTCAGGCGCGCAACCAACAGGCCACAGACAGCAGCAATATATTTATCGCGCACTTGGATCAGGTTAACGGGGCGACCTATGCAGGACAAAAGCTGCCAGACATCACATATCCAGAATGCCAGTTTTGTTTTTACTTTCCCAACGCCCCCATTTTCCGCAGAGTGGTAGGGCAGATGAACCGTTTGTCCGAGAAATTCTTCTGTGCTGCATGCCCCTGCCGTCCCCCGGCGCATATACCATTCAATCTCGATTCCGAGTTTGCTTAACACATGCCCGAATAGCTCGACGATATCCACGCGATAAGGGGGATATGCATCCTCTATTGAATAATAGATTTTTGGTTTGAATTTGTTTCCCATCATTTTATTGCCAGAGAATATGCAGATACTGAGTATGGCGGCAGTGTGATCTGTGAATTGCCTGATTGATCAAAATTGAGGTCGACATGCTTATATGCCGTCTGCACTGCTTGATGATCCGGTTGGTTACTAGCCTCCAAACTATTAGCTGTTAACCAAGCATGCTTTCCCGACAGTGCTTTGCCGCCCAAGGCGGGCATTGTGATTACCATCTCTACTGGTTTTGCGTGACGATTCACTACCCACAGTGAATATTTCTTGCGCGATTTGTCACTCATGACAGCCGCCCGGATATCGTAGCCGCCTTCATAACCGCTCAGGTTCTGGCTTTCTATCGAACCATGAAGCACTACAGGAAGCATGCTTTCCCGCAACAGGCGCAACGCAATCATCACTGCACTGGGCTGCGGCTCACCCTGCTGTGATAAATGGAATAGCGGCCATGGCCCATCCGTTGCGTGCAGCGCATGCACAAATGCGCCATTGATTTCGGGGATTTGTGCCGCAGCCATCATCATGTCCGCCACGCTGATAGCCGCTTGTTGGTCGGATGTTGCAGGCCACAGATGTTTCCAGTTGGGCGTTACCCAAGCGCCGCCAGGCACGCGCGCGTGTTCGGTTAACCAAATTGTTGGTGTGCTAATGCCAGCCGCGTGGGCGGCTTCAAGCCCACCACATACGGTAGCTAGTGACTTGGGGATGGGCGGTATATTTGGGTTCCCATCGTAGTAGAGGTGATTGGCATACTCATCAACAAAATTGCTTGTATTCTTGATGATCGCGGAATTGTAGGCGGACATGCTATATCCCGCATGCTTCATGGCGGGATAATCCTGCAGAAACGCCACAAATTTGGCGGCGTTATCGTGCTTCTTTATTTCCGTTTCAGCCTTAATAATGACGGCATTTAGTTTCTCCGGTGCCCATTGGTATTCCCCTCGGTCAAGTTCGTTACCAAGCTCCCAGCGCAGAACGGCAGGCAAGCCGGCTTCATGCCGCTTTCGCATATATGCAGCCAGTTCACCTGCCGATTTTGCGATCTCATCACTCGATAGCTCTTCGCCATATTGGCCATAAAGATTGACGACATACCAAGCTTTCCCGCCAACATCTCGAACGAATTCAAGATATTCCTCTGGCCCGAATTCGACCTTGAATGATCCTAGCCAATCGACATGGCGGCGTAGCGGACGTGATTCAATGGCGCCTGCTGCAACGCGCCAATCAAAATGATTGGCTATGGTGCCGCCGGGATAGCGATATACCGCGCCAGGAAAAGCACGCAAATATTCCACGGCCCCTTTCTTAGCCTTGCCTTGCTTTGCATCCCAAAGGCTCCGCTGGAATTCGACCCACTCCAGATTAAAACCAAAGAACGAGGGCTGAATCAGCCTCGTTACATTTTTGACATCCACGGATACTCGGTAAGTATCACCTGACGTAACTGCTGCATTGCCAAGACATCCTTCAGTCGTGCCCAAACTGTTTTGACTTGCGGCTAAACAAAGCAGGCATGCAAGGCTCTTGGCTACTCTACCAAGCAGCCCCCAATATCTTCCCAAACTCTCTCCACAACCAATGGACGTCTTCAAGGCATTATCCTTCCGGCCGCATTTGATTGATGGTTCCGATGCAGCCACGCCAAATATCCAAGCACAAAGGAAAAGACAATTTGCCAACTAATGACTTCCAAGGCTGCGCGGTCGAAGAATATGTTAATGGCAAGAAACGCTATGCAAATCTTGATTGCAGATGCCTCGGCCTTAACCTCTGCGAACTTGCTTTCACGCTCTAATTTCTTTGCGGCATTCCATGCAAGCATCAAAATGGATAGAAATAACGATAAGCCGACAATGCCAATGTCCCACAACAAGACAGAAACCGCCGTGAGATCAAGTCCGTAGCCGGGATACTGCAGCGCCAAATGCCCTTGTGTCGCGCTGTGCGAACTTCCCAACCCATGGCCAAGTAAAGACGATACTGGCTCGTCAATACCATGTTTTTCGGCCCAAAAGGTAAGTGCCGTAGTTCGGTTAAGGACATTATTTCCATAACCCATATCTTTTAGGTTATAGCTCACGGTCATCTCGACCATATCACTCAATCCCTTTCCCATAGCCGACAAATACATAGCCCCTGCCGCATACGTCAGCACCCCACCGACGACAATGACCACGAGTGCTTTATGCAGGCTGGTGACGAGGTCACGGAAGTACAGAAGTAAAAACATCAGCGGCATGAAGATCAACACAATCTTTGTCTCGCCCAGGAAAAGCGGGGTAAGAATGAACGGCGCCACGACCAGCATTCGTTTCGTGCTGATCAGATTATTTTTTTTATAGGCCAACAAGAATGCGAGGGCCATAACCAAAAAGGTGGCCATTTCCCCGCTTGCCCCGCCGCCGTAAACGTCGATGCCAAAAGTACCCGCCACCACATCTACTGGCACAAGACCGGCAATTGATGATGCGAACCCCTCTCTATATGGGACCAATATCACTAGTTCATAAAGTGCAAATGGGAGTTGAATCAATGCCACAAGCAAGAGCAGTCTTTTCCATCGTTGCACTGTTGCCCTATCGAAGTAGAACCAAGACAAGGCAAACAAAATCCCCATCATCTGAAAGTAGCGCTTAAAGGCCAGAATAAATTCTTCTGCGAAGTGCCAATTCATGACACCGACTACCACTGCATACATAACAAAAATCAGTGCAGCCCAAACGAATGCCGGGGTCTTGTTTACAACGCCTCTTCGCGATAACAATCTCACTAAGGCACTCAGCGTAATTATGAAACCAAGAACAGCTATACCCCATAACATGCTCTTATCAGAAACATAGATAAAAACCTGCAATATGCCCGAGACAACCAAACCAAGAATGACAGTAAGAGTGATACTTAATACAGGTCTCTGCATTAGCACGGGCGCGAAGAACATGCCTGCAATTACTACCGCATAAACTGGATCTATCCAAACCGCAGCCAGAACTACAACCAGTACCAGTATTCCTAGTCCCACAAATAATTTGCGGGAAGAAATACTATTTAACAAGGTACTCATGATTTCATACATTAGGCAAGATTTCCGTTCTTGTGCGAAGCAGGATTTTCGCAGCGAATCCGGCGCTTTACTCAGAACACCTGATTATGCTTCGGTTCATCAATTCAAGAAGAACTTGCTGCACACACGCGCCCAGTTCCTCGCTGCCCGTACCAATCACCAACTCTGGCCTGTCCGGTGCTTCATAAGGCGATGAGATGCCAGTAAATTCGGCGATCTGACCAGCGCGGGCTTTCTTGTACATTCCTTTTACGTCTCGCTGTTCGCACACTTCGATGGGGCTATCGCAGAATATTTCGATGAAGTCTCCATGTTGTGCCATGCCACGTACGCGTTCGCGCTCTGCGCGGAATGGGGAGATGAAGGCGGTGAGGACGATCACGCCCGCCTCCATGAAGAGGTTGGACACTTCGCCGACACGGCGGATGTTTTCGATTCGGTCTGCCGCTGAGAAGCCAAGGTTGCCACACAGAGCGTGGCGCACATTGTCACCGTCCAGCACGAAGGTGCGGCAGCCACGCTGGTGCAGCGTTTCTTCTACGGCATGCGCCAGTGTGGATTTGCCGGCGCCGGATAGGCCCGTGAACCAGAGGATGGCACCGCGATGGCCGTTTTGCGCTTCGCGGCGCGCACGGGTGACGGTGGCATGGTGCCACACGACGTTGGTCGATGCTGCTATTTGTTCATGACTCAATTCAATTCCTTAGGGTAGTGCTTTATCCATTGTGGTATGTACAAAGAATTCAGGATTGTGCAGATCGGGCTTGTTGTATCTCAACTCCCTGCTTCCCTGCCATTCATATTCGTATGGCCCCAGCCTGTCGAGCAGCGATTCCGTGCATGCATCGCTGTGTAAATAGTCGGCAATGAGGATATTAGTTATCTTCCATCTGCTGTTTGTAGTTGCCGTATTTATAGGCATAGCTGCTAGTGACGCGTTGCAACTGGCCGTTGAACAACACGCCTTTCACCTCGACGCGCGCCTGCTCCAAACGCTTCAGGGATACTTGCAGATCGGCCATAGTGGAAACGCTGTCGCGCACTACAAGGAAGGTTGTGCCTATATGCATGCCGATGACAGCCACATCCGAGACCAGCAATGTCGGCGGCGCATCAACCAGCACGATGTCATATTTGCTGCTGACCTGCTCGAACATTTGCGGCAACCGTTCGTTCAACAATAATGCACTGGGGTTTGCTATCCGCGTGCCGGCAGGCATGAAGTCCACGTTTTGCACCACGTTCTTGTTGATGGTTTGCTCCAGCGTCTTCTCGCCCACCAGCAACTCGGCTAGGCCGTCTTCACGTCTCAACCCGAAATACTGGTTGAGATGCCCTTTGTGCAGATCCATATCCAGCAACAGCACGCGTTTGCCGGCTTGCCCCAGGACAGCCGCAAGGTTGGCGGAGATGAACGACTTGCCAAGGCTGGGGGTGGGACCGCTAATCATCACGCGGTTGTTGCCCGCTTCCAGCATTGCGAACTGCAGTGCCACACGGAAACTGCGCAGGCTTTCGATGGAAACATCGTCGGGATCTGTCTCGGCAAGGACAAACCGGCCCTGCTCCTTGGCTGCGATCTTTTTGGCGAGCTGTTCTTGTTGTTTGCTCTCCAGAATGCTCGCATACACCGGCAAGCCGGTGGCATCCTCGATCGTTTTCGGATCATCGATCGCGCCGCGCATTGCCTTGCGGATTAATGCCGCAGCTACTCCCGCGAACAGGCCGAGCAATGTTGCCAGCCCTGCGATCATCAAACGCTTCGGCTTGATCGGCTTTTTCGGTATCTCGGCATAATCGATGACGCGCGCAGTACCGATCTTGCTGGCCTTAAGCAGATTGAGCTGCTGCGATGTATCCAGCAAAGATGTATACAGTTCGGTATTCACTTTGACATCGCGCATCAGCTGCAATACGTCCTGTTCGAGGCTTGGCAATTTCTTGATCTGTGCCTGGATGCCTGCCTTCTGGTTCTCCAGAATTCTGATCTGTGCTTCGATATTGGCGACCACGGGATGTTGCGGCTTGTAGCGCGCCAGCATCTCTTCGCGCCTTTGTTTGAATTCGACCAGCTTCACCTCAGTCGCCACGTTCTGCTGCAACAAGCCCTTGCCCTCTTCGCCGATATCGATGGTGCCGCGCGTGTCGCGCAGGCTGTTGTATTTGCTTTCGGCGGCTTCCAGGTTGCGTTTCAGCTCGGGCAACTGCTTGCCCAGGAATTCGATGCTCTTCTTCGCCTCTTCGGATTTCCGTTCGACGTTCTGGCGGATATATTCGCGCCCGATTTCATTCAGGATTGCGCTGGTCAGGATGGGATCCTTTCCTTCCAGCGTGACCCCGATCACGCCCGACTGTTTGCCTTTTTCGGCAATCTTCAGTTTCTCTTGCAGCTCTTCGACTGCGTCGAGCCGTGAACCCCGTTCCAGCATGAATGTGGCGCCTGCATTCGCCTTGAGCTTCGCCACAGCCAGCTCGATTTTGCCCAGTGGGGTGTCGTATACCTCGAGCAAGCCGCTCTTTCCCCGCAGCGCCAGATCGTGCTCGGCCTGGATCAGCTCAAAGCCGCCGTTGCCATCCGCGATCAGCGTGAACTCCTGATCCTCCAACTCTTCCGGCACGTTGAAAGCCGTCACCTCGATGGCTTCGTTCCCCCATACATAACCGCCCAGGATGGGGCTGGACAACTCCTTGCTGCGACTGCCCAACCAGCGCCCCACGAGCGGCAGATATTTTGGGGCTGCCGTGACATGCAATGCGAGGTTATCCACCGCCTTGGAGACCACCATGCGCGACCGCAGGATCTCGATCTCTGCGCTGGCCGCCGTTTTGGTGTCGAACAACGCTGAAACATCGCCTAGCAGGTTCTTCGCCGAGCCTGGGCTGTCCTCGATCTGGATGGAGAAATCGGCTTCATAGATGGGTTTCGCCAGGAATGCGTAGGCCATTCCAAGCAGTGCGATAAGCAGCGCGATGGCGGCAGCTAGTTTGCGATCCAGATAGATCATATCCAGCACGGAGTGTAGATCGAGCTTATCTTCGGCAATCGCGGGATGGTTTTGTTGCAGGTTCATAATGGTTCGAGCCTTTGGTTAGCTAATACTGTTGATGCGTTTTACCCAGGCGCTGCTTCCGCTCGCAATCAGATCCAGCGAGGAACCAAACACCTCTACACTTTGGCGATAAGGGTCAGGGATGTCCTGCTTGGCGGTTTCGCCGAGCCGGAACACTTTGCCGCGCGTGTGGGGATATTTTGCCGCGATCTGCTGTTGTTGCTGGCTGTCCATGACCAGGATCAGGTCGTTCTCTCTCGCCAGCGCATCAGTCACCATGCGGGCGCGGTGCGAGCCGATGTCGATACCTTGATCCGCCATGAGTTGCACCGCGATGGGATCGGCGCCATGGCCGACCATCGCGTCCAGGCCGGCCGAGGATATTTGCAGATCAGGCAGTGCCTGCTTCAGCAGCCCCTCGGCCATCGGGCTGCGGCAGATGTTGCCGATGCACACGACCAGAACCCGGCGGATCATTGGAAGCCGCGATTGAAGATCGTGACGGTTTGTGCAGTCGGCAATATCAGGCTGATGATACGGTTGAAACGTACCATCGGCGCGGCATCGACATACACTACGTCTTTTGACTTCAGCTCGAAATTCTCGGCCAAGGCAAACATCACCGGCGAATGCGCATCAAGGTGATACACGATCGGCTGCTCGTCGTTTGCGTTGCGGATGACGTATATGTGGTTGGCATTACCGGTTTGTTGGCTGACCCCCCCTGCTTCTCCGAGTGCCTCATTCAGACTCAAGCGGCCGTTATGCATCGTCAATGAAACCGGTTTGGTCACTTCGCCTATGACAAACACTTTGCTTTCGTCACGCGGAGAAACGCGCACCACGTCGCCATTTCGCAGCACGATTGCGCTTGGATTCACGCGCTGCCGTGTCAGGCGCGGCAAGTCGATCCAATGCACCTCCCCTTCATTGGTGATGCTGATGCGGCTCTGATCGCCAAGCGGGGTGATGCCCCCGGCGCGACTGATCGCTTCAGGCAACGTCAGCGGAATATCATCGATCGCAACAATCCCCGGCGTCTTTACTTCACCATCCATGTAGACCCGCTTGCTGCGGTAAGCTATCACCCTGAGCGTCACTTGGGGCGTGTTGATGTTCTTCTCCAGTTGCTGCACGAGCAGATCGCGCGCCTGCGCTTCGGTCAGGCCTTCGACCTTGACGTCGCCCGCGTAAGGGAACTGAATCTTGCCTTCCGCGCTGACGGTATAGCCGGGCGGAAGAGCCCCCGGTGCCGCAGCCGCGCTCCCCGTCATGCTGACCGCAGGCATCACCAGTTCGGGATGATCCCAGACCGTGATCGCCAAATAATCGCCAGGCCCGATTTTGTAGGGCTGCGGCGGCACCATGACTTTGGAGAGGTCAGCCTGCGCCTCGCTTGCGCCAATCTGTCTCTCGTCTTTGATAAGTTGAGGGGTGATGGTCTTGATGATCGGCGTGACGCTGAGGTCACCCTTCACCGGCTCAGAATCGGTCTTGTCACCGTCGAAGTACATCCCGGGAGCGATCGCGCAGCCGGAAAGAAGTAGAACTGAAACAACAAGAAAAAACGCCCGGACGAAATGCTTGAGCTGCCTAAAATATTCCATACTGAACTTCCAAAACCATAAAGCGTTGTAATTTGTAACTAAATTTACAGCGCTACCACTTGCATCGTGGTTATAAAACACGGCGTAGCACCCTAATACTTAGTACATTCTCAAGAGCAGGTCGAACCGCATTCCCATTTGGAATGCGACATGAGGGCGGAAGAAATTGTATCCGCTTCATTCACGCGACTCTCGAGCCGAGGCGAGGCGAGTATTGCCGCTCTTTGCAGAGCTATCTCCGTGCCAACCTGAAACCGGGGTACCCACATTCCGGTTTGAGTGACTTCCAGAGGTGGGCATAGCTTTATTATTTTTTTGATGCTAGCACGAAGGGCAAGCAGGCTATATATGCCATTTGGCCTATATCTTTGTCTATATATTTTCGCTACCAGGAAAAACAATGGCCACGAGAAGACAGTCCAGCAATAACTTCGCTAAAAATAACAATCGCCCAGCGTATAAACGCTAGGCGATTTGTTTACTACTTAAATATGGTGCGCCGGAAGAGATTCGAACTCCTGACCCCTTGGTTCGTAGCCAAGTACTCTATCCATAGAATACTTCTGTCACGTAACATATTGATTTTATTGAATCGCGTCGTGGTCTTCCGTTACAACCATGCACTACAGCGCACAACAATGCATAACAGAGTCCGGCAAAAGTCCGGCAAAAGATTTTCAATTTTTGCGTACGGAAAGCAATCCTAATTTTAACGAGTTTATCTAACTCTAGCAAACTACCGGTAACTCACCTCACTCCGTTCATAGCTCGGCAACTTTCTTTCAACACGCTGCCGGATACCATTCAAGAATCTTATATTCTTGCTTTAGCCCAAAGTATCGCCTCACCTACGAGTTAACTTTCTTGCAACCATTCCAGATGCATGCCATGACGTCGTACCCAAGAACTTCGTTCATCCAATGCAATTCACACGAAAGGTGACGCGATGGACAAGGCAATTAAGATCGAAAACAGTGATCTGGTTATGTAGATCGCCCTCAAATGGTTGTTCGCGAAACTATTGAACAGGCATTGAGCTTCATTCCCGCTGACGACCGCGACATCTGGATCAAGTGCGGTATGGCGATTAAGACTGAAATGGGTGATGCGGGCTTGGAAATATGTGATCGGTGGAGCGCTACTGCTGACAGTTACCGTGCGCGTGACGCGGCGGCTTCATGGCGTTCATTTAAGGCATCCGGCGCAGTGCGCATCGGAACTTTATTTCACATTGCCAAACAATACGGCTACCAGAGACAAAGCAGTAGCAGCCGACACTACCGACACCTGAAGAGATTGCCCAACGTGAAATTAGGCGCAAAGCTGAAGCTGATTTTCTTATATCACGGCGTGTGGCCGCATCGCATAAAGCTGCATCCATTTGGAATGCATCAGTAAGCACACCAGAAGAAGTGTTGCAGCACGCCTATCTGAGGCGCAAATGCATTCAGCCGTACGGAACAAAGATATACCACGGCAGCTTAAACATCGGTGGCATGGACTGCAATCGCGCATTGATGATACCGATGATGCTCAACGGCAAAATCTCAAGCTTGCAATTCATTAATTGCGATGGTGAAAAACGATTCTTACCGGGAGGCGAAAAAGGTGGCTACATGATCGGCAATATCGCGATCAGCAAGCCTGTATGCATCTCTGAGGGTTTTGCCACTGGCGCGAGCATTCATCAAGCCACGGACTATGCCGTGATCGTGGCCTTTGATGCAGGAAACCTTTGCAAAATAGCGAAGGCACTGCGAGTACAGCATCCGAATGCCGTGATCTTACTATGCGCTGATGATGACGCCGCCGGGCAATCCAATGCATCAGAAACGGCGCGAGTAATTGGGGGCTTTGTTGCCATGCCGATATTCCGGGAAGAGTCAAACATGAATCATCTAACCGACTTCAACGACATGGCAAAACTATCAGGATTAGGAGCGGTGAAACTGGCGATTGATACGGCACTTAATCGTCACTCAATACATCCCGGCAACCCGATTTGAGATCGCACGATATGGCCCAAAATCTACCAGCACCCGCCTATCAAGTATACGCAGCCAGCACTTTGGCGGATCGTGCGTTTAGACAAGCCGACCTAGCCGTCCGTGGTCTCATTTACACAATGGAACTTGAATGTTGGGTTAACCACCGACTCCCTCATAAACCAGCTGATCTTGCCAAGTATCTAGGCGTGGACGCGGGTGAAATTGCCGCTGCTTTGCCTGCTGCAATGTCATTCTTTAAAACAGACAACGAAGGTATCTATTCACCTCGACTGGAGGATTACCGGCAGCACTTGAAAGAAATTCGAGACAAACAAAAGGCTGGTGGCAAAAAGGGGGCTGCAATGACAAACCGAAAAAGGCTACGCGCTGAAACAAATTCGGCAAATGAGTCTGAGAACATCGCAGCTAAGCCGCAAGTAGAGGCGCGGGTAGAGGCGCGGGTCTCAAGTAAAGCAAATCAAAGTCAAAACCAGTCTCCAGAGAGGGGGAGTTGCTAAATCTGATGGAAATAATGAATGGGTGTCTGATTATGAAATGACCGAGCGATGCACACCGGAAGCGTACGCTAGAGCAAGTGGAGGTGATTGACACGTAGCAGCGGCGTGATGACGACTGACTTACTCAAGGAGGAACGCGTGAAAACCAAAGTAAAAGTAAAAGTAACGGTAGATGAAGTTTTATCTTTTTTCCGAAAAAACGGCGTTGCAAAAGGAATATATTTCCAAATATGTGAAAGCGCAGCTGACGCAATCCGAACATTAATACCGGCGGCGGCAAATGAAGAGGAATATTTGAAATTTGTTGAATTAGCAGAGGCCGAGGCATTAGAAAGCATCTACTACGACTTTGAAATGCCGATTCGAATTCAGGACGGCACGGAAACATTAGTCTTTGAACCTGACGATTTTTATTGGTTCGTCGAAATGGAAGTGACGTCGTTCACCGGGTTGCCAGTCAAATTGCATCCTGAAGATATCTCATTTTAGCAGGATTAGCTTAAGGAAGGTCTGAATGGATATTCGAATTGGCCTGGAATATTCGGGTAACGCAGTATCAGAAAGAATATCCATTCTTCACCGCAGCCTCGTCCATCTCGATAATGACTTCGAATGGATTACGACCGGTGATTTGCATCTGCCTGTCACGCGCATAGAGCTCGGTCATCTGCTGCATCAACATCACGATCTGCGTTTCCGTGGAATTCATTGCCTCATGACCGCCCCCAATACGCTCATGCGCCGCCTCCTCAGCCCGGCTGACTGCGTCAAAGGTCGGGAGCTTGTGAAGATCGACCAGATATTTGGCGAAACACCGGAACGAGCTTTGGAACTGCGGACTAGGACCCGGTGATGTGCATGATTCCTCCAATATGCTGCGGTCTATAGAGACCGTCACAAGGACGGGCTTCTTCGGTTCAACACTTCTTAATAACAGTGTTTGCTATCGAACGACAAAATACAGATTCTGAAGTCCGGTAAATTTGCCGTTTTCCATCAAGGTAAAAGAGCAATCCTCTTCACGCTTGAAATAGTACGAGACAACATTGACATCGTACCTGCAGGTAACCGTCAAATCGTTAACAGTAGCCCGTGCACCTGATTGATGGCATGCAGTAGCCATTCCATTTATTTTATTTTGCATCCGTTGGGTCTGTTCTTGCGTCTGCGGGGGGCATCCATTCTTGCGCCGTTCTTCTTGCTGCAACTTTAATACGGCATTTGCCGCCCTGACTCCACTGAGTTCTGCTTCACGTTTTTGCTGCAACGCAGCCAGCTCGGCATTTACGGCCTGAAGAGTGTCGAATCCCCTGCTTCCGATCTTATAGCTCTCATCAATATCCTTGGTGGCCCCAGGCGATTTCCAGCTAAAGGCATCAGTCCAAATTTCGCAGGCTACTTCACGCCCACCCCGCTCATAGTGTTTGCTACTTGCAGATAGCGCTGAACATCCTACAAATCCTGCTGCAACGACAAAAATTGTCTGATTGGTATTTCTATCTGTGCATACAACTTCCACTGCACCTTCGGCCAGGGAGATCGGCTCGGCCATCTTTCCACCGATGGCTGAACAATAGGCCTCAAAGTTGGGCATGTCGTCCAGCTTGAGCGACATATCGGCAATCTTTCGGTTAAGTGTGTACAACAATTGCCCAGACAATTTCCAGTGGCGCAGCGTATTCGTTTCATCCGGCGCAGACACCCTGGCGTAAGGGAATATCACTTTTGACACTTCATCCAGCTTCTTCTCGGATAGGTTTGAAACCTTGGACAACGGATTCGACGCGCATCCTGCTATAGCAAAGAGAACTACAAGAACAACGAGCAAACGCTGCATAACTTCTCCTTTTGGTTTGAACTGCCGAGACGGGTACCGCCTTTGATCAAACGCAAAGCGTATATCCCGCTAATGGTTGCGGTACATGTACCGTGGCTTGTTATGCATCATACCGTAATGATGTGGCAAATGCCAAATCTCTCAAGAAATCGTCAAGACCCTGTGCTGGTGGCCCTTGGAGGGGCAATGAAGCGCATTCGTTTAGAGAAGGGAATCTCTCAGGAGAAACTAGCTCTATTGGCGGAAGTTGACCGTAGCTATGTGGGGCGAGTGGAGCGCGGCGACAACAATGCCGCGATTTTGACGCTTGCTCGTTTAGCTAAAGCGCTGGATATTTCCATTTCGGAATTGATGCAAGAAGCTCAACTCTAGCCTCGTTACCCCAAACTCACCGTCTCTTTTTAAACCCCGAGCGGGGTTACTCAGTCTAAGCACCTAGAAGGACCGGTTCTCGGCCATTCCGGCCATAGCGCTTAGCGAATTCGTTGCCGCAAAGCGGACTTCGCCAACCGTCACATATCGACCCATTTGCGACAGTCGATCCTCTGAATTCGCTTCCCAATTGCGGACACCCAGAGCTGCAAACGAGGGGTGGTCGATTCCAGAAATCACCCCCCACCCAGCACAAACCTGATCGGCACCTGAAACCAAGCCGTCACCGCCTCGCCGAAACGGTGGGCGGGAACGAAGCGCCAGGTCTTCACCGTCTGTAGCGCGGCATTATCCAGAATGGCGTGTCCGCTGCTGGTCTTGATCTGCACTTCGCCCGCCTTGCCCTCCGCCAGCACTTCGACATTCAGCAGCACGATGCCCTGATAGCCCATTTGCCTTGCCGTGGTCGGATACGGCGGTCTGGGGTTGTCGAGGTAGTCGGCGCGGTAGTCAGGCTCGTCGTCCAGCACGACCCGCGAAGGCGGTGTGACATCCGGCGGCGGGGGCGGTGCTTCCTGCACGGCAACTTGTTCTGCGGGTTCCGGGTCGGGTTCGATCTCGCGCTGCCGGATCACCGGCTTGGGTTTGAGTACTGCATCTTGCTGTTGAAGCTGGAAGCTGGCGAACGACACCGACATTTCGTTCACCAGGATGGTGGGTTCTTGCAGCCGCGTCCAATACAGGACGATCACCAGCACATGCAGCGCGGTCACCAGACCGACGACCCATGCTTTTTCGCGCAGTGCTTCGCGTTGCGTCAAAGCTCCAGCATAGGGTTGCGGGTGTCGCAGCGGTTGCGTGGCGGGAACCACGTACAGGCCGGGAGAGTTTTCGGTGTGGGCCGCGTTTTCCACGACGGCTTGGCCTGGCGGGGTTTGCCTGCCTTTGAGGTAATAGACGTTATTCACTTTTCCAGTGCGGTGGTACGAGTCTGTTCAGTTTACGCTGCAAGGTGCGCCGGTGCATGTTGAGTGCGCGGGCGGCGAAGGTGATGTTGTTGTCTTGTTCGCGCAGCATGCGTTGTATGTGTTCCCACTCAAGTTGATCCAGCGGTAAGGCTTTCGTCTCGTGCGAAACGCCGGGATCGGCCTGGCTCTCGAATGCTGCAACGATCTCGTCTGCATTGGCCGGTTTGGAAAGATACTGCGTCGCCCCCAGTTTGATCGCTTCCACGGCGGTGGCGATGCTGGCGTAGCCGGTCAGCATCACGATGCGCATGGCCGGGTCGAGTTCATGCAAAGCCTGAACCAGTACCAGCCCGGATGCGCCGTCCATCTTCAAATCCACCACCGCGTACTGCGGCGGGTTTTGTTCTGCCAGCGGCAGCGCCTGATCCACGCTGTGCGCCACGGTGACGGTGTAGCCGCGCTTCTCCAACGCACGGCCCAGCACTTTGCAGAAGGTCGCGTCGTCGTCAACCAGCAACAGCGAATTTGCTTTTGCGTTGCTCATGACGCGATCTCTGAAGGGCGAAGTTGTCTGTCAGCAGGGTTCGTTTCACTGATCCGCGAACCGCTCCGGCGTGAGATCGAAGCGCTGCTTGTCTCCTTCCGAGCAGAAGTAATAGGTCTTTCCCCGATACACCGCGTGAGGCGAGGTTTTTTTGTCCACTTCCATCTCGCAAATCGGACAGAGCGGATGCGCGTCGGTGGAAACGGGCTTTTTCGCAAAGGCAACATTCGAGTCTGCGTTCTTCCAGCCCTGACCTTGATACTCGAGCCGGGTTGCCGTTTCCTCCGCCACTTCGCGTCCGTAGTAGCGCTCGACCACATGCAGGGCGAGGTCGATGCCGGAGGTCAGACCGCCCGCCGTGGCGATGTTGCCCGCATCGACGAAACGCGCGCCGCGCTTCACCTTGATGTCGGGATATTCCGCCGCCAGAAACGCATAAGCACCATGGTGCGCAGTGACTTCCTTGCCGGAGAGCAGTCCTGCCTTGGCCAATACGAATGCGCCGTTGCATACCGACATGGTCAGGTCTGTGCCCTTGGAAGCTTTCTTGAGCCAAGCCAGCATCGCTTCGCTTGGATCGCCAGCCATGGCCGGAACGACGATGACCTTGGGCTGCGGTGCGTTGGCGAAGGTGTAGTCCGGCACGATGGTCATACCGCCGGAGACTTTGAGCGGAGCGGCGGACTCGGCCACGGTGAATAACTGGAACGGCGCTTCTTCCGCATCCGGCGGAAAGACATACTCGAACACGCCCCAGGGCCCGGCGAAGTCAACGACTTCCGCGCCTTCGGACAGCACGAAGGCGACGGCGATGCGGTTCTTGCCGGGTGAGGGGAGCGGGACGATGGGATGGCTGTGCTGCTTGCCGCTTTGCTTCCTTGGCGGCGGCCTGCGCCGCGCCCGGCAGCAGGGCTAACGCGCCCGCTGCCGCCGCTGCCTGCAGAAACGTGCGGCGGTGCATGCCGTTCTTCGCGTTGTCAGCCACGATCAGAATTCCACCTTGGCGCTCAGCTTCAATTGCCGAGGTGCACCATAGCCAACGTATTCAATGTTTCCCGCACCAAACTGATCGAAGTAATAAACCTTATTGAACAGATTGTTGACATTGAGCTGGAAGGTGGTTTTCTGACCGCTAATCCTGGTTTCATACGCGGCAAAGGCGGATGCAACCCAGCGAGAAGGTGAGCCCCCTGTAAGCAGTGACCCTGGCCAAGGCGTCGATTTCGAGACCCAGTTTGCACCCCCGCCGACCTTCCAGCCCAGCAGGCTTTCGTACGGCAAGCGGTAACTGGTCCAGACACTAGCCATCTTCTCCGGTACGCCGGGCAGGAGTTGCCCCGCAGTGATGTTTGCTGGCGCTAAGATGCCGCCGCCGGTTGCGCCTTGGACAACCAAGGGGCGGGCATGGCTGTAATTGAACAGCGCGTTCCAGTTAGAGGTGAGTTCTCCTTGCAGGTTGAATTCGAACCCGGTGCTCTTGACTTCGCCCACGGGTATCGAGAATCCGGGATGTGCCGCGTCTGCCGCAGCGATGTTGAATTTCGTCAGTTCGAAGGCAGCCAGCGAAGAAGTCAGTCGCCCGTCCATCCATTCGGTCTTGACACCGACTTCGTGTTGCTTGGAGGTTTCCGGTTTCAATGGGGTGCCAGTAAAGTCAAAGCCGTTGGCACCGCCGAAATTTTCCGCGTAGCTGTAATAAGTGCTCAACCAGGGTTGCGCACGCCACAACAGCCCCACCCGGGGCGTGACGGTATTGATGCTGGTAGGGGGAGTCCCAGGATTCCAAGGGCTGTCATAGGTTTGCCGGAATTTTTGGTACCTGGCACCCAACAGCACATGCCAGTTGCCGGGCAACTCCATCTGATCCTGAAGATACAGCGAGGTGTCTATGTTCTGCGCAACCCAATTGAAGGGCATTGTCCAGCCTGGGTTACCCAGGGCATCGGGCGTAGCGGTGCTCCATGCGTCGGGGGGAGCCGGTGTCGGGTTATAGAAATTGGTAGGTGCGCAGCATGCCACTGTGTTTTTACTTTTGAAACGCTCGCTATAGTAGTCCGCGCCAGCCAGAACGGTATGTTTAATCCCTAATGCAGAAAAGTGCCCGGTAACATCGAGCATCGTTGCATCGGTTTTGTTGCGCATCGAAGACCGCTGCAAGTAACGATCAATCATGAGCTGTCCATTTGCGACAGGGAAATAGACGTTCATCGCCATGGCCCACTGGGACACTGGCATATCGTTGTCGAGATGCATGACTTTCCATGAAGCCGACCAGTCGTCATTGAATCTATGCTCAAGGTTCGTGTAAAGACGACTTGAATCCGCCTTAAATACGTTATCAGGCATCTGTGACTGCGAAACAGACACTGGAACCAATTGACCGGTGGCAGGATCAATTGGGATGGCTTGGTAATAATTCACCCCCTCCAGATGCCGGAATTGCCCTTCCACCGAAAGACTGGTCTGCGGCGATATTTTCCATTCCAGTACCGGGGCGATTACCTGGGAGCGGTATTCCGGCGCATACTGCAGATAGGTTTTGGAGGTCTCCTCGGCGACGTTGAGTCGGTAAAGCAGCGTCTTGTCTTCATTGAGCGGGCCCGTGATATCCGCTGCCAGCCGTTGATTTGACCACGACCCCACAGTGGCTTGAACCGCGCCATGAAATGTGTCCTTGGGTTGTTTGGTAATGACGTTGACCATGCCACCGGGTTCGGACCGGCCATACAAAATGCTGGCTGGCCCCTTGAGTACCTCCACCCTTTCGACGCTATCCATCAGCACCGCACCGTCGCCGGATCCTCCCAATACATCAGCGATGCGAAAACCGTTCCACATTGTGGCGCTGGTTTTAAAGCCGCGAAAATACAAGGTCTGAGCGCTTGGTTCAAAGCCGTTGTCAAACACCCCGGCATTGGACAGCGCTTGACCAAGACTGGGGTTGCCCTGCTCTTGCAGCACCTGCTGAGGAATCGCCAACACCGTCATCGGCGTTTCCATCACCGGCGTGTCGGTCTTGGTGGCCGTGGTGGCGTTGGGCAAGACATAAGGCGAGTCGGTGACCACCACCTCTCTCAATGTCCCGCCTTTCTCAATCACGGAGACTCGCCACTGCGTTATCCGCCGTGAACTGGAACGTCAGTCCGGTGCCGGAAAGGGCTTTGCCCACCGCTTCGCGCAGGGTGTAGTGCCCCACCACGCCGGGGCTGAGGGTGTTTTTCACGCTGTCGGCGCAAAGAAGGGTTGCACCCCGGTCTGTTTGGTCAGCGCTTCGAGCACCTGGCTGACGGGTTGTGCGGGGATGTTGAAATCGAAGGCGGCGTCTTCTGCATAGGCCACGAGTGCAACCATGGCTAGGCAAGTCGTCGCGATGAGGCGGCTGAGGTATTTCATTGTTTCGGCTCCCTGAGAGTTTTAAGGTACTTCTACAGGTAAGACCGGATGCGGCGAAAAATCCGCCACTTTTGTTGAAATGTTTTTTGGTGAACATAGAGAATGGCGCAGAAAGATGAAGCTTTTGTCATGAAACGGATCGCGCATTGTTTTGAAGGGACCAGTTGGCTGGAATTCAAATTGATGGACAAACTGTGACACTCAGTGTCACAATGCGCAAATGAAACGGGTATTTAAAACACGCCACTTCACCCGCTGGATGCGAAAAACGGAATTATCCGACGCTGCGCTATGTAGTGCCGTTGCTGAGATGGTTCAAGGTTTAGTTGATGCCGATTTGGGCGGTGGCATTTTAAAAAAACGCGTTGGTCTTGCGGGGCGCGGCAAACGGGGCGGTGCAAGAACGCTTGTGGCGACAAACAAGGGAAATCGGTGGTTTTTCGTTTACGGTTTTGAGAAGAATGATCGTGCCAATATCAGCGACGACGAACTGGAAGCACTACAAGATATCGCACGCGAGTTGCTGTCGAGAACAGTAGGCCAACTCGATGTGGCAATTGAGGATGGTTCATTACAGGAGATTTGCCATGACCACTAAAACTAAAACAAAGAGCGGGATTTTTGAAGCTGTGCACGAAACGGCCAGTGACCTCCATCGCCTTGGCTTCATTGATAAACGCAAAATGAGCAAATTCGATGCACTCTGTCTCGCACCAGTTCCTGAATTCAGCAGTGAAAAAATTCGCGCACTACGCGATCATCTGCAGTTAAGCCAATCGGTGCTTGCAGCCGTACTGAATACAAGTTTATCGACGGTGCGGAAATGGGAGATCGGAGAAAAACACCCTAGCGGACCATCATTGAAATTACTGAGTCTGCTAGAACGCAAGGGACTGGAGGCTGTTCTGTAATCAGGCACAGGGCCTGCTTTTAAATCCAGTCCGCGTTTCCCGGTGTTCGGGTTAGACACCCAACTGCCAGCTTTGCGCTCCCGTCTTGGTGAGCCTTAGCCGAAGGGACGTTGCGATGGTTTGGAGCGCCAGCGACAGATCATCCGTGCGGAAGACACCGCTGACCGAGACCGCCATAATCTGAGGGTTACCCACGGTGAGCTTTGCGGCATGGTAGCGATTCAGTTCCGCCAATACCTCGCCGAGCGGACGCGCATTGAAAACAAGTTTGCCTTCGCGCCAAGCGGCGGCGTTGGCAACATCGATCTGTTCAATCGCTGAAAAATCGCTTTGCTTGCTGTAGCTGATGCGCTGGCCTTGTTGCAGCGGATGGGCGGGTGTGATTTTTGGCTCGTACACCTCAATGGAACCATCCAGCACTGCAACGGTAATGCGCTCTTCCGTATCCTGCGCATCCTTCCGTACCGCGAACTGGGTGGCGATGTCGTGCACTCGCAGCTCGTCGGCGAACACATCGAAGGGGCGCGGATCGTCGTGGGCTACCGTGAATGCGGCCTGTCCGCGCACGAGCTTGAATTCCCGCTTGCCGTCCGTGTAATGGACCTTCACTTTGGTGTTGGTGTCCAGATCGAGTTGCGAGCCGTCCGGCAGGGCAATGGTCTGGCGTTCACCGATCTCCGTCTGGTAGGTCTGCATGGTAGATGAAATCGAGCCAGCCCAGATTCCACGCCAGCACACCCGCCAGCGATGCCGCCAGTGCATAGCCCAGTATTCGACGGCGTGCAGGACGCTGACGGGCCTGCGCGAGATGGGCTGCGGGCTTCGTTCAGTTGGCGTGCGGCGATGCTTTCCAGCCCACCCAGTTCTTGCCAAAGTTGCTCGGCTTTTTCGAAGGCGAGCCGATTGGCTTCGTTCGCATTGAGCCAGCGCAGGAATTCCTGCTGGTCATCGGCAGATAGATCTCCGCTTTTGCGCCGCGCCACCCATGCAGTGGCCTGGGTTGTCGCTTCTGCATGGACATCGTGTGGGGGCAATGAGGTGTTCAAGTGGGTCATTGGGGGTTGGTGGATATGCGGTCATTGTATATGACCGCCTTGGTTCGGCAAAACCGCCACTCTTTTTCAGATATTTTCCTGCCCCAACCTTTTGATGCAATGTTCCAGCGTTTTGGCGATGTAGCGTTCGACTGTGCGCTTCGGGATACTCAGCGTTGCGGATATTTCGCCCTGGGTAAGACCATCGATGCGGTGCAACAGGAAGACGTCGCGGTAGTCGGCCGACAACTCGTCCAGCGCGGCCAGACAGCAGCGTCAAACGCTGGCGCGCATCGTTGAGGGTTTCGGGATTTTCGGTGGTGGCGTGCAGTTCGTTCGGGTCGACTTCGTGCTCGATGCGCTCGTTGTGCGCTTTGATGGCAACACCCCGGTCTGCGCAGACATTGGAAGCAACGCGATACAGGTAGGCGCGGGGATTTTCCAGGGCGCCCGGATCGGCGTATTGGAGTACACGCAGATAAGTGTCTTGAACGACATCGGATGCTTCCGTGCTTCCAACACGCTGGCGCACGAACGTAGTCAATTCGCGTGCGTGGCTTTCGAACAGAACATGCAGGTTGTCATTGGCGGTTTGCGACATCGTGTGAATTTCTATGGGGCAATCACGTAGACGAAGATAACAAGCAAACCTGACAGCTTCAAACGTTGAATCGACTTCACCATATCACCCTGATTACTATTCTCATAATAGTTCGTCGGGAATTGTAATGAAATTTACTTGATCAACCCTGCGGCATATTGTCGCAACATGGGTTGGTTGTAAGTCTCGTTGGGTTCAGCGCGGATCAAGCTGTTTTCTGAGGTTATTGCGAAATATGAGCAATGAGGGAGATTATTGGCTGGCAAGTCATTGCTGGTGTGGACCTTAAGGCTCAAGATACACTGCCACAAAGCAGCCACTCACGACTGTCGCATAATGGCACGCAGCGGCTGTAGTGCAATGCTACCCGGATTGAAGCAAGCCAGATCAACACCCAGGGCGCCCTCAACCTGAGCGCCTCCGGCTATGCCGGCGGCACCAATGCTGACGGCAGCACCTACGCCGGGCGCGACGGCACCACTTAGGCGATTTAGACGTCGCAGTGGATGCACATCTTGCGCTGAGCATCTTCTTTATCGATGCAATCTATATCCATATGCAGCCGACATGGTTGCACAAGGAAAGGATGCATCATGGGAAAGCAAGATAGCCCAGCAGCAAAAGGCCATGCAGCCGGAAAAAACGGTCAACTGATCGGATTGGAAAACGAGGAGTCATTGCTCAATTGCATCAAGATGCAAGGATGGGTGCGGGAACAGGAGGCTGCGTTGTTGACTAATATGAGCGAGTACACGGTCGGCGTAGTCAGCCGCAGGCTGGCGGAAAAGGAAGAAATTTTCCGGGAACGGACTCACGGTAATGCAGGACACTTTTTACGTCTGACAGCAACAGGAGCCGATCGAGTCTGCGGCACGAGCGGGAAGGACATTCAGATTCCAAGTTGTTGGCGGCATCATGCACTGGCAATTCAGACATTGCACTTTCTGGCAGGCAAATACAAGTGCACATTGGAAACCGAAGCCAGCATGCGCAGAAGATGTCGAGATGGAAAATTCCCGGACGGAAGGCTCGTAAAGGGAAATGAAAACTTCTTTTTCGAACAGGAATGGAGCCGAAAGAGCGGGAAAAACCTGAACAAACAATCTGAAATTGTTACCCGCCTTGCGAACGAAGGATTCATGTGCCAGGTGGCTTACCCTTATCCGCCCGCGATTTGTGGAGGGATTGATCACGAAACTCGGCAAACCAATTCGCTGCGGCATAAGTGGGGCAGTCCAGACGCGCCAAATATCAAGTTGGTACGTTGCTACTTTGATTCCAAGCTAGCACTTCAAAATATGCGCCCAACCCGATTCGAGATTATCGATCTGCCTGGGATGGTGAGTACATCGGCATCGAGAAAACCTCAACCCGGCATTACTGAGCAAGTGAAAGGATTTCGTTGGGAGGTGCGTGATGTTAATTCACTGCCGCTGCGCACAGAAGCGACGTTGCGTCACAATGGCCTCCTCAAGTTTCAAGGCATCTTCATTGAGGGGCTGGATGAAAATGAACCGCACGTAATGGAAGTTGATGGAAACATCGAAGCTGAATCCATAGATGAGGATCAAACGATTCGCGATTTTATGCATGAGCAGATGAAATTCATCGAAAAAATTATCGAGAATGAGTTGTGATGAGAGGCACTTAATTGCCCTGAAGAAGAACCGCCGGTCTACTTTTGCAGATCGGCGGTTCTTCTTTTTTGCAGAAAAGAAGAAGTGGATAAACCATTAGCCACTTCGACTGAAATCTTCGAAAGGACCTTGCCATAAGGGTTTGGGACCGATTACGATCCCGATGTGCGTAACAAAGACCGAGAGTGATGCGCGCTGGGTTAACACTCTCATGCTGTTGAAAAGCGGCAAACCAACAGGTGCCCGAACAGGGCGGTAAGGCGGTTGCGGGAAGCTTTCTGGTGAGGGCGTTCCGCTTGGAATCAGGTCATGTATCGGCTGTTCGTAAAGAATGGCAAATGCGAAAGGCCTGAAACGACAAAGTCCGTGCTGGTATCCAGGTCAACCACTCCCCAACCTTCTTCCGCAGGAAGAGGGTTAGCTGGAGTGTGTATGAACCCGAAAACCAAACCATGTGGCGCTGTGCAGCAGCCCACTCCGTCTCAAGCCATTAAAGTTTTGTTCAGACCGGATGCAGACCAAGTTTCGAAGCATGAGGTAGATTTGGTGAAAGCTATGCTTCGTGAAGTACTGGAAGAAATGGCACACCTGGAAACCGATCCCGAAAAATCTTCTCCTTCCTGCATACAAGTAGAACCCCGTACTGATTTCACAATCCAATTCAGTCACAATCTAAAGTAAGGAGCACATATGCATGTAGCCTTGTACGCCCGCGTCAGTACCGTCCGGCAAGCCGACAACGACCTCTCCATTCCCGATCAGTTACGCCAGTTGAATGACTGGGCGAAAGCGAATGGTCATCTGGTTATCAAGGAATATGTCGAACCTGGTGCGTCTGCGACAGATGATCGCCGTCCGGTATTTCAGCAGTTGATCGCTGACGCTATGCAGAAGCCGAAAGGCTTCGATGCAATCATCATTCATAGCCTGTCGCGTTTCTTCCGCGATGCCATCCAGTTCGGCGTGTATGAAAGAAAACTAAACAAGGCTGGGGTCAAAGTCATCTCCATGACCCAGCAAACCAGCGATGATTCTGCGGGCGAGATGATGCGCCGCATCATCAGCACGTTCGATGAGTATCAATCCAAGGAGAATTCCAAGCATACAAGTAGAGCGATGAAAGAGAATGCCCGGCAGGGCTACTTCAACGGTTCATTGCCGCCCTTTGGCTACAAGGCTGAACTTACCGAGGCCACAAGCAGTCGCGGACGCAAGAAAAAGAAACTCGTAATCAACGAGGCGGAAGCCGATGTGGTGCGCTTCATCTATCGCCTGTATCTGAATGGTTCTGAGGGGCGACCGCAGGGCATCAAAGAAATTCTCAAACGACTGGCAGAGCAGGGCTACCTGATGCGCGGCAAGCCGTGGACGATTCAGAAGGTCCATACGGTGTTGTCCAGCAGCATGTATATCGGGGAATACTGCTTTAACGTCAAAGATTCCCGTACTAGGCAGGTTCGTCCACCCGAGGAATGGGTGAAGACAGCCATTCCGGCAATCATCGATGCGGCGGCTTTCGAGGAAGCCCGGCTCGTCCGAGAATCCCGAGCGCCACAAAGCGGCAAGGCCATTTCCCGCTCGATTTGTTCGCCAGTATTGTTGTCAGGCATCATAAAGTGCGGGATATGCGGTCATACCATGACCCTAGTGACGGGAAAAAGTGGCGCGTATCGTTATTACAAATGTACCCGCCGACAAAATCAGGGAAATAGCGCCTGCTCTAGCCGCAGCCTGCCAATAGAGAAGGTCGATCAGCTTGTTGTGAAGCAGTTGGTGGATAAGATATTGCAGCCAGATCGTTTGCAGGAGTTGATGGCAGACCTTCGCAAAAGCATCCAATCTGACAAAGACAATCGGCAGGATAGAGTGTCTGAATTGGAACGCCAGATCAAACAGGTCGAGGAGCGTCAAAACAGGCTATTGGACGCCATTGAGACGGGCGTGGTCGATCTGGACGAAACCACGCACCGACGGTCACAACAGCTCAAAACTTCCCGCGAGGCACTACTGATTCAGGTCAATGAAGCGCGACAAACCACGTTGCCGCCCGCAATTGAGTTCCTTAAACCCAGCCAGGTTGAGCGGTTTGGCAAGATGCTGTGCGGGAAGCTACTGGCGGAGGATGCTGCGGTTGTAAAAAGCTATATCCAGATGCTGATACAGGAAATCGTGGTGGCGGATGATGAGGCTATTATCCGGGGAAGCTTTGATTCGCTTGCTCAGGTGCTTCACCAAATGAAAATGGGCACTTGTAATCAAGTGCCCAGCTCCATATATGTCTGGCGTCCCCTACGAGATTCGAACTCGTGTTATCGCCGTGAAAGGGCGGTGTCCTAGGCCTCTAGACGAAGGGGACTTCATGCATACAACAAAAAAGCCCCGAAGGGCTATTTGCTTGATTTGGCGTCCCCTACGAGATTCGAACTCGTGTTATCGCCGTGAAAGGGCGGTGTCCTAGGCCTCTAGACGAAGGGGACTGCGTTACTGCTTTTCTTTTTGGTGGAGGTAAGCGGGATCGAACCGCTGACCTCTTGCATGCCATGCAAGCGCTCTCCCAGCTGAGCTATACCCCCAGGGTGATGCCCCGAAAAGAGCGCGCATTATAGTGACGGCTCCCAACCTTGTAAAGCAACTCACGCGGTTTTTTTCGAGAGATTCCGTTCGATACGCGATAGCACCATCTCGCGAGGGAACAGCGCCACCAGAGCATCCACAGACGGTGTCTGAGTTTGCCCGGTCAACATCACGCGCAAAGGCATGGCGAGCTTGGGCATCTTCAGACCATGCTTGCCAATGATTTCCTTGATGGCGGCACTGATTGCTGCCGTGTCCCATGCGATGGTTGCGAATTGTTGCGCGAGGTCGCGCAGGGCAGGGATGGCTTCGGCGGAAAGCTGTGCGTCTAGCAGGGCAGCTTCCGGATGCAGATCGATGTAGAACACTTCTGCGGCATCGGCCAGTTCGTTCAGCGTGGCAACACGCTCCTTATACAGTCCGCAGATTGCAGCGAGTGAAGGTGTGCCGGTGGCCTTGATGCCGCGCGCTTCGAGGCGAGGACGCACCATAGCAGCCAGTTTTTCGTTGTCGGTCTGCTTGAGGTAATGGTTGTTCAGCCAATTCAGCTTCTCGGTGTTGAACTGCGCAGCAGAGGGCGTGATGTGGTCGAGGTCGAACCATTCGCAGAATTGCTCGACCGAGAACACCTCGTCGTCGCCGTGCGACCACCCCAAACGGGCGAGGTAGTTGATAACGGCTTCCGGCAAGTAACCGTCCTCATCGTACTGCATCACGCTCACCGCACCGTGGCGCTTGGAGAGCTTGGTGCCGTCATCGCCCAAGATCATCGACAAGTGCGCGTAGTCAGGCAGTTTGGCGCCCAACGCCTTGAGGATATTGATCTGGCGCGGCGTGTTGTTTACGTGGTCGTCGCCGCGTATCACCTGAGTGATGCCCATGTCCCAATCGTCTACTACCACGCAGAAGTTATAGGTGGGCGTACCATCGCCACGAGCGATGATAAGGTCGTCCAGTTCGGTGTTGCTGAATTCGATATAGCCCTTGACCATATCCTTCCAGGCAACGACGCCTTCGGTCGGGTTCTTGAAACGCACCACGGGTTTCACGTCGGCAGGTACGGGTGGCAAAATCTTGCCCGGCTCGGGGCGCCATGTTCCGTCGTAACGCGGTTTTTCGCCGCGTGCGCGTTGCGCTTCGCGCATGGCGTCCAGTTCGGCCGTGCTGGTGTAGCAATAGTAAGCCTGGCCTGCAGCCAGCATTTGCTGGATGACTTCTTTATAGCGCGGCATGCGCTGCATCTGATAAAACGGGCCTTCATCGTAATTCAGCTTGAGCCAGTTCATGCCGTCCAGGATGGCTTGCACGGCTTCCGGCGTGGAGCGCTCAACATCGGTGTCTTCGATGCGCAGGATGAACGTGCCGCCGTGTTTGCGCGCATAGGCCCAAGAGAACAACGCGGTGCGCGCGCCGCCGATGTGCAGGTATCCGGTTGGACTGGGAGCGAAACGAGTACGGACGGTCATGTGATTTTCCCGATAGTGGTGCATGAAATGAAGGCGCGCATTCTACGACAGAAGGGTAAAACGGATAAAGAAATTGACCTCGGATACCTGCTTATGATTAAATGCGCGCCCTCGATTGGGCGGTTAGCTCAGCGGTAGAGCACTGCCTTCACACGGCAGGGGTCACTGGTTCGAACCCAGTACCGCCCACCAATTCAGAGCAGTACGAAATATTCCGTTTTTCAGCGGATGAAAAAAGCCCCGGTGTTCCGGGGCTTTTTGTTTGCTGCGAACTGAACATCATTTCAGTTTTTCGATACCCAGCATCTTCATGATGCTGCCTTCATAGAACGGTTCGGACGTGCCTTTCTTCATCTTGCGGATGAAGTATTTCTCGAAGGCAACCTTGGCGAGGTGCACCCATTTGCCTTCCGAGAACCAGTTCACGTTGCGCGGCGGAATCTGCGGGATCGCCACGAAGGCCACGCCGGTCTCGCCGAAGTCGGCCAGGCACACCGCGTTCCAGGTTGCTTCGGTGTCGGCCGGCTCGCCATACAGATCGGCATGGATGTTATGCACGGTGGCAGTCACCATGGATTCGATCATATAACCGGTCTTGGGCGTTCCGACGGGAACCGGGGTGGCTTCCACAGGCGGGATGGCGACGCATACGCCGACCGCGAAGATGTTCTTGTACTTCTGGTTGCGCTGGTGCTTGTCCACCGTGATGAAACCGCGCGGGTTGGTCAGGCCTTCGAGGCCGAACACCGCGTCCACGCCTTTGAAAGCGGGCAGCATCATGCTGTAGCTGAACGGCAGTTCGTGCTTCTTCTTTTCCTGGCCCATGTCGTCATGCTCGGTAACATACATCTTGCCGGCCTCGATCTTGGTGACCTTGGCATTGCAGATCCATTTGATGTGCTTGTCGCGCATGCCGGATTCGAGAATGCCTTTGGAGTCGCCCACGCCCCCCAGGCCGAGGTGGCCGATATAGGGTTCGGAAGTGACGAAGGTCATCGGTACCTTATCGCGGATCTTGCGTTTGCGCAGGTCGGTTTCCATGATAAAGGCGTATTCATAAGCCGGGCCGAAGCAGGATGCGCCTTGCACCGCACCGACCACGATGGGGCCGGGCTTCTTGCAGAAATCTTCCCATTCGTCGTGCGACTTCATCGCATGGTCGACATGGCACACCGAGTAGGTGTGGCCGCCGTGCGGGCCCAAGCCTTCGACTTCTTCAAAGGCCAGTTTGGGGCCGGTGGCGATCACCAGATAGTCGTAATCGAGGGACTTGCCATCGTTCAACTCGAGCTTGTTCTGGTCGGGATGCAAACGCTTTACGCCGGTGGAGATAAATTCGATTCCCTTGCGCTCGAGGTAGCTGCGCACCGGAAATTCGATCTGCTTGCGCTCGCGCCATTTCACGCCCACCCAGGGGTTGGATGGTACGAAGTGAAAATTCTCGCCGTTGTTGACGACTGTAACCTTGTGCTCCTTGCCCAACTTGTCGCGCATTTCGTATGCCGCAGGCATACCTCCAAGACCCGCTCCCATGATGACGATGTGTGCCATATCTTTCCCTCTCTAGTTATAGATTGATGAAACGATTGCCTGAATCATTTACTACCTTGGTGCTTTGAGCCAGCTTGTTTACTCAACGGCGCTTCAGTCTCCTCAGGCGCACCTTGTTCTTTGGCGAACAGCACGGCTGCCTTCACGCGCGAAGACAGATTGAGCTTGTTCAGGATGTGTCGCACGTGCTGCTTTACCGTGTCATAACTGATCGACAGGGAGAGTGCGATAGCCTTGTTGCTTTCGCCTCGAGACAGCAATTGCAGGATCTCGCGCTCGCGCTCGGTCAGCAGTTTGAGCGAATTTTTCGGTTCCAGTCCCGACTGATCGCCGCGCAACATGTCGATCATCTTGACCGTCATCGTAGGCGCGACCACCAGTTCGCCTGCGGCAACCCGGCGAATGGCATCTACCACTTCTTCCGGCGCCATGTCCTTGAGCAGATAGCCGCGCACACCCGCCCGTATGGCATTGCCCAGATCGACTTCCGAATCGCTCATGGTCAGCAAAATGGCCGGGGTAACGCAACCTTCCTTGCGTATTTGCTCCAGCATTGCCAGGCCGTCCAGCGGTTTCATGCGCAGGTCCATGATCAGGATGTCGGGCTGCTCCTTGAGCAGCTCGCGCAGTTCCTCGATAGTTCCGACTGCACCGAGCACGTTGAAGCCATAGCAGCGTGCAAGCAGTTCGCTTAGTCCGCGCCGGCACAAACTTTGGTCATCCACCAGTGCGATCTTTAATTCATCAGGCATGCGACGTTCTCCAGTTCAATCCGGGTTCAGGGAAGAATAATTGTACGCACGTTCCCAACCCCTTGGTGCTTTCTACCTTGATTTCGCCACCGATGCGTTGTGCGCGTTCACGCATGATAATGATCCCGTAATGCCCTTCCACAGGAGAGAAAGTGCCGATGCCGTTGTCTTCCACCGTGAACACGTAATATCCGCACAGATGGTCGACGATTAGCCGCGCATGGCTTGCATTGGAATGCTTGGCAATATTCGAAAGCGCCTCGCGCACGATGTTGTAGGCCTGTATCTCGTGTTCAAGCGGCAGATCGAGGTCGGCGACTCGAATGGAGCAATCGAGTACGATCTCGTGACGCTCCCTGAACTGCTCTGACAGCGTCTGTAGCGCCTGCAACAGGCCGGCCGGATCCATATCGCTGCGGAAATCCGAAATCAGCGTGCGTACTGCCTTTTGTCCGATCTCCAGCGCCTCGTCGATGTCGCGCACATATTTGGTCGCCATCACCTCGTTGTTGGTGCGCACCGCGTCGCTTAACAGGGTAGTGTTCATGCGTGCATAGTTCAGTGTCTGTGCCAGCGAATCGTGTATCTCGTTGGCGATCGTTTGGCGCTCCATCAGCAATTCGGCGCGCCTGGCCTCGCGATTGGACTTGATATGTTCGATCAACGTCCCCATCAATTCGGCGTAACTGATTGCCATGGTTGACGCATTGCCGGAGGAGGATTGAGGGGTATCGAAGAAGAGGGTGAAGACGCCGAGCATGACTTCGGGAGAATTGCGGCTTTCCAGGGGAATGGAGATCACCGAGCGGAACTTTTGGTGCGATTTGTCGCCGTGTCGGGTCGTGCAGGCGTCGATATCGGTAGCGCAGAGACCATGCCTGAAGGCGTCCTTGCCGCAATCCTCGCATGCCAGGTCGACGATGCGCTCGGCCTCCAGCTCTTCCCCGGTGAGCCCGACTGAACTGATCACTTGCAGGGTCTGTTCGTCCGGCAGCAGGACGCGGACTACAGCTGCTTTCGCCTTGATGAAACTGAGGGCAGTTTCCAGAAATGTATTCAGCAACGTCTTGAGATCACTGGTGCGCGACGCGAACTCCTGTTCGACGCAAGTATCCAGACCGCCATTTTTTCCGGGAAGCGTGAACTCGGGATCACGCGTCCAAAAGAACGCGACGTTGTCCGGCTCATCTACTGACGTCAATTTTGTAGCCATAGGTCATTCACTCAAGAATGTACAAAAAACCCATCAAATACTCATGTAACAATATAATCCTGCGATATAAATACTGCGCTGTAGGTTATGCTGCTTTTTCCAGAATATCAATCAAATGCAAACAACTTTTTCTTAGTTACCCCATCAGGGTTATAGTTCCCCCCACCCAATGTGGTTATAGACATTAAGAGCTTGATTTCCGCCTAATGCGACGCAGTTTCCGCGTTTAAAATTATGCTATGAAGATCTGCATTGTTTCCGACAGTCACGACCGTTCCGATCCACTCGTTGAGGCAATCAAGGAGGCTCAGGCATCCGGAGCGCAGGCTGTCATCCATTGCGGCGACCTGATCGGCGTCAACACCTTGCGCGCCTCCCTTAAGCTGGACATCCCTATCCATGCCGTACATGGCAACAACATCGGCGATGTAGCGGCACTTTACCGGATGATGGCGAAGTCCAACGGTTTGTTTACCTATTACGGTCAAGATGCCGAGCTGGAGCTCGGCGGGCGCAGGGTTTTCGTCACCCACATGCCTCACCACGGGCATGCCTTCGCCTGCACCGGCGACTATGACCTGATCTGCCATGGCCACAGCCACACCGCCCACGTCGGGATGCAGGCCAACGTCAAGGGCGGAAAAAGCTGGCTGGTCAATCCCGGCTCAGTCGCCGGGATCGATGCCCCGGGGGTGGATGCCATCCCGACCTGGATCTTCGGGGATCTGGAACAGATGAGTTTTGAGATACGTACCTTGCAGCAAACTGACGATCATGGCGGAGGCCGCCAAAAATAATGGATCGCCTGCGGTCCGCTCACCCCAAGGGTAGGCGGGGCCTTCAGCATCTGCACGCCCGGCGCGCTATAATTCCGGCATCTGAAATAAAACAAGAAGGAGAGCGACCATGCAACACCTTGAACCCAAGGAGGCCTACGAATTCCTCCAAGCCAACCCGGAAGCGGTTTTCATCGATGTACGCAGCGAAATGGAATACATGTTCGTCGGCCATCCGCGCGGCTCCATCCTCATTCCGTGGGTGGACGGGCCGGACTGGGAGATCAATCCGCTGTTCGTCGCCCAAGTGCGCAAGGCCGCCAGCGTCAATCGTCCTGTCGTGCTCATCTGCCGTTCAGGGCGACGTTCGGCCGATGCCGGAGAAGTGCTGGAAAAGGCCGGATTGACAGATATCTACAACGTCACTCATGGATTCGAAGGCGATCTCGACGATAGTCATCACCGCAATTCGCACAACGGCTGGCGCTTCGACGGCCTGCCTTGGGCGCAGACCTGATGTTATCGCGCAGTATTGATACGCCTCGACTATCGCCGCTGTAAATGAGGGCTCGGACCGATACCATGACGAATGTCCCGGCTTTCACCGAGGCCGAACAGAATACTGCCGCGAATCTTAACGACGGCGAATACCACGGTTCGCTGATGGTGTGAGTGACAGTCGATATATAAAAAATTAATATTTGCCTGTGGCAAACAACTATGGGAGGATTTCTCTCCCAAGCATTCTTTATCAACAGTCCCTCGGGAGAACAACAATGTCAAGAATTCACCGTGTAGCCTTACCAATAGCCGTGCTTCTCTC
>CAWIYO010000006.1:0-524559 GCA_963840345.1 uncultured beta proteobacterium
AGACTGCAAGGCCTGGCCGACAGGCACTGGATTGCTTTCCGTTTTCGGCTGCTGACCGGGTTGCAAGGCTGCAACCTGCGCCGCCAGTTTGCGCACCTGTTTCTCCAGCATCTCCACCCGGTCTTCCAGCGGGTTATTGCGGCTCTTGCGATGTTCTTCATATATCAAGCCGGAAGCCAATCCCAGTATGCCGCCCACCAGCACCCAGCTTCCCGAGCCGCTCAAACCGCCTATCACCATCCCTGCCAATAGCCCGACGAACCACATGACGTCCCCTTTCTATGCCAGCCGTTGACCTGCTGAAATGCGCAAGCTCATTTGCTCCTGAATCTGAACGCCGCCAGCGTCCCGATCAGCAACAGCAGCAGCACGCCGAATACCGTAACGCTCGCCGCCACCGGCACGCCCGCCGCCGTCGCCGCGCTATACCCGCCCACGAACAGCAGCATGGCGATGTTCTCGGCGAAATTCTGCACTGCCAGCGCGTTGCCCGCGCCTATGCTTTCGTGGCCGCGCTCCTGCAACAGGGCATTGAGCGGCACCACGAACAGGCCGCCGCACAGGCCGATGGCGACCATCAGGACGTAGGCCAGCGGCAGGTGATGCACGACGGCGAGCGCAAGAATGACGGGGCCGAGCAGCAGGCCGCCGAGCAGCGCGCGGTTGACGTTGGCGAGCGAGATCCACAGGCCGGCCGCGGCGGCACCGAGCACGATGCCGATGGACACCGCGCCCATCAAGTTGGCCGGAGTCTGGTTGTCGGCGATGAGCAATGCAGCAGGAACCCAGGCGAACAGCATCAGGCGCAGCGTGGTGCCGCTGCCCCAGAACATGCTGGTGCCCAACAGGCTGAAACGCGCATCCGGGTTCTTGAACATCAGCGCCAGCGAGCCCGTAAATTTCTTCAGCAGCAGCCACGGGTGAAAACTCTCCCCCGTTTTCTCGGCCGGCAGTTTCGGGATGAACAGGTTGGCGAAGGCCGCCAGGCTGTATGCCGCCACCACACCGATGAATGCCCAGTGCAACGAATGATCAGCCAGCCAGCCGCCAAGCAACACGCCGAGCAGGATGGCGACGATGGTCGAACCTTCCATCATGCCGTTGGCGCGCACCAATCTTTCCGGGCCGAACATCTGGGCCAGGATGCCGTACTTGGCGGGGGAATACATCGCCGCGCCGATGCCGATGATGCCGTAGGCGGTGAGCGGATTGACGCCCGCCACCATCGCCAGCGCGCCGGTGAGCTTGAGCAGGTTGGCCACCAGCATCACGCGCCCCTTGGGGAAGCCGTCGGCGATCTGCCCGACGAATGGCGCCAGCAGGATGAAGGGCACGACGAAGGATTCCTGCAGCAGCGGCACCAGGTTGGGCAGTCCCTGTTCTTTCACGATGGCGATGGCAGCGATGAGAATCGCGTTATCAGCCAGCGCCGAGAGGAACTGCGCCAGCAGCACCGACAGCATGCCCAGCGACAGCAGCGACATGTTCAGATGTTTACTCGTGCTGCTCATACCGCCTCCGCCATGCGTTTCAGGGTCACGTGGTCGGTCTTGCCGGTGCCGAGCAGCGGCAGGACGTCGACGCGCTGTATCTTGCGCGGCACTGCGATTTCGGGGATGCCGAGCAGCTTGGCGGAAGACGACAGGGCGTCACGCGTCAGCGCCACATCGGTGGTGAACAGCACGATGGCCTCGCCGCGCGCGCCGTCAGGCTGGGTGGTCGCGCCGTGCATCGCGGCAGGAGCGGCTTGCGTCGCCAGTTTCTCCACCACTTCCAGCGACACCATCTCGCCCGCCACTTTGGCGAAGCGTTTGACGCGGCCGACGATGGAGACGAAGCCCTCGTCATCGATGCTCACCACGTCGCCGGTTTCATACCAACCATCGCCCGCTTCGGAAGACGGCGCTTGCAGCACGCCGGGATTGTCGTAACGGTAATAGCCTGACATCACGTTGGGGCCGCGCACATGCAGCATGCCGCCCTTGTCGATGCCGGGCACCGGCACCAGCTTGTGCTCGATGCACGGCAGCAGCTGGCCGACGGTGCCGCTGCGATAGGCCATCGGCGTATTCACCGCCAGCACCGGCGCGGTCTCGGTCGCGCCGTAGCCTTCGAGGATGCGGATGCCGAATTTCTCGAACCACAGTTCGCGCACCGAGGCGGAAAGTTTTTCCGCGCCCGCCACGACATAGCGCAGGCGGAAAAAGTCATAGGGATGGGCGAATTTGGCGTAGTTGGCGAGGAAGGTGCTGGTGCCGAACATCACGCTGCAATTGCGGTCGTAGGCCACTTCGGGAATCACGCGGTAATGCAGCGGCGTGGCATACAGGAACAGGTTCATGCCGGTGAGCATGGGCAGCAGCGCACCGCCGGTGAGGCCGAAGGAATGGAAGATGGGCAAGGCGTTGAGCACTTTGTCATCCGCCGAGAAGTCGATGATGGCGCGGATCTGCGCGATGTTGGAGAGCAGCGCGCGGTGCGACAGCACCACGCCCTTGGGCTTGCCTTCCGAGCCGGAGGTAAACAACACCACCGCTGCTGCTTCCGGGTCGCGACGCTTTTCCATCAGGCGCGGGGACAGCATGCCGGCCAGCACCCACAGCTTGTCGCCGACGCCCATCGCCGGGCGCAGATCTTCCAGATACAAAATTGTCACGCCCTGAATGCCGCCCACATCGGCTTCCAGCTTGGCCTGTTCGATGAAGGCGCGCGAGGCGAAGATGGTGCGGATCTTCGCTGCGGTGCAGGCATCCTGCATGCCGCCCGCGCCGGCCTTGTAGTTGAGCATGGCAGGCACGCGGCCTTGCGCGCCGGTGCCGATCATCATGCACACGGTGGCGGCGAGGTTGGGCATCAGGATGCCGACGCATTCGTCCGGCTCGCTGTGTTTCGCGACCAGCCGCCCCAGCGCCAGGGTCATCTTGAGCAGTTCGCCGTAGGAATATTCGATTTGCTTGATGTCTTCCACCACGCGGCGGCTGCGGCCATAGATGGAGATGGCGTCCAGCAGGCCGGAATAGAGCGTCTGCTTCGGGTGCGATTCGAACAGCATCTTCTGCATCAGTTTGCGCATCGCATCACCCGCCTTGCGGCGGCGCTGCTTGGTGGTCTCGCCGTCCGGCATATTGATGACGGTGGTATCCAACGCCGAGATAGTGACGCGCGGCAGCAGGCGGCGCGGCGCTTTGCCGGAGATGCGGCTGAAATACGAACGCGCCGGACCATCCAGACGCACAGGGAGGATCGTCGCGCCGGTCTTGGCGGCCACAAAGGCCGGGCCTTCATATACCTTCATCAACGAACCGGTCACCGTGATGCGGCCTTCCGGGAAGATCACCACCGGACGGCCGGATTCAACCAGCTTGATGATGCGCTTGATCGCCATCGGGCTGGTCGGGTCGACAGCCAGGTAGTCCACCATGCTCAGGATCAATCGGAAGCCGAAATTGCGGGTGACCCCGGTGTGCACCACGAACACCGGGTCGAACGGCAGGAACAAGCCCAGCAACAAGCCATCCAGGAACGATTCATGATTCGCGATCACCAGCAATTTGCTGGTGTCGATATTCTTGTCCAGGCCGGAAACGCGCACGCGGAACAAAAGCTGGAAAACATTTTTCAGGATAAAGCGGATGATTCCTCTCATTTTGAAACTCTCCCTTGAAATAGTGTGAAACCGACCCTGCCGTCAAACACGATCCGCATTTTGCCATCATTCAACAAACTCGCCGGTGTAACCGTTTCGCGCTGCCACGGGATATTGCCGAAGTACCATGCGCGCCAGAATGTCTGGTCTGTGTTCGGGTTGCGCTTCAGCAGCGTGGAGAAAGTTTCCACCTCGCCCAGCTTCACTCCCGTTGATTCATCCAGCACTTCGCGCACATAGCGCGAGCAGAATTGCCGTTTCGAATGCAGATCGAATCCCGTGTCGTACAGGATGCCGCGGCGCGCGGCTACGGCGAGCTTGAGCTTGGCTTGTTGCCGTTCATCGAGCGGTGCGGCCAGCCTTGTCACGGCGACTCGCCCCTGATCCGAGCGCTTCACGAAACTCGACCAGGTCGTCTCGCCGGAAAGCGGCACCCTGCTTTCTGCGATCACCGGCTCTTTGCCCGACACGTCGCTCACGATGCCGACATGGTTGGTCCAGCTCGATGTGGCGTCCGATACCTTGGTGAAAGGCGGGCTGGAGATGCGGATGAACACGACATCGCCGACTTCGAGTTTCTTCCCCAACTCGATGAGATTCGTTGGCGCATCAGGCGCTGCCGGCTGTTGCGACCAGGCGGAAGAGCTCAGCAAGGCAATGCTCACCATGATTGCGCCTGGCCACTTGGGGATTTTGAGTTGAGTCATTTGCTTTCTCGCGTGTTGTTAAGGTGGTGCCACGATAATCGCGAGTAGCGCAAAACAAAACGTTTGACCCTTCCGGTACCGATAATTACACTTCGCGGTATCGTATTCCGATACCCTCACCATGAGTGAAGCAGACCAACTGGTTTCAACCCTCAAGAAACAGCTCAAAAGCCAGGGCATGACTTACCGGGATGTCGCCCGCGCGCTCAAGCTTTCCGAGCCCAGCGTCAAAAGGCTGTTCGCATCCGGCCGCTTTACCGTCGAGCGGCTGGTGCAGGTCAGCAATCTTCTGGGATACACGCTGGCCGAGCTATCCAAAGAGGCGCTGGCAGGCCAGACCCGCCTGAGCACGCTGACCGAAAAGCAGGAGCGCGAGGTGGTTTCCGACCCCAAGCTGTTGATGATTGCAGTCTGTGCGATCAATCACTGGACCATGGACGAGATGGTGGAGATCTACAAGCTGAGCGTTCCCGAATGCATCAAGTACCTGTTGCAACTCGACAAGCTGCGCATCATCGACCTGCTGCCGGGCAATCGCATCCGCCTCAACGTCGCGCGCGATTTCGACTGGCTGCCGTCAGGACCGATCAGGCAATATTTCCGGAGCAGGGGAATCAACGATTTCCTGAAGAGCGATTTTGCCCATGAAGACGAGGCGATGGCCTTCGTGCACGGAATGTTCACCGATCAGGCGATCGCCCAGATCCTGGATGAACTGCGCAAACTCCGGCAGAAGTTTGCCGAGCTGCATGAAGCAAGCCTGTCCGCACCGTTGAGCAAACGGCGCGGCTTGGGCTTGCTGATGGCGATGCGGGGATGGGAACCTGAGGACTTCAAGAAGTTGCGGCGGTAACTCAGTTCGACTGATCCTCTGGCTCGATCAGTGTCCGCTCCACCAGCAACGAGTGCAACCTGCGGCTATCGGCACGCAACACCGTGAACTGCCATTCGCCGACCTGAACGCGTTCGCCGCGTTTGGGTAACTGGCCTGCGGCCTTGAGTACGAGGCCGCCGACTGTGTCGAACTCCTCGTCGCTGAAATCCGTACCCAGCGCCTCGTTGAAATCGGCGATCTCGGTATCGGCCTTGACGCGCCAGTGCGCATCGTCCTGACGGATGATGTTGTCCACATCTTCGTCGAAGTCGTATTCATCGGCGATGTCGCCGACGATCTGCTCGAGCACGTCCTCGATGGTGACCATGCCGCACACGCCGCCGTATTCATCCACCACCAAAGCGATGTGATTGCGATTGCTGCGGAAGTCGCGCAACAGGACGTTGAGGCGTTTCGATTCCGGCACGAACACGACCGGGCGCAGCATGTCGCGCACATCGAACTCTTCGCCCGCGTAGTAGCGCAGCAGGTCTTTGGCCAGCAGGATGCCGATGATGTTGTCTTTGTCGCCGTCGGTGACGGGGAAGCGCGAGTGCGCGGTCTTGATGACGTACGGGATGAATTGTTCCGGCGGGTGGCTGATGTCGATGACATCCATCTGTGCGCGGGGGATCATGATTTCGCGCACCTGGCGCTCGGAAACCTGGATGACGCCTTCCATCATGGAGAGTGCATCGGCATCCAGCAGGTTGCGCTCGTAAGCGCTGTACAACAGTGAAATCAATTGCTCGCGATCTTCCGGCTCCCGCAACAGCAGCGTGGAGAGCCGTTCCAACAAGGTGGGTTTGTTGCTACTGTCTGAACCGTCCATTGCAAAACTTCTAACTAACGAGATAGGGCGCAGGATACCTCAATTTGAGCATCAACGCAGTCTCCCTCTCCTCCATCTCTTCTGCTTCGCGCTTCTTTTCGTGGTCGTAACCTTGCAGATGAAGCGCCGCATGAATGGTGAGATGCGCATAGTGTGCGAGCAAGTCCTTGCCCTGTTCTTTCGCCTCGCGCGCCACTACGGGCGCACAGATCACCACGTCGCCGTACAGGGGCTCGCTATCGTCGTAAACAAAAGTCAGCACATTGGTGGCGTAATCCTTGCCGCGAAAACTCTGGTTCAACGCGCGGCCTTCGATCTCATCCACGATGCGCAATGCCATCTGCACGTCCTGCTCCAGGGCGACCTTCACCCAGCGGCGGAATTGCTGGCGCGTCGGCATTTTTTTGGCGTTGCTGGCGTATTGCACCGACAGCGAGAGTTTGTGTGCATCAGTCATGATTTCTGCTTGTGTCATATTTTTCATAGGCGGAGACGATCTTCTGCACCAGCGGGTGGCGCACGACGTCTTCCGCGAGGAATTGCTGGAAGGCGATACCGCGCACATCCTTGAGCACGTTGCGCGCATCGTTGAGCCCGCTCTTCTGTCCGCGCGCAAGGTCGATCTGCGTCACGTCGCCGGTGATGACCGCCTTGCTGCCGAAGCCGATGCGCGTGAGGAACATCTTCATCTGCTCGGGCGTGGTGTTCTGCGCCTCGTCCAGAATGATGAAGGCATGGTTCAGCGTGCGGCCGCGCATATAGGCCAGCGGCGCAATCTCGATCACGCCGCGCTCGAAAGCCTTGGCCACTTTGTCGAGGCCCATCAGGTCGTACAGTGCATCGTACAAGGGACGCAGGTAGGGATCGACCTTCTGTGCCAGATCGCCGGGCAGGAATCCCAGACGCTCTCCCGCCTCCACCGCAGGGCGCACCAGCACCAGACGTTTCACCGTTTCGCGCTGCAGCGCATCCACCGCCGAGGCGACGGCAAGATAGGTCTTGCCGGTTCCCGCGGGGCCGACGCCGAAGGTGATGTCGTGCTCCTGGATGGCTTGCAGGTATTCGTTCTGGCGCACGGTGCGCCCGCGCACCTCGGACTTGCGCGTCATCAGCAACGGCACCGATTCGCTTTGCACATCGGGCAAATCGGGCTTCATCGACTCGATGAGGCCTAGCTGCAAGCGCTCCAGTGTGATGTCGTGGCCGGCTTCGAGATAGAAGCGCTCCAGCACGCCGCGAGCCAATGCCGCTTGCGGCCCCGTGATCGTGAAGCGCTCTCCGCGCCGGGCGATGTTCACTTCCAGTGCCGTCTCGATCTGGCGCAGGTTCTCGTCGAACGCGCCGCACAGGTTTGCCAGGCGGGCGTTGTCCACCGGTTCGAAGGAAAGATTCTCCGTATCGCTCATGGCTCTATCACCAGTTCGCCGCGCAGCGTGTGCATCGTCCCCGACAGGATACGCACGTCGACATAGCGTCCCAGCATGCCGGGCGAACCGGCGAAGTTCACCACGCGGTTGTTTTCGGTACGTCCGGCCAGTTCCTGCGCATTCTTGCGCGAAATATTTTCCACCAGCACGCGCTGGATGCTGCCGCCCATCGCATCGCTGACTTGCCGCTCCAGTTCCGCAATGCGGGTTTGCAGCCGATGCAGGCGCGCCATCTTGGTTTCATGAGGCGTGTCATCCGTCATCTCCGCTGCCGGCGTGCCCGGGCGGGCACTGAAGATGAAGCTGAAGCTGGCATCGAAACCGACATCGTCGATGAGCTTCATGGTCGCTTCGAAATCGGCGTCGGTCTCGCCGGGAAAGCCGACGATGAAATCCGAGGTGATGGAGATGTCCGGCCGCGCCGCGCGCAATCTGCGCACGATGGATTTGTATTCCAGCGCGGTGTAGCCGCGCTTCATCGCCGCCAGGATGCGGTCCGAACCGGACTGCACTGGCAGATGCAGATGCCCGGCCAGCTTGGGCGTGGTGGCGTACAGGTCGATCAGGCGCTGCGACATCTCGCGCGGATGCGAGGTGGAATAGCGCAGCCGCTGCACGGCAGGCAGCGCCGCAATCGCCTGGATCAGAAACGCGAAGTCCACCGTATCGCCATCTTCCGTTGCCCCTTGATAGGCGTTCACGTTCTGGCCCAGCAGCGTGATCTCGCCCACACCCTGCGCGGTCAGGCTTGCCACTTCGCGCATCACATCGGCCAGCGGGCGCGACACTTCTTCGCCGCGCGTAAAGGGCACCACGCAATACGTGCAGTATTTGCTGCAGCCTTCCATGATGGAAACATAAGCCGAACCGTGCGTGGTTTGCGCGGACGGTAGGTGATCGAACTTTTCGATCTCGGGAAAGCTGATGTCCACTTGCGGCCTGCCGCTCTCGCGTCGCGCTGCTATGAGTTGCGGCAACCTGTGCAAGGTCTGCGGTCCGAACACGACGTCGACATAGGGTGCGCGCCTGACGATCTCTTCGCCTTCCTGGCTGGCGACGCAACCGCCGACGCCGATCAACAGTCCCGGCTTGGCCTGCTTCAGCGCGCGAGCCCGTCCCAGATCGGAATACACCTTGCCTTCCGCTTTTTCACGTATCGAGCAGGTGTTGAAAAGAATGACGTCCGCCTCTTCCGGTTTGTCGGTCTGCACCATGTCTGAACAAGCACGCATCACGTCGGACATTTTGTCCGAGTCGTACTCGTTCATCTGGCAGCCATAGGTCTTTATATAAAGCTTCGTTTGCACGTTCGATAACCTGTTTATTCCAAAAATTTAACTTAAATTTGACGTAAATTTAACAAAAGTCCTTATTTTTCCTGACCTTACAAAAATTGTGGGAATGCCCAAGAAAAATGCTCATATAATTCGAAAGGCTTTAGTCAACTATTGGTCTATTAGAACACTAACCGACTATCGCCATTATAGAGATGTCATCCAATTACTGATTCATCAGGGAGAGAAGTATGTCCATCATTGCAGACGTAGCATCTGTTGGTACCGCATTGTTCTCAGTGGCCTTCGCTATCTGGATCACCATGCAACTGTTTAAAAAAGCTGACTAAGCTCAGGACAGTGGGAAGTTCGATGCAATAGCTTCCCACTTCCCCTCCGCTTTACCCCTCATTTGCCTACGGGATTACCCGTCGGGCTTTTTGTGCTTTCACAAAATACTTGTGAAAAAATTTCCCTGTGCTAGGATTCGAATACCAGTACGGTTGGTGTGTTTAAATTTTAGTTCACATGGAAGGAGCACAAAATGGCATTCGTCGCGGATATCTCAGCAATCGGTTCGGCAGTTCTCGTATCTGTGTTTGCGTTGTGGATGTTGAAGCAGCTTTTCACTGACAACAACTAATCCGACAGATACATCAAACCAAATAAAATCCAGCTCTCTGCTGGAGCAAGACCACTAGCAAACCCCGTCATTATTGGCGGGGTTTGTTTTTTGGCGTATCCGTCGTTCCATTTTGTTTGCGCCGCCCTATATAAGCGTGACTACTGCTATTGCCGAAAAGAACCTGGTAGTGACATTGACCTGCGATATTTGCCAACGTTCTATATGTACCGTCGCCGCCCTTATCCTTGGGTGGAGAATCGACCATGGCGGCCACTAGTGCCGCATTGCGGAAGGGTTGCTCACAGTGCAGCTTAGCGGACGTTCCTTGCGCTCCGAACGATAATGAAGAAGGGCTTGCATCGCTGCAAGCCCTTCTTCATTCGTCACGCCTGCCACTCTCCAGCCAGAACTGCTTGATGAGGCCGGTGATGCACAGGTCTTCCTGCTATTTGGGTGTCACCAATCAACTGTCAATCACAGACATAATCACCTGTTAAGGAAACTTCTTTTCCTCTGGGTGAGTTGCCCCCCGAACATGCCCCGTACCAAATTGTTGTCCCGGGGGGCAACGAATAGCTGTTCCCCTCAACTTCACCGGGTTTCAGCGAATGGAACTGTTGATAAAAACGACCGCTGCCTGCCGCATTACATTCCGTGCTCGCGGTTCCTGGCAGAGTGGTGTGAGTATGACACCGCATGACATAAATCGGGAAGCTGCAATTATTCGTTATCGTTTGCGTATCGTTGTAAGAAGCAGCGGCACCTGTTAATAAGCCAAAACTGAGGCAGTTAGCCGCATTTGTGCCAGCACCCGTACCAATAAATGTACCCGCCATACCACCATCTGTTCCGGATCCACCAGAACCTGTACTGGTGCCCGAACTTGTGCCTGCACTTGTACCCGGTGTGACGCACACTCCGTTCTGCATCACTTGGGGAGGAGTGCAAGTAAGTGGCGCTGAGGGTGCATAGCACACGCCATTTGAGATGAAATTTGGCGACAAGCAAGTTGATGTGCCGGTAATTTGGTGCACCGTGCAACCACCTTCAGTGACCGTAACAGTTGCCGGGGCAATCGATAAGATTTGATCATTAGCCTCGATGGTATGTGTGCCTGGAGCAAGTGTCACGGTAATGGCGCCGATACCCCCGCAGATATTCTGGGAATCATATCTAAGACCTCCACCGACCCAAGCACCGTCAACAGACACATTATCGACCCCCCAAGACTGGCGTGTGAAGATCGCAAGTTGCCCCGATCTGCTCAAGCTGCCGACACCGTTCAGGCTAACCACGTGCGGGCTACCTAGTGCGTCGCTGGAGATTGCCACGTATCCATTTTTTGTGCCAACCAGCCTGGCAGGTGCGAAAGTGACATTTATGGTGCAACTGGCGCCTACCGCCAAACTTGGGGGGCAGGCATTGGCCTGCACATATTCGCCCCACACCCCAATGCCAGCAATGTTGAGCGCTGCCGTACCGGTGTTGGTCAGCGTTATTGCTTGGGCGGCACTGCTAGTACCAAGTTCTTGCGCTGCAAAGGTTAGCGAAGCTGGACTCAACGACACAACAGGAGCCAAAGGAATCACGCCCGTACCGCTCAGGCTGACCGCGTGCGGGCTGCCCACTGCAGTGCTGGTGATCGAAAGTGTGCCAGTACTTGTTACAGCCGCAGTCGGACCAAAACCAACATCTACGGAGCATGAGGCGCCAGGGGGCAGGGTGTCATAATATTGAAGCAAATAGTTGTAGCCGTAACAGCTGGTACCTCTATATTCAACATTGCTGCCGCTCACCGTAGCCCCCGTGATGTGGAGATCCACGCTTCCCGTGTTGGTCACATTCACACTGCCGAAAGAGTAGCCACCTATGGTGACCGATCCAAAGGAGAGGGGATTGGGGCTGACTGACAATGTATTATTCGGTGGAGGTGGTACCGTATTTTGGATATAAAAATTTTCATTCGTTGTGGCCGTGCCATCGATTCTGGCAATGGAGATTTGCCCCGCCATTCCCGCGTAACCTGACGGCACTGTGGCCACCAGATACGTGGGGGCGCAGTAATAGCATAGATATGTTACTGGAGCCAGAATGCCGCCAATCTTGACCACATTAGCGGTCAGCGCGGGCCCATCGAGATTGTTCGCATAAATCACGACTGACGAACCGCCAACCCCATAGTTTGGAGTGAAGCTGGTGATTACCGGCGGATTACTCAACACGAAATTGTTCGCCGATAAAATACCTCCAATGCTCGGATCATATTCCACCCAGATGGGGCCGGTGGTGAAGACATTTGGAGCTATCACTGTAATCGAGGTGCTTGTTCTCGCCGTGACTTGTGCGGCATTGCCGTTCCAGAATAAAACTGAACCTGTCTTGCTAAAATTTCTTCCTGTAATGGTGACAGTAGTCCCCGGGGCACCTGAAGGTGGGTTGAAGCCGATGATGGTCGGGATCACAATAAAACTGGCCGAAGATGTAGATACCCCGCCAGACGTCCGAACGGAGACTGGACCGGTTTCCGCAACGCTGGGAACCGTGATTGTGATCGACGTTTCGGTTGAAGCCGTTACGGTTGCCTCGAAGCCATTAAACCAGACCGTATTGTTGGCCGGAGTAGAGCTGAAATTGGTTCCAGTAATTGTTACCGTCTCCCCTGCTGCGGCGCGACTTGGGCTAAAGCTGGTTATCGCTGGGACGCCAGCACTTACAATAAAACTGTCGGCAGATGCAGCAGTTCCACCGGCAGCCTGAACGGAAATTGTGCCGGTTGAGGCGCCGGTTGGGATTGTGACCGTTAGTGTTGCGGGTGTTGCAGCTGTTACTGTCGCCGCAATGCCATTAAGTCTGACCGTATTGTTGGCGGGAGTAGTACTAAAGCCGGTTCCTGTAATGGTTACAGTCGTTCCTGATGGACCGGAAGTTGGATTGAAGCCGGCTATAGTCAGCGCACTACCATTTCCTGCGGTGGATCCTGACGCCCCACCTCCGCCCCCGCCGCATGCACTGATAAAGAGTGTCGCTATAAGGACCAGCTTCAAATATGCGTGCTTCATAACTATATTTCCTATATTAAATTTCGCTTCAACTTCATCATCGCGCTGTGTAACCCGGGTGATCTATCGTGCGTTGGCAACCAGATGGTGGATGGGTGGCGTTCAGGCACGTTTAACATAACGTCGCGATTTTATTGAAATTAGATGTAAAGAAGCCCGCTGCTGCGGGCTTCTTATCTAATGTCTTGGTGGGATAGGTGCCATTGAACCATTCATTGGAAACCGCGCCCAGCAAGGGTTTGCGCGATTCGCCTTTCCTACATACCAACAAAAATACCAACACCCACAGCTTCTTAAGATTGCGCCACCAGCATGGCACAATCTATGTGCATGATTATACGCAAAATATAGCGCTCGTAAAGGGTTAATTACCCCTAGCGTTAGCGACATACTTGCCATCCCCCAGCCAGCCACCCCACCCAGCGCGTCCTATTATGACGCGACAGCCAGTTACATTTAGCTCCCCTAACAACTTACAAAGAGGGTAATGCCATGACCGTTTGGAACAATTGCACTATCGACACGCTTTACTACGGCGAGCAAGCTGCCGACACCAAAGCGCCCGGCTATGAAGTAAGAATCGACGAGAACGATATTGTCGTTGCCTATGACGACGATGAGGGCTGGGTCGAATATCGCGGCAAGAACAATGGGAACGGCCATTTCCAACTGACCTGCCCTGAACGCAAAGGCGAGGCCACTCTGCACCAGTTCCCGAACGGCGAAATCCTCGAAGGCTACTGGATCGAGGGCGGATACCGAGGAATGTGGCGCATCACGCTCGCCTGACCCATAACAAACCATCTCTCCTATTCAATACAAAGGGTACTCATATGAAAAGAACATCGATTGTTTTGTCCGCAGTTCTTGCGACATTAATTACTGGGTGTACGACATTCCACGCAAGTCAGCCGTCCGTCGACCTAGCCACAAAAGTGAGCGGCAACATTAATGCAGACATTGATGTTGGCGACAAAATTTCCGGCGACTCCAAGGTTGTTACCCTTTTGGGCTTTATCAACTTTGGCGATGACAAATTTGCCGACGGCATCAACTATGGCGCTGCCAATTTCTCTTTCGGAGACCGCGCGGCTGAAGAAGCAAAATCGGCGGCAAGCTACAAAGCCGTATCAACCGCCAAGGCCGATCTCATCGTAATGCCTCGATACTCCATTGAGGTGACAAACTTCCTGCTCTTCAAAACCACTTCGGTGCGAGTCATTGGCAACAAGGGGACGATCAAGTCCTTCAAGGCGTCCGATTTGACCACCAGGTCGATACCTTGAGATAGCAAGCCGACAATTGGCTGCGTTTATGGCGCAGCCAATCATATTGCCCACCTACCCCCCCATTGGGCTCGAAACTTCCTGCCTGTTGGGCTACTTTCTTTGGAATCTTGGGCAAAGAGAAAACAAGATTTTCAGCAGTACCGCTCATCAGAATCACCCCATCAGCAATATCAGCCATCGCCTCATACTCTCGCAATTCATCTCGTGTAAGTATCGACGAATGATTGGTAATTGTCGGGTCGAGTTGATCAATCACCACAACAGGAACCATTAGCTTTACGGCCAACCGCCGTAGAATCCGTAGAGTCTCAAACGGATTGCCAACACAAAACGTGTCGTCCGTTAGCGACGAAAAATTGTCCACAATGATGATCCCTATTTCATCATGATTTTTTTGATACTCCTGAGCGGAATCGCATACTTGCTTTCTAGTATTTCGGTAACAAGAATAGGTGAAGATTGCTAGCGATTTCAGATGAGTCAACACCCGTACCGCCCTTCTAATACCCTCATCGTCTAGCTGTCCGTTATATATATCGTCTATAACCTGGTACGTACTCATTGCGTCGGCCAGTTTTTGTGTGATTCTCAGCGATGAACTCTTGAAAGAGAACATATGAACGCTACGACTCTTTTCACTGGCCACACTCTGGGCGATTCTTAGCGCGAGCACTTCCCGTAATTGCTGATCTCTGGCACCCACGACTAGCAATTCACCACTTCTAAAGTTACCTAAAGCGGATTCGATACCGCCCGTTGTCGGTACATACACCCGGTTAACATTTGCTATCTTGGCTCTTCCATAGGTTTGACGTATATCATCAAGAATTGCCGCAGCTTCAGTAGCAACTGACGATACAATCACGCTGGGCAAACTGATGGTATTCACTTTTACTTTTTTGCGTCTTCTTTTACTCATCCTGCCCCCACATAAGTAATAACCGATTTCTTACCTAACTATCTTGTTAGAGAAATTGATGCTTCACACTCATTCCTCAGGCTCATCATATTGAGCGGCTGCACTAGCCAGAAGTTTGCTGATTTTTTTTCGATAGGGCGCAGGCGACACAACCTCGATGCTGTCGCCATAAGACATGATCCACCAACTGAGCTGCCACGAATCCTGAACTGTCGCGGTCAGCTTCGTCGCCCCATCCTCCTCAATCAGTTCTTGATCTTCAGCAAGTGGGGTTTCTTCCAATATTCTCGCCAGCTCATCTTGTATCCAGGCAACCAGTCGGATCGACTTCCCATTACCGAAATGGGCATTCCCCTTTTGAATATACGCGTCCAGATCGAAATCACTGGGGTGCTTAACTGGATACGTTGTTCGCGACGCTTCACGAATACGATGCAAGGCGTAGAGTCGTACCTCATCATATTCGCGCGCCGTTGCGATCAAATAGGTCGTTGCGCCACGCGCCACTAAGGCGAGGGGATGAAGGCGTATATTCTTGCTGATGCGCTGCCGGTTTTCGTACACCACGTCCACCTGCAAATCGGCAAGCAGCGCATCTTGCACTGTCTCCAATATCTTGGGATCAACCACGGGAGGGATAAGCGGTAACGAGGGAGAAACGACCCTGACCTTGCTTGCCAATCTCGCCTTGAGGTTATCCTTGCTCATCACGGCCAGTATCTTTTCCGCCTCACGGAATCGCACTTCCAGCCCCCTTACCATCGAGGTCGGCAACAACGGCCTGAGCGTCTCTTCGACTAGCTGCAATGACAGTGCATCCGTCACAGCAAGACTTGGCAAATCAATGGACGCTCCCTCGATCCATTTCCAATAGTGAACGGATTTGTCATCGTTCAACTCAATTGGGAACACCTCAGAAAGGCTCACAAGATCGCGTTCTACTTGTCGCTTGCCGATTTCGAATCCACTTTGATTCAGCTTCTCGGTCATTTGTGCTGACGTTATTCCTTCGCCACGGCTCGGGATCATTTTCAGCAACTCCCATTGCCGCAAAAGTGCGGACCGGTTGTCATTCCGCCCCATTATTGAACTCCTTCATAGTCTATATCCGTAGAGAACCACGCCACCCCTTAGTAACTCATGAAGAGCATATCATCCGTCGCGTCAAAATAGGACGCACCGCTACACCCGCGCTGCCGCTAGATACCAGCCAGAAGCGCGATACCGCGCAACATCTTGACGGCGCGGGCGCGTCGGATAGGGATCAAGTACCGCATTGCCGTCATAAACCACCCAGTGGAAATGCTGACGATTACATCTATGATTGACGGGCAGAATTGCCCACCCTGAAATATCCTCCCAAGACCGGAATCGCCTCCGTTGAACCAGGCAGCCCAGATTCTCCAGGGCCTTGGCGAGTTGGCCATGCCGCGTGTAAAACTGCGAGTCCCTTTCGCTGAAACCAAGCTCGCTAAATGCAAGCCGGTAGGTAACACCCGCTATCATGGCAACGCATGCCACGCCACAATCACTCCTGTAGCGCTGGCGAACGCTTCGAATCTTTGCCCCCGCCAAAGCACAACCATTCTTTCCGACACCACTACCTCTCTGAGCCATCATCATTTCTTTACTCCACGACACAATAAAAAGATGAGCCCGAACGGATTTCGCCGTCTCGGGCTCCAGTGTTGTGGCGTTTTCATTTATTTCGCTCCCATAACGCCACCAAAAGAGCTTGTGGTTATTCGGCGCAAGCGTTGCCCTGCCTCTTGTTGACGGCCTCCTTTCCGTTTGAATGGAAGTTTTTCAGACAGCCTTACTTCGGCTGGAATAGATGATGCGGTACTGGCTTAGTACTCTTCGGGGAGCAGCAGCGTCGTATAGCTACGATCAGCTTCGGTGATTATCCATATGCGCGACGAACCAGCCGGATAGCTCGACAATATCCGGCAACCGCTAATGACCGCCATGTCATTTTCTCTGGCATCTTCTGGCGGCACACTTCCCCAATCGCCGCTTTGGTGGCGCACCAGCAGATCGGCTGCATTGATAGCGGCCTCATCCAGCGCGGCCAGCGCTCCTGGTGTAGCGACAATCTGCCCCAATGGAAAACTAATAACTTTGCTCCTGAGGTCAGTGCATTCTTCATGCGGCCTGCCTGTACTCATGACTTTCTCCTTTCTGATAGGCGAACGAATCCCGCTCGCGCTCACGGGTTGAGCTGGGGATTCGTGTTGAAGATTGCGGGGAAACTACGGGATGAAGCGTCTAGCTAAGACGCGCACATTGTCGAATTTAGCGTGTAGCTGACTGTTGCACGCAATAACTCATGCGTATACGAATTTTACGCGGTATTGACCGAAATTGCAACTTTTGCGTTTAAATACAACACATTACAAGTCGCATACTTGGCGGCGGATTGTTTATTTCGTGATTCGGGAAGCGTTGGAGCCATCATAAATATGATGCTCCCGAATATGTTCAAAGCGGGAGGTGAAATCGACTTCCCGACACCTCGGGAAACAGGTCCCTAGATGACTCCCAGTTTGAAAATGTGATTATTCAAGACATCATCTTCTGGAATGTAGTTCTTGTTCTTGATGTTATAGACCGGCTGATGTGCATGGATCAGCAATTTCTCTGCTTGTCGATCATCGAATTCCACTTGTCGATAGAAAAACCGCAACTCCTTCCCGCAAAATCAACGTAAAGCTCAATGTTGTTGGTGTCCGGCTGATCCCACCACCATTTCTCTTGGCCCATACGCTCTTGGAATGTTTGAAGTTGGGCAAGGCCAAATGAGAGAAGGACGTTGTTGCCGTAAATTGGATGGTGGCCGTATATCTGGTAAACCCCGAAGTCACGATCTCCCGAATCAAGCTTCTCAAGTTGATTGCTTATAAGGACCTTCCCAATGATATGAATATCCATCGACCTCATCCATCACAGTAAATCTGACTTGGGCAGTCCACAAATTGCGGTACATGTCCCGTGGTTTGCCGCGCATCATAGATCAATGATCCGGGCATGCCAAACCTTTCCCGAAATCGACAAGACCCTACGCTGGTTGCCCTGGGCAAGGCAATCAGCAAACCGCTTGTCAAAGAACATTTCGCAGGAAAAGCTCGCGTTACTGGCGGAAGTAGATCGTAGCTACGTCGGGCGCGTGGAACGTGGCGCAGACAACGTTGCGATCCTTACTCTCGCCAAACTCGCCGTCGCCCTAGATACCTCTCTGGCGAAGCTCATGCACAAGGCTGAGCTGTAGCGAATCGGCTAATTAGCTAGTCTTATCCCCAACCGAAGGCCACAAGGGAGGCAGCCTGTCTAAAGTTGGGGGACAATGGTCGTAAATTCTCTCATATCCACTTTCCACCCATCTGGAGCGCGCTTCAAGAGATACATCCATTCCCACACGTTTTGCTTTTGTAGGGAAACTCCCTCACCAATGCCTCAACCATATTCCCCTTTTCACTGATAGCGGCAAGTTGGGGTGGATTCTGCCTTTGCCAGTCAACGTATTTCCGCCTCTCCATCACGTCCGATTGCTGAAGTTCACTCCCGAAGAATCTCGCCCGGTATGGCTCCATCAGTTCGATCCACACCTCGTTTAGCTCCAACTTGGTTTCGTGAAAGCGGCTTATCGCAGACTGGATTTCAGATATATCAATTTTCGGACTGCTCATCGGCATGTCTCCACTCAGAGGGTCTTTCATCTTCAAAACCATGGGATACATAAATCCAGATTTTCTCTATTAGCCGAGCCCTTGGCTGTGTTGGACAAGCGATGATTGAGTCGCTCAATCATTCCGCCCCCTTTCTTGCTCTAAGGTCTGCACCACATAGCTATCGCCACTCGGTTCAATGTGCAGGATCTTGTATGTATACGGCCTCTCTTGCCGCCTCTCGATGAAAATAAGGGTTGCCACTTTTTGCATCAGATTTGAGTTGTGTGAGTCGTATTGCATACTCAATTGCTCACGCGCCTCCCAATAGGACTGCATGAAAGCTTCAATAGTCTGCATTGTGTGCTCCAGAAAGTTGAGCTCAGAGATTACTAGAATGATGCGTCAATTTATGACGCAAGGCGGGGAAGGACAACTAGTGATAAGCGTGCTTAAGCCGAACGTCTAGGATAGTTAGCATGGGCAGGTTGGGCAGTAGCGGGGTGATAACCACCGCAACACTCATTACCCATTGATTGTTCGCAACTCTATGCCACCCCCATCACACCCCACTTGAGTCGCCCAAGTCTTTCGAACTGGCGGACTCCACCAGTTCATCGTAAAATGAATTTATGCGCATAATAAAAAATTCAAACGGCCACGTTCATTTTTCGGGGCATGAAACTTTCCCACTGCGTCAAATGTGGCTCAAGAAAGCCTTCGACCAAGCAGATGCGAGCGGGCGCGTGCCCAAAGCCGCATTTACCGATGAAAACGCTATCGCATCATTTGGCGTTGGCAAAAATATGGTTAGCTCTATTCGTCATTGGGCGATGGCATGCGACATTTTTCGCGATACTTGCGAAGACTCCTACTTCTTTGAAGTCTCTCCCGTCGCCAACGAAATTTTGCGCGATGGCGGCCTAGATCCATACGCAGAGAACCCATCTACAGCGTGGCATGCCCATTGGTTGCTTGCTGGAAAAGGTATGCGCTCCACGACTTGGCGATGGCTTTTTAACCATGTGACATCGCCCACCTTTACTCGACAAGAGCTCGAGGCTCCGTTGGAAGACTTCGCTCGCAAGCTTGACCCAAGAAACGCCTCTCGTCCTCAACACTCTCGCGCGATTTGGAAACCTGCTTGCGCAGCTACGCCCCTCGCTCCGCGGGCGGCTCACCTGAGGACTTCGCCGAACCACTGCTTGGCGAGTTGGGATTGCTGCAAGAGGTTCACAAGGGCCAATACGCATTCCGCAGAGGCCCCAAAGCCACCTTGCACGATGGGCTGTTTGCCTATGCGCTACTCGACTTTTGGGAAAGCTCGGCCCAAGGGCTTAGTTCCATGGCTTTCGAAGCGATCTCCTATGGCGAGGGCTCTCCGGGCCGCGTGTTCAAGCTCGACGAGGACTCAGTGGCCGAGCGCTTGATGGCGCTGAGTGACCTCACTGACGGTTATTTGGTGTGGACTGACACAGCAGGGCTGCGCCAAGTTCACAAACAATCCGGCGACTCCGAAGAGTTGCGCAGCGAACTTATTAGAAGAGCTTATGACTGACGAAGATTTGCTGCTCTCGGACATTGTCCGCATCTCCCGCCACTACCAACGTTCAATTCGTGTTGACGCGGACTTGGGTCGCCATGATGCCTTGGCTGGCTACATCTGCCATTCCACAGCAACCTCCGTGCTGGAAAGCATGTCTAGGCAAGTGGCAGAAACCAATCAACGCTCCTTCACATGGACAGGCCCGTTTGGAGGGGGCAAGTCGTCATTGGCGGTAGGTCTGGCAAGCGCTCTTCATCCCGACAAGTCGTACGCACGCGCAAGAACGGCGCTCAAGATCGATGCGATACCAGCCTTTAACCAAGCCTTCCCTGCTCGCAAAGGATGGCTAATCGTACCGGTGGTAGGTAAGCGATCGAGCGTGGTCGCTGAACTCAACGCCGCCCTTCGCAAGGCCAAAGGCAAAGGCACCGACAACCGCAAAGTTTCGTCCAATGCCCTCATTAACGAGCTAGTTCAAACCGCCGAGGATCACTCACAAGACGGCGTCCTCGTCATCCTTGACGAAATGGGCAAGTTCCTTGAAGCATCCGCCTTGGGGCACGGCGACGATGTTTACTTCTTTCAGGAGTTAGCCGAGGCCGCCGCACGAGCTAATGGCAAGCTTGTTGTCGTGGGCGTGCTACATCAGTCTTTCGCTCAATATGGAGCACGCCTTGGCAATGACACCCGCGATGACTGGGCAAAAGTCCAGGGCCGCTATGTCGACTTGCCGTTTGTAGCTGCTAGTGACGAAGTCGTAGAGCTCATTGGCCGCGCCATCGAGGCCAATCGTAGTCCACCATGGATGCAGGATGCATCGAACGCGATTTCCGAATCCATTAGGTCTCGACGCCCTGCCGTAGGGGGCAAGTTCGCAGAAGCCTTGGCAACCTGCTGGCCCCTCCATCCTGCCATGGCAGCGCTGCTTGGCCCCATATCAAAACGACAGTTTGGCCAAAACGAGCGCAGCACATTTGGCTTTCTCGCGTCTGTGGAACCGCATGGTTTTCACTCGTATCTGACAGCAACCCCACTGACGTCGGCCTCTTGGTATCGCCCTGACAACTACTGGGATTACCTGCGCTCAAACCTCGAGCCGGCGATTCTTGCTTCCCCCGATGGCCATCGATGGTCGCAAGCTGTTGAGGCCGTTGAGCGGACAGAGGCCAAGACCGGCAATCCGTTCTTGGTGGAGCTGATCAAGAACATCGCGATCATCGACTTGTTCCGCAATGGTTCAGGGCTTGCTGCTGATGCTGCGGTTCTGGAGACAATCTTCTTCAAGCAACCTGCCGCCGAGATAGAGAAAGGCCTTGAAGAGCTTTCTCGCATGCGCGTAGCGCTCTTCAAAAAGCACATCGGAGCTTGGTCGGTGTTCGAGGGCAGCGACTTCGACATCGACTCGGCCATCGCCCAGACCCTTGCCGCTTCTCCTGGCGTCGACTACAACCATCTCGCTCGCTTAATGGGTCTTCATCCTGTAGTGGCCAAGCGCCACTATCACGAGACGGGCACCATGCGCTGGATGAACCTCTCGCTCAGCCAGCTTGACGATGCAGAGCGACTGGCTGGAAGTTATGTTTCAGTCCAAGGGGAGTTCGGCCTTTTCGCTCTTGCTCTCCCAGGCCGAGGCGTGGGCAACAAGGAAGCTCTACGCAGGGCGCGGGCAAGTGCCAGGCGCTATCCTTGGCCAGTTCTGGTTGGCATTCCGAGAAACCACGCCCGCATTGAGGAACTCAGTGCTGAGCTGGTGGCCCTTGAAGCTGTCAAAGACCGTCATGAGCTGCAAGGAGATGCCGTCGCGAGGCGCGAGGTTCATGCTCGCCTGGCTTCGGTTAGAGCCAACCTAGAAGAGCAGCTCCAAGCAGCCGTCACCAATGCTCAGTGGTTCGATGGCGGAAACGAGACAATCGAAGCAGGCTCTCGACTCTCCCCCATCGCCTCCGACTTCGCCGACGAGCTTTATTCGAGCTCACCGCTAGTGTGGAGCGAGCTGGTCAATCGAGACAATGTGTCGAGCAACAGCGCAAAGGCGCGGCGCGACCTGCTGCATCGCATGCTCAGTCATGAGGCCTCCGAGCATCTGGGCATTGAGGGCTTTCCAGCCGAGCGCGGGCTCTATGAAACATTGCTGCGAAGTACTGGACTTCATCGCCAAGACGCCCAGAACAATGGCGTTTCTTGCCCCCGGTTGAGGCGACGAAGCTCGTTTCGCCGACTTGTGGAAGGCGACCAAGAACCTATTCGCAGATGCTTCCTCACGCGTAAACGCTTCCGACATCCAGAAACTGTGGAGCGCACCGCCCTATGGAGTGAAGACTGGAATTCAGCCGGTGGTCTTTTCCGCGTTCCTGCTGGCTCACAAATCCAACGTCGCCGTCTACAAAGAAGGGATGTTCATCCCGCGCCTGACCGACGCTGACATCGACGAATATCTGCAAGACCCAAGCCGATTTTCCCTGCGGTGGGTGGTAATCGACGAGGAGAAGTCGCGAATCTGGGGGGCATTGCCAAGATCCTTGATGAAGTTGGGCATGCTGCCGAGGCGCGCGATCCGCTAGAAGCGGCCCGTGGCTTGGTTGCCCTGGTGTTCAACCTTCCAGTTTGGACGCAACGCACCCATCAACTTAGCGAAAGCGCTCGGGCTATCCGCGACACTTTGCTCAAGGCCAGCGACCCCCACAAGGTTTTGTTTGTCGATCTGGTTTCCCTGCTGGACACTAACGATGGAGAAGCCTATGTCAAGGCGCTTCGTGGACCCGTGGCAGAGCTGGCAGGGGCTTATGAAGTCATGCTCAGACGCGTAGACGCAGCCATGCTTGAAGCCCTGGACGCTCCCGCTGACCAGCTCGATCGTTTGCGCGCGCGCGCCGAAGCCGTTTCTGGCATCACAGGAGATTTACGCCAGGATTCCTTTGCCACACGGCTTGCCAAACACGATGGCAGTACGGAAAGCATAGAAGGCATCCTGAGCCTGGCGGCGAACAAGCCCCCTCGCGATTGGACCGACCGAGACATCGACGCGGCCATGCTGGAGATTTCCAAGGTCGCCCTTCGATTCAGGCAGGCCGAGGCATTCGTCTCAGTCAAGGGCCGCAAGCCAAACAGCGAAGCCTTTGCCGTGGTCATTGGCGCTGGCTCCGGCGCCAAGACGATCTCGCGCTCTTTCGCCATTACCGATCGGCATCGCCAAGCGGTGGAGACCAAGGCCGACGAGATCGTTGACCAACTGCGGAAGCAAGGCTTGGGCACCGACGTTTTGCTGGCCATCCTGGCCAAGACCGGCATGAGGCTAACGACTGACGAGGAGACAAGCGATGGCTGAACGGCACGTCTTGGGACTATCGGGCGGCAAGGACAGCGCGGCACTGGCCGTCTATATGCGGCAAGCTCATCCCGAGCTGGACATCGAGTATTTCTTCACCGACACAGGCAAAGAGCTCCCCGAGGTCTACGAATTTCTGGGGCGTCTCGAAGGCTATCTTGGCAAGCCGATTGAGCGGCTCAACCCACGTCGGGACTTCGACTTTTGGCTACGCGAATACAACCACTTTCTGCCAAATCCCCAGACCCGCTGGTGCACTCGGAAGCTCAAGCTGGGGCCATTCGAACAATGGGTGAGGCCAATGTTGGCCGCTGGCGACAAGGTCACCTCCTATGTCGCCATCCGAGCCGATGAGGACTATCGCGAGGGCTATTCGTCGAAGAAGACAACCTGATCGTCAGGCTGCCGTTCCGCGAGGCGGGCATCGATAAGGCCGGCGTGATCGACATCCTGGAATCCTCAGGCGTCGGCTACCCAAAATATTACGAGTGGCGCTCTCGCAGTGGCTGCACCTTCTGCTTCTTCCAGCAGAAGATCGAATGGGTGCGCCTGAGGGAGCGCCATCCTGAGGCGTTCGAGGAGGCCAAGGCCTTGAAAAGGACGCCTTGGAGCATGGCTCACCGTTCACCTGGTCCAAAGGCGAGTCGCTGGGCGACATGGAGCAGCCCGAACGCGTGGCGCAAATCATGGCGGAATACGAGATCCGCCGAGCGCGCTGCGCAACATTCCGATCAATCCGCTCCGCCCGTTCGGCATGCCCAGAAGACATCGATGATGTCTACGGGGAAGATGAGGGCGACGGCGCTTGCGCCGTCTGCCACAAGTGAATACAAGGGGGACGGGCGAGATGATTGCCGACGACCCGCACCCAACGCCCCGCAGCGCTGCCCCGTTTGCTCGGCAACTCGCGGGCTCGCTGAACACTTGATCGAGGTTGGCCTGGCTTCTGACTACCTAGGGAATACGTCGACCTACGAGAGCGAGCACGGCACTGCGACGATCCGGACCGAGACGATCGGTGATTGGCTCAGGTTAGCCGCTCAGCTCGAGAACGTCGAAGTCGATACCTGGAAGTTCGAATCCGCAGGTGACGGCCTTCTACTGCGGACCGGTGGCCGACAACATCGATGCCCACGGCGAGCACTACACGATTCACGCCACCGCGCTGACGCGCTTCATGTTCGTCTGCAATGGCCTGGAAGAGGCCTATCGCTTCATCGATCACCTCTACGGCTCGTATCAGTTCGCAGGGGCGTAGCCAAGGGGCAGCTCAGACGGACGAGCAGCCTGCGGGCTGTGGCGCTTCTGGATGATCTCTTCGAGAGAGAGGGGACGTCAGCTGCGCCGCGGGATTTCGAGCACCATTGCGGTAACTTCATCGGGCTCTTCAATCGATACAAGGCTGCGCACAGTGCCGCTGTGGGCGGGATCGATGTCGGCGCAGAGCACCGATCGACCTATGCGCTGCAGCTCGTGCGCAACCTTCGAAACCATGTCGCGCACGGGACGTTCCCCTTGGGGCCGCCGGCGGACTACGGCGGCTACGAGGACAGCGAAGAGCTGTTGCTGATGCTCAGGCATGCGTGCAGGGTCTCGGCCCTCTACATGCAGATCATTCTCAGATGGTTCAGCACTGGATTTGAATCCTATGACTACCGCGCCATCCCGAGTGCCAACGGCAGGGAGTTCGATCGCTTCATCGAGAAATGTACGCTCGAATATGTCCAGGAACTACATGTGAAGGGCGCGTTCGCTCTTCACGAAGACTTTACGACTACGACGTCCTCGATGATGGCGGTAGGGTAGGACCGGGAGTTGCGCAGCGCGTCTTCCCGGCCAAACATGTCCCGGCGTGGACTATCGCCGCCAGACGTCGAGCTTGTCAAAGACGCGCTCGCACAAGTGCTCGGAGCGCTTCGCGATGAAGGCCGCATCCCAGTGGAGGCCGTTCTGCCCTCTGAGCGCCAGCGGAGCCAAATGCGAAAGGTAGCTCGAAGCCGCGACCAGCGTCGAGAGCGCCGGCGGCACGGCGCCGATTCCGAGCGAGGCCGCGAGAGCGGCTCCGGTCGGGCCGGCGGCCGTCGATCCCGGCGTGGTGAGATTCCAGTAGTAGAAGACCTTGTCGGGCCACTCGGAATAGATCGACGAGTTCACAGGCCCTGAGAGCAAGGTCAGGTTGCCGAGCTTGTCGACGATTGAGTAGTTGCCTGGGTAGATCGTAGCGTCGAAGTGGGCGGCGAACTTGATCGACGCAGGCTGCTCACGGGTAGCGACGTGTTCGATTACCTCGTAGTTGGTCATGTGCCATACGCGGCAATTCAACAGGTCGGCGGAGTTCGCCATCCCGTTGGTGAAGAGTCCCTCGTTGCCGGCCGTCAGGTCCGGCGCGGCGTCATGGGCCGAAGCGAACAGCGCAAAGCGGCAAACTGCCTTTCGGGAATACCAAGCGTTCTCTTTGGCTAGGTCCACCCAGATATGACGCGCTGCGACTGGGTCTGCGGCGTCGTAGATCTTCTGATTTTCTAGTGCTTGCCTGAACGCCGCTTTGACGAAGGTGGCCGTCTGATTCGCTGCGCCATTGGCGAGTGAGATGTTTCCGGAGGTCGACTGGAACAAGGCTCGATAGTCTGAGTCGGGGAAGCGGCCCTGCTGCGCTCCCATGTAGAGCGTGAAGAAGGCAGCTGTCGCCTCGCACACCGCGACGAACTCCGCCGCCGCCGCGGTCTTGGCAGCCGCGTTGGATTGCGCGCGGAGCAGCTTGGAATAGAAGACGCTCACCACCGCATGCGCGAAATGGTGCCCTGCGTCCTTTAGATAGAACACACACAGCGCGGCGCGGTCAGCCTGCTGCGGCGTCAGTCCCATGGTCAGCAAGTGGCTGCACAGGCCGAATGTGGCCGAGTTCTTCGGAGACCTCCGCGGCTTGATGAAGGTCAGGAAGTATTCCGCCTGATCCGCGATGGAGGTTACGAAATCGATCGACTTCTGCGTCGGCACGCCAGCCGAGAGAGAGCCTTCGAGCGTGTCGGTCAGCCAGTCGCGCTCTTCACTGAATCGCCGGCTTCGCTCCATCCCATTGAAGACCAAGGCCGAGGACACGATCACCTTGTCGGTGAGCTCCTCTTTGTCCGACGAGTTGCTCTCGGTCTCAAACACCTTCTCGATGCGATCGACCTGCGGCTTAATCGTGGTGGAGTAGCCCGCGCCCCAGGCCTTGACGATTTGCGGCTTGAACACTTCGAACGCGGTCAGCGGCGTGCCTGTCGCATTCAGCGACTGGAACATGTCGAAAGCCAACCCAAGGTCCAGGCACTCGATCACGACTAGATGACACGAGTTCTTCAAGAACGAGCAGACGGCCAAGAGCAACATCCCGCCGCAATAGATGCCCTGCTCATCTGGCGCAAGGGCGTCGATGTTCGCCCAGGTAGGCGGGTAAGCCATGAAGTTGAACAGGCTTCCATCGGTGACGCCATTCGCCGACAACAACCCAGTCGCAAAGGCTGTGGACGCAGCCTTGATCTCTTCGCTGATCTTCTCTCGGAAAACCTCCAACACCGAACCCACACGCTCGTCGGTCGGGATCGAATCAATTGCGATGCCCGCAATGAATTGCGAGAGGAAGCTCGACGTGTTGGAGCGATAGAAGTGGTTGATGTCTCCGCTGAGCGTCCATTGATCAGACACCGGATTCGCGGACACGTCGCCTGCCCTGATGATCTTCGGCTTCAACTTGGGTTGCGCGCCGGTCTTCGTGATCTCGACGGAGTAAAACCGGCGAATGTTCGGAAGCTCATCGGTCAACTCGGTCGCCAACGCATCAAATTCTGTCGCCGATCCAGCCAGCGCCTTGAGCTTGGGCACCATCTGATTGATCTGCTCCTCGATGGCGCAAGCGAGTATCGCGATAGACGTTATGCGCTGCTGGCCATCTACGACGTTGGCCACCTTCGTCAGCAGATTTGGGGTGTCCGAGTGGACGCCGGTCTGCACGTTCTTCTCGTCATGAAGTATAACCGTGCCCAGGAAGATGCTGTTGTTGGGCTTGCTCAGTGTGCGCTTGATGCTCGAGAAGATATCCTCGATGAGCTTCGTCGCGTTCTCTTCGTCCCACGAGTAGTTGCGCTGATAGTAAGGGACGTAAAAGCCGCGCCCTCCTTGGGAGAAGAAGTCGTGAAGGCTAGCAGCATCGTGTTTGAATGGTTGCGCCACAATGAGGTCCCTAGATTATTGGGTTGAGTTATCGGTTCGGATGGCAGTCACCGCCGCTTCGATGTCTTGGTCGGACAGGAACGGTGCCTGCGCAAAGACCAGGCCCTGCTCGCCGTTGAGCTTGGCGGCTAGGTGGCCTCGGCCCAGCAGCAGCTCAGCTCCTGGCCGATCGAGCGCGATCTTGGACGTCGCTTCGCTGGCCACCTTCAAGATCAGGCGGTTGCCCAGGTTCTCGCGTAAGCTGCATCGGCATCACGTCCTTGTCGGGACGCTGCGCCGCGAAGATCAGGTGAATGCCGGCCGCGCGTGCTTTCACGCCGAGCCGCTGAACCGCTGCGCCCACCGCCCCCTTGTAGCCGTCGTCGAGCATCCAGTCGGCGAACTCGTCGTGGACGAGGAAGACCATGGGAAGTCGTTCTCCGTGGCGATTTTGGCGTTGTAAGTCGCGAGGTCCCGTGCTCGTGCCGTGGCGAAAAGCCGATATCGATTCTCCATCTCGTCGACCAATTGAGAGAGAACCTCTGTCGCCCTTTCACGAGTCGTGACGATCTTCTCACGCATGTGCGGCAAGTCTTCCAGTGCGGAGTAGTCGACGCCCATCTTCGGATCGATCAAGATGATCTGAGCCAAGTCCTTCGGATTGGTCGCCGCGATGTCGAGCAGGATTGCCTGAATCAAAACCGACTTGCCGCTGCCGGTTGCACCTGCCACCAGCGAATGTGGCTCGTGAGAGGCAAGTCCACCAAACTCTCCTCCCAGATTGAGATATAGCAGCGCACCGTTGATTTCTTGCAGACCCAGCACAAAAGATGTGTTGATACCGGCTGCATTCCGGTTCAAGCTGCGACGTGCCCACAAATCCCAAAGTGAAACCGGCTGACGCTTGGCACTTGCGATTGTCACCGCAATTTCGCCAGGCTTGGGCTGAACTGTCACTAGGTTGATCGCATGGGTGGTCAAGAGCTGCATGCGCTTGGCCTCGACATCCTCGACGCGCAGGCGGTCAGACCCTGCAAGCCTCACCAAGCATCCATTTGGCGTTAAACGGGTACCCAAAACATTGGCCTGAAGCCCATATCCATTGAGTGCAGTCTTGAGCTTCTTGGTCGTTTCCTCGGCCCAAGCATCGCGCTCGTCGTATGCACTTGATTGGCCCGCAGCCTTCATTGCGATCAACTGCGCAAGCTTGCCGTCGGACTGCGCTGAAGGCTGAGCCACAGGGCTTGTGGTTTGTGGTGCGCCTCCCAGCTCTCCTGCTGTTGGATATGTCGGAGCCTCCAATTTTGACTTCTCGACTTCATCAGACTTTGGAGACGTGAGCTCTACACCTAACGTCTTAGCTTCTACAGCGGAGGGAGGTTCCCCGCCACTGGAGAGCAGTTCCATCATCGCAGTCCACGTAACTCTGGCCGCAGGAGGACGCAGAGTAGCCGAAAGCCAGGGCTCTTCCGTGCCAAGCTTGGAGCGGATCACTGACGGATCGCTCTTGCGTGCGTAGACCTCCACGAGGTTTCGCAACTCAGGACGATCAAACACCTCCTGCCAAGCCTGCGTACCATCGGAGTCGTCGAGCAAGATTTGCTCGGAGGCGGATGATCCCGCATTCGGATCGGTCGAATGAATGAAGACGTGCGAGTAGCCTCTCAGCGAAATACCGGCATCCCCTTCACGCAGCTTGGCTCGCGCACGTTCCAACAGGCCGGAGCAACCAGGTGGGATATCCGCATCAATCAACAAATCCGCAAGACGCGAAAGCCAAACATCGCGATCAAGACGACCTGGGTCGCCAAAGAGTGCTGCTCGGAAGGTCGAGAGCGTCGCCAATAGCTGCGCCTTTGATGAGCGTTTTGCATCTGCCGCACCTGCCGCCGCCACATACTTGGATTCGACTACTACCACATGCAACTGCGGGCCGTCCTCGCGCTCTTCGACGCAGAGGCCCAGGATGTCGGCGATGCGGTTCTCTTTCTGGGCAAGCCAGTCTGCGTAGTCGTCAAGCAGGAAAAAGACGCTGAACGATTGGCGCGCGCCGGAGCCCGTGATTTTCTTGAACTCATCTTCGAGCACATAGCGGCTCATCACCAAGCCCAGCATTTCGCCAGCGGATACGCCTCGCTTAGCCGCGCGCAACACAATGTCACCCGAGATGGACAAGGCGTCCTTCTTGACACGCGCAGCAACGTTCTCGAACTCATCAGGTGTAAACGGCAAGCCAAGCTCGCCCAAGCGCCGCCTTGCCAAAACGCCCAGAAGCCTTAACTCCGAGGTAGAACTGACTATCATGTTACGGCCGTTGGTCGAGGCGCGCCGATAGCGCACTACTGTTACGCCGTTGGCTTGAAGCTGTCGCTTGTCGAGCAGCTCGTCGTATGTCGCAACCCACTCGGCTAGTGCATGCGCATCTTCCATCGTTGCCTTGAGGGCCTCGCTTTGCAGGGAAATGCGGCGCGCTGGCAAGAAATAGGAGCCAGCCGGCGCATCGGTCTGGCGAACCACCGAAGCCACGGCTCCGACATAGGCCCATCCCGAAGCGGTTTGCCGAGGACAGGTCAGGAAGGTCGTTGATTTAAGCTCGTTTTCGCCTGAGACGCTGCGATATGACCATCGAGATGGCGCATGTTCCAAGGTGGGCCGATCATTTGTCCAGTCCACCGGAATCCACTCCACTCCTGCCGTTCTGGACACGACATCGTGAAGAAAAGCTACGTCAAAAGCCCGAAAGCCATCGTTAGCCCGAGGAGGCGTAGCCGAAGCTGGCGTCACTGCAATACGCAGTTTCGAGATGAAGTTTTCCGAGGTTTCGCTCACTACCGGCAGGTCGGGATCGTCGCCAGACTTAGTAACCAGCTCTGCATACACCCGGCGCAACTTACCTGGATCGCGATGTCGGACAGACACGTTGCATTGGAAATCGCTCTCAGTCTGCATGCCGGAGAGCTCTCGCACAACCGACAATGGCAACTCGGCCGCGTCGGCGTTGTAGAGCAACACGCTCAGATTGCTCGCCTCATGGGGCTGCAACGCCACGAAGCGCTCCAACAGCTCGCGTACTTGTTTGGCTGCCGCAGTGGGGTCTACATCGGTCAACGCATCCTCATCGCCTCGGACCGGCCTTTCAAGCAGGCTGTAGCCGTTGACGGTGCTACTTTCTGAGACTAACACAGGTGCCCCCGCCCGCTGGGCTACCCCGATCTCTGGATAAAACGGATGCGCAAGCTCTTCTGAAAACTCGCGGAAGAAAATACCTCGGTCGCCAAAGAGAATGTTGTCGTTACTCAAGATATGAGTCACAAGACCAGCGACGCGGCGCGTCTTCACCGCCAGCGCCTTCATCCGCTCTGGATGCCATGGAGGAATGATCAAAGAGGGTTGGTCTCCCGATACGCGGACCGTGCCGATGGAGAGCACCTCAGACACCAGCCTTGAACGACACACGTCTCCTCTGGCGTGGATAGCCATGGCCCGGAGGAGCGCTCCGAACGACTCGGCCTGGCGGAGAACCGCCTCTCCATGAAGGCCAGAATTGATGAAGTCGTCGATCGCCTGGTTGTAGTCCACCTCGAAAGCATCCCACGCTGCCCTCAGCTCATCGCGCTGCTCCTTTGACAAACGCTCTTCGGCCGCCAGATCATTAATACGCTTCTTGATGTCGGCTCGCATGCTTGGCAGGCGGTTCGCGGGAGGAACCAGCGATCCTGCATCGCGCGAATAGGTCGCCTCAAGGGTGCCAGTATCGAGCAAAGACACGCTTTGCACGCCCCCCTTCTTACTCACAAGGCGACGCGGGACATCGGTGCAGCCCACCGCCCCTTTCTCTTTCAGCCTAAGCATGTCTTCAACAAGGGAGAGTCCAATCGACTCTGGACGGTAGGTCCAGACCAACTGGGTCTTGTCCAAAACCGTTTCCTTCTCCCCCTCGCGCTGGATCAACGAGACCTCGAACTTGATCTGAACCGCCGCTTTAGCAAGCGATGCGTTCGGCTTGATCTTGCCCTTGCCTTCGCGAATTTCCCTTTCGCGAGCAAAGAACTCTGGATACCTGAAGAGCGGATCTGGCAGATTGGCCGGGCCCATCTTTTCCACGCGCCAATCGACCTTGGAGCCCATCAGCTCCTTGAGCCCTCGATACATCACCGAGAAGTAAGAACCGACATCGTAGTTGAAGCGCTCGCGCCACTCCTTGCGCCCCTTGTTGACCGTCAGCCGGAGGAGTCGCTCCCCCTTGCCTTCGCCTGCCCTGACCACCAGACTGTGTGTCACGCTGATAAAGCCATCCAAAAAGTCGTAGCACTCGATGGGCTTGCCAAAGATGGCCTTCTCCCACCTCGAATGCAGCTTGGGATCCTCTTCGATAAAACGACGATGCAGAGAGAAGAAAGTTTCGTCATCCTCCTCGGGGAAGTCCGAACGGCGCTCACGCGCCTTCAAATCCTCCAAATGTTTGCGCCACTGCTCTAACAGGACATCGGGGTCTTTGCAGTCGTGGTCGAAGAAGTGGATGGTCGACTCCGCAAGACCCTGCTGCTTCTCGCGGGGCTTGTCGAAGATGTAGTGGACCCCATCCATCTCCCATTCGAGCAAGGCGACTTCAGTCGCCGTGGCATCATCCCCCATGGGCGCGTTGATGAACGCTTCGAGCGTAGGCCGGACGTTGTCCTTGATATCCTCGCTGTGCTCCTCCAAGCGAGTCTTCATCTCCTCTACATCCAGCGGCTGGCCATTGGCTCTGAGCCTCGACAGGAATGGGGCGCGGTTAGAGATCAGCTTTTCAAAGGCCTTGCGCCAAGGGACATAAGCCACCCCGTAAGTCTTGGCATTGGCGAAGAACGATGTGTCGCGCGGCAGCCCAACGAACGGAAGCGCCCAGCCAATGGCATCACGGATGGGATGCCCTCGAACGGAGATCGCCTCGCTGACTTTCCAACAAAACTCTCCAAGCTGAATTAGCGACAGGTCGGATGCCGCGAGCAGCCCTTTGAGGGCGGACTTAAACACAATGCGATCGTCTGGTGTCGGCGCGATGCCAGAGACATGGCAAGTGGCCTCGACCCACGCGTCCTCGTTGGAACGGAGTTCCTTGGCCCCCAGGGGAGTCACGTGCCCAAGCGTGTCCGCTAGGTTGTGCTCATTGCCATTGGCGGTAAGCAAAGCTTCCTTGTCGGTGCCAGCATTTCGCACAGCTCCGGCGTTGAGCGCAGTCAACGCGGATTCGGGAAGTCCAAGGCCTTCGACCAGAGCCGAGGGGACGCGCAGGTCCACCTTGGCGGATAAGTCGGGGTTGGCAAGAATCTCGCGCACGATCGAGGCGATCTGAGCAGATGAGAGCTTGTCCAAGCGAAACAGCGCCGGGGTATCAGGCAGCTTTCCGTCGCCTTGACGAGAGTCCGCAAGCCTGCGAGAAAGGATGTCGGCGCCAACGCGACCAATGATTCGATCCGTCAACATTATTTTTCTCCCTCGGAGCCAAATGGATTCTCCACAAAGGAGCATGAATCGGAGAGGCGCCGGACTAGGCCGAGCCCCACAAGACGGGCCTCAAGATTCCCACGGTTTTCGCTCAACGCCTCCTGATCGACTTGCTTGTCTCTGATCAAGTGCCCCCCTTCGACGTCACCGATCACAAGACCATAGCGGCGCCGGGCTTCGTGCAGAAACTCGTCGAACTGCATGCGGTCGTCAACGATGGTCACGACCAGCGTCTTCAATAGCCGGTCATTGGGCGCGTAGCGCGTCCGTCGCGCGAGCCTACGCGAACTCAGACCGATAGCTCTGGACCAAGCTGAGTGAATCTTGCCAACGTGCTGCTCATGCCTCGACTCCGCCTTCTCGACAAGTTGACGTACGAGCTCGTCACCTGACTGGGAAACAGCGTCACCATCGTCCCCTCCATCGGCCGTCGGCCACTGGAATGCTGCGTGCATGAGCTTGGCGCACTCGGCGTCCGGATACTCCGACTTGATGGCTGCAGCCCACTCGTCCGTGAGCCGAACACGCTCGACAGCCGCCCTCACCGCGCGCATCGAAACAGCTTGGTTGGCTGATAGTGAATCGCCAGAGAGAGCGCGCACCTTGGTGCGCTCCTTGGAGACGATCTCGCAGACAAACTCCACGGGATCAGCATCGCCCGCTTGCACCTTACCGCATTCGAGGAAATACAAAAGCAGGTTGAGGCCAGCGCTTGCAATCAAGTGCTCCAAGGCGTCGTAGATCGGCATGTCTCGCGACAGGATGGCCAACCAATCGTCACATAGCCGATCAAAGCGCAGATGTTTCGCGTGCGGGAGATATCCCACATCGCGCGAGTCCTGGGCAAGCTGTGGTTCGCCTTGCATAGCCCTGACCAATCGATTCATCGGGACGGTCTTGTCAACAGGCGCTCGACGAGCTTTTGTCCAAGCTCGGGGCCGCGAGCGGCGCGGCAAAGCATCAAGTAAAGCAGTTCGCCTGTGCGCGCGAAGAAGCGCCGATCGTTGGAGGCTCCTCCCGCGTCGACGCGCAAGTCCTCGTAGAGAGCATCGGGGCCGAAGGGGAAAACGAACTTGGAGCTCCAACGCTTGTTGCTGCGGGCCTCGAACGCCGACGAGCGCAGCAACTCGATGGCTTTTGCGAAGTCGTCAAAGCTCGAAAACGACCCTGCGCAGGTAGTCCATGTCCTCGTCGCCAAGTTTGGTCGCGTCTTGCGCAAGCAAGGTGCTCCATCGTTCGCCACTTCTCCTCGTCGGGATGGCCTTTCTCGCGATCAGACTCGACGAAAGGGTTGTTAAACAGCAGGCCTCGAAGGCGGATTTGATGCTGTGGGCGATATCGCACCTTGTCGCTTGGCGTGGCGACCAATGGGCTGTCAAGGTTGGCGCCCAGCACCCCCAGAAACTCCAGCACCGCCAAATGCGGCAACTGCTCGTCATAGAGACGGTGGCCCCAAATGTGCTCATCGACGGCGAAATCGACCCGGTCAATGTCAATCGCTGCCTCATTGCCGAAATCCTCACGGTGATAGGCCGAGAGAATCCGTGGCCGCCCTGTTCTATGTCGATGAAGTTGAGTGTCAGCGAGCCGCTGTCGGGGCCTGTCTCCTCGTCGTCATCTTGCTGGCTACTACCCCGGATGAGCTCAGCCTTACGCAACAGCTTGGACTTGAATGCCAGCATGTCCTCCAAGCACTCGTTGGAGAAGCTGCCCGGCAATGCGCCTTCGGCGACGCGCGAGAGAAACTCAAAGCGCACGGGCGTGAGGTCGAACGCCACGGAATTGCCAGCGCCTTGGGCGAGAGACACGTCCAGCAAAGGGCGCTGGTCTTCGCGTCGAGCCTGATGGCCATGCCAACACCGTTGACACGCCGCGATGGGCCTCCGTGTCGCACAGCACGCTGACGCGCGATTGGGTAAAGCCGCCCGAACTGGCGACGAAGATGCGGTCCACGTTGTCAATCAGCAGGCCGGTCATCACCCGATTGAGACCACGCACGAGTCGGCCGCGCACCGTCTCGGCGACGGCCGTTTTGTCCTGCAGGGCCGAGCGCATCTCTAAATATTCGCCCGCGAAGCGGAACACCGTCATAGCCCAGAAGGGATAGCCGTCCTCAACTGGCGGCAAGGTGAAAAAGAGCCTGCGGCGCTGCTCCTGCAACAGTTCCATGAAGCCGACGGCTCCGCCATCGATGCGGGCGTCCTCCTCGCCTTCGAGATACTTGTCCTGGGCGCTCAGCAGCCGTGGCGTCGCGCCATAAACCGGATCACTTCCGATCAAGCGGGCGAAGGCTGGCGCGAGCTTCACGTCATCCTTGCCGTAGACCAACAGGCCGTCGGCGCCATTGGTGGTCTCTTCGCCGACGCCAAAGGCTGCCATCGCCTTGAACACTGGGCGGCTCGCCCAGCGGCTAGGGAGATTGGCGCCGAACACATTGCCATAAACGTTCGCGCGGTCCACGGCCCCTTGCTCCTGAATCCAAGCGACCTCGGCGCAGGACATCAAGCCGTCCTTGGCGTCGCGATGGCCCAAGATCATGTTGGCGCACAGAGCGAGCAAGTCTCGGACGGGCAAGTGCTGGCCGTTGAGCCTGGCGATCTCCACCAAGTCGCCGAGACGCCGAGCAAAGCGACCGCCGTCAGAAGCACCCAATAAGCGAGTTCGATTCTCAAGAATGGGGCACACTCGTCCCTCGGCTTGAAGCGGGCACCTTTCGCAGTTCGTCCACTCAGGATGCCCTGCCACAGCACTCAGAACCTCTTCAAGTGAATTGCGATGTGTTGTCCGGCTCAGATCAAAGATGGCGAGGCGCTCGGAAAGATGGCCGGAGAGCAGGAATGCATCTTGGATAGGTTTTCTCAGCGGATGAACTCGGCGTTGCCGGATGCCCAGATCGCGCAACCGCTCAAGAATCTGACCGTGGTTGGCAGCAACCACGACAAACGCGGAGTCTTCGGCCCCTAGCACTGACATTTCGAGAAGCCCCAACGCGGCATCACTTTGCTCGTCATCGAGCTCACTAAGGTCTTTGATAAAGACCGCCCGGCGCCCATCTGGAAGCTTCAACTCTTTGACCGTCGAGTGATCCGACCATTCGCGAGAGTCTCCTCCCAAAAAGGTCCAGAGGCTGCGGCAGTGGTAAGTCTTACCGTCCCCTGCCGTCCCAGCAATCAAAATGGAGCCAGGCACGCCAGAAGTTACCCGTGCCTTAATCGCCTCCAGCAGTGGACTCGACAAAGTGATTGGCCGAACCTTTGCCCGGCCGAGCGCACCAGTGACGTACTCATCAAAGAGGTTCGTATTGTTTGGAGTTGGCCCGTAGGACCTCAGAAAACGCACCCACGCACTCGATGGCAGCGAGACAGATTCGGTTGTATTCCTTAATAATTCAGTCAATTCGGTACGCTCTCCCAAACACGCAAGTGCCTATCTTTTTCAGGACGGAATTGCTAATCTGGGCATTAAACCATATCCCTCACTTGTTCAGAGTGTTCGAGGAATCCATCGATTTCGATTCCTGCTAGTTGGCCAATATTGATCAGCATCGGTGCCAGGATTCAGTTCACCCTAGGCGCCAGTGCCTCGACGCAGAATTTATCCCACCGTCCACCAGACCTTGCGATGGAAAGTAACCGGATATGGCCAGTGGAATGACATATCGATGATTTCTTGGAAGCCATCCTCGAACTGATTTCGATTCCAGACCCCAGCGCTCACCTCTTCAAAATCTAACGATTCCTTGGTGTATCCATTGTTGAGACTTAGCACATCGGAGTCGAACGAAAAGAGCTTTTCCCAATGAACGCACGTATCAAGAATATCCCCCGTCGCTGCTTTGCCAAGAGACAAGGTGACCTTGTTTGATGCTTTCATCGACTTGGCAATATCGCCAAAGGATGAACAGTACCGTGTCGAATTTAGAAAGGTAATTTCTCTATCCGACAATTCGATATCTCTGGACACAATGGACATTCCCCGCCAAAGCAGGACATAAAACCCGTGGAAAGTGCCGTCATCAGCAAATCCACCCGCTCTAATAAATGAAGCCCCGATGTCACTTTCTGGACGAAGCTTCGCCAGATTTCCGAAATGATTGTTTTTCTCCAGTCCAGCCGAGAGTTCTGGATCTGCAGATAGATAGGTTTTCGACACCGCCAACTTCAGCACATCGTCTTTCTCGAAGATAGTATCTTCAAAGAACATTTCGTCTTCGCCCCCCCAATCTTCTACCGGACGCCGGGCCAATTCATTACTCTTACTTCTTACCTGTTTCATTGATTGCTCCTGATAATTGTATTTTCGGTTCAAGGTGAAATTTTGTTCACCCAACAAAATGTAATCAGCAAGGACCTAATGACGGTCACTCCTGCTTACTACGATATTTACAGCTGCGCGAAACTTTCTTGCTCGATGAGTTGAGATACACCCACTGTTGCCTGCAAGGAAAGCTACTTCTAAGCTGCGCCAAGAAAGATTAGGAACGAGCTCCAAAGAAAAAAGAGAGAACCCAAGTGGGTTCCCCCTTCCACATTGCTTAACCCTTTCTACCCACCTTTCGGCTCAGCCTAGCTCTTGCTCTGCGAGGCTTAGGGACCATCTTTGCGTCCACCATCCACTTCGGCGGAGAGCTGATTGCCCTGCCGGGTCTCAACAAGCTGGGCAACGACACGGCTCGCTGATTCGGTTGATTCGGGCAGCGCAGATCAATTTTTAAGTCTCGAAAATCTTTCATGTGCCGCTGTAATGTCCTTTTGGGATATACCCTAGACAGGCTTAACCCCGCTTTATGTGCGACAAGCACAGGGCGAAGCCGACTGGGGAGGGCCTCCAACTCTTCATCAGTAACGATGCCCGAAGTCACCTCAAGAAACTTCATGCGCGACATGTATTTTCCGAAGACTTTATTCGCCGTCTCGGGGGTCCATGAGCTGGCTTTTTCCAGCCCAAGCTTCCTTAGCTCGCCCGCGTTGAGCCGCAACTCGACCCTCAATATGCATTCCGCTTCCGCAACGAGTTTTTCTTTCTCCGCCATCTTTTGGTAATTCTTGAGTCGCCTTAGGTGAGCCCCCTTTGCATAAAAAATCATCGAATATTCCTTTCCCCCTTTGGGCTGATAGTAGAAAGAATGTGCGAATATCCTGGAGTTCACTCCTCTTTCGCCCAGCTGCCGCCGCAACTGCTTTAGCACCTCAATCACCTCCGCTTCTGATGAGAGCCTGAAATTCACTGCCAAATCCACTCGGTTTAGATTGAAGTTTCCCAAGAGCCAGCTGCTACGCATTTCGCTCGAAGGCTGGATGCCAAAGTTCTTGATTGCCGCGTTAATTGCGATGCGACACCCTCTTAAGACATCTCCACATGTGTATAGATTTTGTCCACATTCGTATGCAAAAGGCGAACCTAATATTCTCAGGAACTTTTCCCCCGACTCCATTGTGCGCACCATTAATTTGTGTGCACCGCTCTTCTTTTTTATCCCCACGTAATTTCCGTACCTACTAGTTATCTGGCCTGTACGCGTATCAATGAGGTTAACTTCTTTATCACTGCAATTTTTGAAATCCATACCCTTCAAATCGAATTCGACAGTATCCACATTCACTAAATTTTTTCTCTTCTTTGCCCGCTTATTTTTTGTTGCCATATCTACTCCGTTTTAGATTAGTTCATTTGCTGATGACAATTTGGTGTATGAAGTAACGTGTTACAGCAACTAACCAAACTGCACGTTCGCAACGCCAATTAGGGTGTGCCAAATTGGCGCTTCAACTTTCTTTCCTGCTATTCCGAATTGTTTTACCTAGTTACGCGCTAAACCGTTTTACGTTTTTCAAGCCACGCCAGAATGTCCTCCTCATGCCAGCCCACCGTTCTTTCCGACAACTTGATCTTTGGCGGGAAGTCACCTTTTTGATTCAGCCTCCACAAAGTGGCTGGCGACACCGACAAATATGCCGCCACCTGTTTAGGGCGAAGAATTTTTTGCATACAGTTACTCCTCTAGTACGTTACTGATAGGCACTGCGTCTCCGCAGAACCAGAAAGCGCTTCCGTTTTGCACGGAGCAAACTTCCTTTACAGCGCACGAAAAATTCTTCGGGGGTAAATTTCACAAGGAAATTTACGAAGGAATTTGTCGTCGCTGATAGGTACCGCGCCTCTGCAGAACCAGAAAGTGCAGCTGGCTTTGCCAGGTGCGACTTTTCTTTACAGCGCACAGAAATTCTTTTTTCAGGAGTAAATCGACGTGCAAATTTGCGAAGAATATTTCGCAAACAACTATTCTTGCCGTGCTGTAAATAAATGGATTTTTTCGGGCCGATGACTACTGATGCGCTGTAGCTAGATATGCCAACGCATTTTGTAGAGGCGTCAAATTGGCTAGTGATGGGATCGCCAAAGAGTGTTGGCGAAGATATAGGGGATAAATGAAATCGCGCCAAAATGGCGCGACCAAGAAATGAAGCGGGGGAGTAATTTGACTAGCGGCGGAGCTGTTGTGGAGCATCCGAACGCTCGCCGTATGTGAGGTGATTTTGCAGATTGATACTTCGGAGGGCGCTTATCTATAGCGCGCCCCCTGTGCTATTCAATTTTCAGAATGACGATATTTTGATATGTGGGGTACCTTTTTTTCAAAGCTGCCATAACCGCGCTTTCGGTTTTCGCAGGGACGGGAATTCCGGTAAGCGAGGTGGCAGTATTGCCAGGCTTTCCATACTTGAAGGTTACTTTAGCGTTAATCATGTTGAGCTCCTTTTTAAGAATGGGCTTGCTGAAGGTTCGGCGGGGGCTTTGACTGTCGCCCCTTCACAACTAAATTTCCCTGATCGCTCGATTCGCAGCTCGTGTTGAAAAACGAGTCAGACAGTTCTGAACTTCGATTTCAACCTTGGCCGGACGACCTCCATATATGTTCGGCTTCAGCCACTTTACTTCTTCCTTGAGTAAAGAGTCCCCATGCACGGTTAGATGCCAGCACTTCTTGTCGCCATTCCAGCGATAGGATCTGGCCTTCAGCACATCCTTGGTCTCGAACGGTGACCCAAGGGCAAAAATCGTATAGCTCTTCTGGCTCATGACATCCAAGACCGACTTCAGGGCAACCTGCCCGGACTTCGGAAGTGGCTGTTGCAATATCTCAAGTAACGCGAAGCAGTCCACTTCAGCGCGGTGAGCGCCATAGAAAAAACCGTACTGGTACGCGATGTAGTCCAACTTGGCAGAGCCGAGGCCTTCGCCGCCCCAGTCAATCTGTGACAGGGAACAAGCCCAAGGCAAAGTTTCGAAGACTGGCAATCGCTTTTCTAGGAATACTCGGTCAAATTTGGCATTGTGTGCGATTACTATGCTGACGCCAGATAGAAACTGCTCGACCTCCGCATCATCAATGCGCTTCCCGGAGACCATTTCATCGGTGATCCCATGAACAGCAGTAGATTCTGGCGGAATAGGGAATCCAGGTTCTTCCAACTGGTCGTAGGTGCCTAGTACGTCATACACGATTCCCGTTTCCGGGTCGTACTCGAATAGGACCATTCCGAGCTCGATGATCGCATCCGTGTTGGAATCTGTACCTGTGGTTTCAGTGTCAACGACCACGCCCCTCGAAAGGGTGCGCCCATCATTTATCGCGAACGATTTTCGGGGAGTGATTCGGCGAATGATTCTGAAATCTGGATGAGCGCTAAGCAGGCGAACTGCATCCTCAATTTCATCTGGATCAAAATCGTTTTTCATTGAGCTCTATTGGAAATAGCCGGGTGCAGTTACCCAAATAAACGACTGAACGTCAATCATATCTCTGGGAGCCAGGATTTCTCTTCCATCTTTGCGCAACTCGACACCGATGCGTTCTGCAAGCATCAGAACCTGATGGTAGGTCATCCAATTAAGCTCGGGCTTATAGTTTATTTCTTGTCCCAGCACATTAGCCGCGTCCTGCGTCACAATCGGTTTGAGGAACATCTGTGTCTTGGGGAACGCGACAAACAAGAAGTAAGTTGCGATAGGCCACTTCGCAGCCCCAATATCCGATAGCAGCTCAGCAAAACGCTCGAAACGAACCTGCATTCCGCCATCGCCGTAAAGCAGATCAAAGAAGGTTTCTGCAAACCGCTTCTGATTGACGTCCGATGCAATCCCATTTGAAAACCAGATTTTTTCATAGGGGCTAATCAGGTTTGTCTTGTTGACAACCCGCTTTGCCCGGTCATGAATCTCTCTGATTTCCCCCCGATCCAGCAGGGCGCTGAAAGTATCTTTATCGAGCAATTCGAGCATCAATGCGTGGGCTTCTTCCTTGTACTGCCTTTCGCCGGTGCGCCCATTCAGATATTTTGGGTCATGGAACCCCGCCGGGAAGAAGCTCAAGAAATTATCTATTGCCTGAGAAAAAGAAACGAAGGCAGACTTCTTTCCACCCTTGGCAGCAAGAGGCTTTTTCATCTCCGCCTTGTAGTAGCTAACCAAAGCTGTGAGGTAATCCGAGTTAATTTCCTCTCCCGATATTCTGACGAACTGAGCAAAGGACAGATCAAACTCCTTCGGGCCAACATCCTCGAAAAAAATCTTCACTCGACCAGCGCTTTCGTCTTCCAGGACTTCGCCCACACCCCATTCTGTTTTGGTTGCGTGCTTAACTCGCTCCCCGGCTTTATATTTCTCTTGCATCAAACATTCCCCCAAGCTGACATAGCTGGCAAGTTTAGCAGCAATCCTCACGAACTCTCACAGGGCTCAACCCCGCCAATCCGAGTACATATTGTCGACTCCTCTTGCGGCAAAATAGGACACGTGCAAGACTTCAACTCTGCGGAGTATCCGCTGTTGCCCCCGAGGAGTACTCATCACGCGCTACGCCGCTTTGCTCAACGGAATCACATCTGCACCCGACTTCAGTTTGTCCAGGTAGTCTGCCCATGCCTGCATCATCGCCTTGCGCTCGGGCAGGTACATGCGCCACACATCGCGCTTGTACGCAGCCTTGATCTTGTTCTGTTCTTCATGCGCCAATTGCCGTTCAAGCCATTCCTGTTTGTAGCCCATGTTGTCGAGGATGGTTGACGCCATGGCCCTAAACCCGTGAGGCGTCATTTCTTCGTTGGACCAACCCAAACGCCGCAATGCCGACCTGATTGCATTGTCGCTCATTGGCCTGTCATGGTCGCGCTCCCCGTGGAAGACATATTTCCCGCGCCCCGTTAGAGGCTGCATCTCGCGGAGTATTTCTACAGCCTGTCTTGCAAGTGGAACGATGTGTGTGACTCCTGCCTTCATTTTTCCGGCGGGGATAATCCATTCCGCCAGTTCTAGATTGAGCTCTACCCATTCCATCTTGCGCAATTCGCCGGGGCGTACAAATAGAAAGGGGGAAAGCTTGAACGCACTTTTTACGATGAACGAGCCCTGATACCCGTCAATATCGCGCATCAGCTCGCCGACCTTCTTGGGGTCGGTGATCGCGGCAAAATGTTTGTCTTTCCTGACTGGCGGCAATGCACCCCGCAGGTCGCCCGTAGGGTCACGCTGCGCGCGCCCTGTTGCCACGGCGTAGCGAAACACCTGCCCGCAGTTAGCTAACGCACGATGCGCCGTTTCCAGGGCGCCTCGACTTTCTATCCTGCGAATCGCCACCAGCAGCGTCGGGCCGGAAATCTCGGCGATAGGCTGCGACCCGACCCATGGAAAGATGTCATTCTCCAAACGAGCGATGATCTTGCCTGCATGGCTCTCCTTCCAATTCGGCGAGTGCCGCCCAAACCACTCTCGGGCAACTACTTCAAAGCTGTTCTCAGCTTCGGTGATGACTGCAACTTTCTTGGCCTGCTTGGCCGCGCTTGGATCGACATTGTTCCTCAGCAGCTTGCGAGCTTCATGGCGGCGGACACGCGCTTCAGCCAAGGCCACTTCGGGGTAAACTCCAATTGCCAGCGTCTTCTGCTTGCCGCCGTAGCGATATGCCATGCGCCAGTACTTACCCCCTTTAGGCTCAACCAGTAGATAGAGCCCGTCGCCATCGGTCAGTTTGTAGGGCTTTTCCTCCGGCTTTGCTTTCTTGATTGCCAAATCATTCAGCTTGTTCATCCCTTCACCTCGTCTGTTAGTTGAAAGAAATGCGCGAGCAGCTGCGATATGCTCGCAGGAGCTCTTTGGTCGAATTGTGGGTTTGTTGCTTGATGTATCGTTTTCCAGCAGAGCCGAAGAACGAATTGTTGGATCAAGAGCGCGGCAGGTCTTTCGATCTGCCTGCTTCTTGTTTACAGCGACGAGAACAGTTCTTTCGATGCTTCAGAAAGAATTGCCCTTCCGAATGAATTGCACAACCTATTGCCTGAATATTAGCCACCTAGCTGGTAGGGGCTAATTTCCTGCGCTTGTTGGTATGTGGAGCGTGCAAATTTCCATATACCAACAAAAATACCAACAAATGCCTGAGATTCAGTGAAATCACGTGAACAGCTCAGGAAACAAAAAACCCGCAAAGCATTGATCCTTGCGGGTTTGTCGGTTTCTGATACTTCCTGAAACCATTTTTTGGTGGTGATAGGTGGACTTGAACCACCGACCCCAGCATTATGAGTGCTGTGCTCTAACCAACTGAGCTATATCACCGTATTCTTGCTGCCTTGGGCTGCTTTTGCCTGCCCACGCACTTCAAAGAAGGGCGGCATTTTGCTGATTTCGCCCCTGCATGTCAATTGCTGCATGCCAATACTTTGAGTTCGCTACCGGGAAAGCCTTTCTGAAAGGCTTTGAGCTTGTTTGTATTACCCGCATCAAAGCCCTTTATAACGAACACGGTGAATTTGAGTTTGCTCTTGCGTTCGCCCAATTTGACCGGCCCCACATTCTTGGCGCGCAGGGCGGCCAGATATTTCTGGGCAGCTTCATTGCTCTTGAATACGCCCAGCGAGATGGCATTCAACCATCGCCCCTTCTCCTGCACCACAAAGTAATCTTTCACGCCGAGCGCTTTCAGTTGCTCGATCTTTTTCTCAACCTGGGAATGTTTCTTCATCGGCGGGACATACACCCAGTAGCCATGATCCTGCTCTACACTGCGCTGCATCAGCCTGTCACCCAGTTTCAGCGTGGCCAACATTTGCTGAGCGCGCACCAGGTCCTGGCCGGAGAATTCCCCCCATTCTGCGCAATTCGCTTCTTTTGGCGGCGCTGGCGGCGTTGCCGCAATCGGCGCCAGGACAACAGGCGCAGAGGCGGCCGCAATGGGAGAGGGAGTCAATGCCGCCCTTGGCGAAGCGGGCGCCGGAGCCGGGGCGGGCGCAGAGGTGGCTGCAGCCGGAGAAGATGTCAATGCGACCCCGGACGCAGCGGGAGCCGGGACCGAGACTGGCGCAGGAATGGCAACCAGCGGGGAGAGCGTCAACGCCACCCCGACAGGCGCCGAAGCCGGGGCTGGCCCGGAAGCCGGCTGCAAAGCCAGCAGTCTGATTTTGTCCGGATTCAACGCCGCTTGCGTCGTTACCGCATCGACATCCGCGGTCAGCATGCCGCCCCAACGCATCCACCCGAACAACGCCAGGTTGGCCAGCAACAACAATCCAACGATCCGCTTCATGCTTTCGATTCTCCGATGATCTGCAATCCCTTGAGCACCAGGTTTTCCGCTCGCTGCAGCGGCATGTCCAGGTGCGGCTGGATCGCACCCGCCGCTCCGCCGCCCAATAGACATTGCACTGCCCCGTAACGCGCCTGCAACAGATCGAACTGATGCCGGATCGCCCCCAAAGTGGCGCGCAGCATGCCGCTATGAATGGCATCGGCGGTGTTGCGCGGAAAGTCCTGCAGTACTCCCTGTTCTGCCGCAAGTTGCGCCGTGTTCGTCGCCAGACTGCGCTGCATCAAGCTCACGCCCGGAAGGATCAGCCCGCCCAGAAACTCGCCCTGCGCTGAAAGCGCATCGACAGTTGTCGCTGTTCCGCAATTCACCACCAGACTCGCACCATGCACATGATTCCATGCCGCGATCAGCGCAGCCCAACGGTCACTGCCCAGACGATCCGGCTGCTCGTAGCCGTTGCTCACTCCGCATTGCATGGCACTTGCCTGGATGAATTCCGGCGAGCAAGTCCACACGGCGCAGACCGCTCGCAACCTCGTGGCCATCGCCTCTCCCGCCACATTGGAGGCCAGAATACGGGATGGCGGCGGCAATGCGGCGAAGACATGCTGCAAAGCCAGCCATTCGGTGTTGCCCGTCACGCCCTGCCGCACCCAGGCCCCGTCCTGCACCAGCGCCCACTTGCAGCGGCTGTTCCCCATATCCAGTAGTAGCACTATGCACCCCTCAAGCTGACTTCGCCCGCGTTGAATATCTTTTCGCCCTGCGCCGTCGCCAGGCGCAACGCGCCTTCATCAGTCACCCCCAACGCCATTCCGGCAGTCTGGGTACCGTCCGGCAGCAGCAACCGCACCGGACGCTCTTGAAAGACATGATGACTTTCCCACTCCCCGCGCATCGGTGCAAAACCATTTCCGGCGAACTCGTGCAGCATGGAAGCCAGATGTTTCAACGATACTGCAAGCACCCGGTTGCGCTCGGGCATGGGCCCCAATGAAGCCAGGTCACTTACCGGTTGATCGATGCGCTCGCGCAACCCTTCCGGCACGACCAGGTTGAGGCCGATACCGATCACCACAGCGCTGGGCCCCAGCATGTCGCCCTGCGCTTCGATCAGTATCCCTGCGAGCTTGCCATCGTTCAACAGCACATCGTTCGGCCACTTCAGCCCGGCACCCTGCACACCGAGTTCGTCCAGCGCGCGCATCATGGCGATGCCAACGGCCAGGCTCAAACCGGATAACGCAGCAAGCCCGCTTTCGAAACGCCACAACAGGGAAAACGTAAGCGCCTCCCCCAGTCCGGAATGCCATGTCTTGCCAAAGCGCCCGCGTCCGGCATTCTGCCACTCCACCGCCAGCACCGTGCCGCTGGCCCCGCCTTGCGCGGCACGCTGCAACAACAGTGCATTGCTGGAAGTTGCGTGGTCGAGTATCTCGATGCGCAAATCGTTGCATGCAGCCCCGAGTTCTGCACGGATCCGTTCTGCATCCAGCCACTGCAAGGGACGCGCCAACCGGTATCCGCGGCCGCGCACGCTATACAAGGTCAGCCCGAAACTCTCCACATTCCGCAGTGCGTTACACACCGTGGCCCGCGTCACGCCGAATTGCTGTGCCAGCACCTCTCCGGAATGGAACTCTCCATCGGCCAATCGCCTCAACAGCGCGAAGGTCAACGGCCTGGACGCCTCATCCGCGCTCATTGCGGCATGTCGCATTCGGCCTTTGCCGAATCGTAACCGAGGAATGTCAGGATCTCGTCGCGGCGCTTCAGTGCATCCTGATAACCCAGGTCGATCAGCGCGCGGCAATAATGCTTTTCGAACAACAGGTAACTCACCAGATTCGCGCCGCTGCGGCGCATCACGCCGGCAGCACGCAACAACAGGCGGATGGTCCAGGGGAGCTGGGTTATGTAGCGCTCGGCAATCTTCTCCAGAGGCTGGCTGGGCGTGATGACCAATATGTCGATATGGCGCATGCCGGTCGACGAACGCAACTCCTCCGGGATCAGGCTGACGGTCTTGTTGATGCGCTCCAGCCGCTCCAGGTCGACCTCCAGTCCATCCATGAAAATGCTATCCAGCGCATGACCGGCGATTTGCGCCAGGGTGGGATAGGTGTCCATCCGGTTGCGCCGCCCCTCTTCATCTTCGTCATGCCACGCACCCATCAGTAACACCTTGTCGGCACCCAGATGCAGTGCGGAACTGATGGGAGCGATCTGGCGCATGGAACCATCGCCGAAATATTCGCGGTGGATATGGACGGCAGGAAACAGGAAAGGGATGGCGGAAGATGCCATCAGGTGCTCGATGCCGATCTTGGCCTCCATGCCCAGCCGGCGCGTGCGCTTCCACGGCTTCAACCCGTCCCCACCCTGAAAGAAAGTGACTGAATGCCCGGAACCGTAACCCGACGCCGTGACGCTCAAGGCGTACAGCGCGCCTGCATCGATGTTCTCCTGTATCTTCTCGCAGGGCAGCGCCTGTTCCAGAAAAGTCGCCAACGGCGCATTATTCAGCAGGGAGATGCGATTCATGCGGTTGATCCCGATCATGCTCAGCACCAGGCCGGACACCCAGCGCGCGCTGTTGGCGAGGACACCCAGCACATCGGAGCGGTAGATATCGCTCACCTGCGCATTGGTCCAGATACCGAGCAGATATTTCACGCCCTTGCGGAAGTGTTGTGCATTTACCGCCAGCGTCACCCCATTCAGCGCGCCGGCCGATGTGCCGCAGATCACCTGGAACGGGCAATGCGCACGGCGCGGCGTGAACTCGGCGATGGCCTTGAGCACGCCGACCTGATAGGCAGCACGCGCGCCGCCGCCGGTGAGGATGAGTCCGATCTTTTGTGGAGTCTGGCCCATTGTCGCCTCAGCAGTTACGCTTCATCCGGCTCCGCATGAACCGACTCCAACGCATCTTTCAGCGTCTCTTCGGGCAGCGCATTCAGCGTCTCGGATAACAACTCCGCCGCTTCCACTGCGTTTGGCTGTAGCCTGGTGGCATCGGCATTCGCCACCAGTACCGCCGCCGCCCCGACCACTTTGAGCAGTTTTTCCCGTTCCAGCATCAGCATTTCGATCTCTTCGCTGAGCATCTGTACTTCTTGTTTTTTCATTGCAACCTCTCAAAGTGTCTTCATGCTGGCCAGCCAACTACAAACTCCAAGGCTGCGCCGATTATAGCGCAGACCTTCAGCCAGTCCTGTTGCCTCCATCCAGCCTCAGCGTCGCCAGCGTCCGTCTGCGCACTTCATGCAGCAGCGCCACGTTTTCGTCCAGCGACTCGCCATGGGACGGGATCATTTCCTTCAGCTTGCGCTTCCACTCGGCGGACTTCATTTGCGGCCTGAAGCAACGTTCGATCACTTCGATCATCGCCTGCACCGAGGTCGATGCGCCGGGCGATGCCCCGAGCAGGGTGGCCAGCGTTCCGTCCCGGGAAGTGACGATCTCGGTGCCGAATTCCAGCTTGCCGCCCTTCTTGTCGCAGCCCTTGATGATCTGCACGCGCTGCCCCGCAGAGGCCAATACCCAGTCTTCCTCTTTGGCTTCGGCATAGAACTCGCGCAGCGCTGCGATCCTGTCCTTGTGCGACTTGAACGCCTCGGTGACGAGATAACGCATCAGGTCAAGGTTGTCGCGCGCCACCGCCAGCATCGGCCCCAGGTTGCCCGTTTTCAGCGAGGCGAACAGATCCAGCACCGAGCCTTCCTTGAGGAACTTGGTGGTGATGCTGGCGAAAGGTCCGAACAACAGCGACGGTTCGCCATCGATGATACGGGCATCGAGATGCGGCACCGACATCGGGGGCGCGCCGACCGGCGCCTTGCCGTACACCTTGGTGAAGTGTTGTTTTACGACTTTGGGATCGCGGCAGATCAACCACTGGCCGCTGACCGGGAATCCGCCATAGCCGCGCACTTCCGGAATGCCTGATTTTTGCAGCAGCGGCAGCGCTCCGCCGCCCGCACCCAGGAAAACGAAGCCGGCATCGATGGTTCGCACCGTTTTCGTGTGGTTATCCTGCACCCGCACATGCCAGCGGCCATCCTCCTGCTGCTTCATGCTCGTGATGGTGTGACTGAGCTGCAGTTCGAAATTCGGCAGCTTGAGCAGCGCCTTGACCAGCTTGCGCGTCAGGAAACCGAAATCGATATCGGTGCCGTGTTTCACCTGCGTCGCGGCGACCTTTTGTTTCGGGTCGCGATGCCGCATTACCAGCGGCATCCATTGGTGAAGGACCGCATGGTCTTCGCTGTATTCCATCTCCTCGAACAGGTGATGCTGGTGCAAGGCCTCGTAGCGCTTGCGCAGAAAAGCCACATTCTCCTCGCCCCACACGAAGCTCTGGTGGAACACCGGATTGATGAACTTTTCGGGAGTAGGCAGCAGCCCCTGGTCGACCAGATAAGACCAGAACTGCAGCGAGACCTCGAAATCGGCATTGATCTCCAGCGCCCTGCCGATGTGGATGCTGCCGTCCGGCTGTTGCGGCGTGTAATTGAGCTCGCAATATCCGGCATGTCCGGTACCTGCATTATTCAGGCCGTGCGAACTCTCGTGCGCCACCCTGGACAGGCGCTCGACCATCGCGATCTTCAGCGACGGATCGAGTTGCGCCAGCAACTTCCCCAGCGTCGCGCTCATCACTCCCGCCCCGACCAGCAATACATCCACTTTTTTCTGCGTCATTCCAAAATCTTCCCGACTCGACAAATTCCATTTTAACCGTTTAGTCCGGCCAGCATCTTCTCCAGGCGCTTCACCGACACGATCACCGGCGTCTTCAGTTCCTGCGCATACAGCGACACGCGCAGCTCCTGCAACATCCAGCCGAAGTCTTCCAGACGCGCATCGGCTTCGCCCTGTTGCGCGGACAACCTGCGCTGCCATTGCTGCAGCAAAGGAGTCATCTGCGCCATATTCTGCGCATCGCGCGCCGGGTTGCCGCGCAGCTTTTCCAGGCGCACGTTGATCGCTTTCAGGTAACGCGGCAGGTGCTGCATCCGTTCATAGGGGGTGCGCGCGACCCAGTCCTTGCCCAGCAGCCACTCGCACTGGCCGCGGATATCCTGCTGTGCCTGCCCATGCGCCTTGAATCCGGGCAATGCCTTCTGCAACACATGGTATTCGGCCAGCACCGCGCCGACCAGCCGCGCGATCTCCTGCGCCACCAGGTTCAAGCGCGCCTTTGCATCCTTGCAGCGCGTCCCGAATTCCTTCTCGGTTTCCGGCCAGGGGTCGTTCAGGCAGCAGCGATCGAAAGTCACCGCAAGGATTTGCCGTTGCAGGTCCTGCTGCGACCCGAAAGGCAAAAACTGCATCGCCATCGCCTGCAAGCCGGGCAAATTCTTCTCCAGATACTTCACCTGCTCCTTCAGCGCCAGCATGAACATGCGCCGCAAACCCAGGCGCTGTGCAGCAAGTGCCGCCTCGCGCGTGTCGAAACTGTGCAAAGTGACGGCATCACCCTCGTCCACCAGCGCGTTGAATACGGTGATGGTCTGTCCGGCACGGCTTTCTTCGCGGGTGGATTTGAAATCGCCGAAGCGCCATTCGGTGTAGCGCTCGCCGCTTGTCTTTGGTTGCGGTGCCGCGTTTTTCGCCGCTTGCACGGGAGCAGCAAGCGTTTGTTTCGGCGCCCACTCGCCGCGCAACTGGGCAAAGTTGCGCGACATGCCGAGTTGGCGTCCATGCTCGTCCACCACACGGAAATTCATCAGCAAATGCGCGGGAAGTTGTTCGAGACGGAACGCATCCAGCGGCACGTCGAGTTGCTTCTGTTCGCGAATGTAGCGCGCCAATGCCTGCAACAACGGCGTGTCGGAAGGCGGCACCACCGCGCAGAACGCCGCCGCGAATTCCGGCACCGGCACGCAGTGGCGCCGCAGCTTCTGCGGCAGCGACTTCACCAGTTGCGCGATCTTCTCCGCCAGGATGCCCGGCACCAGATATTCGCAGCGCGCCGCCGACACCTGATTCAGCAAGGCTTGCGGCACGGTGAGCGTCACGCCGTCATCGTTCTTGCCCGGCGCGAAGTTGTACGCCAGTGCGTAGCTGACATTGTTCATCAGCAGCTGCGGCGGAAACTGCTCGGTAGTGATGCCGGCCGCCTCGTGCCGCATCAGGTCGTCTTTCTTCAGGTACAGCAGTTTCGGTTTTTCGCGCTCGGCCTCCTTGCGCCAGTGCTCGAACGCCGCGCCATTGTGGATGCCCGTCGGTATGCGCTCGTCGTAGAACGCAAAGATCAGTTCGTCGTCTACCAGCACATCGGGCCTGCGCGCCTTGTGCTCCAGCGCTTCGATGTCGGCGATCAGCTTCTGATTGTGCGCGAAGAACGGCGCCTGCGTATTGAACTCGCCGTTCACCAGCGCCTCGCGGATGAACACTTCGCGCGACTCTTCCGGATTCATCGGCCCGTAATGCACGCGCTTCTTCGGGTTGATGAGCAGACCATAGAGGGTGCTGCGCTCCCACGCTGCAACTTGCCCCGCCTTTTTCTCCCAGTGCGGCTCGAAGTAGCTGCGCTTGATCAGATGCGCGCCGACCTCTTCCAGCCACTCCGGTTCGATGCGCGCCACGCAGCGCGCGAACAGCTTGGTCGTCTCCACGATCTCCGCCGCCACCACCCACTTCGTGCCCTTCTTTGCCAGCACCGAATTGGACGCGATGAAGAACTTGATCTCGCGCGGGCCGAGGTAATACGGTTCGCGCTCCACTCCCTTGCAACCGATGTTGCCCAGCAGGCCGTTCAGCAGGGCTTTGTGGATCTGCTCGTAGGTGGCAGGCTGTTCGTTGAAGCGCATGCCCATCTCCGACACTTGCGCATGCAACTGCTGGTGCAATTCGTGCCACTCGCGCAACCGCAACGGGGACAGGAATTTGTCGCGGCACTCGTTCGCCCACAGCTTGTTGGTCTTCTTGTGCTTGATCGCCTCCTGGAACCAAGCCCACAACTTGATGTAAGCAAGGAAGTCCGAGCGCTCGTCGTTGAAGCGCTGGTGCGCCGCATCCGCCGCTTCGCGCCGCTCGGACGGGCGGTCGCGCGGATCCTGCAGCGCCAGCGCACTGGCGATGATCAATATCTCGTCCAGGCAGTGGTGCTGCCGCCCTGCCAGCAGCAAGCGCGCAACCTTGGGGTCGAGCGGCAGCTTGGCCAGTTCGTGACCCAAGCGGCGTGAGCTTGCGCTGGTCGTCGATGGCATTCAGCTCCTGCAGCAACTGGTAGCCGTCGGCGATGGCACGCGAACCCGGCGGCTCGATGAACGGGAATTCCTCTACCCCTCCCAATCCCAGCGCGCTCATGCGCAGGATGACGGTGGCCAGCGACACGCGGAAGATCTCGGCGTCGGTGAACTCGGGCCGCTGCAGGAAATCCGCCTCTTCGTACAGACGGATGCAGATGCCGCTCATCACGCGGCCGCAGCGTCCGGCGCGCTGGTTGGCCGCGGCACGCGAGATGTCCTCGATGCGCAACTGCTCCACCTTCTGCCGTACGCTGTAGCGGTTGATGCGCGCCAGGCCGGAATCGATCACGTAGCCGATGTTGGGCACGGTGAGTGAGGTCTCCGCCACGTTGGTGGCCAGCACCACGCGGCGCATGCCGGAAGCCGGCTTGAACACGCGATCTTGTTCAGAGGTTGAAAGCCTGGAGAACAGCGGCAATATCTCGATGCCCTTGTGCTGGTGCTTGCGCAGCGCCTCGGCGGTTTCGCGTATCTCGCGCTCGCCGGGCAGGAACACCAGCACGTCGCCTTTCAGGCCGCCGATGGAGAGCTCGTCCAGTGCGCTGCAGATGGCCTGCGGCACATCCTGTGTGTCGCCTTCCTCGTTCTGTTGCGGCGGACGGTAGCGCACCTCGACCGGATAGGTGCGGCCGGAGACCTGCAACACGGGCGCATTGGCAAAATGCTTGGAGAAGCGCTCCGCATCCAGCGTAGCCGAGGTGATGATGAGTTTGAGATCGGGGCGCCGCGGCAGCAATTGGCGCAGGTAGCCCAGCAGGAAATCGATATTCAGCGAGCGCTCGTGCGCCTCGTCGATGATGATGGTGTCGTATTGCCTGAGTTGAGGGTCATGGTGGATCTCGGCCAGCAGGATACCGTCGGTCATCAGCTTGATGCAGGTATCGGGCGACACCTTGTCGTTGAAACGCACCTTGTAGCCGACCAGTCCGCCGAGTTCCGACTTCAACTCATGCGCGATGCGCGCCCCCACCGAGCGCGCCGCCACGCGGCGCGGCTGGGTGTGGCCGATCACGCCGAGCACCCCGCGCCCCAGACTCAAACATATCTTGGGCAACTGGGTGGTCTTGCCCGAACCCGTCTCGCCGCAAACGATGACCACCTGGTTCTTTTCAATGGCCTGAGCCAACTCCTCGCGCCGCGCCACGACGGGCAGGTCGGCGGGGTATTCGATTTCGGAGAGTTGCTGGATACGCGCCAGGCGGCGCTGGGCGATGGAAGATAAAGCGGGATTCATGGCGCGCGATTTTACCTGCTACCGATTTCACTCGCATGAAAAATCAGGGAAACACCAGACAGAGCCCGGCCATATCCATGCGGGCAAGGCAGCTCACGTGCGGGCTATTCCGCCTTGCCCAGGCGGAATGTCACTTTCCCGTTCCTGTTCTCGCTCAAATCCAGGCGATAGCCGGACTGGGCCGCCCAACGAGCCACCTGGTACAGCCCTATCCCCAACCCGTCTTCGGAAGGGACTACGGTGTTCAGCAACTGTTGGGCGATGCCGCCCGGGATAGCGCTTCCGCTATCGCTGATGCTGAGGCTGAGCGGTTCGATATCCAGCGTAACCGAGATGGAAATGCCGAGTTCACGCTGGCGTTTCTTGCATGCATTGTCGATGAAATTGTCGGCAACGCAATCAAACAACGGCGCCGGGATGAGGCGATTGTCCACTCCCTTCGGAACGTTCCAGACGATATCGCGATGCGGATGCCGCTGGCGCAAACCTTCCCACCAGGTCGCCAGCGGCAATTCGACCGCCTCATCGAACGACTGCGGTGCTTTGAGTTTTGCCAGAATGAGCTCGATGCGCTGGGTCAACACAGGCAATTGGCGCTGCAAAATGGGCTGCGCCTTTTCAGGCTGATGCTGCGCCACGGAAGTCAGCGCAAACAGCGATTGCAGCATATTCTTCAGGTCGTGGGTCAGCCGTGCCCCTGTCTCGTAGATGGTTTGCTGGCGCGTGATCTCGCGCAGGGATTGCTCGCGGCGCTTGGCTTGATAGAAGTGCCCCAGCAATTGCGTAAGAAGCCGGACATGCAACAACACGGTGGGAGATACATTCCGGTGGCTGAACAAGGTGAGTTTCAGATCCCGGTCGGACAGTTCGATGCGATGCGGGCTGGAAACGCCCAGCGTCCCATGCCCCTTGTCCGACTGCCACGACAGCCCGGATATCCAGGGCATCTCGGCAAGATATTCGGTTGCACGTTCCAGGAACGCTTCCGGATTTTGCTCCTGATAAGCAGCTTCGGACAGGCGCTTCAGCCATATCTCAAGCGGCGTACCGATGGTCAGCAGGTAGCGTGAAAACAATCCCTGAAACCCGAAAAATCCCAGCCGCGGGTTCCACAACACCCCAAGCGCCAGCAAGATGAACGCAATAATGAACAGGCTGCGCAACAAGGCATCGAGATAGTCGATGTGCCCCAGCGTCATGAATGCCAGACTACCCAGCGACAGCAAGGTCAGCAATGCGAAGAGCAGCAGGATATAGATGAAGTCCAGCGCCTGCTGTTGCTCGTTTTCCACCTGATCGCCCTCGACTGGCATGAACGCCATGACCAGCAGCAAGAGCGGCAACCCGTAAGCCATGATGGTATCCACCACATCGCCCAGCTGCAGGCCGAACAAATGCGGAGCGACTTCGAGCACCAGGATGGCGAGCAAATAGGCCATCATGAAAAGGTAATACCGGCGCTGCCAGCGCGCATGGAAACCGAACACGCGTCCCCCGACCAGAGCGAACAACCCGCTCACCCAAAACGCGAGTACCCACCAGTTCAGCCAGAACAAGGCCATCAAGCTCATGCCGATGATGAACGCCGACCCGCCAGAACGCAGCCGGCTCTCGCCGCGCCATAACGGTTGCCACAACAGAAACAGTCCCAAGTGCATCAGCAGCAGGGGGCGCATCCAGATACTTTGCATCCCCAGCACAAGCACAAGATGCAGCGTAACCAGCATGGCAAAAGACAGCCAACGGCTGGAACGCATCAGTCTTTCCAAAGTGAGTGTCAACATTTCGTCATCGCTGTCCGTGTTTCGACACCCTGGCGCGCTCGACTTGCGCTACCGAAAGTGCTTCAATGGCGCCCGTGAGTGTACTTACAGGCTTGGCGGCATCATAATGTATTGGCACGGGTATTGCTAAAATTAGCGCGCCAGGCATCCAAATAATCAAAACCGAATCATTTGCGGAGAGCAGAAATGAAACAAAAACAATCCGGCTTCACCTTGATCGAAATCGCCATCGTGCTGGTGATCATCGGCCTGCTGCTCGGCGGCGTGCTGAAAGGCCAGGAGCTCATCAACAGCGCCAAGGTGAAGAACCTGGCGACTGACTTCAAGAACATTCCGGTGTTCATCTACGGTTATCAGGACAAGTTCCGCTCGCTGCCGGGTGACGACCTTAACGCAGTCAGCCATGTGGGCGCCGCCACTGGACATAACGGCAACGGGAATGGCGTCATCGATGGAAGATGGGATGCCACCACCGCCGGCGAAACGCAATACTTCTGGGAGGACGTGCGCTTGGCAGGCTTGGCGGCCGGACCGACCACGGGTGCCGACCTTCTGCCAACCAATTCCGTAGGCGGGATCATTGGCATCACCAACGGCACTGCGACAGACAATCCGGTACTCGGCCTCAATGGCTCCTACGTCATTTGCTCTGCCGGCATCCTTGGCAAGTTCGCCAAGCAACTGGACATCCAGATGGATGATGGCAACACCTCTACCGGTTCGATGCGAACCATCGCCTTCTCGACGACGCGCCCGATGAACGTTCAGCAAACACCCATCGATCTTTCCACGGTCACCACCAGCGACTCCACCAGCTACACCGTCTGCATGGGCGTCTAATCAACTCCGGCGTGACAATCAAAGCCCGCTCCGGCGGGCTTTTTTCATGCCGTTGATTCCGCGCAGCACAACCCCCGCAATCTCCTGCAACAGATTGCCTATCCTTTGCGCAGCCTCTGCTCGGCAGCTTCCAGCGTGACCGGCTGGCCCAGCATCACCAGCACGTCGCCCGCGCGCAGCACCATGTCCTTCGACGGCTGGCTGCCCTGGACATTGTGGCGGCGTATCGCATTCACTTCGACATTGAGCTCGTCCAGCTTCACGTCTTTCAGGCGCATGCCGACTGCCGCATCGCCCGCGTTGAGCATCACGTTCTGGAAGCGCGGCTGCATGCTTTCGGTTGTCTCTCCTGCTTCTTCTTCCTCGTCCGGCGCGGAACTGAAGTAGCCGCTGAACATGCTATAGCGTTTGGCGCGCGTCTCCTGGACATAGCGGATGACGCGATTGAGCGGCACACCGGAAAGCAGCAGCATCTGCGAAGCGAGCATGACGCTGCCCTCGGTGACTTCGGCCACCACTTCGGCTGCGCCCGCCTGTTTGAGTGCCGCGATATGCGAGTCGTCTGCGGTGCGCACCACCACAGGCAGGTCGGGGCGCGCCGCCTGCACATGCTGCAATATCTTGAGGGCGGAGTGTTTGTCGTCGTAGGTGATGGCGAGTGCCTTGGCGCGCATCAAGCCGGCGGCCTGCAGCACCTCGCGTTTGCCCGCGTCGCCGTACACCACCCGCTCGCCCGCCACCACAGCCTCCCGCACGCGGTGCGAATCGAGATCGAGCGCAATGAAACCGATACCTTCTTCCCCCAGGAATTTCGCCAGCGCCTGGCCGCTGCGCCCATAGCCGCAGATGATGATGTGCTCGTTGCTGCCCATGCTGCTCACGGCGATCTGGTGCATCTGCATGGCGCGATTCATCCATTCCTCCGGCGAGACCCGGCGCACGATCGACTCGGTATGGTGGATCAGGAACGGAGCGATAAGCATGGAGATGAGCATGGCAGCCAGCACGTTCTGCATCACGTCATGCGGCAGCAATTGCACATCACCTGCCAGCGTCAACAACACGAAACCGAATTCGCCCGCCTGAGCCAGCCCCAGGCCGGTACGCAACGCCGCCCCCCATTCGCCGGCGAAGCCACGCACCAGCAAAGCCACCACGGCGGCCTTGAACGGAATCAGGATGAGCAGCAGCAGCAGTATCCATCCCCAACCCGCGATCACCGCATTCAGGTCGAGCAACATGCCGATAGTGACGAAAAACAAGCCGAGCAGCACATCGCGGAACGGCTTGATGTCTTCTTCCACCTGATAGCGGTATTCGGTCTCGGAGATCAGCATGCCGGCGATGAAAGCGCCCAGAGCGAGCGACAGTCCGCTCAATTCGGTGAGCCATGCCATGCCGAGCGTGAACAGCAGCACGTTGAGCATGAACAGCTCTGAAGATTTTTGCCCTGCAACCACATGGAACCACGGGCGCAAGAGGCGCTGCCCGAACGTCAATAGCGCCGCCAGCAGAACACCCGCCTTGAGCATGGCGATCGCGATCGTGCCGCCGAGCGCGGCGCCGCTTTCCGCCAGCGCGGGAATAACGATGATGAGCGGCACGACGGCCAGATCCTGGAACAGCAAAACGCCCATGATCTTCTGGCCGTGCGGCGAGTTCAGTTCGGCACGCTCGACCAGCATTTTGCTGACGATGGCGGTGGAAGACATCGCCAGAATGCCCCCCAACGCCAGGCCCGCACGCCAATCCAGCCCGAAGGACAACGATGAGAGCATCACCAGCAACATGGTGGCGGCAACCTGCGCCGTCCCCAGACCGAACACCAGGCGCTGCATGGCGCGCAGCCGCGCCAGGCTGAATTCGAGCCCGATGCTGAACATCAGGAACACCACGCCGAATTCGGCAAGGTGGCGCGTCTCCGGCGCATCGGGTATCCATCGCAATGCATGCGGACCGATGGTAATACCGACCAGCAGATAACCGAGCATCACCGGCAGTTTGAAAATGCGGCACAACACCACCACGCCGACGGCAACGGCCAATAGAATAAGGATCAAATGGAGCGAACTGTTCATGCCCCGATGATGCCACAATTTCAAAAAAACTCCGCCCCCAAACGGCACTGTTATAATCTAGCCCATGAATAAACCACTCACCGCAGCACCGCATGCACTCGACCTCGCACGTCAGGTACTCAATATCGAAGCCGATGCCGTCAAGGCGCTCGTGCAACGCATCGATGATCAATTTTTACAGGCGCTGAACCTCATCCTCGGATGCAAGGGCAGGGTCATCGTCAGCGGCATGGGCAAATCGGGACACATTGCACGCAAGATCGCGGCAACCATGTCCAGCACCGGCACCGCCGCGTATTTCGTGCACCCGGGCGAGGCCAGCCACGGCGATCTCGGCATGGTCACTGCGCAAGACGTGGTCATTGCACTCTCCTACTCCGGTGAAAGCGACGAGTTGCTCACCATCGTGCCGTCCATCAAGCGCCAGGGCGCGCATCTCATCAGCATCACCGGCAACCCGAAATCGAGTCTCGCGCTGGCGGCAGATGTGCATCTCAATGGCTCGGTGGCACAGGAAGCCTGTCCGATGGGGCTGGCACCCACAGCGAGCACCACAGCCGCGCTCGCGCTGGGCGATGCGCTGGCTGTTGCCTTGCTCGACGCCAAGGGATTCGGCGAAGAGGATTTCGCGCGTTCGCACCCCGGCGGCAGCCTGGGGCGCCGCTTGCTCACCCGTGTCCGCGACGTCATGCATTCCAAAGCCAGCATCCCCTTGGTACATGAGGGAGCAACGCTGGCCGATGCGGTGCTGGAGATCTCGCGCAAGGGCCTGGGCATGACCGCCATCGTTGACGACAAAAAACACCTGCTGGGCATCTACACCGACGGCGATCTGCGCCGCACGCTGGAAAAGAAGCTGGATTTCAGCACGACCCCCGTCAGCACAGTGATGTCGCGCAATCCGCGCAGCATCGGCCCCGATGCACTGGCGGTCGAGGCGGTACAGTTGATGGAGCAATACAACATCAGCCAGTTGCCGGTGGTGGATGCCGACAAGAAATTGGTGGGAGCGCTGAATATGCTCGACCTGCTGAAAGCGAAGGTCATCTGATGTCGCTCAGCGCAAGAATCAAACCCCTGCGCCTCGTCGCTTTCGATGTGGATGGTGTGCTGACCGACGGCGGGCTGTACCTTTCCGATTCCGGCGAAGAGTTCAAACGATTCAACTCGCTCGACGGGCATGGGCTGAAGATGCTCAAAGCCTCCGGGGTGGAGCTCGCCATCATCACCGGGCGCACCTCCAGATGCGTCGAGTTGCGCGCCAGGAACCTCGGCATCACGCGCCTGTACCAAGGTGTGGAGGATAAACTCGCGGCAATGCAGTCGCTGTTGGCGGAATTGAAGCTTGGCCCCGAAGCCGCCGCCTTCATGGGCGATGACGTGGTCGATCTGCCGGTGATGCGCCGCGTCGGCCTGGCGCTGAGCGTACCGGACGCACCGCAAATAGTGCGCGACCATGCGCATTATGTAAGCCAGCGCGATGCAGGGCACGGCGCCGTACGCGAAGTATGCGAGCTGATCCTCGGCGCGCAAGGCACATTAGAAGCACAACTTGCACCCTACCTGAAATAATGAACACCCCGGGTTTTGTCGAGAAAGCACGCGCATGGCTACCGCTCCTGCCATTGCTGCTGGTGCTGGCTGCGACTTATTGGCTCAACCAGCAAGTCCAGCCACTGCCTCAGGTCCAGAGCCAGCAGCGCCATGATGTGGATTACGCCGTCGATCACATCTATGCGGTCACGCTGAACGCGCAGGGACAGCCGCGCTTCACGCTGGCTGCCGAAAGACTGTGGCATTACCCGGACGACGACACCACACACTTGCTGATGCCAAAACTCGCCAGCCTGTACGCTAGTCGCCCGCCCACCCTGACTGTCGCGCAGACCGGAAAGCTGTCCAGCAAGGGCGACGACGTGTACCTCTACGACGAGGTACGGGTCACGCGACCGGCCAACGATGGCCTGGGCGAACAGCGTTTTGCCACCGATTATCTGCATTATGTCCCCGACCGCGACTGGGCAGAAACCGATCAGTCGGTGGTGATGACCAACCAGTACAACACCATCCGTGCCGTCGGCATGGAACTCGACAACAAAGCGGGCACGGCCAAGCTGCTGTCGCGCGTCAGGGCAACTCATGAACCTATCCCCCATTAATGCCGTACTGTGCAGCTTGCTGCTTCTGGCCTGGAGCGGCACGTTGCGCGCAGAGAGCGCAGATCGCGAGAAACCCATCCATCTGGAATCGGATCGCGTCCTCATCGATGACGCGACGCAAAAAAGCGTTTTCGAAGGCAAGGTAGAGCTCAATCAGGGTACGTTGCGTATCCAGGCCGACAAGATCGTGGTGACGCAGGACAAAGACGGCTACAAACACTGCACCGCCACCGGCAAACTCGCCAGCTTCCGCCAGAAGCACGAAGGCACGGACGAATATATGGAGGGCTACGGCGAGCGCATCGAATACGACACGCGCGCCGAGACCGTGGACTTCTTCGTTCAGGCACGAGTCAAGCGCGACCAGGACGACGTGCGGGGCGAGCACATCTTCTACAGCACCCGCACCGAGATATTCCAGGTGAGCGGCGGGGATTCGGGCAACCCCAACGACCCCAACAAGGGCCGCGTACGCGCCGTGATCCAGCCCAAGAGCAAAGAAGCAGCCCCCGGCGCCCCGGCGCAGAAAGATGCCCCGCTCACCATCCAATCCAGCCCGACCCTGTCAAAGCAAAAGCCATGAGTGAACTACGAACCATTTCGCTGAAAAAACGCTATCGCGCCCGCACCGTGGTGCAGGATGTCTCGCTGTCCGTGAAGAGCGGCGAAGTGGTCGGGCTGCTGGGGCCCAACGGTGCAGGCAAGACCACCAGTTTCTACATGATCGTCGGCCTGGTCGCCGCGGACGGCGGCGAGATATTCATCGACGATCAGGATATCACCCACCACCCCATCCATCGCCGCGCGCGTCTCGGGCTGGCCTATCTGCCGCAGGAAGCCTCTATCTTCCGCCGCCTGACCGTGACCGAGAACATCCTGTCCGTGCTGGAGTTGCAGGGTTATGCCCCCGCCGAGATGAACGCGCGCCTTGAAGCATTGTTGAACGATCTGCACATCACCCACATCCGCGACAATCCGGCCATCAGCCTGTCCGGCGGCGAACGGCGACGCGTGGAGATCGCCCGCGCGCTGGCCACCGATCCGCGCTTCATCCTGCTCGACGAGCCGTTCGCCGGGGTCGACCCCATCGCCGTGCTGGACATCCAGAAGATCATCCGTTTCCTCAAGGAACGCGGGATCGGCGTGCTGATCACCGACCACAACGTGCGCGAGACGCTGGGTATCTGCGAGCGCGCTTACATCATCAATGCCGGATCGGTGATGGCTGAGGGCAAGCCCGAGGAAATCATCTATAATGAGGGCGTGAGGAAGGTGTATTTGGGCGAGCACTTCAAGTTATAAGACAGCGCCGCCCCACACCAAAACCCGGTAATGAAACACTCTCTCCAACTCAGGCAATCCCAACAACTGATGCTGACGCCGCAGTTGCAGCAAGCTATCAAGCTGCTGCAGCTCTCCACGTTGGAGATCAATCAGGAGACTGCGCGCCTGCTGGACGAGAATCCCTTCCTCGAACGCGAGGACGACAACACCAACCAGACCTATAGCGGCAACAGCAGCACCGACACTCCTGCCCCATCGGGCAGCGCGGAAAGCGCCCCCGCCGCCGAAACCGAACCCCGCAACGACAGCAACGAATGGCCGGAGCCGTCGTTTTCCTCCTCGCCTTCCGCCAGCCCGGACGACGAGGACGATGGCTATTCCGAAGTCGCTGCCGAAAAACCCAGCCTGCGTGAGCACTTGCTCTGGGAATTGAACATGAGCCAGATGGACGGGCGCGACAAAAAGATCATCGGCCTGCTGATCGACGCGCTGGACGAGAACGCCTACCTGTCGCAACCGCTGGAAGAGATCGCCGAACTGCTGCCGCCCGAACTCGACATCCCGCTGGACGATCTGGAAACCGCGCTGGTCCAGCTGCAACATCTGGATGCGCCCGGCATCGGTGCGCGCAGCCTGAGCGAGTGCCTGGCGCTGCAACTATATGCCATGCCGGAAGACGTGCCGGGGCGTGATCTGGCACTCACTATCGTGACGCATCATCTCAGCCTGCTCGCAGCGCGCGATTTCACTAAATTGAAAAAAGCGCTGTCTTGCGACGACGACGCCCTGCGCACCGCGCAAGACCTGATCGTGCATCTGCAACCCAAGCCGGGCTCGGCCTTCGAGCACCGTGCGGCGGACTATGTGGTGCCGGATGTGCTGGTGGAGCGCCATGGCGGCATCTGGCGCGCGCGCCTGAATCCGGAAGCGATGCCGCGCCTGCGCGTCAACCAGGTGTATGCCAACATCCTGCAACAGCGCGGCGAGAAGAACGCCCAGGAGATGTCTACGCAGCTGCAGGAAGCGCGCTGGTTCATCAAGAATCTGCAACAGCGCTTCGAAACCATCTTGCGTGTGGCACAGGCCATCGTCGAACGGCAGCGCCAGTTCTTCGAACATGGCGACATCGCGATGCGCCCGCTGGTGCTGCGCGAGATCGCCGAGCAGCTCGAACTGCACGAGTCCACCATTTCGCGCGTGACCACGCAGAAGTTCATGCTCACGCCGCGCGGCATCTACGAATTCAAATATTTTTTCGGCAGCGGACTCGCCACTGAAGCAGGCGGCGCCTGTTCTTCCACCGCCATCCGCGCCCTCATCAAGCAACTGGTCAGCGAGGAGGACACAAAAAGTCCGCTCACCGACAGTCGCATGTCAGAAATCCTGGCACAGCAGGGCATATTGGTCGCCCGCCGTACCGTGGCAAAATACCGCGAGGGAATGAACATCCTTCCGGTAAATCTTCGTAAATCACTTTAATGAAAAGGAGCAGGTCATGAACCTCAACCTCACTGGACGCCACCTCGAAATCACTCCGGCCATCCGCGAACATGTACTCAGCAAGCTGGACAAGGTCAAACGCCATTTCGACAACGTGATCGACGTCAACGTGATCCTGTCGGTGGACAAGCTGGTACAGAAGGCCGAAGCCAACGTCCACGTTTCCGGCAAAAACATCTTTGCGGAAACCGAGGATAGCAACCTGTATGTCGCCATCGATACCCTGATCGATTCGCTGGATCGCCAGGTGTTGAAGCACAAGGAAAAACACGCCGCGCGCCGCCATGACGATTCCGGCAAGCATCCGGCAACAGAATGAAACAACACGGGGCAACCAGAAGTTGCCCCGTTTTTTTCACATGGTGAAATGACATGAGTCTGATCAGCAAGATTTTGGCCCCTGAATGCGTGCTGCTGGACAGCGAGTCCGCCAGCAAGAAACGCGTGTTCGAACGCGTGGGGATACTGTTCGAGAACACGCAGCATATTGCCCGGAGCCAGGTGTTCGACAGCCTGTTCGCGCGCGAAAAGCTGGGATCCACCGGATTGGGACAGGGCGTGGCCATTCCGCATGGCCGCGTGAAAGGGCTGCGCGATGCCGTCGCCGCGTTCGTCAAGATGCAGAACCCCATCCCTTTCGACGCACCGGACGGACAACCGGTAAGCTTCATCTTCGTGCTGCTCGTGCCTGAGCGCGCGACCGACATGCACCTGCAACTGCTGGGTGAACTGGCGCAGATGTTCAGCGACAAATCGTTCCGCGAGCAATTGCAGAGTGCCGACGATCCTGCAGCTATCCATAAACTGTTCGCCGACTGGCAGGGATAAACATCATGGCTCAAGTCAATATCAGGCAACTATTCGAAGACAAGCAAGAGCGTCTGGGACTGACTTGGGTTGGCGGCGCAACAGGCGCCGACCGTGTACTGGAGAGCGAAACCGTCAATGCCTCCAACCGCGGCCTGATCGGCCACATGAACCTGATCCACCCGAACTGGGTACAGGTCTTCAGCAGCACCGAACTCGATTACCTGCACTCGCTTTCCCCCGCCGAGTTGTCCTCTGCCCTGACGCAACTGGAACAGGGCCAGCCGCTATGCCTGATCGTGGCAGGGGAAACCGAGATACCGAAGGGTCTGCTGGATTTTGCCAACCGCACCCATACCCCGCTGTTCCGTTCGCCGCTGGGCAGCGTGCAACTGATGTGGATGATCCGCCATTACATCGTCAAGGGGTTGGCCGATTCCACCACGCGCCATGGCGTATTCCTGGACGTGCTTGGCGTCGGCGTCATGATCACCGGCGACAGCGGCGTGGGCAAGAGCGAGCTGGCGCTGGAACTCATCACGCGCGGCAGCGGCCTGGTGGCCGACGACATCACCGAGCTGTACCGCATCTCGCCCGAGACACTGGAAGGACGCTGCCCGGAATTGCTGCGCGACTTCCTGGAAGTGCGCGGCCTGGGCATGCTCAATATACGCACCATGTTCGGCGAGACGGCCGTACGCCGCAAGAAGAGCCTCAAATTGATCGTCCATCTCTACCGCCCGCCATTCGACGATCTTTCCAAGCTGGAACGGCTTCCCACCTCCGGCTGGGAGGAAATCATGGGGGTCGGGATCAGCAAGGTTGAGATTCCGGTGATGGCTGGGCGCAACCTCGCCGTGCTGGTTGAAGCCGCCGCACGCAACTTCGTGCTGCAACAGCGCGGCATCCATACCATGCAGGAGTTTATCGACCGTCACGACCAGCACCTGCAGGAGCAATGACCGATGGATGCCTCTAATAATCGTCGCGAGCAAGCACGAGTGCAAGGAGCCGCGGAGTGAATGACGAGACATACCTCGTAGGTAGGCGAGGAATGAACGACAACGGAGTTGCGGTGGAGACTTACCTTCAGGTTAGTCGGAACCAACACGCGACGCGGCAATCGTGCTGCGCAGCAGATTAGTAGAGGCAGACATGCAGCTGTTTCTCATCAGCGGTTTATCCGGCTCCGGCAAGAGCGTTGCGCTCAACGTGCTGGAGGACAGCAGCTATTACTGCGTGGACAACCTGCCCGCCGAGTTGCTGAATGTGCTGACCAACAATCTGAAGCTGGCCGGGATCAGCAGAGTCGCGGTCAGCGTCGACGTGCGCAGCGGCAACAATGTCGTGCTGCTGCCCCAATACATCGAAAAACTCAAACAGCAGGACATCGACGTGCATCTGCTGTTTTTGGACGCAAAAAACGAGACGCTGGTGAAACGCTTTCTCGGAGACGCGCCGCCTGCACCCCTTGAATGACGGCGTGAGAACACTGCCGGAATGCGTCGCCCTGGAGCGCGAGTTGCTTGCCGAGATCGCCAGCATCGGGCATCACATCGATACCAGCGACCTTAATGCGAACGCCCTGCGCGCCTGGATCAAACAATTCATCTCGCTGGATCGTGCGCGCCTCACCCTGCTGTTCGAATCCTTCGGCTTCAAGAACGGGCTGCCGCTGGATGCCGATCTGGTGTTCGACGTGCGTTGCCTGCCCAACCCGCATTACGACCCCAACCTGCGCCCGCTCACCGGGCGCGACGAAGCCGTAGTCAAGTTCCTGGATGACTCCCCGCTCGTGGAAAAAATGTACGCCGATATCCGCACCTTCGTCGAAAACTGGCTGCCCAGCTTCATCGCGGACAACCGCAGCTATCTCACCGTGGCCATCGGCTGCACCGGCGGACAGCATCGCTCGGTGTATTTCGCCGAACGGCTGGCGCAACATTTCAAATCGCAGCAGCAAGTGCTGGTGCGTCACCGCGAACTTCCGCAACAAGCCTAGCGGACGCCGCTTATGATGAACGACTCTTTATCGTCGGCCCCCCCTCTCCTGCTCTCCCCCGAAGGGAGAGAGTGGCAAAGACTCGCTTCGCGAGTTTCTCATTAGCTGTGCTTCAACACATCAAACCCGGCGACTACCTCACCCTGCTGGTCGGCGGCTTGTGCACCATCTGGATAACTCTCATGGTCTGGTCCGGCGGCGCTGCGGACAAGGCCATCATCCGCAGCGGCGGCAAAATCTTTCGCGAAGTACCGCTGTCACGCGACCAGCAGATCGAGGTTCCCGGCCCGCTCGGCACCAGCATCGTCACCATCGAGAAACGCAAGGCGCGCATCACCTCGGATCCAAGCCCGAGACAATATTGCGTACGCCAGGGCTGGCTGCAGCAGACTGGCGAGATCGCCATCTGCCTGCCGAACGAGGTCAGCGTCGAACTGACGGGCGGACAGAAGAAATATGACAGCCTCAACTACTAGGATTTAGGAATTGGGAATTCGGATCAAGGAAGAACCAACCCCTCCCAACCTCCCCTTGTCAGGGGAGGAGCCGTTCCGTTCTCCCCCTGACAAGGGGGAGTTAGAGGGGGTTGGTTTCTCAAAAATCCAAAATCCAGAATCCAAAATCCTGCTCAACACCACCGCCGAAGACCATCACGTCGCGCGCATGGCGGCGGTGGCGCTCGGGCTCACCGTGCTGGAGAACGCCATCCCGTCCCCGCTGCCCGGCGTCAAACCGGGGCTGGCCAACATCGTCACACTCATCGTGCTGGCACGCTACGGCTGGCGCGCGGCGGCATGGGTGTCGCTGCTGCGCGTGGTCGCGGGCAGCCTGCTGTTCGGGAATTTCCTGGCGCCGGGATTCTTCCTGAGCCTGGCCGGTGCAGTGTGCAGCCTCGCCATATTGGCGCTGAGCATGCACTTGCCGCAACGGTGGTTCGGCGCGGTCACGCACAGCATCTTCGCCGCCTTCGCCCATATCGCCGGGCAAATGACGGTGGTTTATCTGTGGCTGATCCCGCACAGCGGCCTCGCCTATCTGATCCCGCTCTTCGCCACGGCTGCGCTGGTGTTCGGCACCGTGAACGGATTGATCGCCGCCAGTTTTATGGACGAAGTAAAAACCGCTCCCGTACTGGGCGGGGAGCGGTCAAAGAAGGATGCGTTGTAGGAACCGGATCGGGGCTCGATCCGGCTGGATGCTAATCGGCGTACAGATTCAAACCGGCTGCGCCCACGGCGGAATAGTCCAGCAGGCCGCCTGGCGTCACCGAGTAGATGGGGCTAGCCGTCGCAGGCGTTACAGTGGCCCTTGTCCATACCGCGGGGGTCAGGTATTCGCTATAGAACACATTGCCCGCGTCGTTGACGGCGATGAACCGGCGTCCGGCAGTATAAGTGACCGAATTCAGGGTTGCCGTCGACACAGATGAAATCGGGGAGGTCGAGTTGGCCGCGGTCTGAGGCGTCCAGGTGATTCCGTCCGTACTGCTGATCACGGTTCCGCCGGTCCCGACCGCGACGAATATTCCTGCAGCAGCCCCGTAGGTCACAGACTTGAGATCGGCAGCGGTATTGGAGGTGGGGTTTTTTGTCGTCCAGGTGACGCCATCCGTACTGTAGCGCACCGTCCCCGCCGCACCGACCGCAACGAAGGCATATACCCCATTGGTGCTGTCATATCCGTAAGTCACGCCATACAGCGGATTCGCCGTACCTGAGTTCTGAACCGTCCAGGTTGTTCCGCTGTCGGCTGTCGTGGTGATGGTCCCGCCCGCTCCGACCGCAACCACGAAACCCGTGCCATTGTTCGTCAAGGCATAAAGCGGGTTTGTTGTGTTGCTGGTCAACGACGTCCAGGTGACTGCAGCATCCGCGCTCTGCAATATCGCCCCACCCGCACCGGCCACAAAATGCCTGGCAGGAGAAGCGTTGTAATTAACCGCGCTGAGGTTGGTACCCGCCGCTGCAGGACTGGTCAACGCGGCCCAGGTGATTCCATCGGTGCTCGAGAGCAGGGTATTGCCGTCGCCGGCCGCAACAAACTTGCCATTCCCGTAAGCCACGCCGCGCAGCGCATTCGCCCCCTGGGCAGTGCCCACGGTCCATGTTGCCCCCGCCGGTCTGGGTATCGCTTGTACCGAAGGGGAGCCCGCCCCGCCCGCCCCCCCGTTCATTCTGCCGTTGATCGAGAAGGAATATATGTAGCCGTTATACAGCCCCGAGATCGTCGCGGGTGAAGTCACGTTGATCGACGTCGTGCACAACGGCATGGACGAACAGTTCTGCGGAGTGACGCCGGTTGCGTTCGCCTTGAATATCCAGTATTGAACGCCGGGCACCATATCCCATGTCACGACCACCTTGCTGTCCTTGGCCGTGACCACGACATTGTTTGGCGGCGGGGCGGAAGAACCGCCGCTACCGAGGCAACCCTGCAAAAATACGGCGGCCACAGCCGCCATGAGGAACCCAAAGTATCGTTTCATTTCATTCACTCGCGAATAAGGCTTGAATCTCAAAAAGTCGACGCACAAGCTAAAGGCTCATTTTAGACCAACGACGCCTGAGGCGCCCATTTCTTTATACCCCCCATACCCTGCCCCCTCCGGCTTGTCCATGATTTGGGTAGCGCGACTCAACAGACTAGCCGAATGACCGCCAGTTCCATTACAGTGCACCCGTAGCCGAGCTCCCGCTACATCAAACAAGGATCGTGAGATGAAAACCATTTGTCTGGCCTTCACCGGCGCCTCCGGCCTGCCCTACGGCATGCGCCTGCTCGAATGCCTGCTGCAGAGCGGCTCGCGCGTGCATCTGGTCTATTCGCAAGCTGCGCAGATCGTCGCCAAACAGGAACTGGATCTCACCCTGCCCAGTCGTCCGCAGGAGGCGGAGCAGATGTTCAAGGAACGTTTCGGCAAGTTCAGCGGCGAGCTCAAGGTGTTCGGCATCCAGGACTGGTACGCCCCGATGGCCTCCGGCTCCAACCCCGGCGACGCGATGGTGGTCTGCCCCTGCACCATGGGCACGCTGGGCAAGATCGCGGGCGGCATCAGTGACGACCTGATTTGCCGGGCGGCCGATGTGATGCTGAAGGAAAAACGTACGTTGATCCTGGTGCCGCGCGAGATGCCGTTCTCGGCGATTCATCTGGAGAACATGCTGAAGCTGTCGCATGCGGGGGCGGTGATCATGCCGCCGAATCCGGGGTTTTATCATCATCCGCAGAGCGTGCAGGATATGGTGGATTTTGTAGTGGCGAGGGTGATGGATCATTTGGGCGTCGAGCAAACGCTGATGAAGAAGTGGGGCGAGTAACGCCATACCGTTCGTCCTGAGCTTGTCGAAGGATGGGCGTAGCCCGATGGTTTGATCAAAACCAACACCGTCGGGGGTAGCCCGACAGCTAGTCACTTTCTCTTGCTTCGCCAAAGAAAAGTAACCAAAGAGAAGGCGACCCCGGTGCGCCGCCCCTTCGGGGTTCCCTGCGTTGCTCGACTGGTCAGGCGGCTGCGGAACTCGCGCTTCGCGCTCAGACAGTCCTCGCCGACTACCCCTGACCAGCCTGCGCTACTCGGCGGCGCACAGGGGAAGGAAATGCGAAAACCAAAACCGCAAGGCGGGCAACTCGTTGCCCGCCTTGCCTAGATTAAGCAATACAATCCAACTTCGGTACATTTCACTTTATGTGACGTCCTGTATTCACTAGGAGCATATAGATGCCAAAACGCACAACTTCATTCCTTGTCCAAACATCGGACAGAAACAGTGCTTTCCCTGGTATTGAAGAAATTGACATCACAATCGTGCAAGATCCTTATGGCTACTACTGTCGGCATGAGTGGCAACGCATTAGTCGATTCACCAAGCAAACGATCCCCTCTCATCTGCAATGCGTCAATCCAAGATGCCAGCAAGGTGGCCTTGAGCTTCAAAAGCTCGTGCTCTTCTACCCAGATGGAGAATTTGAACTTTCCTGCAAAGGGCATGAGGGCACTCCTGCAGGTCGTCGGGTTGGCGATCCTTGCGACAACAAATATAAGATCACGCTGACCGTCAAGAAAGCGCCCTTGGCCTAGCACGCGTAGGCATTAGCTGCAGGCGTAATGCGCCGGATGAATGCAAAACATCCGGGGGGGTTAGCGAAGCTGACCCGCCCTACAAAACCTGATTTTGCTTTTGACTTTCTTTCCCCTGTGCGCCGCCTCGATATTTCGCCAACAAGCGGAGGTTTAGGCGAGCACTGTTTGAGCTCCGCGGCAGGGCACGTTTTGTGTGCCCTGCTAGGGCGAGTTGCGCAGCCCCGCTTGTTTGTGAAATATCGAGGGAACCCCGAAGGGGCGGCGCACCGGGGGCGCCTTCTTTTGGTTACTTTTCTTGGCAAGACAAGAAAAGTAACTAGCTGTCGGGCTACCCCCGACGGTGTTGGTTTTAAAGCGGATTAGCGGGCTGCGCCCATCCTTCGACAAGCTCAGGACGAACGGTTACAGGTGTGCAACACGAACGGCCTAGAGTTGCCGCAACACCTTCCTCACCGGCGTCGGTATCGCCGCCCCCAACGCCTCCCCCACCTCCAGCCAAACCCTCCCCGCCTGCTCCACCCGCAACGGCTTACGCGCAAGCTGAATCTTCAACGGGGTAATGTGCAACTTGAAATGCGTAAAAGTATGAGTAAACGTCTCCAGCGTTTCTCCACTACTCGCTTCCATCCCACTGCGTACAAACCAATCCCTCGCCGCATCCTCATCATCAAACTGGGGCGGACACCACAGTCCTCCCCATATCCCGTTGCCGGGCCGCTTCTCCAGCAGAATGTCGTTGCCATGCATTAGCAATAAAAATGTGGCGTGTCTTTCCGGCACGGCTTTCTTCGGGCGTGGCGAGGGAAGTTCGACAGTACGCTCGGTCTGCAACGCAACACAGTCCATCTGCACCGGGCACAGCACGCACTTCGGTTTGCTGCGCGTGCAAACGGTGGCACCCATATCCATGAGTGCCTGGGTGTAGGTGGCTACATCGCCTTCCGGCAACAAGGCTTCGGCCTGCTGCCAGAGTTGCTCTTCGACCTTCTTCTCGCCCGCCCAACCTTCGATGCCGCAGTAGCGCGCCAGGACCCGTTTGACGTTGCCATCCAGTATCGCGCGGCACTCGTGATACGCCAGCGCGCAGATCGCGGCGGCAGTGGAACGGCCGATGCCGGGCAGTTCGATGAGGTCTTCAAACTTGCGGGGAAATTCGCCGTTGAATCTCGCGACAATGATGCAGGCCGCGCGGTGCAGGTTGCGGCCACGGGCGTAGTAGCCGAGGCCGCTCCAGTGCGTGAGCACCTGCTCCTCAGTCGCGGCGGCGAGTGCGGCCACATTCGGGAAGGACGCGACGAAGCGCTGGTAATAGGGAATGACGGTGGCGACCTGCGTCTGTTGCAGCATGATCTCGGACAGCCATACGCGGTAGGCATCCTGCCCTTGCCAGGGCAGGCCGTGACGTCCGTATGCGCGCTGCCAGGCGATGAGTCGGGAAGCGAATGTATTCAAGCGCGGTTCCTGACGGTCGGGATCGGCAGGCCGGTTAGGTTGTTTGCAGATGTCATACGATTTTCAAAAGCACCGCCCCGTAAGCCGCACCAGACGGCGATCTACAAGGCACATCGTTGCAAACCCTATCAAATGGCGATCTGCAAGGCATTACCTTGCAGATCGCCGTGTTTACTGGCTTGCGGGCAAGCCAGGTTATTATTTGAACAGGCCCTTCAGGCCTTTCTTCAATTCTTCCTGCATCTTGGTCTTGGCATCTTCTTTCAGTTGCTCTTTCTTCTCGTCGATCTTTTGCTTGGCCACATCGACGAGCAGCGCGCTGTAGTCCACCTTGAACTTGAGGTCGTCGAACGCGCCGCTTACGTTCACCGGCAGCGTCGCGGTCTTGCCCTGCTCGGTCTTGGCGAAGATGGCCTTGGCGTTGTAGTTCAGGTTGTCGTGGCCGATGTCGATGTCGCCGTTGCCGGTGATGCGCAGCACGGTGGACTTCACCGCGAGGTCGTCGTTGTGCGCCACGCCGTTCTTTATCTTGAAGCTGGCCTTGAACTCGCTGAATTCGGTCTTTTCGTTCTTGTCCACGCCCAGCGTCTGCGTCCTGGTTTCCTTGCTCAGGCTCTGTATGCCCTGCACCAGCTTGGCCAGGTTGATGCCTTTGATCGCGCCGTTCGCCAGGTCCACCGAGGCTTTCCCGTTGAGCGCTTTTTTCAGGCCGCTGACGGTGTTGCCCTTGGTGGTGAGGTCGAACGCGATGTTGCCCTTGCCTTCGGCCAGATCCAGATCGGCGGCGTCCTTCAGCAGCGGCGCGATCTCGACGCCGGTCAGCTTTTCATTGACCGCAAAGTCGTATGTCGCTGCATTGACCGACGCCTTGCCGTCCATGCTGCCCTGATACAGCTTGGCCGAGAACGGGGCGACGTTGACCATGCCGTTCTTCGCCTTCACGTCCACGCGCAGTTGGGCAACCTTGATGTTGGCGGCCTTGAGCGAGCCGACGCGCAGGCTGCCTTCCAGATTCAGCGTCTTCAATGCGGAGAGATCGAATGGCTGCTCCGGCTCGGCCTTCTTGCTCTTTGCCTGCTCTTTGGTTTCCGCTGCCTTCTTCGGCGGCATGTACGGATCGGCGTCGAACTGGTCGACCTCCAGATCGTAGCGGATCATCGGCACGTTGAAATTATTCACCGCCAGCTTGGCCTTGATCTGGCTTTGCAGCAGACCGCCGGCAAGATTGGCCTGGATGCTCTGTCTGCTCAGGTCGGCCTGGACGCTGCCTGTCAGTTCGCTGTTGATGCTCTTGCCCGGCAGCTTGTCGCCGGTGGCGTTAAGTGCGAGCTTGAGATCGGACAGGTTGAACTGTTGCGCCTCGATGCTGCCGGTGACCGGCGTGGAGAGTTTCAGCTTGAAAGCCTGCTCCGGCTGTTTCAGATCCACACCCAGCTGCAGCGAGCTGACTTTGAAGGTGCGCGGAGTGCCGTCGACATCGGGCAGCGATAGTGTCGCAGCGATATTGCCGAGTGCCCCATCCAGCTTCGCATTGAGCGCAATGCCGTTGCCGGTGAATTTATCCTTGGTCAGGTTCAGATCAGGCGCATCCAGCCTGACCTCGAATCTGTCCTTGCCTTTCACACCATTCGCGGTGAAAGCGAATTTATTCATCGAGAACTCCTGCGCCGCCAGGTGTGCGCTGGCATCACCCCCTGCTTTCACGGCCAGATCGGTGATATCGAGTGCCTTGCCGTTGGCTTGCAGATCCAGGCCTTGAAGCCGGAAAAGATTTTTTTCCAGATTGAATGTCAGCGTAGCCTTGATCTGCGCAACGATGTCGAGCTTGGGTTGGTTGGCCTGGATGTGCGCTGCGAAATCGATCCTGGTCGGCACTTCATTGGCAATGCGCCCGGTCTGCAGGCTCAAATCCTTCACGCTGTAATGCGCGCCGGCAAGTTCATCTATGTAGATCACTTCCGTCTTGTCCAGCCGCACCGATGCGATGTCGAATTGCATCGGCGTACTGGCTGCGGCAGCGGGAGCAGGTGTCGGCGCGGGCGCGGCCTCCTTGCCCATCAGATCGTCGAGATTGGTCTTGCCGTCCTTGAATTTGACGAGCCGTGCCTTGACGCCGCTCACCGCCACTTCGTCCACCACGATCTGCTTGGCCAGTAGCGGCAGCACCTTGAGCGAGACGCTGGCGCTCTCGACCGAGACGAACTCCTGTTCGCTCTGGAATTCGGATAGCGAAACCTTGCCGAGACTGACGCCGATGCTGGGGAAGAAGTGCAGCTTGATGTCGCCCTCCAGCTTGAGGCTGCGCTGCTTGCTGTCTTTCACCGACTGGATGATCTGCGGCTTGTATGCATTGGGGTCGAAGGTCAGCGCGATATACGCGATAGCTGCCGCAACCAGCGCGACCAGTCCGCCAAGCGTCCACAAACCGTACTTGAGATATTTGTTCATATCGTCACCTGTCGAAAAGATGTTATGCGGATCATTATAAACAAGAGCGCCGTCAACGAGGATGACGGATTGAAACCCTGCATCAGAACGATACGAGCAGCTTTATGCCCAAGGCATCCATGTTGGATTTGGGTTGGTATATTCTCCAGAGAGCTCCCGCAGTGTCTGCGGCGATGACATTCGCAGAGCGGCCAAAGCGCCAGCTGTCGTAGTAGCCAAGCACATCGAATCTGGCATTGATGCGATAGCCAAGCTCCGCATAGCCGCTGACCATTCCGCCCGGAGAAAGCCATGGATTGGATGTGTAGCCCATGCTATCCAGGTGCACATTCTCCCTGGCCGAAAACGGATATTTGATCCCAAGCTCGCCATGCAGGCCCGCTACCTGTCTTGGCTTGGCCAGCCGCAACCCCGCTCGAAAGAACAGGATGAAATAATCTTCGATCTGGTTGCCGCCGGTGATGCGTATGCTGCGCCGCCAGCTATCCAGGCCGGGACCGCCGAGGTAATCCAGCTTGTAGTCACCGAGGCTGGTGCGGAAGAATAATTGTCCCTCGCTCACCACCCCGCCGTAATCTGTTTTGGTCGAGACCGGTGCGCCCGTGCTCTGCAGAAAGGTATCGTAATTGACCGTTCCGCCATAGAACTTTGCACGCCAGGCGAGCAGCAGGTCCTGGTCACCTTCCTGCGTCCAATTGAGGAACAATGCGGAACGCAACCCGTACTCCCTGGGAGTGTCCGTGCTGGCATCCGGATATTCAATCCACTGATAGTCTTCCAGGGCCCCACCGACATCCCATGCCGCCTGCGCGGAGGAAGTGACGAACAGAAATGCAATTGTCAGCAGGGTGCGTTCGATCATCGTCAACTCCCAATGTGCCCGCCCGGTTCGGGCGCGGCTGAATCAAGCGTCCGGCAATGCGATCTTGTTGTCTGTGCTGTATTGATAGTCTTTGAAGATGTGCTCGGCGGTCAGTAGCTTATAGCTGCCGTCCGCCGCTTTGCGCGTCGTGTCCTTGAGGCGATAGGTGTACTGCCCGCAGGTCCAGCATTTGAAGTTGCGCATGTGCGTGCACAAACAGGTCTTGTCGAATACCTGGATCTTCTTGGCATCCGGGTGCAATGCCACCTCGCGATTGTAGGAGTCGATGTAGTCGCAGCGGCCGTTGGCATCCAGCAGGTAGCCGTAGGATTCGCAGCCGGGGCGGATGCCGGAACCGATGGACGGGCTATTCTTCAGCATGCGCATCGGATAACCGGTCGGCGAAGTGGCATTCACTTCGATGTCGCCTTCAGTGGCCTTGAAATACTCTTGCTGCACATCGGCAGGCAAACCGCATTCCTCGGCCACGGTGAAGCGCGTCGCCACTTGCACTGCGGCAGCCCCTTCCTCCAGATAGCTGGCCGCGTCGCTCCCGGTAAAGATGCCGCCGGCCGGTATCACCGGAATATCCAGTTTTTCTTCACGCAGGTATTGATGGATCTCGTTGGTGATCGTACGCAGATCGTATTTCATCCAGTCGTCCAGGCCGAAACCGAGGTGACCGCCTGCCAGCGGGCCTTCCACCACGATGTAGTCGGGCAGGCGGTTGGTGCGGGCGTTCTTGCGCAGGAACAGTTGCAGCGCGCGCAGCGAGGAAACGATGATGCCCAGCTTGACGTCGCGGAAACGCGGGTGGTCTTCGATCAGCGCGAACGAACCCAGATGCAGGCCGGCCGCCAGCGTGACGCCGTCGATGCCGGCAGAAAGCGCTTCCCACAGCCGCACCTTGAGCGTCTCTTTGGGCGCGTTCATGGTGAGCTTTTCCATGCAGTTGATGAAGATCATGCCGGAGCCGGTCTTGGCTTCCATGGTCTTGCTCACGTGCAGGCGGGTGGATTCGGCGATATGTCCCAAGTCGAATTTAACGTCCGCCTTGTCGGAATTATCGATGTTGTACTTGTATTGCTGCAGCTTGGTCTTGACGAAATCGGTATCGTAGCGGCGGTCCGAAACGGTAGGCAGCATGGCATCCGAGATATGCCCGACGCCGCCCAGGCGGGCCGCCTCCAAGGCCAGCTCTGCTGTAGAAATGTCCACGCCCATGCCGCCGATCATGATCGGTACCAACTCTTGTTTGCCGAACTTCAGGCGGAAATCATCTACACGTTTCATTATTTCTCTCGCTCCTAACGAGGTACATTTTACCCCAAAGTAACTCGACGCCCCCCGCAAAGTGCCTGCGGCGGTGCGTCATTTTCCCTGTGCGGGCTCTCTAAATGACCTTGGAATAGCGCGCGTGTTCTTGTTTTGCACGCAGATATTTGTCAAAGACCATGCAAATATTGCGAATCAGCATACGCCCTTTGGGTGTAACGGTAATCCATTGCGGGGAGAGCTTGAGCAGCCCTTCTTTTTCGTATTCGGCCAGCTCTTTCAGTTCGGTGGCGAAATATTGGTCAAATTCGATAAGGTATGAAATGTTGAACGATTCCTTCGATATCTCGAAGTGGCACATCAACGCCTGAATGATGGCGCGGCGCACCAGATCATCTGCGTTGAGTTCCATGCCGCGCATGATGGGCAGCATGTTGTTGTCCAGCGCATCGTAATACGGCTCCAATTCGCGGAAATTCTGGCTATAGGTCGGGCCGACCTTGCCGATGGAGCTGACGCCCACCGCGATCAGGTCGCAGTCCGAGTGCGTGGAATAGCCCTGGAAATTGCGGTGCAATCTGCCCTGGCGCTGCGCCACGGCCAGTTCGTCGTCCGGCTTGGCGAAGTGGTCCATGCCGATATACACGTAGCCCGCGCTGGTCAGCGTGTTTACCGCCAGTTTCAATATGTCGAGCTTGGTTTGCGGTGCCGGGAGGTCTTCTTCATGAATGCGGCGCTGCGGCATGAACAGCTTGGGCATGTGCGCATAGTTGTAGATCGACAACCGGTCGGGATTGGCCGCAATGACCTTGTCCAGCGTGGCCTTGAACCCGTCGATGGTCTGCTTGGGCAGGCCGTAGATGAGATCGATGCTCACGGACTTGAAGCCGTTGGCGCGCGCCGCCTTGATGACCTGCAGCGTTTCCGCTTCGCTCTGGATGCGGTTCACCGCCTTTTGCACGTCCGGGTCGAAATCCTGCACGCCGATGCTGATGCGGTTGAAGCCCAGTTCGCCCAGCAGGGCAACCGTGACATCGCTCACCTTGCGCGGATCGATCTCGATCGAATATTCGCCGTCTTCCACCAGCTGGAAGTTCTTGCGGATCGCGCCCATCACCCGCCGCAGCTCGTCGTCGCTCAGGAAGGTTGGCGTGCCGCCGCCGAAATGCAACTGCTCGACACGACGCTCATCGCCCAGCAGCGCTGCCTGCATCTCGATCTCTTTGATGAGATAGCGGACATATTGATCCGCCTTGCTGAAATCCTTGGTCACCACCTTGTTGCAGGCACAATAGAAGCACAGCGTGTTGCAGAAGGGGATGTGGACGTACAGCGACAGCGGGCGGCTGATGCCGCCAACCTCGCGTTTGGCCACCCACTGGGCGTATGTTTCGGCATTGAACGCCTCGACGAAGCGGTCTGCAGTGGGATACGAGGTATAACGCGGGCCGTTCTTGTCCAGACGGCGGATCAGTTCCAGATCGACTTCCAGCTGGGAGCTTATTTCTTTATTGGCTGACATGGCAGGACTTATGAAAATCTTCGGTTTTCGGAATGTGCCAGCATACCGCAAAATACGTTTGATATAGGTCAAAAACCATGTCATATTCTCCGGCAGGAGTGAGCAATACCCATATAAATATTAAGTGCAAAACGCTGTCAACAACCCATCCTTACGCATTGCCTGTTCAAACTGCAACTTGCGCGAGCTCTGCCTCCCTGTCGACCTGGACGGCGCGGAGATGTGCCGTCTTGACGCTCTGACCAGCCTCAAGCGCACTTTCCGGCGCGGCGAGTACCTTTACCGCAGCGGAGAACCTTTCCGTGCGTTATACGCAATACGCACCGGTTTCTTCAAGACCCAGGTGCTGCACGAGGACGGGCGGGAACAGGTAACGGGCTTCCAGATGCCGGGAGAAATAATAGGCCTGGACGCGATCTGCTCCGATACCCATACCTGCGATGCGGTAGCGCTGGATGACAGCGAAATCTGCGAGATTCCATTCGACCGGCTGGAAGCTTTGAGCCGGGAGTTGCCCAGCCTGCAGCGCCACCTGCACAAGATCATGAGCCGCGAGATCGTGCGCGATCAGGGCATCATGATGCTGCTCGGCTCGATGCGCGCGGAGGAGCGTTTGGCTGCTTTCCTGTTGAATCTCTCGCAGCGCTTCAGTGCGCGCGGCTATTCGCCCAACGCCTTCCACCTGCGCATGACGCGCCAGGAGATCGGCAGTTACCTCGGCTTGAAGCTGGAAACGGTTAGCCGTACGTTTTCGCACTTTCAGGAACATGGCTTGCTGAGCGTGAAGGTACGCGAGGTGGAAATCATGGATTTGCTGCGTCTGCGCAGCTTCGTCGGCGGCGCCTGATGCGGCTTTTTGCCGCATTTCAAGCGCCCCCGAAACTGGTATCCTATGCGCGCAGTAGGTTTATATAACTAGCACTAGACATCTATTCGGGGAGGACAACATGCACCTGCAATTCACGATATCCAAGGAAGAGACCTTCCGTGCCAAATGGCCGCACGAGATCTTTCTGATCAATCTGGTTTTCAACCACATACTGGTCTTTGCCTCCACTTTCGGCGTGTTCAGCACCTTCCCGCTGATGGTATTGGTCGTGCCCATCATTTCTTTTGCAATTACCGCCTACATCCTGATCAAAGCCAGGCAGATCGCAAAAAGCGACGAGACCTGGTTCGTCAAATCGCACTGGATCATCGCCGACAAACGCAATAAGAATTTCATGAAGCTGCTGGTGGTCACTTGCAGCATCGTAGGTGGCGGTTTACTGCTTTCCAAAATGATGGGTTGGTCCAAGATCGCGACCATCGCCCTGATCGGCGGTTTCGGCCTGTTGCCGTTCATGGTCGCGTTGCTGGTGCTGATCGTGCTGGGCAATGATTCCATGTACCAGGCGCGCCACAGCAAATTGCCCAAAAGTTTCGTCGAGCAAAACCCCGATCCGTCCGTTTCTCCCACTTCCGCTTAACCCTCCCTCGGCAAAATATGACAACAGAAAGCAAGATCTATTGGAGTGTCGGCATCGTGTCGGTGCTGATTATCGCCGGTTCGTTTTTCCTGCCTGCCAGCACTAATCGCAATGACGACCTGCCATGGCATATTGAACATCCGACCCAGGACTCGATCCGCGTCTTCGGCCTGACCCTGGGAGAGTCTGTCACCAATGAGGCCGAACTCCGCTTCAAGGAGGAGGCCAAGCCCAGCCTGTTCAAATCGCCCGAAGGCAAGATGGTTGCCGAGATATTCTTCGAACAGGTTACGCTGGCCGGGTTGCGCTCCAAGATCGTGCTGACCATCGAGGTTCCCGAGGCGGAATTGAAGGGCATGTATGAGCGCGGCCTGCGCATGGCTTCGACCGGAAGCGGCAAGAAGATCACGATGACACCGGACGACATTGCAAGGTTGCGCACCCTGCCGATCGGCAGCCTGACTTACCTGCCGAGCATGCGCGTGGAGGAAGCCATATTCCTGAAGCGCTTCGGGCAGCCTGCGCAGCGCATCAAGGAAACCAAGAGCGGCCTCGTCCACTGGCTGTATCCGCAGAACGGATTGGACATCACGATGGGCGATGGTGCGATGCCGTTGCTGCAATATGTATCGCCGAAGGATTTCGGCAAGCTGGTTCAGCCGCTGATGGCAAGCGGAGAAGTGCTGAAATAGATCGCTGCGCGAGCGCCTGCTACTTGCCGGCGCTCCCGGCTTTTGGCTTGTCTGCCGGCGTGACCTGATCACGCAACAAATCATCATCGTCATCCAGCAGGATGCGATTCGCGTTGCCTTCCATATCCTCGTATTGCCCCTTCTTCACCGCCCAAACCAGCACGATAACGAGCAGCACACCGAAAAACATCATGCCTGGTATCAGGCTGTAGATCACGTCCATCGAATCACCTCACTGCTTCTTGAATAATGTGCGGATACGCGCCGCATTGCCGATCACGACCAGGGAACTGATCGGCATGCTGACCGCCGCCACCAATGGGCTGACCTTGGCCATCATGGCCAGCGGCACCATGATCGCGTTATACACGAAAGACAGGCCGATATTCTGCTTGATGGTGCGCAGGGTACGGCGCGACAACTGCGAGGCAAGCCTCACCTTGTCCAGTTCATTGTGCATCAGCACGATGTCTGCACTCTCCACCGATACGTCGGTGCCCGAGCCCAGCGCGATGCCGACATCGGCCCGGATCAGCGCAGGGGCGTCGTTAACCCCGTCGCCCACCATCGCCACCACTGCACCGCCCTGTTGCAGGCGCTGGATCACCTGATCCTTGTCCTGGGGCATGACTTCCGCGATCACTTCCATGCCGCCGAGTTGGCGCGCTATGGCTTCGGCAACAGGCCTGCGATCGCCGCTCAGCAGGGTCATGGTAATGCCTGCCGCACGCAGTTCATTTACCAGTTGCTGCGCGTCGCCGCGCAACTTGTCGGCCAGTGCGAAGATGGCCACATTTTTTCCGCTTTGCGCCACGTAAACGCAGCTCATCGCCTGGGTTTCCAGGGCATGCGCCCTGGCTTGCAGCATCTCGTCCAGTACCACCCCCCGCCGTACCAGCCATTCTGCGCTGCCCAGCAACACGGTTTGTCCTGCGACATTCGCTTCCACGCCCAGCCCCGGCATCGCATGGAAACCGCTCGCGGCGAGGTCTCGATAGGACAGTTGGCGCGCCTCGGCTTCCGTCACGATGGCCTTGCCAACCCCGTGCTCGCTGTATCGCTCTACTGCAGCGGCATGGCGCAAGACCTCCTGCTCGTCGCGGCCCGACGCTACATGCACCTGGGCCACGCTCATCTTGCCCTCGGTCAGGGTGCCGGTCTTGTCAAAGACAAAATGGGTGACTTTGGACAGCGTCTCCAGCACCAGGCCGTTCTTGACCAGAATGCCATGTTTGGCGCCAAGGCCTGAGGCCACGGCAATGGACATCGGCGTCGCCATGCCCAGCGCACAGGGGCAGGTAATGATGAGCACCGAGGTTGCCGCCATCAGTGCGATCTCGAAATCATGGCTGTTCCAGATGAAAAAGGTGATCGTTGCGCAGATCAACGTGACCAGCACGAACCACGGCACGATGGTGTCGGCCAGACGCTGGATGGGCGCCTTGGACGACTGCGCCTCTTCGACCAGCCGGATGATCCTGGATAAGGTGGTGTCCTGCATCTGTGTGCGCACTTCCACCAGTAATGCACCGTTGCTGTTCACCGTCCCGGCGTACACCTGGGCGCCCGCCGATTTGCTGACTGGCGCCGATTCGCCGCTCAACATGGATTCGTCTACGGCGCTGTGACCTTCCAGCACCACGCCGTCTACCGGAACCTTGTAGCCCGGCTTGATGAGCACGTGATCGCCCGGTTTCACGCCGCGTATCGGCGTCATTTGCTCCTGCCCGTCGCGCATGACGATAGCGACGCGCGGCTGCAGCTCCATCAGGCGTTTGGTCGCGGAGACGGCCTGATGGCGGAACATGCCCTCCAGGTAGCGCCCGATCAGAATCACGAAGATCAGATTGGTGACCGTATCAAAAAACACCTCGCCGACGGCGCTGCGAGTCACCGTGACATACAGCGAATATGCATAGGTGACCGAAAGTCCGATTGCGATGGGCATATCCATGGTGAGCCGGCCTCCGCGCAGACCGCCGAGCGCGCCGCGATAAAAAGGGTAGCCGGAGTACAACAGCGTCGGCGTTGCCAGCGCCAGCCCCATCCAGTGGAAAAACTGGCGAAACTCGTCCCGGTCCGCCCCGCTGTAGAGCGCAATGGATATCCACAGCATGTTCATCATGGCGAAGCCCGCGAAGAACAGGCGGAAGAGCATGGCGCGATTGGCCTTCTTGATCACGCCTTCCGCACTTTCGGGATCGTAAGGGACGGCGGAATAGCCAATCCTGGCCAGCGCACGTATCAGGTCGGAAAGCTTGCTGCGGGAGTTATCCCAGCGCAGGTGCAAACGTTTCGCCGCCAGATTGACGTTGGCGGATTGCACGCCGGGCGCGCGTTGCAGCCCGCGTTCGATGAGCCACACGCAAGCGGCGCAATGAATACCTTCGACCAGCAGATGGATGTCGCGGATATCGCCGGAGCAGGTGGTGAATTCCTGCTGCACTTCATCGAAATCGTAGATCTCGATGTCCTTGGGAGGTTCGGGCGGCGGCCCCAGGAGCGCCCCCTCCGGGGTGCGCTGGTAATAGCCCTGCAATCCTGCTTCATAGATCGCGCTACTTACCGACTGGCAACCGAAACAGCAAAAATCCCTGACCGCATCGTCCAGCCGTGCGTGGAAATCCGCATCATGCGGGATGGGCAGGCCGCAGTGAAAGCAGCCGCCCGCGACAGAATTGCTACTCGTCATGCAAACAATCTAACAATTACGACGGCTCGGCAACAGTGAACTTTTCGGTATTGACACTAAACTGCTCACCGTCGCGTTTGATGCGAATATGCAACTCCCAAAAGCCCTTAAGCGGGAAATTGATGTATCCCTGATAACGTCCCGGAGTCACTTCCTTGAATTGGGTAGTGAAGTCTTTGCTGGCGTCCGACGCGCGGTATGCCACCACCTCCAGAACACCGCTCACTGGAGCGCCCTCACGATCCTTTACGCCTATCTCGTAGGAAGTCGGGGTGCCCATCACGACCGATTTCGGCCTCTTGATCTCGGTCTGCCAGGACAGAGCATGCTGCGTCCTGAGTTCGCTCAGCACCTCTTCGTTGGATTTGCGATCCTTGGTCTTGTAATCACGCTCCACCAATGCCGACCGGTCTTCCTTCGTGGCAAACCAGATAAAGGTGGCATTCACCGACAACACCACCGTGATCAGCGCCAATATTCCCCATACCCAGGGATTGCGCAGACCGGATTTATTGCTTTGCGAGATCATCCTCGTCTCTCCTTTTAACGTTTTGGAGCATTGAATTTGCTTTCGTACTCAGCCGATACGGTCGGATCTTCAACCGCCTCCACCCTGAATTCGATAGGAGTCACCTCCTGCTTGATGCTTGCTCCCGGGGCCTTGACGAAGATGGTGAACGAAGTGCCGCGCCCATGGTGCGTCAGCACTGGCTCTTCTGCGCCGATGATCACCTGTCCCGGCACGCCACCTTCGGCCGAAACCTTCACATGCAGATCCTTGTCGGTCTTGTTCAGCACCTTGAAATCGTACTTGTTCTGGATCGATCCGTCGCTCATGCTGACGTACAGCGGTTGGCGCTCGGGGATCACCCTCAGCGTCATCGATCCCAGATGCGTCAGGCCGTAAATGATGCCGGACAGGGCAAGCAGAATGATGGCGACGTAGGCAAGCGTACGGGGATGCTGATATATCTTGTGTGCCGGCTTGCCAGCCATCTCTTCCAGCGATGCATATCGGATCAGGCCGCGAGGTTTGCCGACCTTATCCATGATCGCATCGCAGGCATCCAGGCACAGACCACAAGTGATACAACCCAGTTGCTGCCCCTCGCGTATATCCACTCCGGTCGGGCAGACCTGCACGCACTGGAAACAATCGATGCAATCGCCTTGAGCTGCTCCTGTCTCGCCGCCGCGACGCAGCTTGCCTCTGGGCTCACCGCGCTTGACGTCATATGTCGGCAGGATGGTCTGCGCATCGCTCATAACGCCCTGGATGCGCGCATACGGACAAAGCCAGAAACAAGCCTGCTCCCGCATGAAACCGGCAAGGATATAGGTGCCCAAAAAGAACATGATGATCACGACCCAGCCCACTTTAGGCAAGCCGAGGTGAATCAGGTCGTTCCAGTATTCATGTGCGTCAACAAACCAGATGGAGAAGCTGATGCCGGTTAGCAGGGCAATCAGCATCCACAGGGCGTGCTTGAGCCCCTTCTTCCTGATCTTGTCGAAGCTCCACGGAGCCTCGTCCAGTTTGCGCCGGGCCGCCGGATTCCCCTCGATCTTGTCTTCCAGCCAGGTGTACCAGTCGGTCCATGCAGTCTGGAAGCAGAAATAGCCGCACCAAACGCGCGAAGCCACCGAAGTCACGGCAAACAGAGTCATCGCCGCCATCAGCAGCACCAGTGACAGCATCCAGATGTCCTGTGGCAGCACCGTCAGATTGAAGAAATGGAATTGGCGGTTCTGAATGTCGAACAGGATAGCTTGCTTGTCGTTCCAACGCAGGTAGGGCAGCAGGAAGAAAGGAAGCCAGAGAGCCAGTTGAGTATAGTTTTTTATGGTGCGGAAAAAACCCGGCATGCGCTTGGCATGAATTGTTTTGTCGCCCTTGTTTACGTTCCATGTCTCGAATTCATGATAGATGGTCGTGACTGTGCCCATCTCCTTGTTTTCTGCTTCATCCTTCACGCTGTCTCTCCTAAAATTTCATTCGTCCATTATCGTTATGTCGTTATGTCCACAATCAAGATACTTCCGAATCCGCTCGCCACGGGAGAAAGTGGATTCCAAAATACCTTGCCCCATATGAAAAAGGGAGGAGAGTATAACTCTCCTCCCTTTCGCAGTGATCAAAACTTACTTTTTGCCCTGATCCTTGGATGCATTGCGATAGAGCATATAGAACAACCAGCCCATCACAGCCGCGGCTCCCGCCACGCAAATGATCACACTCCAGAAAACCATATCGTGATTCATCTCATTTACTCCTTTTGTTAGTAAACGCTTGCACGGGTTGCCCCGTGCAAGGTGAGCCAGTCTTACTTGGCTGCAGGAGCGTCGGGTTGACCGCCACCGAACTTGTACACGTACACGGCCAGCTTCTTCATCTCGGCATCGCTCAGCTTGCCCGCTGCCTTGAAGGATGGCATCACTGCTACGCGTGCGTCCGGTCCGACGTTGACGCCGTACGTGATCGTACGCTTGATGCCTTCGAGAGAGCCGTCAAAACGCCATACGCTGTCGGTCAGGTTGGCAGAACCCATCGCCTGCATGCCCTTGCCATCCGGACCGTGGCAAGCTGTACATCCCTTTTCCGCAAACAGCGGGGTGGATGTCGGTTTGCCGGCTGCAACTGCATTGGCCAGCTTGTCGATCTCGGCCGCAGACAAAACGTCCTTGTGGGCGATCATCACGCCTTGGCGACCATCGGTGATCGAAGTGTAAATGTCACCGATCTTGCCGCCATACAGCCAGTCGTCGTCGCGCAGAATGGGGGCGAACAAGCCTTGCTTGTCCACTGTACCCACGCCGTTTGTGCCGTGGCAGGCTGCACAGTTGTCACCGAACAGCACCTTACCGGAGCGTGTAACGTACTCGGTCAGTTCGCTGTCAGCCAAAATTGCGGCAGGCGTCATGTCCTTCAGCTTGGCTTCGTACTTGCCGCGAACTTCGTCTACCAGGCTCTTGTCGGCTTCCATCTCGGTAATCGCAGTCCAGCCACCGAGTCCCTTCCAGTAGCCATGCGCATTGGAAACCGGGATGGACGGGTAGTACAAGAAGTACACCACCACCCAGATCGCACTGGCCGTCAGGCCCAGCATCCACCACTTGGGAGGTTGATTGGTCAAATCCCCCAAGTCGTCATCCCAGACGTGACCTGTTGTCGTCACGCCACCTGCATCGTGTTTATCACTCATCTTTTTTCTCCCATATTGATAGGGTCTTCGTCATCCAGCGCCATTCGGCGCTGGGACTCAAACGCGGCCTTGTTTGCCGGACGGAATACCATGAAATAGACCGCCGCCATGCCGATAGCCGAGACCAGGACGAAGAACACGCCCAGCCAGTCGTTCGTGCTCATGGCCTCGACATCCATGCCAAGGTACCCCATTAGCTTAGTCACGGTAGTTCACACCCTCTTCGAACTTGATGTGGTTACCCAAACCTTGCAGGAATGCAATCAAGGCATCCATATCGGTCTTGCCATCCAACTGCGCAGCAGCGCCGTCGATGTAAGCATCCGTATAGATGGTCTTAGGAATCGGGTTGAACGGCATAATGGTCAGGACCTTCATGGTCTGCACAGTTTCCGCCACATTCACCGGCTTTTGTGCCAGCCAGAAGTAGTTCGGCATGACGGACTCAGGCACCACTTCGCGCGGATAGCTCAGGTGACGACGATGCCATTCATCCGAGTACTTGCCGCCCACGCGGGCCAGATCCGGACCGGTACGCTTGGAACCCCACTGATAAGTGTGGTCGTACATGGACTCTTCTGCGATCGAGTAGTGGCCATAACGGTCCTTCTCGTCACGGAACGGACGAATCATCTGCGAGTGGCACAGGAAGCAACCTTCGCGGATGAAAACGGCACGTCCAGCCAACTCCAGAGGCTTGTACGGACGAACGCCGTCGCCGGGCTGCCAGTCTTCCAGCGTTTTGTGCGCAGAAGTTGCCGGATTCCAGACGATCTTGTCCATGGGGATGGCATTGCCATCCTTGTCCTTGTGGGCCGTACCGTTGAAAGTACCGTCCGCACTGCTCATCGCAGTGTTAGGCAGATAGAACAGCGGAACGATTTCCACGATACCGCCGATCGCCACAGCGATCGCGGTCATCACAAACATCAGAACGGTACTGCGTTCGATCTTGTCCTGAAATTTGGTCGAATAGATTTTGTCGTGATCAGACATGTCTCACTCCTTATGCTTTAGCGGGAACGGCGCCGGAAGAACGCAGAGCGCTCGCCTGACGCACGGTCATCACGATGTTGAACAGGGCGATCCAGGCACCGATGTTGAAGATCAGGCCGCCGACTGCGCGCATCGCATAGTACGGATGCATAGCGGAGACAGACTCAACGAAGGTATAGGTCAACGTGCCGTACTCGTCGTAATCACGCCACATCAGACCCTGCATGATGCCGGAAACCCACATCGCTACGACGTACACAACGGTACCGATAGTCGCCAGCCAGAAGTGAACGTTCACCAGACCTTCGGAGTACATCTTTTCCACGCCCCACAGCTTCTTGATCATGTGGTACATCGCGCCGTAGGCAACCATCGCCATCCAGCCCAAAGCGCCGGAGTGCACGTGACCAACGGTCCAGTCGGTGTAGTGAGACAAGGCGTTAACGGACTTGATGGACATCACCGGACCTTCGAAAGTGGACATCGCGTAGAACGCCAGAGCCACAACGAGGAAACGCAGAACGTAGTCGGTACGCAACTTGTCCCATGCGCCGGACAGCGTCATCATACCGTTCATCGCGCCACCCCAGGACGGGATGATCATCGCCAGAGAGACAGCGGCGCCCAGGGAGCCGGTCCAGTCAGGCAAAGCGGTGTATTGCAAGTGGTGCGCACCCAGCCATACGTAGCCGAAAGTCAGCGCCCAGAAGTGCAGCACGGACAGGCGATACGAGAACACGGGACGGCCAGCTTGCTTAGGCACGAAGTAGTACATGATGCCCAGGAAGCCACCGGTCAGGTAGAAACCCACGGCATTGTGACCCCACCACCATTGCACCATCGCGTCTTGCACGCCGGTGTAGATGGAGTAGGAGTTAGTCAGACTGACGGGGATACACAAGCTGTTAACCACGTGCAGATAGGTGATCATGATGATCATGCCCATGGTGAACCAGTTGGAAACGTAGATATGCGAAGTCTTGCGGATTGCAACGGTCATGATGTGATTCAGACCGAAAGACAACCAGACGACGGCGATCAGGATATCGATCGGCCACGACAGTTCGGCATATTCCTTACCTTGGGTCATACCCAGAGGCAAAGTAACCACAGCCAGCACGATGATCAGGTTCCAGCCCCAGAAGGTGAACCATGCCAAGCCATTGCTCCACAGCTTGGTGGCGCCGGTGCGCTGCACCATGTAGAAACCCGTTGCCATCAATGCACAACCACCGAACGCAAAGATCACGGCGTTGGTATGCAGCGGACGCAGACGTCCAAAGGTGATGTAGGGGATATCAAAGTTCAAAAACGGGAATGCCAATTCCGATGCGATATACACACCGATCAGCGTACCTACGACTGCATAGATGGCAGCCGCGATGGTGAACCATCGAACGACTTCCATATCGTACTTTACTGGTGTCGCTTGTGTAGCTTCCACAGTAGTCTCCTCCTCGAGCAAGTTAACAATAATGCGCCCGACACACCGTGTAACAGTCGGTGTGTCTAGCGCACCCTTCCCTTACGGCTTTCTTACAGCTTTTCAAAAACGGCGCAATAATCGCACAGCCTTCCGCGACAAGTAAAGCCAAAGTTGGTTCCAAAAACCCCCATACCCCAGCGATTATCTCGGGATAGCGGGCCGGAAGCGGAGGAGATACTAAAGAAAAACCACTCTGCAGAAATTGACATGCATCAACATGTCGCAAAAGCCGCGACGCACTCTGTCAATGAAAGGAAAATGGGAATAAAAATGGAGCGGGTGAACGGGATCGAACCGTCGTATGCAGCTTGGGAAGCTGCCGTTCTACCATTGAACTACACCCGCGTAGTAGAATGCGGCGCGGATTCTAACACGGACAATATGCATACAGTGATCACCGTCAGCATCAATGGCGAACCTCGCCAACTTCCAACCAATATTTCAGTTGCTACCCTTGTCGAAGAGATGGGATTGACTGGCAAGCGCATTGCGCTGGAGCGCAACGGAGAGATCGTGCCTCGCAGCACCTTCCCCACCCAGCTCTTGTCGGATAACGACAGGCTGGAAATCGTCGTCGCGGTTGGCGGCGGCTAAGCAATTCAACTGGAACACTCAAACTATATGAACGATAAATTAATCATCGCCGGCAAAAGCTATTCATCGCGACTACTGGTCGGCACAGGCAAATACAAGGACTTTGCCGAAACCAAAGCGGCTATCGAAGCCAGCGGCGCAGAGATCATCACGATCGCGATCCGCCGCAGCAACATCGGCCAGAACCCGAACGAACCGAGTCTGCTGGAAATCCTCCCGCCGTCGAAATACACACTGTTGCCCAACACGGCCGGCTGCTACACCGCAGACGATGCGGTGCGCACCCTGCGCCTGGCGCGCGAACTGCTGGACGGCCACAGCCTGGTCAAGCTGGAAGTGCTGGGCGATCCGCAATCGCTGTACCCCAATGTGATCGAAACCATTGCTGCCGCAAAGACGCTGGTGGCCGAAGGGTTTCAGGTGATGGTGTACACCTCGGACGACCCCATCATCGCCAAACAACTGGAGGACATCGGCTGTGTCGCGATCATGCCGCTGGCCTCGCTGATCGGGTCAGGCATGGGCATCCTCAATCCGTGGAACCTGCAGCTCATCATGGAGCGCGTGCAAGTTCCGGTGATCGTGGATGCAGGAGTCGGCACGGCTTCCGATGCCGCGATCGCGATGGAGCTGGGTTGCGACGGCGTACTGATGAACACCGCCATCGCCGCTGCACAGCAGCCCGTATTGATGGCCTCGGCAATGAAGCAGGCGGTGGAAGCCGGACGCAGCGCATTCCTCGCCGGACGCATGCCGAAGAAGCTGTATAGCGCCAGCCCGAGTTCGCCAACGGCAGGCATCATCTCTTCGACGCGCAGTTAAATGACTGAAGCCACAGACCTCAGCAAGCGGCATATCCGCAGCTACGTACTGCGCCAAGGTCGTGTGTCGACGGCGCAGCAGCGCGCCATCGACACGCTGCTGCCGCGCTTCGGCATCCCCTACTCTGCAGAGCCGCTCAATCTCGTCCGTACTTTCGGCCGTACCGCACCTGTAATATTGGAAATTGGTTTCGGAATGGGGGACAGCACTGCGACTATCGCGCAGTCGCATCCTGAAAACGACTACCTTGCGCTGGAGGTACACACGCCGGGCGTAGGCAACCTGCTCAAACTGATTGAAGCCCAACAGTTGCCCAACATCCGCATCATGCAGCACGATGCGGTGGAAGTGCTGCGCGACATGATCGGCGATGGCACTCTGGACGGCGTGCACATCTTCTTCCCGGACCCCTGGCACAAGGCGCGCCATAATAAACGGCGCCTGATTCAATCGCCGTTCATCGCCCAACTGGTAAAAAAACTCAAACCCGGCGGCTATATCCATGTCGCCACCGATTGGCAGGACTATGCCGAACAGGTGCTGGCTGTTTTGAGCGCAGAACCGCTACTTGAGAACACCGCCGCGAACTACGCGCCACGCCCCGACTACCGCCCCCTTACCAAGTTCGAGCAACGCGGAATATTGCTGGGGCACGGCGTGTGGGACTTGATCTTTGTGCGCAAACCGGCCTCTTGATTTGCACTACCGTTTTTCTGCTAATATTCCAATCGCAGCACCCTGAAAACTACATACTTATAATAAGGAGTATCAAATGAAATACGTTGCCGCCCTGACTTGCCTGTTGCTTGCCACTATCGCCGCGCCCACCTTCGCCCATGAAATGACCAACGATTGCGCGGAAAAGGCTGCCAAGATCGCCGATACAGCCCAACGCGCAGCTGCCGAAAAGGCCTGCCTGGCAGAGGTATCTGCTCCCAAGAACGTCGAGAAGGCAGAACAACACGACAAGGAAGAACACTGCAATACGAATGCCAAGAACATGAAGCTGGAAGGCAAGAAGAAACAGGAGTATCTGGATCACTGCTATAAGGAAAGCGACTTCAAGAAAGACCAGAAGCCACATCCGAAGATGTAAGACACGCAACGCACTCGTTGCCGAGCGTTTCAGGAAATCGCCCCGACAAGATCGGGGCGATTTTTTTTGGAGCCAGGAAAGAAAGGTCCCTGCGACCTAGACTTCCGGGCGCAAAAAGATCTGCAGCAAGTCGTTCAGGAAATGCCGCCCCGCTTCCGTCGGGGCGATTTTTTGGTGGTCCCGAAACAGCAAGCCCCGCTTTTCAGCCTCCTCCAACTCGCGACGGATCGACAGCAACGGCAGGGTGGTGCGCTCCTGAAACAGCGAGCTGTCGAATCCTTCATTCAGGCGCAGCGCGTTCATCATGAACTCGAAGGCCAGCTCATGGTGGGACACCTCGTGCACTTCCTGGACAGGCTCTCCGCGCGTCACCGCCTCCATATAGGCCTGCGGCTGTTTGTAACGCATCTGGCGCAGCACTTTGTCATGGAAACTCAATTTACTGTGCGCCCCGGCGCCGATGCCCAGATAGTCCCCGAATTGCCAGTAATTGAGGTTGTGTCTGGAGCGGCGCCCGGGCTGCGCAAACGCGGAAGTCTCATAGTGCTGGTAGCCATGCGCTGCCAGCAACTCTTCGATGCGTTGCTGCATGTCGCTGCTCGCATCGTCGTCCGGCAACTGCGGCGGGTCGAGATGAAACAGCGTATTCGGCTCCAGCGTCAGGTGATAACAGGACAGGTGTTGCGGCATGAATTGCAGCGCAGTCTGCACGTCCTGCAACGCCTCATCCAGCGTCTGCTGTGGCAGCGCATACATCAGATCGAGATTGATATTGTCGAAATGCTGCTGCGCAATGCCGATCGCGCGTCTGGCTTCGCCGGAAGAGTGGATGCGCCCAAGCGCCTGCAGATGCGCGTCGTTGAAACTCTGGATGCCCAGCGACAGCCGGTTCACGCCTGCTTCTTTGAAGCGTGCAAATTTGCCGGCTTCCACCGTGCCGGGATTCGCCTCCAGCGTGATCTCGGCATTCAGATCCAGCGGCAGCAACATGCGCACCTGGCGCAGAATCTCCGCCACGCCTTCACCGCTCAACAGGCTGGGCGTGCCCCCGCCGAAGAACACCGTATACACCTTGCGCCCCCAGATCAGCGGCAAGGCAAGTTCCAGATCGCGCACCAGTGCCGCGACGTATTCCTTCTCCGGAATCCCGCCGCGCGCCTCATGCGAATTGAAATCGCAATAAGGGCATTTGCGCACGCACCAGGGAATGTGGATGTACAGCGACAGGGGCGGCAGCGCCTGAAAACTCACGGGCTGCGATTTGAGGCCAACCGGCTGCAGGATTTGAACGCTCATGCGCGCGGGAAGCGCTGCAACAACACCTGCAGCGCCTTGGCGCGGTGGCTGATCTGCGCCTTTTCGTCGTGCGTCAGTTCCGCTGCCATCTTGCCGTATTGCGGCAGCCAGAACATCGGGTCATAGCCGAAACCGCCGTCGCCGCGTTCCTCGTGGCCGATCTCGCCATGCCATTCGCCCTCGGCGATCAGCGGTTGCGGGTCGTCGGCATGGCGCACCAGCACCAATACACAGTAATAGTGCGCGCGACGGTCGGTCACGCCCTGCATCTCTTGCAGCAGCTTCTCGTTGTTGCGCGCGTCGGACTTCGGATTGTCGCCGGCATAACGCGCAGAGAGCACGCCGGGCGCGCCGCCCAACGCTTCGACGCAGATGCCGGAGTCGTCGGCCAGCGCCGGCAGGCCGCTCTCGCGGCTGACGTGGCGCGCTTTCGCCAGGGCATTCTCGACGAAGGTGCAATGCGGCTCCTCGGCTTCGCCGATGCCGAGCTGCGCCTGCGTCAGCACCTCGATGCCGAGCGGGGCCAGCATGCGCTGGAATTCGCGCAGCTTGCCGGGATTGTTGGAGGCGATGACGAGTCTGTCCATGGCTTCCAATGTCACCTTGCCCGCAAGCCAATAGACACGGCCGTCTCCAGGCAATATGCCTGGAGATGGCCGATCAGCGGCATTCTGGAGGCAATATGCCTGCAGATCGCCGCCGGATGCGGCCTGCGGACATGCCGGCATTTGAAAACCGCATACGGCTTCATCAGGCTTGCAGCGCCTTCTGCTGCATCTCCACCAGTTGCGAGATGCCGTGCTTCGCCAGCTCCAGCAGCGTATCCATCTCCTCGCGCGAGAAGGGGTGGCCTTCCGCCGTGCCCTGGACCTCGACGAAGTGGCCGCTGCCCAGCATCACCACGTTCATGTCGGTGTCGCAGGCAGAGTCTTCGACATAGTCGAGGTCGAGCACCGGGGTGCCCTCGTAGATGCCGACCGAGATGGCGGCAACGGCATCCTTGAGCGGATTTTCCCGCACCAGGCCTTTCTGCATCAGGGCCGTGACGGCGTCCTGCAGCGCGACGAAGCTGCCGGTGATGCTGGCAGTACGCGTGCCGCCATCGGCCTGGATCACGTCGCAATCCAGCGTGATGGTGCGCTCGCCGAGCTTGCCGAGATCGACCACGGCACGCAGGCTGCGCCCGATCAGCCGCTGGATCTCCTGCGTGCGCCCGGACTGCTTGCCCTTGGCCGCTTCGCGGCTCATGCGCTCGCCGGTGGAACGCGGCAGCATGCCGTATTCCGCCGTCACCCAGCCTTCGCCGCTGCCTTTCTTGTGCGGCGGCACGCGCTCTTCGACGCTGGCGGTGCAGATCACCTTGGTGTCGCCGCACTCGATGAGCACCGAGCCTTCGGCGTGTTTGGTGTAATGACGGGAGATACGGATAGCACGAAGCTGGTCTGGCTTACGCTGACTGGGACGCATGACGGAAACCTCGAAAGTATTGGAAAACGGCGCGGATTATAGCGGACTTGCTCAGAAGTTCCTTGGCGCAGGATGTTCGTCCAGCACGATGCACACCGGCATCTCTGCCGCATGCTCTTCCTCGCGCTCGCCTAACCGCGCCACTACCGCGGTGGTATTGTCGGCACGCGCCGCTTCGCGCGATACCGCCATGCGGATCAACTCATCCAGCTTCTCCGGCAACGCATCGACTGACAACTTGATCATTTCCTCATCGGTCAGCGGACTCCAGAAGCCGTCGCTGCACAGCAGCAGCGTATCGCCGGGTTGCACGCTGACAGGCTGGGAGACATCGACATAAAACATGTCTTCCACGCCGCCCAGGCAGTTGGTGATCTTGTTGCGGTCGGGATGCGTCTTCATCTCGTCCGCACTGATGATGCCCCAATCGGCCCATTGCTGGACGACCGAATGATCGTGAGTGACTTCGGCTACTGCGCCGCCGCGCAGCAGATAGAAACGTGAATCCCCCGCATGGGCCCACCATATCTGCCCGTCCTGCACCAAGGCCGCCACGCATGTCGTACCGGGATTCCCTCCCAACTGCTGCTCGCGGGCATAGGCAAAAATTCCTTCGTGCCCGGCACGCATGGTCTCGCGCAGGAAAACTTCCGGTTCTTTTACGCGACCGTCCTTGAGGCGCCCGAAGGCGCGCATGAAGGACGTCACGGCTATCTGCGCCGCGACTTCGCCATGTAAATGTCCGCCCATGCCATCGGCCAGAACGAGCAGAAGCGCGTCATTGGTATAGGCATACGCCACTCGGTCCTGATTGTACCTGCGGCCGCCTATGTGATTGGCTTGGTAAACAGCGAACTTCATTTTTTCCCTGATTTATGCTCCCGATGAGGTTCGGGAAACGATTACAACCTCAATCGTAATATAATGCGCCGCGTTCAGCCCATGTTTTTTCCACCTCACCCGGAGTACCGTAATGATCTACAGCATGACCGGCTTTGCCGCCGTCTCCGCCGAACTGGAGACCAGTTCGCTCACGCTGGAGCTGCGCTCGGTCAACCATCGCTACCTCGATCTGCAATTGCGCATGCCGGACGAGTTACGCACGCAGGAACCCGCGCTGCGTGAGGCTATCGCCCAGCAAATGAGCAGGGGCAAGGTGGAATGCCGCATCAACCATGCCGCCCGCGCGAGCACGCTTGAACCGGCGCGCCTGAATACGGCCATGGTGCAACAACTGGCGGTATGGAGCACACAGGTGCGCGAAATGCTGCCGGATGCGCGCGAACTTTCCGTAGCCGATGTGCTGCGCTGGAACGGCGTGCTGGAAAGCCCGGCGCTTTCTGCGGAAACCCTGCACAGTACCCTGCAAGCCCTGTTGCAGCAGGCATTGAAGGATTTCGCCGCCGCCCGCCAGCGCGAAGGCGAAAAGCTCAAGACCTTCCTGCTTGAGCGGGTATCGCAGATCGAGGCCTTGCGCATCGCCGTTGCGCCGCGCGTCCCGGCCGCCATCGCTGCTTATGAATCCAAACTTCGTACGCGCCTGCTGGAAGCGCTCGGTAGCGAAGACGATGAGCGTGTGCGCCAGGAAATCACGCTTTACGCCAGCAAGATCGACGTGGACGAAGAGCTTTCGCGCTTGCAGACCCATCTTGCCGAGGTGCAGCGCGTGCTCGACAAAGGCGGCGCGGTCGGCAAGCGCCTGGATTTCCTGATGCAGGAACTGCATCGCGAGGCCAATACGCTGGGCTCGAAATCCGTGGACACTGAGGTATCGCGCACCGCGATGGACATCAAGATCCTCATCGAGCAGATGCGCGAGCAGGTCCAGAACATCGAATAGGAAAAAATATGTCCGGCAACCTTTTCATCGTCAGCGCGCCCTCGGGCGCAGGCAAGACCACCCTGGTCGGCGCACTGCTCGCAAGCAACAAGAAGATATCCCTGTCCATCTCCTACACCACCCGTGCGCCGCGCCCCGGCGAGACCGACGGCAGGGAATATCACTTCGTCAGCCGCGACAAGTTCCTGCAGATGGCGCAACAGGGCGACTTCCTGGAGAGCGCAGAGGTCTATGGCAACCTGTACGGCACCTCGCAATCCTGGATAGAGAAGGAACTCGCCGGCGGACACGACATCCTGCTGGAGATCGACTGGCAGGGCGCAGCGCAGGTACGCAGGCTGATGCCGCAGGCCATCTCCATCTTCATCCTGCCCCCCTCGCTGTCCGCGCTGGAGACGCGCCTGAAGGGCCGCGGACAGGATGGGGCCGAAGTCATCGCGCGCCGTCTGCACGCCGCGCAAGAGGACATCTCCCATGTTGCCGAGTTCGACTATGTTATTATCAACGACAAGCTGGACGAGGCTTTGCGGCAGCTCGATGCGGTGGTCACCGCCGTCGGATTGCGCCGCGACAGCCAGCTTTCACGTCACGCAACACTCATTAATCAATTGCAGAAATAGGAGCACACCATGGCACGTATCACCGTCGAAGATTGCATGAAGTACATCCCCAACCGTTTCGAGCTGACTCTGGCAGCCGCTTATCGCGCACGCCAACTGGCCAACGGCGCGGGCTATCTGGTCGAGAACACCAAGGACAAGGCCACTGTTGTCGCGTTGCGCGAGATCAGCGAAGGCAAGGTCGGCCTGGAGATCCTGAATCGCGGCATGGCCTGATTGCACGCTGCCGGGATCTCCCGGCGGCTCTCTCGTCTCATGTCCTTCCTATGCCGCAGACCGATGCTGAAACGCTCCTGCAAGAGGTATCCGCCTATCTGAAGCCCAAGGATGTGGCGCAGATCGAATCTGCGCTCGTCTTCAGCCGCACCGCGCACCAGGGTCAACTGCGCCAATCCGGCGACCCGTACATTTCCCACCCCATCGCGGTAGCACGCATCCTCACCCCGCTGCATCTCGACGCACAGGCCATCACCGCCGCTCTGCTGCATGACGTGGCAGAAGACACCAGCATCAGTATCGAACAGATCGCCGAGCAGTTCGGCAAGCCCGTTGCCGAACTGGTGGACGGCCTGAGCAAGCTGGACAAGCTGCAGTTCGAGACCAAGGAAGATGCGCAGGCCGAGAACTTCCGCAAGATGCTGATGGCGATGGCGCGCGATGTGCGCGTGATCCTGATCAAGCTGGCCGACCGTCTGCACAACATGCGCACCCTGGATTCGGTGTCGAGGCAAAAGAGCGAACGCATCGCGCGCGAAACGATGGACATCTATGCGCCCATCGCCAATCGCCTCGGATTGAACACCCTGTATCAGGAACTGGAAGACCTCAGTTTCAAATATCTGCATCCGCACCGCTATGCGGTGCTGTCGAAAGCGCTCAAGGTCGCGCGCGGAAACCGGCGCGAGGTGGTCAGCAAGATCCTGGAAGCGATCCGGCAGCGTCTGGACGAGAACCACATCAAGGCCGAAGTACGCGGCCGCGAGAAGCATCTCTATGGCATCTACCAGAAGATGCAATCGAAGTCGCTGGCCTTCGCACAGGTGCTGGACATCTACGGCTTCCGCGTCCTGGTCGAGGACGTGCCCTCCTGCTATCTCGCGCTGGGCGTGTTGCATAGCCTTTACAAACCATTCCCCGGCAGGTTCAAGGATTACATCGCCATTCCCAAGGCGAACGGTTATCAGTCTTTGCACACCGCCTTGTTCGGCCCGTTCGGCACGCCCATCGAGGTGCAGATTCGCACGCATGAAATGAACAAGCTGGCGGAAAGCGGCGTGGCCTCGCACTGGCTCTACAAATCTTCCGAAGCGCAGATCAACGACCTGCACCAGAAAACACACCAATGGCTGCAGAGCCTGCTGGAGAGCCTTGCCCAGAGCGGCGACTCGGTCGAGTTCCTCGAACACCTCAAAATCGACCTGTTCCCGGATGAGGTGTATGTCTTTTCGCCCAAGGGCAAGATCTATGCACTGCCGCGTGGCGCGACCGCCGTGGATTTCGCCTACAACGTGCATACGGACATCGGCAATCGCTGCGTTGCCGCCAAGGTGAATTCGGAGCTGGTCCCGCTGCGCACCGAGCTGCACAATGGCGACCGTGTCGAGATCGTTACCGCACCACTCGCGCATCCCAACCCGGCATGGCTAAGCTATGTCGTCACCAGCAAGGCGCGCGGAGAGATTCGCCATGCGCTGAAAACCATGCACCTTGAGGAATCGGCCAAGCTCGGCGAGCGCCTGCTCGGCCAGGCGCTCAGCTCGCTGGGCATCAAGCTGCAGGACATCCCGGAGATGTGCTGGGAACGCGTACTGAAAGAGACCGGCGCGAAGACTCGTCAGGAGATTTTCGCCGATATCGGTTTGGGACGTCGCTTGAATATGGTCATCGCTCGCCAGCTGGCCAAGATCAATGTGGGAGAAAATACCCGTACGGAATCCAGCGCCAGCGGCATCATCACCCTGCTTGGCACCGAGGGCATGGCCGTGCAATACGCCAAGTGCTGCCGCCCCATCCCCGGCGATCCCATCATCGGGGTGATCAAGAGCGGGCAGGGCCTCATTGTTCACACTCACGACTGCCCATCGCTACGCAAGGGGCGAGGCAATAGCGAAGAGTGGATGGATGTGGTGTGGGACAAGAACATCACCAGGCTATTCGAGGTCAGCATCAAACTCATCGTTGCCAACCAGCGGGGGGTGTTGGCCAAAGTTGCGGCCTCCATCGCAGACGCCGAATCCAACATCGAGAACGTTCACTTTACCAGCGAAGGCGAATACACCGCCCTTTACTTCACCTTGCAGGTAAGCAGCCGCCAGCATCTGGCCTCCGTCATGCGCGGCCTGCGCAGAATCCAGGAAGTGATACGTATCACGAGAGTGAAAAGCATCCCGGCATAACAATCAGCACTACACCCGATTCCCCTGATCATCCTCCGGCCCGAATCGCCTCAACACTTCGAGCATTGCAGCCGCCTTATCCAGGGTCTCCTGATACTCCGCATCGCATTGCGAGTCGGCGACGATACCCCCGCCCGCCCAACAACGTATCTCACCCCCTGAATAGACCAGGGTGCGGATGGCAATATTGGTATCCATGTTGCCGTCGTGTCCGATATAACCGATGGCGCCGCAGTACACGCCACGACGATGCGGTTCCAGTTGCTCGATGATCTCCATTGCGCGCTGTTTCGGCGCCCCCGTAATCGAACCGCCGGGAAAGCAGTCCTGCAAAACATCGAGCGCATCGCGTCCGGCTTTCAACTTGCCCTCAACCGTACTGACCAGATGATGGACATTGGAATAACTCTCGACTTCAAACAGCTTGGGCGTACGTACCGAACCCGGCTCGCAGCTTTTGTTCAAGTCGTTGCGCAACAGATCGACGATCATCAGGTTTTCAGCCCTGTCTTTTGGATGTTGGCGCAGCTCTTCCGCCAGCCGGGCATCTTCCGCGACATCGGCACTTCTAGGGCGCGTCCCCTTGATCGGCTTGGTCTCCACCTTCCCCATCTGAACCTGCAAGAAACGCTCTGGAGAAGCGCATAGAATCTGGGCTCGCGGCCAATCCAGAAAGGCGGAAAACGGCGCCGGGCTCAGCCGGCGCAAATCAAGATAGGCTGGGTAGGCATCGCCCTTGGCTGGGGCTGCATAACGCTGTGCGAGGTTGACCTGATAGCAGTCGCCTTCGTGCAGGTATTTCTGCACGACACCAAACGCGTTCCGGTAGGCGGTTGCAGAAAAATTGGATACGGCATTCGATTGAACCCTGAAGGCTGCTTCCCCCGGGCCTTGATTCGAGGCCGTGGTCTTGCTCAGTCGCTCATGAATCTGCTGCAGCACTTGCGCGGTCCCGGCATAACGTTGCCTCGACACCAACCTTGCGCTCAACTCATGGTGGTCGATGACAATCGCCCAGTCGTAAATAGCAACCGCCATCTCCGGCAAATGTTCATGATCCTGCGCGATGGCAGGAATGCGCTGGCAGCGGCGCGCAAGGTCGTAGCCCCAATAACCCAATGCTCCGCCGGCGAATGGGATGTCCGGTATTGGGGTAATTGGCACGCCCAACTGCTTGCGCACTAGTTCAAATGGCTGCTCTGCCGAATGGCCAACACCGGTTGGATCGCATATCTCGGTTTGTTCGCCTTGCGTGACCAATGTGGCGGCAGGTTGCGCGACAAGAATGTCAAAGCGGCCTCTTCCACCGCTATCCAGCCATGCAGCCCATGGCAAATCGCGAATGGCGGCGAAGTAGGCGCTGGCATCAGCCAGGTAAGGGAGCGGGGAGCTATACAGCATCAATGATAAAATCGTACACGAACTTATTAGGAAGACCACCCATGACCACTATCGTCGCTGTCAGAAAGAACGGTTACGCTGCCATCGCAGCCGATACCTTGACTACATTCGGCAATACCCGTTTGCATGCCTCGCAGGACGCCTCGCACGACAAGATACTGCGTATCGGCGACAGTTATGTCGGGGTTTGCGGCAGCGCTGCACATCACCTCGTGTTGTCCAGCCTGCTGGCCAAGACGCCGGATGTGCAGCTTAACAGCAAGGAAGCGATTTTCGAAACCTTCCGCAAATTGCACCCCATCCTGAAGGAGGAGTGCTTCCTGAATCCCAAAGAGGACGAAGAAGACCCTTATGAGTCCAGCCAGATAACCGCGCTGATCGCTAATGCCAGCGGCATCTTCGCCATCTACTCCATGCGAGAAGTATTTGAGTACACCCAATTCTGGGGTATCGGCTCAGGCCACGAATACGCGCTCGGCGCCATGCACCAAGCCTACTCGCGCTGTGATGATGCAGCAGACATCGCCCGTGCAGGAGTAGAGGCAGGGATAGCTTTTGACAAGAACAGCGATGCGCCAATCACTGCGTACAAGGTGAAGTTGGCCTAAGAAGTGTTATTTGGGTCTGTTTGGAGCCGAAAAACCGGGTTCGCTTTTTTCGGAGGGAGCACAACCCTCCAGCGATTTGGATGCCTGTCTGCCACCTGTTCCGCCAGAGGGCACGAACCCCTCCAACTCAACGTGGCCAAAATTCCCGAACTTGTCGTCAGATAGCGGTGCGAGCCTTTGCACTACGCAGACCAACTACGATACGCCAAGCAATATTACTGAACGTTTCCTAGAGGGGACAAAGCCCCGCGCACTTTATTCAAGCGCGAAATACTACCCTTGAGCCTGTCCGGCTCGCTATCCGACAACCGTGAATCAGCCCCAGCCCGCCTACTGCCTGATCGGGGCTGTCTTCACAGCCTTCCACCACATTAGTTCGGCTTACTGATGCCGGGTGTGGGAAAAGGCCAAGTCGCAGCTGGGCGAACGGGAGCCGGTGCAGAAGGTGCCAAAGACGTTGCGGCCGGAGCTGCTACGGGCTTAGCTGCCACTGCTGGCTTCTTAGCTGCTGCTTTTTTTGCTGCCGGTTTCTTCGCTACAGCCTTTTTAGCAGCGGGTTTCTTGGCTGCTGCCTTTTTTGCTGCTGGCTTCTTGGCTGCTGCCTTTTTTGCTGCCGGCTTCTTGGCAGCGGCCTTCTTGGCTGCTGGCTTCTTAGCTGCTACTTTCTTGGCAGCGGGTTTCTTGGCTGCTGCTTTTTTGGCTGCGGGCTTCTTGGCAGCGCTCTTCTTTGCTGCCGGTTTCTTCGCTACAGCTTTTTTGGCAGCGGGCTTCTTGGCTGCTGCCTTTTTTGCTGCCGGCTTCTTGGCAGCGGCTTTCTTGGCTGCTGGCTTCTTAGCCGCTACTTTCTTGGCAGCGGGTTTCTTGGCTGCTGCTTTTTTGGCTGCGGGCTTCTTTGCAGCCGCCTTTTTTGCTGCTGGTTTAGCTTTCTTTGCTGCTACCATTTCAACCTCCTTAGTGGTGAAAGTTAACAAAAAAACATCTACAACTAGACAACTACTACCCCCCAGCACACCGCGAAGCGGCATGACTGAAGCCCTTGCGACAAAGGCTGCAGAAGCAGCCTTTGTCATCATTCATGGACAAACACCCCCACCCACCGACGGATCGGGATCCATATTCATCAACTCCAGGAACCATCAATTGGCTATGACTCATGATAGTCAGATGCGACTATAAAGATTGCCGGCTTGCCGCCCCAAGGACTTTTGTCCTTTCGACAACCCGACAAATTTGAAATTTGAACTTCCAGAATTGGGGTGACTACTACTCGTCGCACTCTTCTGTGCAAATCGCGATGGCAAATTTTTTTGCAAACCGTGTTCGAGCAAGCGAAGTCCCCCTTAGAATTTCATGCACTACAACTAGTATTTATTCAATCTTTTTTTACTAAATATAGCGATTGAAACTTTACCCGAATTATGATTGCTGTCAACAATTTTCTTGAAATTTATGCATTTTTTTGCTCATCAAGTGATGTTGCTTATCGGGATGACAAACATGCTCCTCAGACCTGCGTGTACACAAGACGAAATTATTTTTGGCTCAACCCTTTTTGACTTTACTCCCGAGCCTTCTGAATTTACCAAGCGGGGGCGACATCAGGATATGCCCCGCCCCAGCTACAGCAGTCCACTCGGCCAAAAGCGTGTTAGGTTTTCGAGAGAATTTCACCCAAGTCGCCGACGCGGACCACACCAGATCCACTGATTCTCCGAGCCTTGATGAGGCAGCCTCAGACTAGACCGCACGCAGTCCGTTTGCATTCTGGTGAATGCCGCCCGCGCAAGCCATCTTATTGTTTAAGAAGAAAACGGCACCCTATTTGTCAGGTGCCGTTTGGTCTGGGTTTGGTCAAGACAGAGTTATCTGTCCGCGAACGGGTGTGTTTACCTCAATCCCACGACAGCGCCCCACCGGTCTGATACTCGGTGACTCGCGTCTCGAAGAAGTTCTTTTCTTTCTTGAGGTCGATCATTTCGGACATCCACGGGAACGGGTTGGTCGCCCCCGGGAAGATCGGATCGAGACCAATCTGCTGGCAGCGGCGATTCGCGATGAAACGCATGTATTCCTTGAACATGGTTGCATTCAAACCCAGCACGCCGCGCGGCATGGTGTCGTCGGCATAAGCCGACTCCAGTTCGGCCGCCTTACGGAACAGGCCGGAAAGTTCTGCCTTGAACTCCGGCGTCCAGAGATGCGGGTTTTCCAGCTTGATCTGGTTGGCCATGTCGACACCGAAGTTCAGGTGCAGAGACTCGTCACGCAGGATGTACTGGAACTGCTCGGCTGCGCCGGTCATCTTGTTCTGGCGCCCCATGGCCAGAACCTGCACGAAACCGACATAGAAGAACATCCCTTCCATGATGCAGGCAAACACGATCAGGCTCTTCAGCAGTTTTTGGTCGTTCTCCGGGGTGCCGGTCTTGAACGCCGGATTGGTCAGCGTATCGATAAACGGCAGCAGGAACTCGTCCTTGGCACGGATCGACGGGATTTCATGGTACATGTTGAACACCTCGCCCTCGTCCATGCCGAGCGACTCGACAATGTACTGGTAGGCGTGGGTGTGGATGCCTTCGTCATAGGCCTGACGCAACAGGTACTGGCGGCACTCCGGCGCAGTGATGTGGCGGTAAGTGCCCAGCACGATGTTGTTGGCTGCCAGACTGTCGGCGGTACTGAAGAAGCCCAGGTTGCGCGTCACGATACGGCGCTCCTCCTCGGTCAGGCCGTTCGGGCTCTTCCAGAGCGCGATGTCGGCCGACATATTGATCTCTTGCGGCATCCAGTGATTGGCGTTGCCGGCGAGATATTTCTCCCACGCCCACTTGTACTTGAACGGCACCAGCTGGTTCACGTCACAGCTGCTGTTGATGATGCGCTTGTCTTCCACGCGAATGCGGGTGAAAGATTTCGAAGCGATGGTGTAGTCCTTTTCGGACTTGTCGCCGGTCATGGCAGCGGAGTTACCCATCGTTGCCATGCGCAGCCCGGCTTGGGCGGCAGGCGTAAGGTCTTCATCAAAATTAAGCATATTTGCTCCCTTGGTACTTATGTTCGGCGCACGATGCGGCGAACTCGTTTTTCATATCAGTCCGAAACGCCCCGTTTACTGGCAGGCTTCGCATAAACCGGTTGTGGTTCCGGCCGCCCCTACGGGGCTTAACTTGCCTTGCAAGTTAGCCTTCACCGCAATCCAGACCGCGAACCTGCCTACTGGCAGGCTTCGCACTCTGGATTGTCAATCGAGCAGAACTTCGGCTCTTCCGCTGCCGGTGCTGCCGACATGCCGCCTGCCCCCGCATCGCTGGAAACCGAGTTCAGCGACCCGGTACGCGAGGTGGACTTCTCGGCCGAGGTCGCCCCCAGCGAGCGCAGGTAATAAGTGGTCTTCAGGCCACGCAGCCATGCCAGCTTGTAGGTGTCATCCAGCTTGCGGCCGGAAACGCCTGCCATGTAGATGTTGAGCGACTGCGATTGGTCAATCCACTTCTGGCGACGCGATGCAGCCTCGATCAGCCACTTCGGTTCCACCTCGAAAGCGGTGGAATACAGTTCGCGCAGTTCGGCCGGGATGCGGTCGATCTTGGACAGGCTGCCGTCGAAATACTTGAGGTCGGCGATCATCACCTCGTCCCACAGCCCCATCGCCTTCAGGTCGTTCACCAGGTGTTCGTTGATGACGGTGAACTCGCCGGACAGGTTCGATTTCACGAACAGGTTCTGGTAGGTCGGCTCGATGCTCTGCGACACGCCGATGATGTTGGAGATGGTCGCAGTCGGGGCGATGGCCACGCAGTTGGAGTTGCGCATGCCGACTTGTCCGATGCGGGAGCGCAATGCATCCCAATCCAGGCTGGCCGACGTATCCACCTCGACGAAACCGCCGCGCTGCTCGCGCAGCAGATTCAGGCTGTCTTGCGGCAGGATGCCGCGATCCCACAGGCTGCCACGGAAGCTGGCGTAGCGGCCGCGCTCTTCGGCCAAGTCGGTGGATGCCCAGTAGGCGTAGTAGCACACCGCCTCCATCGAACGGTCGGCGAATTCCACCGCCGCCTCGGAGGCATACGGGATGCGCAATTCGTGCAGGCAATCCTGGAAGCCCATGATGCCGAGGCCGACCGGACGGTGCTTGAGGTTGGAATTGCGCGCCTTGGCAACTGCGTAGTAGTTGATGTCGACCACGTTATCCAGCATGCGCATGGCCGTGCTGACGGTGCGCTTCAGTTTGTCGTGATCGACCTGACCCGCCTTGGCATGGCCCTTGGGGTAGATGTGCGCCGACAAATTGACGGAACCGAGGTTGCACACTGCGATCTCGCTGTCGGATGTGTTCAGCGTGATTTCCGTGCACAGGTTGGAGCTGTGCACCACGCCCACATGCTGCTGCGGACTGCGGATGTTGCACGGGTCCTTGAAGGTGATCCAGGGATGGCCGGTCTCGAACAGCATGGTCAGCATCTTGCGCCACAGCGATTGCGCGGGCACTTTCTTGAACAGCTTGATCTCGCCGCTGGCGACCTTGGCCTCGTAGGCGGTGTAAGCCTTCTCGAATTCAATGCCAAACTTGTCGTGCAGATCGGGGCAGGTCGACGGAGTGAACAGCGTCCATTCGCCACCTTCCATCACGCGCTTCATGAACAGGTCGGGAATCCAGTTCGAGGTGTTCATATCGTGCGTGCGGCGACGGTCGTCGCCGGTGTTCTTGCGCAGCTCCAGGAATTCTTCGATGTCGAGGTGCCAGGTCTCCAGATAGGCGCACACCGCGCCCTTGCGCTTGCCGCCCTGATTGACCGCCACTGCGGTGTCGTTCACCACCTTCAGGAAGGGAACGACGCCCTGCGACTTGCCGTTGGTGCCCTTGATATGGCTGCCCAGCGCACGCACGCTGGTCCAGTCGTTGCCCAGACCGCCCGCAAACTTGGACAGCAGGGCATTTTCCTTCAACGCTTCGTAGATGCCATCCAGATCGTCCGCCACCGTCGTCAGGTAGCAGGAAGAGAGCTGCGAGCGGCGCGTGCCCGAATTGAACAGCGTCGGCGTGGAACTCATGAAATCGAAGCTGGACAACAGGCGATAGAACTCGATGGCGCGCTCTTCGCGGTTGATCTCGTTCAGGCTCAAGCCCATCGCCACGCGCATGAAGAACGCTTGCGGCAATTCGATACGCGCCTCGTCGATATGCAGGAAGTAGCGGTCATACAGCGTTTGCAGGCCGAGATAATTGAATTGCAGGTCGCGGCTGGCGTCCAGCGCCTTGGCCAGACGCTCCAAATCGAAATGCCCAAGCTCTTCGTTCAGCAGCTCGGCTTCGATGCCGCGCTTGATGTATTTCGGGAAATACTCGACATAACGCGCCGCCATCTCGGCCTGGGGCACCTCTTCGCCGAGGATCTCGCAGAAGATGTTGTTCAGCAGCAGGCGCGCGGTAACGAAGCTGTAAGCCGGGTCCTGCTCGATCAGGGTGCGCGCGGAAAGGATGGAGCACTTGCGCACTTCCTCGATGGCGACGCCATCGTACAGGTCCTTCAAGGTCAGCTTGAGCACTTGGTCGGCATCGACAGATGCGCCCAAACCCGCGCAGGCCGCTTTGATCTGGGCGGCCAGTTCCGCCTCATCCAGCGGACGCAGCGCGCCGCCGACCTTCACGTTCAGCGCATGGGCCGCCTCGCTCCCCTTCTTGCTCTTGCTGCGCTCGCGCGTGCGCTGCTCGCGGTACAACACATAGGAGCGCGCCACATCGTGCTCGCCGGAGCGCATCAACGACAGCTCGACCTGGTCCTGGATGTCTTCGATGTGCAGCGTGCCGCCATGCGGCTGGCGGCGGATCAGCGCATTCACCACGTTCGCGGTCATCTGCTCGACCATCTCGCGCACGCGCGCCGAAGCCGCCCCTTGGCCGCCGTTGACGGCGATGAAGGCCTTGGTCATGGCAACGGATATCTTGCCCGGCTCGAAGGAAACCACGGAGCCATTGCGGCGAATCACCTTGTACTGGTCCAACGAGGGACTACCGGAAGGCGCCACCGATTCTGAATTCGGATGCAGATGAATGGATGGCACGGATGAAGAAACGCTATCAGAAGCAAGCAACATATGAGACTCCCTTTTAATTGCTTGAGCCGACTGGGCAAATCGCCCTGCCCGGCTAAAAAGAAAAAACCACTATATCTAGTGGTCGAACATCAAATTTGCACTAATTCTAGTGCATGGTTTTTTTTATGCAACAGAAATTTTGGCCTATGTCTTTATGTGCTCGTTCTATATCTTTTTTATTTTTCCCACAGTGAGAAATTGGCAGGAACCGGGACTCATTTCAGGCGTTTTTGGTACCTCCCCCAGTCGAAAAACGGGCCGGGATCGGTCTTGCGGTCAGGCGCGATATCGGAATGCCCCACGATATCGACGATGGGATAAATACGTTTGAGCAGCCTTGTCAGACGCACCAGTGCGGCGTATTGAGATTCTGCAAAAGGATCAAAGTCGCTACCTTCCAGCTCGATGCCAATAGAAAAGTCATTGCAGCGTGAGCGCCCGCTCCAGGTCGAAACACCGGCATGCCAGGCTCTTTTGCTGCATGGCACGAACTGTATTACCTGCCCATCGCGCCGCACCAGAAAATGGGATGACACCCTGACGCCCTTGAGTTGCTCGAAATAGGGGTGCTCCGTGTGATCCAGCCTGTTGGTGAAAAAGCGCTCTATCGCACTCCCCCCGTATTCGTTGGGAGGCAAACTGATGTTGTGGATGACCAGCAAGACGATGGGGGTATGTGGCGGGCGGGCGTCATGGTTAGGCGATGCCACCCGCCGCACCCCGCTCAGCCAGCCCTGAGCATTGAACTTCAATCGATCTTGTCCTTATCCGTGATGGACAGGCGCTCCATGCGGTAACGCAAGGCGCGGAATGTCACTCCCAGTATCTTGGCGGCGGCGGTGCGGTTGAAATGCGTCTGATTGAGCGCTTCCAGAATTGCCTCGCGCTCGACTCGATCAAGATAGTCGGTAAGCGGATACTTGCCCGCCCCCCCCGCACTGACCTCACCCTGCGAGGACTGAGCGGGCATCAACTGCAGGTCGGCGGGCATGATTACGCCACCAAGGCACAGCGCCAATGCACGCTCGATGATGTTCTCCAGTTCGCGCACATTGCCGGGAAAATCATAGCTTGTCAGTTCGCATAACGCCTGGGAAGAGAATTCGACCTCCGAGTCTCGGCGCAGCCTCTTCAATATCTTGCTGGCGATCTCGGGCACATCTTCACGCAACTCGCGCAAAGAAGGCATCTGCAGCGAAATGACGTTCAGACGGTAATAGAGGTCTTGCCGGAACTTACCCTGCTGCACGCATTGCGCCAAATCACGGTGAGTAGCGCTGAGTATGCGCACATCCACCGGCTCTTCCTGTGTCGCACCGACGCGTCGCACTTTCTTTTCCTGGATTGCGCGCAGCAGTTTGACCTGCATCGTCATCGGCAAATCTGCCACCTCGTCCAACAGCAAGGTTCCATGGTTCACCGCCTGAAAAAAACCCTCCCTGTCCTTGTCAGCGCCGGTGAATGCGCCTTTTCGGTAGCCGAAAAACTCGCTTTCCATCAGATTTTCGGGAATCGCACCGCAGTTCACCGCAATGAAAGGTTGATCGCGTCGCGCGCTCTTTTCCACGATCAGGCGCGCGGCCAATTCCTTGCCACTGCCCGATTCGCCGCTGATGTGCACCGGCGCCTGGCTTCGCGCGACACGACCGATCAATTCGCGCACTTGCGCCATGGCGGGAGAATTCCCCAGCAGGGTAGCCTCCCCCTCCTTGCCCACCGCATTCGCTTTGGAAGCAGGCAATTTGAGTGCCGAGGCAACCAGCGTCCGCAGTTGATCCAGCGCCACTGGCTTGGACAGATAGTCGAACGCACCCGCCTTGAGTACCGCCACTGCGTTTTCCAGATTGCCATGCGCGGTGATCACGGCCACTGGGACATCCAGCCCGCGCTCGGAGATATGGCGCACCACCTCCAATCCCTCGCCGTCCGGCATACGCATGTCAGTCAGGCACAGATCGAAACTTCCGGCGTCCAGGCATTGCTTGGCCTGCTGCACCCCACTCGCGCGCTCCACTTCCAGCCCCATGCGCACCAGTGCCAACTCCAGCAGTTCCAGGATATCGGCCTCGTCATCTACCACCAGCACCCGTGGTGTGGTTTTTGTCTCACTCATCTTTGCCCCCGAACAGGATGCGGAAGCACGCCCCGCCGTCAAGCGCCTGCCTGTATTCGATCATTGCGCCGTTCGCTTCACATAGTTCACGCGCGATATACAAGCCCAGCCCTGTCCCGCCTTTATCCGTGGTAAAAAATGGTTCAAACAACTTTTGCACCGCATCGCCCGGCACACCCGTTCCATCATCCGACACCTCCAGCACCGTTCTTCCGTCTTCGGTAATGGAGCGCAAGCGGACACTGCTCGGCTGTTTCTGGCTGTAGCGCAAAGCGTTGCGGCACAGATTCCATAGCACCTGTTCGAAATGCCCGCGATCGAAACGTGCCTTGCTTGCCGGCTCGACGCGCAACTCGAACACCGAGCGCGACACCTGTTCGACCTGGCACAAGCTTTCGAGCACTTCCTCCAGGCAAGTCGACAGATTGATGGTCTCCGCCTGCACGCGGTCGCGACGGTTGACCTGCATCACATCCTGAACGATGCGGTTCAAACGTGAGGTATTGTCCAGAATGATCTGAAACAGTCGAGCCTGTGCCGAGTCATGTTTCTGCTCCTTCAGCAACTCGGTCGCGTAGCTGATGGACGACAGGGGATTGCGCACTTCATGCGCGATGTTGGCGGTCAACCGGCCCAGTGCGGCGAGCTTTACCTGTTGCGCCTGTTCCTGTACCCGTTGCACATCTTCCAGCACTACCACCGCCCCCCAAAAACCTTCGCGCTGCACCGGCAAAAAGCGCACGCGCACCGGGTGATTGGAGCCCGGCAAGCGCAGCACTTCGTTCCCGAGCGCCTTGTTCTGCCGCCAAGCCGCAAACATCGCCTCCAGCAACGGGGAGCATTCGGACAAATGGGATTTACCCCCCTCGGCAAAGGCATAATCCAACAGCCTTTCCGCGCCCGGATTCGATTGACGCACCATTCCGCGCTCATCCACCACCAGCACGCCATCCGGCATGTCCTGGATCATCAGGCGATTGGCCTCGGCCATGTTGGAAAGATCGACACCGCGCAAGGATGCCAACTTCTCGCTGGCCACGGCATATTTGGACAGGGTATGTGCCAGCCAGGCCACTGCAAAATACGAAATGCACAAGATGCCCGCCTGGAAAAACAGTGTCACGGCCGCATCGGCGGTCAGCACCGCATAGCCATGTCCCAACAGGACGGACAAGCTGGCCAGCGCAGCGTAGAGCAAGGTCATACGCCCGCGACTGATCATCCCTGCGAACGCCAGCGAAACCAGCATCAGCATGCCGAAATTGCTTTGGATGCCGCCGCTAAAATAAGACAGGGCCGCGACAGCGGCGATGTCGGTACAAACCTGGAACGCGAGTTGCAGCCTGGCACGGGGCTTGTGTAAATTGACCGCCGTTATGGAAACCAGTACCAGCACGATATATACGGCACTGACCCAGAAAAACCAGGATTGATGCTGCGTGCTCAACGACAGCGTTTTGCCGAAGATCGACGCCATAAGCACCAACACACCGCCCAGGATCAGACGGTAGAGATTGAAGAAGCTGATTGAGCGCCACAGATTTTCTTGAGATAACGGCGCAGCCGTATGCAAGAAGGGGAAAGAACCAGTGAGGGACAGGTTATCCCGCATCGGACCTACTTGGAGGTATGCTCGCGACGATGTGCGTCGCTGCAATAGTAATTGCCGCCAGCCAGTATGCTTTCACTTTTGGGCAGATGCACGCCGCACTGCGCACAACGCACCATCTCCTCGGCCGCAGCTGAGACGTCCTGTTTGGGCGCCTGCCTGCGGAAGGATCTCAGCAGCAGGTATACGACGATCACGACGGCCAGCAGAAAAAGCAAGCGACTCATGTCTCTTACTCCACAGATTACCGCACACTGGCGGCCAAAATTGGTCGGGGTGAGAGGATTCGAACCTCCGACTCCTGCGTCCCGAACGCAGTACTCTACCAGGCTGAGCTACACCCCGCTCATACAGACCGGATGGTCTGCGGTGAAACTAAAATTGCCGCGTCGCGGCAAAGTCTGCCAATTCTAACAGACACTGCTTGTATTTAGAATCGGTAAGTGAAGCGATGGCCTCACAAGCCGCCTCGGTTTCGCGCAAAGCCTGCTGGCGCGTGAACTCCAGCGCACCCGTGTCGCGTATGATCGCCAACACCTCGGCAAACTTGCCCACGTCACCTTGTTCGATGGCGCCGCGCACCACGGCGGCCTGCTCCTTCGAGCCATGCTGTATGGCATAGATCAGCGGCAACGTGGGTTTGCCTTCGGCCAGGTCATCGCCAAGATGCTTGCCGGTCTGCGCTTCATCGGCAGAATAGTCCAGCACATCGTCGATCAGCTGGAATGCGGTACCGAGATGCATACCGTATCTCGATACAGACTCTTCTTCGGCAGCTGAGGCCTTGCCGAGGATCGCGCCGAGACGCATGGCAGCCTCGAACAGCTTGGCGGTCTTGCAATGGATGACGCGCATGTAGTTGGCCACGTCCACATCGGCGTCGTGACAATTGAGCAGTTGCAGCACTTCGCCCTCGGCGATGACGTTGGTCGCATCGGCCAGCGTCTGCATCACGCGCATCTCCCCCACTTCCACCATCATCTGGAAAGACCGCGAATACAGGAAATCGCCGACCAGTACGCTGGCCGCGTTGCCGAACAGCGCGTTGGCCGTCTCGCGTCCGCGCCGCAGTTCGGATTCGTCCACCACATCGTCGTGCAGCAAAGTGGCGGTGTGGATGAACTCCACCACCGCCGCCAGTTCATGGTGGTGTTTTCCGGAAAACCCGAAGGCTTGTGCGGAAAGCAACACCAGTGCGGGGCGCAAGCGTTTTCCACCGCTGTTGATGATGTATTCGCCGACCTGATTGACCAATGCCACTTCGGAATGCAGACGGGCGCGGATCACGGCATCCACCGCCGCCATATCCGACGCGAGTAATCGCTTGAGATTTTCCAAAGACACTTCCTATTCTGAATGTAGGCTGCAACCGGCGCATTCACGCGCTCTTTTGGGGGGCGCATTGTCGCATAAGCCGTGCTATCTGATAACCGGCTCGCGCCGGCGCAGGTACACGCCTATCGCCACCCCAACCATGCTAAGCATAAGGACATAATGTGCGGGGGCCAGAGCATCGACGCGCAATAACAGGCTTACCAGCACCGGGGTCAGGCCGCCGAACACGGCATAAGCCACGTTATAGGCGAAGGACAAACCGGAAAAACGCACAGCCGGCGGAAATAACAGTACGGCCGCGCTTGGAACCACGCCGATCACGCCCACAAAAAAACCGCTCAGCGCGTACCATACATATATATGTTCCGGCGCCGCACCCACTTGCTGATAGAACAGCCAGGAAGTCGCCCCCAAGCCCACGCAACCCAATCCCAGCACGCGCCCGGCGCCGTAACGGTCGGCCAGTGCACCGAACGAGATGCAACCGATACTCAGAAACAAGGTCGCGACGCTGTTCGCCTGCAGGGCAACCGCCGCGGGGATACTGAACAACTTCTGCACCAGGGTCGGTGTCATCAGGATCATCACCACGATGGCAGCGGAAAGCAGCCAGGTCATCAGCATGGTGAGCACGACTGCCGGTCGATGTGCCCGTACCACGGTCTTCAACGGCAATTCATCGGCGAGTTGCTGCCGTGCCTGCATCTCCTTGAACACGGGAGTCTCGTGCAGATACTGGCGCAGCCACACCGATACCAGCCCGAACACGCCACCCAGAATGAAAGGTACCCGCCATCCTTCCGCCAGCAGCTCGGCAGGCGCATAACTGCGCGTCACGGCAGCCGCCACCAGCGAACCCAGCAAAATGCCGCCGGTCAATCCGGCAGTCAGCGTGCCACAAGCAAAACCCACATGGCGCTTCGGCACATGCTCGGCCACGAACACCCAGGCACCCGGCACCTCGCCGCCGATGGCCGCGCCCTGCATCACGCGCAAGCACAACAGAAACAGCGGCGCCCAGATGCCGATCGCCGCATAAGTCGGCAATAGACCTATGGCCAGTGTCGGCAGAGCCATCAACAGGATGCTCAGCATGAACATGCGCTTGCGCCCGAACAGGTCGCCGAAATGCGCCATAACGATCCCGCCCAGGGGCCGCGCAAAATAGCCCGCTGCAAAAATGCCGAAGGTCTGCACCTGGCGCAGCCAGTCCGGCATGTCGGGCGGAAAAAACAATTGCCCGATGACGCCGGCGAAGAACACGAAGATGATGAAATCGTAGAATTCCAGCGTACCGCCCAGGGCGGCCAGCAACAAAGTCCGGTAATCGTTGCGAGTCAAACTAGGCATGCATCCTCCCCCTCAAACGTGCCAGCCAAAATTTCCCCTGCACCGAAAAAACATAGATCGCCAGCCACGGATCGATCAGGTAATCCCAAAGATTGGTGGATTCATACCAGCCGGCGCTCCACGCCGCCACTCCTGACGCGATGCAGACGGCAAAGAGGGGGGAATAACGCAGGCTGGACCAGATCGCCAAACCCAGCAAGGCCGCCATGAACCATAAGTTGCCATACCCAAAACGATAGGGATCGAACATGGTGAAACCCAGTGCAAGCGGATAGAACAGGATCGCGGTGATCGCAAAAGCTTTCAGCGCATTGCGACGATTGGAGTCGTCAAGCAATACCCGTCCGGACAAAATATGCGCCAAGGCCAGTACCAGCAACACCAGAGTGCCAATGCTCAGGTCGCCGGTGATGCCGCGTACGAATCCAGCCAGCGAGAGGCCCCACAACGGAACCGGCAGCACGACAAGTGCAGCCAGCAGCACACCCGCCCTTTGGCGCGGCGGCAATGCCTGTACCCGCGGCACTCGCACAAGCAGCGTAAAGATAGCCAGGGTAATTCCGAACAGCCCCGTCAGGTCAGTGTCGATTTGCATCTGCGTCCTTTTTCAAATGACGGTTCAACCATTGCTGGTCGAACGTGACATGTTTGATGAACACGCGATTCCAGGTGTAGGAGAGATGGATATCTCCGTTGCGCACCTGGATCAAATAAGGATAGGAGAACTCAAAACTGCAGCCACCGTCGGCACGCACTCTGGCTTTGGCGGAATCGACATATTCGTTCAGCGTCGCGGTCGGGGCCTTTGCCAGCCGTGCATCGGAGTTCAGTATCAATCCCTGCACGATGCGCAGACATTGCTTTTCGTCCAGTTTCTTGTCGCGCACCACGCGCATCTCTTCCAGGCGATGCAGCTCTTTCCATTGGCGCCCCCCATCCGCCGACAGCATCAGGGACAAGCTGTCGCGCCCCTGTTCCTGATGGTTCAATACGGCCAGCAAACGACCGTCCGGCAATGCAGTGCCCGACAGCGCCGCATCGGGATTGGGAAAGGACGATTTTTCCACCGCACTCCAGTGCTGTCCGCCGTCCTCAGTAGAGAGGCTGCGCGCCAGATGCGGATTATCCTGCCCCGAATAACGCGTCAGTACCAAGGCTTGTTCCGGGCTCTTCACCAGCACCACCGGCTGCAACGTACCTTGTCCGGCCCGGGCCAGGCGCTGTTTATCGATCACGTTGCCTGCCGCGTCCAGATGCAGTATCTCGGCGAACTTGCCCAACAACTCGTGATATACCGGCACCCCCATCGAACCGTCTGCATACAGGAAAGGTGTGCCTTTTACCAAAGTACTGATGTTGATGAACGGCGAGGTAATCAAGCGGCGCGGCGTACTCCAGGTCTCGCCCTCGTCGCTGGAAGTCATCGTGGTGATGGAACTGCCGGCCCAACCGCCCAACGACACCGTCACATAGAACAGGCGCAAGGTGCCATCTGCCGAGCGCGCCGCCACGGGATTCCCCAGCTTGGCGACATAACGGTGCAAGGCGCGCTGAGTGCTCGCACGACTGGCCACAACCTGCTCGGCGCTCCATTCGTCTTTTGCCGGATCGAACACCGCGCTATTGACGGTCACATCGGATGCACCCTCACGGCTGCCGGAAAACCAGAAAGCGCGAACGCGTCCATCCTTGAGCTCGACGAGGGAGGAAGCGTGGGTCTGCGCATGCAGTCTGGATGAAGCGAAATGCCTGACAAAACGGCCGATGGCGGCTTTCGGCTCTGCGCCGCGGCGGAGACGGCGTCGGCCCTCTTTGCGAACTGGCGGTTTCTTCTCTACAACAGGTTGCGCAACTGGCGGCTCAATGACGGGCATCCGGAAGCCGGAAGCCGGCTCGGGCCTTTGCCATGCCTTATGCAAGCCGAAACCGAAAGCCAGCAACACCACAGCGAGAGGGAAAGCGCGCTTAAGCATGCCCATCAACGGCACCCTTCCTTGTTCTTGTTAAGTACATTGGAATCCACCTGTGACGATTCAACCAGCAATTCTTTCACGAAAAGATGCCGGAACACATCCCCTTTGAGCATCGCACGCAACTCTTCCGGACTTTGCCGCCCGCGTATCTCCAGCCTTTGCCCGATCACCCGGCACCCGGCACAAGCCTCGGTATTCAGCGGCAGTTGCAGCGCGAATATCCGGTAACGCGCCGCCAGCTCGGCAGGCGTCAGGTTCCAGTTCTCGTCGTAGCCATGCATCCGCGCGCCGGGGAGCAGAAAGCGATGTCCTTCGTCCAGCGCCCGGAAATTGCACGACACCCACACATCCTTACCCTGCACATATCGTTTTGCGGCCTCGTCATACGTACCCTGCGCGCCGTCGAATGGCCGCAAAAAGGCAGCAAGGGACAGGAAGACAAGCAGCACCACGACGTTGACCAGGCCGCGCGTAAATCTGAAGGCAAGCGATACCAAGGCCAACGACATGCCCAACAACAACCAGTAGCCCCAACCATACATCCCGCCTGCTTCGCTCTCCAGACTCCAGGCCAGGAAGGCCAGCAGCGAAAGCACGGCTCCGCTGAAAACGAGCGTAAGCATGAAGATCCAGCGCGGGATGCGCTGCCAGTTCAGTGCGCACAGCACCGCCACACCCGGCATCGCTTCCAGCAGGTAACGCGCCGAGCGCTGGCTGGGAACGGCGAATACGATGAACAGGACGACCATCCATATCCACAGCATCTTCTCGGCATCGCCGAGCTGGTGCCGCTGGCGATAGGCCACGAAGAACAAGGCCGCCACCGGAAACGCCAGCAGCCCGGCATCCAGGGGATAGCCCAGCATCAGGGTCCAGATGCTGCTTCCGCCCCACAACAGCTTCGCCCAATAACTGTCGCCACGTGCCCCGAATTTGCCGGCGTTTTCGCCTACCACGAATTCGCGCCATACCGATTGCGGATCGGGATCCAGCACGAACCACAGCGCGAACAAGGACAGCGCCACGAAGCCTGCCAACACCGGCTTGTACGCATCTTTCAACATCCACTCGCGCCATCGGTAACGGCGCTCATGCAAATACCACCAGATCAGCACCAGCCCTATCGGCGCCAGCAAGGCGAAGGATTTGTACAGCAAACCAACGCCGATCTCGATGCCCAGCAACAGCGGGACGAGCAGCCTGGATTCGAAACTGAAGGGACGCCAATACAGCAGCGTGAAGAATGGCAGGAAGAACCAGAACACTTCGGGCGGGTTGACCAGGAACGGCCTGCCGAAACGGTAGGTGCTGAAGAATGCGAGGAAAGTAAGCGCCGCGATGAAACCGCTCTCCACGTTCCCTGACAGTCGCCTGGCCAGCAGAGAAGACCAGCAACGCGGTGAGCAGCGTATAGATCACGCTGGGATAGCGCAGATGCCACAAGTCCCAGTCTTCCCCCCAATGGGTAGAGGCGATGCCCTGCCAGAACAGCAATGGAGGCTTGGTATTGCGCATGCCGTCGAGTTCGGACTGCAACGGCAGCAGGTGGCCGCTCGCCGCTGTCAGCCGTGTGATGTGCTCGTACGGATATTCGTCGCCGTTCTTGGGAATATGCTGGCTGTCGAGGCCGTAGAAATAAGTCAATACGGCAAGCAATACCGCCAAGCCATACCCAAGCAAACGCATCCCGCCCAGCCGCCTGTTCATGGTCAGTCGCTGCGTGACGACTCTTCGTGCCGCTTGAATTTCAGGCGGCCGAACGTCCAGATATCGTTGAGCAGGAAGTTCAGCACGCTGGTCAATCCGATCGCGATGAGGTTGGCGATCTGGTAGTAAAAATGCGGCGCGAGCAGGTTGGTGAACACCAATTGCAGCGCGATGCTCAGCCAGCAGGCCAGCGTGTACTGACCGAACTGGACCAGCCACGGACGATGGTGGTGCAGCACCCGGTCTTTCCAGGTCCACAAGCGGTTCCAGAAAAAGTTGTTGAGCGTGGCCAGGAAGATCGCCAGCACCAGCGACAGGTTGAGCCTGATCTCGGGCTGCTGCACATTGTTGAAAATGTATTCCTGCGCGAGGTACAGAACCCCGATGTTGATCACCGTGCCGGAAGCACCCACCGTGCCGAACTTCAGGAACCGGCGCGAAAAGATTCGGCGCAGCAGGGACGCCGTGTGCATGCGTATTCTGAAAGGAGTCATGCCGGACCGGTCTCCTGCAACAAGCCTCGCGCCCGTGCCAACACCTGCTCCGGCGTGATCAACTGCAGGCAACGGTTGTTGCCGTCGCAAGGCGAGTTGCGATGGTTGTATGCCGTCAGGCAGGGCGAGCAGGACAGCGCGGTATACAGGCAGTGGATATTGGGCGCCAGCGGGCTGTACAGCGCAGGCGTCTCCGGCCCGAAGAACACCAGCGTGGGCAACGGGGTGAGCGCGGCGAACTGTCCCGGCCCGCCGTCGTTGGTCACCAGCAAAGACGCGCGATGGAAGATCGCCAGCAGGTGCCTCACCGATTTGGTGTAACCCGTAAGATCGATGCAGAGTTCGTGCTTGCAATGCGCCAGGATCTCCCGTGCCAGCGGCTTGGCCTCGGGCAGGCCGATCAGCGCCACCGCATAACCTTCCTGCAACAGCGCATCGCACAACTGTTTGTAGTAAGCGGGCGGCCAGGCACGGATGGGCAGAATGCCGCCATCGGGATAGACCAGCACCAGCCTCTTGTCTTTAATGACGGGAAAATCGGCGTGCAATTGCGCGGTGACACCTTCCACTTCGCCCCCTGCGAACTGCAGTAGCGGCGGCGCACTTACCTCGTGCGCGACGGCCTTGGCCAGCGGACGTCCCTCGGACTCGATGGCATCCACCATGGTCAGGAACTGTTGCGACAAATGGCGGTATGGGTTGTACATCACCTTGCGGTTCATGAACGAGCCGCGGTACAGGCCTTCCTGCGTATGCGCATGGAAGCCGACGTGGACGCGGGCCCCGGACAGATAGGAGAAAATGCTGCTCACGCGCGAGAACAGTTCGCAATCGATCACCACGTCGAAATCGAGCGATCGCATCCTGAACAGGGCGTTCAGGCTGTCCGTCGCAAACGAACCCAGCGCCTTGTCGTTGAGCGTGATGACATTTTCCTTGGGCATCACCCCGAGCAGGTCGAGCACTTCGCGATTCTTGGCGAACATCAGCATGTGCAACTCGGCACCGGGATAGCGGCGCTTCAACTCGGCGAACATCGGCTGGGCCAGCACCAGGCTGCCCATCTCCGACAACAGGACGATGAGGATGCGTTTCGGCGGTACGGTCGCGGCGGCTTTGCCACCAAACAGCAGACGAACTCTTTCCAGCAGCGACAATGCCGCACAGATCGGCACGCCGGCAATCCGGTCAACCGCGCGTTGGAAGTTAATATTCAAAAAAAGCCCATTCATTCAAGATAAAACCGAATGCGGGATTCCGGCATTCGGCGGGGCTGGATTATCGGTTAAAGCGCCATCCTGAACAAGCCGCGATGCAAAAGTGATGCTTCATTAGCAACACGCCAGGAAGAACCCCGGCACGCAGCCGGGCAAAGCCCCTAACGGGGCAATATTTGACGCCACAGGGAAAAATGCCTTGATATATCCTGATATTGGAACCGGCGTCCTTCTGGCGCTGTTCTCTATCCGTTTGTTAGTGTAAATTCACCCCGTTCATTCAGCGATTCGCTTGGTAACACCCACATGAAGCTTCCCGAAACACTGGGCAAATACACCCTCACCAGAAAACTCGGCCAAGGCGCGACCAGCTCCGTGTATCTCGGCTTCGACCCCTTCGCGAAACGCGAGGTGGCGATCAAAGTGTTGAAGCAGGAGATATTGAACGACCCCAAGACAGGCAAGTTGTACCAGCGGCAACTGGATAACGAAGCTTCGCTGGCGGGCAAGTTGTCGCATCCGCATATCGTCGCGATCTACGATGCGGTGATCGGCGACGATTCCAGCCACATCGTGATGGAATACGTCAGCGGCGGCACGATGGAAAAATATGCCGAACCGGCTAACCTGCTGCCCGTCGACAAGGTGGTGGAATACATGTTCAAGTGCTGCCGCGCGCTGAACTACGCTCAATTCAACGGCGTCATCCATCGCGACATCAAGCCCGCCAACATGCTGCTCACCCAAGATGGCGACATCAAGATCTCCGACATGGGCGCTGCCCTGTTGCTGGACATCGAACAGACGCAAGTCAATAACGTCGGCTCGCCCGGCTACATGTCGCCGGAGCAATTGCGCGGAGAGGAGCTGACGCACCAGACCGACATTTATTCTCTGGGGGTCGTGATGTACCGCCTGCTCACAGGGCACGCTCCCTTTCAGGCTCAGAATCTGGCCAGCTTGTGCCAGCAGATACTGAATTCCACTCCGCCGGCACTGCGCAGCCTGCGCCCCGACATCCCGCCGCAACTTGAGCGTGTCGTACTGGGTGCGATGCACAAGGACAAAAACGAGCGCTACCAGAACTGGAAAGACTTCGGCAGCGATCTCGCCGCGCTGGGGCGCTTCGAACAAAGCGCCATCGATATCAATCAGGCGGAAAAATTCACCACGATGCGCGAGATGTCGTTATTCAAGGACTTCACCGATACCGAACTGTGGGAGATCCTGCGCGCGGGCGAATGGCAGAAGCAGCCGCCGCAAACCATACTCATGCGCGAAAACGAGATGGGAGATGCTTTTTATATCATCGTCGACGGCAGCGTAAGCGTGACCAAGAACGGGCGCCTGCTCAATGTGATCCGCAGCGACGACTGCTTTGGCGAGATGGCCTACATCAGCGGCAGGCCCGTACCCCGCTCCGCCACCGTCACGGCGGGAACGTCGGTCACCATGCTGAAGATATTGCCGCAACAGCTCGCAACACTTTCCGACCATTGCCAACTTCATTTCAACCAGGCCTTTTTGCGCGTCATGGCGGATCGGCTCAGAATGGCAGACGACCGTTTCGCCAAACTTGCCAACTAGAACAATTACAGGAGAACACCATGTCGAATAAATTCGTAATCCAGACCCCCGATGCGCCCGCCGCCATCGGCACCTATTCGCAGGCCGTGCGCGTGGATAGCACCGTGTACCTTTCCGGCCAGATCGGTCTCGATCCCAACACCATGCAGATGGTGGATGGCATCGAAGCGCAGATCCACCGCGTGTTCCAGAACCTGCGCGCCGTCGCCGATGCGGCGGGGGGCAGCCTGAACGACGTAGTGAAGCTGAACATCTATCTCACCGATCTCGCGCATTTCGCCAAGGTGAACGAGATCATGGCAACCTACTTCCACCAGCCCTTCCCGGCCCGCGCCGCCGTGGGTGTCGCCTCGCTTCCTCGCGGCGCATTGGTTGAGGCCGATGGCGTGTTGTACATACAGGAATAAAAATAATAATAATTTCCGGCAAACGATTTCAATGAACCAAAAAACGTATATCGGCACGTACCGCCTGATCAAGAAATTGGGATCGGGCGGCACCAGCGTGGTCTATCTTGCATACGACCCTTTCAAAGATCGCGAGATCGCCATCAAGGTGATCAAGCAGGAATTCCTCGAGGACCCGAGGCTCGGCAGGCAGAACCGCAAACAATTGGAGAATGAGGCCGCCCTTGCAGGCAAACTCATCCATCCGAATATCGTCACGACTTACGAAGCGGTCCTCAGCGATGAAGTGAATTACATCGTGATGGAATATGTGCCCGGCGGCACATTGGAAAAGTACATCAATCAGGACAATCTGCTGCCGCTCGATCGCGTAGTGGAGTACATGTTCAAGTGTTGTCGCGCCCTCAACTACGCGCAATTCAAAGGCGTCATCCACCGCGACATCAAGCCGGCCAACCTGTTGTTGGATAGCCCGAACGAAATAAAGATTGCCGACCTGGGGGCTGCCATCCGGCTGGACCTCGAACAGACGCACGGCAGCGTCGGCTCACCCAACTACATGTCGCCGGAACAGGTGCGCGGAGATGAAGTCTCTCACCAGACCGATATCTATTCTCTGGGCGTCGTGATGTATCGCTTGCTCACCGGGCGTTCGCCTTACAGCCCGAAGAATCTGGCGCATTTGTATCAGCAGATTCTGCACGAACACCCGATACCGCCAACCCAGCTGCGCAGTGACCTGCCGCCGCAACTGGAGCGCATCGTGATGCACGCCATGCAAAAGAACGTTGCGGATCGTTTTACCACCTGGCGCGACTTCGGCAATGAACTGGCCGAACTCGGCCACTTCGAAAAGAGCGATCTGGAGATCAATGAAAGCGAGAAGTTCATCGCGTTGCGCAAGCTGGAGATGTTCGAGGATTTTGCCGACCTCGAACTGTGGGAGTTATTGCGCGTCGGCGAATGGCAAAAACAGCCGGCAAAAACCGTGCTGGTGCGCGAGGACGAGATAGGTGATGCGATCTTCATCCTGATCGAAGGCGGAGTCACCGTAACGCGCCACAATCGCTTGCTCAATACGCTGAGCGGCGGCAACTGCTTTGGCGAAATGGCCTATATCAGCCGCAGACCCATGCCGCGTTCTGCGACCGTTGCTGCCAACACCGAGATCACCGTCATGAAGATACTGACCGCGCAACTCCGCCAGCTCTCCGACCGCTGCCAGCTGCATTTCAATCAGGCATTCCTGATCACGCTTGCCGACCGGCTGCGCATGGCGGACGACAGGGTCGCCAACATGTCCAACATGCAATCTTAGGCAGACCCCATTTTTCAGGATGCCGGACCCGTGCCGTTGAAGATCGCTCCCGCCATACAGAGCAAACTCGCCAAGCTCGGCATCCATTCCCCGTTCGACCTGGTGCTGCATCTTCCGCTGCGCTACGAAGACGAGACGCAGATCACGCGCATAGCCGATCTCGCGCCGGGCGAGACCGCGCAGGTGGAAGGCGAGATCATCCACTGCGAAGTGATGTATCGCCCGCGCCGCAGTCTGGTGTGCCAGTTGCAGGACGACAGCGGCATACTCACGCTGCGCTTCCTGAACTTCTATCCCAGCCAGCAGAAGCAGCTCGCCATCGGCAAAACAATCCGCGCCCTGGGCGAATCGCGCATGGGTTTCTTCGGCACAGAGATGGTACATCCCAAGTGCCGCGTCGCTGGAGAATCTGTCCCGCTGAAACAGGCGCTCACCCCCGTCTACCCGACCACCGCCGGGCTGCCGCAGGCTACGCTCGCCAAACATATCCACGCCGCGCTGAACGAACTGGAGCTCGACGACACGTTACCGGAGAAAATCCGGCAACGTCTGAACCTACCGGAATTCGGCGCCAGCGTGAAACTGCTGCATCAGCCGCCGCCCGACATCGATGAGGATGCATTGCTGGCACGCGCACATCCCGCCTGGATGCGCATCAAGTTCGACGAGTTGCTGGCACAACAGCTTTCCATGCGCGTGCATTACCTGGAACGCAGCCAGCGCATCGCGTCAAAACTCGCCGCGCGCAATAGACTCACTGATGCATTACTGAAAGACTTGCCGTTCGCCCTCACCGGCGCGCAGAAGAAGGCGTGGCACGAGATCAGCAACGACCTTGCCCGTCCGCATCCGATGCAACGCCTGCTGCAGGGCGACGTCGGCAGCGGCAAGACCGTCGTTGCCGCGCTCGCCGCCTTGCAAGCCATCGAGAACGGCTACCAAGCCGCCTTCATGGCGCCGACCGAGATCCTGGCCGAGCAGCATTACCTCAAGCTGCGCGAATGGCTGGCACCGCTCGGTATCGAACCCATCTGGCTCTCCGGCAGTCTGAAAAAGAAAGACAAGGCCGCCGCGGCCGAGCGCATCGCGCAGGGCAATACCATGCTCGCAATCGGCACGCATGCGCTGTTCCAGACTTCGGTCGAATTCAACAAACTGGGACTGGTCATCGTGGATGAGCAGCACAAATTCGGCGTACAGCAACGTCTGGCATTGCGAGGCAAAGGGACGGAGCCGCACCAACTCATGATGAGCGCCACCCCCATCCCGCGCACCCTGGCCATGAGCTACTACGCCGACCTGGATGTGTCCGTCATCGACGAACTACCACCAGGCCGCACGCCCATCGTCACCAAGCTGGTCAGCGATGCGCGGCGCGAAGAAGTGTTCGAGCGCGTGCGCGCCGCCTGTCTTGAAGGCCGCCAGGCCTATTGGGTGTGCCCGCTCATTGACGAATCGGAAGCGCTGCAATTGCAGACCGCGCTGGAGACCTACGCCACGCTCACGCAGATATTTCCCGAACTGCGCATCGGCCTCGCCCATGGCAAATTGAGCAGCACCGAAAAGGCGCAGACCATGGCCGCCTTCAAGGCAGGTGAGCTGCAACTGCTGGTCGCCACCACCGTCATCGAAGTCGGCGTGGACGTGCCCAACGCCAGCCTGATGGTGATCGACCACGCCGAGCGCATGGGGCTGGCGCAGCTGCACCAACTGCGCGGCCGCGTCGGTCGCGGTGCAGCAGAGAGCGTATGCGTGCTGCTGTTCCAGCAACCGCTGTCGGAACTCGCCCGCGCAAGGCTCAAGATCATCTACGAGAACACCGACGGCTTCGAGATCGCGCAACAGGACCTGCGTCTGCGCGGCCCCGGCGAACTGCTGGGCGCACGCCAGAGCGGCGTACCCATGCTCCGCTTTGCAGACCTGGGCGAGGACGACAAATTATTGGACAAGGCGCGCGACATCGCCGACGAGATGCTGCGTGATTTTCCCGAAGCGGCACAGGCGCATCTGCAGCGCTGGATGGCGAACGAACCAGACTACCTGCGCGCCTGATCGCTACCTGCCGTAAGCGCGCCGATATTCCGCCAGCGTCAGTCCCGTTGTTTTCTTGAACGCACGATGCAGGCTGGCTTCGCTGCTGAAACCCAACTCGTCGCAGATCTGTTTGATGGAAGTGTTCATGCCGCACAAGGCTTCGCCGACCTGCCGAAGTTTGACCCGCCGCAGCCAATCGCCCGCGGCCAACCCTGTAGCGAGTTGCACCTGACGGCACAGCGTGCGCACGGAGACATTCGAGTGATGCGCCGCGCCTTGAAGATTCAGCTCCCTCGCCGGCGTGCGCTGGGCGAACACCAGCAATTTGCGCAGACTTGCATCCTGCATGGTCATGATATCGACTGCGCGGAACGCATCGTGCCGGATGCGCGGTTGCGGCAGCATCAGCACTTCGCGCACGTCGCGCACCACCTCTGCGCCATATACGTCCGCCAGCCGATCCAGCATCAGCGGCAGATAGCCGCTGGCCCCCGATGCCGTGACGGCGCGCCCATCCACGACCAGACTTTCACCGGGCCGCCAGTGCGTCTTGGGAAATCGCGCCAGCATGCGATCACACAGCCACCATGTGGTGGTCGCATTTTTCCCGTCGAGACGCTGCGCCGCAGCCAGCAGCGCCACACCGGAGCAGTAGCTCCACAGCTTGGTGGTTCTGGGCAAAGCATGCAGCTGCGCGATGAGAGGTTGTTGCTGCTGCAGCATGGGTTCCAGCGCGTCCGCCGCAGTCAGCCACAGCCCGGGCACCAGGAGCGTATCGCAGGCCGCATCGGCGAGCGTCATCTGCGGTCGCAGTGCCGGGCCTCGCCCCGTGCTTACCGGTTCAGCATCGACGCCGACCCAGACGACCGAGATACGCTCGCGCCCCGCACGCAGATTGCATGCGCTGACCATGTCCGACACCGCGAACAATCCCACCGGCAGACAGCCCGGGTAAAGGAGCAATCCGAGTCGCAATGGTGTGGCGGAACGGGATGGCATGTTATGTCAGTAAGATTGGCAATTCGTGCCATTGTAGCCACACCCCACGACTTCCTACAATCAGCCCATCGATCAATCGGGAGTGTCTCGTGAAAATAACGCATATCCGCAGCGCCACCTGCCTGCTCGAATTCGAATCGGCCGGAAGGCGAATCGGCATACTGGTCGACCCCATGCTTGCACCCAAAGGCAGCATCCCCACGCTCAAATATCTCGGCAGGCAGAAGCAGCGCAACCCGCTGGTCGATCTGCCAGGCAACACCCCGGACCTGCTGCGGCGCGTTACCCACGGCCTGGTCACGCATTGTCAGCGCGGCCACTTCGATCATCTGGACAGGGCAGGCAAGAGATTCTTTCGGGAAACTGGCGTGCCGGTCATCTGCATGCCACGGGATGCGGCTTATCTCGCCGCCCGCAGCATCGCTGCCCACCCGTTGCTCGGCGCGCATACGCAGCCGTTCTTTCACGGCCATATCACGCCGATTCCCTGCGTGCATGGCCGCGGCCTCATCGGGCTGATGATGGAGCACGGACATGGCTACTTCATCGACCTGCCCGGCGAGCCGAGCCTCTATATTGCCGGCGACACCATACTCACCGACGAAGTGAAGCGATGCCTGACCCAACGGAACCCGCGCGCAACCATATTGCCCGCAGGCGGTTCGCAATTCGACCTCGGCCAAAAAGTGAACCTGGACGCCCGCGAAGTCCTTGATGCATGCACGCTGACATCCGGCATCGTCATTGCCAACCATTTGGAGGCGCTGGATTTCTGCGCGACTTCCCGTGCCGCGCTCTCTGCTGCGGCCACCAACGCAGGTTTAAAGGATCGTTTGCTCATCCCGCAGGATGGCGAGGCTCTGGAATTTCAATTGTGAATACCCGAACGCGGGAGAAAATCTTGCGCGGGCTTAGAACACTGCTCATCCGCAAGATCGCCATCACCTGCCTGTTCTGGTGCGCACCACTTTTGGCATTTCCCCCTGCATGGTTCGTCGCGCTCGGCATCCCCGCGCCCGAACCACTGATCTTCGTGCGCATGCTGGGCGCTGCTTATCTGGCCCTGCTAATCGGCTACCACGTGGGCGTGCGGGGAATGGCAAAAGGTGAAAGCCCTGCGCAGGCGATCCATATGGGCATCGCGAGCAATGGCCTTGCCTGCTCGCTGCTGGTCATTTGCGGCATCGCTGGCGCCTGGTCATCCTGGGGAACAGGGGCGCAGATATTCATGTGGGTGTCCGCTGCCGGCGCATGCGCAATGACCTTCGGTCTTCTGCGATTCAGACGCGCACTTTGCCAAAGCATAGAGCCTTGAACCTAGAAACCGTAGCTGCGGTTTCCAGGTTGAGTCAAAGCAGTAAGCTCACGCGCGAATGGCGGGTTAAAATCCCGCCATGAACCTGACCGAACGCCTCCTCCTCTACATCCAGCTCACCCGCCTGCACCGCCCCATCGGCATCCTGCTGCTGTTATGGCCGACCTTATGGGGAGTCTGGATCGCGAGCAACGGCCACCCGGCATGGCACATCGTCTTCATCTTCATGCTCGGCACCGCACTGATGCGCTCCGCCGGATGCGCCATCAACGACTACGCCGACCGCCACATCGACAAACACGTTAAGCGCACACAAGACCGCCCGCTCACCAGCGGCAAAGTCGGCGAGCGTGAAACGGTGTGGCTGGCCGTGGCGCTGGCCCTGATCTCTTTCCTGCTCATCCTGCCGCTGCATCCGCTGACCTGGGTACTCGCCTTCCCCGCCGTCTTCCTCGCCGCCAGCTACCCGTTCACCAAACGCTTTTTCGCCATTCCGCAAGCGTACCTCGGCATCGCCTTCGGCTTCGGCATCCCGATGTCGTTCGCCGCGATCCTCGGCGCAGTGCCTGCCGTGGCATGGGTGCTGCTGCTCGCCAACGTGTTCTGGGCCATCGCCTATGACACCGAATACGCGATGGTGGACAGGGACGACGACATCCACCTCGGCATCCACTCCTCGGCGCTGTTCTTCGGCAAATACGATGTACTGGCGGTGATGATCTGTTACGGAATCACCTTGCTATTGCTGGCAGCTGCAGGGTTGATGGCGGGCTTGGGCATCGTTTACTTCGCTGGACTGATCGTCGCGGGAGGCATTGCGCTCCACCACTACACGCTCATCAGGAACAGGAAGCGCGAGGAGTGCTTCGCCGCTTTCATGCATAACAACTGGTTGGGGGCGGCGGCGTTTGGGGGGGTGGTGGGAAATTACGCTATTCGATGAAACGTAGGATGGGCACTCAACTTTTTCATTTGCCTATGCGCGTCATTTGCAACTCATCTTCCGCATGGGCATCTGTTTCATCCGGGCTACGCTTGCTGGCAAGCGAGGCCTGACAGCGCATCCCTCTCGATCAATTTGCAGGAATTTTTCTTGGCATCAATTTAGACGCGAGAGAAATTACTCATCTTCACTCCGGCCCTCAATACTTACTACTTCGCCTTGGGAAGTAACGACAGAAATTGTTATTGGCCGGCAGCACACGCTGCAGTCTTCAATGTACTCCTGCTGCTCAACGGAGCAATCAACAACAACCTCGATCCGTTCCCCGCAATACGGGCATTGAATAAATGCCGTCTGGATATTTTGCACAAGCCCCCCATAGTTTTAACGTCACATTAAAGCGTCGCATTAAAGGACCAGACTCGAATTAATTTTCATTCGTTTCACATTTCTGCCCTACCAATTAGTTGCCTTACCACGTGTGCCCGCAACTCACGCATTGCGGCTTATGCATACAAAGCAGCGAGCCGCATTCCGGGCAAGTCCACTTGGCGGTTTCCTCGGCGAGAAAACGTTCCACCCCGATGGTCTTGATGCGCTGCAGATTGGCGATGACACTTACGCCGTACCTGGTCTGGTAGCGTTTTTCCAGACGCTTCAGGTCAGCGCAGGGAAATTTGTCGCAGAAAGAACAGAACTGAAATCCCCCGGCAGCAAGCTCTTTGCAGTTCTTGATGGCGCAGGTGATGCACGCATTCGATTTGCGCTCATCCACACCGCGGCAACCCGGGCAAGGCTGACGTTCGCGAATGTAGGCGCGGCAAAGACTGCAATTGATGCCGCACGGCGCGATGATGGCCGGGTTACTTGCTCCGATTTGCACGACTTTCGGCATCATGTTTCCCTGAGTGATTCCGGCCAATACTGCTGGCCGTTATTCTTCCAACAGGCTGCGCAACATCCACGCATTTTTTGGCTTCGGCATAACGTGGCTTCGCCACATTAGCCTACGCCGAAAGAACGCCAATTAGGCAGAATGCAACGGTCTTATTCCTCTAACAAGCTTCTTAACATCCAGGCGTTCTTTTCATGCACCTCCATCCGTGCTGACAAGAGGTCGACGGTCGGCTGGTCACCGGCCTTCTCGGCAATCGGCAACACTTCACGCGCGGTGCGCACCACCGTCTCCTGTCCGTCGACGAGTTGCCGGATCATTTCCTTGGCATTGACGTACGCCGTTGCTGTCCTTGATGCTGGTGAGTGCGGCGAACTCCTTGTAGCGAACCGGGTGCCGGATAACCCAGCGCGCGGATGCGTTCGGCAACCAGGTCCACGGCCAGCCATGTCTCGTTGTACTGCGTCATGAACATCAGGTGCAGGGTCTGGAACATGGGGCCGGTAACGTTCCAGTGGTAGTTGTGTGTCTTGAGGTACAGCGTGTAGGTGTCGGCCAGCATGCGCGACAAGCCGTCGGCAATATTGCGCCGGTCTTTTTCCGCAAGCCCGATGTTGATGCTGGATGCGTTTGCTTTGACTTTGCTCATGATGCTCTCCTTGTTTGAGGGGAACCGATAAAACTCTATACCGAGTCGAGTTTTCCTGCCACTGTCGACCACGGCTGCAATGTAGCCCTTGCCACCCCATCAATCCAATTGATTGTTCAAACCTGTGTGATTTACTATGCAAATCACACAGGAGGCTAGTATGACGCTCAACGAATTGCGCTTCATCGTCGCCGTGGCACAGGAACGCAACTTCCGCCGTGCGGCCGAAACGGTCTTCATCAGCCAGCCCGCACTGTCGCTCGCGATTCAGAAGCTGGAAGAAGAGCTGGGACTGAAGATCTTCGAGCGCGGCAAAAGCGATATCAGCATCACGCCGGTCGGCACCGCCATCGTCGAACAGGCGCAGCGCGTGCTGGAAGAAGCGGAGCGCATCCGCGAGATCGCCGACCAGGGCAAGAACCAGCTGATCACGCCGTTGCGCGTCGGCATCATCTACAGTGTCGGCCCCTACCTGCTGCCCGACCTGATCCCAGCGCTGAAGAAGGTCGCACCGCAGATGCCGCTGGAAATGGAAGAAAACATCACCGCGAATCTGGATGCCTTGCTGCGCAACGGCAGGCTGGATGCCATCATCATCGCGCTGCCGTTCGGCGATGCCGGCATCCTCACTCATCCTTTATATGACGAACCGTTCGAGGTGGTGGTCAGCAGCGCCCATCGTTGGGCCGGCCGGCGCACCATCAAAGCGCAGGAACTGGCGGAAGAGAAGGTGCTGCTGCTGGATTCGGGACATTGCTTCAGCAACCAGGTCTTTGAAGCCTGCCCCGACCTCAGCCGCAAGAGGGCAGACATTCAGCAAGGCACATCGCTGGAAACCATACGCAACATGGTCGCCTCCGGCCTGGGCATCACAGTGCTGCCCGCTTCTGCCAACAGTTCGCGCTACCGTAGCCGTTTGCTCAACGTCATACCCTTTGCGAAACCCGTTCCGTCGCGGCGCATAGCGCTGGCATGGCGCAAAAGCTTTGCCCGCACGCAGGCTATAGAGGCGCTTGCGCAAGCCGTCGCCCAAGCTAAAATCAGCGGCATCGATCACCTGGAGTGACCATGCGCGAACTACCTTACCGTCAGAATCCGCTGCTGCGCATGAGCTACAGCCTCATCGCACCAATGTATGACCTGGTCATCGAGCGCCCGATGCGCGAGGCACGCAAAAAGTCGCTTGCCGCGTTGCCGACGAATGAATCAAAACGTGTACTGATCAGCGGCGTAGGCACGGGATTGGACTTGCCGCTATTACCGGCGATGCACAGTTACACCGCGCTCGATTTCAACCCGGCGATGTTGTCGCACGCCATACCTCGCGGAGAAAAGCTGGGAGTCGAGTTCGTGTTGGGCGACAGCATGGCGCTGCCTTTCGCCGACGCGCAGTTCGACTACGTGGTGCTGCACCTCATCCTCGCCGTTGTGCCGGAACCTCAGCGCTGCCTGAGCGAAGCAGCGCGTGTATTACGACCCGGAGGAACGATCATCCTGTTCGACAAGTTCCTGCAACCGGATCAGCGCGCACCGCTGCGGCGCATATTCAACATTCTCACCCGCCGCTTTGCCACGCGCATGGATGTGGTGTTCGAGGGGGTGCTGCGTGCCGCCCCTGGGCTCAAGGTGGTAAGCGATGTACCGATGCTGGGTGGGAACTGGTTTCGCGGGATTCTGCTGCGGAAATCATAAGAAACCCGGGTTTCCGGCTGGAAACTGAATTCCAATAAAAATTGTCCAATGACGGCCATACCTGTACATTAGCGTCCTAGGCATCAGCTAAGTGTGGTCATTGAACTATGAATCCAATATTAAAGTACTTGAAAACGCATGGCGAGCGGACGGATACGGAGATCGCCGCTGCTATCGGTGTCTCGCTCGCCAATGCGAGAACCCAATTGTCGGAACTTGTTGCCAAGGGCGAGGTGATGGCTTGCACTTCGATCAAGTACGAGAAAGGCAAGAAGATCGAGGCTATCAAGTGCCGATTGGCTGGCTATATCCCTCCTGCTGCTCCGGGCAGGAAATCGAAATCGCAGTTAAAAATTTCGTAATTCCCCAATCTTCCACGCGCGCCAACTCGTTCGCCTGCAGAGGCGAATCTACGCTAGAGCAGATTCATAAACGCTATATCAGGAGTGCAACTCCGTGATATCGGCGTAGATCCAGCGCACTTCGCCTCTTGCACGCCGGGGGACGCCGGCGCGCTGCATTCAGCACAGGGCAACGCCTTTCGGAAATTTATACCCAGTCTTTCGGCACGAGGTATTTGTCGTACAGCTCGGCTTCCGGCGTGCCCTTCTCCGGATGCCAGTCGTAGCGCCATTTCACCAGCGGCGGCATGGAAAGCAGGATGGATTCGGTGCGGCCGTTCGATTGCAGACCGAAGATGGTGCCGCGATCGACAACCAGGTTGAATTCCACATAGCGGCCGCGACGATACAACTGGAAATCGCGCTCGCGCTCGGTGTAAGGCGTGTCCTTGCGCTTTTCCAGGATCGGCACGTAAGCTGACAGGTAATGGTCGCCCACGCTCTGCTGGATTGCGAAGCAGGTATCGAAATCCGGTTCGCTCAGGTCATCGAAGAAGATGCCGCCCACGCCGCGCGGCTCGTTGCGATGCTTGAGGAAGAAATACTCGTCGCACCATTTCTTGTATTGCGCATGCAGCGAAGGATCGAACGGGGCCAGCGAGTTCTTGCAGATCTGGTGGAAGTGCTTCGCGTCTTCCTCGAAGCCGTAATAGGGGGTAAGGTCCATGCCGCCGCCGAACCAGAACACCTTGCTGCCGTCGGGTTTGTGCGCCATGAACATGCGCACGTTGGCATGCGAGGTGGGCGCGTAGGGATTGCGAGGGTGCATTACCAGCGACACGCCCATCGCCTCCCAGCTGCATCCGGCCAGCTCGGGGCGGTGCGCCGTGGCCGAGGCCGGCATCTTGTCGCCCTGCACATGCGAGAACGCCACGCCGCCGCGCTCCAGCACATTGCCCTCTTCGATGATGCAGCTGATGCCTTCGCCCTTGCCGATGCCGCCGCTGCCAGTGGCGCGCGTCCACTTGTCGCGCAGGAATTTCTTGCCGTCCACTTGTTCCAGACGGTCGACGATGAGTTCCTGCAATTCGAGCAGGTATTTTTTGACTGCACTGCTATCCATGATCGCTCCTGAGCGTGTGTTGTTATTTGCGCACGATTCTACCATCGGCCCACGCGCGTATCGTCGAAGGCTGCTTGCGTTTTCCTACGCGACCGCGCAATACCCACACTTTTTTCCCGAACATTCGCTGACACTCGGCATAGGTCTTCGCGGGCCGCATCCCGCTGCGGTTGGCACTGGTGGAGACCAGTGCGCTGCCTGCGCTGCGGCAAAGCTGTTTGGCAAAGGAATGCGCAGTGAGGCGCACCGCCAGCGTGTCATGTTCGCCGCGCAGCCAGCGCGGCGTGGAGTGAAGTGTTGGCAACAGATAGGTGACGGCTTGTGCGCCATCGTTCTGCAGCTTCGCTTGTTCATTCGGCGTGAGCGGTTGCAGGTAACGCGCGACTTGATGGTAGTGCGACGCGATGAGGATGAGGCCCTTGCGTTGCGGGCGCTGTTTGAGTTTGAGGATGCGTTGCACGGCTTTGCGATTGTTCGGATCGCAACCGAGTCCGTAGCAAGACTCGGTGGGATAGGCGATGAGACCACCGCGCTTGAGGTGGGCAGAGACAGAACGAGAGGATGCAATTGAAAGATGCAAGGAAACCTCTCCGAATTAGTCCCCCGCCCCTAGCCCCTCTCCCGCAAGCGGGAGAGGGAGCTAATCTCCTCCCCTGACAAGGGGAGGCCGGGAGGGATTTATCCTTGAAAAATAAAAATGCTATTTTCTGCCGATGGCGCGGAAGCCGATATCTCTGCGCATCTGCTGCCCATCGAAACGGATAGTGTCGGCGATGTCATACGCGTTCTTCTGCGCCTGCCTCACCATGTCACCCAAAGCGACGACACACAGCACACGTCCGCCGTTGGTGACCACCTTGCCGTCCTGCATCGTCGTACCGGCATGGAATACATGCGCGTCTTCCAGCTTCTTCGGCAAGCCGGTGATGGCATCACCTTTGCGCGGCGTGTCCGGATAGTTCGCCGCAGCCATCACCACGCCGAGCGCGGTGCGTCTGTCCCACTCGGCTTCCACCTTGTCCAACGTGCCGTCGATGGCATGCTCGACGATGGCCGCGAAGTCGCTCTTCAGGCGCAGCATGATGGGCTGCGTTTCGGGATCGCCCATGCGGCAATTGAATTCCAGCACCTTGAGGCCGCCGTCGGGCGAGATCATCAGGCCGGCATAGAGGAAGCCGGTGTAGACGATACCTTCGCTCTCCATGCCACGCATCACGGGCTGGATGACTTCGCGCAGCACCTTGGCGTGGATGGTGGGCGTGACTACCGGTGCGGGGGAATACGCACCCATGCCGCCGGTGTTGGGGCCGTTGTCGCCGTCCAGCAAACGCTTGTGATCCTGGCTGGTGGCCATCGCCAGCACGTTCTTGCCGTCGGCCATGACGATGAAGCTGGCTTCTTCGCCTTCGAGGAATTCCTCGATCACCACGCGCGCACCGGCATCGCCCAGCTTGTTGTCGGACAGCATCATGTCGATGGCGTCGAACGCCTCCTGCTTGCTCATCGCCACGACCACGCCCTTGCCCGCCGCGAGTCCGTCGGCCTTGATGACGATGGGCGCGCCGTGCTTCTCGACGTAGGCTTTCGCTGCTGCGATGTCGCTGAAGGTCTCGAAGAACGCGGTGGGAATGTTGTGGCGCGTCATGAAGCGCTTGGCGAAATCCTTGGAGGATTCGAGCTGCGCCGCTGCCTTGGTCGGGCCGAATATCTTCAGCCCTGCCGCGCGGAAGGCATCGACCACGCCCGCTGCCAGCGGCGCTTCGGGGCCGACCACGGTGAGCTCGATGTTCTCGCGCTGCACGAACTCGATGAGTTCGGGAATGGCGGTGATCGCGACGTTCTCGACGCCCTCTTCCAGTGCGGTGCCCGCATTGCCCGGTGCAACGTAAACCTTCTGCACCTTGGCGCCCTGCGCCAGACGCCACGCCAATGCGTGTTCGCGGCCGCCGTTACCGATGACTAATATTTTCATGATGCCTCTATGAGGATGGTTAGCTCCCTTCGCGCAACGGGCGAAGGTTGGGGAGAGGGCAAAACGATGCGCGCCCTACTCCCCCGGCCCCTCTCCTGCAAGCGGGAGAGGGAGTTGATTCAATTAGTGCCGGAAATGACGGAAGCCGGTGACCACCATCGCCAAGCCATGCTCGTCTGCCGCCGCGATGACTTCCTCGTCGCGCATCGAGCCGCCCGGCTGGATGACGGCCTTGGCACCCGCTTGCGCCAGTACGTCCACGCCGTCGCGGAACGGGAAGAAGGCATCGGATGCGACCACGGAACCGGCCAGGCTCAGGCCTGCGTTCTGCGCCTTGATGCTGGCGATGCGGGTGGAATCCACGCGGCTCATCTGCCCTGCGCCCACGCCCAGTGTCTGGCCGCCTTTGCAGAAAACAATCGCGTTGGACTTCACGTACTTCGCCACGCGCCATGCGAACAGCAGGTCGGTCAGCTGTTCCTTGGTGGGCTGCACCTTGGTCACGACCTTGAGTTGCGACAGTTGCACGTTGAGCGCATCGGGTGTCTGCACCAGCAGGCCGCCGCTCACGCGCTTCACGTCATACTGGTTGTGCGCGTTGGACAGCGGCACGCTGAGCACGCGCACGTTCTGCTTGGCGGCGGTGACCTTCAGCGCGGCCTCGGTGGCGCTCGGCGCGATGATGACTTCGACGAACTGGTTGGCGGTGATCTGCGTGGCGGTCTCGGCATCCAGTTCGCGGTTGAAGGCGATGATGCCGCCGAACGCGGAGGTAGCTGTCGGTCGCGTAGGCCAGCTTGTAGGCGTTCAGCGCGGTGTCGGCGATCGCCACACCGCACGGGTTGGCGTGCTTGACGATGACGCAGGCCGGTTCTTCAAAGGTCTTCACCAGTTCCCATGCCGCATCGGAATCGCCGATGTTGTTGTAGCTGAGTTCCTTGCCCTGCAGCTGGGTGTAGCCGGCGATGCCGCCGGGCAGGGTGATGAGGTCGCGGTAGAACGCGGCCTTCTGGTGCGGATTCTCGCCGTAGCGCATGTCCTGCACCTTGGCGAAGTTGAAGTTGATCTGCGCGGGGAACTCGCTCTTGCTGCCGTCGCTGTTGATGGCGGTGAGGTAGTTGCTGATCGTGCTGTCGTAGGCGGCGGTGTGCGAGAACGCTTTCTTCGCCAAGTCGAACTTGGTGGCTGAGGACACTTCGCCCTTGTTGGTCTGCATCTCGGCCAGCACGTCGCTGTAGTCGGCCGGATCGGTGACGATGGCGACATGCGCATGGTTCTTCGCAGCGGAACGCACCATGGTCGGCCCGCCGATGTCGATGTTCTCGATGGCATCTTCCAGCGTGCAGCCGGGCTTGGCGATGGTGGCCGCGAACGGGTACAGGTTCACCACCACCAGGTCGATGGTGGGGATGTCGTGCTTCTTCAGCGTGGCGACATGTTCGGGCAGGTCGCGGCGGGCGAGGATGCCGGCGTGCACTTTCGGCTGCAGCGTCTTCACGCGCCCGTCCAGCATCTCGGGGAAGCCGGTGTAGTCTGCCACTTCGGTACAGGGCACGCCGTTGTCGGCGAGCAGTTTGGCGGTGCCGCCGGTGGACAGGATCTTCACGCCGAGCTGGTGCAGTCCTTGGGCGAATTCGAGGACGCCGGACTTGTCCGAGACGCTGATGAGTGCTTGTTTGATGGCCATTTGGTTTCTTCCCTAAAATTATTTGATTCGGTGATCCTGCATCTTCTTGCGCAGCGTATTTCGATTGATGCCGAGCAGTTCGGCTGCGCGCGTCTGGTTGCCGCCGGCGTGATGCAGCACGGTTTCGATCAGCGGCTTTTCAACGCAACAGAGCACCATATCGTACACCCCGCAAGACGGCTCTTCGCCATCGAGGTCCTTGAAATAGTCGTTCACCGCCTTGCGCACATGCCTGGCGATGTCGTTCTCGTTGATCACACAATCTTCACTCATGCTGCCAGCTCCCTTTCGTAAAGCAGTCTTGCGCTGCTTGCTTTTTGTTCTTCAAAGAAATCCGTCACAGCCTGCATCTGTTCGTCCACGCCCTCCAACTGGTTCATGCGATGGCGGAACACGGCCGAACCGGGCAACCCCTTGGTGTACCAGGAGATGTGCTTGCGCGCCACGCGCAGCCCGGTGTATTCGCCGTAAAACCCGTAAAGGTCATGCAGATGCTCGACCAGCACTTTCTGTATCTCGTCCACCTGGGGTGACAGCAAATGCGTGCCGGTCTGTAAAAAATGTTCGATCTCGCGGAACAGCCAGGGACGGCCCTGTGCGGCGCGCCCGATCATCACGGCATCCGCGCCGGTGTGTTGCAGCACGAAATGCGCTTTCTCCGGGGTGGTGATGTCGCCGTTGGCGATGATGGGAATGTTCACTGCCGCCTTGACGGCGCGAATGGTGTCGTACTCGGCATCGCCGGTGTAGGCGCAAGCGCGGGTACGTCCGTGGATGGCCAGTGCCTGGATGCCGCTGGATTCGGCGATGCGTGCGATATTCACCGCATTGCGATTGGCCTTGTCCCAGCCGGTGCGTATCTTCAGGGTGACCGGCACGTCCACCGCGCCGACCACCGCTTCCAGTATCTCGGCCACCAGCTTTTCGTTCTGCATGAGCGCGGAACCCGCCATCACGTTGCAGATCTTCTTGGCCGGGCAGCCCATGTTGATGTCGATGATCTGTGCGCCGCTATCCACGTTGTAGCGCGCGGCCTGCGCCAGCATCCCGGGGTCGGCGCCGACGATCTGCACCGAGATGGGATCGACCTCGCCTTCGTGGTTGGCGCGGCGCTTGGTCTTCTCGGAACCGTACAACAGGGAATTGGAGGCCACCATCTCGGACACCGCCATGCCCGCGCCCATGCGCTTGCACAACATGCGGAACGGCCTGTCGGTCACGCCAGCCATGGGGGCAACGATGAGGTTGTTCTTGAGTTTGTAGCGGCCTATTTGCATAAACCCGTATGAGGCGGTTTTTGAAGGGGGAGCGATTATAAATTAATCAATTCACCCGTGCTATGATGCTTGCGATTATTTTGCATAAGTGCTCGACATGGAATTTGACATCGTCATCATCGGCGGAGGCATAGTAGGGGCCAGTCTTGCCGCCGCGCTCAAGTCCAGCGGCCTGCGCCTGGCCTTGGTGGAGGGCCAGCCCTTGCCCAGCCTCGATTCCGAGTGGGACAGTCGTATATATGCTTTCACTCCCGGCAATGTGGGTTTTCTGCACGAATGTGGTGCATGGCAACGGCTGGATACGTCGCGCGTGCAGCAAGTGGAAGAAATGCGCGTGTTCGGCGATACCGGCGCCAAGCTGAATTTCAGCGCCTACGAGATCGGCGCTCCCGAACTGGCATTCATCATGGAGAGCCGTTTGTTGCAGCACGCGCTATGGCAAGAGCTGCGCGAACAGGAAAACCTCACCCTGCTGCAACCGGCGCAATGCGCAGAGCTCGTTATCAACGACCAGGCCGCACAGCTGAAACTGAAAGACGGCCGCGAGATTCGCGCCAAGCTCGTCGTCGGCGCAGACGGCCGCGATTCCTGGGTGCGCCATCATGCAGGCATGCCGGAAGTGCCCACTCCCTACCACCAGCACGGAGTGGTCGCCAACTTCAACACCGGCAAAGCGCATCGCGGCATCGCCTATCAGTGGTTCACGCCGGACGGTATTCTCGCGTTGCTCCCCTTGCCGGGCAGGCGCATCTCCATCGTGTGGTCGGTCAGCCCCGAGAAATCCGCCGAACTGCTGGCGCTCACTCACGAGGAATTCAGCGCCCGCGTATCGGAAGCGTCGAACCACACGCTGGGCGAGTTGCAGGTCATCACGCCGCCCGCTTCCTTCGCTTTGCGCGTGCTGAATCTGGCGCACCTCGCCAAACCGCGCATCGCGCTGATCGGCGACGCAGCGCACAACATCCATCCGCTTTCCGGACATGGCGTGAACCTCGGCTTGCACGATGCGAAAGAACTGGCTCAAACGATATTGCATCGCGGCGAACTGGATTGCGGCGACCTGCGCCTGCTGCGCAGATACGAGAAGGCGCGGCGGGACGACATCCTGTCCATGCAGCTCACCACCGATACGCTCAAGCATCTGTTCATCAACGACAACCCGCTGCTGCGCACGTTGCGCAACATCGGACTCTCCGCAACCAACAAGATCGTGCCGCTGAAGAAGATGCTGGTACGCCACGCGCTTAATTGATTCTTTCCTCAAGGAACACACAAATGTTCAGAACCCTGCTGTTGCTGCTGCTCTCCGTTTCTCTCGCGCACGCTGCCGAAACCGACAAGACGGCTGCCGCCGTCAAAGTCACGCTGCAAAAGAACTACGAATCGCTCATCGGCCCGGTCGATCAGGTGAACAAATCGCCGATACCCGGTTTGTATGAAGTGGTCACCGGAGACCACATCTTCTATACCGACAAGACGGCGCAATACCTGATCGACGGCAGCATGTTCGACCTGAAAGCGCGCAAGAACCTGACCGAAGCGCGTTCGCGCGTGCTGTTCGCAATCAATTTCAGCGACCTGCCGCTCGAACTTGCAGTGAAGAAAGTGAAGGGCAACGGCAGCCGCAAGATGGCCTATTTCACCGACCCGAATTGCGGCTACTGCAAGAAACTGGAGCATGAGTTGCAGAGCGTCACCGACGTCACGCTGTATCTGTTCCTGTATCCCGATCTTCGAAGGCTCTGCCGAAAAAGTGCAGGGCATATGGTGCAGCGATGACAAGGTCAAGGCGTGGGACGACCTGATGCTGAACGGCGTGCAACCTGCCGCCGGCAAGTGCGAGGCGCCCAGCGCCAAAGTACTGGCCCTGGGCAGGAAGCTCCGCGTGAACGGCACCCCTGCGTTGATCTTCGCCAATGGCGTCATCAACCCCGGTTACATGCCGGCCGCCGACCTGAACAAGGCCCTGGATAGCAACAGCAAGTAGGGACAGCCGCAAATGACCGTGCGCGATCTGCCCCGGACAACTCGCCGCCCTGGGCATCACGCTCTGGGTAGGCGGCATGTGGATGCTCGGCTACGTGGTGGTGCCGGTACTGTTCAAGATGCTGCCGGATCGCCAGCTTGCAGGGATGGTGGCGGGCCAGTTGTTTACCCTGCTGGCCTACATCGGCATCGCTTGCGCGCTCTATCTGCTCGGCTATCAACTGCAACAGTTCGGGCGTGCCGCACTGCGGCGCACAACCTTCCGCATCACGGCAGCGATGTTGCTGTTAGTCCTCATCGGACAATTCGTCCTGCAACCCGTCATGTCCGGCCTCAAGGTGCAGGCATTCCCGCTGGATGTGATGCAAAGCGCATTCGCGCAACAGTTCAGAACCTGGCATGCCGTCTCCGGCATCCTGTATCTCATACAGAGCCTGCTTGGCATCGCGCTGGTGATCGACTCGAGAAACAAATAACTTCTCCGGTGTATAGGCCGTTTGGCATATTGACCGATTGTGACCGCTGAATTAGTGTCCGTCCGGCCGCAGGAATAGTACTGCGCCGTACCTCGACGAGGAAAAACAGATGCGATATGCGTTGCTGGTGATGTTCATGATTTCAATGATGGTCGGACTGATCACATGGGCAACCAGACCGGACTTGTTTGAAGCGCAATACAACCGGGTAGCCGCCCCCATCGAAGGTCATTTCGCCGAAAAACGCGCTGCCGCCTGGCAGGCCGCGAAGGAACAGGCGTGGAAAAACTGGATGGCACAAGTCCGCTTGCCCAGCGATTGCGCACGACCCGCAACTTCCCTCCATGCTCTCGAATGCAAGAACCAATTGCAGTTGCAGGCAAGCTCGTTCGAGCGCGAGTGGAACAACAAGATCGCCAATGGCTGGCATCCTGAAGGTGTGAATTGAACATGCAAGGAGACCTCGAGCTGAAGAACCTGCATCGGGAGAACTATCCTGCCGGAGAGGTCATCTTCCATGAAGGCGATCCCGGAAACAGCGCTTACATCATCGAAGAGGGCTGCGTCGAAGTCAGTGTCAGCGACAGCCAGCGTTCGCGCATCGGCAAAGGCGAATTGTTCGGCGAGATCGCGCTGATCGACCAGCTCCCTCGCACGGCCACCGTGCGTGCCATCGAAGACACCGTGCTCATTCCCATCCCGCGCAAACTGGTCAATGAACTGCTGGAGAAAACCGACCCGGTGGTACGTTATCTGCTGCTGACCATCCTCGAACGTTACCGCTCCACGCGCAACCAGCCCGCCTTTGACCCGGCACGTTCTGCCCTCTTCCAGCGCGATCCGGCGCGCGGTGCCGCCACGCAGCAACTGCGCCTGGCACACGACATCGCCCAGGCATTGAGAGAAGAACAGTTCGAGATGTTCTACCAGCCCATCTGCGACCTTTCCAGCGGACGCATCGCCGGATATGAAGCCCTGATCCGCTGGCATCATCCGGTCGATGGCATTATCTCGCCGATGGATTTCATATGGGTAGCGGAACACACCGGACAAATACGCGAGATCGGGTTGTGGACGCTGGAACGCGCCTGCATCGACTGGCCAACCTTGCGCCAACGCATCCATCACCCCAAGCCATTCGTCAGCGTCAACCTGTCGCCCTCGCAACTCTCCGGCGACGGATTCGTGGAAGAAGTGAAAACACTTGTCAGCCGTCACCAGATGCCGGCACATGAGCTCAAGCTGGAACTGACCGAGTCAGTCATCATCAACAACCCGGAGCTTGCACTGCAATTGCTTTCCAAACTCACCGAAACCGGAAGCACCCTTGCCCTGGACGATTTCGGTACCGGTCACTCGGGCCTTGATTCGCTGCACCGCTATCCCATCGGCACCATGAAGATAGACCGCACCTTCGTCGGCCAGATGCTCTCCTCGCCGCACAGCGCCAAGATCATCCAGGCCTCCATCGACCTCGCGCACTCGCTCAAGATGGATGTGGTCGCGGAAGGGATCGAGATCGAGGATGAACGCCTGGCGCTGCTGGAATGTGGCTGCGACTACGGGCAGGGATGGCTGTTCGGCAAGCCGGCACCGCTGAGAAGCATTTGAGGCATCGGCTGCCGGCGAACGACGGTATATTTCCGGCATCCCTGCCCCTCGCCAACCGCATTGCCGGCATCCTCAGGAGACCAGCCCCAATGCTTCTCTTCGTTAAGTCCCCTTAACCCTACCTAGGGGAATACATGACCTACCTTCTTCATGGGTAGTTACCGCCCCGCAAAACACGCTTCCGCCCCCACCTGACCTGACCTGCCTCCTACTCGATAATCAAGCTGCAAAAATTTCGCAGTGCAGATGCTTCACGAGCCCATTTCCAATGGGCAATCGATTGACTCTAGCCAAGGAGGCAGATATGAAAAAGCAAAGGTTCACTTCATCGTCCGGGCATTTCCCGTTTTCACCCAAACTGCTCACCGTCGCGGTCTACTGCGCCTGTGTGGCGAGCACTGCGGCGCAAGCCGTGACCGGGCCGATCGATCCGGCCGGTGTGCCTAAATATGTAATCCCTCTGGTCATCCCGCCGGAGATGCCTCGTTCCGGGCCCACCGAATTGTGCCCGCCAACCGCCAGGTGCCCGCATACCAATTACAACATCGCGGTTCGTCAGTTCCAGCAGCAGATATTGCCTGGAGGCATCTGGAACGCGGTCAACGGACGCAACGACAGCTTTGCTCCATCCACGGTCTGGAGTTACGGCCCGGCCGGAGACCCGATCCCGAAGGGCCTCACGTTAGGCTCCGTAACCGTACCTCCCGGGGTAGCGCCGGTTCCTGCAGCGCAGTCGTCTTTCAACTATCCGGCTTTCACCGTGGAGAATCAGTCGCAGCAGATCAACACCGTGCGCTGGATCAACGAACTGGTGTCCATCGATCCCGCCACCGGCTATCCGTATCCGCTCCAGGATCCGCGCCGGACATCCCTGTCGCACCTCACCGCCATCGACCGTACGCTGCATTGGGCCAACCCGGAAAAGCTGCCTTGCGCGGACCCCACCACGGGGACCATGCTGCCGGGCGCAACCAACTGCCGCCCCTATGTAGACCCGACCAACCCGGATCCGCGCCTCGGCCAATCCTATGACGGCCCTGTCCCGATGACAGTCCACGTGCACGGAGCCGAGGTCAACCCTTACAGCGACGGCTTCCCTGAAGCCTGGTGGCTGGCTGCGGGCAACGACCCGAAGACCGGCACCGCCCTGGGTCTGAATTATGCGACCCGCGGGAGCCGCTACGACCAATCGCCGGTGTTCCGCAACAACAGCTATCCGGGGTCGGCGGTGTTCAGCTACGAAAACACCCAACCGGCAACGACGCTCTGGTACCACGACCACACGCTGGGCATGACGGCCAACAACGTGTACGCAGGGCCCGGCCGGATTCTGGCTGATCCGGGGCGACTACGCCGCACCGAACGGCACCCGGGTCAAGGAGCAGCCGGTCCAGGGGCACCTGCCGGGAGAGGGTAATGCCTTCCTGCGCCCCACCAACCCGAAGATTCTTTACGACGGCAAACCCGGCTGCGACCCGAACTTCGACGCGGTATGCCGCGGCAACATTCGCGAGATACCCATCGCGCTCCAGGACCGCTCCTTCAACTCCGATGGCTCGCTGTTCTATCCCCAGACCCGCGCCTACTTCGACGGAGGGTTCTCGGTTCCCTATCTTCCGAACGCCAACTCGGACGTAGCGCCTATCCACCAGCCTGAGTTCTTCGGCAACATGATCGTGGTCAACGGAACGGTGTGGCCCACCTTCGATGTCGTGCCCCAGCGCTATCGCTTGCGCCTGCTGGCCGGTGCCGATTCGCGGACGTTCAACCTCACCATGTTTGCCATGCCGGCGGGAACCGTACTGCCCGATCCGACCCTCGCCAAGTACATCTTTGATCCAGTCGCCAATCCGAACGCTTACAAGAATTACTGGAAGGATTACCGGGCCACGCCTGGCGTGTATGAGATTCCTTTCTACCAGATTGGCGCCGAGCAGGGCTTCCTGCCCAAGGTGGTCAAGGTCATGACCGGCACCGCCGTGCAACTGCCAGGCAACGGAACCGAACCCGCAGCCACTTGCACTCCGGCCAGCGCGACCACGGTCGCCAGCAACCCGGCCGATCCCGGCTGCAACCGTAGCCCTGTTGATGGCTCCCGCCGAGCGCGCCGACGTGATTGTGGACTTCACCAAGATTCCCGTCGGCACCCAGGTGCGCATGGTCAACACCGGCCCGGATGTTCCGTTCAACGACGGCTGGGCGCCTGCCGACGACGCCAACCCGGTAGGGACCGGACAGGTCATGGAGTTCAAAGTAGTGGCGCCTACTGCCAACACCAAGTCTGACGACAGCACACCGCCTTCCAGACTGGTGCTCAGCAGCGAGCCGGCTAACACCGCACCGATCTCGGGCACCCGCCGGGTAGCGCTGATCGAGAACGACTCGAAGAAGCTCTGCGTGAGGGTGGATGCAACCGGCGCCCTGTCGATAGCCAACTCGTATACCACGCCGACCGACACCGCCACTGCCTGCAGCTTACTCACGCCGCCCGCCATCCCCTTCGGCCCGACGGAAACCTTCGTCGGAACCATCGTTGGCGGCATCCCGCAGGCGCAAGCGTGGGCTGAGCCCATCACCGAGGCCCCGACCAAGGGAAACAGCGAGCTCTTCGAGATCTACAACTACACCGTAGACGCCCATCCGATGCACCTGCATGGCGCCCGCATCGAGGTCGTCAACCGCGAGCCGCTCGTTGTCGATCCCGCCACCGGTCTGCCGGTGACCCCCGCCACTCTTGCAGCCGGAGGAGCACAGGCTCCGGCCGCGACCGAAACCGGCTACAAGGATATCGTCATAGCCGAGCCGGGAATGGTGACGCGGGTCAAGGCGAAGTTCGAGATCGCCGGCCTGTATGTCTGGCATTGCCACATCGTTGAGCACGAAGACAACGAGATGATGGTGCCGGTCTGCATCAAGGGCTCCGCAACCGATACAGCCTGCAACGCGGCACCGGGCGGAACACCGTGGCCGATCGTGAACGGAGGCAAGGGTCTGACTTACTAAGTGCCTGCTTCGGGCAGGGGGTTGCCGAAAGGCAACCCCCTTCACTAACGACAAAACAAGGATGAACGCCATGAACATGAATATCCGGATGAAACAAGTAACCGCCGCGGTGCTGGCGGCATTTGCGTGTGCCAGCGCCTGGGCTGCGAACGACAAGATGGAGCTGAAATCGGAGACCGACCAGGTGAGCTATGCAATCGGCCACCAGATCGGAGAGGATTTCAAGGGCCAGCACATGGAGCTCAATGGCGCGGCCCTGGTTCAGGGTATCGCTGACTCGCAAAAAGGGGCGGCCCCGCTCATGAGCGAAAAGACCATGCGAGCCACGCTGATCGAAGTGAAACGCAAGATCGTGGCGCAGGAACGCATGGGCATGCCGGAGATCGACAGAGCACCTGAAGCCAATCATCCTGCGACCCAGGATGCCCCCAAGCCCCTGCCTCACGCCAAGCGCATGTCGGCTCAAGGGAACGAGAGCGCCCAGGTATTCTTTGCCGAAAATGCACAAGAAGGATGGCATCGTGACCCTGCCCAGCGGCGTCCAGTACAAGGTGATCAAGGAAGGGACCGGCAGGCAGCCCAAGGGCAAGGACAAGGTGGAGCTGGTCTACCGCGGTTCCATGGCCAACGGCAACGAGTTCGGCAACACCGACCGGAACGGGAAGCCGGAGGCGATGAGATTCTCGCTGGATGCGCTGGTGCCGGGCTTGCGGGATGCGGTGTCCCACATGAAGGAAGGCGCCGAGTGGAAGGTGTTCGTCCCGCCCCAGCTGGGCTTCGACGCCAGCACGCCGCTCTATCGCAAGATCACGGTGTTCGATATCCGGTTGGCATCGGTGGTTTCGGACTGAATGACTGCTCGCGGCTTTAAAAACCCCGGAGGCGCTGAACTTCCGGGGTTTTAATTTTTTTCAGGGGACGATCCGTTCTTCGGCCTCGACCAGTTCATTGCTTGCGGGCGACGCATAGCGGAGCAACGTGGCCCCCCTGACCGGAATGCGCTGGTTCGGTCCCAGGCTCATCCGCCAGTAGAACGGCGCCGCATCGTCGCGGTATACGGTCATGACGGACTCGAGGGATTCGAGCACGCGTTCGCGCGTCACCGGTCCTCGAACGCCGTATGCGATCTGGTTTTGCACGGCGGTGAGCGCATCATTGAAAAAACTGCACGCCGCATAGGCGTCGGCGCGAAACCGCAGATCTGCTCCCGGCAATCGTTGCCGGTCGAGCCAGGGGCGCAAGGTCACTTGGGAGCGGCGCTCGACCAGCGGGTCGAATATCGAAAGGTAGCGCAGCTTTTCCTTCCAGGGGAGGAAGGGAAACTTCGTCCGGGCCGGATCAGCAACGAAGACAGGAACAGCTCTCCTGCAGATGGTAGCGGCGGCATCTTCGCAACCAGGTCCTGGAGCGGCCGGGGGCGCAGCCAGAACACGACGGCATCCTGCGCCGACACTGCGGCTGCAGCGTACTCTTGGGACGTCATTTCCTGCACCTGAAGATGACTCGTTACCCGCGAGAGCCTGGCGCACGGCAGCGGCGGCGCGGCGGCCGGAATCGTCATCGGCGACCTGGATCAACCGCGGCGTTGCCGAGCCTGTGCGCAGGTGATGAGCCAGGAGCCTCGCCTCCAGCGCAAGGCCGGGGGAAAAATAGAGAGAGTAGTAATCGCCAACCGCGCTCCGGCGCCAGTTCCACCGAGGGGAGCACGCAGGCAACCGCGTTCCGCTCGCAAAATCGGTGGACCGGCAACCACTCGGACCCTCCTGCATGCCGGAAAGCAGCGCGAACACCGGCTGCTGCCGGTAATACGCTTCAAGTTGCGCGTCCCAGCTTTCGGACGGCCCCGTCAGCTGCCAGACATGGAGCTGCCACTTCGCGCCCCACTGCCCACGCGTCTCCGGCGAAGGCGCGAAGTACGCTCAGCACCGCTTCGCGGCGCTCCGGGGGCACATCGGGGGTAACAACGGTGCCGAGCTGTATCGTCGCCGTCCTACCAGGCCGGGGACCGGCTCTGTCCGACAGATGACGAAGGTAAGCGGCCAGGGCGGAAACCGATTTCGAATCCAGAGAGTAGCGCTGCATCAGCGGCCCGAAGGGATACGCCGTCAGGATCCAGACCCTCGGCGCAGGGCTCGCGCCAGGCTTCGTTCGTCATACGCCGAACGTGACCGGAAACCGTTCAACCTGGGGAAGCTCTCGATTTCGTGGCGGGCGAGGATCTCGGAGACGAAGGCTGCCCGGCGCAAATAGCACCGCACCGGCGACCGGCGGAATGAGTATCCTGCCCTCTATCGACCCGTAGCCGCTTTGCCGGTGACAATTGACGCAAGCAGCCATGGCACCACTCAATGCCGAGGCGGTCAGTGGCGAACCATTGGGCAACAGTCCCTGCTCATAGATGCGCCTTCCCGATTCGACCTGTTGAGCGTCGGCATGCGCATCCATGGAAACCGCGCAGGCGAAAGCCCATACGCCGGAAGCGCAGAGCAATGCCTTGCAAAAGCGCGAGGAGGGGAACACCGCAGCCGGAGGGAGTTACGGATTGTTTTCCGAAACAGGCTGGGGTCTCGGATGATCTTTGAGTTGTTTTCGCATGGCGCGTTGGGACGAATTCGGCGATATGTCTCTCCGGTCCGCTGCCTGCTCATTTGCAGTCTGCTCCATTGCAGCACTTTGCTGTTCCTTTTGCTTTCGGTGCATATCTCGCCGCGATAGCGAGCTTTTCGGCTTGGCTGTTTGTTTCCGGTGCGTGGCTTGCTTTGATGACGAGCCTTGAGGCTTCGCCGTTGCGCCGCTCTCCGCAGCAAAACACGAAGGTCTCGATACACAGGGAAGCAACTGTCAGGGAAATCAGGATAAGGTGTTTGCGCATTGTTTTGGCTCCATAAAATTATTTTATGCTCCAGGAAATGCAGCGCCTTCAGGTGCGGAGCAGACGATGCTCGGCAATTTTAGAGCGGACGCCGGCTGTGGCAATAGGGTGAATTACTACTCTTCCGGATCGCCAAATGCGCATTAAATCGGCGCCTTCCCGGTGGTCGCCGTCGATCGCGGCCATCTGCAATGTAAGCGCCCCAAGGTCGGGCTCGTGTGCCCGCGCAGGTTACCGGGCATCGCCATTATTACGGCAGGCAACAGGTCGCCTGCCATATGGAATCAATTCAACGCCGGCGCCCCGCCCCTGGGAAACAGCACCCACATCCGGCCGGATTGCTTCATGCTTCCGGCGCGCACTGCGGCGATCTCCCCGAAGCCCCAGAAGAAATCCGCACGCACCGCGCCCTTGATGGCACCGCCCGTGTCCTGCGCGAACATCAGGCGGTTGAGCGGTTCATTTGTGTTCGGCTGGGTAGTGGCGAGGAACACCGGCACGCCGAGCGGAACGGTGCGTTGATCGACGGCGATGCTGTATTCGTTGGTCAGGGGCACGCCCAGTGCACCCAGCGGTGCGGAGAGTGTGTCCGGCAACTCACGGAAGAAAACGTAGCTGGGGTTCTGTCCCAGTACGGTGAACAAGCGTTCCGGATTTTTCTCCGCCCAGTTCTTGATGCCCTGCATGGAGGCTTCTTCCGGCTTGAGTTCGCCCATGTCGATGAGCTTCCTGCCGGTGGAGGCGTAGGAGTGTCCGTTCTGCTCGGCATAGCCGATCTTCACACGCTTGCCGTCTTCCAGCTCGATGCGGCCCGAGCCTTGTATCTGCAGGAAGAACAGCTCGACGGGATTTTCCACCCAGAACAGTTCGCGGCCTTTCAACGTCGTCGCAAGACCGGCGTCGATCTCGGCACGATTGAAGTACGGTACGACGCGCTTGCCGACCAGACGGCCGCGCACGCGCTGGCCCCTGTATTGCGGGAAAAAATCGCCCATATCCACGTCCAGCATGTCGTCCGGCGGCCCATAGATGGGATAGGCGAAGCGCTTGCTGCGAGTGCGGCTGCCTTGCAGTAGCGGTTCGTAATAGCCGGTGATGAGTCCGGTGTCGGTGCCGTCCGGATTGAACACCTGATAGGGGGTGAACCAGGTTTCATAGAACGCGCGCTGCGCTGCCACGTCGGCAGGATCGATCTTCGCTGCTGCTGCGCAAATGGGCAGCCACACCGGCTTGTATTTGAGTGCGCGACAGCTTTGCTGCATGGCGGGCCACGAGGCGGACAGGTCTTGCGTGAGCCAATCCGGCAACATCTCCCATTTGCTGACCATGAAATCGGGATAAGCCTTGCCGACCGGAGGTTTGACTTCTACCACGGGAGGCGGGGGCATCGTTTTACAAGCAGCAAGCCACAAGCTCAACAACAACGTTAACCAGATCGATCTATTCGCAACTATCTTGTTCATTTCAGTCATTCATTAAGCCAATCACAACCGGCGACGGGCCAGTACCAGACCGGGATCGGGGTCCAACGGAATCGGAATTGTACGGATATTCAGTGCAGCACGCGCGGCACGCTCAATACGAATTGCGGGATGGGAACGGAGAATTCCCCGCCATCCACCACTTGCATCGTGTAACTGCCGGACATGGTGCCCACCTGCGTTGCCAGCACCGTACCGCTGGTGTATTCGAAACTCTGCCCCGGCTTGATGACCGGCTGCTCGCCCACCACGCCTTTGCCCTTCACTTCCTGCACATGGCTATTGGAATCGGTGATGATCCAGTGGCGGCTCAACAGCTGCACGGCATGTTCGCCATCGTTGGTCAAAGTGATGGTGTACGCGAATACATGGCGGTTATCCGCCTCATCGGACTGGTCGGCGAGGTAACGCACTTGCACAGCAAGCTGAATGCGGTAGCGGGAGATGTCTTCCATTTCTGCATTTCACCGTATTTTACGCGATATGACAACAGGTCTCGGCGCTTTGCAGCCAAAACCCCGGTTCGCCCCCTGCTTTCCTTGCACCGGTTATGCAAAAAGGCTTGTGCATCGCACGCTGAATAGGTCTAATTCGTGCCATGTCACCTGTCAACATTCTCCTCATCGATGATCACCCGATGTTCCGTGCCGGCCTGAACATGGTATTGCAGTCGTGCATCCCCGGCGCGCAGGTAATGGAGGCCGGTTCGCTGAAAGAGGCGATGAGCACTGCCAAAGCACCCGACGTCCTGCTGCTGGACATTCAAATGGAGGGCGTGAACGGGCTGGCGGGCATCGCGCCGCTCAAACACAAATGGCCGAAAACACCGATCATCATCCTTTCCTCCGATGCGTCGGCGGAGACTGTGCGGATGGCGATGGAACGTGGCGCCAGTGCCTTCATCTCCAAAGCAGACAGAACCGAGACGATTCTTGCGACCATCGAGCAGGCGCTGCATGCAGAACCGGCAGCAAAAACACCGATCAGGGGCGGCCTTGACCAAGGCCTCCGGGCTGCGGCTGACCGCACGCCAGTGCGAGGTGCTCGATCTGCTGTGCCTGGGATTGTCGAACCGGGTGATCGGACAGCGGCTTGGACTTTCCGAGAACACCGTACGCGGACACGTGCAATCCTTGCTGCTCATGTTGCGATCATCGAGCCGTTCAGAGGCGGTCTTTGAAGCCAGGAGACAAGGCCTGGTGAGCTGAGATGCAACGTAATTTGCTGCGCCTCGCCGAGGGGAGAATTCTGGTCGAACAGTTGCGGCTGTTGCTGGGAAATGTGGGCAGTTCAGTGATTCCGGCAATTCTCCTTGCGCTTTTATTGGTGTGGAGTTTGTCCAACGACAATAACTCGCCGGGACTGAAGTTGTGGTGCGCGGCAGTGATCCTGTCCAAGCTATATTCTGCCCATGATGCGCGTCGACTCCTGGCTTCCGGCATCTCGATCGATCGTGCACAGCGCGTGGTCTGGACATTGATCGTGCTCAATGCGATAGATGGTGCAGCCTGGGGAGCCTTGGCCTGGGTTACACTGGATACGACTTCGGTCACCGGCAATATTCTGGTTATCGCTGTCCAGGCCGGGATTGCGGGCAGTTCGATGTCGTTGCTTTCGCCCATATTGCCCGTTTTCTTCGTGTTCTGTGCGTTCGAGTTCGGCGCTCTGGCATATCAACTGTGGTTGTTGGGCGACACTACATACAATGCGTTGGGCGTGGCCGCTGTGTTGTACATCGCCACGCTCCTCGGGCAGGCACGCAACAGTGCCATTGCGGCACGCGCCGCGATCGAGCTGCGCTTTAAAAATGTCGATTTGATCGAACGCCTGCGCGATGAGACGCTGAAAGCCGAAGAGGCCAACCTGGCCAAATCCAGGTTCCTTGCGGCAGCCAGTCACGATCTGCGACAGCCGATCCATGCGCTGGGTTTGTTTCTGGATGCGCTCGCGCGCAGCGAACTCACCGCAAACCAGCGCAAGACACTCGCCAGCGCCAGCGCCGTATCCGAAGCCTCCGCAGAGATACTCAACACCCTGCTTGATTTCTCGCGCATCGAAGCGGGTGTCATCGAGCCGGCGGCACGGCCGTTCCACCTGCAGTCGCTGTTGAACAGGATCGAAAATGAGTTGGCGCCGCAAGCCGATGCGAAGGGATTGATCTACCGCTCGCGCGAAACCCATCTGGCAGTACTGTCCGATCCGGCATTGGTGAAACTGATCCTGCGCAATCTGGTGACGAATGCGATCCGCTACACCAGGCAAGGCGGTGTGCTGATTGCATGCCGCACACGCGGCAACGAAGTAGTGCTGGAAGTGTGGGACACAGGCATCGGCATCGATCCCTCGCAGCAGCAGCAGGTATTCCGCGAGTTCCATCAACTCGACAACACCGAACGCGATCGCCGCAAGGGACTCGGCCTGGGCCTGGCTATTGTGGATCAGCTGGCGCAACAACTGGGGCACAAGCTGTCGTTGGTATCCATACCTCAACGCGGCAGTGTGTTTCGTCTCACACTACCCATCGCGCACACTGCCCTGGCGAGCGACGATTTCGAAACCTCCCAAGTCAATGTGCGCGAGCTCAATGTGCGGGTGCTGGTGATCGATGATGATGAAGCCGTGCGCGACGGCATGCTGCATCTGTTGCGCGACTGGGGCTGCGAATGCGAAGCGGTCGATTCGATCGAAGAAGCACTGATTGCCGCACGCGCCAGGCGCCCCGACCTGCTCATCAGCGATTATCGCCTGCGCAAGCAGCGTACCGGCGCGGAAGCGATTGCGGCGCTGCGTGCAGAGCTCGGGGAATTTCTGCCGGCAATCCTGATCACCGGAGATACCGCGCCGGAGCGCCTGCGCGAAGCGCTCGCCAGCGGCGTGCCGCTGTTGCACAAGCCGGTATCCCCGACCCAGTTGAACAGGAGATTGGTGGATCTGCTTACGGATGCGAACCCGGCACCGCCCGAACCCGCCGTGACGCGGACCTGAATCTCGCGCCCCGGGCAAGCGCCGTTTCGCGACTCTAATGCCCGCGCAGCAAACCGAGACTCTTCAGGATACTGCCGGCAAAGCTGGAGGTGCGAACCTGCTCTGGCGCTTCGACTTTATGCGCCTGTACCAGTTGCGGAAATTGCTCATAGGCGAGGTAGCGGTGCAATGCGGCATGGACATGCCCTTTCAATGTCCCCACGTTGAGCGGCTTGTTGAGAATGCGGAATACCTGGGCCTGGTTGATGAGCTCGATCATCAATTCGGCATCCTTGGCCTTGGTGGTAACGATGGAAAGGATCTTCGGATATTCCTGTTTCAGCAGCTTCAGCATGGAGGCCAGTTGTTCCTGGGTCGATTCGACATCGGCGATCACCAGCGCGACCTCATGTTTTTGCAGCATGTGCAATGCCGAATCGGTGTTACCGGCATACAGCACAGGACATAGCCCACCTATCAATTCGCGGACAACAGCAAAGACCTCTTCATCCCGGTCGACCACCAATACACCGGCTTTCATCTTCTCGGGCAATGTCACTGCTGAAGATTTGGTATCGGCCAGTTCCAGCGCGATCGTGGCCGCCTCGCCCACAAGCGTTTGCAGAGCCTGATTATCCCAGGGCTTATTGAGGAACCGATACACCTCGCCCTCGTTGATCGAGCCCACGATGGCGGCCAGGTCGGAATAACCCGTCAGCAGGATACGCACGCTACGCGGCGAAATATCGCGCGAGCGCCGCAACAGTTCCACACCGGTCATGATGGGCATGCGCTGGTCGCTGATGATCACATGCATGTGGTAGCGGGTGATGAAATCAAGCGCCTTGTTGCCGTCGGTGGTGGTGAACACATGGTAACGCTGACGGAACAGGGATTTCAGTGCGGCAAGAATGCGTTCTTCGTCATCGACGATCAACAGGCGCGCTTTCTTTATGCCCGGATCGAGGTGAATGGGGCTGTCCCCATATTCTTCTTCCGCCATGCCGGCACTTTCGCTGACTTGGTCGAATTTCAGGCCGCGCGCGGCATCCAGCAACCTGGCCGCATCGGGCGCAACGGAGGATCGGGGTTCCGCAAGATGAATCGATGCATCGATCGCCGCTTTGAATGCATCCGCAAACTCACTTGCCGACTGATAACGGTCGGCGGGATTCTTTGCCATCGCCTTGGCCAGTACCTTGTCGACCTCCGGCGAAAGTTTGTCATTCAGCGACGAAGGTTTTTCAGCCGCGGCATTCACCACTTGCTGCATGATCGCCGGCAGATTTCCGATAAACGGTCTCCTGCCAGTCAGTAATTCGTAGGCGATCACGCCGATCGAATACAGGTCGGCCGCAGCGCCGATCTTGGAGCCGGTGAATTGTTCGGGAGACATGTAGGAAGGCGTACCGACCAGATCCCCAACCCTGGTCAGGGTCGATGATTCGATATGCGCGATCCCGAAATCGCTGATTTTGACGCGCCCATCATTGTTTATCATGATGTTCGCCGTTTTCATGTCGCGATGCACAACGCCTTGCGCATGGGCATAGCCGATCCCGTCCAGGATTTGCGTGATGAGTTGCGCTATTTCCCGCAGGCCGAAACGTTCCTGACTCGCCAAATGTTGGGCCAGTGTCTTGCCATGCACCAGTTCCATGATGATGTATGCAGAATTTTCATCTTCGATGAAATCGTAGATTTGAACGATGCGCGGATGCACCAGCCTGCCGACGGCCTGGGCCTCCTGGCGGAAGCGGCTCAGCACGCCCTCACGTTCGCCCTCCGGCAAAGCAAGTTTATTGACACCCTTGATCGCCACTTCTCGCGTGATCGCCGGGTCCCATCCCTTGTAGACGACCCCCATGCCGCCACTGCCGAGCTCGCCCTGTATTTCGTACTTGCCGATTTTCTTGAGGGGTTCATTCATGAGCCGGATCAATCCTCAAGTTTTGTTTCGGCAGGCGGAGTAAGCGGCAACCACACTGTGAATTTTGTGCCCGTTCCGGGTTTGGACTCGACGCTGATCTTTCCCCCGTGCTGCTGAACGATCTTGTATGAGATCGACAGTCCCAGGCCGGTACCCTTGCCGACCGCCTTGGTGGTGAAGAATGGATCGAATATCTTGGGCAAAACGTCCGGCGGTATTCCTGTACCGTTATCTTCCACCTCGATCGCAACGCCGTCACCCTCCTGACGCGAGGTCAGCGTGAGCGTTCCATGTTCGTCCGGCATCGCCTGAACGGCGTTGGTCACGAGATTCAGGAACACTTGATTGATTTGCGAAGGCGCGCACGTGATTTCGGGAATCTCGCCGAAGTTCCTGTTCACGGTGACCGACTTGAGCATGTGCTTGGCCAGCAACAAGGTATTGTTCAAACTCTCGTTCAGATTGGAGTGAGACACCTTGCTGCGATCAAGCCGGCTGAAGTTCTTCAGGTTGCCGACGATCTCCGACACCTGCCCGGTGCCATACAAGCCATCCTTGACCAGCGCGCTCAACTCTTCAATGACGTGCTGTTTCCTGAGCATGCCGATGTGATTTGCAGTTTGCTGAAATTCGCGAGACAACCCTTCCGGGTCGTTTCCCGCCTTAAGGAGCTCCAGCAATCTTTCGCCATGATCAAGCGCATCGCCGATACCGGGCAATTGTTCGGAAACCCGGCCCAGACTGTTCTTTACATAGGCCAGCGGAGTATTGATCTCGTGCGCCACCCCGGCCACCATCTGCCCGAGCGAAGACATCTTTTCCGATTGGATCAATTGGGTTTCGGATTCCTTGAGGTGTTTCAGTGCATCGGACAGTTCACGGGTACGTTCTTCGACCCTGTGCTCCAGGGTCTGATTGGCGGTTCTCAGCTTGGCCCCGAAGTAGATCAACAGGACCACAAGGGCAGTTGCGTAATAAACCAGATATATCCGGTAACGCTCTTTCTCCTGGAAGATCCCGTCCAGCTCGCTGTTGAAGGACAGCGTCAAATTGATCAGACGCGGCCCTGTGCTCAACCTCTCTAACTGCGCAACATGCTCCAGTTCGACCGGCACCTGTTCCAGCAGGGTCTGCACTGATTTCTCGATCAGGGTCCGTTCGTTCTCTGGTGCCGGAATAGAGCGCAGCTGAGCTAGCGCCGCCCGCAGGATGACGCGTTGCGCTTCTTCCCCACGCAGGAAATATTGCGGTGCGGTTTCATCCAGCCGGCTCAGTACCGGCATGAGTGCAGGCGATGGTTTATTTGCCTGGGAGTTCAGCGCTGCGATGTTCCTGCTCAACTCGCGCAGCGCCGCTTTATCGGATCGATTTTCGGTGATGAATTGCTGAAACAATTCGGACTTGCGTTGTATGGCGCTCCTGAGTTCGGGAAGACCGGTTCTGAGCACCTTGCTGGAGGTCAATCCGGCAAAGCGTGTAATGTCGCGCAGCGCCTTTTCGCCCGCATCGGCGCGGACAAATATCACTTCCTGGCTTGCAAGATCGATACGTGCCCGCAATACTTCCATGTCCCAGCGGCTGTCGATCTCCTTAACCCCGTTCAACAGACTCACTACTTCGTTCTGTTCGCGCAGATCGACCGATTGCGTTTTGTCGTAAAGGAAATACAGGGCGCCCAACAAGATCAAGACAACAAGCCCCATTAAAATGTTCTGCTCAATCTCGGACCTGTTCATATCAATCCTGTTTTCTTTTCGTTAATTGTTTCACAAGCATCAATTTCGAACTGTTGTGCGGTCCAAACATGAGCTGCGCCACTTCCGTCTTTCTGCCGGAAGTGTCCACACGGCGCCAGTTAGCCTGACCCCTTCGAATTAATTATTCAGATAGATCCGGCGCGGCCACTCAGCTGTTGCTTCACCGATCGGTGACCTTGCACGGACACTTGCCCCCTTTGGCTGCAAGTATCTTATACCCAATGCAGCGGGATGCACATCCTCCAAACGGCCTATATATAACCTAGTACCCACCGCACGCATCAACCCTGAGATTCTCATGGTTAAGCCATTTGGGGCCGAATGCAAACAGGCGGATCCGATGACGTTGGCAGCGCATGTGCAGTACCGGCATACGACCATCGCAACTCGATGGCAGTGTTACCGGTTCCAAGGAGGTCGGTATGCCCGTGAAGAGTTTCAGGTAAAATGCCCGTCTCGAATTCAACCTCATCCTAAGGACCAAACCATGTATCAGATCGCACCCAGCATCCTTTCCGCCAATTTCGCCAAGCTTGGTGAAGAAGTCGACAACGTGCTCGCCTCCGGCGCCGACATCGTCCACTTCGACGTGATGGACAACCATTACGTGCCCAACCTGACCATCGGCCCGCTGGTGTGCGAAGCACTGCGCAAGCATGGCGTGACTGCCCCCATCGACGTGCACCTGATGGTAAAACCTGTGGATCGCATCATTCCCGATTTTGCCAAGGCCGGCGCGACCTACATCACCTTCCACCCGGAAGCTTCCGAGCACATCGACCGCACCATCGGCCTGATCAAGGAAAGCGGCTGCAAGGCCGGTCTGGTGTTCAACCCCGCGACCCCGCTGGACGTGCTGGAGTACACGCTGCCCAAGCTGGACATGGTGCTGCTGATGTCGGTCAACCCCGGATTCGGCGGCCAGAAGTTCATCCCCTACGTGCTGGACAAGGCGCGCGCCGTGCGCAAGATGATCGATGCGGGCAAATACAACTGCCGCCTGGAGATCGACGGCGGCGTCGGCCCGGCCAACATCAAGGAAGTGGCAGAAGCGGGCGTGGACACCTTCGTGGCCGGCTCTGCGGTGTTCGGCAAATACAACGCCGCCGACAAGAACCACTACAACACCATCATCGGTGAACTGCGCGCGGAGTTGGCGAAGGTCAAGAAGTAATGGGCTTCAGGCAGTTCCCGCTGGCCGTCTCGGCCATCGTCATCGACCTCGACGGCACGCTGCTGCACACCGCCCCGGAGCTGGCTGAGGCGGCGAATCGCATGTTGCGCGACATGGGCCGCCCGGCCGTGTCGCAAGACCTGCTGATGAGCTACATCGGCAACGGCATCTCGTGGCTGGTGAAGCGTGCGCTGACCGGCGACATGCATGCCGAACCGGAAGCTGCGCTGTACAGCAAAGCGCTGCCGATCTTCGAGAAGCATTACACCGAGCTGTTGCTGCAAAGCAAACCGTTCCCCGGTGTCGTACAGGGGCTGGATGCGCTGAAAGCGGCAGGTTTCAAGCTGGGCTGCATCACCAACAAGGTGGCGCGCTACACCGAGCCGCTGCTGAAAGGCATCGGCCTCGCCCACTATTTCGACATCGTGTTGTCCGGCGATACCTTGCCGGAGAAGAAGCCGCATCCGCTGCCGCTGTTGCACAGTGCAGAATACTTCGGCGTGCCCGTCGATAAATTATTGCTGATCGGCGATTCACTGAACGATGCCGTCGCCGCCCGTGCTGCGGGCTGTCCGGTGTTCTGCGTGCCTTATGGTTATAATCACGGCGAACCGGTGGACGGCCTGGATCTCGATGCGGTAATTGCCGACCTGCCCGCCGCATTGAAACTGATCAAACGCGTTTGACTCATGACACATAAAGACCTCTCTTCGAAGACGACCTGCTGGCGATGGTGATCCCGCATCACCGGATGTTGCATCCGCCCGCCGTTAACGAAATAAATTGAGAGGTCTCATATGCTGTCACCCATCACCGAACAAGAATTCCAGGCACTCGCCAAGCAGGGCTACAACCGCATCCCGCTGGCTGTAGAGACCTTTGCCGATCTCGACACCCCGCTGTCGCTTTATCTGAAGCTCGCCAATAAGCCCTTTTCCTATCTGCTGGAATCGGTGCAGGGCGGCGAGCGCTTCGGGCGCTACTCCTTCATCGGCCTGCCTGCCGCGACGCGCCTCACCGTGCGCGGCAGGCAGGTCACGCTGACCACGCCTGCTGGCGAGACCACACAGGAAGTCGCCAATCCGCTCGATTTCATCGAAGAATATCAGGCACGCTTCAAGGTCGCGCCGCTGTCCGGGCTGCCGCGCTTCACCGGCGGACTGGCGGGCTATTTCGGCTACGACACGGTGCGCTACATCGAACCGCGCCTGGACCCAAAACACAATGCCAGGATCACCGCCAAGAAAGACGTGATCGGCACGCCCGACATCCTGTTGATGCTCACCGAACAGCTCGCGGTGGTCGATAATCTGTCCGGCAAACTGACGTTCATCGTGTATGCCGACCCGGCGCAGGACGACGCCTACCCGTTGGCGCGCGAACGCCTGCGCGAACTCGTCGGTCTGCTGCGCCGCCCGATTGACATCCCGTTCGCACCGGTCATCCCCCGCCAAGAGGCGAAATCCGAATTCGGCGAAGCCGCGTTCAAGGCCGCAGTGGAAAAGGCGAAGCAATATATCTTCGACGGCGACATCATGCAGGTGGTGCTGTCGCAACGCATGTCGCAGCCCTTCCCTGCACAGCCCTTGTCGCTGTATCGCGCGCTGCGCAGCATCAACCCGTCGCCGTATATGTTCTATTACGACATGGGCGACCATCATGTGGTCGGTTCCTCTCCGGAGATTCTGGCTCGCCTCGAAGGCGACACCGTCACCGTGCGTCCGATCGCCGGAACACGTCCGCGCGGCAAGACACCGCTGAAGGACGCCGAACTGGCCGAGGAACTGCTGGCCGACCCCAAGGAACTGGCCGAACACCTGATGCTGATCGATCTCGGCCGCAACGACATCGGGCGCGTGGCGCAGAACGGCACGGTGAAACTCACCGACAAGATGGTGATCGAACGTTACTCGCACGTGATGCACATCGTCTCCAACGTGGAGGCGAAACTGAAGGAAGGATTGAGCGCGATGGACGTGCTGAAAGCCACCTTCCCCGCCGGCACAGTGTCCGGTGCCGCCAAGGTGCGCGCCATGGAGATCATCGACGAACTGGAGCCTTCCAAGCGCGGCATCTACGCGGGCGCGGTCGGCTACCTCGGCTTCAACGGCGATATGGATGTCGCCATCGCCCTGCGCACCGCCGTGGTAAAGGACAAGACGCTCTACGTGCAGGCGGGCGCCGGCATCGTCGCCGACTCGGTGCCCGACAGCGAATGGATGGAGACGCAGAACAAGGCGCGCGCCGTGCTGCGCGCAGCGGAGATGGTGCTGGACGGGCTCGATGCCCAGACCCACCGCTAAGGAGGCACGAACATGTTATTGATGATCGACAACTACGATTCCTTCACCTACAACCTGGTGCAGTATTTCGCCGAACTCGGGGCGGATGTGATGGTCTATCGCAACGACGAGATCACGGTGGAGCAGATCGAGAAACTGAATCCGCAGCACCTCGTCATCTCGCCCGGCCCCTGCACGCCGAACGAGGCTGGCGTATCGGTCGCCGCGATCAAGCACTTCGCCGGCAAGATACCGCTGCTGGGCGTATGCCTCGGTCACCAGAGCATAGGCCAGGCTTTCGGCGGCAGGATCATCCACGCCAAGACGCTGATGCACGGCAAGACGTCGCTGATTCACCATAACAACAACAGCGTATTTACCGGATTGCCCAATCCTTTCACCGCAACGCGCTATCATTCGCTGGTGATCGAGCGCGAGACGATGCCGGACTGCCTGGAGATCACAGCGTGGACGGATGACGGCGAGATCATGGGCGTGCGCCACAAGACGCTGGCAGTGCATGGCGTGCAGTTCCATCCTGAATCGATCCTGACCGAGCACGGACACGACATGCTGAAGAATTTTCTGGAAGGAAAGCGATAACCATGATCACGCCACAACAAGCGTTGGTACGCCTGATCGAGCAACGCGAAATCTTTTATGACGAAATGGTGTCGCTGATGCGCCAGATCATGAAGGGCGAAGTCCCCCCCACCATGATCGCTGCGATTCTGGTCGGTTTGCGCGTCAAGAAAGAAACCATCGGGGAAATATCGGCCGCTGCTTTCGTCATGCGCGAATTCGCCACCAAAGTGCCGGTCACACAGCGCGACCATCTGGTGGACACCTGTGGCACGGGCGGTGATGCGGCGCATACGTTCAACATTTCCACCGCCAGCGCCTTTGTCGCGGCGGCGGCAGGCGCGCGCGTCGCCAAGCATGGCGGGCGCTCGGTATCTTCCACCTGCGGTTCGGCTGACGTACTGGAAGCGCTGGGCGTCAACCTCACCCTGACGCCGGAGCAGGTGGGACACTGCGTCGACCAGATCGGCATCGGCTTCATGTTCGCGCCCAATTTCCACGGCGCGATGAAATACGCCGCCCCGGTGCGCAAGGAACTGGGAGTGCGCACGATGTTCAATGTGCTGGGGCCGCTGACCAATCCTGCGGGCGCCGGCAATCAGGTCATGGGCGTATTCCATCCTGACCTGGTCGGCATCCAGACGCGTGTATTGCAGCGGCTGGGCAGCCATCATGTGCTGGTGGTCAACGGCAGCGATGGCCTGGATGAGATCACCATCAGCGGCCCGTCGTTCGTCGGCGAATTGAAGGACGGACAGGTGAGCGAATACACGGTGACTCCAGAGGAATTCGGTTTGAAGTCCGCACCGCTGGACGAGATTCGCGTCACCAGCATCGGCGAGGCCAAAGCCATGTTGGTGGGCGTGCTCGACGGCAAGGCCGGTCCTGCACGAGACATCGTGCTGCTCAACGCCGGCGCGGCGATCTATGTAGCGGGATTGGCCGACTCGTTGGCGCACGGCGTGAAGAAGGCAGCGGAAATCGTCGCTTCCGGTGCCGCGAAGAACAAGCTGACGCAACTGATTCAGGTCAGCAACGGGGGATAGCTCCCATGGAAAACATTCCTGGCAAGCAAACTCTTCGGCGGACGTTATGGTTTGTGGGAGCGCTTGCCGCGCTGTTCCTGTCAACCTGGCTGGCGCCGCCGCACAATGCTTTCGCCGGCATCTCGAAATACCAGAGCGTCCACCTCCCTGCCGAAACGCTTTCCATCGTAGTCTCCATGCTGGTATTCGGCATCGCATGGAACGCCTACAGCAAGGAGCGGGCGGCCAACATCATCATCCTCGCCTGCGCCTCGCTCGCCGTCGGTCTCATCGATTTCGCGCACATGCTGTCTTTCGCCGGCATGCCGGTATGGGTCACCCCCTCCGATCCGGAGAAGGCCATCATATTCTGGCTGGCGGCACGCTTCATCTTCGCGCTCTCCCTGCTGACCGTCGCCCTGCGTCGGTGGACGCCGTTGAGCAAGCCGAGTACGCGCTATGTCCTGCTGTTCGCCGCACTGGTCATCAGCGCGTTCGTGTACTGGGTCGGGCTGTACCATCAACAGGATCTGCCGCACACCTTCATCGAGGGGACGGGCCTGACACGGCTCAAGATCGCGACGGAATACCTCATTGTCGCCATTCTGGCCGTTGCGGCAGTGATTTTCTGGGGACAGGCCCGCCGTAACGATCCATCCGAGGCTATCGGACTGTTCAGTGCGGTCGCGATCACCATTCTGAGCGAACTGAGTTTCACGCTCTATTCCGATGTGACTGACATATTCAATCTGCTCGGTCATGTGTACAAGGTGATCGCCTACATCCTCATCTACCGCACTGTGTTCATCGGCAGCGTGCATGAGCCGTTTCGCCGCGCCGTCGCGGCGGAAGATTCGTTGCGCCATGCGAACCGTGCGCTCAAGACACTGAGCGCCGGCAACCGGACGCTGATACATGACCGGGATGAGATCTCGCTATTGAACGACATGTGCCGCGCCGCAGTCGAGAAGGGCGGCTATCTTCTGGCCTGGGTGGGGTACGCCCAGCACGATGAGGAAAAATCCATCAAGTTGATGGCTTCGCATGCCCTGCAGCCAGGTTATGCCGAGTCGTTGACATTGAGCTGGAAGGACGATGCGTTGGGCAACGGCCCCAGCGGCATCTCCATCCGCACGAAGCATGCCCATATTTGCCAGGACACTGCCACCGACCCCCTCTACGCGCCGTGGCGCGATCGCGCGCTGCGCTACGGCTACCGTTCCAGCATCGCCCTCCCCTTGTTCGACAATGGTTTGGCGTTCGGCACGATAGCACTCTATGCCGCCACGCCGAACGCGTTCACCGAAGAGGAAGTCGACCTGCTTTCCGAGATGGCGAGCGATCTTGCCTTCGGCATCTCCAATCTGCGCATGCGGATCGAACTCGACCAGAGACGCCTCGAACATGAGCACGCGCTCGAACAGAGCCGCGACGGCCTGCGCGATACCGTGCAAGCGATCGCCGCCACGGTGGAGATGCGCGACCCCTATACCGCCGGGCACCAGCATCGCGTCGCTGACCTGGCCGCCGCTATCGCGGGCGAGATGAAACTTCATCAGGAACAGGTCTATGCCATCCATCTGGCAGGCATCGTGCACGATCTGGGCAAGGTCTCGATCCCTGCGGAGATACTGAGCAAGCCCGGACGCTTGAGCGACATCGAATTTTCACTGGTCAAGCAACATCCGCAGATCGGCTACGACATCCTCAAGGACATCGACTTTCCGTGGCCCATCGCGCAGATGGTGCTGCAACACCATGAGCGCCTCGATGGCTCCGGCTATCCGCAGGGATTGAAGGGCGACGACATCCTGCCTGAAGCGCGCATCCTCGCCGTAGCGGACGTGCTGGAAGCGATGGCATCGCATCGTCCGTATCGCCCGGGGCTGGGGATAGAGGCCGCGCTGGCCGAGATCAGCATGCAGCGCGGCATCCTTTACGATGCGAATGTGGTTGATGCCGCATTGCGTCTGGTGCGCGATCAGCACTATCAGCTCAATCCCTGATCCGCATGGTCTCCGTCCAGCACAAGTTCCCCCCGCTCGCCGGACAGGACAGCGCAGACATCCAGAATTGGCTGGCTGCGCTGTCCGACGTCTTCGCCCCTGACGAGATCGACGTGATCCGCAAGGCATGCGAATTCGCCGCGCCGCTTTATCACGGCAGGAACGAGGTCACGGGCACACCGCTGTTGCAGCATGCGCTCGGCTCGGCCGCCATCCTGATCGGCCTGCACATGGACCACGAGACCATCGCTGCCACCGCACTGCATGCGGTGCCGAACTACCTGGATGACTGGAATGAAGTACTGAGCGAGCGTTTCGGCCGCAAGGTGACGACGCTGGTCGAGGGCATTTCGCGCATGGAGCAAATACGCCAATTCAGCGAGATGCGCAGTCCGGACGCAAGGAACAAGGACGAGACCGCGCAGCAGATAGAGGGCCTGCGCCAGATGTTACTGGCGATGGTGGAAGATATCCGCGTGGTGCTGATCAAGCTCGCCGAACGCACGCAGACCTTGCGCACCCTTTCAGGCGCCACTTCGGAACAGCAAAGACAGATCGCGCATGAGACACAGAGCATCTTCGCGCCGCTGGCCAATCGCCTCGGCGTATGGCAGATCAAGTGGGAAATGGAAGACCTGTCGATGCGCTATCTGGAACCGGTGCTCTACAAGAAGATCGCCAAACTGCTCGACGAGCGCCGCGTGGATCGCGAGCGGTATATCGCCGATGTCATCGCACAATTGGAACGAACGCTCGCGCAAGCCGGCATCAAGGGCGAGGTGAGCGGACGGCCGAAACATATCTACAGCATCATCAACAAGATGAGGCTCAAGCATCTGGATTTCGAGCAGCTTTACGACGTGCGTGCGGTGCGCATCCTTGTAGATGACATCGAACAGTGCTATGCGTCGCTCTCCATCGTGCATGAACTGTGGCAACCGATCCAGAAAGAATTCGACGACTATATCGCGCGGCCCAAGCCCAACGGCTATCGTTCCCTGCACACCGCCGTGCTCGGCCCGCGCGAGCTTCCGGTCGAAGTCCAGATTCGCACCCATCAGATGCATCACGACTCCGAGCTCGGCGTGGCCGCGCACTGGCGCTACAAGGAGAACAGGAAACCCGGGAGCGGCGTGGACGAAAAGATCGCCTGGCTGCGCCAGATCCTTGCCTGGAAAGCCGAACTGGCGGACAACGGCCTGCAGGAACAATTCAAGAACGAAATATTGCAGGATCGCGTGTATGTGCTGACCCCGCAGGGCAAGGTGATCGATCTCCCCAAAGGCGCGACGCCGGTGGACTTCGCCTATGTGCTGCACACCGACCTCGGCCATCGCACGCGCGGCGCCAAGGTGGACGGCAGCATCGTGCCGCTCAACTACAAGCTGCAGACCGGGCAGCGCGTCGAGATCCTCACCACCAAGCAAGGCGCACCCAGCCGCGACTGGCTTTCGCCGCAGCTCGGCTACCTGAAAAGTGCGCGTGCGCGCGCCAAAGTGCGCCACTGGTTCTCCACACAGAACCTCGACGTGAGCATCGCCGAAGGCCGCATCATCCTGGACCGCGAGCTGCACCGTCTCGGCGTCACCGACCTCAACCAGGAAAAGCTCGCGCAGCGCCTGCGCTACAACAAGCTGGACGAGCTGCTCGCCGCCATCGGCCGCGATGAAGTCAAACAGAACCGCATCGCCACCGCCGTGCAGCAGGAAGCCCCGACCAAGGTCGCCATGCCCGCCAAGAGCCGCACCGCAAAAGACAGCCACGCCGCGCACCTCATCCAGCGGCGTGCTCATCGAAGGCGTGGGCAACCTGACCGTGCGCATGGCGAAATGCTGCAAACCCGAGTCGCCCGACCGCATCGTCGGCTATACCACCCGCTTCGGCATCACCGTGCATCGCGAAGATTGCGCCTTCATGCAACGCGTGCCGGAGGACAAGCAGGATCGTTTGCTCGCTGCAGTGTGGGCGGCGAAGAAGGTTTGAATAGGCAGGCGGTCTTCGACGCGTGTCGCCCTGCTCACTTCTCCGCAGCCAGCCAAACGCGCGCTGACGGATACCGCAGCACCACCTCCAATTCCCGCTTCATACGCTCGTTCGTCAAGCGCCGTGATTCGTTCATGAACGACAGCAACGATTCCGGCACTACGCGCTGGGCCTCGTCGCGACCGATACGCGGCGGGCGCGGGAGGCCGTGCGCATCGGCCACGGCATCGAAGTAATCACCCATCTTCATTTCGCTGTCGTCGCTGGCGTGGTACACACGGTTCGGTTTGCCGCGCGCAGCGCTGCAACGAGGATGCGCGCGAGATCGTCGGCATGGATGTGGTTGGTGTAGCTGTCGTCCTGCGGCAACGATGGCATTGAAGGCCTTTCGCGGATGCGTTCCAGCGGCAGGCGATCAGCGGCATAGATGCCGGGCACGCGCAGGATGCTGGCATTGACACCGTTGCGTTGCGCCCAGGTGCGCACTCGATCCTCCGCATCGGCCCGGCGCCGGGCACGGGCATTCTGCGGATGTATGGGGTGCGCTTCGCTCACGATTTCACCGCCGCAGTCGCCATAGACCCCGCTGGTACTGACGTAGACGAGACGCCTGGGAATATCGCCCTGAGAAAGGCTGGCTAGCAGGTTACGGGTGCGGCTGTCGCGCAAGCCTGTGTTATCCGGGGGAGCCAGGTGCAATACGGCATCCGCCAACCCGGCGAGGCGATGCAGGCTGGTGCGATCATCGAGATCGCCCAAGACAGGCGTCACCCCCTGCGCACGGATCTTCCCGGCCCGCGCCGGATCCCGGACCAGGGCATATACGCGGTAGTGCCCTGTGAGCAGCGGGATGGTACGCAGCGCGATGTCGCCGCAACCGACGATGAGGATTCTTTCCATGGTCGGATTATGCGTTAAAATCGCGGCCTTTATTCAACCGGACCAGTCTCATGAGCTTCAAGACCACCATCCATCCGAGCAACCACACTTTCCCGATCAAGGAGGATGAGACCATCCTCGAAGCCGCTTTGGAACATGGTTACGCGCTTCCCTATAGCTGCCGTGACGGTGCGTGCGGGGTGTGCAAGGGCAAAGTGATACAAGGTTCGGTGGATCACGGCAAGGCTCAAGGGTTCGCATTGAGCGAAGAAGAAAAAGCGGCAGGCATGGCATTGTTCTGCTGCGCCAAGCCGCTTTCCGACCTTGTGATCGAGAGCCATGAGGTGACCACCTCGCAGGAAATCCCGGTCAAGACCCTGCCATGCCGCGTGGAAAAGATGGTCAAGCTTTCCGCCGACGTCATGGCGCTGTATCTGAAGATACCTGCAACCGAGCGCCTGCAATTCCTCGCCGGACAATATATCGACATCCTGCAAAAGGAAGGCAAACCGCGCAGCTTTTCGCTGGCCAATGCGCCGCACAACGACGAACTGCTTGAACTTCATGTGCGCAACATCGCGGGCGGCTCGTTCACCAATCATGTTTTCAACGAAATGAAAGAGCGCGACATCCTGCGCATCAAAGGCCCGCTGGGCACTTTTTTCCTGCATGAAGACACTCCGAAGCCCATCATCTTCGTCGCCAGTGGTACCGGGTTCGCCCCCGTAAAATCGATCATCGAGCATGCGCTGCATATCGGCTTCAAGCGCGAGATGCATTTTTACTGGGGCGTACGCATGCATTCCGATTTCTATATGCTGGATCTGGTGAAGGAATGGGAAGCCCAGGGCATCAAATTCACCCCCGTGGTTTCCGACGAAGCGTGGGAAGGCCGCACGGGCTTCGTGCATCAGGCGGTGCTGGACGACTTCAAGGATCTGTCAGGCTATGTGGTCTATGCCTGCGGGGCGCCGGTAGTGGTGGAGGCCGCACATCGGGATTTCACCACCCAGCGCGGCCTGCCTAACAATGCGTTCTATTCGGACGCGTTTACTTTTGTACCGAAGACTTGAGCAAGTCGCAAAATTGGATTGTGGAAGTGCCCTTAATACTTTCTCGACAAGCGCATCTGCCCATTATCCTGCTCGACACGAAACTGTTTTAGCACATTCATGCCGAGCAGGGGTTTGCTCAGGTTCGGCATGACCACCGCATCCACGTAGCGCAATGTAAAGTTCCCGATCTTGAGTTTCTGGATCGTCGCCGTACAACCCTGGGTCACGCCGTTCGCTGTATTCGACTGAATCATCTGCTTGCACTTTACCCCGGCACCCGAGGCAAATGCGGCCGGCAGTGCGACGGTCGTCGCACCGGTGTCGATGACAAAATTAAGGAAATTATCGTTCACCAACCCATCGACATAGTAATGCCCGCCTTGTCCCTGGCCGAGAACCAGCGTCTGGTTTTCTGAATCGGGAGAGTCGGCATCGACTTCCACCGAGGTAGAAGTGGCTGCCCAGGACGAGACCGACTGGGCTTCCTTGTCGCAAGGCTTCTCCTGATAAAGCAGGACACCTGCTGAGTTCTTGCACTTGTAGATCGTTCCAGCCCAGGCGCACAAGCTAGTTGAAAAGAGGATCGCGACAGACAGCCGCAATATGGCATGTTTCATTCTCATCCTTTGTCGGCTTACTTTTTGATACTGCCAGACCGGTAATTCCAATACACCAGATTGGGCTGAACCGCCAGGACGCGGGAATCTTCATTAACCAGCGCTACCATCTTCTGCGGACCGGGATCGTTCACCAGGACCAGCAAATAAGTCTCGTCGCCCAGCGTATAGATATCCTTGATGCCGAAACGCCCGTAATAATCGCTGATAATGCTTTTATCCGCATCAGGAGCCAGCGTGACGAGATATTCATCCGCCACGCGTGGTTGTTTGTCGGTGACCGTGAATTCCGGTTTTGACACAGCCGAGGCAGGTGCCTGGGGAGTATGGGTGCAAGCCGAAAACGTAGTCAGCATCGCGGCAATCCAGCCAAACACCACGAAATTAACCTTGCGAATCAATTGCCTCTCCTTCACCGGCTGCTTATGAATGCCTTGAATCTGAGGGTCAATGCTCATTCAGTGCACCAACCCATGGTCGAACTTTATCAGCACTGGCCATGGGCGGATATAGGCCAAAAGATATAGAACCACGCCTATACCTTCGCGCCCATGCAATATAAAAGGAAGCAGATAGACTAGTCGGACTCCGGCACTTGAGTCGCTTTCTGGAAATAAGCGAGTGCCTGTTCGTGCTTACCCATTTTCTCGGCAAGCTGCCCCAGCGAGGTGTAGGCTTCGCGCCCTGGCTCCAGGCTGATGCTGGCATCGAGATAATTTTGCGCTTTGCCCCATAGCCCTTGATGCATGCAGAGTTTGCCCAGGGCAAGCAACAGTCCGGCATCGTCTGTGTGTTGTTTCAACCAGCGTTCGGCCTGCTCTATCGACGCGATATTGTTCTCGCTGCGGCATTCGCCGTACAGCGCGACCAACTCGCTATCCCATTGCGCATTGAGGCTCTCGGCCAGTAATTGTTGCGCCCCCTGGCAATCGCCAAATTTGCTGAACGATTGCGCGGCAACCGCAACGATCTTGCTGCGGCGCTTCAATTCGCCCGGGACGGATTTCCACAATATCCTGAACGTTGCGATATCCGCCGCTTGATTGCGCAGCTTCTCCAGCCAGGCTTGCTGGCGCATTTGCGCGGCGACGACTTTATCGATCGCTTTGCGTTTCTCCAGCTGTTCCGCCACGTCCAGCACCGCATCCCAGTTACGTGCCTGCTGCTGGGCTTTCAACTCCAGACTGAGCGCTCCGATGTGTTTGTGCATGCCGGAATCTGTCAGTTCTTTCAGGGAATTGAGTGCGGATTGCGGCTGCTTCTGGTCGAGCAGGAACTCGGTTTTCGCCATCAGGCGCATGGTGGATTCGCCTACTGTCTTGTTTCCGGCATCGGCAAGGTAGGCATCGCGCCTGTCGAATTCACGCAATTCATGCGCAGCGCGCGCTGCCACGATGGGATTCAACCCGGATTTTTCGCCCAGCTCCATGGCGCGCACGGCCGCTTTCTCCGCCGCCGAGTAGCGCCCCTCGAAATAGGCCTGGAGCGATTCCATCATTGCAACGCGGCCTTTGCTGGCTGCACGCTCTTCACGGAAGCGGCGCACATATTGCGGCAGCTGCAACGTGATGAAGGCCAACCGCACCAGCAGGTAGCCCGACACGAAAAAGGCTATCAGTGCGAACACGAACAGGGTCAGCGACACTTCCAATTTGTATGGCGGATAGACGAACTGCACGTAACCGGAATTGCGCGCGGCCAGCATCACGGCGACCGCAGCGGCGAACAATCCGAGCAACCAGAGCAGCCATCTCATCGCGCACCCCGTTCATGCGAGATGCGATAGTTGCGCACGGCCTCCAGGCTGCCGCTGATATCAGGCATTTCGATGGCGATGCTGGCAGCGGCGAGCTTCTGCAAGGCGCCAAGCGCCTGCGCCGTATCAGCCGACTTGATATCGAAATAGCGCCTGAGCCATTCCTGCGAAGTCTTCAGGTCGCGGTGGAAGCTCACCTCGTCGCGCGTCAATAGGGACATGCGCGCGGAAAGCAGACGCAGCTTCAGGTTCTCGCGCAGGAAGAATGCCTGGGTCGGGGACAGCAGCGGCATTTCCTGCCGTTCCGTGTTCTCGATAAGCACCAGATGTTTCGTTTCCTGCCACAGTTCACGCCAGAAACGTTCCCATGCACCCTCCGCCGGATCGGCGGCGGCGACTGTGTCCTGTTGTGGTGCAACGCGGGTGTCCTGCGCGAGCACCAACTTGTCCACCGCACCGATCACGGCGTCCAGGCGGGAGTTGATGGCCGGAGTGTCGATGCTGGGCAAGGCGCGCAGCCTGTCGATGTCCACGGCGATGCGTTTGCGCAGATTGGCGAACACGGGTCTCTGCAGGCGGCTTTCCGCCTGCTGCATGGCGATCAGCGCTGCTTTCACGTTGCCCGAAAGCTGCAACTGTTGTACGGCAATAAGCAGCATCTGCTCGACTTCAGCCAGCGCGGTCTGGTCGCGGCTGCTCGACATCTCCTGATACAACGATTCCAGCGCTGCGCGCTGATTCTGGGTCTCCGCATTCTTGCTTTCCAGCAGACTGAGCTTGCCGCCGAGTTCGCGCACCTGCTCCTGGGTCTGTGCCACCAGCAACTGATCGGCCTTGTTCGCCGCTTCCACTTCGGACAGGCGGCGCGCCACTTGCTGTTGCGTCTTGTCGAGCTGGTAATGCGCATCCAGCCATTGCCAGACAAAAACCACCGCCAGTACCAGCAATGTGAGTTGTGTCAGCGTCACGCGTGAAAGCATTTCGCCGAAACGGCTGCGCTGCGGCGCCCCGGATGCGGCTGGGCGCCTGCTCGTTGCCGGAGACTCGGCCGGTTGTTCGGTGGGGTTAGGTTGCTGTACTGGGTCGCTCATCACGTCAATTCCGTTTGGTGTTAGCCCATGCTATCAAACCCGACATCATTCCGTCATCTCCCGATTCGGTGACGACCGCCTGTTGCCAGCCCAGTTGCCTTGCCGCGCTGGCGATACGCTCGTGCGGAACGAACAACGGAATCGCGCACACGATCCGGCGTTGCGCTTCATCGAGCATTTCCAGCAGGTGGCTCAATGCCTCGCTGCTGGTCACGGTGATCGCATCCGGCGCAGCTTCCAGCATCGCGCCTGCGTCCAATTCTGCCTTGCTGCGCAGATAGCAGGAAGCGTATTCCAGCTTCGCACCGCGCGCCTTGAGCGTGTCACCCAGCAATTCGCGCCCGCCGTCGCCACGGAAGACCATCACGCGCATCCCGGCGACGTTCTGCAATTCCGGCAAAGCCAGCAGGCCTTCGCTGTCGAAGCGCCCGGTCGGCGCGATGACATGTTCTATGCCCAGTTCGCGCAGCGCCCTGGCGCTGCCTTGCCCGACGGCGGCGAACCTTAGCGAAGGCGGCAGCACGCCCGATGCGCGTATCGCAGCCATGCCATAGTGCACGGCATTCGGGCTGATGAAGATTGCAAGGTCGGTTTGACCGAGGCGGGATATCTGTTCACGCAATGTCCGATCGTCGCGTATCGCTTCGATCTCCAGCAAGGGGAACACCAAAGGCTTGCCACCCAGTTGCTCGATACGCCGCACCAGCCCGGCCGCTTGTTCGCGCGGCCGCGTGACGACGATGTTGAGGCCGGCGAGAGGTTGGTTGGATGTCATAAACCCGGATTGCCCATTGGGAGTGGGCGCAATAGCGCCTCTCTGTCTACTCCCTTCCCCTGCAGGCGGGACTGCGGCAGGGTCGCTGCCGGCAGCGGCGTACCTCTTGCGGGAGAGGGAATTTATGCACCTTTACAGTGAGAGCGCCGCGAGGATCTCGCCCGCGCCCTGCTTGAGCAAGTCTTGCGCAACCAGGTCGCCCAGCGCTTCCGGCTGCGCGATGTCGCCGATATGCTCGGCGCGCAACAGGCGCTTACCGTCCGGTGTAGCAACAAAGCCGCGCATGCGCAGCTTGCCGTTTTGCACCTCGGCAAAACCGCCCAGCGGCACCTGGCAACTGCCGGCCAATGCGCGGCTCATGGCACGCTCCGCCAGCACGCAGGCTGCGGTGTCAGCATGGTGCAGCGGTGCCAGCACCGCCTTCAGGTCGGCCCGGTCGGCGCGCGTCTCGATGCCCAGCGCCCCCTGTCCCACGGCCGGCAGGCTATCGTCGCTGGAGATGATGGTGCGGATGCGGTCACCCAGACCAAGACGTTTCAAGCCGGCGGCAGCCAGGATGATGGCGGCATACTGTCCTTCGTCCAGCTTGCGCAAACGGGTTTGCACATTGCCGCGCAGCGGCTCGATCTTCAGATGCGGGAAACGTGCACGCAACTGGCTTTCGCGGCGCAGGCTGGAAGTACCCACCACGCTGCCCGCAGGCAGGGCGGCCAGGTTGTCGAACTTGTTGGAAACGAAGGCATCGCGCGGATCTTCGCGCTCGCCGATGCACGCCAGGGCAAAGCCGTCCGGCAGGTTCATCGGCACGTCCTTGAGCGAATGCACGGCGATGTCGGCACTGCCGTTCTCCAGCGCGGTTTCCAGTTCCTTGACGAACAGGCCTTTGCCGCCGATCTTGGACAGCGTGACATCCAGTATCTGGTCGCCCTGTGTGGTCATGCCCAGGATGCTGACCGAAGTTTGCGGGTATAATGCGCGCAGCCTGTCTCGAATGTGCTCTGCTTGCCACATGGCCAACGCGCTCTCGCGCGAAGCGATCACCAGACGGGCTGGGGGAGTAAGTGAAGCCTGACTCATCGGGGTTTCCTAACGAAAATAATTTGCGGTTTATGCGCGGCGCATTCTAACAGGTGCGCCGCTATTTTGCGCCGACGACATATTTGAAACAATCCATGAACCTGATCTCCGCACCTGCCGACATTTCCAGCAAAGACCTGCCCCTGCGCGACGATGTGCGCCTGCTGGGGCGCATCCTGGGAGACACCTTGCGCGAGCAGGAAGGCGAAGAAGCTTACCAGCTGATCGAGAGCGTGCGCCGCGCCGCGGTACGCTTCCGCAAGACACAGGACGAACGGGACGGCGAAGCGCTTGAAAAGATGCTGGATGCGCTTTCCCCAACCGAGACGCTGGCCGTGGTGCGGGCATTCAGTTATTTCTCGCAGCTCACCAACATCGCCGAAGACCTGCACCACAACCGCCGTCACCGCGCCCACCTCAAGGCGGGCAGCGCGCCCAGGAACGGAACCCTGCTATTGGCCCTGGAACGCCTGCAGGAGAAAAAGCTCGACAACCAGACGCTGCAAGCCTTCCTGAATAGCGCACTGGTATCGCCGGTACTGACCGCGCACCCGACCGAAGTCCAGCGCAAGAGCATACTTGATTGCCAGCTCATCATCTCCAGCCTGCTCTCCAACCGGGACCGCCTGGATATGACCCCCGAGGACGAGGCCGACAACGAGGAGGCGCTGCGCCGTTTCGTGCTGATCCTCTGGCAGACTCGCATGCTGCGCACATCGAAACTGACCGTGCGCGACGAGATCAATAACGGCCTCGAGTATTACCGCTACACTTTCCTGAACGAGATCCCGAAGATCTATGCCGGACTGGAGAAGCAGCTGGAAGCGCGCTTCGACAAGGACATCAAGGTGCCGTCGTTGTTGCGCGTCGGCAGCTGGATCGGCGGCGACCGCGACGGCAACCCCTTTGTCACCCATGACGTCATGTCGGATGCGGTACGGCAGCATTCCGCACTGGCCTTCGAACACTACCTGAACGAGACGTACGTGCTGGGCCGCCGCCTGAGCCTGACCGACCGCGTGGTGGAGATCACGCCCGAGTTGCGCAAGCTCTCCGACGCCTCGCCGGACAAGGATGCCGCCCGCAGCGACGAGCCCTACCGCCGCGCGCTCAACCTGATCTATTCGCGCCTGTCGTCCACGGCCCGCAAGCTTGGGCACAACCTGACACACCTGCCCCCGCTGGATCCGCACGCGCAGCCGTACGCCGCGCCGCAGGAATTCATCGCCGACCTCGATATCCTGATCGACTCGCTGTTCAAACATGGCGCGGTGTACCTCGCGCGGGGACGCCTGGCCAACCTGCGCCGTGCCGCCGAGGTGTTCGGCTTCTATCTGGCGCCGCTGGACATGCGGCAGCACAGCGCGATCATCGAGCAGACGGTGAGCGAACTTTTCTCGCACAGCTCGGGCAAGGCCGACTATGCCGATCTCGACGAAGCGGCGAAACGCAAGGTTCTGCTGGAGGCCCTGCAATCGGGCAAGATTTTGCTGACCGATATCGAGCGCTACTCCGCCATCCCGCAAAGCGAGTTGCGCATCATGCAGGCCGCTGCGGAGATACATAAACGCTTCGGCCAGGGCGCATTGCCCAACCACATCATTTCCAAGACCGATGCAGTGAGCGATATGCTGGAGCTCGCACTGATGCTGCAGCAGGTCGGCCTGCTGCAAGACAGCGACAAGCTGCATGTCAACATCATCCCGCTGTTCGAAACCATCGAGGACCTGCGGGGTGGCGGAAAGATCATGGACGAGCTGTTCTCGCTGCCCTGGTACCGCAAGCTGCTCGCCAGCCGTGGCAACACCCAGGAAGTGATGCTGGGCTACTCCGACAGCAACAAGGACGGCGGCTACCTCACCGCAAACTGGGAGCTGTACAAAGCCGAGGTCGAGCTGGTGAAGGTGTTTGCAAAGCACGGCATCGAGTTGCGCCTGTTCCATGGCCGCGGCGGCACCGTCGGCCGCGGCGGCGGCCCGAGCTACGACGCGATCCTGGCGCAGCCCCCGGGCAGCGTGAACGCTCAGATCCGCATCACCGAACAGGGCGAGGTGATCGCCAGCAAATACTCCAACCCGGAGATCGGCCGCCGCAATCTTGAAACGCTGATCGCGGCAACCATGGAAGCCACGCTGCTGCACCACCACGGCGACGATAGCACCATGCCGGAATATCACCGCATCATGGAAGCGTTGAGCCTCGATGCGTTCGCCGCTTACCGCAAGCTGGTGTACGAGACTCCCGGCTTCACCGATTACTTCTTCACCGCGACGCCGATCCGCGAGATCGCCGAACTCAACATCGGCAGCCGGCCTTCGTCGCGCAAAGCCTCCGATCGCATTGAGGACCTGCGCGCCATTCCCTGGGTATTCAGCTGGGGCTTGAATCGCGTGATGCTGCCGGGCTGGTATGGCTACGGTTACGCCGTCAAGCGGTTCATCGACCGCGAGGGCGAGGCCGGCCTCAAACAATTGCAGGCGATGTACGGGAATTGGGCTTTCTTCCGCGGACTGATGTCCAATATGGACATGGTGCTATCCAAGAGCGACATGGGTATCGCATCACGCTATGCCGAACTGGTGGAAGACGTTGCGCTACGCGAGCGCATTTTCGGCGCGATCAACAGCGAATGGGAAACCACCATAGAAATGCTGTTCGCGGTGACCGGCAGCACCACGCTGCTGCAGGATAACCCGGCTTTTGCGCGCAGCCTGCTCACCCGGACCCCGTATATCGACCCGCTCAACCACTTGCAAGTCGCACTGTTGCAGCGCCACCGCGCCGGCGACAACGACGAGAAGGTCAAACGTGCGATCCACCTCTCCATCAACGGTATAGCGACCGGACTGCGCAATAGCGGTTGATCGGTATCGCAATAGATCCGGGGCGCCCGTCCCGGGCATCCCGAACATCCGCGAGATGACCTTCAAATAAATATGGGGGGGCCCAAGCCCCCCCGATGTGTACCGCGACTACTCGCCGTTGTTTTTGTAATGAACCTTGGCGGCCCACCCTTAAAGCCTGGTAGTCATTATTATTATTGACTGCTTCCCGCAACGATTATTGTTGTTGTCTGGGCCTTTCTCCTCCACGCTGCCTTTCCGGTGCAATCGGCTTGCGCCTGACTGCAGCGACGATGTGGATATTAACGATGCAATCGTCAAGAGAGCGTCAAGGCAGCGTCAAATGCCCGCTAAATCTTCGCTTCCTGCACGGTTTTCGGCTGATCGCGCACAAGAAAAAGGGAGACCGAAGTCTCCCCCAAGTGCTACCGCTCGATAATTTTTATGATGGATGCCGGAGAGGCATCCATCTGCCAGCTAACTTACCAGGAAGATTCCAGCATGAAGGTCAGCAGGTTCTTGCTGCCCTTGAAGCCGTTCGCGGCCACGGTAGTGGCATCGCTCGCGCCGCCGGCATTGAATGCATTGCCGAAGCCGATGGAGTAGTTGGCAACCAGCGCGACGTTCTGTGCCACGTCATATGCTCCGGTCAAAGTGAAGTAGTTTTCCTTTTCACCCTTGCCGTTCCTGCCGGCCAGGTAGTTGGCACCGACATGCAGCTCATGCGGAATAACAGTCAGTTCAGCGCCGATCTGAGCCGCTTTCTTGTCATTGGTAGTGGAACCGTTGTACATGTTTGCAATACCGCCAACGTTGCTCTTCTTGGCCACGGAATAGGCCGCATAGAGGCCCGTTTCCATTTCGCCGATCGCGCCGTGAGCCTGAGCGGAGAAGCCCATGCCCTTGGTGCCGACTTTGGTCGATGTTGCCGCAACGGTTGCGCTGCCGGGAGTTGCGCTTGTGTAGCTTTCGCCGGTCACGTACTCGACGCTGAACACCGATGCCCAGTCAGCGATGGTCGGTGTGTACGCAGCGTGCACGAGAGTGGACGACATCTGGACTGCGGATGCCCATGTCGGCGCGAAGCGCGACACGTTGATGTAGCCGATATCGGAATGCCCAACGAATGCCAGGCCGGTAGTCGCGCCATTGCCCAGGCCGGTGTACTGGTGGGCAAACACTTGGGTGCGGTTTTCAGCCCAACGGATCGCACGGTTCAGGCCGTTGCTGTTTTCGGTGTAGCCGTAGAACGCACCCAGGCTGTCGGTGGTGTAAGGGATCGCCAGGATCTTGGCTTCTTCACCCGCTTCAAACACGACCGGCACGCGCAGGCCGGATGCAATGCCCGGGGCTTTCACGGCATTACCAACCACACTGTTTTCCATCATCATACCGACGTTCTCAGCGACGCGGCCGCCGAAGAACAGGGAGAATTCGTCGGGGAACTGCCACTGGCCGCTGTTGGTGCTCGAGCCGGAGACGGCGCCATTAGCGTCGTGACCGTTGGTCTTCTGATAGCGGATCTTCATCAGCACGGCTGCGTTCAATGTGTCGGGAAGCGACAGGTGTTCGCCCTCGACGCGGCCCTGCGCGCCCATCAGCGTGAAGCCGGAGGCCTTGAATGCACGGCCGAAGGTGTTCAGGACGGGAAAGTGTTGTGCGTGGCAAGCGTTACATGCCATGCCGGTTTGGCGGGCAAACGCCGGAATGGCGGATGCTTCGGGTGCAAATGCGGTTGCGGCCAACACGCCTGCGAGCGACATAATGATTTTCTTCAAGGCTTATCCCCAAAATACTCTAATTAATGAATGAGATGCAAACTATTCCGAATAACAAATCCCTTGCGCGATTGGACATGATGCCCAGCTGCACAAGTTAGGGGGGGCGATGTTAATGGGATGAATGTGAAGAAAGCGTTAAGAAAACGCTAAGCGAACGTTAAATTGTGTTTTTTACAACAGTTTTGTTTGTTGCGAAATATTATCAAAGTATGTGTAAAGGAAGCGTTAAGCGTGCGTTAAATCTTCGCTTTCTGCTAATTTTTTCGTTTTACGGCAAAGGCTTTTGCCTTTCCTATTCCGGATAAACCACAATTCACGGCGACGCGAATCCCAAATCCGGCAAAGCCTGCCCAAGAAAAAGGGGAGACCGAAGTCTCCCCAGTTACTACGACTGCTTTTATTGTTTTTATGATGGATGTCGGATTGGCCTCAATCCATCCTGCGCTAACTTACCATGCAGATTCCAGCATGAGGGTCAGCAGGTTCTTGTTGCGCTGGAAGCCGTTCGCAGCCACGGTAACAGCATCGCTCGCGCCGCCGGCATTGAATGCATTGCCGGAACCCATGGAGTAGTTGGCAACCAGAGCCACGTTCTGCGCCACGTCATATGCGCCGGTCAGGGTAACGTAGTTCTGCGATTCGCCTGCGCCGTTCTTGCCAGCCAGGTAGTTGGCACCGACATGCAGCGTATGCGGAATAACAGTCACTTCAGCGCCGATCTGAGCCGCTTTCACGTCATGCGTAGTGGAACCGTTGTACATGTTTGCAACACCGCCAACGCTGCTCTTCTTGGCCACGGAATAGGCCGCATAGAGGCCCGTTTCCATTTCGCCGATCGCGCCGTGAGCCTGAGCGGAGAAGCCCGTGCCCTTGGTGCCGACTTTGGTCGATGTTGCCGCAGCGGTTGCGGTGCCGGGAGTTGCGCTTGTGTAGCTTTCGCCGGTCACGTACTCGACGCTGAACACCGATGCCCAGTCAGCGATGGTCGGTGTGTACGCAGCGTGCACGAGAGTGGACGACATCTGGACTGCGGATGCCCATGTCGGCGCGAAGCGCGACACGTTGATGTAGCCCATGTCTGCATGCGCAACGAATGCCAGGCCGGTAGTCGCGCCATTGCCCAAGCCGGTGTACTGGTGGGCAAACACTTGGGTGCGGTTTTCAGCCCAACGGATCGCACGGTTCAGGCCGTTGCTGTTTTCGGTGTAGCCGTAGAACGCACCCAGGCTGTCGGTGGTGTAAGGAACCGCCAGGAACTTGGCCTCACCCGCTTCAAACACAACCGGCACGCGCAGGCCGGATGCAATGCCTGCGGAACCCACGGCATTACCAACCAGACTGTTTTCCATCATCATACCGATCTTGAGCGTTTCGCCGTCAGCCACGCGGCCGCCGAAGAACAGGGAGAATTCGTCGGGGAACTGCCACTGGCCGCTATTGGTGCTCGAGCCGGAGACGGCGCCATTGGCGTCATGACCGTTGGTCTTCTGATAGCGGATCTTCATCAGCACGGCTGCGTTCAGTGTGTCAGGGATCGACAGGTGTTCGCCTTCGATGCGGCCCTGGGCGCCCATCAGCGTGAAGCCGGAGGCCTTGAATGCACGGCCGAAGGTGTTCAGGACGGGGAAATGTTGTGCGTGGCAAGCGTTACATGCCATGCCGGTTTGGCGGGCGAATGCCGGGATAGCGGATGCTTCGGGTGCAAATGCGGTTGCGGCCATTACGCCTGCAACGGACATGATGATTTTCTTCACTTGAGTTACTCCCCATATATTTGTAATTAATGAATGAAATAAAAACTATTTCAGACAACCAACTCCCTTGCGCTATTGGAATAACACTTTCTGCACAAGGTAGGCCGGGGATGCTAGCAACAGGTTTGTCAAGTACGCGTCAAGCTAATGTCAAAAACACGTCAAATTATGATTTTTGCAACATAATTATCAGGAAATCGTTATTGGAAAATGAGGGATACGTTAGTCCCATGCTTCCAGGGTTAAATGCGCAGGAAATAACAACTCAGCATTAAACATCACAAAAACAAGGGGAGACCGAAGTCTCCCCAATGTGGGCTGCTTTATATTTGCCCTGGTATTTGCGCCACTAGCAGTACTAACCGGCAGCGCCCCCAGGCTTGGTTTTTATTAGATGAGTTAGAACGCTGTTTCCAGCAGTACCGTATTGGCGTCCTTGCCTGCTCGCTCAATACCTGTCACCGGATCGGCATTCCACGCGCTACCAGAGTTCTGGGTGTGGTGGAAACTCAGGCTCATGTTTTGAGCCAACTCGTAGGTCACGCCCAGCAGCAGCGCATTGTCCTGATTGTTGGCTGCAGCGCCATTCTTCGCATTACGATATGCCACTTGAATTGTGGAAACATGAGGAATGATTCCGAATTCAGCCGCGATGTTGAATGAAGTTGCCGCCTTGGTACCAACACCGCCAGTAGGTGCTCCCGGATTGAAGATGTTGGTTTCAGCTGCGGTACCGGCTGCTGCCCTGCCGTAAGATGCATAGAAACCAACCGGGAACGTCCCCAGATCGCCCTGCATCTGGGCATCGATGATGGTCGCCTTCGGTGCATTGATCAAGCCTGTAGACGCACGCGTTACGCTGTCACCACCGGTCACATAGCTCTTGCCGCCGAAGTTCTGAATGCCGAATCCTGTATCCATGCCTGCAATGTCCATGGTTCCTGCCAAGCGGAAGTAGGTCAGGTTCAGGTTGTTTGCACCGGTGATACCCTTGTCATTACCTATCATTTCATAAGCACCGACGTTCAGGAACCCCATGTCGCCGGTCGCCACCACGTTGATACCGGTTGCGCCAGTCTTGGTTCCCAGATATTGGGCAGCGTAAGCAGCCTTGACGTGTTGGTCGGACGGGCCAGTGTTGCCCATCATCTTGTGCGTACCCACTGCGCCGGTATTGAGCAGTTCGAAGCTGTAAGCCGCGCCTTGGTCGGGGCTGGTGTAGATCACGGTGCCGATACGTGCATCGCCGACCGGGAACAACAAAGCCAACTTGGCCGGACCGACTGCCGCTGCACCGCCGCCCAGACCCGCTTCCGCCAGGAAGCCGGCAAATTCGGAAACACGACCGCCGATGAACAAGGACAATTCGCCACCGTTTCCAGGAACGCCCCATTTGTTGACAGCAGGATCGGCACCTTGATCCACGCCATTGATCTTCTCGTGACTTTGGGTCTGGAAATAGGTCGTCGTAAAGACACCCAGGTTCACCGTATCGGGAATGGAGAGGTTGTTCTCACCTTCGATCCTGCCCTGAGCCCCCATCAGCGTGAAACCGGAAGCCTTGAATGCGCGGCCGAAACCGTTCAATAGCGGAAAGTGTTGAAAGTGGCATGCGTTACAGGCCATGCCGGTTTGACGGGCAAACGCCGGGACGGCGGACGCTTCGGGTGCGAATGCGGCTGCTGCCAATACGCCAGCCAGAGACAGTACTATTTTCTTCATTACGCTTCTCCTCCAAAAATTAAAATCGGGAGAGCCCAGGGCCTCCCCAGGCCCGAACTTTCCCAAACCAATTGCTTCCCTTGTGCGATAGTCAACCGGGTCTTGCACAAGTTGAAGCGGAGCTTAGCAATGCCTTTGTAAAGATACAGTTAATGAAGTGATAGGAAAATGTTAGTTTGCGCTTTATGCAACATTTTGAAGCGTCATTGATCAGCGTTGCCAGCAACAGCCCGGTTTTTCATTCGGCGTTCCGAGAAATCGATCTCGGCTGTCGTGCCGTGACCTTCCTGGCTTTCGAGCGAAATACGCCAACCGTAACGGTCGCAGATCCGCTTCACGAGCGACAGACCCACGCCGGCCCCGGCGCTGGATGCGCCCTTGTAGTAACGCTCGAGGGCACGCGCCAGTTCCTCCGGGCGCATTCCGACGCCGGTATCGCGGACGATGAGCCGATCCGCTTCAAGTTGAAGCAGGACGAATCCGGACTTGGTGTTGAATAATGCATTCCGGATAAGGTTGCCGATCACGATTTCGAGCAGGGGACGCTCGGCAAGCAAATTCGGCTCGGCAGCCATTTTCACTTCCAGCCGGATCGGCCGGTCACCGATCAGGTGCCGGTGTTTCTCGGCGCAGGCAAGCACCACTTCGGCAACGTGGCAGGGCTGCTCATCCGCTGCGTGCTGTTGTTCGCGTGCCAGCAGCAGCAGGGCGGCGGTCAGTTCGATCATGTCTTGTGCCGCGCGGCGAATGCGTGCGATCCGCTCCTTTTGTTTTGCCGAAAGCCCCTCATCCTGTTCCAGCACCTCGACCGTTCCCAGCATGATGGCGAGTGGCGTACGCAGTTCATGGCTGACATCGGCCGTGAAATAATTCTCCCGCTCGATGAATTTGCGCAAGCGCATGAGATAGCGGTCAAAAGCCCGCGCCAATTCCCCCACTTCGTCGTTGCTGGTCAGCTTGATCAAGGAGAGCTCTGTATCACCCGGCGTTGCCTGCCCGACCTGTTCGGCCAATCGCCTGACCGATGCGGTGACGCGGCTCGCCAGCAATACCCCCCCTATTGAGGAGCTGATGATCATGAAAAGGGCAAAGAAAACCACATAGCGAGAGAACTTCGCTTCCTGAATGTGCTGGCTTACCGTATCGAACAGCATGAAATAGCGCGCCTTATCCTGGTCAGTGACCAACACGCGGTATTCGTTCTCCCCGACAGTCATGTTGTAACTTCCCGGCCCCAGCTTCCTGATCTCGGCGGGAATGTCCTCGCCGGGTTCGGTATCGGACATGACGTAACCCCTGATAGACACGGTATTCAGCGGGACGAACCCGGAACGGGTGACATGCTCGTTCAGTTCCGTGCGCATTGCCTGATCCATGAGCCGGTGTCCGAACTCCTGTTCGGTCACGTAGACGCCGGCGGAAAGCAGGACGCTGAGCCCCGCGCCGAAGAGCGCATAAAAGAAGGCGACGCGGAAACGCAGGCTATTAGTCTTGAACATCCGGGCTAACCAGTTGATAACCGAAACCGCGCAGTGTGCGCAGCAATTTCCGCTCGAACGGCTTGTCGATGAGATCCCTGAGCAAATGCACATGCGCACGGAGCGAGTCGCTGTCCGGACGCCCTTCTCCCCATACGATATGTTCGATGTCATCGCGGTTGACAACCTGCGGCGAACGCGCCATCAGCGTCTCCAGTATCTTGTACGGGATGGGCGGCAATTCGATCGTCTTGTCGCCGCGCTTCACCGAACAAGTGAAGGGATCCAGACTGAGATCTTCCACCACCATCTTCTTCTGTTTCTGGGTGTGGTCGCCGCTGCGCCGGAGCAGCACGCGCAGGCGCAACTCGATCTCGCGCAACTCGGCCGGCTTGACCAGATAGTCGTCCGCTCCTGCCTCCAGCCCTGCGATCTTGTCGTCCAGCGAATCGCGTGCGGTGATCATCAGGATCGGCGTGTCCTTGCCCCCTTCCTCGCGCAGTTTGCGGCATAGCGTGATGCCATCCATTCCCGGCAGCGTCAGATCGAGCACGATCGCATCGTATTGGTTGACCAGGGCCAGATGCATGCCGGTGATCCCGTCTCCCGCCGCATCAACGACATGGTCCTTTGCCTCCAGAAAATCGAACATGTTGGAAGCAAGGTCCCGATTGTCTTCAATGATAAGTACGCGCATAGTTTATTTCCCGAATTCCTTAACGATGGATAATTGCCTGCGGCTGATCGGCAGTTTTTCTTCCAGCCCCTTCAGTTTCATCAGCCAGCCGCTTTCGCCTTCCTCACCGCCTTTTTCAAATCCCGCGATAGCGTTTCTTGCCACGAGGCAGTTGCGGTGGATGCGCACAAAACGCGCAGAATATTCTTTTTCCAGTGCCGTTAGCGATTCTTCGATGAGATATTCGCGTTCGGCGGTGCGCACAGTAACGTATTTCAGCTCTGCGCGCAGGTATAACACCTGCTCGATGGGTATCAGCAGCACCCTGCCCCGTTCATGGGCGGAAAGATTGCTGCGCGGCTCGGGGGTCAACTCCCTCAATACTTCGGTGCGTATCGGCACCGCATCGCGAGCGCGCGAAAGCGCATCGAACAATCTTCCCAATCGAATCGGCTTGAGCAGGTAATCGACCGCATGCTGCTCGAATGCCTGGATGGCATAGGCGTCGTAAGCAGTGGTGAAGATGATGACCGGAGGGTGTTCGAGCTTGTTCAGATGGTGCGCAAGTTCGATGCCGTCCATTTGCGGCATGCGTATATCCATCAGCACGACTTCGGCGGGAGTCTCGGCAAGCATGTTCAGCGCCTCCTGCCCGTTGCCAGCCTCGCCTACCAGATGCAGCGGAAACTGGGCTCCGCAGTCCGCCAGCAACTCCTTGAGACGGTTTCGCGCGGGCGGCTCGTCGTCGACGATAAAGACATTGAGCGGCAAAGTAACAGTGTCGTTCATCTCGTCTGCCCCGAATTAACTAAAATCTCGCACAGCGACCATCTGTACCCCTCCCCCTTGGGGATAACCAGCGACTTGCACGGTTTTATCGTGCTTGGTCGAATGGCTAGTCGTTCCATCAGAGGGGGACGGGGGTGAGGGAAACGATCGCGGCGCAGACGATTATCCATTATTCCGGGTGGCGCGACTTGATCGTTACATAAGGGATAAGAATGTGAACCCGATATTGCCCGGCATCACTCTCCACCCTGTACTGCGCCTCGACATCGAACAGCAAAGCCAGCCGTTCGCGGATATTGGAAAGCGCCATCTTGTTGCCCGCAGCACGGGGGGCTGCCTGAGCTTGCGCCGGATTGCTCACTTCCAGGTGCAACTCACCGTCATCCCGGTACACCTTCACCTCGATGGTTCCACCCTCGGGAAGCGGCTCGATGCCGTGGTAAACCGCGTTTTCCAGCAAAGGCTGCAGGAGCAACGGGGGGATGAGCGCATCCGGCAGGCTCTGGGTATCCCAGCGCACCTTAAGGCGCTCCCCCAGACGCAATTCTTCGAGCCCGATATATTGTCGCGCAAGTTCTACCTCTTTGCCCAAATCGACCAGTTCATGCGGCTCGGTCATCGCCATGCGAAACAGGTCTGCCATATCTTCCAGCGCTGTCTCGGCGCGCTTCGGGTCGGTACGCACGATGCTGAGCACGGCATTGATGGTATTGAACAGGAAATGCGGCCGGATACGCGCTTGCAACGCTTGCAGTCTCGCCTCGTGTTTCGCCGGGGAGAGCGCCTGAATGCGCAGCCGGAAGTATGCAAGCAGAATCATTGACATAGCCGCACTTACCAAGGCATGCCGGGCATAATCGAACATTCCGGCATCGTTCGTTGCAAAAAGCAATTCCCCGTTCAGCTTGTCGAATATAAATGTTGTCACGGCTGTTACAGCCATCACGAGCAGGACGCCGCGCCAAAACGGCCCTTGTGCCAGCATAGAGTTGAGTGCATACAGAACAATCAGGCTGCTCAGCAAAACGGGCTGCAACAATACGGATCCTTGCAGCACACTATATTGCAGAGCTGAAAACGAAACGGACTGCGCCACTGCACCAAGCAGCGCAATACCGTTGGCCAGCAGCACGATGCGCAATACCGTTCCCATATTGCGGAAGTCTGGCAACAGCTTGGGCGTAAGGTTTTGATTTATACTGCGCGTCTCCGGCATTTCGACCTTTCAAGTGCCGCTTATTCTGGACAAGACATGGCAACGATGCAAGACAATCAAACGTGGTCGGGACGTTTCAACGAGCCCGTGGCAGAACTGGTGAAACGTTATACCGCTTCGGTGGATTTCGACAAGCGCCTGGCGCTGTTCGATATCCAGGGTTCTTTGGCCCATGCCGAGATGCTCGCCAACTGCAACATCATCAATGCACAAGACCTGAAAGACATCCAGCGCGGACTGGCACAGATCGAGAACGAAGTCATCAGCGGCGATTTCGTCTGGCAGCTCGACCTGGAAGACGTGCACCTGAACATCGAGAAGCGCCTGACCACCCTGGTCGGCGATGCCGGCAAGCGCCTGCACACCGGCCGTTCGCGCAATGACCAGGTCGCGACCGACATACGCCTGTATCTGCGCAGCTCGATCGACGACATCGTCGGCCTGCTCCAAGGCCTGCAAACCTCGCTGCTCAACCTTGCACAGCATCACACGCACACCATCATGCCCGGATTCACCCATCTGCAAGTTGCGCAACCCGTGAGTTTCGCGCATCACCTGATGGCTTATTTCGAGATGTGCCAACGTGACGTGGAACGTTTCAGGGATGCGCGCCATCGCGTGAACCGCCTGCCGCTGGGGGCAGCCGCGTTAGCGGGCACCAGCTATCCGATCAAGCGCGAGATGGTTGCCGAGTTGCTGGGCTTCGAGGCGGTGTGCCAGAACTCGCTGGACGCCGTGTCCGACCGCGATTTCGCCATCGAATTCACCGCCGCCGCCGCGCTGACCATGACCCATCTGTCGCGCCTGTCGGAAGAACTGATCCTGTGGATGAGCCCGCGCTTCGGCTTCATCGACATCGCCGACCGCTTCTGTACCGGCTCCTCCATCATGCCGCAGAAGAAGAACCCCGACGTCCCTGAATTGGTACGCGGCAAGACAGGGCGCGTGAACGGCCATCTGGTCGCCTTGCTCACGCTGATGAAAGGCCAGCCGCTGGCTTACAACAAGGACAATCAGGAAGACAAGGAGCCGCTGTTCGATACCGTGGATACGCTGACGCAAACGCTGCGCATCTATGCCGATATGATGAGCGGCATCACCGTCAAACCGGAAGCGATGCGCAGGGCAGCTTTGCAGGGTTACGCCACGGCAACCGATCTGGCTGATTATCTGGTCAAGAAGGGACTGCCCTTCCGCGATGCGCACGAGGCTGTGGCATTGGCGGTGCGCTACGCCGAACAAAAAGGTTGCGACCTGGCCGATCTCAAGCTGGATGAACTGCAGCAGTTCTCCAACCTCGTCGCTGACGACATCTACGGTGTGTTGACCCTGGAAGGATCGCTCGCTGCGCGCAACCACACCGGCGGCACCGCCCCGCAACAGGTGGAAGCTGCCATCGCACGGGCTAGAAAGCTGCTCGTCTCCTAGACTGCGTGGATTTGCAGGCAAAAAAGCGGGCCACCTTGCGATGGCCCAGAATAGGAGGAGAGTATGAAAGATTGAGTTGATTGCAACTCAAGGCTCTAACAACTCGGTACGGATTGTAGGAGTGTGTTTCCGGGTTGCATATATGCCAAACGGCCTATATACAGGCCTATATATCTTTCAATGTAAAAGCCCCCAATTCGCTGTCGCGCCGGTGTTTATTGACTTGGCAACATTGCCCCGCCGCTGACCCGGTCTATTCCCGCGATGTCTTTTTCCGAAAATATTTCCACGAATCCGTTTTGATGTAAAAGATCGCGCACTTGTGCGGCCTGATCATAACCATGCTCCAGCAATAGCCAAGCTCCATGCTCAAGATAGGCACCCGCCTGGCCTACGATTTTGCGGATGTCATCCAACCCGTCCGCGCCCGAAGCCAGTGCAGATAACGGCTCGAAACGCACATCACCTTGAGTAAGGTGCCGATCAGCTGCCGCAATGTAGGGCGGATTGGAAACAATGAGATCGAAGCGTTGTCCGCTTAATGCAGAGAACCAGTCGCTTTGCAGAAAACTGATATTGCGAACCCCCAGGCGCCCTGCATTCTCGCGAGCCACATCCAATGCCGCTCCGGAAGCATCGGCTGCCGTCACTTCCGCGTCCGGCCTGGAGTGGGCAATGGACAGTGCGATCGCGCCGCTACCTGTACCCATATCCAGCACACGCCACCCCTTGTTTTCAGGCATGTGCTGCAACGCAAGCTCGACCAGCAGTTCCGTGTCCGGGCGCGGAATGAGCGTGTCGGGTGTAACTTTGAATTTCAATCCGAAGAATTCGCGTTCGCCCAGGATATACGCGACAGGTTCGCCCTGCAGGCGGCGTTCCAGCAGCGCATCGTAGCAGCGCTTGCTGACTCGCCCCCAAAGGCTGCTCAGGATGTGCCAGCAAATAGGCGCGGTTGACCTGCAGGACATGCTGCAACAAGGATTGAACTTCGATCCGCGCCGTCGATGCATCGAGTCCGAGTGCCGAACCGATACGCGGTGCGTCCTTCTGCAGAATCCTGCCGATGCCGCTCAAGAAATCAACCTTCCTGAGACAGCGCCGCCAGTTGCTCCGCCTGATGCTCGGCCATCAGCGCGTTGGTCAGTTCGCTGATGTCGCCGTCCATGATGTGGTCCATCTTGTACAGCGTGAGGTTGATGCGGTGGTCGGTGACGCGGCCTTGCGGAAAGTTGTAGGTGCGGATGCGCTCGGAACGGTCGCCGCTGCCCACCAGCGATTTGCGCTCGGCAGCCACCTTGCTATGCGCTTCCTGTTCCTGCTTGTCCTTGATGCGCGCCGCCAGCACGCGCATGGCTTGCGCCTTGTTCTGGTGCTGGGAACGCCCGTCCTGGCACTCGACCACGGTGCCGGTAGGAAGGTGCGTGATGCGCACGGCGGAGTCGGTCTTGTTGATGTGCTGCCCGCCCGCACCGCTTGCACGGAAGGTGTCGATGCGCAGGTCGGCGGGATTCAGTTCCACTTCGCCCACTTCGTCCGCTTCCGGCAGGATGGCCACGGTACAGGCGGAAGTGTGGATGCGGCCTTGCGTTTCGGTGGCGGGCACGCGCTGCACGCGGTGCGCGCCGGATTCGAACTTCAGCACGGAATACGCACCCTGGCCGATGATGCGCGCGATGACTTCCTTGTAGCCGCCCATTTCGCCCGGGCTCTCGGAGATGATCTCGACCTGCCAGCGCCGCCGCTCGGCAAAGCGCACATACATGCGGAAGATGTCGCCCGCGAAGATCGCCGCCTCGTCGCCGCCCGTGCCGGCGCGCACTTCGAGGAACACGTTACGATCGTCGTTGGGATCTTTCGGCAGCAGCTGTTTTTGCAGTTCGACTTCGAACTGTTCCAGCTTTTCGCGCCCGGCCTTGATCTCGGCATCGGCGAACTCGCGCATGTCCGGATCGCCTGCCATCTCCTGCGCCGTGGCGATGTCGGCTTCACAGGCCTGGTATGCATGGTAAAGCTCGACCACCGGCTCGATCTCGGAGCGTTCGCGGTTGAGTTTACGGAACGCATCCATATCGCGCGTGGCTTCCTCGCTGCTCAGCAAAGAGTTGACCTCGTCCAACCGCTCACTGAGTTGGGCGAGCTTGGATGAGATGCTCGGTTTCATTCGGGATTATGCAGGTGGTAGATGCGGTGAACCGCTTCCAGGATGGCGTCACGTTCGTTCGCCTGCGCCTGGTTCAAGGCTTGCGTGGGCGCGTGCAGGAACTTGTTGGTCAGCGAGGCGCTCAGCGACTCCAGCACTTTCTCCGCGCTTTCGCCCTTGGCCAGCAGGCGCAGGGCTTTTTCCATCTCGCTGCGGCGCTGGCGTTCCGCATGGTCGCGCAGGGCGCGGATGGTAGGCACCACCTCGCGCGACTGCATCCAGTGGATGAATTCGTTGACGCCGGAGTCGATGATGACCTCGGCTTCCTTGACGGCACCCTGGCGCGCATCCTGCCCGTCGCGCACCACTTCGGCCAGGTCGTCCACGCTGTACAGGAACACATCGCTCAACTCGGCCACTTCGGCCTCCACGTCGCGCGGCACCGCCAGGTCGACGATGAACAGCGGCCGGTGCTTGCGCTGTTTCAACGCGCGTTCGACCATGCCCTTGCCCAGGATGGGCAGCGGACTCGCGGTGCAGGAGATGATGATGTCATGCTGCCAGAGTTGTTCCGGCAGCTCGTTCAGCGTGATCGGATGGCCGTTGATCCGGCGCGCCAGCACTTGCGCGCGTTCCAGGGTGCGGTTGGCCACCGTAATATGTTTCGGGTTGCGCGCGGCGAAGTGCACCGCATTCAGCTCGATCATCTCGCCGGCTCCGATGAACAAAACGCGCTGCTCGGCGATGCTGGGGAAGATGCGTTCTGCGAGCTTGACGGCGGCAGCGGCCATGGAGACCAGATTCGCCCCGATCTCGGTCTGCGTGCGCACGTCCTTGGCCACGGAAAAAGTGCGCTGAAACAACTTGTGCAACAAAAAACCCAGCGTGCCGGCCTGCTCTGCCTGGCGCACTGCCTGCTTCATCTGCCCCAATATCTGCGGTTCGCCCAGCACCATGGACTCCAGCCCGCTGGCCACGCGGAAGGCGTGCTTGACCGCCTGCTCTTGCGGCAAACGGTAGATGTAAGGCTCGATTTCGGCCGCAGGAAGATGGTGATAGTTGGCCAGCCAGCCAACCGCCTGTTCTGGCTGGGCAGTGCTGCAATAAACTTCGGTGCGGTTGCAGGTGGAAAGGATGGTCGCTTCTTTGGCGGCTCCGTTATCCACCAGGTCACGCAATGCGGAATCCAGCGTCTCGACATTGAACGCGATCTGCTCGCGCACGGCGAGCGGCGCGGTCTGATGGTTGATGCCGAAAGTGAATAACTGCATGGGAATGAACGACTAGCCGATTTCGCAAGGGAGCGGATTATAAAGGCTGGGAGGGCTGAACACCAGCCAGCCCAGCCCTCCCCACCTTGTGTGGATTATTTCTTGGGTTGCAGTTGCGCCAGCGCCTGTTCTGCATCCTCGCGCAAGCGGCTGTCCGGATGTTTCTTGAGGAAGTCCGCAAATGAGGCTTGTGCTCCTGCCAGATCGCCTGCATCGACCAGGGAAATGGCCTTCTTGAAAGCCGCCAATTCATCGGCGTCGATAGGCTGGACATTAGCTTCACCCTTCCAATAGACATCGTCCGCATCCGCTTGCGAGCCGCGCACGCCCCCCACGGCGGTGGTGGTGCTGATCTTCTTCCTGGGGGTGAGCAGCTCGATCTTCTTGCGCAAGCGCTCCCATAGCGAACCATCCTGTTTCTCGTCGGCGCTGTATGCCGGAGCAGCAAGCACCACGCCCAGCAATACGAATAACGCGATCAATTTCTTCATGTAAATCTCCTAGATAAAGGTTGCGTCCTGGTGCGACGTTACATCCGACTTAAAGTGCATTCAATAGTTCCAGTGCCAATGCACGGTGCTCGTCCTTGACCGCCGGGTCCAGCGCCTGCGCTTTGACGAAGGCGGCTTTGGCTTTCTTGATATCGTTGGTCTCCTTGTAAGCGCGCGCGAGATTCACCCATACATTCGCATCCTTGGGCGAGCTCTGCGTTGCTGCCAGATAGGCCTTTTGCGCTTCCACATGCTTATCTTCAATCATGAAGATGTTGCCGCGATTGTTCAGCGCTGCCGCGTTCTTGGGCTGCAGGGTGAGCACCTTGTCGAAATACTTCATCGCCTCCTTGCGGTCTCCGGCCTTGGCCAGGATGATGCCCATCTGCAGATGAGCGTCGACATCGGAAGGATTCTTCTTGATTGCACTCAGGTAGCCCCGCGTTTTGGTCTGGGAACTGATTTTCAGCACGGACATGTAATCGGCCGGGAATTTTTTCTCGACGTCTGCACGGGAAATTTCGATCTGTTTCAGGTTGGAGTCCGGCAGGCTTGCAGGCTTGTATGTCTCCCAAGCGGCATGGGCATCCAGTACGGTCATCCCCTTGTCCTTCCACTTGTAGTAGGTTGCCGCCCCTTTCTCCCACGCCTTGATGAAAGCGTTGCCGACAAGGGTGGTCTCCACCGGAACCCATAGCTGATCCTCATAAATCACGTACATGTTATCCATGGTGTAACCATCCCCGTTTGCGGGAATACCGGTCGCGAACATCATGAACATATGCCCCGGCACTTCGAGCACGCGCGTCTCGACCCCCATACTCTCCAGAGCGGCCGAATAGAACGCCACCAGATCGTCGCAATCGCCGGATTTGCGCTCCAGGGTCTCGCGCGGAAACTGGACGTAATCGACGGTATTCACCTTGCCAGAGGCAATCTGATAAGGGTTGGTCGGATCCTGGATATAGGTCATGCCATACACGCCCAGCCGGTCGAACACGGCGGCAGACAGTTGTGTCTGATCCTTGGTTTCCTTGAATTGCGTCACCACCGAACGCACAAAATTCATCACCGGAGCGTCTTTGGGAGTAATGAAGGTGGCAAAACGGCCCCGTTCGTCCCATGTCAGACGATGTTTGTCATAGACATTCACCGTGGGATTCTTCGTGAAGACCACGCGCTTGCCACCTTCGAAATAACTCGCTTCGATCATCGCCTGCACTGAGCTGTCTTCGGTCAATGTGAGAATGCTGTTGTTGAACACCGCCTTGAGCGCGACTTCCTCGCTCTTTCCCGGCAACAGCTTGTCCAGCCTCGTTTCCGTCGGGAAATCCATGAAATCACGCAACTGGAACGTGACCTTGATCCGTTCCATGCTCTTGTTGGTATTGTTGGTCAGCCTGATCCGGCCAATCCCTTCACGCTCATATATCTTGTAGGAGTTTGAGAACACGTCGTGCAACTGGACCACATCGATCTCCAGCGGGGGCCGGTTGAATATCTGCGTGGTCGCTTCCACGGCAAGCTTCTCGGACTCCGTTCCGTCGCTGCTGAATACCGAAACGTAGTAGGTGTACTTGGTCTCCGGAGTCAGTGCATCCCTGATGAATTCGGGTTGCGTGACTTCGCCGATCCTGGTGAATGTCTCGCCATCTTTCTGGTAGATGCGGTATGAAGCGAAATATTTGGCATCGGCCGCGGCCCAAGTCATCTTCACCTGCCAAGGCGTGGTTTCCACTTGGACGGCTGCCAGCGCGGGAGGCACATACTTGGCCGTGACACCGCCCGCCACTGCGCTGGTAGCGCCTTCGAAACCGAAATAGGTCTCTCCGCCAATGCGATAGTAGTAATGCGTGTCAGCATCCAGATCCTGATCCGTGAACTGGTTGCTCGGACTCGTACCGATCTGCATGAAGTTGCCGCTTTCGCTCCTGGAGCGGTAGATCCGATATTGTTTGATATATGAGGAAACCGGCTGCGCCCACTGGAGCTCGATGGAATGAACCTTGCCCTGTGCAGTAAGCTGTTGCGGAGCCTCGGGTTTGTATAAGGTCGCCAATACTTGCACGCGCTTATTGCCATAATCCGAGATGACAAAATTGGATTCTCCGCCGTAGGCGATGGCTACTGGATCGTTGAACGCACCAACTCCAGAGCCTTGGGCTCCGAACGTGCGCACAAGATCCCCCTTGGACGAGAACACCTTGACCCGGTTCTCATCCAGAACCATTACCTCATCGTTGGCGGCCATCAGCGAGACCGGCCTGGAAAACAGGCTGCCCTCCTTGGTCTTGCCGAATTCGCCCAGTGACTTCCCGGCGGAAGAATAGGCCAATACGCTTTCGCGCGAAGCATCGAGGATGTACAAGTTGTCACGCTGATCGAACGCCATGGCGATTGGCGCACGCAACTTGTCGGCATTTTCTCCGTTCAGGGTGTTCAGGAACACGCCATCGCCCCGGAATATCTGCACTTTGCGGCTCGATCGATCTGCCACGAACACCGAGCCCGAAGACGATACTGCAATCGCAACCGGATTGTCGAACTGTCCTGCCCCGCTCCCTTCGCTCCCGAAGCTCAGGAGCACCTTGCCGCTCTCGTCCAGTTTGGCGACACGATATTTCTTTCTATCCAGCACCCAGATCGCACCCGTCTTGTCCGTAGTCACTGCAGCCAACTGCATATCTTCCGGCTTGATCGTTCCCGCGACCTCGCCTTTGCGAAGCATTACCAGGCTTTTCCTGTCCTTGCTGACTGCATAGAAGGTCAGCTTGCCATCCCAGGCAAGCTGGCCGACTTCTGCGGAGACGTTTTGCATCCACTTCACCGACACTCTCCCAGCTGCTTTAGGCAGTGCTTCCAGCGACTTTCCTGCCTCGGTGACAAAGGCATCGATCAGGGATTTCCTGGCGTCGCCGACGAATACTTGTTGCGCCTTGTCCACCGCCAAGCCTGACAGGCTCATGAACTGTGCCTTGCCTTCGCCCTTGGAACCGAAGCTATACGCCCGATTGGCATCAAAGTCGTACTTCAGGATGCTGAAACTGGCCTCGTCTGCCACATAGACGCCGTCCTCCGACACGCTCATCGCAACCGGCCTGCCTTTGAACAAAGTGCGTTGATATGTGCCGTTCGGGCCATAGACCTTGATCGATTTGTCGTCCGCATCAAGGACGTAGATTCGCCCATGCGTATCCAGCGCGATATCTGTCGGCTCGCCCAGCTTGTACGTTTTTTCTTTCTCGGCACTGCCGGCTGCTTTCAATGGCAGGGTAGACAGGAACACACCATTGATACCGAACATCTGCACCCGCTCGTTGCCGGTATCCGCGACATACACCACTCCCTCCTGGATGGCGATGCCCTGCGGGCTATCCAGCGCGGCGTCGCTGGCAATGTTCCCGCCTGCCTTGCTGCCAAAACGGCCCAGATATTTACCCTTGGCCAAGTCATACATGACGACCTGATCCATCTTGCTGTCCACGACATAGACGGTATCGTTTGCAACGGCTATAGCCTCCGGCCTCTTGAGCAATTCGGTATCGGCGCTCTTTGCCGCCAATGTCATCACGGCCTTGCCTTCCTTGTCGATGACCTCCACCGTGCCTTCCTGCCTGGCGATGTAGAGATTGCCGCCACCCACGCCGAGTAGTCTGCGCAAATTGGGCGAACTGACTTCGTTGCGAAAATCGGCGCTGGAAAAACCATTGGTCGTCGCAACCGCCCCCTTATCCGCAGCATTGGCGCCGGAAGAGAAAAGGAGCATTGAAATTACAATGAATATGTTTCGCATATCGCTGACCTCGAAATAATGACTAATTTCCTGCCCCGGGTGCGCCCGGGCGTTAGTTCTTATGTGTTCATTTTTCGGCGCGATTGAACACGCCATCCCACTCCGCCGGGGGTGGGTTCTGCATAAAATACTCGCAGCGCTCGGTATATATTTTACTGGGTTTGTCCCCCGGCGCGGCGTCCAGCACGACATTAAAAGCAGCCCTCGCCTTCTCCCATTCCCTGGCCCGATACAATGCCAGAGCGGCCTCGAATCTTTCCGCTGCAGCTTCATCCAGAATCGACAACCCCTCCAGCGGCTCGTAGATTGTAACGGGCAAGTGCTTGCCCACTACGCGCACCCTGTCCAACTCTCTATAGCGGCAGGTTCCCCGGGTTCTCAGATAGGTCTCTTCGCCTACAAGATAGGTTACGCCATAGTATTTCGCCGTGCCCTCGAGGCGCGCCGCCTGATTCACCGTATCACCGATGACGGTATATTCCATTTTCTTGCCTGCAAGACCGACATTGCCCGCCACCACCTCACCGGACTGGATGCCGCCCCGGATAGAGAAGGGCTCCAGGCCGGCCTTTAGCCATTGCGTGTGCAACTCTTTCATCCGCTCATTGATCGCCTTGATGCATTTAATGGCCAGCCTGGCATGATCAGGTTGCGCCAATGGCGCCCCCCAATAAGCCATGATGCCGTCACCGATGAATTTGTCTATGGTGCCGTCATGCTGTTCGATCACTTGCACCATGGCGCCCAGATATCCGTTGAGCCTAGACACCACTTCCTGCGGAGGATGCGCTTCGCTGAACGAAGTGAAACTCTTTATGTCGGTGAACAGCACGGTGACTTCTTTGGTGTCGCCACCGATCTTGGCAGCCTCCGGATCCTTTTCCAATCGTGCCACGAGCGTGGGGGACAGATAGCTGGAGAACATCGAGCGCATCTCGCGCGCGCTGCGCTCCAGTACCAGATAGCGGAAGCCCCCGCCGACCAGGACGGCGACTACTGCCGACATGATCGGGTAGATCATATTGATCCACTGTCCTGCATTGAACATGTAGTAAGTGAACCAGACATAACCGGACAGCAGCACAAGCGTCGCGGGAATCGCGCCATATAAACGCAAGCGTGTCGTCAGAAAGAACGTGAGCGCCCCCAGTACAACGATAAAGACCATATCGATCAGCGCTTCCGGACCGCCCTGGCGAATAAAGCGCCCGCTGATGATATTGTCCGCGATGGTGGCATGCAGCTCCACTCCGGGGGTGTTGCCATGAAAGGGCGTGACCCGCATATCGTAGATGCCCAAAGCTGTCGCCCCCACAAACAATATCTTGCCTTTCAGCTCGTCGGCAGGAATGCGGCCATGCATCACATCGGCAAAAGAATATCTCGGGTATATGCCTGGCCCGCCCACATAGTTGAGCCACATCCGGTACTCGCTATCCACCGGGATGTGGCGATCCCCCAGTGCAATATCGAAGTCCCCGGGCACGAACTTTGTTTCGTTCAACGCCAGCATCGCCGCCACCAGGCCCAGGGAAGGAAACTGCTTGCCGTCCTTCTCGATCAGCAGAGGATTGCGGCGAATCACGCCGTCATCGTCCGGCAGCTGATTGATATGCCCGATTCCGATAGCGCCGCGCTCGATCTCCGGCAAGCTGCGCGTGATGGTTGTTGCCCGGCCATTTTTGTCAAAATCAAAGACCACTGCCAATGCCACATTGCCCGCTCGCTTCGTCGCCGCCGCAAACTGCTGGTCATGCGCCGCGCTTTCCCGCTCGGGAAAGAATATGTCGAACATCACGGCCTTCGCTTTCGCTGCAGCCAACTTGTCGACTAGCCGCGCATAGCGGTCACGGCTCCACGGGTAACGTCCCAGTTCGGCAATGCTCTTCTCGTCGATGGCGATGATGCCGATGTTCGGGCTGGGCGGTATCGGTCCGCGCAGATCCCTGAACCGAAGGTCGTATGTCTTGGCTTCAAATGCCTCAAGAAAGGAATTTTGCGTGTAGTACAGGACCAGCACGCTGGAGATGGAGAGTATCGCAAGCAGGAAGGAGAGCACGGTGGTATTTCCGCGCATCAGCATTTTTTTCCAGAACGGCATTGTGTCCATGTTCGGTATCCCCCTGACAACGAACTGAGGCCGATTTCCTTGTTCCCGTTTCGCCATGATGCCATAGCAGGCAAGCACAAGGGGGAAACACGAATGAAAAAGGCCGACCCCGAAGGTCGGCCTTAGCCTTACTAATTTGGTGGCCCGGGGCGGAATCGAACCACCGACACAAGGATTTTCAATCCTCTGCTCTACCGACTGAGCTACCAGGCCGTTTTTGCGCCCTTCCCTGACGGGTTGGGTAAAACGAAGGCGCGCATTGTAGCGGCAAGCCGCATTGCGGGCAACACAAAAAACAAACCCCGCCAAAGCGGGGTTCGTTAACTGCAATGCCGTTTGAACCGTAGCGAGCGGCCTGAGTGCAAGGCGCACGGAGCACAGAAACCGGAATGTACGTTAAAGTACATGAGGATTTCGAGCACCGCGCAACGCCGCAATCAGGTCGCGCAGTAGGTTCAAATTACATCATGCCGCCCATGCCACCCATGCCGCCCATACCACCCATGTCACCACCCATGCCGCCAGCCGGTTTGTCTTCCGGCAACTCGGCCACCATACAGGCGGTAGTCAGCATCAGGCCCGCGATGGAAGCTGCATTTTGCAATGCAACGCGCGTTACCTTGGTCGGGTCGACCACGCCCATGGCCAGCATGTCGCCATACTCGCTGGTGGACGCGTTGTAACCGAAGCTGCCCTTGCCTTCCAGCACCTTGTTCACCACAACGCTTGGCTCATCGCCTGCGTTCAGGGTGATGGAGCGGATAGGCGATTCCATCGCACGCAGCACGATGGTGATACCGGCGTCCTGGTCGTGATTCACGCCCTTGAGGCCGGCAACCGCCGCCTTGGCACGCAGCAGAGCTACGCCGCCTCCAGGAACAATGCCTTCTTCAACAGCAGCACGGGTTGCGTGCAATGCATCTTCCACGCGCGCCTTCTTTTCCTTCATTTCGACTTCGGTCGCAGCGCCGACCTTGATCACTGCCACACCGCCAGACAGCTTGGCCAGACGCTCTTGCAGTTTTTCCTTGTCGTAGTCGCTGGTGGATTCTTCGGCCAGCTTCTTGATTTCACCAACGCGACCCAGGATTGCCTCATGCTTGCCTGCGCCGTCGATGATGGTGGTGTTTTCCTTGCCCACTTCGATGCGCTTGGCTTGGCCCATTTCAGCCAATGTGGCTTTTTCCAGAGTCAGGCCGACTTCTTCAGCGATCACAGTGCCGCCGGTCAGGACGGCGATGTCTTCCAGCATCGCCTTGCGACGATCACCGAAACCAGGCGCCTTGACTGCAACAGTCTTCAGGATGCCGCGGATGTTGTTCACGACCAGTGTTGCCAGTGCTTCGCCGTCTACGTCTTCAGCGATGATCAGCAGCGGACGACCGGCCTTGGCGACTTGTTCCAGCAGGGGCAGCAGGTCACGGATGTTGGAGATCTTCTTGTCGTGCAACAGGATGAAGGGATTCTCCATCGCGGCGATCTGCTTGTCGGCGTTGTTGATGAAGTAGGGAGACAGGTAGCCGCGGTCGAATTGCATACCTTCCACGATGTCCAGCTCATCTTCCAGACCTTGGCCATCTTCAATGGTGATGACGCCTTCCTTGCCGACCTTCTCCATCGCAGCAGCGATCTTCTCGCCGATCACGGTGTCGGAGTTGGCGGAGATGCTGCCAACTTGGGCGATTTCCTTGGTGGTGGTGCAGGGCTTGGAGATCTTCTTCAGTTCAGCAACGGCGGCGATAACAGCCTGGTCGATACCGCGTTTCAGATCCATCGGGTTCATGCCGGCGGCAACGAACTTCATGCCTTCCTGCACGATGGATTGAGCCAGCACGGTTGCAGTCGTCGTACCGTCACCGGCCACGTCGGAAGTCTTGGAAGCAACTTCCTTGACCATTTGTGCGCCCATGTTCTCGAACTTGTCCTTCAGTTCGATTTCCTTGGCAACGGATACGCCGTCCTTGGTGATGGTGGGAGAACCGTAGGAACGGTCCAGCACCACGTTACGGCCTTTGGGGCCCAGAGTTACTTTGACCGCATCGGCCAGAATGTTGACACCCACGACCATCTTGGCACGTGCTGCATCATGGAATTTCACGTCTTTAGCTGCCATGTTTTTATCTCCTGAAATTTATTTGGAACTTTTAGTTCCGGCATAACATCAGGGCTACGCCCCGATGTGAGCCTGCACTGAAAATAATTTTTCGCTTGGCGAAGAATTATTTTTCAACTACGCCGATGATGTCGTCTTCACGCATGGTCAGCAGTTCCTGACCGTCGATCTTGAAGACTTGACCGGAGTATTTGCCGAACAGAACGCGGTCACCGACTTTCACGTTCATAGGTTGCAGCTTGCCGTCGTCACCCATTTTGCCGTTGCCTACAGCGACGATCTCGCCTTGATCAGGCTTCTCGGTAGCGGCATCGGGAATAATGATTCCAGATGCAGTCTTGGTTTCTGCTTCCATACGCTTGACGATCACGCGGTCGTGCAAAGGACGAATCTTCATGTTTTCTCTCCTGAGAACAATGAGTTAATAAATACGAATGCAAGAAGTAGGCTGCAGGCCATCAACCAGACCCATTAGCACTCCCTGCTGGCGACTGCTAATGATAGAGACTCGCCTTCTCTTTATCAAGGCCGCCAGAAAGAATCGCCAATAAAACAGTACTGTTATCGTGCCAACAGGTCTTTCAATGCGGCGTCCAATGTGGCGAATTTGAACTGGCAGCCTACTGCTGTCAGCCTTGAAGGCAGCACGCGCTGCCCCTCCAGCAGCAGGCTGGCAGCTTCACCCAGGCTCAGTTTCAACAAAGATGCCGGAGCAACGAACGGCGCCGGGCGATGCAGCACAGCAGCGAGCACTGCCGTGAATTCCTTGTTGGTGACGGGAGACGGCGCAGTCATGTTGTACGGGCCGTGCATCTGTTCATCGCGCAACAGGCGCAGGACCATTGCCACGTAATCCTCGATATGCACCCAGCTCATCCATTGCCGCCCATCGCCGACCCGTGCTCCCAACCCCAACTTGAAGGGTGGCAGCATGCGTCCGAGCAGGCCTCCGTCTTTGCTCAATATAAGGCCGGTGCGCAGCAGGCACACGCGCACGCCAAGGTTTTCCGCGACAGACGCCGCCGCCTCCCAGGCTATACACAGTTGCGCCGGGAAATCCGTGCCTGCCCCGGAAATTTCGTCCAGTTCCGCATCGCCCCGACCGCCGTAATAGCCGACCGCCGAGCCGCTCAACAACACCGTCGGCTTGCGCTCAGCCGCGGCAATGCGTCGCACCAATTCTTCGGTCAGCGTGATCCGGCTTCCCCGCAGCACCTGCTTGCGCTGTTCTGTCCACCGGGCGTCCACGATGGGCTCCCCGGCCAGATTGATCACAGCATCGAAACCTTTGTCCGGTTGCCACTCAGCCAGTGCCGCCATCGCATGCACGCCTGCGCCGCATTTCGCTGGAACAGAAGCGGGACTGCGACTGAACACAGTCAGTTCATGCCCCTCTGCCAGCAACGCTTTGCACAGATGGCGCCCGATCAGTCCAGTTCCGCCTGTGATCAAGATACGCATGACAGCCTCCTTGAACGATTTCGACGGCCACATCTTACGCCACCCGCAAACTCCGTTATGATTCCGCGTATGACAGCCAACACCGACCTCCTCGCCCGCAGCCTTTCTGCCGTGTGGCATCCCATGCACCCAGATGAAACGACACGAAACCCTGCCGCTGGTTCCCATCGCGCGCGGCGAGGGTGCGTGGCTATACGACCTCGACGGCAAGCGCTATCTGGACACGGTAAGTTCCTGGTGGGTGAACCTGTTCGGGCACTGCAACCCGCGCATCAATGCCGCACTCACCGACCAGCTCGGCAAGCTGGAACACGTCATGCTGGCGGGCTTCACCCACGAGCCGGTGGTACAGCTCTCGGAAAGATTGCGCGAACTGGCCCCCGCCGGGCTGGGGCACTGCTTCTACGGTTCGGACGGCGCCTCGGCCACCGAGATCGCGCTGAAGATGAGCGCCCACTACTGGCGCAACACCGGCCAGCCGCAGAAGACGCAATTCATCAGCCTGCAGAACAGCTACCACGGCGAGACCCTGGGTGCGCTGTCGGTGACCGATGTCGCGCTGTTCCGCGACGCCTATGGTGCGTTGATCAAACCAAATTCCACCGTGCCCAGCCCGGATTGGCGCGAAGCAAATAAAGGAGAAAGTGCAGAGAGTTTCGCCCTGCGTTGCGCAGATGCGCTCGAAGCGCATCTGCAACAGCACCACGAACATATCGCCGCCCTCATCGTCGAGCCACTGATACAGGGCGCAGCGGGCATGGCCATGTATCACCCGGCTTATCTGCGCGCCGCGCGCGAATTATGTTCGCGTCATGGCGTGCATCTCATCGCCGATGAGATCGCCGTCGGCATGGGCAGGACGGGAACGCTGTTCGCCTGCGAACAGGCAAACATCAGGCCGGATTTCCTGCTGCTTTCCAAAGGCATCACCGGCGGCTACCTGCCACTCTCCATCGTGATGACGACGGACGACATCTACCAAGCCTTCTACGCCGACGAGACCGCACGCGGTTTCCTGCATTCGCATTCCTATACCGGCAACCCGCTGGCTTGCCGCGCCGCGCTGGCCACGCTGGACATCTTCGCGCAGGACGATGTGATCAACGCCAACCGTGCCAAGACGGAGCTCTTTAACCGCATCGTCCAGCCGTTACGTGACCACGCCAAAGTGCGGAACTTCCGCAACACCGGCATGGTTTGGGCGTTCGAAGCGGAGACGCCGCATGCCGATTTCGCGCAGCGCTGCTTCTCGCTCGGGCTGCAACAGGAATTGTTGTTGCGCCCCATGGGCAACACGGTATATTTCATGCCCCCCTACATAATCGGCGAGGACGAGATGCAATTGCTCGTCACTCGCACATTGAACGTCATCGACGCACTGACATGAGATTCGTCCACACCTCGCTGCTCGCTCTCTGCCTGATCGCCGAAGCGCAAGCGGCTTCCCTGCCCGAATCGGTTCGCCTGGAACTGGCGAAAGTCAACATCCCGCAATCCAGCGTCTCGGTCGAAGTGATCGAGGCCGGCAAGCACGTACCTCTCGTCGATATCAATGCCCGCCGCGCGATGAATCCCGCTTCCACCATGAAGCTGCTCACCACCTACGCGGCGCTGGATCTGCTCGGCCCGGCCTACACCTGGAAGACCGAAGCCTGGATCGACGGCGAACTGAAAGACGGCGTGCTGAACGGCAACCTGATCCTCAAGGGTTATGGCGACCCGAAATTCACCATCGAACAATTCTGGCTGTGGTTGAGCGAACTGCGCGCGCGCGGCCTGCGCGAGATACGCGGCGACCTTGTGCTGGATCACAGCTATTTCGATTTGCCGCCATACGATCCGTCAAAATTCGACGACGATCCCATGCGCGCCTACAACGTTGGGCCCGATGCGCTGCTGGTCAACTTCAACACCCTGCGCCTGCGTTACATGCCGGAGGGCAGCCGCCTTAAGGTTGTGACCGAGCCCCCGCTCGACGGCGTGAGACTGGACAACCAGCTGCAACCCAATGGCGAGAAGGCGAACTGCGACAACTGGGACGACCAGTTTTCGGTGCAGCCCAGCGGCGACAGTGTCGTGCTGCAGGGCGACTATCCGGTCGCTTGCGGCGAACGCGAACAGAATCTCAGCGTCATGCCGCACACCCGTTATGTGGGCGCTTTATTCAGTGCCGTGTGGAAAGAGCTGGGCGGCTCGCTGCAAGGTAAGGAGCGTGACGGCGTCGTCAGCGACAGGGCGCAACTGTTTTCCACGCATCGCTCCGAACCGTTAAGCGCCATCATTCGCGACATCAATAAATTCAGCAATAACGTCATGGCGCGGCAATTGTTCCTGACGCTGGGCGAGACTTTGCCCGATCCTTTTGAAGCAGGCGCGCCTCCGGAAAATGATGCGTCCCAAGCCTCCGCAACCCAACCCGTATTCCCCGCAAAGTCGGACCGGACCGGACGCATGAGCATCGAGCGCAGCATCCTGTCCATGCAAACATGGATGGCGCGCAATCGCCTGGCATTCAACGAAGTGGTACTTGAGAACGGGGCCGGCCTGTCGCGCAGGGAGCGCATCAGCGCCGGCCACATGGCACAGTTGCTGCAGCACGCCTTCGATCATCCGCTGAGCGCCGAACTGCAGGCTTCGTTGCCGATACTCGGCGTGGACGGCTCGATAAGAAGACGCCTCAGGGAAAGTCCGGCAGCCAGCCATGCACATCTCAAGACCGGCACGCTGGAAGGCGTAAAGACCATCTCAGGCTACGTGCGTTCCCGAACCGGCCGCGAATGGATCGTCGTGTTCTTCATCAATCACGCCAATGCCAGGCACGGGCAGGATGCCCAGGACGCCTTGATCGAGTGGGTGCAGCAACAGCATTAACCATCTGAATGAAATGCGAAAGCATGTCTGAAAAATAGTACTAGTACTTTTTCCGGCTTGCCTTGCCTGTAACCTGCCAACTAGAATCCGCGCGTGCAAAATTCGCACGACATAAAATCAATCGGAGAAAAATCAATGAAGAAGGTTCTTGCTGTATTGCTTTTGAGCACTGCCGTTGCCACTCCCGCACTTGCCGAGAATTCGCCCTTTTATGCCGGCGTTCTGGCTGGCGATCAGTATCTTGGCGTGCTGGGCGGCTACCAGATCGACAAGATGTATTCCGTTGAAGCGCACTATGCAAAAATACTCACACCAGACGTGAGCATACCCGGCCTGTCCACCAAGACCGATGCCTCCAACGCAGGCGTGAATGTCGTCGCAATGTTGCCATGGAAGATCAAGAATGTCCCTCAGCTTTCGTTCTTCGCCAAGGGCGGCCTGGAGCGTCAATCCACTAAAATCACGACAACCTATAACGAACTTCTTTGGCGTTACGACCACTTCTTCGCCAGCATAACCACTACTGAAATGAAGTTGGCGCTGGGTGGCGGCGTGCAGTATGAAGTAAACCAAGTCTTTAGTGCTCGCGCTGGCTTGGGCGTGTTGGGTTCGCATAACGACGTGTACATCGCCGGCATCTTCCGGTTCTAAGTTTGATGTTCTGAAAAAGCCGGGCTTGCCCGGCTTTTTTATCGTCCACGGATCGGCGAATCACAACCTGGCTCAGCCCGCATCCCGTCTTGCCCCTCCAAACCGGAATCAACATTCGATTCACGGCTACGCATTTTCGCGTACGCGCCAAATACACAAAACACGGTATTGTTCACGACATTGGTCGTGAATAAGCTGCTCCGGCTTCTGATCTGAGATTCGACACATTCGGAACAGAGCCGAATGTCCAGTTAACGTAATAATTCCAAAGGACAAATGATGAAGAAAACTATTGTTGCTTTGTTGCTCTCCTCTGCCTTTGCGGCACCTGCTTTCGCGGCTGACCAGGGATTTTATGTTGGCGCCAATGTAGGCCAATCCAGCACCGATACCTTCAGCCTGAGCACGAAGACCGGCACGGCCTTCTCGATACTGGGTGGCTACCAGTTCATGAAATACGTCGCCGCCGAGATCCAGTACAACGATTTCGGCTCCCCCACCATCACGGGCGGCGCCTCCATGAAGATCAACGGCTACAGCGCCGTTGCGGTCGGCATCCTGCCGCTCAACGAGCAGTGGTCGCTGATGGCCAAGCTCGGCTTCGCAAACACCAAGCTGGGCACGCCGGTGGACGTGTCGAAGTCCGACATCACCTATGGCATCGGCGGCCAGTTCAACATCGACAAGAACTGGGGAGTGCGCGCGAATTACGACCAGTACAAGGTCGAGGGACGAGCCCCGGCTTCGCAGAAGGCGACCACCTCCGTAGCGACGATCGGCGGCATCTACAAGTTCTGACCGAAGCGTCGCTCGTAAAAAAAGCCGGGGCGACCCGGCTCTTTTTTTATTCCCGTTATGGCTACAACCCAACTCACGCCACATCGCACCCAGACGTATTGGTTGTGTTGGTTGTGCGAAGAGTCTTCAAGTGAATTCAGAATCCCGAGTTGTTTCTCATTTTCACCAAGAGGAAAATCAGAATGACAAAAATTATTGGATTGTTTGCAGCCTTATTTGGGGGTTTAACCTTCAATGCCCAAGCCGAAGGTTTCTTCATTGGCGGCGAAGCTGGTGTAACCACCTATCCTGGCTTCTCGAGCTTCGTCGGCGTCGCACGCAGCACCGCGGCGGGAATCTATGGCGGCCAATGGCTGAACGAAAACTGGGGATGGGAGGCTGCATTGACCGACCTTGGAAGCGTTGAGTCAACTGGAGGCCATACACATGCCGCGAGCACTCTGAGTGCGGCCGCACTGGGCGGGTTCAAACTGGGCAAGGGCACTGTATATGGCAAGGCCGGTCTCTACCGCGCCTCAGTCAAATATGATAGCCCTACCCTCTCTGTAACGAATTCCACTACGAACCTGGTAATTGGCGGTGGCTATTCAATGTCGTTCGCTGAACACTTGGTCGGCAAGGCCGAACTGGATATCTACGACAACGTGAAATTCCAGAGAGAAAATGCTGCCGCTGGTACCACCAACAGCGGCACCATCAACAAGCTGACTGTGGGCATGGCTTATATGTTCTAAGCAAATCGACTGCTTCAAGCAGCGGAGGCGCGGCATCCTCCGCTTTTCACTTACTGCTACAACCCCAGTTCGCCCCACATCGCATCCACTCTGGCTTTGACCGCCGCATCCATCACGATGGGCGTACCCCATTCGCGCTGCGTTTCGCCCGGCCATTTGTTGGTGGCATCCAGCCCCATCTTGCCGCCAAGTCCGCTCACCGGCGAGGCGAAATCGAGATAGTCGATCGGCGTGTTCTCCACCAGCAGCGTGTCGCGCACCGGATCCATGCGCGTGGTGATCGCCCACATGACTTCTTTCCAGTCGCGCACGTCGATGTCGTCGTCGACCACGATGATGAACTTGGTGTACATGAACTGGCGCAGGAAGCTCCAGATGCCGAACATCACACGCTTGGCATGCCCGGCATATTGTTTCCTGATGCTGACTACCGCCATGCGGTAGCTGCAACCTTCCGGCGGCAGGTAGAAATCGGCGATCTCCGGGAATTGTTTTTGCAGCAGCGGCACGAACACTTCGTTCAGCGCCACGCCCAGCATCGCCGGCTCGTCGGGCGGCTTGCCGGTGTAGGTGGAGTGGTAGATCGGGTCGCGGCGCATGGTGACGCGCTGGATAGTGAACACCGGGAACTTGTCCTGCTCGTTGTAGTAGCCGGTGTGGTCGCCGTACGGGACCTTCGAGTGCGGTCTCGTCCGGATGAATCACGCCCTCCAGCACGATCTCGGCTGACGCAGGCACTTGCAGGTCGCTGCCGATGCACTTCACCAGTTCGGTCTTGCTGCCGCGCAACAATCCCGCGAACTGGTATTCGGATAGCGAATCCGGCACCGGCGTCACCGCGCCGAGGATGGTTGCGGGATCCGCGCCGATCACCACCGCGACCGGGAACGGCTGGCCCGGGTTCTTCTGGCAGTGATCGCGGAAATCCAGCGCGCCGCCGCGATGCGCCAGCCAGCGCATGATGACCTTGTTCGGCCCCAGCACCTGCTGGCGGTAGATGCCGAGGTTCTGCCGGGTCTTGTTCGGACCGCGCGTGACCACCAGCCCCCAGGTGATGAGCGGCGCGACATCGCCCGGCCAACAATGCTGGATCGGCAGCTTCGACAGATCCACATCCTTGCCTTCCCAGACGATTTCCTGGCACGGCGCAGACGACAGCACCTTGGGCGACATGGTCAGGACTTGTTTGAGGATCGGCCATTTCTCCCACGCATCTTTCAGTCCTTTGGGCGGCTCCGGCTCCTTCAGGTAGGCCAGCAACTTGCCCACTTCGCGCAATGCCGCCGTCGACTCTTCGCCCATGCCCAGCGCCACGCGGCGCGGCGTGCCGAACAGGTTGGCGAGAACTGGTATTTTATTTTGGGGCATCTTGTGCCCGACCACGTTCTCGAACAGCAGCGCCGGGCCCTGCGCGCGCAGCACGCGATCGCAGATCTCGGTCATCTCCAGATGGGTGGAGACCGGCGCGGTCACGCGCTTGAGTTCGCCGAGTTTCTCCAGCTGGGAGATAAAGTCGCGCAAGTCGTGGTATTTCATTTGGACATCCTTCACATCGCTGTTTAAAGGCACCTTCTCCGCAAGCCCCTTGGGACGGCGATCTTCAGGCATGCATCGTGAAGATCGCCGATCGACGGCGGTTGGCGCGGCGATAGCCTGAAGATCGCCTCTTTCATTGGCCTGGCGGCGAGGCCGCTAATAGAATTTCGCTTCGCCCTCGGGGCGCGTCTTGAACCGTTTGTGCAGCCAGAAATATTGCTCCGGCATCTCGAGGATGCGTTGCTCGATGAACTCGTTCATGCGGCGTGCATCGGCGATATCGTCACCGCTCGGAAAGTTCTCCCATGCCGGATAGAACGTCAATACATAGCCCTCGCCGCCGGGCAACACGCGCGTGATGCTGGGCACGACCTTCGCGCCCGTCATCTGTGCGATGCGCGGCACCGACGTCATGGTTGCAGCGGGCACCCCGAAGAAGGGGATGAACGCGCCGTCCTTCACGCCCTGATCCTGGTCGGGCGGGTAGATGAAAGGCATGCCTTTGCGCATGCCTTTGAGGATGGGACGCAAGCCCTCCTGTCGCGCATATAGATGCTGATTGCGAAAGCGCGCGCGCTTCTTCAGCAGCAGCTCGGTCAGGTAGGGATCCTTCTGTTTCGCGTACATGCACACGGTATCCACCTGCTGTGCGATCCATTGGCCGCCCGCATCCATGCCGACGAAGTGCGGGGTAAGCAGGATCATCGGCTGCCCCTTAACCGCTTCGAAATGTTCGACCCCTTCGACGCGTACCAGCGAATTGATGCGCTCGGCACTCGACCACCACAGGATGCTGCGTTCGATGAGCCCGCGCATGAACATCTTGAAGTGTTCGCGCAGCAGCCGTTCGCATTCTGCCTCGCTCATGTGCGGGAAACACAGCTTGAGGTTGGTCTGCCCCACCCTGCGGCGCGCGGCCGCCAGCGGATAAGCCAGGACACCGAGTCCGTTGCCGATGGCAACGATCACGCGGAACGGCAGGAACTGGATCAACCAGAAAATGAAAACGCCAAGGCGTGCCAGCATCATTACTCCTCGACGGCGTCCGGCGGCAGCACACCGCGCGGGACTTTGTAACGGTTATAACTCCAGAGATATTGCTCGGGGCATTTGCGTATCGCTGTTTCCAACGCCGCATTCACCTGCACCGGAATGGAAGAAGCCGCATCAAAGGGCAGCGGTGTGAAATACAGGGCATAACCCTCGCCCCGCGGCAGACGTTCGCACCGGCACATCACCACCGCGGCACCGCTCGATTCAACCAGCCTTCCGATCAATGTCATGGTGTAAGCGGGACGTCCGAAGAACGGCGCCCACTCGCCCTCGCCGTTACCCGGCACCTGATCCGGCAGCACGCCAATGATCTCGTCGCGCTTGAGCGCCCTGAGCAACTGGCGCACCCCCCCCAAATCGGCCGGAACCAATTTCATTTGCCCGCGCTGCCGCCCCTCAAGCATCAGCCTGTCCAGAAATTTCTGGCGCGGCCGGCGATACATGCAAGTCATCGGCGAACGCGATGCGATATACGGGCTGATGACCTCGAAGCATCCCATATGCGGCGTCAATACGATCACGCCCTTGCCCCGGACACGCGCCGCTTCGATATGCTCCCAGCCATGGCACTGCTGGACGCCGACAACCACCTTATTGAGCGGGCGGCGCCACACCCAAGGCAGCTCCATCACGCCTTTGCCCATTTCGCGGATGTTGGTGTGCAGCAATTGACGCATTTCGGGCTCGGAATGCGCCAGTCCTGCATTGCGCAGATTTTCGCGCAACAGCGACGAATACCGTGGAGAAAGCAGATAGGTCACCCAGCCGAATATTGCGCCGAGCCGGTGCAACACCGACAAAGGCAAGCGCGCCAACACATCAAACAGAATAACCATTCAAGAAAAATCCATTAAATCAACAAAACGGGGATTTGATATACTGCGCGCCCATTTAACCAAAGAAGAAGAAACCGGAGAGCCATGAGCGAATACTTTTTTACATCCGAATCCGTGTCCGAGGGCCATCCGGACAAGGTAGCAGACCAGATTTCCGACGCAATCGTGGACGCGATTCTAGCTCAGGACAAGCATTCACGCATTGCTGCCGAGACGCTGTGCAACACCGGACTGGTCGTTCTGGCCGGTGAGATCACCACTGCCGCCAATGTCGACTACATCCAGGTCGCGCGCGACACCATCAAGCGCATCGGCTACGACAACACCGAATACGGCATCGACTACAAGGGCTGCGCCGTGCTGGTCGCCTATGACAAGCAGAGCCCGGACATCGCGCAGGGCGTGAACAAAGCCTACGACGACGGCCTCGACCAGGGCGCCGGCGACCAGGGCCTGATGTTCGGCTACGCCTGCCGCGAGACCGACACCCTGATGCCGCTACCGATCTATCTGTCGCACCGTATCGTCGAACGCCAGGCACAACTGCGCCATGACGGACGCCTGAAGTGGTTGCGTCCGGATGCCAAGTCGCAAGTAACCGTCAAGTATGTCGACGGCAAACCGTACTGCATCGACACCGTGGTGCTCTCCACCCAGCACGCTCCCGAAATGACGCTGGAACAGATCCGCGAAGCCGCCATCGAAGAGATCATCAAGCCGGTATTGCCCAAGGAACTGATCAAGGGCGAGATCAAATACCTGGTCAACCCGACCGGCCGTTTCGTCGTCGGCGGCCCGCAAGGCGACTGCGGCCTGACCGGACGCAAGATCATCGTCGACACCTACGGCGGCGCAGCCCCGCACGGCGGCGGCGCGTTCTCCGGCAAGGATCCGTCCAAGGTCGACCGCTCGGCGGCTTACGCCGGCCGCTATGTGGCGAAGAACATCGTCGCTGCCGGCTTGGCCGACAAGTGCCAGATCCAGGTTTCCTACGCTATCGGCGTGGCCAAGCCAACCAGCGTGATGGTCACCACCTTCGGTACCGGCAAGATTTCTGACGAGAAGATCGCGGAACTGGTGCAAAAACACTTCGACCTGCGCCCGAAAGGCATCGTGCAGATGCTCGATCTGCTGCGCCCGATCTACCAGAAGACCGCCGCCTACGGCCACTTCGGCCGTGAAGAGCCGGAGTTCAAGTGGGAGGCCACGGATAAGGCCGCCGCACTGAAGGCTGACGCCGGACTGTAATTCGAAACACCCATCCCGCCGAGGGGCGCTGCAGCAGTCACCGTTTGGTGAACCTGTCAGGCTCGGCGGAGATGGCTCAACAATGTTGCAACGGCGCCCATTCATTTTTTACTGTGAATGGAGTGCTTTATGTCTACCAAAGACTACGTCATCGCCGACATCAACCTGGCCTCGTGGGGCCGCAAAGAAATCGCCATCGCCGAAACCGAAATGCCCGGCCTGATGGCCATCCGTGCTGAATTCGCCAAGACGCAACCGCTGAAAGGCGCGCGCATCACAGGCAGCCTGCACATGACCATCCAGACCGCCGTGCTGATCGAGACGCTGAAGGCGCTCGGTGCTGAAGTGCGTTGGGCTTCGTGCAACATCTTCTCGACACAGGACCACGCTGCCGCTGCGATCGCTGCGGGCGGCACGCCCGTGTTCGCCGTCAAAGGCGAGACGCTGACCGAATACTGGGATTACACCCACCGCATCTTCGAATGGGCAGACGGCGGCTTATCCAACATGATCCTCGACGACGGCGGTGACGCGACATTGCTGCTGCACCTGGGTGCGCGCGCCGAGAAGGACGCCTCACTCATCAGCAAGCCGACTTCGGAAGAAGAGACCTGTTTGTTCGCCTCGATCAAGGCCAAGCTGGCCACCGACAAGACCTGGTACTCCACTCGTCTCGCTGCGATCAAGGGCGTGACCGAAGAGACTACCACCGGTGTGCACCGCCTGTACCAGATGCATGCGCGCGGCGAACTCAAGTTCCCCGGCATCAACGTCAACGACTCCGTCACCAAATCCAAGTTCGACAACCTGTACGGCTGCCGCGAATCGCTGGTGGACGGCGTCAAGCGCGCCACCGACGTGATGATCGCGGGCAAGATCGCGGTGATCTGCGGTTACGGCGACGTGGGTAAAGGCTCCGCTCAAGCCATGCGCGCGCTGTCCGCGCAGGTATGGGTCACCGAGATCGATCCGATCTGCGCGCTGCAGGCCGCGATGGAAGGCTACCGCGTCGTGACCATGGAATACGCCGCCGACAAGGCCGACATCTTCGTCACCACCACCGGCAACTTCCACGTCATCACCCATGACCACATGGTGAAGATGAAGAACAACGCCATCGTGTGCAACATCGGCCACTTCGACAACGAGATCGACGTCGCTTCGCTGGAAAAATACCAGTGGGAAGAGATCAAGCCGCAAGTCGATCACGTCATTTTCCCCGACGGCAAGCGCATCATCCTGCTGGCCAAGGGTCGCTTGGTGAACCTCGGTTGCGGTACCGGCCATCCGTCCTACGTGATGTCGTCGTCGTTTGCCAACCAGACCATCGCCCAGATCGAGCTGTGGACTGAAGCGGTAAAGGGCAGCAACAAGTACCCGGTGGGCGTGTACACCCTGCCCAAGCACCTGGACGAGAAGGTGGCGCGCCTGCAACTGAAGACGCTGAATGCGCAATTGACCACGTTGACCGACCAACAGGCGGCATACATCAACGTGTCGAAGGAAGGTCCGTACAAGGCCGACCACTACCGCTACTAAGCTGCTTGTTGCGGGAATATGGCGAGGGGCACCTCGGAGTTGCGCTGTAACTTCGAAACCGGAGGCACCTGAAGAACCGTAGCGAGCAGTTTGAGTGCGCTCACGGCGCCCCGGGCGAGACCTGGCGGCGCTCGCTACGTGTGTTCACAACAGCTTTCGCACTGCTGCTATGCGGCTATCAGACTGCGCAGTCGGTTTTGCGAGGTGAACAACAATGCTGCTACGACTGTTACTTATCTGGACATTGAACGCCCTCGCCCTGGTGGCGGTGGCGAACTTCGTGCCGGGCATCCACGTGGACGGGTTCATGGCTGCGTTCGTTGCTGCCTTCATCCTCGGCCTCGTCAACACGCTCATCCGCCCGATCTTTCTGGTGCTCACGTTGCCGGTCACCCTGCTCACGCTGGGACTGTTCATCTTCGTCATCAACGGGCTGATGTTCTGGTTCGCGGGTTCCATCCTGCGCGGATTCGTGGTCGACAGTTTCTGGAGCGGCGTATTGGGCGCAGTCCTGTACAGCATCTTTTCCTGGGCGCTGAGTTCAGCCGCCACACAACTACTTGTGAGAAACCATGGGAAACAACACAAAGACACCGATCAGTTTTGAGTTCTTTCCGCCGCAGACACCGGAGGGCGTAGAGAAACTGGCCGCCGTACGCCAACGCCTGGCGACGGTCACACCGGAATTCTTCTCCGTCACCTTCGGGGCAGGCGGCTCCACGCAAGACCGCACAGTGGAGACCATCAAACAGATCCATGCCGAAGGCCGCAGCGCCGCGCCGCATCTGTCCTGCGTCGGGTCGACGCGCGACAACATCCGCGCGTTGCTGCTCGCTTATAAAGACATGGGCATCAGGCGCATTGTCGCCCTGCGCGGCGACCTGCCATCCGGCATGGGAAGCATCGGCGAGTTCCAGTACGCCAACGAACTGGTGTCGTTCATCCGCACCGAGACCGGCAACCACTTCCACATCGAGGTCGCCGCTTATCCGGAATTCCATCCGCAGGCCAAATCCGCCCGCGACGACATGCTCAACTTCAAGCGCAAAATGGAGGCGGGCGCCAGCTCGGCCATCACGCAATACTTCTACAATGCAGACGCTTACTTCCGTTTCGTCGAAGAGACACGCAAGCTCGGGATCACTGCCCCCATCGTGCCGGGCGTCATGCCCATAGCCCGCTTCTCGCAACTGGCGCGCTTCTCCGACGCCTGCGGCGCCGAGATCCCGCGCTGGATGCGCAAGACCATGGAGGGTTACGGTGATGATGTCGAATCGGTGCAAGCCTTCGGCCTCGATGTCGTCACGCAACTGTGCGAGAAGCTCATCGCCGGCGGCGCGCCCGGTTTGCATTTCTACACACTGAACCAGGCCAATGCCTCGCTGGAGATCCTGAAACGCCTGGGTTTCCGGAACTAAATCGATTATGTGCACCAAACCGTTCCTCCCGGTCAGATGCAATGCGCCGTATCGAAGGATAAACACCTGAATGATCCGGATGGCCCGATACGGCCTGTGGCTGCTCGCCACGAACGGTTAAAGGACACACATGAAAGCCCCCGAACTCCTCCTCCCCGCCGGCACGCTGGAAAAAATGCGCACCGCCTACGCCTTCGGCGCGGACGCGGTATACGCCGGACAGCCGCGCTATTCCTTGCGTGCGCGCAACAATGAATTCAAGCTGGACGAGCTGCGCACCGGCATCCAGGAAGCGCATGCACTGGGCAGGAAGCTGTTCGTCGCCAGCAACCTGATGCCGCACAACGCCAAGGTGAAGACCTACATGGCGGACATGCAGCCGGTGATCGAGATGCAGCCGGACGCGCTGATCATGGCCGACCCCGGTCTCATCGCCATGGTGCGCGAGCGCTGGCCCGAGCAGGAGATACATCTCTCGGTGCAGGCCAACACCGTCAACTACGCCGCCGTGAAATTCTGGAAGTCGCTCGGCCTGTCGCGCGTCATCCTGTCGCGCGAACTGTCGCTGGACGAGATCGAAGAGATACGCCAGCAATGCCCGGACATCGAGCTCGAGGTCTTTATCCACGGCGCGCTATGCATCGCCTATTCCGGACGCTGCCTGCTCTCCGGCTACTTCAACCATCGCGACGCAAACCAGGGCACCTGCACCAATTCCTGCCGCTGGGATTACAAGGTGGATAACGCCGAAGAGACCGGTACGGGCGACATCCAGAAGATCGACTTCGATTTCGACAAAGCCTTGAGCGAAAGCGCATTGTCCGACTGCGGCTCACAACCGCGCCACCCGCTGGCCGACCGCGTGTACGTCATCTCGCGCCAGGACCATCCGGGCGAACTGATGCCGGTGCTGGAAGACGAGCATGGCACCTACATCATGAACTCCAAAGACCTGCGCGCAGTCGAGCACGTCGAGCGTCTGGTGAAGATCGGCGTCGATTCGCTCAAGGTGGAAGGCCGCACCAAGTCCATCTACTACGTGGCGCGCACCGCACAGGTGTACCGCCAGGCCATCGACGATGCCGTCAAAGGCCGCCCCTTCGACCTGAAACTGCTGGGCGCGCTGGATGCGCTGGCCAACCGCGGCTACACCGACGGCTTCTACGAGCGCCACCACACCCACGAACAGCAGAACTATATGCGCGGCCACTCCGAAAGCTTCCGCCAGCAGTATGTCGGCGACATCGTGGCGTGCGCGAACGGCATGGCCGAGATCGACGTGAAGAACCGTTTCAGCGTCGGCGACAAACTGGAGATCATCCACCCCTCCGGCAACTCGATCATCGAGGTGAAGGAGATGAAGAGCCTGGAAGGCGAAACGCTCAGCGTCGCACCCGGTAGCGGGCATCGGGTGCAGATACCATTGCAGGGCGAATTGGCCAAGGGCATGGTGGCACGGTTTATTTAATATTTCGGATCACATGAACCTCAAAACCATCGGCTTCTCTTTAGCTTGGCTGTTGTTGGCTGCCGGCCTGTTTTACTTCTTCAACAAGCAATACCACCCGAACACCGCCGAAAAACTGGGCTCTGCCACTGAGGTCGTCCTGGTTCGCGACCTGACCGGGCATTACCGGGCAGACGCCTTCATCAACGGCATGGAAATGCCTGTGATGGTCGATACCGGAGCAACCGATGTCGCCATCTCGCAGCGGGCGGCAGACAAGCTCGGCATCAAGAGCACCGACGCCATCCGCACCCAGACCGCAAACGGCGACGCCGTGGCCTACATGACCCGGTTGGCCAGCGTGAAGCTGGGCGGGATCGAGGCACACAATGTCGCGGCGATCATTACGCCGAATCTTGAGGGCGACATGTTGCTCGGCATGTCTTTCCTGAACAGAATGGATGTGCGCCTGTATAAAGGCACGATGACCTTACGCGCCGTAACCGAATAGCCTAACCACAGATACCATGATCTTTTCCGCCCTCTCCCAATCCTCCCGCTACGCCGCCCTGCATCCGCTGTTCCAGCGCGCATTCGACTACATCCGCGAAACCGACCTGTTCAACATGGCACCGGGACGCTACCACCTCCTCGGCGACGACCTGATCGCCATCGTCGAACAGGTGCCGGCCAGAACGAAGGAGATGGCGAAGCTGGAGGCGCACCGCAAGTACATCGACATCCAGCTGGTGCTGGATGGGGATGAGACGATGGGGTGGAAGCCGCTGGAAGATTGCCTGAACCCGGTGAGCGAGCACAGCATGGAAAAGGACATCCGCTTCTTCCACGACAAGCCTGCTTCATGGGTCGCCGTGCCGCCCGACCATTTCTGCATCTTCTTCCCCGAGGATGCGCACGCGCCGCTGGTGGGAACAGGCACGGTACGCAAGGTGATCTTCAAGGTCGCGTTGAATCCGTCCATGGGCAAGCCGGACTAAGGTATTCACCTCACTGTCCGTTTCCTCCGGTTGGCATAGAATATATCTTCCACGGCAGCTTGTTCCAGCCGCAACCACCTGCATCGGGAGGTCATCATGGACAAAGACGCTGTACTCAAGACACTCAACCGTATCCTGGAACTCGAACTGGCCGGCGTAGTGCGCTATTCCCACTACGCGCTGATGATCTACGGCTACAACCGCGTCCCCATCGTGGAGTGGCTGGAGAAACAGGCCGAGGAGGGCTTGCTGCACGCGCGGAAGGCGGGAGAGTTGATCACCCGGCTGGAAGGCTCACCGTCGCTGGGAATCGGCCCGTTGCTGAAATCGCATACCCGCGATATCGGCGACATCCTGCGCGAGTCGCTGGCGCACGAGGGCGAGGCGCTGAAGGCCTATTACGAATTGCTGGCGCTGACCAGGGACAAGGACGTGCCCCTCGAGGAGTACGCCCGGGATATGGTCGCCACGGAAACCGCGCACCAGGACGCAGTGAACAAGATGCTGCGGAAGCCAGCCTAGCAGCGCATCCCGCAAAGAAGTCCGGAGGTCACTCCCCGAGATCGAAGGCAATATCCCCTTCGGCCACCGCATCGCCGACCTTGATGCTCTTGAAGTCGAACAGGCTGCCGTCCAGCAGGTGCGACGGCTTGATGTTCTGCATGGCGGTGAAGATGGTCTGGCTGCGCCCCGGATACTGGCGCTCCCACTCGTGCAGCATCTCCTTGATGTTCTGCCGCTGCAGATTTTCCTGCGAACCGCACAGGTTGCACGGGATGATGGGGAATTCCATGCCGCGAGCATAGCGGGCGATGTCCTTCTCGGCGCAATAGGCCAGCGGCCGGATCACCACATGGTCGCCCTTGTCGGTGACCAGTTTGGGCGGCATGGCCTTGAGCTTGCCGCCGAAGAACATGTTGAGGAACAGCGTCTCGATCATGTCGTCGCGGTGGTGCCCCAGCGCGATCTTGTTCGCGCCGAGTTCGCCCGCCACCTTGTAGATGATGCCGCGGCGCAGGCGCGAACACAGCGAGCAGGTGGTCTTGCCTTCCGGGATCTTGGCCTTGACGATGGAATAGGTGTCCTGCGTCTCGATGTGGAAATCCACGCCGGTACTCTCCAGATAATTCGGCAGCACGTCGGCCGGAAAGCCGGGCTGCTTCTGGTCCAGGTTCATCGCCACGATCTTGAAGTTGATGGGTGCGCGTTTCTGCAGGGTGCGCAGGATGTCCAGCAGGGTGTAGGAATCCTTGCCGCCGGACAGGCACACCATCACGGTGTCGCCTTCCTCGATCATGTTGAAATCGGCGATGGCCTTGCCGACCATGTGCTCCAGCCTGCCCTTGAGGCGGTTGAAGTTGGTGGAGTGATGCTCGAAATGGATGGGTTGGATGTTGTCGTTCATTTATTCTGACTTCCGTTCGTGGCGGGCCTGATGTACCGATTAGCCCTTCGACAAGCTCGGGGCGAACGGCTTCAGGTTGCTCGATTTTCAATTAAAGGTTGATGCTGCGCCCGCCGTCCACTGCAATGACTTGCCCCGTGATGTACGGCGCATCGGCAATCAGGAATTTGACGGTCCTGGCGATGTCGTCCGGTTCGCCCTCGCGCTTGAGCAGGGTGTGCGCGATGATCTTGCGGCGCCGTTCTTCGTCCAGCCAGGCTGCGCTTTCCGGCCACATGATCGCGCCCGGGGCGACGCCGTTCACGCGCACCTGCGGCGCCAGTTCTTGCGCCAGGGAGCGGGTCAGCCCGGCCAGGCCGGATTTGGCGACGTTGTATAGCAGGTGCCCCTGCAACGGCAGTTCGGCATGGATATCGACGATATTGACGACGCATCCGTGACGGCGGCGCAACTCGGCCGCCGCCGCTTGCGCCAGGAACAACGGCGCTTTCAGGTTGGTGCCGAGCAGGTCGTTCCAGTCTTTTTCTTTCAAATCCGCCAGCGGGGTGGGAAAGAAACTGGAGGCGTTATTGACCAGCGCATCGAGGCGCCCGAATTGACCTACCGTTTCTTCGATCAGGCGCGGCAAAGCGCCAAGCTCCAGCAGATCGGCCTGCACGGTGCCCGCCGAACCCTCGCGCTGTTCATTCAGGTCGGCACTCAACGCCGCGGCGTCACGCAGCGAGTCGCGGCAATGGATCGCCACGTTCGCGCCTGCCGCATGCAAGCGGCGCACGATGGCCGCGCCGACCCGCTTCGCTCCGCCTGTCACCAACACTGTTTTGCCTTGCATCGCATTCCCCACTAAACTCAGCACACTTGCTGAATTATACCCGACCATGTCCGTCAATCTGCCCGCCCCCTCCCCGGAAGCCCTCGTCCATAGCGCAAAACTGTGCGAACTCATCCACCATGACATCGACACCCAGGGCGGCTGGATCCCCTTTTCGCGCTTCATGGAATTGGCGCTGTATGCGCCCGGTCTCGGCTACTACACGGCGGGCGCCCGCAAGTTCGGCGAGGGCGGCGATTTCATCACCGCGCCGGAACTCTCCCCCTTGTTCGGCCGAACCGTGGCACGGCAACTGATCGAGATCATGCAGGCCAGCGCGCCGCACATCCTCGAACTCGGCGCGGGCAGCGGCAAGCTGGCTGCGGACATTCTGGGCGAACTGGAAAAGCGCGGCTCGCTACCCGAAAGCTATTCGATACTCGAAGTGAGCGCCGACCTGCGCGAGCGTCAGCAGGTTTTGCTCCGGGAAAAACTGCCGCATCTGGCCGACCGCGTGCATTGGCTGGATGCACTGCCGGATCACTTTTCCGGGGCGATCATCGGTAACGAAGTACTGGATGCATTGCCGGTGCATCTGCTGCATTGGGCCGAAGGCAAGGTCAGGGAACTCGGCGTGGCGTGCAAGGGCAACGACTTCGTCTGGCATGACAGGCCGCTCGAAACCCCGGCCCTGTCCGGCATCGCCGGGAACATCCAGGTGCCCGACGACTACGTGACCGAGGTTTCGCTCGCCGCGCGCGGCCTCATCGCCAGCCTGTGCGAACGCCTGGACAGGGGCGCGTTGCTGTTCATCGATTACGGTTTCGGCGCGCGCGAGTATTACCATCCGCAGCGTTCCCGCGGCACGCTGATGTGCCACTACCGCCACCATGCGCACGACGATCCGTTCTATCTGCCCGGCCTGCAGGACATCACGGCGCATGTGGATTTCACCGCCATCGCGGAAACCGCCATAGACAGCGGCGCGCACTTTCTCGGCTACACCTCGCAGGCGCGCTTCCTGATCAACAGCGGCGTGACGGAATTCCTCGGCGAGATATCGCCGGACGATGTGAAAGCCTATGCACCGCTTTCCGCGCAGCTGCAAAAGCTCACCAGCCCGGCCGAGATGGGCGAATTGTTCAAGGTGATCGCATTGGGCAAAGGCCTGGATCAACCGCTGTCCGGCTTCCTGAACGGCGATCTGTCGCGCATGCTGTGAGTGCGACTCCCCGCAGGAGTGGCTTTAGCCGCGATATAGCTCTTCGCGGCTGAAGCCGCTCCTACAGTATTTTTCCCAATCGATATTGGAATGCATCAATGTCACACATCCGCAGTTTTTCCCCGGTTGCCGACGAAAATGCAACGGTGCTGATCCTGGGCAGCATGCCGGGCCAGGAATCGCTGAGACAGAACCAGTATTACGCCTACGCGCACAACGCTTTCTGGAAGATCATGGGCGAACTCGTGGGCGCCCATCCGCACTTGCCCTACGAGGAAAGGCTACGCGCGCTGACCGCGGCACATATCGCTTTGTGGGATGTGCTCAAGGCCTGCGAACGCAGCGGAAGCCTCGACTCGGACATCCAGAACGAGTCTGCGCACGATTTCGCATCGTTCTTCAGGCGGCATCCGCACATCACGCAGGTGTTCTTCAACGGCGCGAAGGCGGAACAGTGCTTCAGAAAGTTCGTATTGGGAAAACAGAATCTGCCGCCGCTGGCATTCCAGCGCCTGCCTTCGACCAGCCCGGCGCATGCCGGCATGCGCTTCGCGGATAAACTGCAGGCTTGGCGAATCCTTATAAAGTCTTGATTGCAGCTTCCACCGCCAGGATGCGCGCCTCGCGCACCTTGTCGGCGATCAGGTTCTTGTCGGCACAAGCCCGCGCGATCTCGCCCGCGTTCACGGCCTGCGCGGCCCGGGCGCATCCCAGCATGTAGGCGGATTGAGGATAGGCGTCGTTCTCGTGCCCGGTGCGGCCGTGAGCGTCCGATTCGCAGGCCAGTAAAATTTGTGCGAAGCGTTCCGGCTTGCGCCACAGATCGCAACCATCGAACACCTTGACGATGGTGTTGGCGCGCAGCTCGCGCACCTTGTGCACATGACTGTGATACTGCGCCACCAGCAGCGCTAGGTCGCGGCATTCGCCGGGTACGCGCAAACGTTCGCACAGCCTCTTCAGCAGGTCGACGCTGCGCGCTTCGTGGCCGATATGGCGCGGCAGCGTGTCCTCCGGAGTGGTGGCCTTGCCGAGATCGTGGCCCAGCGCGGCGAAGCGCACCTCCAGCGGGCGTTCATGCTTCGCGGTATCGTCCACCACCAGCAACACGTGGATGCCGCAATCGATCTCGGGGTGATAGTGCGCGGGTTGCGGCACACCGAACAACGCTTCCACTTCCGGCAAGATCTTCTTCAGCGCGCCGCACTCGCGCAGCGTGGTGAAGAAACGCGATGGATGTTTTTCCATCAAGCCGCGCGCCAGTTCCTGCCACACGCGCTCGGCCACCAGCGCATCCACTTCGCCGTTGTCCACCATGGTACGCATCAGTGCCAGGGTTTCGGGTGCAAAGGTAAAACCGAAGCGCGCCGCGAACCTTGCACCGCGCAGGATGCGCACCGGATCTTCGGCGAATGCGTCGCTCACATGGCGCAAGATGCCCGCCTTCAGGTCGGCTTGTCCGCCATAGGGGTCGATGAGGTTGCCGTAGTCATCCTGCGCGATGGCATTGATAGTGAAGTCGCGGCGCAACAGGTCCTGCTCCAGCGTCACCTCGGGCGTGGCATATACGGTGAAGCCTTTGTAGCCCTGCGCCACTTTGCGTTCGGTGCGCGCCAGCGCATATTCCTCGTGCGTCTCGGGATGCAGGAACACCGGGAAATCGCTGCCAACCGGCTTGAAACCGCGCGCCGCCATTGCCTCCGGCGTGCTCCCCACCACGACCCAGTCGTGGTCCTGCACCGGTAAGCCGAGCAGCCGGTCGCGCACCGCGCCGCCCACGCAATATACCTGCAAGTCTTTTACGTCAGTCATCGCTGGCTCCTGGCTTCGATAATCCCGAGCCTCTGCTTGAGCGACTGCGACGATTGTCCGAACAGTTTGGAATAATAGATGGTGTTGCTCATCACCTTCTTCACGTAATCGCGCGTCTCATCAAAGGGAATCGTCTCGACATAGATCGCCCCTTCCAGCGGCTTCGGGCCGCACCATTGCCGCGCGCGTGCCGGACCCGCGTTATAGGCTGCTGACGCAAGCACCGGGTTCGCATCGAACTGATTGAAGACAGTCTTCATGTAGAACGTGCCGAGTTTGAGATTCACATCCACCTGGTGGATGAGACCCTTGCGGTAGCCTTTCATGCCGATCTGCCGCGCTGCCCAGCGTGCCGTATCCGGCATGATCTGCATCAACCCAACCGCACCGGCTTCGGATTTCACAGCGGCGGCAAAGCGGCTCTCCTGCCTCATCAGGCCGTATACCCAGGCCTCTTCCAGCCCATGCTTGTGCAGATTCTCCTGCAAGGCTTCACGATACGGCGCGGGGTAACGCAGGCTGAAGTCATGCAGTTGCACCGTGCGATCCGCCGCGCTGATGGAGCGGTCATACAGCTCATTGCGCTGTGCAACCTCGGCCGCAGCCAGCAATTGGCGGTCGGTCATGTTTCGCATCGCCCACACCCACTCTTTTGCCCCTTCGGCACGCATATCCATACGGTACAGCAACAGCGTGCGCTGTATGGCAGGCATTGCCCGGACAGCATCGATCTCTGTGTCGCTCGGTCGATACCTCGCCGAGACGATGTTCGACGCAGATGCCGCCCCCAACTCCTCTGCGGCAAGTTGCCCGTAAAAATTGTACTCACGACTCAGGTCGGTGAATAACGCCTCGGCATCCGCAACACGCCCCAGTTCCTTGAGTGCGCGGGCTTTCCAGTAACGCCACGCTCCTTCGCTCTGCTGTTGCGGCGACATGGTATTGATGCTTGCCCAAACCTCACGCCAGTCCTGGGCGCGCAGGGCGGTGCGCGTGCGCCAGGCAAGTTGCTTCTCATTCAATACCGCATCGCCTGCCGCAGCGAACCAGTTCTGCGCACGCTCGTCGTGATACAGCGCCCCGGCAAAACCCAGCCAGCCGAAGAAATATCGCTGCTCGGCCTCGGTGAAATTGGCGGAGATCTTTTCCCAGCGCGAATACGCCATCTGCGGCGACCGCCTCGCCAGCAGCTGCAGCGCGAACAAGGCCACGGTGCGCCGCCCGGTGCCCGCGTTGGCGAACTTGGTCCTGTCCAGATAACGCTGCGGGTTGCTCGCCGCCACGCTCAATTCCGCGGACGGGAAGATTTGCACCTTGGGCAGGCGTTTGATGAGCTGCTTGGCCAAAGTCGTATTCCCCACCTCCAGCGCCAGGCGCATGCGTTGCCACACATCCGCCTCGCTGATCGCGCCGCCTTTCAGCGCGTCCTCGAACAGCGTGGAGCAGCTTTCCTCCATGCCTTCGCCGTTAAACCAGAACTTGCGCGCCTCGCGCAACGCGCCTTCCGGATCGGTACTTTCCCTCATTTGCAAGGCATAGCAGGCGAGCTCGGTATCGGAATTCACCAGATTGGGATATTCCGCGGCAAATTCTTCCCAGCGTTGGTACTTGCCCAGAAATTTGAGCCACTCGCCCCTGAACTGATCGACGATCGGACTTTCGTTGCCCCGCGCCAGAAATGCCTTGATCGGGGCGATGTTTCTCATGCCGATGTTCATGCGGAGCTGGAAATAGGTGGCATACGGTTCCAGCGGCGAATCCTTGAGACGCTCCGCCAATGTGTCCAGACGTGACGCATCTCCGTCGCGCAATGCTTCGCGCGCAGCGATGAAATCACTTTCTAGGTCAGCCAGCGCATACCCGGGCAGCACCAGCAGCAGGAACAGGACGAATCTCATGGAGAGGACTCAGGAACGACTACTGGAAGAATAGCATAGAGCGCCTTGCGGTACGTTGCACCATGCCCGAACAGGGCTTGGCATAAGGCTTGCGGGGAGACGGCCCCGGCAACGGAAACACCCCGGATTGCACATCTTCAGCACGGTATTTGTACTCTTTTTCAGGAATGACGGGACTTATCGCAGGGGAAAGTCTGGTGCGGCCGATGTCGAAAAACTGGTGCGCTCGGCGGGAGTCGAACCCACGACCCTTGGCTTCGGAAACCAATACTCTATCCAGCTGAGCTACGAGCGCTTTGAACGGCGCGCAGTATAGCGTTTTTTTGCAGGGCCCGCCCGCGCCGGACACAGTAAAAAATGCTATCGTGCACATCATGAATTTCACCAACCCCAGCGCCGAAGATATCTGCAGACTGTTACGCGAGGTACATACCATCGCCGTAGTAGGGCTATCTCCCAATAGCGCCCGGCCCAGTTTCCGCGTAGCCCAGGCGTTACAGAGCTTCGGCTATCGCATCTTCCCTGTCCGCCCTTTGATAGCCGAAGTGCTGGGCGAGAAAGCCTACCCCGATCTGGGGAGCCTGCCCGCAATGCCGGATATCGTTGAGGTCTTCCGCGCGCCGGAGCATGTGCCCGCTATCGTTGACAGCTGTATCAGGCTGGGCATCAAGAAGCTGTGGCTGCAGGACGGCGTGGTACATGAGGAGGCGGCATTGCGTGCGCAACAGGCCGGCATCACGGTAGTGATGGATCGCTGCATGTTGCGCGACCACACCCAGCTATGCGCGGCAAAAGCGTGACGGAAAAAACGCGGTGCGGCTGGTGCGGCGACGATCCGTTGTACCGCCGTTACCATGACAGCGAATGGGGCGTACCGCTGCACGACGACCAGTCCTTGTTCGAATTCCTGATCCTGGAAGGTGCGCAGGCGGGACTGAGCTGGATCACGGTGCTGCGCAAGCGCGAGAATTACCGCGCCGCCTTCGACGGTTTCGATGCCGCGCGCATCGCCGGTTACGATACGGGTAAAATGGAGAAACTGTTGCAGGATCCCGGCATCATCCGCAACCGGTTGAAAATTCAGGCCACCGTGACCAACGCGCGGAAGTTCCTGGAGGTGCAGGAAGAGTTCGGCTCCTTCAACGACTTCATCTGGCGCTTCGTCGACGGCAGACCGAAACAGAACGCTTGGCGCAGCATGGCCGAAATCCCGGCGAGCACGGCGGACTCGGACGCGATGAGCAAGGAGCTGAAACGGCGCGGTTTCAAATTCGTCGGCAGCACCATCTGCTACGCCCACATGCAGGCGACCGGCATGGTAAACGACCACACGACAGATTGCTTCAGACACAAAGAGCTAATGAAATGACTTTAAAATTTACCAAGATGCACGGCGCAGGCAACGATTTCGTGGTGCTCGACGGCGTGCGCCAGTCGATCGCACTGTCTCCCGACCAGATCCGCTTCATCGCCGACCGCCATTTCGGCATCGGCTGCGACCAGTTATTGCTGGTGGAAAGATCCCCGCGCGACGATGCCGATTTCCGTTACCGCATCTTCAACGCCGACGGCGGCGAAGTTGAGCAATGCGGCAACGGCGCGCGTTGCTTCGTGCGCTACGTGCATGACCACAAGCTCACCAGCAAGCGCGAGATCGTGGTGGAGACGAAGAGCGGGCTGATCTCGCCGCGCCTGGAAGAGGACGGCCGCGTCACTGTCAACATGGGCGCGCCGATCTTCGAACCTGCGCAGATCCCTTTCGTGAGCGACAGCGCTGATGCGATCCAGCCGCTGCAGGTCGGGAACGAGACTGTGCAGATCACGGCCGTTTCCATGGGCAATCCCGCATGCGGTGCAGGTGGTGGACGATGTCGAGACGGCGCCGGTCGCCACGCAGGGCCCCCTGATTGAACATCACCCGCGCTTTCCCAAGCGCGTGAACGCGGGTTACATGCAGATCGTCGATCGCGAACGTATCAAACTGCGCGTATTCGAACGCGGAGCGGGCGAGACCCTGTCCTGCGGCACGGGTGCCTGCGCCGCCGTCGTTGCCGGAATCCGCCGCAAACTGCTCGACAACACGGTACAGGTCGCCACGCGCGGCGGCAGCCTCACCATCACCTGGGCAGGCGAACGCTCTCCCGTGATGATGACCGGCCCGGCCATTTCGGTGTACGAGGGCGAGATCAACCTGTAAGAGGCCATCATGAAAGCAGAAGAAGTTGCGAAATACCTGGAGGACAACCCGCTGTTCTTCGAAGACCACGCAGAGATGCTGTCCCAAATCACCCTGCCGCATCCTTACGGCGGTCGCACGATCTCTTTGAGCGAACGGCAGTTGCTCACCCTGCGCGAGCGCGTGAAGGAGCTGGAGAAGAAGCTGCACGACCTGCTGGAGTTCGCCAAGGAGAACGATGCGCTGCAGCTCAAGGTGCACCAGTTCAACTGTGCCCTGTTCGGGCCGCACGACCGCTCCACGCTGCAGAATCTGGTCATCCACAACCTGCGCGATATTTTCGCCATTCCGCATGTCACGCTGCACCTTTGGAAGGACGAACCGCCCAGCCCTGAAGTGCTTGCCTTTGCCGACCTGCACCAGCAACCGGTCTGCACGCATCACCCGGTGCACGACACGCTGCCCTGGTTCGGCGAAGCCGCCGAACATCTGCGTTCGTTCGCTTACCTGCCCTTGCGCGCGCACGGCCAGACCATCGGCATGCTCGTGCTCGCCAGCGAAGACAAGGAACGCTTCTATCCGGAGATGGGCACGCTGTTCCTGCAACGCATCTCGGAAACGCTGGGTAGCGCATTCCATTTGCATATCTGATGCCCACTGCCGAACAAGTCCCCGCCACACTGCAAGGCTACCTCGCCTACCTGCATAACGAGCGCAACTATTCGCCGCTGACCGCGGAGAACTATGCACGCGACATCCGCCGCCTGCTGGCGCTCGCCGGCACGACTCCGCTGCCCGACCTCAAGAGCCACCACATCCGCCGCTACATCGCGCAGTTGCACAGCAGCGGCCTGGGCGGGCGCTCGCTGGCGCGCGTGCTGTCGGCATGGCGCGGTTTCTATGGCTATCTGATGCGCGACCATGGCTGCAAGAGCAATCCCTGCGTAGGGCTGCGCGCGCCCAAAGCGCCCAAGACCCTGCCGCATGCACTCTCACCTGACGAGGCGGTGAAACTGGTGGAGATGCCCGTCGAGACGCCGCTGGATGCGCGCGACAAGGCGATGTTCGAGTTGCTCTACTCTTCCGGTTTGCGTCTGGCCGAACTGGTGGGCCTCGATCCCATCGCCATGGACTTCGCCGATGCGTCGGTGCGCGTCACCGGCAAGGGCAACAAAACGCGCATCGTGCCGCTGGGCAGTCACGCAATCACCGCACTTAAAGCATGGCTCGCGGTGCGCGGCCAGATCGCCAAACCGGACGAGACCGCACTGTTCGTCGGCAAAAACGGCGCGCGCATCTCGCCGCGCACCGTGGAGCTACAGTTGCACAAATGGGCGATCCGGCAAGGCCTCAACACGAATGTGCATCCGCACATGCTGCGCCATTCCTTCGCCACGCATGTGCTGCAATCCTCAGGCGACCTGCGCGCCGTGCAAGAGATGCTCGGCCACGCCAGCATCTCCACCACTCAGGTCTATACCCATCTCGATTTCCAATACCTCGCCAAAATCTATGACGGTGCGCATCCACGCGCCAAGAAGAAAACATGAGCAAAGAAAAACCCAGATCACCCTCGACCCCGCACCGCCAATCACAAGGCGGCAAGGACTTTCGCAAGCGCGTGCAGCGCAGCAAACAGCAGGGCGAGACTCGCGCCCCACAACCAGCATCCAAGCCGCGCGCAGGCAACCCCTCCGCCAAGCCAGGCATCATTCTCAAGGCTGAGCGCGACAAATCATTGCAGCGGCGACACCCGTGGATATTCTCCGGTGCGGTCGAATGCATCGACGGCGCACCTGCCAGCGGCGACACCGTGGCCGTACGCGATATAGCCGGCAACTTCCTCGCTTGGGCAGCTTACAACCCGGACTCGCAGATCACCGCACGCGTGTGGTCGTGGCAGGAGAAGGATGTCATCGACAAAGCCTTCTTCCGCAGCCGCATCGCCAACGCGCTTGCCGCACGGCGCGATCTCGGTCTGCTCCCCTCGAAGCGGGAAACAGCGACGGCGTTCGCCTCATCCACGGCGAATCGGACGGCCTGCCCGGCCTCATCGTGGACAAGTACGGCGACGTACTGGTGATGCAACTGGGCAGCGCCGGCCCGGAGCATTGGCGCGACACCCTGGCCGACATCCTGCAGGAATTATGTGAGCCCGTTTGCATCTACGAGCGCTCCGATTCCGACGGTCGCGAACTGGAAGGCTTGCCCAAGCGCAACGGCTTGCTGCGCGGCGCGTTGCCGGACAATGTCGAAGTGATCGAGAACGGTTTGCGCTTCGCGGTCGATGTGGCGTCCGGGCAGAAGACCGGCTACTACCTGGATCAGCGCGACAACCGCGCGCTGACCGGCACGCTGGCCGCGGGCCGCGATGTGCTCAACTGCTTCTGCTACACCGGCGGCTTCTCGCTCTACGCATTGCGCGGGGGTGCTGCGTCGGTGCTGTCCATCGACTCGTCGCAGGAAGCGCTGCAACTTGCGCAACGCAATGTGGAATTGAACGGTCTCGATGCGTCGCGCACCGAATGGCAATGCGCCGACGTGTTCGACGCCTTGCGCAAACTGCGCGACCAGAACCGGAAGTTCGACCTCATCGTCCTCGACCCGCCCAAGTTCGCGCCCACTGCCGCCTTCGCCGAAAAAGCCTCGCGCGCCTACAAGGACATCAACCTGCTCGGCTTCAAACTGCTGCGCCCGGGCGGCCTGTTGTTCACCTACTCCTGTTCCGGCGGCATAAGCGATGACCTGTTCCAGAAGATCATCGCGGGTGCCGCATTGGATGCCGGGGTGGATGCGCAGATCGTGAAGAAGCTGCATGCGGCGGCGGATCACCCGGTGTTGCTGAGTTTTCCGGAGGGGGCGTATTTGAAGGGGTTGGTGTTGAGGGTGGCTTAGTTCATCTATGTCCGTTCGCCCTGATAACCAGCGACTTGGCTGGCGTTGTTTGACAGCCTAGTCGAATGGCTAGTAGTTCCATCAGCTTGTCGAAGGGTGAATGGCTGCACTCAGAACCAACACCGTCGGGGGTAGCCCGACAGCTAGTCACTTTCTTTTGCTTCGCCAAAAAGAAAGTAACCAAAGAAAAGGCGACCCCGGTTTGCCGCCCCTTCGGGGTTCCCTCGATAGTTCGCCAACAAGCGGGGCTGCGCAACTCGCCCTAGCAGGGCACACAAAACGTGCCCTGCCGCGGAGCTCAAACAGTGCTCGCCTAAACCCCCGTTTGTTGGCGAACTATCGAGGCGGCGCTCAGGGGAAGGAAAAGCAAACTTCAAAGTCCATTGATGGGCAGCTATTTTATTAATTCACATACTTTTGCTGCTTTTCTTGCCACCACCACAACAGGCTTAATTGGCTGGCTTACTGAAGGCCAAACAACACGAATTTCTTTCTGGTGTACATATCTCTGATCTTTGAGAAAAGCTGGTGAAATGCTCCTGTCTGACAGATGCTCAAACCGTCTACCCGAGTAATCTACTCTAGCTGGCCCTAGGAAATGCGATGCATGCTTTAGTTTGCGTGTTATCGCATGAAAAAATTTTGAGGGGGAAGTAATCTTTACGCATGAATCATATCCAAGGCTTTTCATTGCAATACGATCAAACTCATAAGTCCCACAAAATACGTAACTGTCCTCTTCCTCAACGGAGGCCTCTATACCCTTAGCTGCAATGAGTTGAAGACGGTTTTCACCGGAAACGCGAATGTGGGGCCTTAGAAAATCAGGGATGCCTGATGGGACAGCGGTATCAATTTCTGTGTGACCTGTCGTGAATAAGTACTTCAGCCCCTCTTCCGTATCGCCAACCTCTGGGCCAAGTAACTCAATATTCCTATAACCGTGCAAAGTGCCAATTTTGACTTCGCCACTCTGAAGAAACTTCAGAGCGTATTGTTTCGTCATGTATTTATAAATGGGAGGTTCCATGCGAAATATATTATCTACTGACTCCAATGTACCGGAGTCAAATTGTTTTGACTATGGAGGGCAACTTGTTGCCCTCCTTGTGGTTTTGAATTTCGCCTTTCCTTCCCCTGTGCGCCGCCGAGTAGCGCAGGCTGGTCAGGGGATGTCGGCGAGGACTGTCTGAGCGCGTAGCGCGAGTTCCGCAGCCGCCTGACCAGTCGAGCAACGCAGGGAACCCCGAAGGGGCGGCGCACCGGGGTCGCCTTCTTTTTGGTTACTTTTTCTTTGGCGAAGCAAGAAAAAGTGACTTGCCGCCGGGCAACCCCCGGCATCTGTCCGCGCCACCATTCGTACTTCAAAAAACACCTTCACGGGCGTAGCCGACAATTACGCCGCCGCTGCGCGGCGACCCTTCGACAGGCTCAGGGCGAACGGAGGGGGGTTGGTTTTGGAAAAAGAGTGAACGCGGCAAGTCTTCCCCCACCCTAACCCTCCCCCGGAGGGATTACCAGCGACTTGCCCGCTTGCGGGCTTAGTCGAATGGCTAGTTGTTCCATCAGAGGGAACCAGTCCATTCATGCTTCGACAAGCTCACCACGAACGGAATTATTTTTGACAAACCCGATCTCCGCCACCGTCCCATCCCCCTGCTTGCTGGTGATAGAGATACTCCAATCAAACCGGTCGCATATGCGCTTGACCAGGGAAAGCCCGATCCCTTCGCCTGTACTGTTCTCCCCGCGATAATGCAAATGGAAGATGCGATCCGCATCTTCACTGCGGATACCGATTCCCGTGTCCTTGACGATGAGGCGTCCCGTCTCCAGTCTGACCGTTACGGTGCCGGACTGGGTATAGGAGAATGCATTGCGCAGCAGGTTGCCGACCACCACTTCGAGCAGCGTGCGCTCGACGCGCAACCGGGGGCTGCCGCTTATCTCCACTTCCAGCTTCACGGGGCTGTTCTCGATCAGGTGCCGGTGCTTGTCGATGCACTCGACGAGGACGTCGGCCACGATATAACTCGGCTCGTCCTTCTCCGTCGATTTTTCGCGCGCCAGCAGCAGCAGGGCTGCACAGAGTTCATTGGTTTCCAGAACGGCGCGTTTGATGCGCGCGATCCTCGCGCCCTGGAATTCCACCACCCGCTGGTCCCGCTCCAGCACTTCGACCGCCGCCAGGATGACCGCGAGCGGAGTCCTCAGCTCATGACTGATGTCGCCGGTGAATTGCTTTTCCCGGTCGATGAATGAATGGACACGGCGGGCGTAATGATCGAAGGCACGCGCCAGTTCGCCGACCTCGTCGTCGCGGGATAATTTGGCCAGTGACAGGTCGACCACTTCCGGACCGGCGTGCCCGACCTGATTGGCCAGGCGCGTCACCGGCGTCACGATGCGCATCGCAAGCCAGAATCCGCTTGCCGCGGAAAGCAGGGTCAGCATGATTGCGGCGGCGGTCAGGTATTCGAGCATGATGCGTTCGCGCTCGTGTTGCTGGTCGGTGTCGAACAGCATGAAATAGCGCGAGCCGGCATGGTCGGCGATCAATATGCGGTAATCGGTGTCGTTGATGGAGGCATTATGGAATCCCGGCGCCAGATCGGCGATCACCGGAGAGAGATCGGGATTGGGAGCCATTCCCTTGCGCACGAAACCAAGAATGGTCACGCTGTTCGGCAGGAAGACCTTTTCGCCGAGGGCCTCCAGTTCAAGCGACTGATCCATCTCCGCCAACAGGCTCTGATCCATGAGATCGTGGCCGATACGCTGTATCGCGAAATACAGGCTGGCGGCAAGCAGCAGGCTGAAAAATACGCCCAGGCAGGCGAATGCAAAGGCGACCCGGAAGCGCAGGCTACTGGTGAGCCTCATTGGCACTTACCAGTTGGTAGCCGACCCCCCAGATGGTGTGCAGCAGCGGCTTGCCGAAAGGCTTGTCGATCAGCGTGCGCAACACATGCATGTGCGCCCTCAGCGCATCGCTGTCGGGACGGGTGTCTTTCCAGATCAGCTGTTCCAGTTCTTCGCGGCTGATGACCTGGGGCGAACGGGTCATCAGAACCTCGAGGATCTTGTAGGGAATGGGGGGCAAGTCGATGCGGGTGTCGCCCCTGTATAGCGTACGGCCTCCCGGATCGAGCGTCAGGTCGGCGACCGTCAGTTTGTGGGTTATCGTCCGTACGCTACGCCGGCGCGACAGGGCCTTCAGACGCGCTTCCACTTCGCGCAATTCGGCGGGCTTGACCAGATAATCGTCCGCCCCCGCTTCAAGTCCAGCGATCTTGTCTTCCAGGGAATCGCGTGCCGTCAGCATCAGGATGGGCGTCTCTTTTCCTGCTTCCTGCCGGAGCTTGCTGCACAGCTGCATCCCGTCTATTCCCGGCAACATCAGATCCAGCGTGATCGCATCGTAGTCGTTGACGACCGCCAGATGCAGTCCGGTGATGCCGTCTACTGCCGTATCCACGATGTTTCCGCCGGCCTCCAGAAACTCGAGCATCTCCGTCGCCAGATCGCGGTTGTCTTCGATGAGCAGGATACGCATATTGTTCGCCATGTCAGATGAAATACAGCAAGGTTAAAGCCGCTGCTGCCGGTGCGGCCTGCACAAAAAGTATTTTGGCATTCACCGTGAGCGCGCCGTACACCCCGGCCGTCACTACGCAGCCGAGAAAGAACCGCTGCACGTGAATGTCCCCCGTATGCAGGCCCCAGAGCAGTCCCGCTGCAAGAAACCCGTTATACAAACCCTGATTCGCCGCGAGTTCGCGCGTGGCGGCGGCAAAGTATTCGTCCATCCCGAATGTTTGCAGCCCGGTGGGTTTTTCCCACAGGAACATCTCCAGCACGAGGATGTACACGTGGATGAGCGCAACGATACCAACGGCGATGTTGGCAGCGGTGTGCATCTCAGTGCAAGCTCACAAAAGGCCTGAAGCCGAGCGTCGATGCAAGACGGTTCGCGGCATTGCGCGCCTCGTTCGCATTGGCATAGGGACCGAAGTGCACGCGGGTCAGGCCATTCTTCTGATACAGCTTCAGTGTCCTGCTGGTATCCCTGAGTTCGGAGCGCATCCTGGCGAGGAAGCTTTCCGCACCCTGCGGCGATTTGAAGGCGCCGAGCTGCAGGAAGACTTTTCCGGTGGGTGAGCCTGCCGTCTCGACAGGAATCGACGGAGCAACCGGCGCGCTGGCGATCGGTGCAGTTTCGATCGGCTCGACATTGATGGCAGGGGTGTCGATCGCGCTGACGAGAGGGACGCTGCCATCAGTGGCGAGACTCTCTACTTCGACTTCTGCGCTCCCGTTGCTGACGTAGCCGAGCTTGTAAGCGGCGACATAGGAAAGGTCCATGATGCGCTGATGCAGGAATGGGCCGCGATCGTTGACGCGCACGATGACGGATTTGCCGTTCGCAAGGTTGGTGACGCGCGCATAGCTGGGAATGGGCAATGTGGGGTGCGCGGCAGTCATGGCATACATGTCGTATGTCTCGCCGATGGAAGTGCGCTGGCCGTGGAATTTCTTGCCATACCAGGAGGCCATACCGCGCTCCTTGTAGTTGCCCGGTGCCTGCAGCGGCGTGTAGGTCTTGCCCAATGCGGAGTAGGGACGATTGGCGTAGCGATGCAGCGGCTCGGCCTTGGGTACGGCATCGGGGATGGCATCGAGGTTAGGCGCATCCGCGCCGGGACCGTCGCCCTCGAGGTAACCGCCGCCCTGGGTGGAGCTTGCACTCACGGAGCCCGATGCAGCAGCGTGTGCCGATCTGCCGCTGGGTCCGGAGGCCGCATCCACGATCGGTGCCGCACTTTGCTGCTTCTCTCCCGGCTGAGTGGTGGAACATGCGCTGACTGCAAGCGCCGCAAACAGCGCGACCAGCAATTTATTATTCATCTTCGACTCCTGCTTAGGATTTAACCAGTTTCTTGTGTGTGTGGATGCTCATCAACATGCCGAAGCCCAGCATCAGCGTAAGCATGGAGGTGCCGCCGTAACTGATGAGCGGCAACGGCACGCCCACCACCGGCAGGATGCCGCTGACCATGCCCATGTTGACGAAGGCATAGGTAAAGAAGGTGAGCGTGATGCTGCCTGCCATCAGCCTCGTGAAATAAGTGGAAGCGTTGGCGGTGATGATGAAGCCGCGCCCGATGACGAAGACATACAGGCCCAGCAGCAGCAGGTTGCCGATCAGGCCGAACTCTTCGGACCAGACGGCGAAGATGAAGTCGGTGGTACGCTCGGGCAGGAAGTCCAGGTGCGTCTGCGTGCCGTTCATGTAGCCCTTGCCGAGAATCCCGCCGGAGCCCACCGCGATCATGCCCTGGATGGTGTGATAGCCCTTGCCCAAGGCGTCTTGCGAGGGATCGAGCAGCATCAGGATGCGGTGACGCTGGTAGTCGTGCAGCGCCGACCACAGGAACGGCGCGCTGGCCATTGCGGCGATGGCCCCGCCGATCATGATGCGCCAGGACAGCCCGGCGAGGAACAGCACGTAGAAGCCGCTCGCCGCAATGAGGATGGCGGTGCCGAGGTCGGGCTGCTTCGCAATCAGGCCGATGGGCAACACCAGCAGGATGACCGCGACGAAATAGTTTTTCAGTTTCAGCACGGCTTCGTTCTTCTCGAAGTACCAGGCCATCATCAGCGGCACGGCGATCTTCATCAGTTCCGAAGGCTGGATGGTCGCCACGCCGATGTTGAGCCAGCGCGTCGCACCATGGCTGTTCACGCCGAGCGGTGTCATCACAAGCAGCAGCAGGATCATGCCGAGCACGTACATCGGAACCGCAAGCCGCATCAGCCAGTGCAGGGGCATGTTGGCGACGATCCACAATGCAATGAACGCGACCACGATGTTCCCGAACTGCCCCAGCACGCGCCACCAGTTGCCGTCGCTGGCACTGTACAGCAGCACCAGGCTGACGAACGCAAAACCACCGAGCCCGGCCAGAAGTACCTGGTCGAGATGCAGCATGAAACGTTGTTTGAGCTGTTGCGCGTTCATTATTAGTCGTCCTGAACTCCGGCTTTTTCCGTCACCTTCTGCAGGGGCTGGGGTACTTTGCCGAGCAGATAATAATCCAATACCTTGCGCGCGATCGGTGCGGCAGTGGAACTGCCGTGCCCTCCGTTCTCTGCCAGCACCGCCAGTGCAATGCGCGGTTTGTCGGCAGGAGCGAAGGAGATGAACCAGGCGTGGTCGCGGTTATATTCGGAGACTTTCTTCTCGTCGTATTTTTCGCCTTGCTTCATGGCGATCACCTGCGCCGTGCCGGTCTTGCCCGCCATGCGGTAGGCGGCGCCATAACCCGCCCACGCTGCAGTACCGCCGGGCTTGGTGACTGCCTCCATCGCCGATTTCACCAGCTTGAGATGCTCGGGATTGATCTGCAGATCGAATAATTGCTTGGCCTCAGTCAGCACCGGATCCCCTTTGCCACGCCGCATCTCCTTCACCAGATGCGGCTGAAAGGCCACGCCGTCGTTGGCAAGGATCGCGGTGGCAAACGCCAACTGCATCGGCGTGACCAGATTGTAGCCCTGGCCGATACCGGCGGAGACCGTGTCGCCCGGGAACCAGAGCTGGTTGTAGCGCTTGGCTTTCCATTCGGTTGACGGCAGCAGACCGGAAGTCTCGCCTTCCATGTCCACGCCGGTCTTCTGGCCGAACCCGAAACGCGACAGGAAGCTGTGCATGTTATCTATGCCCAGCTCGGTGGCTAACCCGTAATAGTAGGTATCGCAGGAGACGACGATGGATTTGAACATATCGACGCTGCCGTGTCCGCCCGCCTTCCAGTCGCGGTATTGGTGCCGGCTGCCGGACAGCATGTAATAGCCGGGATCGCCGATGGCGCGCGTCGGTGCGCGGGTATTGTAATGAAGCCCCGCCAGCGCCATGAACGGCTTGATGGTGGAACCGGGCGGGTACTGTCCGCGCAGGGCGCGGTTGTTGAGCGGGGTGTCGAGCGAGGTGTTCAATTCGTCCCAGGTATCGGCATCGATGCCGTCGATGAACAGGCTGGGGTCATAGCCGGGTTTGCTGACGAAGGCGAGCACTTCGCCGTTGGTGGGGTCGATCGCCACCAGCGCGCCGCGGTAATCGCCGAACGCCTGCTCGGCCACTTCCTGCAGTTTCGCATCCAGCGTCAGCATCAGGTTGCTGCCGGACTGCGGCGACGTGCGCGACAGGACGCGCACGGCACGCCCTCCGGCATCCACTTCGACCTGCTCGAAACCTGTCTTTCCGTGCAGTTCTTTTTCATAGCTCTGCTCGACGCCGGTCTTGCCGATGTAGTCGGAGCCCAGGTAATTGGAAACAACCTCGTCCTCTGCCAGATGGTCGATATCATTCTGGTTGATGCGGCCGACATAACCGATCAGGTGCGAAGTCATTTCGGAGAAGGGGTACTCGCGGAACAGGCGCGCCTTGACCTCGACGCCGGGGAAACGGAAGCGTTGCGCCGAGACGCGCGCCACCTCTTCATCGGACAATTGATTGCGTATCGGCATCGTCTCCAGCGTCTGCCGCTCGGTCAGCAGTTTCTTGAAACGCTTGATGTCCCTGGGCGTGATCTTGACCAGCTTGGACAGCTCGGCGATCAAGGCATCCATATCGGTCACCTTGGAGGGCGCGATCTCCAGCGTGTAGCCGGAATAGTTCTGCGCCATCACCACGCCGTTGCGGTCCATGATCAGGCCGCGGTTCGGGACGATGGGAACAACGTAGATGCGGTTGCTTTCTCCCATCGTATGGAAGTAGTCGTGGCGGATCACCTGCAGGTAGAAAAAGCGCCCCAGCAGGATGAGCAGCATCACCGCCACGAAACCCAAACTCAACACCAGTCGCAGACGGAAATAATAGATTTCGCGCTGATGGTTCTTCAGCTCGATGTGACGATTCATAGTTCGTTCGGATCGCGACGCGGGCGGCGCAGGGCTTGCAGCAGGAAGGTCATCGGGATCCACAGCAGCGCCGATGTCGCACAACCGAGGAAATATTCCCAGGCTACATAGCCGCGCACTTGCCAGTGCACGAAGGCGTAGGTGCCATAGGACAACAGCAATATCGGAAACACCTGCATGGCCTGTTGGCGCAGTTCGAACATCTGCACACGGCGGTGCAGCACGATGCCGCCGAATGCCAGCACCGAATAGGAGAGCGCATGCTGACCGAACAGGCTGGCATCCGCCACGTCGGCGAAGATGCCTACGACCCAGGCAATACCGATGCCGACTCGATGCGGTTTGTGTGTGCACCAGTACAGCAATACCAGCGCCACGAAATCCGGACGCAACACCAATGCCCAACCGTGCCAAGGCAGCCAGTTGAGCATCACCGCCACGAACAGGCTGAGGACAATGAAGCCCATGTTGGCGGGCAGCAGGAACTCCTGATCCTTATAACCGTTCGAGATCACGGCTTCCTCCGTTTAAGTCTCTTCTTCGCACGGTCCGTATCCGTCCTCGTCTCCTCCATCGCCGGACGTTCAGGCAGCTTGGGCGAAGCGGACACGATCATCAGGGCGCGGTGCCGATCGACGCCGGCCAGCGGTGCACAAACGATACGGGAGAACGGATACGCCGGATCGCGCTCGATCTTGGTGATTTTTGCCACCGGCAGATTGGGCGGGTAGATGCCGTCGATGCCGGAAGTCACCAGCACGTCGCCTTCCACGAGATCCGCACTTAGCGGCATATACCGCAGTGCCATCTCGCTGATGTCGCCGGAACCGAACACTACCGCCCGCAAACCGGTGCGCACGACCTGGATCGGCACGGCCTGATCCTTGTCAGTCACCAGCGTAACTTCGGAAAGCCAGGGAAATACGCGGGTGACCTGCCCCACTACGCCGTTGTCGTCCACCACCACCTGTCCGTCCAGCACGTTCGCCTGCGAACCTTTGTTGACGAACAGCTTGCGTTTGAAGATATCGCGCTCGACATAGACGATCTCCGCCATCTGCATCGGGTAGTCGACGCGCTGGCTGAGTTCCTGCAGGGTTCTCAACTGGGCGTTCTCGGCCTGGATCGCGGATAACTGCGCAAGTTGTGCCGCATCCATGTCATGTTGCTGGCGCAGTTTCGCGTTGTCCTCGAGCAGATGGTTCTGTGTTCCGAAGTAAACGGAGATCCGCCCAACAACTTCGCCGGGCAGGGCCGTCAGGCGCTGGAACGGATAGATCACCACTGCGATGACCTTGCGCGTGGATTCCAGGTACTGATAGCGCCCATCCACGAACAGCAGCAGCATGGAAAGGGCGCAAAAGAATATGAGACGCGCGACCGGGCTGGGGCCGCGATTAAAGAACCGGAGGTTACGGGTATCGTCCAAAGTAACGCCGTACAGCTAACGCAAAACGCGCGTAGCGCTTCGTTTGCCTCCTCGCCCGCTTGCGGGAGAGGATTGAGGAGAGGGAACGGGCATGGCGAGTTCCGTTATTAAGTGGTGGTCACTTGCCATGCACGTCAATCGCTGGTGAAGATATTGTTGAATTTATCCATGCGTTCGAGCGCCTTGCCCGAACCGCGCACAACGCAGGTCAGCGGATCGTCGGCGATCACTACGGGCAGCCCGGTCTCTTCCATCAGCAAACGGTCCAGATCGCGCAGCAATGCGCCGCCGCCGGTCAGGACCATGCCCTTGCTGGCGATGTCCGCACCGAGTTCCGGCGGGGTTTGTTCCAGCGCAGTCTTCACCGCACTGACGATCGCATTGAGCGGATCGGTCAGGGCTTCGAGGATCTCGTTGCTGGAGATGGTGAAGCTGCGCGGCACGCCTTCCGCAAGGTTGCGCCCGTTCACTTCCATCTCGCGCACCTCGCTGCCGGGGAAGGCGGAACCGATCTCTTTCTTGATGTTCTCGGCGGTACTCTCGCCGATCAGCATGCCGTAGTTGCGACGGATATAGTTGATGATGGCTTCGTCGAACTTGTCGCCACCGACGCGCACGGAACCGGAGTACACCGCGCCGCCCAGGGAGATCACGCCCACCTCGGTCGTGCCGCCGCCGATGTCGACCACCATGGAACCGGTCGCATCCTCGATCGGCAGGTCGGCGCCGATCGCAGCCGCCATCGGCTCTTCGATCAGCTCAACGCGACGCGCACCTGCGCCGTAAGCGGATTCGCGGATCGCACGGCGCTCGACCTGGGTGGAGCCGCAGGGCACGCAAATCACGATGCGCGGGCTGGGTGTGAAGATGCTGGATTTGTGCACGCGACGGATGAACTGCTTGAGCATCTGTTCGGTCACGGTGAAGTCGGCGATCACGCCGTCCTTCATCGGACGGATCGCGGTGATGTTGCCGGGTGTACGGCCCAGCATCTGTTTCGCCGCAAGGCCGACCTGCTGGATGACTTTCTTGCCGTTGGGGCCGCCTTCCTGGCGGATGGCCACGACGGACGGCTCGTTCAGCACGATGCCCTGTCCGCGCAACCAGATCAGCGTGTTCGCCGTGCCCAGATCGATAGCGAGGTCGTTGGAAAAATAGCCGTTGAAGTAACTTAACATGTCAGGTCCTGAAAGGTAGAAGGTATGCGCCCAATAAGCGGTTTATGATACCCTATCGCGCCCGATTTGATAAAGCATTAAACCTGTTTATGTCCCTAAGTTTAGCCGATGTCGAAAAAGTCGCCCGCCTTGCACGCTTGGCGATGGACGACCAAGAACTCCAAGCCGCCCAAGCTCAACTGAACAACATCTTCGGCCTGATCGCCGAGATGCAGGCCGTTGATACAAAAGGCGTTGCACCCATGTCGCACAGCCAGGACCTGGCCCAGCGCCTGCGCGAGGATAAAGTCACCGAAACCAACCAGCGCGAGGCATTCCAGGCCGTCGCCCCGCAAGTGGAACAGGGTCTTTACCTGGTTCCGCAGGTCATCGAGTAAGCCCCATGTTCAATAAATCCTTACGCCAACTCGGCGACGCCCTGCGCGCCAAAAAGATCTCCAGCGTCGAATTGACGCAAACCTACCTCGACCGTATCAACCAGCTGAACCCGGCACTCAACGCGTTCATCACGCTGAACCCCGAGATGTCGCTGGCCCAGGCGCGCGCCGCCGATGCCCGGCTGGCATCAGGCAAGGCCGATGCACTGACCGGTATCCCTGTCGCGCAGAAGGACATCTTCTGCGCCAAGGGCTGGCTGACCACCTGCGGCTCGAAGATGCTGCACAACTTCGTATCCCCCTACGATGCGCATGTGATTTCGCAGTTCGACAATGCGGGCGCGGTCAATCTCGGCAAGACCAACATGGACGAGTTCGCGATGGGTTCGTCGAATGAGACTTCGCATTACGGCCCGGTGAAAAATCCCTGGGATACGGCACGCGTACCGGGCGGTTCCTCCGGCGGCACGGCAGCGGCGGTTGCCGCGCGCCTGTGCGCGGCGGCGACCGGCACCGACACCGGCGGCTCCATCCGCCAACCTGCCGCGCTGTGCGGCATCTCCGGTTTGAAACCGACCTACGGCGTGGTGTCACGCTACGGCATGATCGCCTTCGCCTCCAGCCTGGACCAGGCCGGCCCGATGGGCCGTAGCGCGGAAGACCTGGCGCTGATGCTGAACGTGATGGCCGGATTCGACGAGCGCGATTCCACTTCGCTGCAACGCGACAAGGAAGACTACGCGCGCGAGATTAATAAACAGGCAGGCGGGGACAAGCCGCTGACCGGCCTGCGCATCGGTATACCTAAGGAATTCTTGCCGAAAGACGAAGAGATGTTCCGTGAATTAGAAACGGTCTTGAATCGCGGGGGAGAGCAGACAGAGGTAAGGAAGATTGTTTGGGATGCGTTGAAGGAATACGAGAAGTTGGGAGCAAAACTAATAGATATCTCGCTACCCAATGTACACCTGTCAGTACCCGTATATTACGTGCTGGCGCCGGCGGAAGCGTCGAGCAACCTGTCGCGCTTCGACGGCGTGCGTTACGGCTACCGCGCCCCGGAATACAGCGACCTCGCCGACATGTATGAAAAGAGCCGCGCGCAGGGCTTCGGCGCAGAAGTGAAACGCCGCATCATGATCGGCACTTATGTATTGAGCCACGGCTACTACGACGCCTATTACCTGCAGGCGCAGAAGATCCGCCGCCTGATCGCGCAGGATTTCATCGAAGCCTACAAGCAGTGCGACGTGATCATGGGCCCGACCTCGCCGTCCACCGCGTTCAAGCTGGGCGAGAAGGGCGACGACCCGGTGCAGATGTATTTGTCCGACATCTATACCATCGCCGTGAACCTGGCCGGCCTGCCCGGCATGTCCATCCCCTGCGGTTTCGGCGACAACAATATGCCGGTGGGCCTGCAGATCATCGGCAACTATTTCGACGAGGCGCGCATGTTGAACGTGGCGCACCAATACCAACTGGCGACCGACTGGCACAGCCGCGCGCCCGAACTGTGAGGCCATCATGAAGATCACCAAATTCACCGGCGTACCCGCACTCAAGAAACAGCTCGACCGCCATCCCGTCTACGGCGCGGTGCGCAACATCGACGACCTGCGCCGCTTCATGGAACACCATGTCTACTCGGTGTGGGATTTCATGTCGCTGCTCAAATACCTGCAGCGCGACCTGGCGCCCACCAGCGTGCCGTGGATGCCGACAGGCGACGCGGCAGTCACCTCGGCGCAGCGCTTCATCAACGAGATCGTGCTGGGCGAAGAGACCGACGACGGCTTGCCGGACGCCAAGGGCAAGCCCACTTTCGTGAGCCATTTCGATCTTTACATCGGCGCGATGGAAGAAGTGGGCGCCGACACCGCTCCTGTGAAAGCCTTCATCAAGTCGGTGCAGAGGAACGGCATCGAGAAGGCACTGAAGACCGCGAAGATCCCCGAACCTGCGCGCCAGTTCATGCAAACGACTTTCGGTTTCATCGGCACCGGCAAAACGCATGTCGTCGCGGCCGCTTTCGCGCTCGGCCGCGAACAGGTGATCCCCGGCATGTTCCGCGCACTGATCGCCGACATGAACATCAGCAAGAAGAAAGCGCCGCTGTTCTACTACTATCTCGAGCGCCACATCCACCTCGACGATGAGTTGCACGGCCCGTTGTCGCTGCGGCTGCTGAGCCACCTGTGCAAAGGCAGCGACGCCAAGCTGCGCGCAGCGTCCAGGGCCGGTTGTGAAGCCATCGAAGCGCGCATCGCATTCTGGGACGGCGTGCGCACTGCACTGCCCTCCTCCTCGAAAACACGGAGCAAATAAATGCAGTGGGAAATCGTCATCGGGTTGGAAGTACACACGCAGCTTTCGACCAATACCAAGATATTCTCCGGCGCATCGACCGCGTTCGGCGCTGAACCGAACACACAGGCAGACGCGGTAAGCATCGCCCTGCCCGGCGTGCTGCCGGTGCTGAACAAGGGCGCAGTCGAGCGCGCGATCAAATTCGGGCTCGCCACCGGTGCGCACATCGCGCAGCGCTCGGTGTTCGCGCGCAAGAATTATTTCTATCCCGATCTGCCCAAGGGCTACCAGATCAGCCAGTTCGACCTGCCTGTGGTCGGCCAGGGCGCGCTGACCATCCAGGTCGAACCGCTTTCCGGTAACGCCAAGCCATATGAGAAAGTGGTGCGCATCACCCGCGCCCACCTCGAAGAAGATGCGGGCAAGTCGCTGCACGGCGACTTCCACGGCATGACCGGCATCGACCTCAACCGCGCCGGCACGCCGCTGCTGGAGATCGTCTCCGAGCCGGATATGTGCTCTGCGGCAGAGGCCGTGGCCTATGCCAAGACCCTGCACTCGCTGGTGCGCTGGATCGGCATCTGCGACGGCAACATGCAGGAAGGTTCGTTCCGCTGCGACGTGAACGTGTCGGTGCGCAAGCCCGGCCAGCCGCTGGGCACGCGCCGCGAGATCAAGAACCTGAACTCGTTCAAGTTCATGCAGCAGGCCATCGACTACGAAGTGCAATGGCAGATCGATACCATCGAGAACGGCGGCAAGATCCACCAGGCCACCGTGCTGTTCAACCCGGACACCGGCGAGACGCGCGCGATGCGCAGCAAGGAAGACGCGCACGACTACCGCTACTTCCCCGATCCCGACCTGCTGCCGCTGGAAATCTCCACTGCATGGATCGAGCAGGTGCGCGGCACCCTGCCCGAGTTGCCGCAAGCCAAGCAAGCGCGCTACGTCAACGAGCTCGGCCTGTCGGCTTACGACGCCAGCATCCTCACCGCCTCGCGCGAGATGGCGGATTTCTTTGAAGCCGCGCTCGGCGGTGCGACAGCGCAAGCCAAGATCTGCGCCAACTGGATCATCGGCGAAGTCAGCGCGCAGCTGAACCGCGACGGTCTGGACATGGCGCAATGCCCGATCGGCGCGCAGCAGCTCGGCGGCATGCTGAAGCGCATCGCCGACGGCACCATCTCCAACTCCGGCGCCAAGGAAGTGTTCCGCACCATGTGGGCGGAAGGCGGCGAAGCGGATGCGATCATCGAAGCCAAGGGATTGAAGCAGGTCTCCGACGCGGGAGCCATCGAGAAGATCGTGGACGAGATCATGGCCGCCAACGCAGACAAGGTCGCGGAGTACCGCAGCGGCAAGGACAAGCTGTTCGGCTTCTTCGTCGGCCTCGCCATGAAGGCCAGCAAGGGACAGGCGAATCCCGCCCAGTTGAACGACATCCTGAAGAAGAAGCTGGCGGGCTGACCCGATGAGGCTGGCGCAAAGCCAGCCTCAGTCACATTCTCATCACCTCACGCACACTCGGAAACTCAGCGAGAAACTCGGGCTGGGCGGCGTGGCATTGCCGACGAACGTGCCTTTGGGATTGACGCGGATGTGCGTAATGGTCGGATCACAACCGTCCGCCCCGGGCACCGGCACCGCAGTCCAGGTCGCGCCGCCGTCTTTCGAGAACGCCAGGTCGTCGGCCATATCGCCGAGCGCCGTGAACGTGTAGGTCAGCGTGCTCGGCGTCGTTCCCTGGGTGAACAGCACTGGCCCCGATCCCGCAGCATCGATGTCCTTCACAAACAGCGCGGCCTTGGCCGGTATCGGATCCACGATCACCAGCGAATTGTTGTCCACCGGCCCCGTTCCGGAGTTGGTCACGACCAGCGTGTAGCCGGCGAGCGCGCCCGGAATGAATTTCGGATTGGTCGTACCGTTCAGCGGATCGGAGAACACCGCCACCGTCTTCAGGAACGTCAGCGATGGCTGTGAATTGCTCACCGTGATCAGTGCGGCGTTGTTGACGTTGCCGTTGAACGCGATGCCGCCACTGGCGTACTCATAGCGTGCGGAGTTGTAGTAGCTCGCTCCCGGCATGGCGGTACCGACCGCCGCGCTGAAGGTGATGGTCACCGCGGCGCCCGCAGCCAGTGCGTAATTGCCGAAGTCCCACAGCACCTGCTGCTGGTTCATGTTGCTGGCGTAAGGCGGCACGGTCGGCGCGATCGCCGTCGTGATCGCCGGCACCGGCAACCCGCCGCCATAGGTCGAAGAGTTGGCCACATAAGCGAGACGCCTGGTCGCGTCCACGGCGGAGCCGCTGTACGGCAGGAAGTCATACACCTTGAGCGAAGTCGTGGCGGCGGTCCCGGTATTGGTGATGGTGATGGTGTAGGTCGCCGTTCCGCCCGGCACGACGGTGGCCGTGCTGGTGGTCTTGCCGATGGTCAGCACGGCCACGTTCTGCACGCTCGCGGCCGCGGTGCCGCTCACCATGGACAGCGAGCCGACCGTCGCGCAGGTATCGAGGGCCACCGTGCTGATCGACGCGCAGTTGCTGATGGTGGTGCCCGCCAGCGCATTGGTCTGCACGTCCACATACAGACTGCCGGAACTGTTCGCCGGCAGGGCGACCGCGGTCATGGCGACCGTGCTGCCCGCCGCGATCGCGGTCAACGCCACGTCCGGCCCGCGCGCCGCACCGGCCGCCGCGGCATTCACCGACAGGGCCGGCGTCGCGGGCCGCACCTCCGGCCCGCTGCCTACATACAGGTTACCGGCCGCGGTGGTGGATGCCGGCAAGGTGTCCTTGACCGTCACGGTCTGCGCCAGCGACGACAGGTTGCTGTACAGCAACTGGTAGCGCAGCTTGGCGCCGGGCGGAACCGGCGCATTCGCGTAGGGTTGGCAGGCCGGCGTCGGCGAGGTGTCATACACGCAATCGATGCTCTTGCTCATCGTCAGCGTGTAGAACGGCACCAGCACCGGCGCCTGGCCGTTGGCCGAGGCGCTGGGGAACGCACCGCCCGTGTAGTTGCCCGTCACGTCGTTGTAGTAGGTCGCACCGGCGCGGCCAGCCCTGTGGACACCCCGTCGACCGTGCGGTGAAGGTCAGCGTCAGGATCTGTCCGGCAGGGACTCACCACGCCGCCGGTGAACGTCCACGTCACCGCTTCCTGTTCGTCGTAGCCGGCGCGCCGGGGCAGCCACCGCCACGTGAGGCCGGCGCGCAGTCGCGCCGTCAGGGTGATGTCGCCGGTCGCCACGAAGGTGAAGGACTGGTGGTGCCGGCAGCAAGCCGCCGCCGTACCGGGCAAGCGTCCACCAGCGATTCAGCTCCGGGGGCCGACCGTCGATGCTCCCGCGTGGTGTATGACAGGGTGCCGCCCTCCGCCACCGTGGAAGACGTGCCCGCGGTGACCACCTTACTCACTGCCAGGTTGCCGCCGGCGACGGCAGCCGTCGCCATGCTCGAAGCACCCATTGGATCCTGCGTGCTCACCATCTCGCGGTGTTGGTCACCCCCGTCTCCGCAGTCGCCGTGGTCTGCACGTGCACGTGATGGTGCCGGTGATCCTGCCGAGTTGAGGGGATTCAATGTTCCCGCGCTCAGCAGCGTCACCGTCGCACCGCCGGCCGCGGCGGCCGGTGCCGCCGTGGCGGCGCCGTTGACGACGAGGTTGGCGATCGGATTGGCGGCGGTCTGCGTCGGCAATGGTCGGTAATGGTGATGCCGGCGAGCGCCTGCGCCGACAGGTTCTCGTACACGATCTTGTAGCCGAGCTTGGCGTTCACCGGGATCGGCGTGCCGTCGACGTAGCATGCCGGGGTGCAGGTGGAGTGGGCGCTCCCTGATAGACGCAATCGATGGTCTTGGTGATGCGCGAGATGGCGGGCACGCTGACCGGCGCGAGGTTGGGCGCGAACTCGCTCGCCGTCGCCCCGCCGGTGTAGTTCGCGCGCACGTCGTTGAGGTAGGTCGCACCCGTGGGGATCGCGCCAAACTGCGTGACAAAGGTGATGACCATCGTCTGCCCGATTGATCACCGAGGTGCCGGCGGCCGGGAAGGTCCAGGTCACCGTGCTGCGTGCCGGCCACGCGGCGAGAGGCGCGGGACTCTGATATTGCGCACCGACCGGAAGCGTGGGGAAGCCACGGCGGTCTGCGCCACGCCGTTCACCAGCACCGAGGTGGTCGAGGTATAGGCGATGGTGCCCGTCCCCACAGGGGCTGCGGGCAGCGAATCCACCACGCTGGTGACGGGCATCGGCGGCGGTGCCGGTGTTGGTCACCGGTGATCGCGGTCACCGGGCTGGTGGGCGCGATGCTCGCCGGATTTGGCGATACCACCGACTTCGCTCAACGCGAGGTTGTAGGGATACGGTCATCGGCGCGGTCGGCCGGTGAGCGCAGAGCCCCCGGTGTAGTTCAGGGTGGCATTGTTGTAGTACGTGCTGCCGCCAAGGACAGTCGCGCTGTAGCGTCGCGTGACGGTGCGTCAGGGTCTGCCGCCAGCATTCAGCGTGCTGCCGGCAGCGAGCGTCCAGGTTGTCTCGGTCCCACCGTTTTGGTGGCAATCGTCAAGTCCGTGGGCCGACCGCGACGCCGTTCAACATCACCGTGGTCACCGCGAGGCAGGTCGCCGCGGTGGTCACGCACTGGATCGTCCGCCCGGCCAGATTGGGCAACGGTTTGGGCAGCGTGTCCACCACGCTGGTCAGGGCTACAGCTGTCGCGCCGGGGTTGGTCACCGTGATGGTGTAAGTCACGGTATCCGCCCCCCCGGCGATCGGCGTCAGCGGCCCCGCTGTCTTGACGATGTTGAGCGCGGTTGCCGTGGCGCTCACCGCGCTGGTCACCGCCGCGCCGCCTGCTGCAGTCCGCTCCACGCTCTGCAGCGAAGCAGTGCTGAACGGGTAGATACCGGTACCGGCCGTAAAGGTCGCACCGTTGAAGGTGAGTCCATTCTGGAAAGTGACTGGCGCGTTGCCGGTGTTCGACCAGACGCCGCCGGCATTGACCGTTACTGGCCCCACAGTAAGTGTGAGCCGCTGCGGGCGGAATGGTCAGGGTGCCGCTGATCGTGGCGGCACCGGTCACCGAGTTCGTGAAGGCCGACGTGAGCGTCGTGCCGACCCCCACGTCCAGTTGCCGGATAGCCATGGTTGTTCGCCGTGGCATGCCTGCCGTCGCGGTGAACGTCACCGTCATCTGCGCGCCGGCCGGAATGGTGGTGCCCGCCGGGAACGTCCAGGTGACGACCTCGCTCTGGACGTCGCAGGTTGCCGGCGCGTCCACGGCGGTCACGCCGGATAACGGCGCGCCGTTGACCGTGACCGCGCCGGTCGCCAGGTATGTAAGCGGCTCGGCACTGTCTCGCCGCCACGGCGGTCGCCACCCCGGGCAGGGTGTCGACCAGGGAGGTCAGGCTCGCCGCCGAACTGCCGGTATTGGAGATATGACGGTGTAGGCGACCGTATCGCCCTCGATGGCCGTCGCGGTGAGCGCTCTTGCTGATCTGCAGGTTCGCGGCCATCGACGCGACGACATTCGACGGCGTATACGAGGTCACCCCTGCCGGGATCTCGTTGCTGACGACCTTCGCGGCATTGGCGATGCTCGTGCCTGCCGTGAGTAGCGGCAACTGCACGTCGTATTCGATGACACCCGCGCCGCCGCCGGCGATCACCGGAATGGTGGGATGGCTGAAGGTCGTGCCGCCGACGCCGAAACCGCATGCCGCGGCGCCGGACTCAGCGGGCCGATGTTGGGCGACGCTGACCTGGGTCACGGCAGTGGCAAAATTGACCGCAGTGACCGTGTTGGGCAATTGGACGCAGATCGTAGTTGTGCTGCGTGCCGTTGTTGGTGTTGATGTAGGAGATGCGGTAACGCACCTTGGGCCCCACCGTCACCGTCGTGCCCGTCGCCGGAAGGTTGCCGCCGTTGTTCGGCACACAGGTGCCGCTTGCGTCGTAGACGCACACCACTTCCTTCAGGATATACAGGGTCGACACGTTGCTGGCGACGCTGGGCACGTGGTACACCCAAGCGCTGTCGCGGTTGCCGGTGCCGGTAACCTCCGGGCTGGCATCGCCGCCGAACACTTCGGAGTTATTCACCAGGCCGTTCGCCGGCGGCGTGGCGGTCAGTACCAGGCTGATTTTGACGTAGCTCTGCGTGCCCACGACCAGCCGTCCTGCCGCCCAGCGCACGGCATTAGTCGAGGCCGGCAGCGGGAACGTGGTACCGGCAAAGGTCGGCGTGGCCACAACCGTGTTGGTACCCACGACCGTCGCCGGATTGGTGGTGGCGACGAAGGCGTTCGAGCCCATCATCGAACCGGGATAGCTGACGCGCCGCCACGGTCCGACGATTGCGCGTGTAATCGAGCTGATAACCGGCGTCGGCCCGGCCACCGGCGAACCGGCGTTGAAAGGCGGCAATCCCGAACCATTGGTGTCGATGGCAGCATTCCCCGACTCGGTGCCATGGCCGCGAGGGCCGTGACGCTGGCGGCAGTGGCGCCAAAGGCGTTGGCCATCGCCGCATCCCACAGGTTATGCGTCGACACCTTGGCGGCAGTGCCCCCGCCGCAGGTCGTGACCACTCCGCCCATCAGCGGCACGAGCTGGCCACCGCGTGCCGGGCAGACGTTGAGGCCGTTGCCGGTGGGGGCCGACCATTGCAGGGCACGACCATCCGTGTGGGCTCGGCGAAGAGCTGGGTACGGTATCGGTGGAATAAAGATGCCGGTTCGGCATACAGTTGCGCCAGGCACCCGTGCAATTGGCCACGGCTTCGCCGCCGCCGTCCAGGTGCTGAGTAGGGATCGGAGGTACACACCGCCGCATGTGCAGGTCCGGCCCATCCGCCCAGCAACGGCAGGATCCACAATCCCCTGAACAGTCCGGTCGTCTTCATAAGCGCGTTCCTTCCACGACGATTTCGACGCGGCGGTTGGGCTGCAGGCACTTGATCAGCGCATCGCGATCGTTCTGGGCGCGCTGCCTGGTGCAGTTCACTATCGGCTGGGTGTCGCCCATCGCCTCGGTCGCGATCAGCTCGGTTGCGATGCCATGGCGGACGAGGTAATCCTTGACGAATCCGGCGCGGCGCTGCGACAGCTTCATGTTGTACTCCCCGCCGCCGGTCTGGTTGAGACGGTCGGCGTGGCCCGTGATCTGGATGCCATCCACCTTCTTCCAGGTCTTCAGCTGCCCGACGATGTTATCGAGTTTCAGCTTGCCGTCGGTGGCCATGCCCAGATCGAAGTCGAACAATATCGCAGTCGCCAGCGTGTGCTGCTTGATGACGATGGTTTCGCCCGCAGCCGCCTGCGGCTTCGCCGGCGCAAGGCACTTGGGCTTGCCGGACTGCGCTTCGTAGGAAAGATTTTCGGCGATGCGGGCAAAGGCCTCCGCGTGGCCCCAGCCGGCTTCCCATTTGTCGTGGCCGGTCCACACGAGTTGCACTTCGAGTCTGGCCAGATCACAACTGAGACAGCCACGCCCTGCCTGTCGCTTCAAGTTGTCCGCAACATCCCACAGGTCTGCACGCACGCGTTCGCTGGCATAAGGGTGCGGCGTATCGAGGCCGAGGTAAGCGGGATCGGCCTCCAGTCTTTGCAGCAACAGGGCGGCCTGCTCTGCGGCATCCTGCACGATGCCGGTGCGTTCCTGCTCGTGGTATTCGATCAGCGCCATGTCCAGCCAGGCGCGCGCCTTGCACAAGGTGTAGTTGTCCGGGCCGAGCGGCCCGAAGCTCAGCTTGTCGGCACGCCGCTGCAGTTGTTCGATCTGCTGCAGATCGTCCGGCGTGGCGGGACGGTTGCCTTCGGCCAGCGTCGCATGGCTGAAGGCGAGGAGCATGACAAGGAGGAAAAGGTTACGCATGGCTATCCTTAACGGGTGATGGTGACCGGCGCGTTGTTCCGGTCGTTGAGTTTGAGAGTGTCCTGGTCCACCTTCATGCGCAGCGTCACATAAAAACCGCGGGTGCGGAACGCGGCGCCGGTGAAATCGCCGTCGTTGAATCCGAGGACGTTGTAGCCGACGAGGATCATGGCGTTCTCGATGACCTTGTAGCCCAGCGAAGCGCCGACGGCGTAATTCTGCGCGCCGCCCTTCCAGTTGTGCAGCAGCGAGGCGTGGGCGCCGGTATCCCAGTCCTGGGTGAGGTCGTGGCGCACCTCCACTCCGGCAAGGTCGGTATAGCCGCGATAACCGGTGCCGTCGATGGTGTCGACGACGTACTTCGCGCCGTATTGCAGCGCCACCTGGGTGCCGCCGCCGGACATCCAGTTGGCGTTGTAGTTGTTGACCAGCCTGCGCGCATGCGTGTTGACGATGGCGCCGACGCCGCTGGCGCGCTCGTCGAAATAGTCGAGCCGGTCGAGCCAGGCCCATTCGCTGTCCCATGGGCGCGATGCATAGGAGACGCGCGCGTTCAGGCTGCGCGACTGGCTGAGGGCGGACTGGGTGTCGAGGTAACCGAGGCCGGATGCGAACACGCGCCCGCCGTCCAGATTGTGCTGGAACCCGAGCAGCGTGTTGATCTTGCTGTCGGTGGTCGATACGCGCCGTTCGACGCGGCTGTTGGCGCCCCAGATCTTGTCGTTGTAGTTCAGGCCGAGGCTGGTGGCAGTGTAATCGCCGGTCAGCGAGCCGGATGCGGGCGGGACGTTGGCGTTGAGCGGCATCGTGTTGCTGCTGCGCAGCGTCTGCACGCGGTCCACGCCGATGTCCGACTGCCAGAATTCGTTGATCTGCCAGCGCTGCACCAGGCCGAGATTCGCGAAGAGACGCCCGCTGTCGAGCGACGACTGGTTGCCCAGCGATGCCGCCATCGAGGCGCCGGTCCACGGTTGCGTGCCCACGCCGGCGCGCGTCATGTCGGTGGAGAGGGTCCGGCTGCGCGCATGTTCCTGCTCGACGAACAGCTTGGTCTGCTCGGTCAGCTTGTAGTCCGCCCCGAGGGTGATGCGGTCCGCGAAGTCGGTGCTCGCCGTCTTGCCGAAGCCGGTTTCGGTGCCCGCGCGCAGGGTGAATTTCTTGTCGAAGGTGTAACCCGCCCCGGCCAGCATCTGCCTGCTGGTACGCGTGGCGCCCGCGCTGTCGTTGTCGCCGGCGTAGCGGCCGCCGTAGTACGCGGACAACGCGCCTTCGGTGTGGTTGACGCGCGCATCCACCACGTTGCGCCGGTTGGGAGCGATTCCCAGGGTGTCCTGGCGATAGACCTGCAACTGGCCGCGGTCGGTATCGGACAGCTTCACCCGCGCGTCGCCGCCGATCTTGCGCGTGCCGATCTCGCTGTTCGCCTGCTGGCCGAGGCCGAAGCCTCCGGCCATTTCGCGGGCATACACCTTGGCGTCGAGCCAGTCTTCATGGTGGTTGACCTCGGCCTTCCATGCGCTGGCGTCCTGCGAGAGGAGCCCGGAGAGGTCGCGCTTGCTGCGCGCCAACTCGGCCTGGAATTTCGTCTTGTCGGTTATCTTCCATGTGGTATCGAGACCGCCCAGATTGCCGCTCGCCCCCTGCGTGCCGTCGTGGACCAGCGTGGTGCCGACCTCGACGCGCCCGGCCGGCTTGAAGCTGGCGCGCCCGCCGGCGGTGAGTTTCTGGTCGCGCTGGTCGGCGGATTCGTACTCGGCGATGATGTACACCGGGTTGAAGGCGGCATCGCGGGCCGTGACCGGTTGCTTGAAGAACACCGTGCCGTTGATGTAGTCGATGTCGTAATCGAGATAGCGCGCCAGCGTCCTGGTGGAAACGATGACCTGCGACTGGAAGCGGTCGCGCGCCTCGATGCGGATCTTGTCGGAGTTCATGACGATGTTCCTGCGCGAGAGCCGGTACAGGCCGGAGGTGCCGTCGCCCTGGATCTCGTCCTTGATGTAGGCCTGCGAGGTCGTCGTGGCGAACGCGTTGTAACCGGCCGACTCTCCCTTGTATTCCGATTTCAGGCCGTTGACGGTACGGCTGTAGCGCGAGAACTCGGTGACCGTCAGGCCCGTGTCGAAATCGCCGAACAGCGCATAGAACTGTTTGCGCTCGATCTTCAGGTACAGCTTGCTTGCGCTTGCCGCATCGAACCTGGGCTGGGTCGCATCGGCGTACAGCGTGTAATACTGGGTCGGATTGATCGCCTGCTTCAGGTTCGCCAGGTTGGAACCGCTGTCGCCCTGGCGTTTGGCTGTGTCATACGCGATGGTCAGCAGGTACTCGCCCTTGATCGTGCCCTTCGCATAGAAGGCGAGACGATCGCCGTCGAACAGCTGGCCGTCGGCTCCCGCATCCTTCAGCGCGCTCATGTTGCCTGAGAGTTGCTTGTGGCCGAGCGTGCCTTCGCCGAAGCCCACCAGCACCCAGTCGCGCTGGCCCGCCTCGAGCCAACCGCGAAGCTCCTGCCTGCGCCCGTTTTCAAAAGTGAAATTCAACACGACCTCGCCGGATTGCGTGGTGGGCGCAAGCTCGATCAGGGCAACACCGTCCGCACCGATCTCATAGCGCGGCTTGCCGTTGATCTTGCCGCCCAGCGGATCGCGCTGGATGGCTTCGAGCCGGGCGATGGATTCGTACGGGCTGTTCAACAGGAACTCGCCGTTGACGCCGCGCCGCATCTTGTAGCCGTCCTTGTCCAGGAAGCGCACCGCGAGGATCGGCCTGGTCTTGCCGTCGGCGACCAGGCGCGAGTGTTCGGGCACCAGTTCGACTCGGTCCGGGGCGACCGTATAGCGGATGTTGCGGCTCTGGCGCAGGACTTCGTTGCCGGCCTCGTCCGTCACGACCATCTCCATGCGGTTGTCGCCATCCTTGATGTGGATGCCGCGCCAGGTAGCCAGCGTCACGGTGTGCGCGGCGTTGGATTCCTCGCCGTCGTAATACAGCGGGCTGACTTCTTCGCCGTTCAGCATCAGCTTGGCGCGCTGCCCGGGCGACAGCTTCACTGCGGCCTTGATGGCGGGCAGCGCCGGCAGGAAGTTCTCCTGCGGGTGCAGCCATTCCGTGCCGGGCCCGGCGCTGGCAAGCCAGGTTGCGTCATAAGGCAGTTGTTCGACCAGGCGCTCGCGGTTGTCGGCGCGCACCGGCTGCGGCGCAGCCTCGCCGTCCAGGCGCACCGTGCGCTCGCCGCGGTCCTGCGTCTCCGGCACGCTCGCGCTCTCGTGGTGCGGCACGGGCAGCGGAATGACCGCGGAACTCTCCGCCTCGGCCGGCTGCCCGTCCACCAGGATCTCCGTGCGCGGCAGGTTGATGCCCTGGCTGGCGGAAGGCGCAACGAAACGCGCCATCGTCACCAGCTTGACGGGCTCCTGTCCCGACGGCTGCAGATCGAAGGTGAGCGTATGGGCCCACTCGCCCTGCTGCTCGGGCAGGCGCAGCACGAGCATGCCGTCGCCGCTTTCCAGCGCATCGGTCGCCTTGCCATCCAGTTGCGCGCTGCCGTTCACCAGTTGAATGCCTTGCGGCAGCATGAAGGTGGACGACGTCTGGCGTACACCGCTCTCGCCGCGCAGTTGCATCCTGACGCGGATCAGGTCGCCGTCGCGTTGCGCCGCCAGGTTCTGCGTGAGGTGCAACTCCTTGACCGCCTTTCTCTGCACGTGGAAGTCGGCACGCCACAGGCTGCCGCCGCGCACATTGACGAACTGGGAATAATTGCGGCCGGCGAAGCGCGCATTCTTTTCGCACGCCACCACTTCGTAGTCGTCGGTCAGGGAATCGAGATCCAGTTGCACCACATGGGTGCCGGGGCGGATGTTGTCGGCGTGCCAGCGGCCGTCCTTGTCGGTGAGAATGTAGGTACCGTCTTCCAGCAGGATGCGCGCGTTCTGCAAACCGTCCTTGTCGTTATCCGCGCGGCCGTCGCACGAACCGATGATGACCCGCCCCATCAGGATGGCGCGGCTGCGCATCAGGTCTTCGCGCACGACGATGGACGCACGGGCAGTGTTGGAGGTGAGTCCGCCGATCGAGACGGCAACGTTCTCGGCCTTGCCGGCCGGCGCCCCCCCCGTAACCTGCGCGACATATCTGAGCGCGATCGAGCCGGATGCCGGGATGTTGCCGAGGGAAAAAGTGAGCGTGCGGCCGTCCGCGGCGAGCGCCGGGTCGGCTTGAACGGCTCCGTTCAGGCGGGCCGATCCGGCCTGGTAGCGGAAGCCCTGCGGCAGGCGGTCGGCGATCTGCACGTTCGGTGCCGGCGCGACAGTGCTCTCGTTCTCGATGGTCACCGCGTAGGGCACATACTCGCCCTCGCCCGCCACCGACTTGCCCGCGGCCTTGGTGATCTGCAGGTTCGTTCCGGCCGGATCGAGAGGAATGTCGATGCGTATCGCCGATGCGCCCGGCAGAACCTCGAACGGCGCGCCGTAGGACGCAGCCGACACGGCGTAGCCTGCCGTGGCGGGTGCAGCTGCCAGTGCGGCTGCCGGCACGGTGGAAGCGAAGGTGTAGCCGGGCATCTGTACCCGCAGCAGGTAAGTGCCCGCGTTGATCAACGGAAAGCGATAGCCGCCCGGCGGCAGGGTCACTGTGCCGCCGCACGCCGTGAAGGTCGAACCCGTGACCACCGGGTTGGGCGAGGCCTGCACGCCGTCATCGCACAGCACCCTGGCCGGCATGCCGCTGCCGGCGTCGATCAGCGTGACCGTGGCACCTTCTTCCGCCATCCCGTTGACGGTATCGAACACCGTGCCGAACGGGTCGACCAGCGCCCCTGCGGTGGTGGTGCTGGTAGTCGCGCTGGTGATGTCGTGCTGGAAGACATAGTCGGCGCGGAGCCTGGTGTTGACCTGAACGGAGAGCTCGCAATTGTTGGGCACGGCAGGTGCGCGGGTGGTCTGGACCGCGCCCACGAATACGCCGGTATTCGGCCCCGTTTCCGTCAACTGCACGACTTCCTTGTCTGCCGGGTCGGTGCTGCTGACGGTCACCGACACCGTTTCGGCGGTTGCCGGATCGTGGTTCGCCCAATTGTCCGCCACTTCCAGATAGGCTGTCTGTCCGCTGCCGTAGGTCGTCGTGGGCGCCAGCGCGGCGGTTGTAGCGGCCTTGACCAGGTCGAACGGTCCGCCGATCGCGCCGTTCGATGCGCAGCGCGAGGTCCTCACCGGCGCGGCAATACCGCTTGGCGCAGCCGCCATGAACCGTATCGTCGCGTCGGTGACCACGGCCGCCGTCGCCGTCCTGGTGTAAGGCATGCCGGCGATCTGGAAACTGGCCGTTGCCGTGTTGGTGAGCGTGCTCCCGGCGGGAGCGGCAGCCCACGACGCCGGCACATAAAAGACGGAGACAAGGAAAGCGGACAGGGATAAATGCAGCGCTTTTTTGCGGACGCTATCAGCGCCCGCAAAAAAGCGGGCTGTCCCGGCGAACCGGGACAACTCACGCATGAATCCTGCATCCGCCCGGCGATGCCGGGCGGATGCAGGAAGAGGTTTTGGCCAAAAACGCCATGAACCTTTGTTACTGCACCGTGGTGTTGAAGATGATCGTCACGGTCTCACCGGTGTTCAGCGTACCGGCCGTGGCATGGTTGACGTCCACCGGCAGGATCGTGGCGAAGGTCGCCGTGATCGCCTGGCCGGCGATGTCCAGACCATCCACCGTGTTGGTGGTGAAGTAGCCCGTGGTCACGGCCGTTGTCGCGCCGATGGTCCGTGCTGCGCTGGACGTCACCTTGAAGCCGTTGTTGGCGGCGCTGGCCGGCGTGCCGGCGGCGGAGCTGCAGTTGGCGGCAGTGGTGGGAACGACCAGGTTGGCATCGTGTGCCAGTGTGGCGGCCAGCGTGTCGGTGATGGTGGTCAGCGTGGCCGGCGCGGAACCGGTGTTGGCCACGGCGATCGACCACTGCGTGATCGCGCCCGGGATGTTCTTCGGATTGGTCACGCCGTTGAACGGGTCACACAGCAAGGTGGCGGTCTTGCTCACGGTCAATGCGGCGGTCACGACGGAGTAAGTGTCGCGCGCGGAATGCTTGGCATCGCGCGCAGCGTCGCCTTCGGTACCGGCTACGTCAGCAAACACGATGTCCACGCTACCCGGTGTGTCGGCACCGGCAGTCGCGACGATGACGGCTCCCTGAGCGGCCGGAGTCGCCACATAGGCGCCGTTGGTGCCGGTGAAGGTACCCAGCGCGGTCGCGGTCAGGCCGACCAGGGCGGTGTTGGTATTGACCACCGTGGCCGGGATGCTGCACACCGTGTACACCGTTGCGGTCGCATCTGCTGCCAGTTCGTCGATGAAGACGGCGGTGTCCTGCGCGGCCTGGTAGCCGGCTGTGGCACCGCTTTCCACGAACACGCTGCAAGCGGTGGCGTCGAACTGGTCGCCCGTCGCCACCTGGTTGGAGGCGAGGCTGAAGTCGAGCGGGCTGTTGGCGTTGTTGGTCACGGTGAAGGTCGTGACCTGGCCGGTCGCACCCGGCACCACGATGGTGGTTGTGCCGCCGACCACCGTCAGGTTGACCTTTTCGTCGACCACGAACGTTGCCGCCGCCGAGGTGATGCCGGTCTGGGCGACGCCGCCGACGCTGTAGGACAGCGAGGCGGAGTTGCTGATGGTGGTACCGGAGGCGGTACCGGCAGCCGCCGCGTTCTGGGATGCGGCGAACATCAGGCCGGCAGCCAGCATGGCTGCAAGTCTCATGTTCGAAGGGCCGCTTCGAATGCTGTATTTCATTTCAATCTCCTTAAGTAACAACGAAAACTTCATCAGAAAAAAACTTTTCAGGGTGTCGCCGAACCGCGCGGTGGCCCGCACCACGATCGTGGGGCGCGCAGCCAGGGCGGATCCGTCTGGGATTCGGGCAGGACGTGGCGGCGACGGGAAGACGCCTTGTCACTGCATGGAAGGAAGGAACGGGAATCGTGCATGTCTTACTTGATGACCGCGCGGAACGACACTTCGCCGCTCTTGCCGGCGCCGAGTTCGCCTTTGTAGGTCCAGCGGATATGCGTGTAATCGCCAGGCAGTGCGGCGCGAGTCTTGCCGTCCCGGGTCCTGACCGTGAGCTGCGCGGGCGCGGCGTATTGCTTGCCGCCGTCGGCAGAGAAGGTGATGACGGTGTTGGCGCCGGTCGCGCTGTCGGCCTTGTACAGGCTGTCGTTCGGCACCGGGTTGGTGATGACGATGTCGCCGGCCGGCTTTGCCGCGAGGTTCCGGAAGGTGGTGGTGTAGATGATCTCGTCGCCCGGCACGGCCTTGTCCACCGGCATGCGGCGGATCTCCCTCTTGCCGTTGGTCACGGTCTCGACTTCCCGTTCGGCGATGCTCTTGATCTCCACCTGACCGGCCGCAAAGGCGGGCAGATGGAATGCCGTCAGCAGGACGGCAATCAGAAGGGAGGGAATGAAACGCAGTCTTAACATGATGATCTCCTGTCAGTTGATGGTGGCGCGAAAAGTGAACCAGTAAGTCAGAGGTGCCGAAACCGTGCCCGGCGACACGGTCACGGTGTTTGGCGAGGTGATGCCGAAGTCGGCCTTGTCGCCGTCGGCGGCGTCGGTCTTTGCCGCGCCGTTCACGACGATGCTGCCCGGGACGTAGGCCATGTTGGGCGGAATGGGATCGCTGAGAACCAGTCCGCTGACGTTGCCGCCGCTGGGGACAACCAGTTCGATGCGGTAGGTAAGAATGGAGCCGCGGACGATCTTGCAGCCGCTGGCCGCGCTGCAGCCGTAGGGATCCTGGACATTGGCCACGGTCTTGCCCAGGGTGGCGGGCGAACCAAGCCGGTACGCATCGCGGGCCGAATGGCGGCCGTCGCGTGCGGCATCGTCACTGCCCGGAGCGTCCACGAACACGATGTCGACCGCGGCCGGCGTATCGGCTCCGGGCGTTGCAACCGCGACGGCGCCCTGCATGCCCGGCGCGCCGCCTTGCAACGTGGTAACGGCAAGGCTGACGACGGCCTGGTCGCCGCTGGCTTGGCTTGCCGGGATGTTGCACACGACATACACGACCCGGTTCGCATCGGGCGCGAGCTCATCGATGTAGCCGGCGGTATCGGCCGCATCGTAGCCGGGGGTGGCGCCGCTCTCGACCCGCACCACGCAGGCAGAGGCATCGAAGTTGTCGGTGCCGCCGTACAGCACCGCGCCGCCGGCGATATTGGCCGCGGTCAGGCTGTAGTCCTGCGCCGTGTTGCCGAGATTGGTGACATTGAACGTGGTGACTGCGGAGAGTTGGCCCGCGGTGACGCCGGTGGCGGCGCCATCGCTATCGGCGACGGCAACGTTGACCTTGTTGTCCACCACGAAGGAAACGGCGCCTGAGGACATCCCCGATGGCCCGCAAAGATTGCACTGCAGCACCACGCTGTTGCTGATGACCGTGCCGGAGGCAGTGCCTGCGGCCGCAGCCGGAAATGGCAGTGCCGCCAGCATCGTCAATGGGGCGGCGGCGATGAGCCATCTGCGCATCATGAACAAAAATTTTTTCTGCATCGAGCTGTCGATTTCAATTCTCACAAGGTAAAAACGGCAAAGTGCTGCCCACGCGCGTCGCGACGCACACGCGAGGAACATTCCCCGCTCACAGAAGTACTGGATTTCTCTCCCTTAAATTCAGAGTGCAAAGTTGGCTTGCGCTCTTTGTTGCTTTTTGTTTGGCGTTTCTTCCGCGAGCCCCGCGAATTTCCGAATCGCCGTTATGGCCGGATGAACGATTGGTGCAACCATCAGGCCTCAATTGCAATATCGATGCCAGGCAAGAAACCAGCCGAAAAACGATCACTTCTCCATGCCACGCTTGCACCGTCGCGCCAATCGCGGCGATTCAAGCCAGCCACGAAAGCAAGAGCCCGATGATTTTTGTCGACATTCCGTCGCCGGGCATCGGCTTGCCGACACACCAGTTGATTGCGACAAAAAAACTCTTTCCGATGGCAGTGCATCGGAAAGAGTCATGGACCTCAAATGGCGCGGATTCTATATGGGTCGTGCCGGCCTGAAACTAATCAATTCTGCAGGCCGGCAGAGTGCTCAGGAGAAACGCAAAGGCGGAGCCGCCACTTCGGCTTCTTCGTCGGCCTCGCCAGCAAGGGCAAGGCCAATCCGGCTCAACTCAACGAAATCCTGAAAAAGAAGCTGGAAAGCTGAGTTACTCCTTCACGTCGAAACGCATCACGCGGTAGAACCTGGCAAAGCAATGTTCGACGTGAGGCTCACCTGCCAGCGTCTTGCCCTGCCTGGTCAGTGCCGCACTCAGCTTCGCATTTACATCTTCCTGCCAGAATCCCGGCAAGAACGGCTCCAGATGCCCTAGCACCCAACGGAACAGCAAGAACCGATACAACAGATGTTTGCGCGGCGTTGAATCGTATTCGGTGATAAGCACCGAGCCGCCGCGCTTCACCACGCGCGCGATCTCATCGTACACATGCTGCCGCGCCTGCGGCGGCAGTTCGTGGAACAGAAAGAACAGGATCACCTGATCGAAGGCATCGTTCGCATAACCCAGCGACTCGGCATTCATGCGCGCCAGATGGCATCGATCAGCCGCCTCCAACGTCTTGCCGCGTGCCAGATCCAGCTGCCCCACTGCCACATCGCACAAGTGAACTTCATTGCCGGTGTGGTGCAGCAGCGATGGAGTGAGCTTGCCATAAACGCAAGTCAGTTGCAGCAGCTTCGCACCGGGTTTGGCTTCGACGTGTGCCAGTGTTTTCTTGAGCAGCTTGTCGTATTGCCCGAACAGAATGGCATTGATGATGGGCTGGTGATCGAAGAACCAGATGCTCATGTCCCACAGGTAAGCCCACCAGTAGTAGCGCGCCAGATACTCGGGCACGCCACCATGGAGGAATCTCTTATAAAGACGCACAGCGCACCTAGACCTTGCCGCGCGGCTTGTGTGGTGCTTTGGCAAACAGCCGGTCATACAGCCAGTTCGGCAATCGCTTCATCACCCAGCCGACCATTCCCATCTGCCAGGGCACGACGGCGAACGGCTTGCCGCATTCGATGACGCGGGCCATGCGTCTTGCCGCTACGTCAGCGTCCAGGATGAACGGCATGGGGTACGTGTTGATGTCGGTCATCGGCGTCTTGATGTAGCCGGGGCAGAGCGTCACCACCTTCACTCCGCTGCCGTGCAGTTCGACGCGCAGGCTTTCCAGGTAGGTGATCGCCGCCGCTTTCGATGCCGAGTACGCGCCCGATCCGGGCAGGCCGCGAAAACCGGCCACGCTGGCGATGCCGACGAGAGTGCCGCGCTTTGCTTCGCGCATCGCCACGAGGAAGGGCTGGAAGGTCTTCACCATGCCAAGCACGTTGATATCCATGACGTGCTGGAACACCTCTTCGTCTTCGACATATTCAGTCAGCGTGCCGCGGCTCACTCCGGCATTGGCAATGACGATGTCGGGCACGCCTGCGCGCGACATGAAATCGCTGGCTGCCCGCTGGATGGCGGGCGCATCGCGCACATCAAGTGTGTAGGGAAAAACTTTTCCGGGGAATTGGGCTGCAAGACCTTGCAGCAACTCGCCGCGGCGGGCGAGTGCGGCGACGCTCGCGCCGCGCTCGAGATAATGGCGCGCAAGGGCCAGGCCGATGCCGCTCGACGCGCCTGAAATTACCACGGATCGATAACCGGCGACTTGCCCGGTGTCTCTTACCGGGTCAGTCGAATGGCTGGTAGTTCCATCAGGATGGAGGATTGAGGATTTGGAAGTGCCTGCGGTTCTGCTTTTCACTTAATCACCCGCCCGGAGTACGCCGGCGGGTACCCCACTACTTCGTATCGACCCATCCTCAGCCTCAGCCCTTGATCCTCAAATCCTGAATCAGCGGCCCGTGCGTTCCTTGCGCGCGATCTTGATCACTTCGTTGAGCACGCGGATGGTCTCATCCGGCTGCAGGCCCGAGATGACATATTTGCCGTCCACTGCGACCGTCGGCGTGCCGCGCACGCCGTAGCTCTGTACCAGCTGGTTGCTGCGCGCGATCTTGCCCTGCATGGAGAAGGAGTTATAGGCCGCGCCGAATTTCGCGCGATCCACGCCGTACTTCGCCACAAAGTCGGTGATATTCGCTTCATCGCTCAGATCGATGTTCTGCACGTTCCACGCTTCGAATAACGCGTCGTGCAATTTCTTGCGCTGCCCCAATGCTTCCAGCGCATAGAATGTCCGCGCCATCGGCTCCCAGCTTTCGTTAAAGATCACTGGCACGTATTGCAACTCGACATCCTTGGGCATCTTCTTTTCCCAGGCGCTTATCATCGGGTGCAAGTGATAGCAGTGCGAGCAGCCGTAGAAGAAGAACTCCAGCACTTCGACCTTCTTGCCGGCGCTGGTCGGCTGCGGCGTAGCCAGCAATTTGTAGTCCTTGCCCGCAACCACTTCGGCATGCACGCAGGTCGCGCACAGCAATGCCAGCACCGCAAAAAACTGCTTGAAGAATCCCATGCTCGTCTCCTTATCGAATTATTACGCCGGTTACTGGGCGCGTATTTGGGTGGCGATGATGCCGTTCTGCTTCAATGTTGCAATGGTCTTGTCTGCTTCGCTGCCGTTATAAGGGCCGAGGCGCACGCGATGCCACTCGCCTTTGTCCGGGATGTTGGCCGTCTGGATGCTGGCCTCGAAGCCTGAAAAAGCCAGCTTGGCTTTCAGTTTCTCCGCGTCACCCACGTTCTGGAACGATCCGGCTTGCACGTAATACATGTCTTTCGATCCGGCTGCAGGCGTGGCCGACTGCGGCTTCGCAACCACCTGCTCTTTCGGCGCTTCCTTCGGCTTCGCATTGTTTTTGTGCGAGGTGTTGTCCTGCTTGTCGGTCAGCACCTTGTAGAACTCGAAATGCTGCTTCGGTTCGGAAATACCAGACGCAGCTGCGGGAGTAGCGGCAGGGGCGCTTGCAACCAGCGGCGCAACCTGCGGAGCAGGCTTGGGCTGCTCCTTGTTGGTGAACGCGGCAGGCCTCTTTTCCATCACATACCATGCAACGCCGCCTGCTGCCGCAATGCCGAGCACCATCCCGATAAAGACGCCTGCGACTACCTTGCCCTTGCTTCCGCTCATGTTCTGTCCTTTGTTCTCTTACATCTTCTCGGGTGCCGAGACGCCCAGCAATGCCAGGCCGTTCTTCAGCACCTGCGCCACGGCGGCGATCAACGCCAGGCGCGCCAGCATCAGCTTTTCATCGTCGACCAGAAAGCGCGAGGCATTATAGTAGCTGTGAAAATCGGCTGCCAATTCTTTGAGGTAGAAAGCAACCAGATGCGGGGCAAGGTCTTCCGCCGCAGTCTCGATCACTTGCGGATAGTCGATCATGCGCTGCAGCAACTGCGTTTCGTATTCGTTGTCCAGCCTGCTGAAATCCGCATTCAGCAATGCCAGGCGGTCGCCGCCCCACTGCGCCAGCACCGTGCTGATGCGGGCATGGGCGTACTGGATGTAGTACACCGGGTTGTCGTTGCTCTGCGATTTCGCGAGGTCGATATCGAACACCAGTTGCGAATCGGGATGGCGCGCGGCGAGGAAATAGCGGGTGGCGTCGCAGCCCACCTCGTCGATCAGGTCGCGCAGCGTGACGTAGCTGCCCGCGCGCTTGGAGATCTTCACCTCTTCGCCGTTCTTCAGCACGGTCACCATCTGGTGCAGCACATAGTCGGGCCAGCCCTTGGGGATGCCCGCATCCAGCGCCTGCAAACCGGCGCGTACACGGGTGATCGTGGAGTGGTGATCGGAACCCTGCTCGTTGATGACGCGCACGAAACCGCGTTTCCACTTTTCCAGGTGGTAGGCCACGTCCGGCACGAAGTAGGTGTAGCCGCCGTCGCTCTTGCGCATCACGCGATCCTTGTCGTCGCCGAAGTCCGTGGTGCGCAACCACAGCGCGTTATCCTGCTCGTAAGTGTGGCCGCTGGCGATGAGCCGCTTCACGGTCTCTTCCACTTTGCCGTCGGTGTACAGCGCGGACTCCAGCGAGAACACGTCGAACTCCACCTGGAAGGCGCGCAAGTCCAGGTCCTGCTCGCGGCGCAGATACGCCACAGCGAAATGGCGGATGGCTTCGGCATCGTTCACGTCGCCCTTGCCGGTGATGTGCTGATCGTCGGCCTCCACGGTCTCCTTCGCCATGTAGGCCTTGGCCACGTCGAGGATGTAATCGCCGCGATAGCCGGACTCCGGCCAGGACGGATCGTCCGGCGTGACACCCTTGCAGCGCAGCTGCACCGACAACGTGAGATTGTCGATCTGCACGCCCGCGTCGTTGTAGTAGAACTCGCGCGTCACGTTCCAGCCCGCCGCGTGCAGCACGTTGCACAGGCAATCGCCCACCGCCGCACCCCGCCCGTGGCCGACATGCAGAGGCCCCGTCGGGTTGGCCGAGACGAACTCCACGCCGACTTTGCGCCCGCCGCCGGCATGCACATGGCCGTAACCCGCGCCTGCCTGCAGCACACCGTGCACCACACCCTGCTTCGCTGCGGTGGTGATGAATACGTTGATGAAGCCCGCACCCGCGATCTCCACCTTTTCGATGGCATCGGATTTCGGCAGGGCCGCGATCAGCGCATTCGCGATGTCACGCGGCGACTTGCGCAACGGCTTCGCCAGCTGCATCGCCAGGTTACAGGCGTAATCGCCGTGCGAAGCCTGCTTGGGGCGTTCGATGAGGACGGTCGCCCCGACATGGTCGGGCGCAACCTCGCGCAAGGCTTGCGCGAATAAATCGGTCAAATGGGATTTGAAATTCAGGACTGCGGACATTGCTTTACGCCTTCAAAAGAGGCGCGGATTATAGCATCGGGAGGCTGGGGGGTTGTTTATGACCGTCATTCGAACAGGAATGGTGTCCTGCTCCCAGCATCTTCGTCCCATTAGAAGCTGGTGCAGTTATAAAAACCCCGGTGACCCACGCAGGTCGTTGTCGTCGGGCGGGTGCTGTAGCGGATGTCGTCGCGCGCCCTCAGATGCAGGATGCATTCGCGCCACTGGTCGGTGTCCTTGACGTAGCCCAACTTCTCGCAGCCGGGACCGTAGACCTTGATCATTTCTTCCACCTCCGCCTTGACGGCGGCAGCGCGCTCGGCAGGTGTCTGGCAACCAAGCAGCAAGGCAGTTATCAGAAGCAATAGGCTGTAGCGTTGCATGATTCCTCCTCGACTAAAGCGTTATTAATGCTGTTTGGACTGGATTCATGACTCCTTGTTCAATCCGCCGCGGGCAGCCGAATGGTGTACTGGCCCGATTTCTCGTCGCGCACCAGCACCAGCAGCTTGTGCTTTTGTGCATCTTCCATCAATTCCTTGAACGAGCGGTATCCGTAGAAAGATTCGTTGAAGCCGGGCTTGCGCCGCTGCATGGTGGTCTTGACCATCGAGCCCCAGATCTTCTCGTCCGAACCGCGCTCCGAGATCAGCCCCTCGACCGTTTCAACCAGGAACTCCATGGCCTCCTGCCGCCGGTCCTCCTCGCTCTTCGGTTCGGCGGGCTTGGCCGCACCGGCAGCGGCTTTTGCGGGCGCCTTCTTGGCCACGCGCTTCTTCTTGGCTTCTCCACGCACGAGGTCGTCGTAAAAAATGAATTCGTCGCAGTTAGCGCTAAGCAGGTCGGAGGTCGAATCCTTCACGCCGATGCCGATCACGTATTTGTTGTTCTCGCGCAGCTTGGAGACCAGCGGCGAAAAATCCGAGTCGCCGCTGATGATGACGAAGCTGTCCACGTGGGATTTGGTGTAGCAGAGGTCGAGCGCATCGACGACCATGCGGATGTCGGCGGAATTCTTGCCGCTTTGCCGCACATGCGGGATCTCGATCAGCTCGAAGGCGGCCTCGTGCATGGTCGCCTTGAATTCCTTGTAGCGATCCCAGTCGCAATAGGCTTTCTTGACCACGATGCTGCCCTTGAGCAATAGGCGTTCCAGCACCTTCTTGATGTCGAACTGCGCGTATTTGGCATCGCGCACGCCCAGCGCCACGTTCTCGAAATCGCAGAACAGGGCCATGTTGGTGATTTCAGGCTGGTTTGCCATGTGCGTTCCTCCTAATTACCTGCTTTGCCTGATAACAAGCCTGTTGCCTGGAGTCGATGCGCCCGGTGCAAGAATCAAAAGCACATCGCCTTGTCGTTGGCTGCAAGCTCGAGCAATTGCTTTCCATTCCTTTTGATATATCCGGCCATGCCGACGCTGTACTCCTCTTCCAGGACGGGAGTGATGATCAGGTCGATATGGGTTGGTGCGTTGTTGAACCTGTACTCCAAAGAAACATTGAATTTGTTTCTTCCTTTTCCAGTGTCCCTGATCAGCGTTATTTTCCCTTCCGTTATTTTTCCGGCAGTATCGGTCATCGAGGCTGATTTCGTTTCGGCATCCAGATTGATCAGGGTAAAGAGTGTGTTTCCGCTCACGTTGCAGTTCATGATTTCTGCAGAGGAAGCTGATGCTGACAGCATTAGCGCAAACAGCAGGAGTGTCTTATTCATATGTCCGCCCCGAAATCATGTTGTTAGTGTGGCACTGCTTTGGAAAAAACATTCAGTACGACAACGCCGGAAACGATGAGCGCTATGCCGATGAACGCCGGCATATCGAGAGTTTGCCCGTAGTTCAGCCAGGCCACAAGAGTAATCAAGGCGACGCCGACACCCGACCAGATGGCATAGGCGATGCCAACGGGGATGGTTCTCAGCGTAAGTGACAGGAAGTAGAAGGCGGACACGTAGCCGATCACCACGATGAGCGACGGCCATACTCGCGTAAAATCCTGGGTGGCCTTCAGGGCCGAGGTCGCGATAACTTCGCTGACGATTGCGATAAACAGGAACATCCAGTGTTTCATCGCAATCTCCTTGTCGCGTTATAAGACCTTGCCCGGGTTCATCAGCCCGTGCGGGTCGAGCGTTTTCTTTATGCTGCGCATAAGCTCCATCTCGATAGCGCTCTTGTAGTGCGCGATCTCTTCGCGCTTGAGCTGGCCCAGGCCGTGCTCGGCCCCGATGCTGCCTTCGAGGCCTGCCACGACGTCATACACGATGCGATGCACTTCGTGCTCGTGCTTTGCGAGGAACGCTTTGTTCCGGGCCGCGTCCGGCATGGAGATGTTGTAATGGATGTTGCCGTCGCCCATGTGGCCGAAGGCGACGATGCGGATGCCGGGAAATGCGTTGCGCAATGCTGCACTCGCCTGTGCGAGAAATTCCGCCACACGGCTGACGGGCACGGAGACATCGTGTTTGATGCTGAGCCCTTCGACCTTCTGCGCCTCGGCAATGTTCTTGCGCAGCTTCCACCAGCGCTCGGCGTGAGCTTTATCGGTAGTGACATCGAATGCGACAATACCTTCGCCGAAAGAATCGAGCGCGTCGCGCAGAGCGGCATCCAGCGGCACGGGCAATACGTCGGCCAGCTGGGTGATGATGATCCATTCGTGTTTGTTGACGAACGGTTCGTGCGTATCGGGGATGTTCTTGAACACCAGATCGAGGCAGGAGCGCGAGATGAATTCGAAGGCATTGATCGTGTCGCCGCAGTGGGCGCGCAGGTGCGCCAGCAATGCCACGGCGCTAGCCGGGTCGCGCACCGCAATGCAGGCCGTCGCCACCGACTTCGGGCGCGGGAACAGCTTGAGCACCGCTGCGGTGATGATGCCCAGCGTCCCCTCAGCTCCGATGAACAATTGTTTGAGGTCGTAGCCGGTATTGTCCTTGCGCAGGCTGCGCAGCCCGTCCCAGATGCGCCCGTCCGGCAGCACCACTTCCAGTCCCAGCACCAGGTTGCGCGCAGTGCCGTAGCGCAACACGTTGATACCGCCCGCGTTGGTGGAAAGGTTGCCGCCGATCTCGCAATGCGGCGCGATGGCGGTAAGGCCGAGCGGGAACAGTCGATCCGCCTCTTCCGGCGCTGCATATAGCGATTCCAGCTTGCAGCCTGCCTCGACGGTCATGGTGTAGTTGGTCGCATCCACGTTGCGGATGCGGTTCATGCGCGAGAGGTTGATGACGATCTGCGGGATGTTTCCCTCCAGCGGCACCGAGCCGCCGCACAGGCTGGTGTTGCCCCCCTGCGGCACGATGCTGATCTTGTGTTCTGCGCACAACTTGACCACGGCACTGACTTGCAGCGTATCGGAAGGGAATACGACGGCGAGTGCTTCGGACGCATAACGACCGCGCCAGTCCTTGTAGTAGGGCGCGGCTGCTTCGCCGGTCAGGACCGCCTCGCTGCCGGTGACGGCGGCGATGCCTTCAAGTAGAGGTTTATGTGCAGGCATGGTGTTCATCGCGATTGGGATTGAACGCATTGTATCCCTCCCGCTTGGAGGGCGCTAACAGCCCACTTCAAAAATCCATCGGGTCGACATCCAGTGACCAGCGCAGCTTCTGCGCTGGCAGTGCATCCAGCGAAGGCTTCCATGCGCGCAGGAATTCCTGCAGCGATTTACGCTTGTCGCTCTGCACCAGCAGTTGCGCGCGGTGGTGGTTGGCGCGCTTGGGCATGGCAGCGGGCACGACGCCGTACACTTCGACCGGCATCTGCAGTTCTTTCGCGACGGTGCGCGCCTGCTTCAGGAAATTGTAGGCATCGCTTTCCTGCTTGCTTTCGGCGCTTAGCAGCGCTTGATAGACGAAAGGCGGGAAGCCCGCCATCCGGCGCTCGACCAGCAGGGTCTGCGCCCATATTTCAAAATCGTGCGCGCGCAAAGCCTGGAACAAGGGGTGGTTCGGGAAGGCAGTCTGCACGATCACTTCTCCCGGTTTGTCCGCACGCCCGGCGCGCCCGCCGACCTGGGTGAGCTGTGCGAACAGTTTTTCGGAGGCGCGGAAGTCGGCGCTGTATAGCGCGCCATCGGGACTGAGCACGCCGACCAGCGTGAGGTTGGGAAAATCATGTCCCTTCGCCAGCATCTGGGTGCCGATCAGGATATCGGCCCCGCCCTCGTGGATCTGTTTGCGCATCGCGTTCCAGGCACCTTTGTTGCGCGTACTATCCCGGTCCACGCGCAGGATGCGCGCCTCCGGAAAACGGCTTTGCAGCGCGTCTTCCACGCGCTGAGTGCCGATGCCGACCGGCTTGAGATCGGCGTCGCCGCAATTCGGGCAGGCATGCGGCACGCGCTGTTGGAAGCCGCAATGGTGGCAACGCAGGCTGCGATCCTTCTGGTGCAGCACCAGCTTGCCCGCGCAATGTCTGCACTCGGACAGCCAGCCGCAGGAAGTACACATCAGCACCGGTGCATAACCCCGCCGGTTGATGAAGACCAGGCTTTGTTCCTTGCGTTGCAGACGCGCCTCGATCGCGGTTAGCAATGGCTCACTCAAACCTTCCTGCAGCGGCAGCTTGCTGATATCCATGCAGCGCACGGCCGGCAAGGTCGCGGGCTGTACCGCGCGTTGCGTCAACTTCAGCAGGCGATAGCGCCCGCTCTGCGCGTTGTGCCAGCTCTCCAGCGAGGGGGTGGCGGAGCCGAGCACGATGGGCACGCCGCGCTGGTTGGCGCGGAAGATCGCCACATCGCGGGCCGAATAGCGCAGGCCGTCCTGTTGCTTGAACGAACTGTCGTGTTCTTCATCCACCAGGATCAGGCTCAGCTTCGGCAGCGGCGCAAACACGGCGAGGCGCGTGCCCAGCACGATGCCTGCCTCACCCGACTGCGCCTTCAGCCAATTCTGCGCACGCTCGCCGTCGGCTAGGCCGCTGTGCAGACTGACCAGTTCCACGTCGGGGAAACGGCTACGGAAGTAATTCTCCAGTTGCGGCGTGAGGTTGATCTCGGGCACCAGCAACAGCACTTGGCCTCCGCGCTGCAACATCTCGTGCATCAGGTGGACATAGGTTTCGGTCTTGCCGCTACCGGTGATGCCATATAACAGGAAGCAGGCAAAGCCTGCTTGTTTCACAACCGCATCCACCGCCAGTTGCTGTTCGTCAGTGAGTGCATGCGCCCCAAGAAGAAAATTGCCTTTCTCGTTTGTCCTTTCCCCCGCGAGCGGGGGAGAGTTAGAGAGAGGGCCTCCTTTGCGTGCCACACACTCGACCCAGCCCGCTTCCATCAGCGCCTTGAGCGCTGCCGGCGCGGAGGCAGACAAATTGCGCAATTGTGCACCGCTCATCGGTGCCTCGCGCAACGCTTGCAGGATGCGCTGCTGCACCACGCGGCGCTTGGGCAGCGTCAATACATCCAGTGCCCTGCCTGATTCGCTCAAGGTGTAATCCAGAGATTGCTTCAGAGTGATCGGCTCGACGGCCCGCAAACGGGTCGGCAAGGCAGATAGCACGGTCATGCCCAGGGGATGGTGGTAGTAATCGCTGCAGAAGCGCAGCAGCGTCAGCAACTCCTGCGGTAGCGGCGGGACGTCGTCCAATATTTTGGTTACGGATTTGATGCGATCTGCGGATAAATCCGAGTGCTCTACCCGTTCCATTGCAACGCCGAGCACCTGTTTGCGGCCAAAAGGGACGAGCACGCGCTGACCGGACATTACCTCGGTATTTTGCTCGACTATGTAGTCGAAAAGTGTTGGCAAAGGAACGTCGAGTGCGACGCGGACAAGCTGCATATCAATGAACTTTTTGTATGATGATTTGTGCGGAGTTTAGCGAATACGCTTGAGCCAAATAGGAATTTTTTCTTATGCACATATCCTGTGGATAACTGTGTGCGTAATTACCCGACAAGTGCGCTAACTCCCAACCGTATATACGGTTTTTTGCTTCCGCCCAAATTCTGCTCAGGCATATAGCCATTTAATAAACAATGGCTTACGCGCACGATAAAAAAGGCCACGGGGAAAACGCTCCGTGGCCTTCTACAGTGTGCCCGCTGTTTATAAAGCAGCAGACGCTCTCTGATTCTTAATGATATTTTTTGCTCAGTTCATGCACCGCCTGCACCAGCGCGGCTGCATTATCCGGGTTGGTGAACTGGGAAATTCCGTGCCCAAGGTTGAACACATGCCCGCTGCCGTATCCGTAACTGGTCAGGATCTTTTCCACTTCGCTGTGGATGACTTCCGGCGTGGCAAACAGGACGGCCGGGTCGAGGTTGCCTTGCAGCGCGACCTTGTGGCCGACCTTCTGGCGCGCCACGCCGATGTCCATCGTCCAGTCCAGCCCGATCGCATCGCAGCCGATATTGGCGATGCTCTCGATCCACAGGCCGCCGCCTTTGGTGAACACGATGCTGGGGATCTTCACGCCGTCATGTTCGCGCTTCAGTCCTTGCACGATGCGCTGCAGGTAAGCCAGCGAAAACTCGTGGTACGCCGCATGCGACAAGGCGCCGCCCCAGGAATCGAAGATCATCACGGCTTGTGCGCCCGCTTCGATCTGGGCATTCAAGTATTGCGTCACGGCATCCGCGGTCACGCTGAGGATGTGGTGCATCAGCTTCGGTTCTTTGTACATCAAGGTCTTCACCTTGGCGTAGTCGTCGCTGCTGCCGCCTTCGACCATGTAGCAGGACAAGGTCCACGGGCTGCCGGAGAAACCGATCAGCGGCACGCGCCCGTCCAGGGACTTGCGGATCTGCGACACGGCATCGGTCACATATTTCAGGTCCTTGCCGATGTCCGGCACGTGCAGCGCCTTGATCGCGGCCTCGGTGGTCAGCGGACGCTCGAACTTCGGGCCTTCGCCTTCGGAAAAATACAGGCCCAGCCCCATCGCATCCGGCACGGTCAGGATGTCGGAGAACAGGATGGCAGCGTCCAGCGGAAAGCGGTCCAGCGGCTGCAGCGTCACTTCCGTCGCCAGGTCGGGGCTCTTGCACAGATTGAGGAAGCTGCCCGCGCGTTTGCGCGTGGCGCAGTACTCGGGCAGGTAACGTCCGGCCTGGCGCATCATCCACAGCGGCGTGTATTCGGTCGGCTCACGCAGGAGTGCGCGCAGGAAGGTGTCGTTTTTTACTTTGAAATTCATTTTTATCTTTCTTATCGGGGCAGAACGCTGCTGCCCATCAGGAACTCATCCACAGCACGTGCCGCCTGGCGGCCTTCGCGGATGGCCCACACCACCAGCGATTGGCCGCGGCGCATGTCGCCCGCCGCAAACACCTTCTTCACGTTGGTGCGGTAGTTGCGGGTGTCGGCCTTGGCGTCACCGCGCGCGGTCTTTTCCACGCCGAACGCATCCAGCACCTGCGCCAGCGGATTGGTGAAACCCATGGCGAGGAACACGAAGTCGGCCTTGATTTCGAATTCGGTGCCCGGCAACTCGAGCAGCTTGCCATCCCTGAGTTCGACCCGTACGGCTTTAACCGCTTTGAGCACACCGTTCTCGCCGACGAACTCCTTGGTCGCGATGGCCCAGTCGCGTTCGCAACCTTCTTCGTGCGAGCTGGAAGTGCGCAACTTCATCGGCCAGTTGGGCCAGGTCATCGTCTTGTTCTCCTGCTCCGGCGGGCGCGGCAGCACTTCGATCTGCGTGATCGATGCGGCACCGTGGCGGTTGGATGTGCCTACGCAATCGGAACCGGTATCGCCGCCGCCGATCACCAGCACGTGCTTGCCCTGGACGTTGATCGGATTCTTGCCCTCGCCCGCGACCTGCTTGTTCTGCGGGATCAGGAACTCAAGCGCGAAATGCACGCCCTGCAACTCGCGTCCCGGCACTGGCAGGTCGCGCGGTTGTTCCGCGCCACCTGCCAGGATCACGGCATCGAATTCCTTGTTCAGCTCTTTCGGGCTGACGGTTTTCTTCGCGTCGTTGGCGATCCCCTTGCCGGGTGCTTCCTTGCCGACGAAAGTGCTGGTCTGGAATTTCACGCCTTCGGCGGCGAGTTGCGCCATGCGCCAGTCGATCAGTCGTTTGTCCAGCTTGAAGTCGGGGATGCCGTAGCGCAGCAGGCCGCCGATGCGGCTGTTCTTTTCGAACACGGTGACTGCATGCCCGACGCGCGCCAATTGCTGTGCGGCTGCCAGTCCTGCCGGACCGGAACCGACGATGGCCACCTTCTTGCCGGTCTTCTTCTTCGCGGGCTGCGGCACGACCCAGCCGTTCTCGCCGCCCTTGTCGATGATGGCGTGTTCGATGGACTTGATGCCGACCGCGTCGTTGTTGATGTTCAGCGTGCACGCTGCTTCGCACGGTGCCGGGCAGATGCGCCCGGTCACTTCCGGGAAGTTGTTGGTGGAATGCAGCACTTCCAGCGCCTGTTTCCAGTTGCCGCGGTACACCAGGTCGTTCCAGTCGGGGATGATGTTGTTGACCGGGCAGCCGCTGTTGCAGAACGGAATGCCGCAATCCATGCAGCGAGCCCCTTGCTGCTTGGCCTCGGCATCGGTGAGATGCGAGATGAACTCGCCGTAGTCTTTTACTCGCTCTTCTACAGGTGCGTAGGTTTCGCCGACGCGCTTGAAACTCCATGAATCCGGTTGGCTTGCCCATTATGCGGCCTCCTTCTGCTGCTGCGCCGCAATCTCGAGCAACGCACGACGATATTCGGTCGGCATGACCTTCACGAACTTGGGCAGATAGTCCGCCCAGTTATCCAGTATCTGTCTGGCGCGCGCGCTGCCGGTGTAGCGCAGGTGCTTCTCGATCTTGCCGCGCAATGCAGCTTCATCGGCCTTGTTCAGATGGTTGAAATTCACCCGGCCGTGCGCTTCCACTTCGCCGGTCTCGCTGGCAGCGACCTCTTCAGGCACCGCTTCCAGTTGCACCATGGACATGTTGCAGCGCTGCGGGAACGTGCCGTCTTCATCCAGCACATAGGCCACGCCGCCGGACATGCCCGCCGCGAAGTTGCGGCCGGTCTGGCCCAGCACCACGACCATGCCGCCGGTCATGTATTCGCAACCGTGATCGCCCACACCTTCCACCACGGCGATCGCGCCGGAGTTGCGCACCGCAAAGCGTTCGCCTGCCACGCCACGGAAGAATACTTCGCCCGCTGTCGCACCATAAAGCACGGTGTTGCCGACGACGATGTTGTCTTCCGCTACGAGCTTGCTGTCGTCGGACGGCTTGACGATGATGCGTCCGCCGCACAGGCCCTTGCCGACGTAGTCATTGCCTTCGCCTTCCAGTTGGAAGGTGATGCCATGCGCGAGGAATGCACCGAAGCTTTGTCCTGCGGTACCGGTCAGCTTCACGCGGATGGTGTCGTCCGGCAGGCCGGCATTGCCGTGGCGCTTGGCCACTTCATGCGACAGCATGGTGCCGACGCTGCGGTTGACGTTGCGGATGGTGGTTTCGATGGTCACCACGCGCATCGCATCCAGGGCTTCCTTGGCTTCCGCGATGAGGTCGTTGTCCAGCGCCTGTGCCAAGCCGTGATCCTGCTCTTCGGCATGGCGGCGTGCCACGTTCTGCGGCATGTCGGGCTGATGGAACACCTTGGAGAAATCCAGTCCCTTTGCCTTCCAGTGCGTGATGCCTTTGCGCATATCGAGCAGGTCGCTGCGTCCGATCAGATCCTCGAACTTGCGGATACCCATGTGCGCCATCAGTTCGCGCACTTCCTCGGCGACGAAGAAGAAATAGTTCACCACGTGTTCCGGCTGGCCGGTGAATTTCTTGCGTAGCGCCGGGTCTTGCGTGGCGACGCCGACCGGACAGGTGTTGAGGTGGCACTTGCGCATCATGATGCAGCCTTCGACCACCAGCGGAGCCGTGGAGAAACCGAATTCATCCGCGCCGAGCAGCGCGCCGATCAGCACGTCGCGGCCGGTCTTCAACTGGCCGTCCACCTGCAGGGCGATGCGGCCGCGCAACTGGTTCAGCACCAGGGTTTGTTGCGCTTCCGCCAGGCCCAGCTCCCACGGCGTGCCCGCGTGCTTCACCGACGACAGCGGCGATGCGCCGGTGCCGCCGTCGAAGCCGGAGATCACGATATGGTCGGCCTTGGCTTTGGATACGCCCGCAGCCACAGTACCCACGCCGACTTCCGACACCAGCTTGACCGAAACCGATGCGGCCGGGTTGGAGTTCTTCAGGTCGTGGATGAGCTGGGCCAAGTCCTCGATGGAATAAATGTCGTGGTGCGGCGGCGGCGAAATGAGGCCCACGCCCGGCACCGAGTGGCGCAACTTGCCGATGTATTCCGACACCTTGCCGCCGGGCAGTTGTCCGCCTTCACCGGGCTTCGCACCCTGCGCCATCTTGATCTGGATCTGGTCGGCACTGGCGAGGTATTCCGCGGTGACGCCGAAACGGCCGGACGCAACTTGCTTGATGCGCGAACGCAGCGAATCGCCCGCCTTCAGGGTGTGGTCGGCTTCGATGCGGTGTTTGCCGATGATGTCGGACAGCTTCTCGCCGCCATGCAGCGTCTTGAAGCGGTTGGCGTCTTCGCCGCCTTCGCCGGTATTGGATTTGCCGCCGATGCGGTTCATCGCGATGGCCAAAGTGGTGTGCGCTTCAGTCGAGATGGAACCCAGCGACATCGCGCCCGTGACGAAGCGCTTGACGATCTCTTTCGCCGATTCGACCTCATCCAGCGGAACCGGCTTGCCCAGTGGCTTGACCTCGAACAGTCCGCGCAGAGTCATCTGGCGCTCGGTCTGGTCGTTGATGTGCTTGGCGTATTCCTTGTACGTCGCGTAATTGTTGGAACGCGTCGCGTGTTGCAGCTTGGAGATGGATTCCGGCGTCCAGGTGTGCTCTTCGCCCCGGGTGCGCCAGGCATATTCACCGCCTGCATCCAGCATGTTTGCCAGCACCGGGTCGTTGCCAAACGCGTCCCCGTGCATGCGCACTGCCTCTTCAGCCACTTCCTTGAGGCCGATACCCTGAATCTGGGTTGCCGTGCCGGGGAAATAATTCTTGATGAAATCGCTGTTGAGACCGATCGCCTCGAAGATCTGCGAACCGCAGTAGGACTGATAGGTGGAGATGCCCATCTTGGACATCACCTTGAGCAGGCCTTTGTTGATCGCCTTGATGAAGCGCTTCTGCGCGTCCTTTACGGTCACGCCTGCCGGCAGTTCCAGCACGGCGAGGCTGTCGAACGCCAGCCACGGATACACGGCTTCCGCGCCATAACCGGCGAGCAAGGCAAAGTGATGCACTTCCCGCGCCGAGCCGGTCTCCACGACCAAGCCGGTGTTCGTGCGCGAGCCGGCCTTCACCAGGTGATGGTGCACGGCGGAAGTTGCCAGCAAGGCGGGGATCGCCACGCGTTTCTCCGAGACCGCGCGATCGGACAGGATCAGCACGTTGTATCCGCCCGACACTGCCTTGTCCGCTTCTTTGCACAAAGCCTTGATGGCGGCTTCGCTACCCGCTGCGCCGTTCTTCACCGGATAGGTAAGGTCCAGCACCTTGGATTTGTATTTGCCCTTGGTCAGCTTGTCGATGTTGTGCAGCTTGGCCGCATCTTCGTGCGACAGCACCGGTTGATGCACTTCCAGGCGCGGCGCCGGTTTCGTTTCATCGACGCCGAGCAGGTTGGGCTTGGAACCAATGAAGGAGGTCAGCGACATCACGATCTCTTCGCGGATCGGATCGATCGGCGGATTCGTCACTTGCGCGAACAGCTGCTTGAAGTAGTTGTAGAACACCTTGCTCTTGTTCGACAACACGGGCAGTGCCGCGTCGTTGCCCATGGAGCCAGTAGCTTCTTCGCCCGCGCTTGCCATCGGCAGCATGATGAACTTGAGGTCTTCCTGTGTGTAACCGAACGCCTGTTGCGCATCCAGCAGGCTGATCTGCAACTCGCTCTTGTCGGCGACCTTGGGCAGGTCATCGAGGATGTAGCGCGATTGTTCGATCCACTTGCGGTACGGCTTGGCGGTGGCGATCTGCTGCTTCAGTTCGGCATCGTCCACGATGCGGCCGGCCTGCATGTCGATCAGGAACATCTTGCCCGGCTGCAAGCGCCACTTCTTCACGATCTTCTTTTCGGAGATGGGCAGCACGCCCATCTCGGACGCCATGAGCACCACATCGTCGTCGGTGATGAGGTAGCGCGCGGGACGCAGACCGTTGCGGTCCAGCGTTGCGCCGATCTGGCGACCGTCGGTGAATGCCACCGCGGCGGGGCCGTCCCACGGCTCCATCAGTGCGGCGTGATATTCGTAGAACGCGCGGCGCTCTTCGTCCATCAGCGGATTGCCGGCCCATGCTTCGGGGATCAGCAGCATCATCGCGTGCGGCAGCGAGTAACCGCCCGCCACCAGCAATTCCAGCGCATTGTCGAAACAGGCGGAGTCGGACTGGCCTTCGACGATCAGCGGCCACAGCTTGTCGAGGTCCTTGCCAAGGAACTTGGACGACATCGCCGCATGGCGCGCCGCCATCCAGTTGACGTTGCCGCGCAGCGTGTTGATTTCGCCGTTGTGCGCGATCATGCGGAACGGATGCGCCAGATTCCAGGTGGGGAAGGTATTGGTGGAGAAGCGTTGATGCACCAGCGCGAAGGCGCTGACCATCTCTTTGTCCTGCAGGTCGAGGAAGTATTTCCCGACCTGGTCTGCCAGCAGCATGCCTTTATATACCAGGGTGCGCGACGACATGGAGGGGGCGTAGAAGCCCTTGCCTTGTCCTTTCGGCAAACCGCTGATCGCGTGTTCGGCTGTTTTGCGGATAACGAACAGCTTGCGTTCGAATGCATCCTGATCGACCGTCTTGTTGCCGCGTGCAATGAATACCTGGCGCACCACGGGCTCGACGGCTTTCACGCTTACACCGAGACCGCTGTTATCAACCGGCACATCGCGCCAGCCCAGCAGCGTCTGGCCTTCGGCCTTGATCTTGTCGGCGATGACTTTTTCGCAGGCTGCGCGGGCTTTTGCATCGCGCGGCAGGAACAACATACCAACGCCGTATTCCCCGGCTGCAGGCAGGCTGATCTTTTCTTTTGCAAGGGCCTTGCGCAGGAACGCATCCGGCACCTGGATCAGGATACCCGCGCCGTCGCCCGCCAGCGGATCGGCACCGACCGCACCGCGGTGCGTCAGATTCTCCAGTATCTGCAGCCCTTGACTGACCCGGTCGTGGCTCGCCTGACCTTTAATATGTGCGACGAATCCGACACCACATGCATCATGTTCATTGCGCGGGTCATAAAGACCCTGCTGTGCTGGCAACGAAGAATTGTTCACCTTGCTCCTCACCTCTATCAACCGACAAAAATGGCGGCTATTGCCGCCTTCCAAATATTTATGCGAAAGGGCGAGAATGTTACCCGTTCCGGCAAGGCAGGGCAACATGCCCACACTTAGCGTGCCTTTGCCTGCAGAAAACCAATAGTTCCGTCCATCCGGGTTATCTAGATATATCTAGGCCATTTTTTGCATTGCCTTACTTGCGCTGTGGCTTATAGAATCAGTCCCAATCCATTTCGCAATAGGGCGAATTCGGTATTTCCACCTCGGGGTTTTTATGAGAACCATCTACATGCATCAAACCAGAACTTATGCTGTTTTGACGTTGGCTGCGTTGACAGTCTTGTTGACAAGCTGCGGCGGAAGCGGACTCCCCGCAAACGGTACAGGCACCGGCGACAGGCACTACCGGCGCCCTGCCAGTTGGTGTGCCAATATCCATACCATCAGCCTCTCCCGGCATTTCCGGCGTTGTCACGCATGCCACGACCGGGAGCGGGGTGTCAGGCGTGCAGGTACGTGCGGGTGGGATCAGTACAACCACAAGTGCCACAGGCGCTTACACACTCACCGGCGTGACCCCGGCGGCTTCAGTCGTGGTGACCTTTGACTTGGCCGGTTACGCCCCACAGGCACGTACGACGGAGGCCTATACCAGCGGAACTTCTTCGGTACTGATGAACGTTCCCATGGTGCCTGTAGCAAGCACGCAGACCTTCGATCCTGCGGTAGCTCAGACTCTGACAGTGCCGGGCTCCACAGCAATGGTGACATTGCCCGCAAACGCGCTGCAAACGGCGTCCGGCGTGGCGGCAACCGGGACTGTAACAGTGAAGTTGACGCCCATTGCGCCCGGCAGCAATCCGGCCCAGATGCCTGGAAATTACATGGGCGTTCCCCTTGCCGGCGGTGCGGCGGCACCCATTGAAAGCTTCGGCGCTTTCGATGTGAGATTCACAGACGCTGCCGGCGCAGCGCTCAATCTCGCCCCAGGTGTAACTGCAACCGTGCGCATCCCGGTATCTTCGCGTGCAGCCGCATCCCCGGCCACCGCCCAGCTGTTTTCCTTTAATCCCACCACGGGCTTGTGGTACGCGGAAGGCACGGCAACCCTGTTGGGTACCGCGCCCAATCAATACTATGAAGGTAGTGTGTCCCACTTCGCTACCTGGAACAGCGATCAGTTCTATCTTCCCTTCGTCACCTATACCGGCTGCGTAGTGGATGCGGCCGGCAACCGCGTAGCGGGGGCAACGGTAAGCGCGGAAGGGATTAACTATTCGAGCGTTATTTCCGGGATGACCAATGCCACCGGCGACTTCATGCTGCCGATAAAAACGGGGATGACTGCCATCGTTCAGGCGGTAAAGGATGTCAGGGTATCCAACTCGGTCAGTGCTGCTGGCACTGCCAACACCACGAATCCCACCTGTCTCGTTCTGTCTGGGGGGCTCGCCGTCCGGCTGACCTGGGGCGCCAGCCCTAGCGATCTCGATTCGCATACTCTCGCCCCCGGCGGCACTCACGTGTATTTCGGATTCCGGGGATCGCTCACTGCAGCGCCCTACATAGGGCTGGACGTGGACGACACCACCGGCTACGGCCCCGAGGTAACGACGTTCTCCCGGCTGGCCCCGAACAGCACATACCGGTTCTACGTCCACAACTGGTCTAACACCTATAGTCCCGGCCAAACCGGCTCGCCCGCTCGAGTAGAACTTCTCATTGCCGGCAGCCCCAGAGTTTTCACGCCTCCCAGCGGAGAGGGCACGAACGCCTACTGGCACGTTTTTGACCTGACCACGAACGCCAGTTGCGGCCTCTCGTTGACTGCAGTGCAGCAATTCAGGGCTAATGCGCCTACGAATCCGAACGCGGGCAGTGCCGCAACGTACTGTCCTTAATCGCGCGCCCTGTGGGGAGAAGCTTAATGCTGTAAATCAGTGGTCTTCCCCATCCAGTCTTGAGCTAGCCGCTTGAGGCGGATTGCCAATAGGGTAGCCGGAATTGCGTTTTCCTAACGACCCGCCTGAATTAGGCGGGTCGTTTTTCGTTGTCTCATCAATTCAAAACCCCGCACCTTCTCAAGGTGCGGGGTTTTTTATTTTGCCGTGTTTTTCATCCGCCAACGACGCGTTCAAGCCGCAGAGCCGGGTGAAGAGTTTGAAAGCGAAAGCAGTTCGATCACAAAGTGCGGCTAAATGGATACAGTTCCGATTGTTAATTTTCCTCTACCGCAAACAACCTCCGATGCTCCCTGATGGCGTAGCGGTCGGTCATGCCGGCGATGTAGTCAGATACGGCGCGATCCATCTCTGCCTGACGGGTGAACTGCGGCGGCAACAGGCGATTGTCATCCATGAATGCATGGAACAGATCACCGATGATGCGGCGCGCTTTGGCGGTCATGCGCATGACGCGGTAATGCCGGTATAGGTGGGTGTGCAGGAAGGATTTGAGTTCGCGATTGAGCTCAAGCATCTCGGCGCTGAATGCGGCCAGCGGCGGCGCTGTCCGCACGTCATCCGGGCTTTGCGGAGCATATTGCCGAATGTTGCGCTCGGTCTGAGTAATCAAGTCGGTTATCAGGGCGTTGATCATGCGGCGCACGGTCTCGTGCACTACCCTGCGTTCGGGCAGCTCAGGATAGGCCGCTCGCACCTTGTCCAGGTGCTGCGCGAACAAGCCCACTGAAGCCAGTTGCCCCAGGGTAATCAGGCCGGAACGCAAACCGTCATCCACGTCGTGGTTGTTGTAGGCGATCTCGTCTGCAAGGTTGGCGATCTGGGCCTCCAGCGAAGGGCGGCGGCCTTTCAGGAAACGTTCTCCGACTTCGCCGAGCCGTGCGGCATTTTGCGCAGAACAGTGCTTAAGGATGCCTTCGCGCGTTTCAAAACAAAGGTTCAAACCGTCGAATGCGGCATAGCGCTCCTCCAGCACATCCACCACGCGCAGTGATTGCAGATTGTGCTCGAAGCCGCCGCGGTCCTTCATGCAGTCGTTCAGCGCGTCCTGTCCCGCATGACCGAACGGCGTGTGGCCCAAGTCATGCGCCAGCGCTATCGCCTCCACCAGATCTTCGTTCAATGCCAAACGCCGCGCAATAGAGCGGCCGATCTGGGCGACTTCGATGCTGTGGGTGAGCCGGGTGCGAAACAGGTCGCCTTCGTGATTGACGAACACCTGCGTTTTGTATTCGAGGCGGCGAAACGCGCCGGAATGGATGATGCGGTCGCGGTCGCGCTGGAATTCGCTTCGCCCAGGCGGTGCAGGTTCGGCGAATTTTCTGCCGCGCGGGCTAGTGCTGACTGCGTAGGGGGCAAGTTGCAGTTCAGGCACTACAGGACTCCAGTGTCTGTTCCAGCAACGCCTGCGGCACCTCTCCCGTCATCACGGCATGCCCCAGCGACTTGAGCAAAACGAAGCGGATCTTCCCGTCCGCCACCTTTTTATCCAGCCCCATCAGTTGCAGATATTTCTCCGCACCTAATTTGGGTGCGGAGACAGGCAACCCTGCGCGTTCGAACAGTTTGCGTACGCGCGATACTTCTTCAGCGCCCAACCATCCGAGACGTTGCGAAAGATCGGCTGCCATGATGGTTCCGGCAGCGACTCCCTCTCCATGCAGCCAGACGCCATAGCCCATACCGTTCTCGATGGCATGACCGAAGGTATGGCCCAGATTCAGGAGTGCCCGTTCCCCGCTTTCGCGTTCGTCTGCTCCGACGACGTCTGCCTTGTTCTGGCAACTCCGTGCGATGGCGTATTGCAGCGCCGCCGTGTCGCGCGACAAGAGTTTTTCGATGTTGGTTTCCAGCCATCCGAGGAACGGCAGGTCGCGGATCAGCCCGTACTTGATCACTTCGGCGATCCCTGCGCGCAACTCCTTGTCCGGCAAGGTGTCGAGCGTGGACGTATCCGCGAGCACCACGCGCGGCTGATAGAACGCGCCGATCATGTTTTTGCCCAGCGGGTGGTTGATGCCGGTCTTGCCGCCAACCGACGAATCGACCTGCGACAGCAGCGTAGTAGGTATCTGTATGAACGGAACGCCGCGCAGATAGGTTGCCGCCGCGTATCCGGTGATATCGCCGATAACGCCGCCCCCCAATGCGATAAGCGGGGTGCTCCGTTCGCAGCGCGCCGACAGCAGTGCATCGTAGATCGTATTCAGTGATTCGCTGTTCTTGTATTGCTCGCCATCCGGCAGCGTGATGGACTGCACTTGCACACCGTTGGATTCCAGTCCTTCGGCCAATTGCTGCTGGTACAGCGGGGCAACGGTAGTGTTGCTGACAATGACTGCGCGTTTTCGCGGAATATGCGGCAGCAGCAATTCGAAGCGCCCCAGCAATCCGCTTCCGATATGAATAGGATAACTGCGCTCTGCCAGCCCTACATTCAAGGTCTGCATCGTTTTTTCGCTTCCTGCCATTTGCCTCATCTCTTCCAGTTTGAGTTGTAACCGTTCGAGCAATACTTGCACGCTCTGTTTGCCGGTGTGGATGATCAGATCCGCGGCCTCAGCATAGAGCGGGTCGCGCTGGTCATGCAACTCCTGCAGCTTGGCGCGAGGATTATCCGTTTGTAGCAGCGGCCGGTTATGGTCATGGCGCGTGCGTTGCCACAGGTCGTGCACGCTGCTCTTCAAATACACAACCACACCGTTCTGCTTCATCATCGATCGGTTTTGCGGGTTGAGTATCGCCCCTCCACCTGTTGCCAATACGATGTCATCCTGTTTGAGCAGCTCTTCGATCACTCCACATTCGCGTACACGGAATCCCGCCTCACCCTCGACATCGAAAATATGCGGGATGGTCACGCCGGTGCGTCGCTGTATCTCTTCGTCGCTATCGATAAAGGCCTTGCCGAGTTGCTTGGCAAGGAGCTTCCCCACGGTAGTTTTGCCCGCCCCCATCATCCCCACAAGGATGATGTTGCCAGACATTCGCTTTTCAATTTTTGTGCCGCTCATGCTTGTGATTGTATCGGAAACTCATTGTTCGTTTTTTGACAAAAGAAAAGCCCGGCATCGCCGGGCTTTTCTTTTTGCTTGGCCGCTTTTAATTCATGCCCAGACTGTCTTTCAGTATCTTGGGCGTGATGAACACCAATAGTTCCTTTTTGGCCTTTGCAGTCGTGTCAGTCTTGAACAGCCAGCCAATTATCGGGATATCTCCGAGCAGCGGGATCTGCTGAACATCGTCCGTTGCATCCTGGGTATAAATGCCACCGATAACCACAGTGCCGCCGTTCTCGACCAGCACGTCGGTTTCGACTTTCTTGGTATTGATGCTGGGGATATTGTAGTAAATGGTTCCCACGGTATCCTGGCTAACCAGGACTTTCATCCCGACATGGTCATCCGGAGTGATTTGCGGCGTGACAGTAAGGCCCAATACCGCCTTTTTGAAGGCGACGTTGGCAGCACCGCTGCTGCTTGCCTGCAAATACGGGATTTGGACGCCGGACTCAATGGTTGCTTCAGTCTTGTCACCGGTCACTACCCGCGGGCTAGCGATGTTCTTGCTCGTGCCATCGATTTCCGAAGCGTTCAACTCCAAGGTCAGCGTCTTGGTGGCAACCGCATTGTATAGGGTCATTGTCAGTCCGCCTATCCCGGCATTTGCACCAGGCAAGTTCACTTGGGGTGCGAACGTGCCACGCATACCGATGCCGTTTGCAACCGGGAATCCGCCTCCGGCCACACTGGTTTCAGGTCCTGCGTAGCTCAAGCGGCCTCCCAATGTACGCTTGAAAGTATCACCCGCTTCTACAAAACGCGCCTCGATCATCACTTGACGCACGGATACGTCGAGTTGGCTGATGAAGTGACGAATGTCCTCCAGCCTTGATGGGGCGTCTTGCACGAACAACGTGTTGGTCCGGATATCCGCAACAGCCGTACCGCGTTTTGAAAGCAACCCGGCGTCCTTGCTCTTTAACAGCTTTGCCATATCTTCTGCTCTGGCATAACTGAGTCTGAAGCTTTCTGTGCGCACCACCTCCATCTCGCTGATTTCCTGGCGGGCAGTCAGATCACTTTTCTCCTTGCTTGCAATCTCTTCGCGCGGAGCGACCTGGATCACATTGCCATTCTTGCGCATATCCAGTCCCTTGCTCTGCAGAATGATGTCCAGTGCCTGATCCCATGGCACATCCTTCAATCTCAAGGTGAGGTTACCCGAGACGGTATCGCTGATAACCATGTTCAATCCGGTAAAGTCGGCAATAACGCTCAACGCTTCACGTGTCGAGATATTCTGGAAATTCAGTGTCAGCTTCTCTCCGGCATACCCCGGTACACTGCTTTTAACCAGTTTGTTCGGGTCCTCTGCGACCTCTTTCACATCGATGAAGAACTTGTTGTCTGTCTGGTATGCGGAGTATTCCCACAATCCTTTGGGTTCGATTGCCAGGCGTACGTTCTCACCCTGCGAATAGGCATCAACTGACTGAACCGGCGTGGCAAAATCAGTTACATCCAGCTTGCGCTGCAAGTTGCGGGGCAGCGAAGTATGCAGGAAATCTACCAGCAACAATCTGCCCTGCTGCTTGATATCGATACCTACCCCGGCATCCGACAGATCAATTTGAATTCGCCCTTCACCATTCTTTCCACGCCGGAAATCGACATCGCGCAGACTGTGTTTTTGCGCTGCTCCGGGCTTGGCTTCCGCAAAGTGCGCCTGAGCTGTACCGCTTGCTGATCCGACCTCTTTGCGCTGCAGCGTGATCAGCAGATTGTTCCCTTCCACCCGTGATTCATAACTCAGCATCTGATTGAGATTTACCACAAGTCTCGTGCGGTTGCCCGCCTGCACGATATTGGCGCTGCGCAGATCGCCCTCGCCAAATTCCTGCGTCGATTTCCCCAGCCCGTTCTCGGTATTCGGGAAGTCAAAAGCGATGCGGGGCGGCGTATTGATGGTAAACACAGTTGGCTGGCTGGTCGGCGCGCTTTTCAGCCCGACTGTAATGACCACTTTACCGCCTAGTTCGTTGTTTGCGCTGATGGATTGGATGCTATTCATTGCATCTACATTGCCTGCCTCCTGAGCCTTGGCAACTGTTGCGCTCAGAAACAGTGCAATCGCTATCAACTGAACGGCGCTACGAATTGGGTTTTTCATGGTATTCACTCCTAATCACTCTATCAGCTGCAGGCTGCTCTCACGTTCGGACCAGTCGCCAACGCTGTCTTGTACCATCTCTTTTATTTTCACTTCAGTTTCTGTCACCGAGGTGACCTGACCGAAATTCAGTCCGATGTAATTACCGACCTTGACTCTATAAATCTTACCCTCGGCAGAACGTATAACCGCTTGCCCAACTCCTTTTTGAGACAAATAACCTACCATTTTCAGGCTTTCAAGAGGGAAGTCTTCCAGCTCTTCCTTCGGCCTGTTCAAATTGGGCTGATTCTGCCCGGTACGAGCTGTGTTTCTCGCGTCCTGTTTACGTGGCTTGAACGGATCAGGCAGACTGGCGTCGTTATCGTAGGTAAACGGCTCATACGGCTTGATCTCGGGAGGCGGCTCGACCTTGCCGCGCATATCGGCACCTGCATTCTTGACGAAGTCGCGCAGGTCCTGGAATTCTTCACCTCCGCACCCGGCCAGAATCAACGATGCGAGGAGTATGGAATGCGAGATTCTCATTTCTTTGCTCCAGCAGCTGCTTTGGCTGCGCGCTTCTGCGCCGCCAACTCATCTTCATCCAGGTAACGATATGTTTTCGCCACCGCATCCATGATCAACACACCGCTGTTATCAGGAACGATGCTTACGTTGTTCAGCGTCACGATGCGCGGCATTTGAGATATGTCACTGGCAAACTTGCCCAAATCATCGTAGTTGCCAGTCACTTTGATCGTGATCGGTTGTTCGGTAAACACCCCCGTCGTCACTTCAGCTCCCGGCCTGAACAACTCAAATTGCAGACCACGCCCCAGGCCAGCCTGGTTGATGTCGGTCAGTAACGCGTCCATTTCAGACTTGCTTGGCAGTTGCTTGAGCAGGGCGCCGAAAGATTGCTGCGTGTCGATTAATTGCTTTTTGATGATATCCAGGTTGATGGCTTGCCGCTTTTTGGTCAAATACGTATCGCGAAGCCTATCCTCCTCTTCCCGCACCGTCTGCAGCTGAGTCCATTGATCCTGCCAATCAAGTGCAGCTCCAACGGCAACAATTGCCAGGAACATCGCAATAAAAGCCGTGATTTTAACTAGCCATGGCCAGCTTCCCGGAGTTTTGGGGTCGGCGTTCCTGATTTCTTCAATAATATTCATGTTTGCCCTTTATTCTTACCTGGCAGATTTCGCTGGAGCAGGAGCGGCAACAGGAGGAGCTTCTTGTTTGGTCAGATTAAAGTAGAGGGAAAATTCGCTCAAGCGAGTCTTTCCGACAGTCGCCGCATGTACCTCTATCAGCACCGGGGAATCCAGCCAGGGCGAGTCCTCAATTGAACGCATCAAAGTGGAGACCCGCGCGCTCGACTGGGCATATCCGACCATGTTTATCCTGTACCCTGTCTGCTTAAGACTTTTCAGATAAACCCCATCCGGCAGAATTCGCAACATCTGGTCGAGAAGGTGAACCACATCCGAGCGGGTGCTCTGCAGATTCTCGACCACTGTCTTGCGCGACAACAAGGCTTGCGTTTGCTCACGCAATTTTTTGATCTCTTCGATCTGTTTATCGAGTACTGCAATCTCGTTCTTCAGGTAGTTGTTGCGTCGCTCCTGGTAGGAAATCTGCGTGCTGATTGCGGCATGGACGAAACCGACGATTACCGCACCCAGCACCAAAGAAATGACGCTCAACACGACGAATTGCAACTGGCGGGCTTTTCGCTTCTCCTCGCGGTGAGGTAGCAGGTTAACGCGTATCATGATGGATCGAACCTCCGCATCGCCAAACCACATGCAATCATCAAGGCCGGCGCATCCATCTGCAACTGGCGCGGCTTGATGCGGCTGGACAGTGTCATCAATTCAAACGGATTCGCCACCAAAGTGCTGACCTGGGTGCGCGTCGCCACCGCCTCATCCAGACCTGGAAGCGCGGCGCACCCTCCGGCCAGCACTATAAAGCTCACTTCGTTGTACTGCGTCGATGTAAAAAAGAATTGCAGTGCGCGCGATACTTCCATCGCGACGTTTTCACGGAAAGGGGATAGCACATCGCTTTCATAATTTTCAGGAAGCCCGCCATTGCGTTTGGCCGATTCGGCTTCTTCCGCCGACAGTCCGAAGAGGCTCTGAATTTGTTGTGTGAGCTGCGCCCCGCCCACCTGCTGGTCGCGCATATAGACCGACTGCCCATTGCGCAATACGTTCACGTTCATCACATAGGCGCCAATATCCACCAATGCAATGCACTGATCTGTCGCTTTGCCCGGCAGCTGGTTACGTATCATCTCGAAAGCCGATTCTGCAGCATACGGCTCTACATCAACCACGATCGCTTTCAGGCCCGCCGATTGCGCCGCCGCCACACGGTCTTCAACGTTGGCCTTGCGCGACGCCGCCAATAGCACTTCAACTTCATCAGGATTGTTCGGCGCCGGACCAATGACCTGAAAATCCAGATTGACTTCTTCCAGCGCGAAAGGGATGTATTGGTTTGCTTCGCTCTCGACCTGATACTCAAGATCGTCTTCGCGCAAACCTGCTGGCAACAGGATTTTTTTGCTGATCACCGCCGCCGCCGGCAAAGCCAGACTGACGTTCCTGATGCGCGAACCCAAGCGTTTCCAGGCACGCTTCACAGTATCGGAAACCGCATCCAGGTTATTGATGTTGCCGTCGCTTACCGCATCCGCCGGAAGCAACTCAATGGAGTAACGCTCGACCACATATCCGTTCTTTTTTGGCGCCTCGCTCAGCTCAACCATTTTGACAGAGGACGAGCTAATATCCACCCCGATCAAGGGTGGGGTAGAGGTGCTCAAGAAATCTAACGGGATATCAAAATTTCCTTTGATCATAGGCTAGTTAGCGCTTTTCCGTACAAAGTGGTTTAAATCCTAGCAATAACTCCCATGGGTGTAAAGTTTTTTCTATGGATTCGATTTCCGGCTTCAAGACGATATAATCCAATAATACTTAACTAGAACGTTCGTCATGACTTCTCGCTGGTGGTTTTATCCTTCTCTGGTTGTACTTGCCCTGCCTCTGTTGCCGATTTTACTTCTCGTATTCGCGGCCATACTGACCTACCCCACGCTTCCTACCCTGGAAACGCTAACCGACTATCGCCCCAAGATGCCGCTGCGGGTATTCAGCGCCGAGGGAACCTTGATCGGCGAATTCGGCGAAGAGCGGCGCGAATTGGTCAAAATCGAGGAGGTGCCCGAGTTGATGAAAAAGGCGATCCTCGCGGCCGAAGATGATCGATTCTATGAACATGGCGGCGTGGACTACATCGGCGTGCTGCGCGCGGCGTATTCCAACTTCACCTCAGGGCGGGGTCAGGCAAGGTGCGAGCACGATCACCATGCAAGTCGCGCGAAATTTTTTCCTTTCCAAGGAAAAAACGCTCTCGCGCAAATTTAACGAGATGCTGCTCTCCTTCAAGATAGAGCATAACCTGAGCAAGGACGAAATCCTTCAGCTTTACATCAACCACATCTATCTCGGTCAGCGCTCCTACGGCTTTGCTTCTGCCGCCCAGGTCTATTACGCCAAGACCCTAAACCAGTTAACCGTGCCAGAGATGGCGATGCTTGCCGGCCTGCCCAAGGCACCCGCCACATTCAACCCGGTGGTCAATCCGGGGCGCGCGAAGGTTCGTCAGATCTACATCCTGCGGCGCATGCATGACCTTCATTACATCAGCCAGGAGCAGCTGGACCAGGCTCTCAATGAGCCCATCCAGACCAAGCAAATCGCCCATCATCAAACGTTTGCGGTCAATGCCAGCTACGTCGCCGAAATGGCGCGCCAGGAGATGTTTGACCGCTTTCAGGAAGACGCCTATACCCAAGGCTATAGTGTCTACACCACTATCCGTGCGCAGGATCAGGCTGCTGCTTATGCAGCTGTACGCAAAGGCGTAATGGAATACGACCATCGCCATGGCTATCGCGGGCCGGAAGGCTATATTGATCTGAAAAGGGCCAACACCGACGAGTTGCTGGATGATGCTTTGGAAGATGTGCCAGACAGCGACGATCTCATTCCTGCAGTAGTGAAATCCGTCAGCTCCAAAAGCATATCTGCCCATTGCAAAGGCGGACTGGAAATCGAGATTCACGGTGAAGGCCTGAGCTTCGCACAACAGACACTGGGTAACAAGCTTGCACTGAACCGCCGCATCCGGGCCGGCTCTCTGATCCGCGTATTCAAGAATGACAAGGATTCCTGGGAAATCACCCAGTTGCCCCAGATCGAGTCCGCCTTCGTTTCGGCCAACCCGCGCAACGGCGCGATCTATGCCCTGGTCGGCGGTTTCGATTTCTATAACAACCAGTTCAACCATGTCACGCAGGCTTGGAGGCAACCCGGCTCCAGTTTCAAGCCATTCATCTATTCCGCCGCATTGGAAAAAGGCTTCACTCCAGCTTCCGTCATCAACGACGCGCCGCTGGTTATCGACCTTTCGCAAACGGGTGAAGAGTTGTGGCAACCAAAGAATTACGAAGGCGGTTTCGACGGCCCGATGCGCCTGCGCCAGGGCTTGACCCGATCCAAGAACCTCGTTTCCATCCGCATCCTGCAAGCAATAGGTCTGGAATACGCTCAGGACTACGTCACCAAATTCGGTTTCGATAAGGACAAAATCAAGCCCTTCCTCACCATGGCACTGGGGGCCGGTTCTGTCACTCCCATGCAATTGATGGGGGGCTACTCGGTGTTCGCCAATGGCGGTTACCGTGTCATGCCCTATTTCATCCAGCGCATCGAAGATGGCCAAGGCAAGGTTATCGCGCAAGCGTCGCCAATCGTTGCGGGCGAGAATGCCGAGCGTGTCATCGATGTTCGTAACGCCTTCACGATGGTGAACATGATGCAGGACGTGGTGAAACATGGCACAGCCATCCGCGCCATGGAACTGGGCAGGCAAGATCTCGCGGGCAAGACCGGCACCACCAGCGACTCGATGGACGCATGGTTCGCGGGGTTCCATCCCACCCTCGTCGCTGTCACCTGGATCGGCTACGACAACCCGCAAAGCCTGGGTGAAAAGGAGACGGGCGGTGGCGCGGCGCTGCCCATCTGGATGAGCTACATGGGTAAGATGTTGCAGGGTGTGCCCGAAGTCGAATACTCCACGCCGGAGCACGTCGTCACTGCCCGCATCAACGATAACGGACTACGCGATCCCAGCGGCACTCACATCGAATATTTCTATGAAGAGAACCTTCCGGCAGAACAGGGCGAAGTGGCTACCGAGGGAAGCAAACCTGCGGATAACGTAAACGATCAACTCTTCTAGCGTATACGAAGATGAGCAAACCGCACGCGCTACGCCGCGACCTGATGCGCGAACAACTCGCGCAACAGGCCGCGAAACTAATGGCCGAAGACGGCATCACCGATCACGCGTTCGCCAAGCGCAAGGCAGCGAGGCAACTCGGCGCATCCGACACCCACCATCTCCCCAGCAATCAGGAAGTGGATGAAGCCCTGCACAGCTATCGTTTGCTCTATCAGCGTGACAGCCATCCCGGAATCCTGCGTCAGTTGCGCGAAGAGGCCGTCACCATCATGCGGTTGCTTGAACCATTCCATCCCTATCTTACCGGCTCGGTGTTAAGCGGCACGGCAGGCGAGCATTCCGATATCAACCTGATTCTTTTCAGCGACGATGCCAAGGCTGTGCTCCTGTTCCTGCTCAAACACAATATTGAGTTCGAAGATGACGAGTGGAAAGCACGGGTAGGCGGACACGACGAGCTTGTGCCTAGCTACACCCTGACCGGAGAATCCGGCGCCCAGATACATATCATCGTCTTTCCCGAAAATGCCCATCACAGCGGCAGTCGGCACCCGGAGACTCATGCCGATGTCGCTGCGGTGGAAGCTTTACTGCTTTCCTGATCAGCACTGGTTGTTCCCTCATAGCCAAAGCTTGGCATCGACTTTCGATGCCCCTCCCTGCGCCAACAAGGTGTACTGATTTCCTCAGGTAAATCAGTATCCTAGCGATTCCCTCGGGCAAATTTACTGCAAAGTTTCTTTCCATTTGCCGCAGCAAATGGTCACCTCAAGCGCTTTATCGAGGCTGCTTTTTTCGTTCACATTTTTCGCTTCCTTGTTTCAACTGGCGTTCGCTCCCGTGGCATGGTTCTTGTTTATCACGTCATGCGATGTAAACGATAACAAGGGGCTTGACTATGAATATTGACACCATTGAAAACGAAGAGAGCATGGTAGCGCTGGAAAAACGGCTCGGTATGTCACGACGCAGCTTCATGCAAATGTGTGCCGCGATGGCGGCAACCATGGGACTGCCCAACGACGCGGCAGCCGCCATGATCAAGGCTGTAGCCACCAGGAAGCGTCCATCGGTGATCTGGCTGCACTTCCAGGAATGCACCGGCTGCACCGAATCATTGCTGCGCGCTGAACATCCGACACTGGAAAAACTCATCCTCGACGTCATATCCCTCGATTATCACGAAACGCTGTTTGCCGCCGCCGGACACCAGGCCGAAGCCGCCCGCAGACAGGCGATGAAAGCCAACAAGGGCAAATATCTGCTGGTGGTCGAAGGCGCGATCCCGACCAAGGACAACGGCATCTACTGCAAGGTCGGCGGCCAGACAGCAATAGAAATGCTCAAGGAATGCGCTGCCGATGCTGCTGCGGTCATCGCCATCGGCAGTTGCGCCTCCTGGGGCGGCATGCCTTCCACACCGCCCAATCCCACCGGTGCACAAAGCGCCGGAGAAGTTCTGGGCAAGGTAATCCCCAATATTCCCGGCTGCCCGCCCAATCCCTACAACTTCCTGTCCACCGTGGTGCATTTCCTGACCTTCGGCAAATTGCCTGACGTGGATAACATCGGCCGTCCCAAGTTCGCCTACTCGCGCCTCATCCATGAAAACTGCGAACGCCGCGCGCACTTCGATGCGGGCCGCTTCGCCATGGAGTTCGGCGACGAAGGTCACCGCAAGGGCTACTGCCTGTACAAGCTGGGGTGCAAGGGTCCCGAGACCTATGCCAATTGTCCATCCATCCTGTTCGGCGATGTCGGCAATGCCAGCTGGCCGGTCGGCACGGGCCACCCCTGCATCGGCTGTACCGAGAAAGGCATCGCGTTCGCCAAGCCCATCCATGCCCTGGCCGACCTGAAGACGATACGTCCTCCTGTCGGATTCCCGCGCATCGTCGAAGAGCAGGGCATCGGCGCCACGCTCGGCGCAGCGGTGCTGACCGCAGCAGTGGCCGGTGCGGCGATCGGCGCCGGAGCCCAACTGGCGAAGAACCTTGGCAAGGGCGTCAAGCTCGATGAAGGCGATGCCAAGCAAGAGGAAAGGAAACCATCATGAGCGTTAGCCGGCGCGATTTTCTGAAAGGAGCGCTGGCCGGTGGCACCTTGCTTGCAACGGGTGCGCCTGCCGAGGCGCGTGAAAACAAGGCCATGCCCGCCGAGGCGCTGGGACTGCTGTACGACAGCACACTGTGCATCGGCTGCAAAGCCTGCGTTTCCGCCTGCAAAGATGTGAACGGCATGCCGCCGGAGTTTTCTACTCCGGAACAACTGTGGGACACCCCGCTCGACATTTCCGGCAAGACGCTCAATGTCATCAAGGTCTACAAGGATGGCACCTGCGAGACCAAGGACAGCGAGAAGGACGGTTTCGCCTTCATGAAGGTCTCCTGCCTGCACTGCGTCGATCCTTCCTGCGTCTCTGCCTGTCCGGTATCGGCAATGACCAAGGATCCCGTCACCGGCATCGTCGGCTACGACAAGGACATCTGCATCGGCTGCCGCTACTGCGTGGCGGCCTGTCCGTTCGGCGTGCCTCGCTTCCAGTACGACAAGGCATTGCCGCAGATCAGCAAATGCCAGCTGTGCAAACAACGCCTGCCCGAGGGCAAGTACTCCGCCTGCGCCGAAGTGTGCCCGACCGGCGCCACGCTGTACGGCAAGGTCAAGGACCTGCATGCCGAAGCGAAACGGCGTCTCGCACTGAAACCCGGCGAAGAAACACAGTTCCCGCGCGGCAACATCAATACGCATGACCAGTCGCCGCACACTGCCAAGGCAGCAAAGTACCTGCCGCAGATCTACGGCGAGAAGGAGCTCGGCGGAACACAGATGATGAAGCTGTCTGCGGTACCGTTCGAAAAACTGGGCATGCCGAAACTGCCGGAACGCTCTTACGCAGCCACCTCCGAAACCATGCAGCACACGCTCTACGGCAACGCTTTGGTGCTGCCGATAGCCTTCCTCGGTGTGTTGTCCTATGTCGCCAAGCGCAACGTCAAGCATGACGATGACGCAGGCGATGAAAAGAAATAAGGAGATCCCGATGTCTGCATCTCATCATCATCCTGCACCGCTCGGCGGACCGCTGTGGACGCCACTCACAAAGCTTCTGGCGGCGCTGGTGGCAATCGCCGGAGTCATCCTGCTCGTACGTTTCCTGTTCGGGCTGGGTGCGGTTACCAACATCAACGACGGCTACACCTGGGGCATCTGGGTGGTGTACGACGTGGTGATCGGCTCTGCCTTCGCCTGCGGCGGCTACTCCGTGGCCTTGCTGGTATACATCTTCAACAAGGGCGAGTATCACCCGATGGTGCGCCCGGCGCTGCTGGCCAGCCTGTTCGGCTACACGCTGGCCGGTGCCGGCGTGATCTTCGACCTGGGCCGCTACTGGAACTTCTGGCACATCTTCTGGCCCGGCTACGCCCAGCCCAACTCGGTGATGTTCGAAGTGGCGGTTTGTATCTCGGCTTACATCGTCGTGATGTGGATCGAGTTCTCGCCCGCCTTCCTCGAGAAATTCGGCATGAAGGACGTGAAGAAGAAACTGAGCAAGCTGTCTGTTCTTCATCATCGCGCTCGGGACGCGTGCTGCCTTCCATGCACCAGTCTTCCCTGGGCTCGCTGCTGGTGGTGTTCGGCTACCAGATCCATCCCTTGTGGCAGACCATCCTGTTGCCGCTGCTGTATTTGATGACGGCGGTCACCATCGGTTTCGCCATCGTCATCTTCGAGGCCTGCCTGTCTTCCTCCGGCTTCAAGCGTCCGCTGGAAATGCACCTGCTGGGCAAGCTGTCCAAGGTGATGCTCGGCATGCTCATCGCCTATCTGGTCGTCCGCTTTGCCGACCTGGCGATCCGCGGTGCGATCGGCAGCATGTTCGCGTTCAACATCGAAGCGCTGATGTTCTGGGTCGAAACGGCTCTGTTCGTCGCGCCGCTGGTGCTGCTGTCGAACGACAAGTCGCGCAAGGCGCCGGACAAGCTGTTCATCGCCGCCAGCTGCCTGATGCTCGCAGGCTTCATCCTGCGCATCAACTCGTTCCTGGTCGGTTATGAAACCGGCCCGGGCTGGCACTACTTCCCGTCCATCTCCGAGATCATGGTTTCCATCGGCATGATCGCGCTGGAGATACTGGGATACATCGTGCTGGTGCGCTACTTGCCGATCCTGTCTGGAAATACGGAATCAACTGCCATTGCATCTAATAAGTAATCAGTAAATCAGGAGAACTGAAATGGGAAAAAGAATCACGATAGATCCGATCACACGCATCGAAGGCCATCTGCGTATCGATTGCGAAGTGAACAATGGCAAAGTCTCCAAGGCATGGGCTTCCGGCCAGATGTGGCGCGGAGTCGAGCAGATCCTGCTCGGCCACGATGCGCGCGACGCCTGGGCGATCACCCAGCGCATCTGCGGCGTGTGTACCACGGTGCATGCGATCACCTCGGTGCGCGCGGTGGAAAACGCGTTGCAGATGGAAGTGCCGCTGAACGCGCAGTACATCCGCAACCTGATCATCACGGCGCATGCCATCCACGACCACATCGTGCACTTCTACCACCTGTCGGCGCTGGACTGGGTGGATGTCACCTCCGCGCTGAAGGCCGATCCGGGCAAGACCGCGTCGCTCGCGGGCGGCCTGTCCAACTGGAGCGGCAACAGCCGCCAGGAATTCACCAAGGTGAAGGAACGCCTGGGCAACTTCGTCGGCACCGGCCAGCTCGGCATCTTCACCAACGGCTACTGGGGCCACCCGGCAATGAAGCTGCCGCCCGAAGTAAACCTGCTGGCGACGACGCACTACCTGCAGGCGCTGGAAATCCAGCGCTACGCCAGCAAGATCGTGAGCATGCTCGGTTCCAAGTCGCCGCACATCCAGAACATGGCCGTGGGCGGCGTTTCCAACCCGATCGCGCTGGATTCGCAATCGGTGTTGACCGTCGAACGCCTGCTGGCGATCAAGGAATGGATCGACAAACTGGCCGATTTCGTCAAGAACGTCTATCTGGTGGACGTTGCCGCGATCGGCGCGTTCTATGCCGACTGGACCAAGATCGGCGCCGGCGTGATGGACTATCTGTCCGTGCCCGACCTTCCGCTCGACACCAAGGGCACCAAGTTCGCGCTGCCCGGCGGCTATCTCAAAGGCGGCGACCTGGCCGGCATCAAGCCGATCAAGTCGTTCAACGACGCCTACTTCCGCGACGGCGTACAGGAAAGCGTGAAGCACTCCTGGTACAAGGGCGGCAAAGGCGCGCTGCACCCGTACAAGGGCGAGACCTTGCCGAACTACACCGACTTCCAGGACGACGGCAAATATTCCTGGGTCAAGTCGCCCACTTTCTACGGCAACCCGGCCCAGGTCGGCCCGCTGTCGCGCGTGCTGGCGATGGCAGCACAGAACCATGCTCCGACCCTGAAATATCTGACCGGCGTGCTGGATACCGCAGGTTCGCTGGCCAAGACCAAGATCCCGTTGGCTGCAGTGCACTCCACCATCGGCCGCCACGCAGCCCGCGCCGTTTCCTGCGCAGTGCAGGTGGACGAACTGGCGAACCAATGGCAACTGCTGGTGGACAACATCGGCAAGGGCGACACGGCAACGTTCAACAAGCCGGTATTCCCCAAGGGCGAAGTCAGCGGCGTCGGCTTCCACGAGGCACCGCGCGGTGTGCTGTCGCACTGGGTGGTGCTCGACAACGGCAAGATCAAGAACTACCAGGCCGTCGTGCCGACCACCTGGAACGCAGCTCCGCGCAACGAAGGCGATGTGCCTGGCCCGTACGAGGCTTCGCTGATGCAAACCCCGGTTGCCGACGAGGAACGCCCGCTGGAAGTACTGCGCACCGTGCACTCGTTCGACCCCTGCCTGGCTTGCGCCGTGCACGTGCTCGATGCCGATGGCAAACCGGTGGTACGGGTGAAGGCGCTCTGATGCGTATCGTCGTTCTCGGTGTCGGCAACATCCTGCTTTCCGACGAAGGCATCGGCGTGAGGGCTGTGGAGAAGCTGCAGCAGGATTACGAGCTCCCGCCCGAAGTCGTGGTCATCGACGGCGGCACCACCGGCATGGAGATGCTGGAGGACTTGTCGAATGCGGACCACATCATCATCGTCGACGCAGTGCGTAGTGGCAAGACACCCGCTTCCATCATCAGGCTGGCCGACGAACAGGTACCGGTGTTCTTCAAGACCAAGCTGTCGCCCCACCAGATCGGGCTCTCGGATGTGCTGGCGACGCTGGAATTCATCGGCGAACAACCCGGCGGCGTCACGGTGATCGGCGTCGAACCCGTGTCGCTGGAAACCGGCATGGCGCTGACGCCTCAAGTGGAAGCGCGGTTGCCGGAATTGACGGATCTGGTTGCAACGGAATTGCGCGAACTGGGGGTGGTTGTCAGAAACAACCTGCCGAGGGCGGCCTAGCAATGTGCATGGCCATCCCCTCACGCATCGTTGCACTCGACGGCCAAATGGCGACCGTAGAATGTTTTGGCGAACAACGAGACATCAGTCTGATGCTGATCGATAGCCCGTTGGCAGTGGGTGATTACGTGCTGGTACAGGCTGGCGGGTTTGCCTACGAACGCGTTACGCCTACTGCCGCCCAGGAAACGCTGGATATACTTGAGAAGGTGATCGGGCAGATTCCGGTGGTCTGATGCTTGCTGGCTTTGGTGCAACCCTGTTATCGAGCCACTTGCGAGCTTTTCTTGCGCCACTGTTCCAAGGGTATCGTTTCGCCATCCGCATCATCTATCAGGATTTCCCGCCCTTTGGGGCCGACCAGGATCACATGCCACATTTCCAGTCGTGGCCCGCGGTCTGCAAAGACGGATACCGACCAATAACACCGGCCTTCGGAAGCGACTTTCTTGTCCACACGCTCGCCGAACACGACGCGACGATGGGAGCTCGACCATCTCTTGAACTCTGGCAGTTGTTTTACCGATTCGATGGCTTCCAGATACTCATATGAGCCCTTGGCAGAACCAGCGCAGGTACCCGCTGCATAAGCTGGTCCGGCAAATGGAAGTGCGAGCACTGTCACTAATTGAAACACCGCTTTCCCTGAAAACATGTGTCGCAAGAGCTGTGACGTTATTCGCTTGCTTTCAACCACCTCGCCGCATCCAGCGCGAAGTAAGTCAGTATCCCATCCGCTCCGGCGCGCTTGAACGCAAGTAGCGCTTCCAGTACGCATGCCTCTTCGTTCAGCCAACCGTTTTGCGCGGCAGCCTTGAGCATCGCGTATTCGCCGCTCACCTGGTAGACGAAGGTCGGCGCTTTGAATTCGTCCTTCACGCGACGCACGATGTCGAGATAAGGCATGCCCGGTTTTACCATGACCATGTCCGCACCCTCCTGCAAGTCGAGGCCGACTTCCCACAATGCCTCGTCGGAATTGGCGGGGTCCATCTGGTAAGTATATTTATTGCCTTTGCCGAGGTTGCCGCTGGAGCCGACGGCATCGCGGAACGGGCCGTAGAAGCTGGAGGCATACTTGGCAGAATAGGCCATGATGCGGGTGTAAATATGCCTGTCGGCATCCAGCGCGGCACGCACAGCGCCGATGCGGCCGTCCATCATGTCGGAGGGAGCAACGATATCCGCTCCGGCGGCGGCATGGCATTGCGCCTGTTTCGTCAGCACCGCCACCGTTTCGTCGTTAAGCACATAACCGCTGTCGTCGATCAACCCGTCCTGCCCATGGGTCGTATAGGGATCGAGCGCGATGTCAGTCATCACACCGAGTTCGGGAAAGTTCTTTTTCAGTTCGGCAACCACGCGCGGCACCAGGCCTTTTGAGTTGAAAGCCTCGCGTGCATCCAGGCTCTTCAAAGGCGCTTCGATCACCGGAAAGATCGCCATGACCGGAACACCCAGCTTGACGCATTGTTCGGCGTCCTTGAGCAGCAAGTCCAGAGTCTTGCGCTGTACGCCCGGCATGGACTTCACATCCTCGACTTTGTTGCTGCCATCCAGCACAAAAACGGGGTAGATAAAGTCCGCCGGAGTGAGTATATGCTCTCGCATCAAGTCGCGTGAAAACGTGTCTCGACGCATCCGGCGCATCCGTTTATGGGGGTATTGTCCGAGTGTTTGCATGGTTATTCCTGAAATTTACATAAATCGCCGGAACTATTCTCGCATAGTCCCGTCTGAATCCGTGAGCAGCGAAAGTTGCTTCCCGTTTCTCCTCCCTGAGCGGGTGTCTTAACCCCTGTTAAGACCTTCTTGCCCCTGACCTTCCCCTTTGGTTCAGGGGCATTTTTTTACCGGTAGAATCAGGATACGGTCCCTGTCCGTTTATTCTTGCCTGAACCAACCCGCGATCACCGCTTCCGCTTCGTCCATTCCAATCTTCTTCAGGCTCGAGAACAGCTGCGCCGTGCATTGCGGGAAATGCTCTGCCAGAAAACCTTTCACATCGCGCAGGGTCTGCGTGGACTGCTGTCGGCTTAGTTTGTCCGATTTGGTCAGCAGGATATGGATGGGTTTTCCGGTCGGGGCAAACCACGACAACATGTTCTGATCGCGTTCGGTCAGCGGATGTCGTGAATCCATGATCACAACCAAACCGCATAGTTCTTCGCGCGTTTGCAGGTACTCGCTCAGCAAGTGCTCCCAATGCGCCTGTACATCGGGCGGTACTTTGGCGTAGCCGTAACCGGGCAGGTCCACCAGATAGTTGTTCTCGCCCAGCGAAAAATAATTCAGGTGCTGCGTGCGTCCCGGCGTCTTGCTGGTGAAGGCCAGGCGCGTATGGTTGGCCAGCGTGTTGATGGCGCTCGATTTGCCGGCGTTGGAACGGCCGACAAAAGCGACTTCCTTGCCGCCGTGCAGCGGCAAGTCCTTCATGTGATTGACGGTGGTGTAGAACGTCGCTTGCGAAAATAAACCCATTATGAGCGCGCCAAGAAATTCAGAATTTCGGGATGCAGCGCAAGGCGCACGGCGCGCAGCGACCGAGACATACCGTATTGGTAGGCGAAGGAGTGAGCACCGCGCAACGCAGCGATGCGCCCGAAAAATGAATTTATTGGTGCGTTCATTTCCAGGCCGCGAAAATCTTGTCCGCCGCCGCGACCGTCGCCGCGATATCGGCTTCGGTGTGCGCCGCCGAAACGAAACCCGCCTCGAATGCCGACGGCGCCAGGTAGTGGCCCGCATCCAGCATGGCGTGGAAGAAGCGGTTGAACGCTTCCTTGTCGCACTTCATCACTTCGGCGTAGCTGGTCGGCAGGGACTTGCTGAAGTACAGGCCGAACATGCCGCCCACCGATTGCGCGCAAAAATCGATGCCGTGCTTCTTTGCGCTTGCGGTCAGGCCTTCGGTGAGCTGCTTCGCCAGTTTGCCGAGATTGTCGTAGAAGCCGGGGGCCTGCACCAGCTTGAGTGTGGTCAGGCCTGCGGCCACCGCCACCGGATTACCGGACAGTGTGCCCGCCTGATACACCGCACCCAATGGGGCGAGGCATTGCATGATGTCGCGGCGTCCGCCGAATGCCGCTGCAGGCAATCCGCCGCCCATCACCTTGCCCAGAGTCACCAGGTCCGGCTTGATGCCGTAGTGGCCTTGCGCGCCTTGCAGGCTGACGCGGAAGCCGGTCATCACTTCGTCGAGGATAAGTACCGCACCGTGCTTGGTGCACAGGTTGCGCATTGCGTCGAGGAACTCGCGCTTCGGTACCACCAGGTTCATATTGCCGGCCACCGGCTCGACGATCACCGCCGCGATCTCCTTGCCCATCTCGGCAAAGGCTTTTTCCAGTCCGGCGGCATCGTTGTAATCCAGCACGGTAGTCAGCGCAGCGATCTCGGCGGGAACGCCGGAAGAACTCGGTTGGCCGAAGGTCAGCGCGCCGGAACCGGCCTTCACCAGCAGGCCATCCGAGTGCCCGTGGTAACAACCTTCGAACTTGATGATGCGCGAACGCCCGGTGAAGCCGCGCGCCAAGCGGATCGCGCTCATGGTCGCTTCGGTGCCGGAGCTGACCAGACGCACCATTTCCAGGCTGGGCAAAATCTTGCACAACAGGTTCGCCAGCTCCAGTTCCGTCGCAGTCGGCGCGCCAAAGCCCAAGCCCTGCGCCGCCGCATCCTGCACGGCTTTCACCACTTGCGGATGGCAGTGACCAACGATCATCGGCCCCCAGGAGCCAACAAAGTCGGTGTATTTCTTGCCGTCGGCATCCCACACGTAGGCGCCCTGGCCGCGCTGGAAGAACAGCGGCGTGCCGCCCACCGAGCGGAACGCTCGCACGGGCGAGTTCACGCCGCCGGGAATGACTTTCTGGGATTGTTCGAATAATTCTTGGTTATGAGAAGTCATGCTGCCTGCCTTATTCAAAAAGATTGGAGAATTCTCTTGCTGCACTTTCGATGTCCGGCGCATTCCACAATGCCGAGATCACCGCCAACGCATCCGCCCCCGCCTGCACCAGCTCCACACCGTTCTGCGCCGTGATGCCGCCGATGGTGACGATGGGCACTTTCAGTTCGCGCCGTGCCGCTTGCAACAGCGTAATGTCCGCTTTCACTGCTGCGGGTTTGACCGTGGAAGAGAAGAACGCGCCGAAAGCTACGTAGTCCGCCCCTTGCCTTACCGCCCCCTGCGCCAGCGAGAGGCGATTATAACAAGACACGCCGATAATCCCTGAATCGCCCAGCAACGCCCTGGCGGCAGCTACCGTGCCGTCCTCGCCGCCCAGATGCACGCCGTCCGCCTGCACTTGCGCGGCCAGTTGCGCATCGTCGTTGATGAGGAAAGTGGTGCCGAATTCCCGCGTCAGCTCGCGCAAGGCCAGCGCCTGCTGCAGTTTCAGCGCCGCATCGGCTGATTTGTTGCGGTATTGCAGTACCCGTGCGCCGCCCTGCAACGCCTTGCGCACACACCTTAATAGCTCATTCGTATCGGGGGTGTCCGGCGTGATGGCGTAAAGGCCGCAGATGGTTTGCCGAGACGTCAAACCGCGCTCCGGGCGACGCCCCTCACCTCAATCCTCTCCCGCCCGCGGGCGAGGAGGCAACCGTCCGCTCCCTGCAGGAGCGGGATTGGGTTAATGCCGGGTTTCGCTTTCATCTTCAGCTTCAGCTTCTTCGTCGCGCGCCCAGAACAGGCGGTCCGGGATGTGTTGTCCCATGCCGGGACGGAAGCCGTACTTCAATGCTTCCCACGTATATTCCTGCGCTTCGTGCACGGCGTCTTCCATCGACAACCCGTTTGCCAACAGTGCGGCAATGGCCGCTGCAAGGGTGCATCCGGAACCGTGATAGATGCCCGGCAGGCGCGGCCAACTGTCGCTGCGCACCAGGCCGCGCTCGCCATACAGATTGTTGATCACCTTGGGGGTATGTTCGTGCGTACCGGTGATAAGCACATATTCGCAGCCTAATCTCAAGATGCGCTTGGCGCATTCCGATAGCTCGGGATCGTCGCCTTCGTTTTCCTCGTCCAGCACCAGGCGGCGCGCTTCCATGCTGTTCGGCGTGAGGATCGTGGTTTGCGGCAGCAGCAGTTCGCGCAGTGCATCCCGCATGTCGTCGGTCGCCAGTTCATCGCCCCGTCCGGAAGCCAATACCGGATCGAACACCAGCGGCACGTCGGGATAATCGGAGATTACCTCGGCAATGGCGGCGATGTTTTCCACGCTGCCCAGCAAGCCGATCTTGAACGCCGCAACCGGCATATCTTCCAGCACCGCACGCGCCTGATCGGCCACCCACTCGGCATCCACCGGCTGCACATCGTCGACACCGCTGGTGTCCTGCACGGTGATGGCCGTGACCACGGACAGCGGATGGCAACCCATGCTGGCAATGGTCAGGATGTCGGCCTGCATACCGGCTCCGCAACTGGGGTCGGTGGCTGCAAAGCTGAGAACGATGGGTGGGATGTCAGACATGATGGGACGCCGCTGGCTTTGGTCTAATGGGTCGTAATTCTAACCGAAACCAGGCTTACGCGCGTCCGCTCAAGTAGTTGGCACAGGTAGCTATCTACAGGGTGCGGTCAACCCTGCAACAACCTCGCCCTTAAGTTCGCCCGCTGAGGTGGTTGGCGATGCGGGTGAACTCCTCCACGCCCAGGTTCTCGGCGCGCAACTGCGCATCGATGCCGAGCTGCGCGAATTCACCCTCACTCAGATAGCCCTTGAGCGTATTGCGCAAGGTCTTGCGCCGCTGGCCGAAGGCGGCAGTTACAACTTTGGCGAACAGCTCCTCGTCTTTCACCGCGATCTTGCCCACAGGAGTGGGGATCATGCGCACGATGGCGGAATTAACCTTGGGTGCGGGGCGGAAGGATTGCGGAGGCACGTCGAGCAGCTTTTCCATGTAGAAGCGGTATTGCAGCATCACGGACAGTCGCCCGTAGGCGGGCGTGGACGGTTCGGCCACCATGCGCTCGACCACTTCGTTCTGCAGCATGAAGTGCATATCGGTGATGCGTGCGGCGTAATCGGCAAAGTGGAACAGCAGCGGCGAAGAGATGTTGTAGGGCAGGTTGCCGACGATGCGCAGCGGCGTGCCCAGCGTGGCGAAATCGAACTTCAGCGCATCGCCCTCGTGGATGACGATCTTGTCCTGCGGGTAATCGGTCTTCAGGCGCGCGATGATGTCGCGGTCGATCTCGACCACATGCAGGGTGTTCAATTGTTTCAGCAACGGGCGCGTCAGCGCGCCCAGGCCGGGGCCGATCTCCACCATGTTGTCGTTGGCCTCGGGACGGATCGCACGCACGATGTCGGCGATGATGTTCTGGTCGACCAGGAAGTTCTGGCCAAACGATTTTTTAGCTTTATGCCCGTTCATGCTGTGCCATCTCCGTTGCGGCCCTGATCGCCTCCAGCAGGCTGCCGACATTGGCCTTGCCCGTTCCTGCCAACTCCAGCGCTGTGCCGTGATCCACCGAGGTGCGGATGAAAGGCAGGCCCAGCGTGATGTTCACGCCTTCGCCGAAACTGGCGTGTTTCAGCACCGGCAGTCCCTGATCGTGATACATCGTCAGCACGGCATCGCACTCGCGCAAGCGATGCGCGGCAAACAGGGTATCTGCGGGTATCGGCGCACTCACATCGAAACCCTCGCTGCGCAATTTATCCAACACCGGAATCATCACTTCGATCTCTTCGCGCCCGAGGTGCCCGCCTTCACCCGCATGGGGATTGAGTCCGGCAACGAAGATGCGCGGGTGGGCGATCCCGAAACGGCGTTGCAGGTCGCGCTGCAGGATACGCAGCACGCTTTCCAGCAAGGGCCGGGTAATCGCATCCGCCACTTCGCGCAGGGGCAAATGCGTGGTCGCCAGGGCCACGCGCATGCCGCCACCGGCCAGCATCATCACCACCAGCGGCGTGTGGGTCTGTTCGGCGAGGAATTCGGTATGTCCGGTAAACGGGATGCCTGCTTCGTTGATGACGCCCTTGTGCACGGGCGCGGTGACCATGCCGGCAAACTCACCGGACACACAGCCCTGCAGCGCGCGGCGCAATGTCTCAAGCACGTAAGGGCTGTTTGCAGGATCGAGTTTCCCGGCCTGCGCGGGATGCGCCAGCGGAATGTGCAGCACGCTCAGTTTGCCGGAAACATGCGGCTCGGCGGCCGTGTAGTCGTGCAATTGAATTTCGATGCCGAGTTGCGCTGCGCGTTGCAGCAACAGCGCCTTGTCGGCAATCACCACCAGCGGCTGTTCATGCCGGGCCAGCTGCAGGCAGAGATCGGGACCTATTCCGGCGGGCTCGCCTGCAGTAAGCGCGAGGGGTCGCTGTCTCACTTGGCAGGCGTGTTGTGATATTCGACGAAGGCGCGGTCACGCAACTGGCGTAGCCAATCCTGATACGCCTCGTCCGACTTGACGGTACGGATGGCCATGCGGGCACGCTGGCGCTTCTGCTCTTCCGTCACATCGGTCTTGCGCCGATCCAGCACCTGGATCAGGTGCCAGCCGAACCCGGATTGCACCGGGCCGCTCACCTGCCCGACCTTCAGAGCGTCCATCGCGCTCTCGAACTCAGGCACGGTTTCTCCCGGGGACAGCCAGCCCAGATCGCCGCCTTGCGGGGCGCTGCCGTCTTCGGAATGCAGGCGCGCTTCCTCGGCAAAATTCGCTCCCTTGTCGATGCGCTGCTTGATCTCCTGCAGGCGGCTCTTCGCTTCGCTCTCCGAAACCAGTTCGCTGGTCTTGATCAGGATATGCCGCGCATGCGTTTGGGTAATGACAACGGGCGCATCCTTGCTGCGGCGGTCCAGCAGCTTGATGATATGGAAGCCGTTCGGACTGCGCAGCACCGGGCTCACTTCACCAGGCTTCATCTTCTGCAGGACTTCGGCAAATAGCGACGGCAAGCGGTCGATCGGCCGCCACCCGAGTTCGCCTCCCTTGAGCGCGTCCTGTGCATCGGAATATCCTGCCGCCACCTGGTTGAACGGCGCGCCGCCCTTCAGCTTCGCCAAGGCTTGCTCGGCACGTGTGCGGTAGGTCTGGATCTTGTCTGCACTGGCTTGCTCCGGCACGACCACCAGAATGTGGGCGAGTTGCAATTCCTCGCCCTTGCCTTCCTGGCGCACCTGATTGCTCAGGTAGTTATCAACCTCGTTTTCGTTGATGACCAGCTTGCTGTCGACTTCCCGTTCCCGCAGGCGGGCCGAGATCATCTCGTTGCGGATCTCTTCCCGGAACTCCCTGAAATCCGTCCCCTCCTGTTCCAGCTTGGCACGGAACGCGGCCACCGAATCGAATTTGTTCTGTTGCGCAATGCGCAGGATGGTCTTGTCCAGCATCGCATCGTCGATACGCAGCCCGGTCTCCTTGGCAAACTGTGCCTGCAGCATTTCGGAAATCATGCGCTCCAGCACCTGTCTTTCCAGCACGCTCCTGTCGGGCAGCATGGTCTTCTGTCTTTGCAGCATCTTGATCACGCTGGCGGTGCGTGTTTCCAGCTCGCGGTGTGTGATGACGTCGTCGTTCACCACGGCCTCGATGCGGTCGAACTGCGTGATCTGTTTTTGCGGTTCGGCAGCCGATGCGCCGGCTGCGAATGCGATCAGGGCGAGCGCTAATGATTTTCTCAACATGTTCTCTTTCGGTTATCGGTCAATTAACGCAGGCCTTGTACAGGCTGCTCGGCAGGCAAACTGTTCATCTTGGTGTAACCGGGCACGCTGAGTCGCAAAGCATTCAGCGGATCTGAACCGACGCCCACAAGATCGTTCAACTCCAGCAGCAGGAACATGCCCGTGGATCGAATGTTAGTGGCCGTCGTGAAACTTTGTGCAACGAAGCGTATCGTCCAGCAAGACTGATTATACTCAAGCCCCGCCAGCGACTCTACAGCACGTTTATCCCTCAGGGAATAGCTCAGGCGCCCCACACCCAGCCAGCGTCCGTACAATGGCCATTGAGCCGAGACATCAGTCTGGTGCAAGGTGTTACGCGTAAAACGGTAACCCAGATTGAACAGCTTGCCCGCTTCTGGCTTGTAACGCGCCGTCACGTTATATGCCTCGGTGTGCGCCTGGTTGGGATTGTACTGCAGCAGGTTATCCAGAGACCACGCCTTGGTCAGCCTGCCGCTCATGCCCAGCAGAACATCGGAGCGGTTGGTATTGTCCGACGGAGTGACAAAATTCACCCGCGGCGCCCTGAAGCTGAAGCGTTCCCCGAGCATCACGCGCAAACGCTCTGTGCCGCCTTCATCGATCATGCGGGAAGTCAGCGCCAGCGTCGCCATGTTGGCATCGCCGACGCGGTCATTGCCGAAGAAACGGTTCTCGGAAAATATCTGCGCAAAACTGAACGGTGCTTGTGCGGAATCGAAGACGGGCAACAGGTCCTGATTCCGGTATGGGATATTCACGTAAAAAAGGCGGGGTTCCAGCGTTTGCAGATAGTTGCCGCCCATGAAGGACGTCAGATCGCGCTCGAAGAACATGCCGCTGTCCACGCTGAAGATAGGCAAGGCACGAGTCGTATCGGGCAATGCCGATGTATTGTTGGCCCCCATGCGATATTGCGTGTAATGCGCACCCAGCTTGGGCGTCACGTAATAACCCATATCCCTTACCAAGGGGTAGCTCACCGAGGGATTGACCACCATGCGTTCTGCATTGATCGAGGTCTCGTGGCGAAAATCGGTGTATTCGCTGGCGAAAGCGACATTGGCATTCGCGACGGCTTTCTGCGCGCTTAAATTGATCTGGGGTTGACGGCGATAGGGAGTCCCCACAGGCGAGAGCGGGTCCTGCAATGTCTGGAAGCGCTGCACCCGTGCCGAGGCCGACCACCACCCTGCGCCGTAGGAAAGCACACCGTCCCGCAGCAGGTTGACCTGCGACGTTCCGCTCACCTGAGTGGAAAGATCACGGAAATACGCATCGTCTGACGCACGATTGAGATTCAAAGCCAGGCCCAGACCGCCGCCCAGATTCTGCGCATGTTTCAATGCCGCATACGAGCGGGAAGTTTTGCTCACCCGATCCCCCGGCAGAACTTCGTAGCGGATCGCTCCGTTATATGTCGGCTCAAGATAGCGAAAGTCGTTGTTGAATTGCGTCCCCCGCTTGGCGATCATGCGCGGCGCGATGGTCGCATCGAGGTTGGGCGCGATGTTCCAGTAATATGGCAGGGTGAATTCCGCGCCGCCCGTGCTGGTAGTACCGTACGACGGCGACAGGAAACCGGAGCGCCGGTCCTTGTTCAGCGGAAAATCCATCCATGGCGTATAGAGTATGGGCACGCCCTTGAATTCCACCCGCGCATTCCGGGCCGTCCCGACCTGCGTCGTGCGGTCGATATCCAGGCGACTCGTCCGCAACATCCAATCGTCATTTCCGGCCGGGCAAGTGGTGTAAGTCGCGTCGTCGAAGGTGTAGTTCTTCTTGCCCAGGATATGCAGGATATCCGCATCCCCGCGCGCATGGTTCTCGCTGAATTCGTATTGGGGCTGGCTCATCTCGCCCATATCGGTATCCAGATTCAGGTTCAGTACCGGCCCCCGGAGTACGGCGCCAGTCTGCTCCAGTCGCACCGAACCTTCGGCAAGCACATCTTTGCTCACCTGGTTGTAACGCAAGTGCTCTGCACTGACCACCTGGCCGTTCTGCCGCAGCTCGACATTGCCATACGCCTCCAATTGGTCGTCCTTCCTGGCTTCCACATGGTTCGCATTGATGAAGGCGGCCGTTCCCTCTGTTGCGGCGGGAAGCCTTTTGAACGTGCGGTCCAGTTTCAACGGCAATGGTGCATTCTCCGCGTGAACGGATAGCGGAAACATGCCAAGAAGCAGGGATACAACAAGAGGAAAGCTAAGACGCATGGTGCGGGGCAAATAAATTAAGATGCTAAAATCGCACAAAACACTCACGAAGGCAATCAAATGCAACGTCAAAAGCAGCTTACCGACTGGCTTTCCAGCCTGTACCCCAACGAAACCTTCACCATCGCCCCCGCCTCTGCCGACGCCAGTTTCCGCCGTTACTTCCGTGCGACCTTTGCCGGCGGGGCAACCAAAGTGGTCATGGATGCCCCGCCGCAACATGAGGACTGCAAACCGTTTTTGCATATCGGCAAACTGTTCGAGAATGCCGGTACGCATGTGCCGCACGTCTATGCGCAAGACCTGACGCAAGGTTTCCTGCTGCTGTCTGACCTCGGCAATACCACTTATCTCCAGGCCTTGCAGGAGGATGGCAAGGCGGCCCAACTCTACGGTGCCGCCACTGATGCGCTCATCAAGATACAGCTCGCCTCCAGGGAGAACGAACTGCCGCCCTACGACGAAGCCTTGTTGCGCCGCGAGTTAAACCTGTTCCCGGAGTGGTATATCGCCAAGCACCTTGGCGCCACCCTCACCGCAACGCAAAGCGCCAAGCTGGAGGAATGCTTCCAGCGCATTCTGCGCAACAACCTTGCCCAGCCGCGGGTTTACGTGCACCGCGACTACCATTCGCGCAACCTGATGTTTATCGAAGCCCCCCTCCTCAATCCTCCCCCGCAAGCGGGAGAGGAGGCAAACGAGAAGATCAATTTTCAATCCTCGCCTGGCATTCTCGATTTCCAGGATGCGGTCTACGGCCCCATCACCTACGACCTCGCCTCGCTGTTCAAGGACGCCTACATCCGCTGGGAAGAGGAAGAAGTCATGGACTGGCTCATTCGCTACTGGGAAAAGGCCCGCAAAGCCGGATTGCCCGTACGCGAAGACTTCGGCGAGTTCTACCGCGACTACGAACTGATGGGCGTGCAGCGCCACATCAAGGTGCTGGGTATCTTCGCGCGCCTGTATCACCGTGACGGCAAGGACGGCTACCTGAAAGACATGCCGTTGGTGATGGACTACCTGCGCCGCACCTGCGAACGCTACATTGACCTCAAACCGTTGCTCAACCTGCTGATCGAACTGGAACAGCACGCTCAAAAATCGGGGGCATCTGCTTGATGCGGGCGATGATCCTGGCCGCCGGTCGCGGCGAACGCATGCGTCCGCTCACCGACCACACGCCTAAACCCCTGTTACAAGCGGGAGGCAAGCCGCTCATCGTATGGCACATCGAACGACTGGTGCGCGCCGGCATCACCGACCTCGTCATCAACCATGCCCACCTCGGTGACCAGATCGAGCAGGCCTTGGGCGACGGCGGCCGGTTTGGTGCGACGATCCGTTATTCGAACGAGGGCACGGCACTGGAGACCGCAGGCGGCATCGCGTTCGCGCTGCACCTGCTGGGCGACCAGCCCTTCGCGGTGGTGAATGGCGATGTGTATTGCGACTTCGACTTCTCGCACTTGCCGTCCCGCGCCGCGGCGCTGGCCGCCAGCGCCGACATGGCGCACTTGGTGCTTGTCGATAACCCCGAACACAACCAGAAAGGCGATTTCATCCTTCAAGGTGACCGCGTCGTGCCGGGTCCCAGCCCTGAATCCTCGATCCTGACCTTCAGCGGCATCGGCCTGTACCGCCCGGCATTGTTCGCCGGCATTCAGCGCGGAACCAAAGCCCCGCTCGCACCGTTGCTGCGCGAACAGATAGCGCTGGGCAAAGTCAGCGGCGAACACCATCGCGGCACCTGGGTTGATGTCGGCACGCCGCAACGCCTGGATGAGCTGGATCGGCGACTACGCTCGATTTCACTCTGAAACCCCGCAGGGATCGGACCGATAGTCAGCGCTAACCGCTCTGCCCCGACGAAATCCTGCAACGGTGGTAGCATGCATAAAGTGCCGTCCGGTGATCACTTTGATGCAGGAGGGAAAATGTCTAGCGGCGATGTGTCCTGGTTCTCGGAAACACAAATCCGTGATCTGATCATGCAGTTTCCACTGCCGCTGGCCATCATGGATCGGGCTGGCGACGTCAAGTTGCTCAACCAAAGCTTTACCGATTCGTTCGATGGCGCTTGCCTGAAGTCGGACAGCCTGCTAAATATCCTGAAGGACCCGTATGACCACGCTCGCGCGCCTGTCTCGATGCATTGCCGGGGCTATGCATCCCCGATCTTTGTGCGAACCTTAAGGGTTGGAGACCTTGTTATCCTGGTATTCGAGAAGTCCGCCGAAATCGCATACAGCGCAGAACTGGCCGAGATGCACAGCCGCATCGTCGAGCTGGAAAAATTGAGTTCGACAGATCGACTGACCGGCGTCTGGAACCGCGCCCATTTCGACAAAACCATCGCCATCGAATTGAGCCGCAGTGTCCGTTACCATCAGCCGGTCACTCTCGTCTTGCTGGACATCGACCGCTTCAAACAGGTCAACGACACATATGGCCATGCGGTCGGCGATGAAGTGTTGCGCGAGATCGTAAAAATCACGCGAAACAACATCCGCACCTCCGACATGCTGTTCCGCTGGGGCGGAGAGGAATTCGCCATCCTGGCCCCGTGCACCACTTACCGCTCCGCAACGAAGCTGGCGGAAACGTTACGCACCCAGATCGAACAACATGAGATCAAGACCGCCGGGAAGATCACCGTTTCCCTGGGCATCGCGGAACATGTTTCCGGCGAGAGCGAAGCGACCTGGTTTCGCCGTGCCGATGAGGCGATGTACGCCGCCAAGAACGCCGGGCGCAATCGTTTCATGGTCGACCAGCACGGCAGCAGCGATCTGTGGGCCGCCGACCAGAACACCATGATCCTGCGCTTCAGCTGGCATGAATCCTATGATTGTGGCGAACCCACCATTGACCAGGAACATCGCAAATTGTTCGAATTGGCCAATGCGCTGATTGATGCCGCGTTCAAGCGCGGATTGAATCCGGGCGGATTCGACGAAGCATTGAACAATCTGCTCGCGCATGTGGGACATCACTTCGCGGACGAAGAAGCCATCCTTGCCCAGCATCACTATGCGGGACTGGAGGTTCATGCGAAGGCCCATAAGCGGCTGGTGGAACGTGCGCTGCAACTTCGCGATGCCGCGGAAGCAGGCGGCATCACCATAGGCGAATTGGTGGATTTTCTCGCGGACGAGGTGGTCGCGCAGCATATGCTCAAAACGGATCGCGAATTCTATCCGCTGTTCAACCCATCTCCCGGGGCTCTGGACTACTGAGTTATAACGCCTGCCGTTGCCCATTTCCTGCGCGGCCGTACGGATCTTCGTTCGATGCGAACTCGACAAGACATCCCGCGCACCGCAAAATACCATCCATGCTTAATCCTGCCATCCACGCCGAACGCCGCAAAAGTCTGCACGCCATGATGCAGCACGGCATCGCAGTCATCCCGACCGCCCCGGAGGTCTCGCGCAATGCTGACTCGCAGTACGACTACCGCCACGACAGTCACTTTTATTACCTCACCGGCTTCACGGAACCTGATGCAGTACTGGTATTGATCGCCGGCGACAACATGCAGAGCATCCTGTTCTGCCGCGAGAAGAACGCAGAACGCGAAATTTGGGACGGTTTCCGTCACGGTCCCGATGGAGCAAGCGAAAAGTTCGGCTTTGACGCGGCTTATCCCATTGCGCAACTGGATGAAAAACTCAATGAACTGATGGGCAACCAACCCGTGCTGTTCTATCCGCTCGGTGCCGACGCCGCCTGGGACGTTCGCATGCTCAAGCTGCGCGAAGCGGTAAAGGCAAAGGCGCGCACCGGCATCCGCGCCCCTGACGAGATTCGCGATGTGCGCGAACTGCTCAGCGAGATGCGCCTGATCAAGGACGCAAGCGAGCATGACATCATGCGCCGGGCAGCGAAGATCTCCTGCGATGCGCATCGCCGTGCCATGCGTTTCACCCGCCCCGGCATGTTCGAATACGAAGTCGAAGCCGAACTGCTTCATGAATTCTGCCGTCACGGCGCGCGTCATCCGGCTTACACCAGCATCGTCGCGGGCGGCGCAAACGCCTGCACCTTGCACTACGTAGGCAATAACGCGAGCCTTAACGGCGGCGACCTGCTGCTGATCGATGCGGGTTGCGAGCTGGAAGGCTATGCGTCCGACATCACGCGCACCTTCCCGGTAAATGGGCAATTCAGCGCCGCACAGAAGGACGTATACGAGATCGTACTAGCTTCCCAAGCCGCTGCGGTTTCTGCCGCCAAACCGGGCAAGCTGTGGAATGCACCGCACGAGGCTGCGCTGCGCGTGCTGGCGCAAGGCTTCATCGATCTCAAGCTATGCCAAGGCAGCCTGGAATCGGTGCTCGAAACCGAAAGCTACAAGCAGTTCTACATGCACCGCACGGGCCACTGGCTGGGCATGGACGTACATGATGTCGGCGAATACAAGATCGGCGGCCAGTGGCGCCCGCTGCAACCCGGCATGACGCTCACCGTCGAGCCGGGCTGCTACATCCGCCCCGGCGATAATGTGCCCAAGGCATTATGGAACATCGGAATCCGCATCGAAGACGATGTGCTGATCACGGCAAACGGCAATGAAGTGTTGACCCAAGGCGCGCCGAAGTCCGTCCGCGAGATCGAGGAGGTTATGCGTCATGAATAATTCAAGCTGCGATGTCGCGATCATCGGCGGTGGCCCGGTAGGCGCGGCGCTGGCCATCGCCCTGCAAGGTAACGACCTCAACGTGGTGTTGCTGGAAGCTCGCGAATCGGAAATCAACACCACCGACCCGCGCTCGCTGGCGTTATCCTATGGCACGCGCCTGTTGCTGCAGCGCCTGCATGCTTGGGACACCATTCCCAATGTCACCGGCATCAAGGTCATCGAAGTGACGCAAAAACATACTAGCGGCCATACCACGTTGCGCGCCGACGAAATGAAAGTCCCGGATCTGGGCTACGTGCTGCCCTACACCGCGCTGCATGCCGCATTGCAACACAGCCTGCAACAGGCTGACACCCGCTGCGTGTACGGCGCGGCGGTAAGCGATCTCACCAGCAGCGCCGGGCACACCACGCTTGTTTACCGGCACCAGGGCAAGGAACACACGCTTAGCGCGCGGCTCGCTGTCGTCGCCGACGGCGGCAGGCTGCTCGAGGCTTCGCATCCGCCCGAGATCACCGACTACGGACAAAGCGGCATCATCGCCCATGTCACGAGCTCAAAACCGGACAGCGGCGTGGCTTTCGAGCGTTTCACCGGACAAGGGCCGATGGCGTTGCTCCCCTATCTGGACGGTTACGAACTGGTACTGACAGCGGCGCACGACCAGGCGCAAGAGATGCTGACGTGGGATGACGCGAGATTCCTGCAATTTTTGCAAGGGCATTTCGGCGACCGCGTGGGCACTTTTACCGGCGTCGGCCGGCGGGACTGTTATCCGCTACGACTGCGGCGCGCACCCGACATCACCTTTCCGCACACCGTGCTCATCGGCAATGCCGCGCAGACCCTGCATCCGGTGGCCGGACAAGGCTTCAACATGGGCATTCGCGACGCATGGGAACTGGCACAGGTCATCCTCGACAGCGCACCGGAAGACATCGGCTCGGTAGCGATGTGCGCCGCCTATCGCAAATCGCGCCGCATCGACCGCAATTCCGGCATCCGCTTCACTGACGGATTGGTTCGCCTCTTCTCCAACGACCTGCCATTGCTCGGCCATGTCCGCTCTGCCGCGCTAACATTGCTGGACTGCATCCCGCCCGCGAAAAAGTTCGTAGCGAAGCGGATGATGTTCGGCGCGAACGGCTGATGATCACCAAACAGCAAACAACCCGGCTTTCCATACTCTTCGCCGACATCAGCGGGAGCACCTCGCTTTACGACAGACTTGGAAACGAAACGGCGCTGGTTCTGGTCACGCACACCCTGGACATTCTCATCCGCGAGATGAACAAACATCAGGGCACATTGATCAAGACCATCGGCGACGGCATCATGTGCACATTCACAAGTGCGGCAGCCGCCGTGAATGCGGCCGCAGCCATGCAGGCAGCGATAGAAGAGCAGAACGCCGCCAACAGCCACAACATCTTTGTGCGTATCGGCATACATTCCGGCGATGTCATACACGAATCGGGCGATGTTTTCGGCGATGCCGTCAACGTTGCCGCACGTGTCGCGGCAATCACCAGGGCAAGACAGATCATGACCACCCAAACCGTGGTAGACATGTTGCCTGCAGAATTGCAGAACAAGACCCGCCAGGTGATGCGTGCCGAACTTCGCGGCAAGGAGAATGCCCCCGCGATATTGCAGATCCTCTGGGAAAAGGACGACACGATGACCACACGTATCGGCATGTCGGCCTACCGCAAGCCCGTCGAAGTCCAGATCAAGCACGAGCTGCTATTGCGTTATGGCCAACAGGTCTTGACGCTGAACGAGCAGTCGAAGAAGGCGGCGCTGGGTCGTGACGACACCTGCGATCTGGTGATCCAGAACAAGCTGGCATCGCGCCAGCACGCTCTCATCGAATACAACTACGGAAAGTTCCTGTTCAGCGATCATAGCGCGAACGGCACCTATATCCGCTTCAGCGACAATCAGATCATCCAGCTCAACCATCAGCAAATCGTGTTGCACGGGGCAGGGCAGATCAGTTTCGGTCAGCCTTTTTCGGAAGCCCCGAACGACGTGCTCGAGTACATCCTGCAATAGCCGCCCGGCGGGCTGCTGTGCCTGTCCTTCTCGGGAACTCCGTCAAAAATGACTTTTTCAGGTGAATATAGGTAATAGACTGTATTTTATTTTTGCGGGGCATCTTTCATCATCCTTCCAACAGAAAGGATGGATATGTTCGAAAATTTCACTGCCGCACTCGGCCTGAAGCACAAACAAGACCAAGAACCTGCCCAGGTGATCAACTTGTACGATGCAGTACTTGCCCACTCAGCCTGGAAAAAACGCCTGCTTGATTATGTCGAAGGTTGCTCCAAAGAGGATCTGCAGCCGGACAAAATCCGTGCGGACAACCTTTGCGTACTCGGCAAGTGGATACAGGGAGACGGCAAGGTTCAATTCGGCGAACAACCGGTGTTTATCAGACTTGTTGAGGAGCATGCCAAATTCCACCACCACGCCTCACTAGTGGTCGAAGCGCACCGGAATGGGGATACCCGGCTCGCGCTGGAGATCCTGGCGAGCAGTTTCGATGAACAGTCCAGAAAAACCGTGAATTGCCTGGCCAAGCTCAACGCCATCGTTGGGGCGCGCAACCAGGCGCTTGAACTTCAATGAAGCCGCTTCAATAGCTTCTCGTGTATCCCGCCAAATCCGCCGTTGCTCATCACCAGAATCTGGTCGCCTGATTTTGCAACGGTGGCGATAGCCTCGATCAATTCGTTCAGGTCGTCCTTCACCACCGCTTTGTCGCCCAGCGGGGCGAGCGCGCCGCGTGCGTCCCAACCGAGGTTTCCAGCGTAGCAGAAGGTCAGATCGGCGTCCCTCAGGCTGCCGGGCAACGCGTCTTTCATCACGCCCAGCTTCATGGTGTTGGAGCGCGGCTCCAACACGGCCAGGATGCGCGCCTTGCCGACCTTGCGGCGCAGCCCGGCGACCGTCGTATCGATCGCGGTGGGGTGGTGCGCGAAGTCGTCGTATACGGTGATGCCGTTGACCGTGCCGCGCACTTCCATGCGGCGTTTTACGTTCTTGAACTCGGCCAGCGCCGCCAGACCTTGCGCGACGGCACCCCGGCATGGCGCGCAGCGGCCAGGGCGGCCAGCGCGTTCATGCGGTTGTGTTCGCCCATCAGATCCCATTGCAGCTTGCCTTGCACCTTGCCGTTGAGCGACACCTGATCATTGGCGTCGATGTTCCAGCCAAGATTGTTTTGGTTTTCCCCCTTGCCGGGGGAGGAAGTGCCGAACATCTCCACCGGCGTCCAGCAACCGCGCTTGATCACGCGTTGCAGCGATTCTTCGCGCCCGTTGCTCACCACCAGGCCGTTGCCCGGCACGGTGCGCACCAGATGGTGGAACTGCGTCTCGATGGCCGCCAGGTCGGGAAAGATGTCGGCGTGGTCGAATTCGAGATTGTTGAGGATCGCGGTGCGCGGACGGTAGTGCACGAACTTGGAGCGCTTGTCGAAAAAAGCCGTATCGTATTCGTCCGCTTCGATGACGAAGAACGGCGAGTCGGTGATGCGCGCCGAGATGCCGAAGTTCTGCGGCACGCCGCCGATCAGGAAACCGGGATTCAGTCCCGCATGTTCCAGTATCCACGCCAGCATGGACGTGGTCGTGGTCTTGCCGTGCGTACCCGCCACACCCAGCACCCACTTGTCGCGCAGCAGCGTATCCGCCAGCCATTGCGGACCGGAGGCGTAAGGCAGGTTGCGATTCAGGATCTCTTCCATCAGGGGGTTGCCGCGCGACACCACGTTGCCGATGACGAACACATCCGGTTTCAGTTCCAACTGCTCCACGCCCCAGCCCTCGATGAGTTCGATGCCTTGCGCTTCGAGCTGCGTACTCATCGGCGGATAGACGTTGGCGTCGCAGCCGGTGACGCGATAACCCGCCTGTTTGGCGATGGCGGCGATGCCGCCCATGAAGGTGCCGCAGATGCCGAGGATGTGGATGTGTTTTGGTTTGCTCATGTCAATAACCCCTGTAGGAGCACGCCCTGCGTGCGATTTTTGTGATTCGCACGCAGGGCGTGCTCCTACAGCAAATTTACGTCCTGAAAATAAAATACGCCGCGCCCATCAGGCACAGCGCCGCCCACAGGTAATCCATCTTCAACGGCTGCCCCATGTACAGCACCGCAAACGGCACGAATACCGACAGCGTGACGATCTCCTGCAGAACCTTGAGCTGGCCAAGGTCGAGCGCAGTGTAACCGATGCGGTTGGCCGGCACCTGGATCAGGTACTCGAACAGTGCGATGCCCCAACTGATCAGCGCAGCGACATACCACGGGGATTGCGCAAAATTCCTGAGGTGGCCGTACCAGGCGAAAGTCATGAACAGGTTGGAGACGATGAGCATCAGCGCCGTGACCAGCAACGGTTGCGAGATCATGCCCATACTTTAATTCCCCTGTTCCAATATCGATGGCGGGCGAATGGTAAAGGGATTGCAGGCCGTTGCCAACTTGCGAGCCTGCCGCAAGCGCCGTCAGTCTTGTAAAGTAACGAATTTTTCACATTGTCCGATCGCTGTTTGCGCTAGAATCGCGCCGCCTGATTTTCAGGCACCTCGCCGTGCCTGCCGCCCTCTTGAAAGTATCCGCTGCAATGAAGAATATCCCGTTCCTGTCTCGCACTGCTGCCAGCCTAGCTGCGTTCAGCATCGCATTGATGGGCATGAGCTTGGAGGCATGGGGTGATGACGATGCGTCGGGGGTTGAGAACACTTCGGTGCATGCCCAAGTCACCTACAACTGGCAGCACCATCCGGCTTTCCGGGCGGCCTACACGGGGCCGAACAGCATCCTGCCGGTGTCGGAGAATATGTATACGGCCACCGCTGACGCTTATCTTGGCTTTCGCCCCTGGCAGGATGGCGAGGTCTACCTGACGCCGGAGATTTCGCAGGGGGTACCGTTCTCCACCAACCTCATCGGGCTCGGCGGATTCACCAATGGCGAAATTACCCGTGCGGCGGGAACGAACCCCACGCTCTATCGCCAGAAGCTGTTCCTGCGGCAGACCTGGAACAATGGCGGCGGGTCGCAACATGTCGAGCCCGGCCAGAACCAGCTGGCCGGCTATGTAGACAAGAATCGCTTTGTGCTGACCTTAGGCAATTTTTCCACGCTGGATGTCTTCGATCCGAATAGCTATGCCAAGGACCCGCGCACCCAATTCATGAATTGGGGCAACTGGACCTATGCCGCTTACGACTATGCCGCCGATGCACGCGGCTTCGGCTGGGGCTTTGCGGCGGAGTGGTATCGGGATGATTGGGCGCTGCGCTTCGGGCGCATGTCCGGCCCAACGAAGCCGAATGAATTGCCCGTCGACCTCGCGCTCGGAAGTCACTATGGCGACCAGGTTGAAGTCGAGCATGCGCACAGGCTGTATGGCCGACCCGGCAAGGTTCGCGTGCTGTGGTGGCGCAACCGCGCCAAGCTCGCCAGCTTCGCCGATGCATTGGCCTGGCTGCACGCGCATCCCGGTCAGTACACCGGGCCGGATGCCCTGATTGCGGTGCGCAATACAGAGAAGATCAAATACGGCGTCGGCATCAACCTGGAGCAAGAGGTCAATGACAGCACGGGATTCTTTATGCGCGCGATGAAGGCCGACGGGCGCACGGAGACCTATGCCTTTACCGAGGTCGACGGTTCTTTCTCCAGCGGTTTCTTGATCAAGGGCAATGACTGGGCACGCACCGAGGATACGGTCGGTCTCTCGTTGATGCGCAACACCCTGTCCGATGAACGTCGCCGTTTTCTTGAGGCGGGCGGCATATCGTATTTTATTGGCGACGGTAAGTTGAACTACCGCCCGGAAAACATATTTGAGGGCTTTTACAGCCTGACCTTGTGGAAAACCACGTGGCTGACAGCCGATTACCAGCGTATCCAGAATCCCGCCTACAACGCGGATCGCGGACCGATCAACGTGTATGCGCTGCGTTTCCACGCCGAGTTTTAGGCCGCTCCCCTTCCTAACATTTCCTTGATATTCCTGCCGAGGGAGTGCCATATAATGCTCGGCCTCCGCGGATTGAACTTGTCTGGAAATGCGCGTACTAATCCGCGGCTTGCCTCGCGCCCCCGCAAGTAAAGTAAAACCAATAAAGCAGCATAACCAGGTGACGTTTTGGCAACTCTCGTTAATAAGCAAAGCATGCTGAAGATCGCTTCCGCCACGGCAGCGTGCGCGTTGTTGCTGTCCGCCTGCGCGGCCGGGCCGGATTTCAAGCGCCCGGCCGCACCGGCCACGAGCGGCTACAGCCCGCAGAGCGCCCCGGCCGAGACCACGTCGATTGAGGTTGCCGGCGGCGAAGCGCAACGCTTCGATTCGAAAACAGACGTGCCTTTCGACTGGTGGACGCTGTTCCAGTCGCCGCAATTGAACTCGCTCATCGAACGCGCCTTCAAGGCCAACCCCAGCATCGAATCTGCGCAAGCCGCTTTGCGCCAGGCGCAGCAATACACAGCCGCGCAGCAAGGCTACTTCTACCCCACCGTGAGCGCCAGCTACACGCCTTCGCGCAACAAGCTCGCCGGCAACATGGGCGGCAACTCTCCCGGCGTGCAAGGCAACGGCACGGTCATCCAGACCTACTCGAATCCGGCCGGCCCCAAATACAACGGCCCGGCCTATTACAACTTCCACACCGCGCAATTCTCCATCGGCTATGTGCCGGACGTGTTCGGCTTCAATCGCCGGCAGGTCGAATCGCTGCGCGCACAAGAAGAGATGCAGCGCTTCCAACTCGAAGCGACCTACATCACGCTGGCTTCCAATGTCGTCGCGGCGGCCTTGCAGGAGGCCGCGTTGCGCGCCCAGATAACGGCGCAGAACAAGATCGTCGAAATCAATCGCGCCAACCTCAGCATCCTCGAGAAGCAACTCAAGCTCGGCGCCGCATCGCGTATGGATGTGCTTTCACAGGAAGCCGCGCTGGCGCAAGCCGAACAATTGCTCATTCCCCTGCAGAACCAGCTGGAACAGACGCGCAACCTGATCCGCGCACTCTCCGGTAACCTGCCGAACGAGGATGTAGCGGAGACTTTTGAATTGTCGGCGCTGCATCTGCCCCAGGAACTGCCGTTGACGCTGCCCTCGCAGCTCGTGGAACAGCGCCCGGACGTGCGTGCCGCCGAGGCGCAATTCCATGCAGCCAATGCGCAGGTGGGCGTCGCGGTTGCCGCGCGCTTGCCGCAGTTCCAGCTCAGCGCCGCCATCGGCGGCATGGCCAGCACCCCGGACTGGATGTTCAAGTCCGGCGGCGGGTTCTTCACCGTGCTCGGTAACCTGTCGCAGACATTGTTCGACGGCGGAACGTTAAGGGCGCAGGAACGCGCCGCACGCGAGGCGCTGGTGCAGGCCGGTGCCGACTACCGCAGCACGGTCATCGTCGCGTTCCAGAACGTCGCCGATACGCTGCACACCATCCAGTCGGACGCGGAAGCCCTCAAGGCGGCAGCAAAGACCGAGGAAGCCATGAAGCGCGTTGCAGACATCGCGCGCAAACAATATCAGGCCGGTTATACGAGTTACCAGACCGTGCTGATGACGGAACAGAATCATCAACAAGCCAACATCAACCTGATCCAGGCGCAGACCAACCGTCTGGGCGATACCGCCGCGCTGTACCAGGCGCTGGGCGGCGGCTGGTGGAACCGCAACGAAGGTAAGATCGCGAACCAATGAATAACTACGCCAAGCCTGTCATCGCCGCCCTTGTATTCGCTCTGGCCGGAGCGGGGTATTGGGGCTGGCTGCAATTCAGTGCCCATGAAGCCGGAGCGCCTGCCCCTGAAGACAAGCCCGCAGCAGCCCGCGTCGCAGCGGACACGGTGAAGTTCGATGCCAATGCGCCGCAACTGACCTTCCTGCAAATCAAGGAGATCGACGCCTTTCCCGAACCGCTGGTGGAATCGCTCAATGCCCGCGTCGCCTACAACGACAACCATACGGCCCGCGTGTTTTCGCCCATCGCCGGGCGCGTGATGAAGATCGTTGCCGAGACCGGACAACAGGTCAAGGCCGGTGCCGAATTGCTGCGCATCGACTCGCCCGATTTTGCGCTGGCCGCTGCCGATAGCGCAAAGGCCGAAGCCGACCTGGTGCGCAAGCAGCAAACGCTCACCCGCGCCAAAGGATTGCTGGAAGTCGAGGGCATCGCCCTCAAGGATGTCGAGTCAGCTGCGGCTGACCTGGCCCAGGCCGAGGCCGAGTCACAACGCGCCAAGGCCCGCATGCGCAACCTGCATGCCGGCAGCGTCAGCCCGGAAGGCGAATTCATCCTGCGCGCGCCGGTCGGGGGGGTCATCAGCGAACGCCGCGTCAATGCGGGCAGTGAAGTGCGGCCCGATGCGAGCGATCCCTTGTTCGTCATCACCGACCCGCAACACCTGTGGGTGCTGGTCGACCTGCCGGAGCGCCAGCTCGACAAGGTCAAGGTCGGCCAGCAGGTCTCGGTTGAAGTGGACGCGTTCCCGGATGAGTTCTTCCCCGGCAAGATCACCGTGATCAGCGAGACGCTCGATCCGGTCACGCGCCGGGTGCAAGTGCGATGCGACGTGGACAACCACTCGCGCAGCCTGAAGCCAGAGATGTTCGCGCGCGTCAGCCCGGTTGCCGACACCCATACCATCGTGCCGCGCGTGCCCAATACCGCGCTGTTCACGCAGGGGCTCTACACCTTTGTGTTCGTAGAGAAGTCGCCCGGTGTGCTGCAACGCCGCAAGGTGTCCCTCGCCTTGCAGGGACGCGACTACACTTATATCCGCGATGGGTTGCAGGCCGGTGAACGCGTCGTCACCAGCGGCGCCCTGCTGTTGAACTCTGAACTCGCCGGCAACGATTGATGCTTGAAAAGCTGATCACCTTCGCGCTGCAGCAACGCGTTTTCGTTCTGGGCGGGGCGCTGGTGCTGATCATCGCCGGATGGCGCGCCACGACGGAACTGCCGATCGAAGCCTTCCCGGATGTGCAGGACGTGCAAGTGCAGATCGTCACCCAGTCGCCGGGCCAGGCGCCGGAAGAGGTCGAACGCAGCATCACGCTGCCTATCGAGCGCGAGATGAGCGGCGTGCCGCGCATGACTCAACTGCGCTCTGTGTCGATCACCGGCCTGTCGGTCGTCACGCTGACATTCTCCGATCGCACCGACGATTATTTCGCGCGCCAGCAGGTGATGGAAAAGCTGCAGAACGTCGCGCTGCCTCCCGGCGCGCAGCCCGGCCTGGCACCGCTCACCAACGCCGTCGGCGAAGTCTATCGCTATGTGCTGGATGCACCTGCCTCCATGTCCTCCAACGAAGTGCGGGCGGTGCAGGACTGGATCTTGCGCCCGGCGTTGCGCCAGGTGCCCGGCGTGGCCGATGTAGTGAGCTTCGGCGGCACGGTCAAGGAATACCAGGTGCGCATCAACCCCTTCCTGCTGCGCAAATACGGCGTGACCATCGACCAGGTGGCGCAGGCGCTTTCTGCCAACAGCGGCAACGGCGGCGGCGGAATACTGAAGCGCGGCGACGAAGCGCTGGTAGTGCGCAGCATCGGCCTGTTCCAGCACCTCGAAGACATCGGCCGTGTGGTGGTCACCGCCACCAACGGCAAGACCGTGCTGGTAAAGGATGTCGCTGAAGTCGTTATCGGCAATCGCCCGCTATCCGGCATGGTGGCTTTCAACGAACAGGACAACGTGGTGCAGGGCATCGTGCAGATGACCAAAGGCCAGAATGCCACCAAGGTGGTCGAGGCGCTGAAAGAACGCATCGAGCTTATCTCGCACAAGCTGCCTGCAGGCGTGAAGATCGTGCCGTATTACGACCGCACCGATCTGGTCAGGCACACCGTGCATACCGTTTCCGAAAACCTGGTCGTCGGCGCCGTGCTGGTGGTCGCGATCCTGATGCTGTTCCTGCGCAACATCTATGCGGCCATGGCGGTCGCGGTCATCATCCCGCTGTCGTTGTTGTTCGCCTTCATCCTGATCGAGAATCGTGGAGTCTCGGCCAACCTCATCTCGCTCGGCGCGGTGGACTTCGGGATCATCATCGACAGCGCGGTGGTTCTGGTCGAAGCCCTGATGGTGCGCCTCGCGCTGGCCAAGGAAGAGCCCTTGCCGCAGTACCACACCTACGGCTGGCGCATCCACCTGATCAAGCAGACCAGCATCGACATGGGCCACCCGATCCTGTTCTCGAAAGCGATCATCATTCTGGCCTTCATGCCGATCTTCACCTTCCAGCGCGTCGAAGGAAAGATATTCTCCCCCGTTGCCTTCACGCTGAGTTTCGCGTTGCTCGGTGCCATCATCCTCACGCTGACTTTGTTGCCGGCCTTGTTGAGCTACGCTGTCGGCAAGAAGGACCTTTCCGAAAAACACAGCGATTGGATGCATCGCCTGCAGGAACGTTATCGCGCCCTGCTGCTGTGGGCAGAGCAACGCCGCAAGCGCATCGTCATGGCCTCCGTCGGGGTGCTGGCCGTTGCCCTGGCCGGCGCCCCCCTGCTCGGCAGCGAGTTCCTGCCCAAGCTGGACGAAGGCAACATCTGGCTCACCATCAGCTTGCCGCCCGCGACGGCGCTGGACAAGACCAAGGATATCGAACGGCGGGTGCGCGAGATCCTGAACAGCTATCCCGAGGTCAACAACGTCACCACGCAAGTGGGCCGCCCCGACGACGGCACCGACCCGAAGGGCCCGAACAACCTCGAGATCATGGCCGACCTGAAACCGAAGAGCGAATGGAAATTCGCCGACAAGGAAGCGTTGATCGCCGACATGACCGGGAAGATCAGGGCCATCCCCGGCGTGCCGACCAACTTCTCGCAGGTGATCCAGGACAACGTGGAGGAAGCGCTCTCCGGCGTGAAGGGCGAGATCGCCGTGAAGATCTTCGGTCCCGATCTGGAGATCCTCGAGGACAAATCCACGCAGGTCGCCGGCATCATCGGCGGCATTCGCGGAGCGGCCGACGTCGCCGCGATCAAGGTGGGCGGGCAGACCGAACTCAACGTGACGCTGGACCGCGGACGCATGGCGCGTTACGGCATCAACATCAGCGATGTGAACACCACCATCCAGACTGCCTACGCCGGCAGCGCCGCCACTGTGTTCTATGAAGGCGACCGCCGCTTCGACGTGACCTTGCGCCTGGACAAACCTTATCGCGATGCGGTGGACGACATCGGCGACCTGCCCATAGAGATCCCCGCGGGCGGCATGATCCCGCTCGGCTCCATTGCCGACATCGAGGTGCGTCAAGGCGCGGCGCGCGTCGGCCGCGAGGCCGGCGGCCGTGTGGTGGCGGTGAAAGCCAACCTGCTCGGCCGCGACCAGGGCAGTTTCGTCGCCGAAGCGATGGAGAAGGTCAATACAGAAGTGAAGCTGCCGCCCGGCTACTACATGACCTGGGGCGGCCAGTTCGAGAACCAGCAGCGCGCGATCAAGCGTCTGAAGGTGATCGTGCCGCTATCGGTGCTGATGATCTTCGTGCTGCTGTTCTGGGCGTTCAAGTCGATGCGCAAGGCGCTGCTGGTGATCCTGATGGTGCCATTCACCCTGATCGGCGGCCTGGCCGGACTCGGCCTGGCAGGCTTGCACCTCTCCGTCTCCGCCGCGGTCGGCTTCATCGCCGTGGCCGGCATCTCGGTACAGAACGGCGTGATCATGGTCGAGCAATTCATCGAAGGCATGCGCAACGGCCACACTCTGGTACAGAGCGTAATGGAAGGTGCGGTATCGCGCTTGCGCCCGATCCTGATGACGGCACTGATGGCGGGGATAGGTTTGCTGCCTGCCGCGCTGTCGCACGGCATCGGCTCGGAAACGCAGCGCCCGTTCGCCGTGGTGATCGTCGGCGGGATCGTTTCCGCCACCTTGTTCACGTTGCTGTTGTTACCGCTGCTGTTCCCGGTGTTCGCGGAAGAGGCGCGCATCAAGGGTGATCTGCCGCTGACGAGCGAGTGAAGCTGCCTAAGAAACTCTGATTAACGCCGTTCGTGGGGAGCTTGTCGAACCATGAACGGCTCAAGCAACTGCCGCCCTTCTACAAGCTGATTAAACTACTAGCCATTCGACTTAGCTGGCAAACAACGTACCAGCCAAGTCGCCGGCTTTCAGGGCGAACAGCTTAGTTCACGCCCAGCAGCTCGACATCAAATACCAGCGTCGCATTCGGCGGAATCACGCCGCCCGCACCGCGCTTGCCGTAGCCCATCTCGGGCGGGATGACCAGCCTGCGCTGTCCGCCCACCTTCATGCCCTGCACGCCCGTGTCCCAACCACTGATCACATGGCCTTGGCCCAGCGGGAAATCGAACGGCTCGTCGCGGTCGCGCGAACTGTCGAACTTGGTGCCCTTGTTCTCCGGTGCGTTCTTGTCGAAAAGCCAGCCGGTGTAATGCACAGTGACGTGCTGTCCTTCGTGAGCCTCTTTGCCCTCGCCAATCTTGGTATCGACCATATCGGTCTTGATGACCTTGAGCAGCTTCACGTCGAATACCAGCGTCGCATTCGGCGGGATCACGCCGCCCGCACCACGTGGTCCATAACCCATCTCCGGCGGGATCACCAGCGTGCGCTGCCCGCCTTCCTTCATCCCTTGCACGCCCTCGTCCCAACCCTTGATGACGCGCCCGCCGCCGAGCGGGAAGTCGAACGGCTCGTTGCGGTCGAGCGAGCTGTCAAACTTCTTGCCCTTGTTCTCCGCTGCATTCGCGTCGTACAGCCAGCCGGTGTAATGCACGATCACGGTTTGTCCGGCTTGCGCTTCGGCGCCTTCGCCCAGTTTGGTGTCGGTTTTGATGAGGGTGGTCATGTTCTAATTCCTTGGTAATTAATTGTTGCCTTTGAACTTCGGCCATTGGTTATAGCCAATAGCAGGATTATTTGATTGATACTCCAAAATGAACTTGGATTCGCTACTGTTAATTTCTGCGGCATCTTCCGACTCCATCAGTATCTCTTTTCTGATGGAGAAATCTCTTCGCTGTTCTTCCGAAAAATCTTTTTCTACAAGCTCACTATTCACGCTGCCAAAATATGTAAGCGTTCCCGTCAGGTCTTTCCCAATATAAATCTTTCCATTCGGATAAGTGATTTTATAGATTACCTTCATCACTTAGTAACTCAGAACCGGCGCCAGCCACCGCTCCGCCTCTTCTACCGTCCAGCCCTTGCGCTTCGCGTAATCCGCGACCTGATCCTTGTCGACCTTGCCGGTGGCGAAGTATTGCGCTTGCGGGTGCGAGAAGTAGAAGCCGCTGACGGCGGCGGTGGGCAGCATGGCGTAGCTCTCGGTGAGCGTGATGCCTGCGTTCTGCGGCGCTTGCAGCAGCTCGAACAGCGGAGCCTTCTCGCTGTGCTCGGGGCAGGCGGGATAGCCGGGCGCGGGGCGGATGCCGCGATATTTTTCGGCGATGATGTCGTCGTTGCTGAGTTGCTCATCGGTCGCATAGCCCCAGAACTCGCGGCGCACGCGCAGGTGCAGGTGTTCGGCGAACGCTTCGGCCAGACGGTCGGCCAGCGCTTTCAGCAGGATGGCGTTGTAGTCGTCGTTGGCCTTTTCGAACTCCGCCACGCGCGCGTCGATGCCGATACCGGTGGTGACCGCGAACCCGCCGATATAGTCCTTCACGCCGCTGTCCTTGGGCGCGACGAAGTCGGCCAGGCAGTAGTTGGGGATGTCTTCAGGCTTCTTCGTCTGCTGGCGCAGGTTGTGCCAGGTCATCGCCACTTGCTTGCGCTTGTCGTCGGTGTAGATCTCGATGTCGTCGCAGTTCACCGTATTCGCGGGGAACAAGCCGAACACGGCATTGGCGGTGAGCCATTTCTCCTTGACGATCTTTTTCAGCATGGCTTGCGCATCGGCAAACAGCTTGCGCGCTTCGCTGCCCACCACTTCGTCCTGCAGAATCTTCGGGTAGCGACCGGCCAGCTCCCACGCCTGGAAGAACGGTGTCCAGTCGATGAAGTCGACGAGGATGTCGAGGGGGTAGTTCTCGAGTTTGTATACGCCGAGGAGTTTAGGCTTCGGTGGGGTGTAAGGCTCGAACCCAACCCCTCCCGGCCTCCCCTTCTCAGGGGAGGAGTCCGCTGCTCCCTCCCTGACAAGGGAGGGCTGGGGTGGGTTTGGGTTCGCCCAGTTTGTTTTGAACCCATGCGCGCGCGCTCCCGCGAGCGAGATGTAGTTGGCCTTGCCCTTTTTGCCTTCGTGCTGTTCGCGCGCCGCATGGTAGTCGGCCTTGAGTTCTGCCACGTAGCTGTCGCGCAGGGTCGCAGAGAGCAAATTGCTGCATACACCAACCGCACGTGACGCGTCGTTGACATACACCGTGGTGCCGCTCGGATAGTTGGGCTCGATCTTCACCGCCGTATGCACGCGCGACGTGGTCGCGCCGCCGATCAGCAGGGGGATTCTGAAGCCCTGGCGCTCCATCTCTTTCGCCACATGCGCCATCTCTTCCAGCGACGGGGTGATGAGGCCGGAGAGGCCGATCACGTCGGCGTTGTGTTCACGCGCGGTGTCGAGGATCTGCTGGCACGGCACCATCACGCCCATGTTCACCACCTCGAAGTTGTTGCACTGCAACACCACGGTGACGATGTTCTTGCCGATGTCATGCACGTCGCCCTTCACGGTGGCCATCACGATCTTGCCCTTGGTGCTGGTGTCGCCGGAGCGCAGTTTCTCCGCTTCGATGTACGGCACCAGGTGCGCCACGGCCTGCTTCATCACGCGCGCCGACTTCACCACCTGCGGCAGGAACATCTTGCCCGCGCCGAACAGGTCGCCGACCACGTTCATGCCGGTCATCAGCGGGCCTTCGATCACTTCGACCGGGAACTTGGCCTGCAGGCGCGCTTCTTCGGTGTCCTCGACGATGTAGGTGGTGATGCCGCGCACCAGTGCGTGGGTCAGGCGCTCCTGCACCGTGCCTTTGCGCCATTCGAGGTCTTCGACCTGCTCCTTGCCGCCGCCCTTGAAGCTCTCGGCCAGTGTGACCAGCTTCTCGCCCGCGTCGGGGCTGCGGTTCAGCACCACATCCTCCACCGCTTCGCGCAGGTCCTTCGGCAGTTCCTCGTACACGCCGAGCTGGCCGGCGTTGACGATGCCCATGTTCATGCCGGCCTTCACGGCGTGGTACAGGAACACGGTGTGGATCGCTTCGCGCACCGGCTCGTTGCCACGGAAGCTGAACGATACGTTGGACACGCCGCCGGAGATCTTCGCGTACGGCAGGTGCTTGCGAATCCACGCGGTCGCCTCGATGAAGTCCACCGCGTAGTTGTTGTGTTCCTCGATGCCGGTCGCCACCGCGAAGATGTTCGGGTCGAAGATGATGTCCTCGGGCGGGAAGCCGACGCTGGTTCACCAGGATGTCGTAGCTGCGTTTGCAGATCTCGGTCTTGCGCTGGTAGGTGTCGGCCTGGCCTGCCTCGTCGAACGCCATCACCACGGCCGCCGCGCCGTAGCGGCGCACCAGCGTGGCGTGCTTGATGAAGTTCTCCTCGCCTTCCTTCAGCGAGATGGAATTGACGATGGGCTTGCCCTGCACGCACTTCAGGCCGGCCTCGATGATGCTCCACTTGGAGGAGTCGATCATCAGCGGCACTTTGGAGATATCCGGCTCGGAGGCGATCAGGTTGAGGAACTTCACCATCGCGGCTTCGCCGTCCAGCATGGCCTCGTCCATGTTGACGTCGATCACCTGCGCGCCGGTCTCCACCTGCTGCTTGGCGACTTCGAGCGCCTCGTCGTATTTGCCTTCGAGGATCAGGCGCTTGAACTTGGCCGAGCCGGTGACGTTGGCGCGCTCGCCGACGTTGACGAACAGCGAGTCGTCGCCGATGTTGAACGGCTCCAGGCCGGACAGGCGGCAGCGCTTTTCCAGGTTCGGCAGCTTGCGCGGCGGCACGTCTTTCAACGCTTCGGCGATGGCCTTGATGTGCGCAGGCGAAGTGCCGCAGCAGCCGCCCGCGATGTTGAGGAAGCCGCTGGTGGCGAACTCCTTCACCAGGCGCGCGGTCTTCTCCGGCAATTCGTCGTAGCCGGTTTCGGACAATGGATTGGGCAGGCCGGCGTTGGGGTGGGCGCTCACGTAGCAGCTCGCCACGCGCGACATTTCTTCCACGTAAGGCCGCATCAGCTCCGCGCCCAGCGCGCAGTTGAGGCCGATGGACAGCGGCTTGGAGTGGCTCAAGGAATTCCAGAACGCCTCGGTGGTCTGGCCGGACAGCGTACGGCCGGAAGCGTCGGTGATCGTGCCGGAGATCATGATCGGCACGCGCACCTTGTGCTGCTCGAAATGGCGCTCGATGGCGAACAGTGCGGCCTTGGCGTTCAGTGTGTCGAAGATGGTCTCGACCATCAGGATATCCGCGCCGCCATCCAGCAAGCCGCGCACGGCCTCGGCGTAGCTTTCCACCAGTTGGTCGAAGGTAACGTTACGCGCGCCGGGATCGTTCACGTCCGGCGAGATGGAGGCTGTTTTTCCGGTCGGGCCGAGCACGCCCGCAACGAAGCGCGGCTTGTCTTTGGTAGAAAACTCATCGCACAGCCCGCGCGCCAGTTTGGCTCCGGCCACGTTCAGTTCGTACACCAGATGCACCAGATCGTAGTCCTCCATCGACACCGACGTGGAGTTGAAGGTGCAGGTCTCGAGGATGTCCGCGCCCGCTTCCAGGTACTGGCGATGGATGCCGCCGATGACGTGCGGCTGGGTCAGCAGCAGCAGGTCGTTGCAGCCCTTCACGTCCACATGGTGGTCCGCGAAGTTGCGACGCTCGCCGGTGTAGTCGCCGTACAACTCGGTACCGCGGTAGTGCGCCTCGGTCAGTTTGTAGCGCTGGATCATGGTGCCCATGGCGCCGTCGAGGATCAGGATGCGTTTCTGCAGGAGGTTTTCGATAGGATGCGGGGTATGGCTCATAGTGCACGACTCAAAAAATGAGCGCGAATTTTAGCATGACAGCAAGTTCAGCCTTGCCGATCCATGCGGCGATATTGCACCGCCTCGGCGATGTGTGGCGTGAGGATGTTTTCACTGCCGGCAAGATCGGCGATGGTTCGCGCCACTTTGAGCACGCGATGGTAGGCGCGCGCGGACAGATTCAATTTGGTGATCGCTTGTCTCAACAGCGTTTCGCCCTGCGTATCGGGCGTGCATAGCGCCTCGATTTCGGTGACGGAAAGCTGGGCGTTCGGTTTGCCCTGGCGCGCGTTCTGGCGTTGCCGCGCAGCTTCCACCCTTGCCTGAATGGCTGAACTGCTTTCACCGTCGGCCTGCTTGAGCAGGTCTTCCTGCGGCACCGCAGGCACTTCGATCTGGATGTCGATGCGGTCCAGCAGCGGGCCGGATATCTTGCCGCGATAGCGCGCGACCTGATCCGGCGTGCAACGGCATTTGCCGTTGTAGTGACCGAGGTAGCCGCAGGGGCAGGGGTTCATCGCGGCGACGAGCTGGAACTGCGCCTTGAAATCGGCGCGCCGCGCCGCGCGCGAAATGGTGATGCGCCCGCTCTCCAGCGGCTCGCGCAACACTTCGAGCACGCCACGGTCGAACTCGGGCAGTTCATCCAGGAACAGCACGCCGTGCATGGCAACCGAAATTTCACCGGGGCGCGGGTTGCTGCCGCCGCCGACCAGTGCCACGGCGGATGCGGTGTGATGGGGCGATCTGTACGGGCGCCGCTTCCAGTTCTCCACTTCGAACATGCCGCCCAGCGACTGCATGGCTGCAGATTCCAGCGCTTCCTGTTGCGTCATCTGCGGCAGGATGCCGGGAAAGCGCGCGGCCAGCATGCTTTTTCCGGTACCCGGAGGCCCACTCATCAGCACGCTGTGTCCCCCGGCGGCGGCGATCTCCAGTGCGCGTTTGGATTGCGTCTGGCCTTTGACTTCGCGCATGTCGGCGTAATGCGGAACGGCGGCTTGCGATCATCGGGAATGTGGCGCGTCAACGCATCGCGCCCGGCCAGATGTGCCGCGACTTGCAGCAACGATTGTGCAGGATAAACCACCGCGTCTTCCACCAGCGCGGCTTCCGGTGCATTCACCGCAGGCAGGATAAACGCGCGGCCGCTGTTGGCGGCACGATAGGTCATCGCCAGCGCGCCGCGTATCGCGCGCAGTTCGCCAGTCAGCGCCAGTTCACCGGCAAACTCGTAATCATTCAGGCGGTCAGCAGGAATCTGCCCCGAGGCGGCGAGAATGCCGAGTGCGATAGGCAAATCGAAACGCCCGCTTTCCTTCGGCAGATCGGCAGGCGCGAGATTGACGGTGATACGGCGAGTGGGAAACTCGAACTGGCAGTTCTGCAGTGCGGCACGGACGCGGTCCTTGCTTTCCTTTACCTCGGTTTCGGGCAAGCCGACGATATTGAACTGCGGCAGGCCGTTAGCGAGATGCACCTCGACAGTGACCAGCGCGGCATCCATACCCGCCAGTCCGCGACTGTATAAAACAGCCAGCCCCATGATGGCTTATTTTTTGGTTTCCAACGCCGCGATCCTGGCTTCCATCTTGTCCAGACGCTGCGCCAGCACTTCGTATTCTTCGCGCGTGACCAGGTCGAGCCTGGAGAAACCTTGCGCCAGCAGCGCACGTGCGTTCTTTTCGAAGTCCTTGGCGGGGGTCTGGGCGACGAGCTCGTTCAGTTTCGACGACATCTCTTCAAAGAATTTTGTATTCAGCATAGCTATTCCTTTGTTGTGGGTTTGTGGCTAGTGTAATCTAAAAGTCCGGCGCACTGCTTGGGTGCACCGCACCGTTTTCGTGCATGTCCTTGGTGCGGCATTTTCCTTCCGTTTTTTTCGCTATCGAACGCAAACCCAGTCGTGGCGCGGTTTTCATGGGTTGGCACAGTTTCTGCTGAATGACAGGCGTGGACACTTCATCCCACTTAAACACTTAACAGAAAGGAAACACCATGCTTAAGAACAAACTGCTCGTTGCTGCACTGGCCTCTTCTTTTGCAATGCCGGTATTGGCAGCGGACGCACCCGCTCCCTACACTGTCTCCAGCAACATCGGCTTTGTATCCAACTATGTGTTCCGCGGTATCACGCAAAACGTGGCCAAGCCTGCAGTGCAAGGCGGAATGGATCTGACCCTGAGCAACGGCGTATATGTCGGCATATGGGGTTCCAACGTGGGCTGGATCACCGGCAGCGGCGCGACAGGCAATGCCAGTCTGGAAGTGGATACTTACGCCGGTTACAGAGGCGCGTTCGCGACCGACTACTCCTACGATGTCGGCCTGATTCGTTACAACTACCTGGGCGATTACATCCCTCCCGCAGGCTATGCAAAGGCTGATACCGCCGAAGCATATGGCTCCATTGCCTACAAGTGGATATCCGCCAAGTATTCCTACTCTTTGGGCGACTTCCTGACGGTTCCCGGTGCAAAAGGCACCAATTACATCGAACTGAATGCGAACTATGCAGTTGGCGACAGCGGTTTTACGCTGCTGGCCCACTACGGCAAGCAAAAGTACAAAGGCGCCGCTGCTGACAAGCTGGTCGTCGACGGTTTTGATCCTTCGTACTCCGACTACAAGCTGGGCGTAACTAAAGATATCAGCGGCTACGTAGTTGGTTTGGCTTACACCAACACGAATGCCAAGGCCGGCGGTTACTACACTTACGCCAACAATGGCTCGCCGAAGGACTGGGGCAAGAGCGCCGTTGCACTGTCTTTGACTCACTCGTTCTAATCGGTAACCAGGCAAGCGGGGCGTAATCGCCCTGCCCAACCCCAAGGAGATGTGAAATGAAAATGATCACTGCAATCATCAAGCCCTTCAAGCTCGACGAAGTGCGTGAAGCGTTGTCCGCCATCGGCGTGCAGGGCATCACCGTCACCGAAGTCAAAGGCTTCGGACGGCAAAAGGGCCACACCGAGCTGTATCGCGGTGCGGAATATGTCGTGGACTTCCTGCCCAAGATCAAACTGGAAGCGGCGATCAAGGCCGACCAGTTGGACAGCGTAATCGAAGCCATCGAGAAATCCGCACAGACCGGCAAGATCGGCGACGGCAAGATCTTCGTCGCAGACCTCGAACAAGTCATCCGCATCCGTACCGGCGAGACCGGCCCGGAAGCACTTATAAGGAGAGATGGAAATGAAGAAATTTTTTGCACTCTTCGCCCTGCTGGCCATGCTGTGCGGCCTGACAGGTGCGGCCTACGCTGAGGATGCCGCTCCGGCTGCCGCAGCAACGGCTCCCGCAGCTGCCGCGCCGGCCGCTGCTCCTGCCGCCGCCGCTGCAGCTCCCGCACCGGTCCCCAACAAGGGCGACACCAGCTACATGCTGATCGCCACCGTGCTGGTGATCATGATGTCCATCCCCGGCCTGGCCCTGTTCTACGGCGGCCTGGTGCGCAGCAAGAACATGCTGTCGATGCTCATGCAAGTGTTCAGCATCTTCGCGCTGATCACCGTGCTGTGGGCGATCTACGGCTACTCGGTTGCGTTCACCCAAGGCAACGCCTTCTTCGGCGGCTTCGACCGGCTGTTCCTGAAGGGCATCTTCGATCCGGTGACTGGTAGCGTCGCCAACGCCGCAACCTTCAGCAAGGGCGTCGTCATCCCCGAGTTCGCCTTCGTCGCCTTCCAGGCAACGTTCGCCGCGATCACCGTGGCGCTGGTCGTCGGTGCCTTCGCAGAGCGCATGAAGTTCGGCGCAGTGATGCTGTTCTCGGCACTGTGGTTCACCTTCGCTTACCTGCCGATCGCGCACATGGTCTGGTTCTGGGCGGGTCCCGATGCCTACACGGATCAAGCTGCGGCTGATGCCGCGAATGCGACGGCCGGCTGGCTGTTCCAGAAGGGCGCGCTCGACTTCGCTGGCGGCACCGTGGTGCACATCAACGCCGCTATCGCAGGTCTGGTCGGTGCCTTCCTGATCGGCAAGCGCGTCGGCTACGGCAAGGAAGCCATGGCTCCGCACAACCTGGTGATGACCATGATCGGCGCTTCGCTGCTGTGGGTGGGCTGGTTCGGTTTCAACGCGGGCTCTGCACTCGAAGCGGGCGGCACGGCTACCCTGGCCTTTGCCAACACGCTGATCGCCACGGCTGCTGCGGTATTGACCTGGATGGGCGCTGAATGGCTGTTGAAGGGCAAGCCCAGCCTGTTGGGTGCGGCATCCGGTGCGGTTGCCGGTCTGGTTGCGATCACCCCGGCTTGCGGTTGGGTCGGCATCGGCGGTGGTCTGGCCATCGGCGCGCTGGCTGGCGTAGTGTGCTTCTGGGGCGTTACCGGCCTGAAGAAACTGCTCGGTGCGGATGATGCGCTGGACGTGTTCGGCATCCACGGCGTCGGCGGTATCCTCGGTGCGTTGCTCACCGGCGTATTCAACGGCTTCAGCATGGGCGGTACCGGCATCGCCGACTACGTGAACAACACCATCGTCACCACCGAGATGGGCGCGCAAGTGTGGATCCAGGCACAAGCCGTACTGACCACGGTAATCTGGTCCGGTGTGGTTGCCTTCGTCTGCTACAAGATCGTCGACCTGACCATCGGTCTGCGTGTTGCGGAAGAAGCGGAACGCGAAGGTCTGGATACAACGTCTCACGGCGAAAAAGCCTACAACCTGTAAGTCCCTCGGGTTGTATAACGGAAAAGGGCATCTTCGGATGCCCTTTTCAATGGAGCATACATACCAATACGACTTAGGAGGCCATCATGCCTGGTGAGTGGAAGATATTGTTTTCTTTGGCAGGTCGCATGCACGTCTTGTTGCGACGCGAGATCAATCGGATCATCGATGTCGAATGGATGTGTATCGATCCTGCCTATGCAAGGAGAAGTCATCAAGCAGGCACGCACCGTCGAGTCGGAGGAGTTGCACAAGCTGGCGCGCGGATCGAGGAAGTACACCCCAAGATGTTCCGTATCGAACATCCTGTCGATTCGGTTTCCCAGCCCGGCGGAATCGAAATACGTATCGACTTTGCGTTGATCACCCGCAGTCGAGCGTTGCCGACCCGGGGTGTGAGAATGCCTTGCTATACCCCGGACGAGTTGGACAGGACGCTACGCGAAAATACGCTTCTGGAAAATTGGCGATCTGCCAGCATACGATTCGACAGCGCGGACTGTGTGGACATGCTGAAACCGCGATATAGATCCTCGTCGCAATCCGACATGCGAACGGCGTGGGCCGCCTCGCCGAAATCGTGAATGAATTCGTCCCAATCTTCATACCGTTGCGCAGGGGATTTCCTCATTGCGCGTTCGATGACCTCCGAAAGCGCCTTTGGGAAGTCTTTGCGATAGCGCTCGACAGGCGTGATCGGGAAATTCAGGATTGCGATCCTGGCATCGAAGGGATTGTCCGCCTCAAAGGTGTTCTTCCCCGTGAACAGCCGATACATCACCGCGCCGAGCGAATAGATGTCCGCGCGCTGGTCCAGCGGCTCTCCTTCGAGTTGCTCCGGTGACATATAGGCCAGGCTGCCCGCCACTTCGGAGCCGAGCTCCCGGCTCGAAACGGCACAACCGAAATCCGTAAGTTTGGCGGTACCGTTCGGCATCATGATGATGTTCGCCGGTTTCACGTCGCGGTGCACGATGCCCAGCTTCGCCGCATAGCGCAATGCATTTGCGATCTGTTCGATGATGGATAAAACAGTCTTGATCGGCAACAAGGTATCGGCTTTATGGTGCCGATCCAGCGACACCCCGTTGGCATATTCCATCACCAGGTAAGCGCCCGTCTGATCGGTCAGATGGGCTTCCAGCACATGAACGATATTCTTGTGCCGCATCTTTTTTCCCAGCTCGACCTCGGTAAGGAACATCTTCTTGTGCACGTCGGATTGGAACACTTTCTTGAATTGCTTGATGGCGACCGTGGCGAGCGATTCCGCGCGCATGCCAAGAAAAACCCTCGACGTCGCACCATCGCCCAACTGGCGGACTATCGAGTACTTTCCTATTCGTTTTGGCGGTTGCCTGGTCATATGTAGGGTCAGGGGATGATCGAAGAGAGATATCTCCTTCAGCATAGACTGGGTATGTGAAGAATTAGTTTCTTAACCACAATGAAGAAATGGCTTCCGAAGGTACGCTTTTCGATGATTGCGGCGGGTGTGGCGTACTTCCGGGACGTAGCGGGGCAACTACCGGTGCAGGTCAATTCGCGACTTCAACACGGTTGCGCCCGGATTCTTTGGCACGATAGAGCGCACGGTCGGCTTCTCCGATGATATCTTCAAGATTGCCTCCCGGCCGTGCCGCTGCGACGCCAACCGAAATGGTGATCTTGAACTTCAGATCGCCACTTTGAATTTTGGTCTCGGCGACCTTGGTGCGCAGCCGCTCGGCAATCGACTTTGCCTCCTCGATCCCCGTATCCGGCAGCAGAATCGCGAACTCTTCACCGCCGTAGCGCACCAGCAAATCGTGCGGCCGCATATTGAACTGCATGATGTTCGCCAGCGCTTTAAGGGTAACGTCGCCAACCAGATGGCCATAACTGTCGTTCACCCGTTTGAACAGATCGATGTCTACCACCATCACGGCACTGCGCCTGTGGTCGAGGGCGCAACGGCGCAGCACCCTGGGAAAAGCTTCATTCATCCAGCGCCGATTATGCACACCGGTCAACGCGTCGACCGTGGCTTGATGCTCGAACTGAGTACGTTTGCTGTGCGAGGTGATGAGTGCGGAATTGTCGTTGCGCATGCGGCCGGCAATGATGGCCAGCAGATTGCGCGCAACCTCATGCGACTGGTCAACCAGCGACCACATGGTGTCGTGCGGTATGGCAAGCACGCGTGTGGATTTGGCAGCCACAACCAGCGCCGAAGGGTTCTTGCCGTCCACCAGCGATATTTCCCCGGTGCACTCACCGGCGCTTAACGTAACGTGCTCCAGCGTCTCCTGCCCGATGAGCTGAACGCGCAATTCACCCTCGAGGATCAGATACAGATAGTGGTTCGGTACTTCGGGTTGAAGCAACTTTTCGCCGGCAGGCAGCGACTGCAGCTGGCAGCGCTCCAGCATGTACTCGACACTTGAGAAATCCATGCCGCCGAACAAGAGGTTCTGTTCAATCAGTGCACGATCGTGAGAATCCATGATTCCCTCCATGCCGTCACTTCACCTGAATTCGTTGCGCCTGCTGCCTTGCGCCGGAATATCGAGTTTCAACATGGAGGCGCGACCATGTAATGCTACCTTGAATAAGTCGTCGTCAACTTGGCCAGGCCGATCCTGTTGGCCAATATGTTATAGCCAATCAACGCCGGACTGGCATCTTCCGGCACATCGAGCTTGTCCACCTTGAGCGCATGCACCGTGAAGATGTAATGGTGCGCTCTGTCGCCCACAGGCGGGCAAGCCCCGCCGAAACTGTGTTCGCCGTAATCGTTGCGCCCCTGCTTTACTCCAGCGGGCAATGCCGCATTCACCCCTGCGCCCGGCAGGCCGCTAGCCGTTGCAGGAATGTTGTACACCACCCAATGCCACCACCCGCTGCCCGTGGGCGCATCCGGATCAAAGACCGTGACGGCAAAGCTGCGCGTGCCGGCAGGCGGATTCTTCCATTCCAGGGCTGGAGACAAATTGTCGCCATTGCAGCCGAATCCCTTGTATTCCTGAGCCTTGGTCATCGGTTTTCCGGTCTTCACATCCGGATCGGGGCTGGTCAGGTCGAATGCCACCGCGTGGCCGGCAAGCAATGCTGCAAATGCAAATCCTGCTACTCGTTTCATGTATGTCTCCATTCAGGGGGGAAAGTAAAATCCATTAACTGATACATAGTGCGACCAGCAGACCTGTCGAGACCGACAGGAACGCCAACAACAAACCAGCCGCGGCATTGCCTGTTTCTATGCTTTTCGCTTGCCTGCGCATGATCTGAAACAGGATGAACTGCATGGCACAACCGATAGCCGCCCAAATCACCATCTCGCTCAGATCGTGGGTGAAATAAATAGCCGACCCGATGGGCATTGTCAAACCCAGCGAAGCGCCTCCCAGCGACAGGGCCGCTGCCACATTGCCTTCGCGCACCAGCGCCAGCTCGCGGTAAGGCGTCATCCAGAGATATAGAGTGACACAGATCGCCAGCAACACAAGTGCGGTAGCCAGATATGCGAGAGACATCAGGATGGGCATGGGAGACTCCTATCTAAATACGTGGGGAACGAAATAGCTCATGTTAGTGGTAATGGGCGTGGCATCTTCGCGTATGCACATCCCGGCGGGTTCCCCGCCGACTACCCAGGATCCGATAACCGGGTACATGCCCGCAAAACACGGCAAGCACGTCAGCGCCTGATAGATGTAGCCTTCGTCGCCGTAAGGCCCGTCGTTGCTGTGATGCACGACTTCGCCGCCGCGGTGCAATTCTATGTTCGCTCCCTCGCGCGAAAACAAAGGCTTCCTGGCAAACGCGGTCAAACCCTTGGGCTGGTTGAAATACGCTTCAAGCAGGTTGGGGTGATTTGGGAACAGCTCCCACAACAACGGCAGGATGCCCTTGCACGACAGCACCGATTTCCATAGCGGCTCGATGAAGCGCGTCCCGGATTCGACGACATGCGCGCCGAACTCCTCACGCATCATCCATTCCCAGGGATACAGCTTGAACAGGCACCTGATCGGTTTGCCCTGCATATCGACAAAGGTTTTTTGCTGCGCATTCCACCCGATCTGGTCCAGCGTGATATGCACCACCTGCTTGCCCGCCTGCACGGCGGTTTCCATCAGGTAGGTGATGGCGACCCAATCTTCCTCGTTGTCTGCTATGGAAGCGAAATGGATCAGCGGCTCATCCGGCAGCGCATCCCAGCGCGCCACCAGTTTTTCATGCAGCGAATTGAACTGGTCGTCGTTGCCGAAGACTTCTTCCATCCAGTACCACTGCGCGACGGCGGATTCAAGAATGGAGGTCGGTGTATCGGCATTGTATTCCAGCATCTTCGGCGGATTGATGCCGTCGTAGGCCAGATCGAATCGCCCATACAGACTGAAATCGTTTGCATCGAACGAGGCTTTGATTGCGGCGTGGAATTCAGTGGGAATTTGCATCTCGCCCAGGCGGTCATGCTCGATCGCATACTGCACGGCCTTTACGCACAAAGAGTGCAACTCGGCAGTAGCCGCCTCGATCTCATCGATCTGCGCCGCATTGAAGCGGTAGCACACGTCTTCCTTCCAGTAGTTGTCCCATGCCCAGAACGACAGGCCGATCGCTTCCAGTTTCTCGCCGTGGCCGGGACGTACTGCACTGCTCAAGCGTTCCACATCGGCCTCCGTTCAACCGCCGCCGCTGCGGAAACTGAAATGTCCGAAGCCGCCGCGCGTGACGGTGCCGACAGGGGTGCTGCCAATGCTGTGTGACAACGGGCTGTTGGCGCCATGCGCGGAAGGCATGGGTTTGTGTACTCCGGACTCGGTGACAATGACCGGGTGTCCTGCCGACCTGTCCCAGTAATAACGCGGACCGGAATAACGGCTGCCGCCGCTGCTGCCACCGCCTCCTCCACCCCCGCTGCTAACATGCGAGCCGCCGGAGGTTTCTTCCCTGCAGTTTTCTTCTGATCCGCCCCAGTCCTGCATGCAGTCTTCCTTGCTGGCATAGGTATCCTGTTTCAGTTGCTCGACGCTTTTCTCTTCGGAGAGCGCCGCCACGCCCAGTCCGGCGCCCAGCATCCACAACAGCACTTCGTGAGATCGTTTCATGTACGAACTTCCCTGTTTTTTCCGGGATGGATATTACCTGCCCCGGCATGCTTGTGACTATCGTCATGTTCGTCCGTGAGCAGGAATTCATCAAATGTGAGACACCTGCCCGGTCGCCAATCTGTTTCCACGGTGGAGACCCTGCCCAGCCAGGGGCGGGCGACTTCCAGCACCTGCGTGCTATCCATGGACTCAGCCTCGACCACACCCTCGCGCGGATGATCCAGCATCCATGTCATTGCGCCAATGATGCCCGCCACCACTTGCAACGAAGTCGCGCTGTTGTAGGGCGCCAATTGCCGTGCCTCGTCGCTGTTCAAAGTAGAGCCATGCCACAACGCACCGCTATCGCGAATGAGCAGCACCCCGATCTCGTCGAAGCCGCGAACGGCCTCGCTCGCAAGCACCTGAAAATCGCGAATGGTTTGCCCTGCGCGCCATTTCGCCAGACTCTCGCGAGCTTTCGGGCAGGCGTTATAGACGTAACAAATCGTGGGTTGGTAGGTATTTGTACTGAGCAAGTCTGCAATGGAAATGACTTCGTGATGCGTTACCAGCATGCCCTGTTGTTTGCCCAGCGATGGTGTCCACGACTTTAACCAGATGTTCGCACCGTGCTCGGCCAGGCATAAAGTTCTCGCATTGTCATGCAGCATGACGCTCGCGCCCGCCGGCAGCGCAGATTCGTGCGATCCCCAGCCCAGTTCAGCATGCTGCAAACATGCTTCGCTATAGAAGCCTTCTGCCGACCATGTATTGGCGAACACGCCGCGCTGCAATGGCTGGGCATCGTCCTGCGTATCGCGTTCGGCGATATGCACCACCCTCACGCCCAAAGCTTGCGCCAGCGCGCCCCATCCCAGCGTGGGCGCGATGCCTTGGCTGTTCCCCAGCGCGCGCAGCGCTTCCTTCAGCAGGTGGCTGATCAAACCCGGGTTCATGCCGTGAGCTATCACCGCTGTCGCCGCGCCCGGCGTATGTTGCGCCAGCGCCTGCTGGCGCAAGCGGGCATTTGTCGTCTCCAGCGATGCGGAATCCCTGGCGGCATAGCCGCCGCTCCAGGGTTCCACGCAGGTATCCAGATACAGCACGTCTTGCGCCTTGCACCAGGCAATCAAAGCGAGCGATGACACATTGACCGACATGTTGAGGAGCAAATCCCCGGCTCGGAGATGCCGGCTCAGGATGCTCGAGTAGTTGTCGGGCGTGAGAGGATCGACGAGATAGCGAACACCAAAATCATCGGCAACATGCCGGCCTTTTTCGTCGGCAGTAATGATGGTGAGTTGCGACGAATCGATGGCGAAGGCGCTGAACAGCAAGGGCAATAGCCCCCGGCCAATGCTGCCGCAGCCGACCATGACGATCCGGTTTGCATGTCGGCGAGTCAGGGACAATCCGGCCTCACAACGCAATGCGATTGAACGAAAAAACGATCAACGAAACACGATGGTCTTGTTGCCACACACCAGCACGCGATCCTCCACATGGTAGCGCAAGCCGCGCGACAACACGGTCTTCTCGATGTCGCGGCCGTAACGCACCAGGTCATCCACCGTATCGCCATGGTCGATGCGCACCGTATCCTGCTCGATGATCGGCCCCGCATCCAGTTCGTCGGTCACGTAATGGCAGGTCGCGCCGATCAGTTTGACGCCGCGCTGGTAGGCTTGGTGGTACGGCTTGGCGCCGACGAAGGAGGGCAGAAAGCTGTGGTGGATATTGATGACGCGTTCCGGGTAACGCTGGCACAGCCACGGCGGCAGGATTTGCATGAAGCGCGCCAGCACCATCGCATCGCCGCGATGCTCGTCGTACAGCGCCGAGATGCGCTTGAACGCCGCGTCTTTGTCCGTCATCTCGACATAGATGAACGGGATGCCGTGCCATTCGACGAAACTGCGCAGGTCTTCATGGTTTGAAATCACACAGGGAATGTCCACCTGCAATTCGCCGCTGCGCCAGCGATGCAGCAAGTCGTCCAGGCAATGATCCTGCTTGCTCACCAGCACCACCAAACGTTTCTTTATTGCCGAATCGGAAAGCTGCCATGCCATGCCGAATTCCTGCGCCAATTGGGCAAAGCGCCGGCGCAATTCCTCTGCATCGAACGGCAGCGAGTCGGCGCGTATTTCCTGCCGCATGAAGAAGCGTTGCGCCTCCTGTTCGGTGTGGTAACTCGCTTCGACGATGAATCCGCCATGCTGCGCGATAAAGCCGCTCACCGCCGCGATGATGCCTGCGCGGTCGGGGCAGGAGATGGTCAGGGTGTAGTGGCGTGAAGTGGTCATACAAGTGTTCCTCAAATTTGAGCGGAGAATTCTAACGGATAACGCCGGCAAACCAGCAACAAGTGCTGCGCGATGCCTTTCGACGCAGTAATGCCCAAATAGTATTGCGCTTTGCCGCTGATATCCGGATGATTTGGCTATCTCCAGACAAGGAATGAATTCGATATGTTGGCGCTACCCTCGATGTGGAACCTGATCATCTCTACCCTCGTGTTTTTCATCGCTGTTGGATACCTCAGACGCTACCTGGACGAACAGGACATCCCCAAGGGGATGACGCGCGGAGCGCTGGTATTTACGCTCGCCTTCATGTTGGCATGGGGTGCAGGGAAGGCGGCGGACTGGGCTCAGAAAACAATAGAAGGGCCGCAGCCGGTAGCGCAGCTATCGAATGATTCTTCGCAACCCCTGAATGCCGGCGATCAGGTACCACAGTAAGCATGGGCTTACTTCGATATTCGTCCGGATTGACATCCCGCAGCGCGGGGCGGCAGGCTAATAGGCTGATTTTTTGCAGCAAACGAGGCCCTGAACCGCCCATCACCCGCATCCAGCCCGTTGGTCGCTTTTTAGCCATTCGTCTGCCGGCCCAAAGCGACAGGCCGGCTTGAAGTCACGAATCGTTTGTTGATAGTGTCAACTCCCGCCAGAAGTTGAAGCTTGGCATTTCCAAATGGAAGGAGTCGGTCATGGGCATCTTGGACAAAACCGGGGGTGAATGGGAACAGCTTTTCGTGCAAATCAATTTTGTGACGGGGAACTCTGTCGCATGCATGGTGAACAAGCAGACCAAAAAACGAGTCTACTTCGATATAGAGGCAAATCGGGTGCTGTCGAAGCGGGAGGCCTTGAGCTACACCATCGATCTAACGGGCCAGTTCCCGCTTCCCCCCGCTGCCGAATGTTGATCGCCGCTTCGTCCCCGCATTCGAAGCAGTGCGGAAGATGAACCTGACCGACCACCCCATTCGCGAAGCTATTTGCCGGTCTTTTCAGGCAACTGCCGCAGATCCACCTGATCCAGGCGAACGAATACGAAACCGGACTTGAGCAGATAGGCCAATCCTGCTGCAAGCCCTTCCGCCGAGTCGGAGTCGGGTTTGTTCATGTGGGCGATGATGACGTCGCCTGCTTTCACGCGCGCCAGTCTTCTTTCGATGGTGCGCTTTGTCAAAGTGGCGCCGTTATCCGCATTCACGGAAAAACCCGCGATCTTGTAACCCAGCCGGTCGATCTCCTTGATCGCTTCGGCGTCATACTCGCCCGTGGCACCCCGGTACCAATGCGGCGCAACGCCGGTGGCTTTTTCTACAGCGCGCGCGCCTTCGACCACCTCGCGTCTGAGGTGAACGACATCCGGGTGACCGGGAATGCCATATACATTTCTGCCCGCACCGATCACAGCCGGAATATGTTTCTCTCCGTGATCCTCGACATCGAACAGATCGAGATGCGCCTTGATATCGGAGAGGCCAAGCTTGTTCCTGTCCAGCCATCTTTTGGTGACGAAGATCGTTGCGGGAATCCGGTTCTTGATGAGGAATTCGATCAGGTCGCTGTCGTATTTTCCGCCACAGGCATCCAGCGTCAGGGCGATCTTCTTGTCGGACGGCGACTGCAGCACTACCTGATTGTGGATTTCGACAGGGTTTTGTTCCGCCTGCACGCCTAGCGGCGCAAGTGCCATAACAAATACAAGTAGTGTTTTCATTCTATAGAAATTCCGCCGGCAACTGCTGCGCGACGACTTCTTTACCCCATAACAACGACATGATGCGCGAAGCCTGTTCCGCATCTCCACTGGTAAAGAACGTTTCTGAAGCCTCGCCGTTGACCCGGGGCGGCAATTCGGTCTTTATGCGGTGATGCAGATGGCGCGCAACAGCGGCCCCGGTGTCCACCAGCGTGATGGCGTCGCCCACCACTTCGCGTATCAATGGGACGAGGAACGGATAGTGGGTGCAGCCCAGGATCAAAGTGTCGGCGCCTCGCTTCAGCAATGGCGCCGTGTAACGTTCGATCAATTCGCGCGTGCGTGCGCTGTCCAGCTCGCCCTGTTCGACTTGTTCGACCAGGCCGGGACACCCTTGGGTCTCGATCTTTACGCTCCCGGCATATTTCTCCAGCAACGCGGCGAAGCGGGCGCTCTCCAGTGTACCGACGGTCGCCAGCACACCGACCACGCCGCTCTTGCTGGCTGCGACTGCAGGCTTGACCGCGGGTTCCATGGCCAGGATGGGCATCTTGTTGAATTTGGTGCGCAGGGTGTGCGCGGCGGCGGCAGTCGCCGTGTTGCAGGCGATGACGATGGCATCCGCGCCCTGGCTGATCAGGAAGCGCGTGATCGCTAGCGAGCGCTCTTCGATGTAGGCGGGCGACTTGTCGCCGTAGGGCACATGGCCGGAGTCGGCCACGTAGATCAGGCGTTCGTGCGGCAGCGTCCGGCGGATATGATGCAGGACAGACAATCCGCCCACACCCGAATCGAAAACGCCGATCGCTCCCGCAGGCTTCATGAATGCTCAGGGCACCATCTGGTCACGCAGGAACTCTTCATACGTACCGTGGTAATCGTTCACGCCCTTGGCCGAGATCTCGATGATGCGCGTGGCCAGCGACGAAACGAACTCGCGGTCATGGCTGACGAACACCAGCGTGCCCTTGAATTCCAGCAGCGCGGTGTTGAGCGACTCGATGGATTCCATGTCCATGTGGTTGGTCGGTTCGTCCATCAGCAGCACGTTCGTTTTGGCCAGCATCAGCTTGCCGAACAGCATGCGACCCTTCTCGCCGCCGGACAGCACCTTCACGTTCTTCTTCACTTCGTCGCCGGAGAACAGCAGGCGGCCCAGCGTGCCGCGCACTACCTGGTCGTCGTCGCCGGGGCCGCGGCAATCGGTCATCCACTCGGTCAGCGTCTTGTCGTTCGGGAACTCGTATTCGTGGTCCTGCGCGTAGTAGCCGAGCTTGGCCTTCTCCGCCCACTTGACGGTGCCGGTGTCCGCCGCCAGGTCGCCGGCGAGGATGCGCAGCAGCGTAGTCTTACCGATGCCGTTGGGGCCGATGATGGCGACCTTCTCGCCGGCATCGATGCGGAAGTTCACGTTGGAGAACAGCATGCGGTCGAAGCCCTTGGCCACCTTCTCCACTTCCACCGCAACGCGGTGCAGCTTCTCGCGCTCGTCGTATTCGAAGCGGATGAACGGGTACTGGCGGCTGGACGGCTTGAAGTCTTCGATCTTGATCTTGTCGATCTGGCGCGCGCGCGAGGTGGCCTGCTTGGCCTTGGAAGCGTTGGCCGAGAAGCGCGCCACGAAGGCCTTCAGTTCGGCGACCTTCTCCTTGGCCTTGGCATTGTCGGCGGCCTGTTGCTCGCGCGCTTGCGTGGAGGCCAGCATGTAGTCGTCGTAGTTGCCCGGATAGATGGTGATCTTGCCGTAGTCGAGGTCGGCCATGTGCGTGCACACGCTGTTCAGGAAGTGGCGGTCGTGCGAGATGATCACCATGGTCGAGTTGCGCGCGTTGAGCACGTCTTCCAGCCAGCGGATGGTGTTGATGTCGAGGTTGTTGGTCGGCTCGTCCAGCAGCAGGATATCGGGATTGGAGAACAGTGCCTGCGCCAGCAGTACGCGCAGCTTGAAGCCGGGTGCGACTTCGCGCATCGGCCCTTGGTGCAATTCGATGGCGATACCGACACCCAGCAGCAACTCGCCCGCGCGTGCCTCGGCGGTGTAGCCGTCGAACTCGGCGAAAGTCGCTTCCAGATCGGCAGCGCGCATGTAGTCTTCTTCGCTGGCATCGGGGTTGGCGTAGATCGCGTCGCGCTCGGACATCGCTTCCCACATCTCGGCATGGCCCATCAGCACCACGTCCAGCACGCGCGTGTCTTCATAAGCGAACTGGTCTTGGCGCAACTTGCCGAGGCGCTCGTTCTTGTCCAGCATCACCTCGCCGGAGGATTGCTCCAGATCGCGACCGAGGATCTTCATGAAAGTGGACTTGCCGCAACCGTTGGCGCCGATCAGGCCGTAGCGGTTACCGTCGCCGAATTTGACGGAAACGTTTTCAAACAACGGCTTGGCGCCGAACTGCATGGTGATATTTGCTGTGGATAACATGGGACTGCCTTATTTTCGAAGGCGCGCATTCTACCACTGACGGGGGAGGGCTGACCTTTGGGTTTATGGTGGGGAAAAGGAGGTCGTTTCAGACGAAACTCAAGGTTGACGGGATAAATTAAAGTATGACTTTAACTTCCATCCGCGATATTTTAGGTTGCCCTAAATTTGAAGTTTCGCAAGAAACCATGTTAACCGCCTGATCATAAATAGGGTCTTGACAGTCTGTCCGGATATAGACGACATTGAGGTTCAATGAAACTGTTTTCTATTTTTTGTTAGAGGTTACCCATGCAGCGATGGAACTGGTTTATGGCCGCTGATTTTGAAGGAAAGTGGATTACCACCAACGGCTATGCCGATGTGGAGTTTGATTCACCAAGTTTCAACGCTATTCTCCGATTTAGTCCTGATGCTGATCCTTACCAGAAAGTCGTAGCAACGCTTGACGGAGAGGAGGGGGCGATGCCGTTGTATCGTCACTTGGGTTGTCTGATCCCGCGCCCTACAAATTGCACGGCCCTTGTTTCAGGTTGGCACTAGTCAAAGTGCACCAACTACAATCCTGCTAACTGACGGCAGCAGTACATGGACGCCCACTAGTTTGCCAAGCTTTCAATCGACGATTTTGAGAGTAGGTAAAGATTGCAGCCATACATCCGGATTTTGTGTGAGGCTTTCGCCTCTATCCCTGATGGAATACGCTGAATGAGGTCCCATCACGTTAGCGGGCTTTTCGCCCGTGGAGCTAATCGGACTTTCTCACTCACGGTCTGACCTGTCTCGCCATCACGTCTTGATTGCCTGTGCAATCGGTGGTAGTGCTCCTTCTAACTCGTTATCGAACTGCTGGGGTTTACTCACCCGCCCTGATTACATGGCGGCAACCTGGGCTGTCGGTGTGTAATCGGGGCGGAATGTTCGTTCATTGGCCAGCAACGCCCAAACGATGCGCGCATTCTTGTTCGCGAGCGCGACTGCCGCCACGTTCTTGTTGCGCCGGGCCATCAGCTTTCGTCAGCCAGCTCTCCGGCTCCGCTTTGTTCTCGGCAAAGCGGATGACCGCTCGCGCGCCGTGGATCATCAGGGTGCGCAGGTAAGTGTCGCCGCGTTTGCTGATGCCCAGCAGATTCTGCTTGCCGCCGCTGGAGTGTTGCTTAGGCACCAGCCCCATCCATGCGGCGAGCTGACGACCGTTCTTGAACTCGCGGGCATCGCCCACGGTCGCCACGATCGCGCTCGCCGTGATCGGCCCCAGCCCGGGGATCTCTGCCAGCTTGCGGCTGGCTGCGTTCTCGCGGTGCCATCAGCTGGATCTGCGCTTCGAGCTCATTGACCTGGCGATCCATTTCCTTCAGGTTGTCGGTCAGCCGTTCGATCAGGTTGCGCATCGTGCCAGGCAAACCGTTCTCGCCATCTTCGAGAATCTCCGGCACCTGCTTCGAGCGATCGAGCTGATTCCTTGCGGGATGACGATGCCGAACTCGGAGAGCAAGCCGCGTATCTGGTTGGCCTGTGCCGTTCTGGCTTTCACGAATCCCTGCCGGGCCCGATGCACCGACAGGATCGCTTGTTGCTCGACAGTCTTGATTGGCGACGAAGCGCATGTTCGGTCTGCTGACGGCTTCGCAGATCGCTTCGCATCGGCCATGTCGTTCTTGTTGGTCTTGACATAGGGTTTGACGAACTGGGGTGCCATCAATTTGACCGTGTGCCCGTAACCTTCCAGCTTCCTCGCCCAGTGATGCGCGCTGCCGCACGCTTCCATGCCGATCAGACACGGTTCCAGATTGGCGAAGTAGCTCGACATCTCGGCGCGCTTCAGTTGCTTGCGCACGGCCACCTTGCCGTGCTCAGTCACACCGTGAATCTGAAAAACTACCTTTGCCAGATCAATGCCAATTGTCGTAATCTTCGTAATCTTCATTTGCGGACGCTCCTTTCTATGTCTAGTGGTCGTAATGCCACCACTACTTTGGCACTTCGATGCCGTATTAGGAAGGGTTTGACATATGGGCCTCGCTCGAATGAAGATAACCTCTAACCCTGCTTAAGCAACGCGGCCCCTTGACTCCACGTTAGAGCACATATCCCGGAGCCACCATGCAGCACATACTTGTCTACTCTGATTCTTTGTCTTGGGGCATTGTCCCAACGACACGAAGGCGTTTGCATTTCGAGCAACGCTGGCCGGGCGTCATGGAGATGTCCCTCTGTTCCTCTGGTCAGAGGGTTCGTGTCGTCGAAGATTGTCTGAACGGTCGGCGTACCGTATGGGATGATCCCTTCAAACCCGGCCGGAACGGTCTTGTCGGGTTGGCTCAACGAATAGAAATTCATTCGCCGCTTGAGCTTGTTGTTCTTATGCTCGGAACAAACGATTTCCAGTCTATGCACGAGTGCAACGCATGGCATTCATCTCAAGGCATTGTTTCGCTCATATCCGCCATTCGCAATGCGCCTATCGAGCCGGATATGCCCGTGCCACAAATACTCGTGGTTGCGCCGCCGGCCATCCAAACGCCGAAAGGACCGATTGCGCCAAAATTTGCGGGCGGCGAAGTAAAGTGTGTTGGGTTGGCCGCCGCCTACCGGAAGGTGTGCGAGGAAGTTGATTGCCATTTCTTCGATGCTGGCAGCGTGATCACTTCAAGCAACGTAGACGGAGTGCATCTGCTCCTTGACACAGTTGAGCATTTCCAGTCCAATGATCGGCATTACCACCCGGTCCCTGAGGCTCTTGGTGTGCAGTAATTGTCGGCAGGTCCTCGCGTGGAATCGCTCGTAAAATCTCATATGGCGCTCAACCTCGCTCCCTTCGGTCGCTGTGCGGCGCTAAAGCGCCGCCGGTTAGTTCTACGTTAGAGCACATGAAGATATTTATTTCTTTCGCCGTTTGCTTTCTCTATTTAGTTGCCGTCATCGGACTCGGCCCCTTGTTGGGCCCTGTAGCCTCGCCTTTGCTTAATGCACTTCTGTCGCTTCTATTCCTGTTGGCATATCGGTGGTTTGTTCGGGGGCGGCTCGCGGTTCCCTTGGCCGTGGTTTTCTTTGTGACCATCGTCTTTCCAATCTCCGTTTTGTTTGTTATTGGCATGCCGGTCTATCACTCGTGGTCTAACACGGCGGTTTCACTATTTGTCGCTTTTCGAGACTACGGGCAATTATGGGGGTTAGAGTTGTTGGTGCCTTTGCTTGCGGCCGCAACCGGCCGCTCTTGTTCTGCGCTGGCCGGTCTAACGTAGCGGTCAGGCGGGACGCTCTTTAACGTTGCCTTCAGGAGCTATCTACCTTGCATTATTCCTCACTTCTTCGCGTATACGCCTAATGCCATGACTATCGGCTAAAATGCCTGCACCCTTTACCGCAGGCATTCCATGGTTCCTCGTCTCACCACCGCACTCAAAGGCCCGCTGCTGGAACTGGAGCAGCGCATCCTCACCGCCCAGCCGACCATCGAGCACTGGTTTCGCACGCAGTGGCAGGAGCACACGCCGCCGTTCTACAGTTCGGTCGACCTGCGCAATAGCGGCTTCAAGCTCGCCCCCGTGGATACCAACTTGTTCCCCGGCGGTTTCAACAACCTGAATTCCGAATTCCTGCCGCTGTGCGTGCATGCCGTACAGAGCGCGATCGACAAGATATGCCCGGAAGCGCGCGGCGTGTTGCTGATCCCGGAAAACCACACGCGCAACCAGTTCTATCTGCAGAATGTTGCCCAACTGTCGCTTATCCTGCGGCAGGCCGGATTGAACGTGCGAATCGGCTCTTTGTTGCCGGAGATCACCCAGCCCACCACGCTGGAGCTGGCGAACGGCAATTCCCTCACATTGGAACCATTGGTGCGCACCGGCAATCGCCTTGGCGTGGCGGGTTTCGATCCCTGTGTGGTCTTGCTCAACAACGATCTTTCTTCCGGCGCGCCCGACATCCTGAAGAACCTGGAACAGACCGTGCTGCCCCAGCTCACGGCGGGTTGGTACAACCGCCGCAAGTCTCATCATTTCGCGGCTTACCATCAAGTGACCGCACAATTCGCCGAACTCCTCGGCATCGACTCGTGGCTGATCGATCCGTATTTTGCCGTGTGCAATGAGGTCAATTTCCATGAGAAAGTCGGCGAAGAATGCCTCGCCGCTCAAGTCGACTTTGTTTTGCAACAGATTCGCACCAAGTATGCCCAATATGGCGTGAAGCACGATCCTTTCGTCATCGTCAAAGCCGATGCGGGAACTTACGGCATGGGCATCATGACGGTGAAGGATGCGAGCGAGGTGCGCGACCTCAACCGCAAACAGCGCAACAAGATGGCGGTGGTGAAGGAGGGCCTGCAAGTCTCCGACGTGCTGGTACAGGAAGGCGTCTACACCTTCGAGACCCTGAACGAAGCCATTGCAGAGCCGGTGGTGTACATGATCGACCGCTACGTAGTCGGCGGCTTCTATCGCGTGCACACCGAACGCGGCGTGGACGAGAACCTCAACGCGCCGGGCATGCGCTTCGAGCCGCTGGCATTCGATTCCTGCTGCGCGTTTCCCAACCCCGACTGCGAACCGGACGACACGCCTAACCGCTTCTATGCCTACGGCGTGGTGGCGCGATTGGCGATGCTGGCGGCTTCGCTGGAGCTGGAGGGAATGGCGGCGTGAGGAGAGGTTGCGATTTCGCAAGAGCCAGTTTGCTGGCGAATTTTTCGAAGGAAATCGCCAGCAAACTGGCTCCTACGTTGTTATGTGCGCTCTCTGCTCGCCTCGTGCAGCAAAGAACCGCCGACCTACCACGAACAAGGCTATGTGTTCGGCACGCTGGTTGAGATCAGCATCTACGGCGAGGACGAGGCGCGCGCCAAGCAGGGCGTGACCGCGGTCATGCGGGAATTCCAGCGGCTGCACGACGAGCTGCATGCGTGGAAACCTTCGCAGTTGAGCGAGCTGAATACGGCCATCGCGCAGGGAAAGTCAAAAGCCGTCACGCCGGAACTGGCTGCGATGCTGCAGGATGCAGCCCACGTTTCCGCACAATCCGGAGGTTTGTTCAACCCTGCCATTGGCGGCTTGATCCAGGCTTGGGGCTTTCAGGCCGACGACTTCAAGGCGGTGCTGCCGGACGAGAAAGAAGATCGCATCGCTGGTGAAGGCGAATCCGCAGATGAGCGATCTGGTTTTCCTCGCCCTGAAACCCCTCCGCAGGCGCTGCCCCTGTGTCAGGGGAGAGAGTGGTTCGGCTCAAACCGCCCTCTCCCTGCCCCGCCCCGGCAGGCGGGGGAGGGGAGAATGTTAGCAGCCGCAACCCCGCAGTAAAGCTCGACCTCGGCGGCTATGCCAAAGGCTATGCACTGGACCGCGCCGCGGATATATTGAAGCAGCTGGGTATCCACAACGCGCTCATCAACATCGGCGGCAATGTGCTGGCGCTGGGCCGGCATGGTTCGCGTGCCTGGCGTATCGGCATCCAGCATCCGCGCAAGCCGGGGCCGCTGGCCACGCTGGAGCTGCATGACGGCGAGGCTATCGGCACCTCGGGCGATTACCAGCGCTATTTCGAACTGGACGGAAAGCGTTACTGCCACTTGATTGACCCGCGCACCGGCTATCCCGTGCAGGGCGTGCAGGCGGTCACCATCCTGACGCATGGCGAACATGCCGGGCTGCTGTCCGACGCATCATCCAAACCCTTGTTCATCGCAGGCGCGCAAGGTTGGGTGGATGCGGCGCGCAAAATGCAGCTCGAAGATGCCTTGCTGATCGATGCCGACGGTGTAGTGCATCTCACCGCCGGGATGCAGAAAAGGCTAGAATTTACCGACAGCAAAACTATCCGCGCGGTAGTGCCATGATCACTGAAGATCGGTTGCAACATAACATCCGCCGCAGACAGGTCTGCTGATCGGCATCACGCTGCTGGCGCGTTTAATAGGAGTGTATTGATTGGTTGGTATCCTGCTTATCACGCATAACGGTCTTGGCGACAGCCTGATCGACTGTGTAAGGCACGTTTTGGGTGTCGCTCCGGCGCACCTCAAGGCGTTATCGGTTCTGGCGACGGATGACACAGCGCAGAAGGAAGAAGAGGCCCGAACGCTTATCGCGCAACTGGATAAGGGGAAGGGCGTATTGCTGTTGTCCGACGTGTACGGTGCCACGCCCTGCAACATCGCCCGGCGCTTGTGCCAACCGGGCCGCATCGAAGGCGTTGCCGGCGTCAACCTGCCGATGCTGTTGCGCGTGGCCTGTTATATCAACAAACCGCTGGATGAAATGGTGCAACGCGCACTGGACGGCGGCAGGGAATGTATCGTTACTCTCAATTCGGAAGGCTCTGATGCTGCAAAAGGATGCGCAAATTATTAACAAGCTCGGGCTGCATGCCCGGGCTTCCGCAAAACTTACCCAGCTTGCTTCGCAATATCCATGCGAAGTATGGCTTTCGCGCAATGGACGCCGGGTGAATGCGAAGAGCATCATGGGGGTGATGATGTTGGCGGCGGCAAAAGGTTCGACCATCAATATCGAGACCGCAGGCGAGAAGGAGCAGGAAGCGATGACTGCTCTCGTTGCTTTGATAGACGATTACTTCGGAGAAGGTGAATGAGTTTCACGCTGCATGGTCTTCCTGTCTCCAGCGGCATTGCCATCGGCCGTGCCCACCTGGTCTCGCACACTTCGCTGGAAGTGGCGCACTACGTGCTGCCCAAACATCTGGTGGAAGAAGAAGTGGCGCGTCTGGACACCGCACTGGAGGCAACCCGCAAGGAATTGGCCGAGCTGCGCAGCTATCGCCCGCAACTGGCTGCTGCAGAATTCGATGCCTTCCTCGACCTGCACCTGATGATCCTCGGTGACGAACACATCAGCCGCGCCGCGCGTGAAATGGTGCTGCGCGAGCACTGCAATGCGGAATGGGCGCTCAAATCGCAAATGGATGAATTGGTCGCCCAGTTCGAGGCGTTCGAGGATGCCTATCTGCGCGAACGCAAGACCGACGTGGTGCAGGTGGTCGAACGCGTGCTCAAGGCACTGAACGGCGAATCCGGCCATGTTCCGCCCAGCGCCAAGCACGATGTGGAAATGATCCTGGTCGCGCACGATGTCAGCCCCGCCGACCTGATCCAGCTCAAGCCGCACCAGTTCTCGGCCATCCTCACCGACCTTGGCGGCGCGACTTCGCACACCTCCATCGTCGCGCGCGGCTTGAATACGCCGTGCGTGGTCGGTCTGCACCACGCACGCGAGCTCATCAAGGATCACGACACGCTCATCGTCGATGGCGACCAGGGCGTGGTCATCGTCGATCCGGACAAGCACCTGCTGGCCGAGTACAAGCTGCGCAAGAGCCAATGGGAGCTGGAACGGCAAAAGCTCAAGCGCCTGAAAACGGCACACGCCGATACCCTGGATGGCACGCACATCGAATTGCACGCCAACATCGAGATGCCGCACGACTTGCTCGACGTGAAGGAGAACGGCGCCACCGGCATCGGCCTGTTCCGCAGCGAATTCCTGTTCCTCAACCGCGACAACCTGCCCGACGAGGAAGAGCAGTTCAAGGCTTACCGCGATGTGGTGGAAGGCATGGAAGAGATGCCCGTGACCATCCGCACCTTCGACCTTGGCGCGGACAAGCAGCTCAAGGGCGCCGTGCGCGTCGCCAGCAACCCGGCGCTGGGCCTGCGCGCGATCCGTTTGTGCCTGGCAGAACCGCAGCTGTTCCGCACCCAGTTGCGTGCGCTGTTGCGCGCTTCGGCCTACGGCAACCTGAAGATCCTGGTGCCGATGCTTTCCGGCGTCGCCGAGATCAACCAGACCCTGCATTTCATCGAGGGTGCGAAGCAAAGCCTCGCCAACGAAGGCATCGCGTTCGACCCGAACGTGCAGATCGGCGGCATGATCGAGATTCCCGCCGCTGCATTGGCGCTCAATGTCTTCATGAAGAAGCTGGATTTCCTTTCCATCGGCACCAACGACTTGATCCAGTACACGCTGGCAATCGACCGCACCGACGAAGAGGTCGCGCATTTGTATGATCCGCTGCACCCTGCGGTGCTGCAGTTATTGGCGCAAGTGATCGGCGGCGCAAACAAGGTCGGCATGCCCATCTCGGTATGCGGCGAAATGGCGGGCGAACTCGCCTACACCCGTCTGCTGCTTGGTATGGGCTTGCGTCAATTCTCCATGCATCCGGCGCAACTGTTGGGCATAAAGCAGCGCGTGCTCACCTCCAACCTGCCGGAGATCGCACCACTGGTTCAGAAGATTTTGCGCGCGGACGATCCGATGAAGATACGCGACCTGTTGGATAAGCTGAATACTGCGTAGGAATCCGGATCGAGCCGTTGGTGAGCTTGTCGAACCACGAACGGCTCGATCCTTAGGCAATCCTTTAATTAATCCCGCCCTTTCTTCCCCTCGCGCTCTTCGTGTTCGCGCTCCGTGCGCTTAAGCACGTATCTCAGGTCGAAATCCAGAACCCGTGCCGCAAGCGGTCAATGGCTAAGCGGGTGACTGTTTTGCGTTCTTCGGTGTCGTCATCGTCTTCGTCGTCGTGGTCGAGGTGACTGGTGTTCCTTCGCCAGCATCTTGCGCAGGGTTTCGATGTGATCCTTGCCTGTTTTGGGGTTGTTCAGGCGGTAGGCGTCTGCAGCGACAGCCAGGTAGCGATCCAGCTGTCGGCGAAGGCGGAATCAAGAAGCTGCTTGCCCGGCCAAGTAGCAACGTGGGCGCGGATGCGGTCGAGCAGCACTGCGGTGTCGAAGGGCTGGGGCACAGCGACGGCAGGAACGGCAGCATTTCGAAGGACGAAATCTTTTTTCCGAAGATCAGTAAACTGCTGCTCAACATCGCCCTGTGGTCCTTCGCCAGCGTAAGTGGTAACGCGCTTTCTTTTTCCCACGAATTCAGCCGCTCCAATTCCTGGAATATCTAGGCTGGAGAACCCAAACCCGGTGATTGAATTGCCTGCCTGAATTCCTGTCTTTCCTGTGGAATTCCAGCTAACGCGGACTATTCCAGATTGGTCGGAATAAGTCGAACTGTTCCATCCTCGCGGCGCGTCCAGCGCGCTTTTGTTTCCGTCAAGAATGGAGGCCGTCTGCAATTCCTCTGCCGGCGTTATGATTGTTGGTAGCTCCTGGACGCCCAGTATTCTGGCAGACAAATTGAATCGAACTGTCCCCAAGACCTGTTGACTGCGGTGGCTTGATGATACGGAATACCTATAGGACACTGCATTCTCACTATCCAAACGCAGCTTAGATTTCACTGTCGGGTCAATTTTAGTCGCAGGCTCAAAAAAGGTTTTTTGCAGCAGCTTTCGTCCATCATCAAGCTCAACGAAATATGAGACCGTATAATTTCCCGTTAAGGGGTCAAACGCTATCCCTTCGCCCGGTTCAATAGCATTGACTACGGCCGAAAATTGGACGCTTCCAAGTAGCGCCAGGTTCAGAAGAATTGATTTGGTGTTCATTGGCGGCTCCTAGTTCAAAATTACGTGATAGTGGCGATTCTCATCACCTGTGCACTTGTCTAACGTTGGGTCTCTGGTTTCTGAGCAATGCAGTTGTGCTTCTGCATGTATTTCTGCTGCCATATCTTCGAAATCAGCGAAGTACTCTTCCGGAATATATCCCGCAGCAGTATTGGCGCGAATATCAATCACATTGCCCCTGTCATGCTTGTAATGATAGCCAGTCCAACTCCCCCTTACATCGAACTTCCCGCCCCACTTCAAGCTGGCGTCGTTCAAGTGCAAAAGCGTTGGTATTACCACGCCGTTTTGAACTTGGTATTCGTAAAACCCTCGAGCCAACCTCCAGAGGCTCATTGAAGCTGCGCTGGTTAGGTAGTGATTGCCCGAATGGTTACCGTTGTCGCCAATAACCCTGGAACTGCCGTCTTCCGTCAACGCGTAATACACTGACCCCGGTATCGGCCATAAGTCACTAACCTTCACATCCACCGTTTTCGTAGCGTATTTCGTGCATCCATCACAGGTAGCCGTGATGGTATATGTACCTGACGCTTCCGGTGCGTTGAAATTGAATACCACCGCTCCGTTGATTGTTTGGTTCGACCAGCATTCATCACTAGACGCGCAAGTCCGCACATCGGCTATTCCTCCCCTTGGTCGTGTACTGTTGCCGTGGTCATGCCCCCCACTTTGGGGATCTTCAACCTTGAGGCTGATGTACACATTAACGGGGCTTGTGAGAGGTTGATTAGTGTTTGGATTTATTACGGTGACAATAAATGGCAGTGTTTTTATCAGCGAGCCGTTTGATGGTTCAACTTTGTTACCGCCTGACAGCGTGAGGATGCGGGGCGCAACATATTGTGGTATGCATACAGACGAGAAACCCCAAGTTCCGGTGATTACATTTCCATATGTGTTGATTGTCCTCCAAGCGAAGGTGCAAAAACTAATGCCATCGCAGCCGGTTAAGGTAAAGACATAGTCAGGTGAAAAAGGATAAGTGTTTGCTAGTGGTCCAATGTATATTGGGCAGCCTCTCTCTGGGTGGGGAAAATGGCGCTTGTCACAAATCCACCGGACAACCATGTGGTACATGTCGTAGCAGCCTCCGCCCCGCTAGATACCACAAGTGAAAGAGCAACAAACAGTTCCCCTAACCAATGCGTCATCCGATGTTTCAGAATCCGAGTATTCACGCTGTATCCCTCATCTTGTGAACAATGTCCGCGACAATAGCCCTATTCCCAATAGTGTAAATAGGCCATTTGGTCTAGATATTGGCCTAGATATTTTTGAAGTTGATTCCAACGGCGCGCCAATTAAGCCGGGGCTAGTGATTGACACGATTTGGCAAAACACGGACACTTCGTCCCGTGCCGATTTGAATCAGCTTGCGGGGCACGTTAAACATACCAGCTAAAGCGAGGAGACCCGCTCTAGCCCCAAGCTGTGCGGGTTTTTCTTTTGGAGTTTGTTTGAGTAATTCTGTTGGTATCGTCAGCGCGCAGCGGGCTATTTTCGACAAGCCGCTCGTCTTCAAGAGCGGGGCAATGCTGCCGCGCTATGAATTGATGTACGAGACTTATGGCACGCTGAACGCCGAGCGTAACAATGCCATCCTGATCTGCCACGCCTTGTCCGGCCATCACCATGTCGCCGGCTACTACGCCGGCGATGCGAAGAATGTCGGCTGGTGGGACAACATGGTGGGGCCGGGCAAGCCCATCGATACGAATAAGTTCTTTGTGATCGGTTTGAACAACCTCGGCGGGTGTCACGGCTCCACGGGGCCTTCCAGCGTCGACCCGCAAACGGGCAAGCCTTATGGCGCGAGCTTCCCAGTCATCACCGTTGAAGACTGGGTGGAATCCCAGGCACGGCTTGCAGACCATCTTGGCATCAACCAATTCGCTGCGGTGATCGGCGGCAGCCTGGGCGGCATGCAGGCGATGCACTGGGCGCTGGCCCACCCCCAGCGCGTGCGGCATGTGCTGGCCATTGCTACCGCACCGCATCTCTCTGCACAGAACATTGCCTTCAACGATGTGGCGCGAAATGCCATCCTGACCGATCCGGATTTCCACGGCGGTGATTTCTACCAGCACGGTGTGGTACCGACGCGCGGTTTGCGGCTGGCCCGCATGCTGGGTCATATCACTTATCTTTCCGACGATGCGATGGCGGACAAATTCGGGCGCGAATTGCGCACGGGCAAGTTGAATTTCACCTACGACATCGAGTTCCAGATCGAATCCTATCTGCGCTACCAGGGCGACAAGTTTGCCGCCTACTTCGATGCCAACACTTATCTGCTGATGACCAAGGCGCTGGATTATTTCGATCCCGCGCGCGAGCTTGATGGCGACCTGAACCAGGCCTTCGCGGCAGCAAAGGCCAAGTTTCTCGTGGTGTCGTTCACCACCGATTGGCGCTTCTCGCCCGAGCGTTCGCGCGAGATCGTACATGCGCTGCTGCACAACAAGCGTGACGTGAGCTACGCCGAGATCACTTCGCAGCACGGCCACGACTCTTTCCTGATGCAGGATGATCAGTACTTTGCCGTGATGCGCAACTATCTTGACCGCGTTGCGGGGGAGGGTGCCCAATGAACACAGCGATCATTGAAGCCCGTCCCGATTTCGCCGCCATTGCGGCGTGGATACCGCAAGGCTCGTCGGTGCTCGACCTCGGCTGCGGCGACGGCAGCCTGCTGCGTTACCTGCGCGAGACCCGCGACGTGCGCGGCTACGGAGTTGAGATCAGCGACGCGGATATCGCTGCCTGCATCGCCAACAACGTGAACGTGATCCAGAACGACCTGGAATCCGGCATCGCGGATTTCGAGGACGCATCCTTCGATTTCGTCATCCTGTCGCAGACCCTGCAGGCGACGCGCAACACGGAAGCACTGATGAAAGAGATCGTGCGCGTCGGCCGCGAGGGCATCGTCAGCTTCCCCAACTTCGGTTACTGGAAGAATCGTCTGCAGGTGCTGCTGGGCAACATGCCCGTTTCGGACGAGCTGCCGTACCAGTGGTACGACACCCCCAACGTTCACTTGTGCACGCTGCATGATTTCGAGATCCTCTGTGCCCATTTGCAGATGCGCATCCTTGGGCGGCATGTGATGGCGGGTGGCAGCGATGTGCATGTGCTGCCGAATCTGCGCGGCAGCACGGCGGTGTATCGCTTCCGTCGCGAAGCCTGACCATGACAGTCTGGGAGCAACTCTTTACGAAGCGCATGCTCATCTGCGTGTTCACCGGCTTTTCTTCCGGGCTGCCGTTGTTCCTGCTGTTCAATCTTTTACCCGCCTGGTTGCGCAGCGAGCATGTCGATCTCAAGACCATCGGCCTGTTCGCACTGATCCAGTTTCCTTACACCTGGAAGTTCCTCTGGTCGCCTTTTCTTGACCGCTACGTCGTGCCCGCACTGGGCAGAAGGCGCGGCTGGATGCTGCTGACCCAGATCGGACTGCTGGCCGTCATCGCGGCGATGGGCGGCTTTTCGCCCGGCAGCGACCTGGTAGCCATCGCCTGGGTGGCGACCTTGCTTGCCGTACTGAGCGCCACGCAGGACATCGTGCTGGACGCCTATCGCCGCGAACTGCTGAGCGATGCCGAACTGGGTCTCGGCAATGCGATCCATGTCAACGCCTACCGCATCGCAGGTTTGGTGCCCGGCTCATTGTCGCTGATACTCGCGGACTTCCTGCCGTGGAGCACGGTGTTCATCATCACCGCTCTATTCATGCTGCCCGGCATGGCAATGACGTTGCTGGTTTCCGAACCGCATCGCGCTTCGCCGCCCAAGACCTTGCGCGAGGCAGTAGTGGAGCCTTTCCACGAGTTCATCACGCGCCAAGGCTGGCGAAGTGCATTGCTCATCCTCGCCTTCCTGCTGTTCTACAAACTCGGTGACAGTATGTGCACCGCGCTGGCGACGCCCTTCTACCTCGACATGGGCTTCTCCAAATCCGACATCGGCCTCATCGCCAAAAACGCCGGTCTGTGGCCGTCCATCATCGGCGGCCTGCTTGGCGGTTTGTGGATGGTAAAGATCGGCATCAACCGCGCACTCTGGATGTTCGGCGTGGTGCAGGTGGTTTCCATCTTCGGTTTCGCCTGGCTGGCCTCGCAGGGACACTTCGATAGCGTCGATACCGCTGAACGCATACAACTCGCCATCGTCATCGCGCTGGAAGCCATCGGTGTCGGACTGGGTACGGTTGCCTTCGTCGCCTTCATGGCGCGCTCTACCCATCCGGCCTACACCGCCACGCAGTTTGCGCTGTTCACCAGCCTGATGGCGATGCCGCGCACTTTCGCCAACGCTGCCACCGGCTGGCTGGTGGAAACGATGGGGTGGACGATGTTCTTCTTTTTGTGTGTGTTGCTCGCGATCCCGGGAATGTTGTTATTGCTCAAGGTCGCGCCGTGGAATGAGCGTACCTCATGAGTGCCGATGATCTGATCGTTGCAGCGCAGAAATTGTCACGGGCAGTGTCGGCCCTGTCTTTTTCCGCGCCGGTCACGCATGTCTACAATCCGCTCGACTATGCCTGGGCCGCGCACGAGCAATACCTGCGGCGCTATGGCAAGGGGAAGAAACGTGTCGTTTTCGTCGGCATGAACCCCGGCCCGTTCGGCATGACGCAGATCGGCGTGCCGTTCGGCGAGATCGCGGCGGCGCGCGACTGGATGGGGCTGGATGCACCCATCGTCAAGCCGGCGCTGGAGAACCCTGCGCGCCCCATCGAAGGCTGGGCCTGCAAGCGCAGCGAGGTGAGCGGGCGGCGTTTATGGGGACTGTTTGCCCAGCGCTTCGGTGCGCCCGGGAATTTCTTTGCCGATCACTTCGTCGCCAACTATTGCCCGCTGGCCTTTTTCTCCGGCGGGCGCAACGTGACGCCGGACAAACTACCCGGCAAGGAATCTGGACCGCTCTTCGCCGCATGCGATGCACATCTCGTCGAGGTCGTGCACGCGACGAACGCCGAATGGGTCATTGGCATCGGCGCGTTTGCCGAGACTCAGGCGCAACGTGCTTTAGTGAAGATGCCTGACGTGAAAATCGGGCGCATCCTGCATCCCAGCCCCGCGTCACCCGTGGCCAATCGCGGCTGGGCTGAACAGGCAACCAAACAGATGCAGGCGCTAGGTATCTGGGATCAGGAATAGTCCGGATAAACCCACTGGATTCCGGCCTGCCCGCAGGGCAGTTTATCCTGAGCCGGTCTAAGGGCCGGAATGACGAAATTTCGTTAGTCTTTGTAATCCACCATCATCGGCGCATGATCGCTGAAACGTTGCTCCTTGTAGATGCCCGTGGATACTGCCTTCCCGGCCATATCCGGCGTGGCCACCTGGTAGTCCAGACGCCAGCCCACATCCTTCGCCCACGCCTGGCCGCGGTTCGACCACCAGGTGTAGGCCTCCAGCTCGGGGTGCAGTTTGCGGAACACGTCGACGAAGCCGACTTCGTTGAACAACTCGGTGAGCCAGGCGCGTTCTTCCGGCAGGAAGCCGGAGTTCTTCTTGTTGCCCTTCCAGTTCTTCAGGTCTTTTTCGGTGTGGGCGATGTTCCAGTCGCCGCAGACGATGATGTCGCGCCCGCTATTGAATAGCTGTTTCATGTGCGGCATGTAGGCTTCCAGGAACTTGAACTTCACCGTCTGGCGCTCTTCGCCGCTGGAGCCGGAGGGCAGGTATAGCGACACCACGCTCAGGTTGCCGAACTGCGCTTCGATGTAGCGGCCTTCGGCGTCGAACTCGGGGATGCCCAAACCGACGATGACGTTGTCCGGTTTGCGCCTGGAATAGATGGCGACGCCGCTGTAGCCCTTCTTTTCGGCATAGTGGAAATATCCGTGGTAACCGGGCGGGGCGAGCATGTCCGGAGTCATGTCGGGCGCTTGCGCCTTGAGTTCCTGCACGCACAGGATGTCGGCCTCCTGCTTGCCGAACCATTCGAGGAAGCCTTTGTTGTAGGCGGAGCGGATGCCGTTGAAGTTAAGGGTGATGATGCGCATGTTTCGAATTCCAATTCATCGGTGATACTGCGTTGGCTTCCTCGCAAACTCCTAGCCGTACTTTTTGTACTGTCTTCGTCGTTTGCTCATCGCCGCCTTGCCTCACCTTCGACTTGAAATTCGAAATAATGGTGAGGCGGGCATTATAATGGCAGCTCTGTTCAATCTCTCTGCAAAGCTATTCATGCACGCTTACCGTCAAGATTTCATCCGCTTCGCCGTCAAACAGAATGTATTGCGCTTCGGCGAATTCCAGACCAAGGCAGGGCGCCTTTCCCCTTATTTCTTCAATTCCGGATTGTTCCAGGACGGCGCAGCTTTGCGCGAACTGTGCCAGTTCTACGCGCAGGCCATCCTGGCCTCGAATATCGGGTTCGACATGCTATTCGGCCCCGCCTACAAGGGCATTCCGCTGGTAGCGGGTACTTCCATCGCGTTGTCCGAGCTTGGCCGCAATGTGCCTTATTGCTTCAACCGCAAGGAAGCGAAGGACCATGGCGAGGGCGGCAGCACGGTGGGCGCAAAACTGCAGGGCAAAGTCCTCATCATCGACGATGTGATCTCGGCAGGAACCTCGGTGCGCGAGTCGATCGAACTGATCCGTGCCGCGGGTGCGACCCCGTGCGGCGTCGTCATCGCGCTGGATCGCATGGAGCGCGGGCAGGGCGAGCTGTCGGCAGTACAGGAGGTGAAGCGGGACTACGGTCTTCCCGTCATTTCCATCGCTGCGCTGGACGACCTGCTCGGTTATTTGCAGGGGCAGGCTGAATTGGTGCAGAATCTGCACGCTGTCGAATCCTATCGTGACCGTTACGGAGTGAAGAATGATCAAGAATAAAGTTCTGGTAGCGAGTGCCGCCTTTTGCGCCGCCCTGTGCTTCAATGCCGAAGCCAAGCTCTACAAATGGGTCGATGATCAAGGCGTCACCCACTACGGTGAGACCATCCCGCCCGAGTACGCAAACCGCGACACCAAGATGCTCGACAAAGGAAGGGTCACCGACCGCAGCGAGTCCTTCGACGATAAAAAGAAGAATTCGGCAAAAAAGGAAACGGCTGAAGATAAGGCCGCTATGGAAGCTCGCCGCAAGGACGAAGCTCTGCTGAACAGTTACACCACCGATAAAGAGATCGACCTTGCGCGCGACCGCAGCCTGCTGCAAATCGAGGCGCGTATCAACAGTTTCAATACCCTGATCAAATCGGCGCAAACTACCCTGGACGAGCTGCGCCAGGAAAGCGCTTCGATCACGCAGAAGGGACGCCCCATCCCGCAATCTCTGACAGAGGACATCGCCAATGCCGAGACGCGTATCGCAAATCTGAAAAAGGACCTGGAATCCAACCAGAAGGAATCAGATACGGTGAAGGCGCGCTATGCGGCGCAAAAGCAGCGTTTCCGTGAATTGAAGGGCTTATCACCTGCAGCATCGGCTCCCGCACCCGCGGGCAAGTGATTACAACTCGATGAAATCGCGGGCAGTCGCATCGTAACGCAGCATTTGCCCGCGCTCGATATCGAAATACCAGCCATGCAGTTGTAACCCGCCGCGTTCTACCCGCTCCCGTATCCACGGGAACGTCACCAGGTTGTTCAAGGAAACCAGGATGGCGCGCTGCTCGCACGCGCGCTCCTGTTCTTCCAGAGAAGCAGCCGGCATTTCCGCCATCACTTCTGCACGCGCGCTTTCCACCAGACACATCCAGTCGTCGATGTATGAACCGGGAGTGCCGACACCTCCTGCCTTGACCAGCGCATTGATGCCGCCACAATGCGCGTGCCCCAATACGACGATGTGCTCCACGCCCAGAGTACTGACGCCATACTCGATGGCTGCAGTGGTGCCGTGATGGCCGGCATGCCCTTCAAGCGGGGGAACGAGATTGGCGACGTTGCGGATGACGAACAGGTCGCCGGGATCGCATTCGAACACCAGGGCCGGATCGACCCGCGCATCGCAGCAGGCAATGACCAGGATCTTGGGGGTCTGCCCCTGCTTCACCAGTTGCTGGTAAAGACTGTCGTGATGTTCGAAATGCTGCTCGCGAAAGCGGCGAAAACCGCTGATGAGTTGCTGGATGTCGCTCATGCGCCCGTCAAAAGCCGCTGCGCTTCGCGGTATTTGTCGGCGGTCTTCTGCAGCACATCGGCAGGCACCTGCGGTGCAGGCGGCTGCTTGTTCCAGCCACTGGATTCCAGCCAATCGCGCACGAACTGTTTGTCGAAACTCGGCGGGTTGCTGCCGACCTTGTATTGATCGGCCGGCCAGAAACGCGATGAGTCGGGCGTAAGCGCTTCGTCGATCAGATACAGCTTGCCGGCTTTGTCCACGCCGAACTCGAACTTGGTGTCGGCGATGATGATGCCTCGCGTCAGCGCGTAGTCCGCGGCCTGGGTGTAGAGCGCAAGCGTGGCGTTCTTCACTTGCTCCGCAAGGTCTGCACCCAATAATTTCTTCGCTTCTTCGAACGAGATGTTCTCGTCGTGGTCGCCCACGGCGGCCTTGGTCGAAGGCGTAAACAAGGGTTGCGGCAACTTCTGTGCCTCCTGCATGCCTGCGGGCAGCTGGATGCCGCAGACGGCACCGGTCTTCTTGTAGTCCTTCCAGCCGGAACCAACCAGGTAACCGCGCACGATGGCCTCGATCGGCAGCGGTTTCAGCTTCTTGGTGACGAAGGCGCGGCCGCGTACTTGTTCGCGCTCCGCAGCGGTCTTCACCACGGATTCGGGATCGATGCCGGAAAGATGATTGGGGATGATGTTTCCCAGTTTCTTGAACCAGAAGTTGGATACGGCCGTCAGCACCTTGCCCTTGTCCGGGATCGGCGTAGGTAGGATGACATCGAATGCAGACAGGCGATCCGTCTGCACGATCAGCAAATGGTCGGCGTCCACTTCATACAGATCGCGGACCTTGCCGCGATGCAGGAATTTCAGGCTGCTCAGGTTGGATTCGTGTAATGCACTCATATCAGCTCAGGGTAGGCAATGCGGTTGCAGCGATCTGCTCCGCCTGCTTTTTACGATAGTCGGCAAGTTTTTGCGCCAACGTTTTGTCGTTGAGTGCCAGCATGGAGACGGCGAACAAACCCGCGTTCGCCGCGCCCGCTTCGCCGATGGCGAACGTCGCCACCGGAATGCCCTTCGGCATCTGCACGATGGAAAGCAGCGAGTCCATCCCCTTCAGGTACTTGGAAGGGATGGGCACGCCCAGCACGGGCAGCGTGGTCTTGCCGGCGATCACACCGGCCAGATGCGCCGCGCCGCCCGCACCGGCGATGAAGCATTGCACGCCTTGCGCGCTCATTTCCTTGATGTAGTCGAACAGCAGATCGGGCGAACGGTGCGCCGAAATCACACGCGCATCGAACGTCACGCCGAAATCCTGCAGGGCACGTGCGGCCTGCTGCATGATCTCCCAATCATTCGAACTGCCCATCACGATGGAAACGAACGGCTTGGCCATGTCTTATGCTCCCTTGTGGTAACCCACCACGCGTTCGACTTCGTTCTTCGAGCCGAGGATGACCGGTACGCGCTGATGCAGACCGGTGGGCTTCAGTTCCATGATGCGCTCGCGACCGGTGGAGCTGGCGCCGCCAGCCTGTTCCACGATGAAGGACATCGGGTTGGCTTCGTACATCAGGCGCAGCTTGCCGGGCTTGGTCGGATCCTTGGTGTCGAACGGATACATGAAGATGCCGCCGCGGGTCAGGATGCGGTGCACTTCGGCCACCATGGAAGCGACCCAACGCATGTTGAAGTTCTTCTCGCGGCCGCCATCCTTGCCCTTCACGCACTCTTCGACATAGCGCTGCACGGGCTTTTCCCAGTAGCGCTGGTTGGACATGTTGATGGCGAACTCGGCGGTGTCGGCCGGGATGGTCATGTTGGGGTGGGTCAGATAGAACTCACCGACGTCACGATCCAGCGTAAAGCCGTTCACGCCATGGCCGCTGGTCAGCACCAGCATGGTGTTCGGGCCGTACAGTGCATAGCCGGCGCACACCTGCTTGGTGCCGGGCTGCAGGAAGTCTGCCGCTGTCGGATTGGTCACGCCTTCCGGGCAGCGCAGGATGGAGAAGATGGTGCCGACGGAGATGTTCACGTCGATGTTGGAAGAACCGTCCAACGGGTCGAAAGTGATCAGGTATTTGCCGCGCGGGAACTGGGCCGGGATCGGATACATGTCGTCCATCTCTTCGGAAGCCATGCCCGCCAGATGGCCGCTCCAGCTGAGCGAATTCAGCATGATGTCGTTGGTGATGACGTCCAGCTTCTTCTGGGCTTCGCCCTGGATGTTCTCGCTGCCGGCACCGCCCAGCACGCCGATCAGCGCGCCTTTGTTGACCTGGTGGGCGATCTGCTTGCAGGCGGACACGACGTCGCTCAGCAGGCCGGTGAAGTCGCCGGTGGCGCCGGGGATGGCGCGTTGTTCTTCGATGATGAACTGGATGACGCTCTTGCTCATTACTGCTCTCCTCTGATTAAAATTTTCAACTAACGGATTTTACAGGTTTTCCACTTCTCGCTCTACGGCTATTTGGTCAGCGAGATGAACAGCTCCGGTAGTTTTACCGGCAATTGCTCGATGTTATCGACGATGGTGTATTGCTTGCCGAAGATATCCGCCACATATTCATCAGCTTTGGAATCAAGATTGATGCAGTAGGCATAGATGCCGTCCCGATCCAATTCTTTCACAGCCTGTCTGGCATCCTGGATCAGCAACTGCGGGTCGTGTACGTCGATATCCGCCGGCTCTCCGTCGGTCAGGATCAGCAACAGTTTCTTGTCCGCTTGTTGCGCTTTCAGATAGTGGCCAGCATGACGCATCGCTGCACCCATGCGGGTGGAATAGCCGGCCTGCATCTCGGCCAGGCGAGACTTCACTTCGTCGCCCCACGGCTCGTTAAAACCCTTGAGGTGGTAGTAGCGCACATCATGGCGGGTATTGGAATGGAAGCCGCCGATGGCGAACGCATCGCCGACCTGCTGTACCGACCAGGCCAGTAGCGATACCGCTTCCTGACTGAGCTCGAGGATGGTCTGATTGCTGCCTGCCGCTTTTTCGCTGAGCGATTGCGACAGGTCAACCAGCAAGGTGACGGCGAAACTGCGGCCATCGGTGCGATGCGACATATTGATGCGCGGGTCGGGCGAGCTGCCGCTCTTGTAGTCGATCAGGGAGCGGATGGCCACATCCAGGTCGAGTTCCGAGCCTTCCTCTTGATAACGGATGCGCACCTTGTCCTGCGGCTTGAGCATCTCCAGCAACGCTTTCAGACGCTTGATCAGCTTGGCATGCTTGGCCAGCAGGTTGTCGATCACGACCGGATTGCCGCGCGGATGCAGCGCTTCATACACACTCACCCAGTCCGGGCGATAGTTTTGCGCGTTGTAATCCCATTCGTCGTAGTGACGGGGCGGCAGCGCATGTAATTCACCTTCTGTGCTCTGGCGCTTTTCGAGATGTTCGAACATCTCGTCCTCGTCGCTCTCTTCGATATAGATCCACAGATGCCGGTTGTCGTCGCGGTAGTCAACTTCGGTATTGTCGAAATACATCTGGGCCGACAGATCGCGTTGGCCGCGTGTCCGCGCGATGAATGCCAGGGCAACGGATGCCATCGCCGCACTGGTTGATTCACCGCTTGCCATCAGTTCATGGAATCGTTTTACGAATTCCCTGACATGCTCGTTCTGGCAGGTGTAGTCCGGATCGAGGATGGCACGCGATACCATGGCCAGTCTGAGTCTGAATACCGAGATGCCTTGTTCTTCGAGCTGAAGGTCTGCTTCTTTTGGAATCGGGTGCAGCGCGAGGAACAGTTTGCGCAGGCCCGGATATTTCTGGCAGGCCAGATACTCCACGCGGGAGTCCTCGAATACTTCGACGCTGGCGCGCTGAAAAGGGCTCCAGTTGTCCACGATCATCTTTTGCGACCAGCGACGATGCGCTGCCATATGCGCCAGTGCGGCTCGATAGCGGTCCAAACCAGAGATAACGATTTCTCCCGAAGGGAGACGATTGCCCTCTCTCCCGCTTGACGGGAGAGAGTTGGAGAGAGGGCTTCCTTGCGCACCCTCTCCCCCTGCCCCTCTCCCGCTTACGGGAGAGGGGAGAATAATGTCGTCATAGACATCGGGCAGGCGGATGCCGTCTTCGGTGTAGTAAGGCATCGGCTTGCGCAGTTCATCGAAAGCGACCGAATACGGAATGAGATAGTCGCTGTCGTTCCACAGCGCGCGGATGTAGGTATCCAGTTTGCGTTCGTTGTCCACCAGCAATGTGCCGTGCCGCTCGCGCTGCATGACCGCGATCGCATCGGCGGATTCCAGCCGGAAATATTCTTCCTGCCGTTCCGGATGATGGTTGTAGTACTTGATGCCGTACTCGATCCAGTTTTGAAATCCCTGCAGCGATAGAACGCCCAACAACTTGGGCGCCTGCTTGAGCAGTTCCGGCAAGCCCGGGCTGGCAAAGGTCGTGTGGTGACCATGGATCGAACCCGATGTGCGATCCAGCATGTCGCGGACCAAATCGATGTAGCGCCAGTACATCTTGTCGTTGTTCAGGCGACGGGCAACCGCACCGCTGGTTTGCAGGAACGGCACGATCGCCTTGAAGTTGGTATGCGTGGACAAGTACTCGGAGAATTCTCGCAGCTTGATCAGCGCATGTTCCCCAACGACGCTGGCCACGCCTGGCGCTTCTTCCAGATAGACCAGCAACGGTTCCGCGCCACGCCCCATCTTGCCGATGATGCGGGCATTCTCGATATAGGTCTCCAGGCCCGCTTTCGATAGCAGCGCCTTGGCTTCCTTCATGCACTCATCAAAGACGGCATCCACCTGGGCGAATCTGCAGCCCAGTTTCTCCCAGTACATCGAGATCTCTTCTGTTCTCTCCGTCACGACCTCAGTCATCGCTCAGCCCCTTCGCTGGTTCGCTCGTGCCGAGTTCAGGCGAATGAAACATCGATCGCGTGATCGAGCGTGTCGCGAATATCCGCGTCGTCGGTGATCGGTCGCACCAGCGCCATACGGCATGCGGCTTTAGCATCGACACCGTTCTTGATCAGGGTCGCCGCATAGACCAGCAAGCGTGTGGAGATGCCTTCATCCAGACCGTGACCTTTGAGATTGCGGGCAGCTTGGCCGATCTGTACCAGTTTGCTGCACACCTCGATACCCAGCCCCGTTTCCTTGGCCAGGATCCCCGATTCAAGAGCGGCATCCGGATAATCGAACTCGAAACCGGTGAAACGCTGCTTGGTCGATTGCTTCAGATCCTTCATCAGGCTTTGGTAGCCCGGGTTGTAGGAGATCACTAACTGGAAGTCCGGGTGAGCTTCGAGCAGTTCACCTTTCTTGTCCAGCGGCAATGTGCGGCGATGGTCGGTGAGCGGGTGGATCACCACGGTGGTGTCCTGGCGCGCCTCGACCACCTCGTCCAGATAGCAGATCGCACCGATGCGGGCTGCCGTGGTGAGCGGACCATCCAGCCAGCGCGTGCCATTGGCATCCAGCAGATAGCGTCCGACCAAGTCGGAAGCGGTCATGTCTTCATTACACGCCACAGTGATGAGCGGCTTGTTCAGTTTCCACGCCATGTATTCTATGAAGCGCGACTTGCCGCAGCCGGTTGGCCCTTTCACCATCACCGGCAAGCGAGCAGCATAGGCCGCTTCATAGAGAGCGACCTCGTCGCCTTGCGCTTGGTAGAACGGTTCTTTGCTGACGGTGTATTGGTTCTTGTTTGTCATTTTTGACTCCTGTTCCGCGTGTGACCTCACACGCAAAACGGTATTAAATCCTGGAAAAAAACGCCCCCATCGTGTGGGGGCGCATTTTTTTTGCTTCAATACTGCCGAACGACTCTTACTTGTGCACGCCCAGCTTTTCGCGCCAGCCCGGGAACAGCTTGTCGCCATCTTTCGGGAAGGACTCGAACGCGCGGGCGAACTCTTTGTGAGTCTTGGCGTATTCGATCGGATCGGCGCCAGTCTTCCAGCACTCGTAAGCCTGGCCGAGGGAGATACCACCGGCTGCCGGGCTGTCGATGTGACCGAAGGCGCCACCGCCGCAGGTGTTGATCACATTGCCGTGGCCGAGGTTCTTGAAGAAGCCAGGCAGACGCAGTGCGTTCATACCGCCGGAGATGATCGGGGTGGTCGCCTTCATGCCGTACCACTTCTGGTAGAAGTAAGGTCCTTGGCACTCATCGCGCTCCAGCATGTAGGCCAGCACGGTTTCCTTGCCGTGACCTTCCATCTTGCCGTAGCCCATGGTGCCGGTATGCATACCGGACGCACCCATCAAGCGCACCAGCTTCATGTAGCACAGGGGATCCATACCCATCGGCGACTTGTAGGAAGTGACGGCACCGTGGCCTGCGCGGTGGAAGTGCAGGAAGGTGTCCGGGAACTCGCGGCGGCAAGTGGTCACACCAGCCGGGCCGGTCACGAATCCGTCGACGAGGAAGGCCACATGGCTAGCAGAGTTGTATTTGGCAAACGTATTAAGAACAAAGTCACCGCGATGGATCATTTCCTTGTAGTAATCGGCGGTGATGTTGGCCGAGAACAGCTTGGCTTGACCCGTTGCCTGTTGAGCACGATCCATGGCTTCCGCCACCTTAGGCATAACCACTTCCATCGGGCAGAATGGTTGGTTAGCTTGTGGCTCGTCATTCTTGATGAAATCGCCACCCAACCAGAAGTCGTAGCATGCCTTGGCGAACGGCTCAGGACGCAGACCCAGCTTGGGCTTGATGATGGTGCCGGCGATATAGCCGCCGTCAGTTTCAGAGCGACCCAGTACTTTCCACAGATTGCTGATGTTGGCGGACGGGCCGTCGAAATGCTTCATCATGCACTCGGGAACCAGGAAGTCCAGCATGCGCAGGCCTGCATGATCGCTCATGCCCTGGTTGTTGCCCAGGATCAGGGACCACAGGTGGGAGATGTTGAAGGTGCCATCGGTCAGGTTCGGATCGAACAAATCGACAGGGTAAGCGATCTTCATCAGGCCACCGCCCTTGACAGGGTCGTCGCCGAAGGCGGTCTCGTCTACTTCGTACACCAGCGCGTCCACGCCGCGGGTGAAGTCGTCGGTGGTGGAAACTTCAACGTTGGTGCCGGTGGAAGATTCAGCCGCAACGTGAGCGGCGACTTCCAGGAAGCCGTGGCCTTTGGCCGGAATAAGCTTGTAAGCAACCAGCAGGTGCTTGCCGCCTGCGATCAAATCCGCTTCTTTCAGATTCAGATTTGCATAACGATTCGATTGATCCATCTCTGTTCTCCTCTTGGGGTTGGTATTGATTACGGAGCGCACTATACGCGCGCCAACCATAAACGACAGTCAATTGTTTTTATGTGAACCATAAGTATTTGTTATGGTATAAATCTGCCCATGCTCCCCATCTCAATACGCCAGCTGCAGGTTTTCGAGAGCGTCGCCCGCCACCTGAGCCATTCGCGGGCGGCCGCCGAGCTGTTCCTGTCGCAACCGGCGGTGTCCATGCAGATCAAGCAGACCGAGAATGCGATCGGATTGCCGCTGTTCGAACAAGTCGGAAAGAAACTGCACCTCACCGCCGCCGGAAGCGAGTTGTTGCACTATGCGCGCTCGATGTTGCAGCTGATGCAGGAGATGGAATCGGTCTTCGACGAGATGAAAGGCCTCGAGTACGGCCAGCTCAACATCTCGGTGGTCAGCACCGCCAACTATTTCATGCCCCAATTGCTGGCGAAATTCATCCAGCTCCATCCGAAGATCAACGTCAGCCTCTCCGTCGCCAACCGCGACGCCGTGGTCAAGCAGCTCTCCGACAACGTCGCCGACCTTGCCATCATGGGGCAGCCGCCGGAAGGAGCGGATATGGTGTCGCAATCGTTCATGCCCAACCCGCTGGTGGTGATCGCTGCGCCCGATCATCCGTTGGCGAAGCGGAAAAAGATCCAGCCCCGCCAACTGGCGAAAGAGACATTTTTGCTGCGAGAGGTCGGCTCCGGCACGCGCGGCGTGGTTGAACGTTTTTTCGCCAGCCACCGCCTGTCAGTGCCGGCACACATGGAAATGGACACTAACGAAGCCATCAAGCAATCGGTGCACGCGCGCATCGGCATCGGCATCATCTCGCGTCACGGCATCGAACTGGAATTGGAGACAAAGCGCCTGTGCATCCTCGACGTGGTCGGTTTCCCCATCGTGCGCAACTGGCACATCGTGCAGCGCAAGAACAAACGCCTGTCCACCGCCGCCCATGCCTTCCAGCGTTTCCTGCTGGATGAAGCGGAACGGTTGGCCGCGCCTGCAACGGGCAAGTCCATCCGTTGAGCCGGTAAGCGCCGGCCCGGGCGCAAACTTGCTCCCCCATCAGGCACCGAACGCATGGCGCCCACGCACCCCATGACTCCCGCGCAGGGTCATGTGGGTTGTCTGGCATATTGTTTTTTGGTCGTTTCGGGTGCAGTATTAATGCGCATCGCAGAGTCTGACAGTACAGGCGAAAAACAAACACGAACGCTAACCTGGTGTACTACTGAAGATCGCAAACGCTTTTCAGTATTTCAATGAGGGGGCCTTATGTACCAAGAAAACGCCGATGCGCGCGAAAAATTTTTGTTCGCCCTGGAATGGCTGCTAGCAATTTCCAGACGTTATTCCGGCCCGCTCCGGTTTGGCTTGGCCCATATCGGTTATGAGAACCCCAAACTCCTCGGCGATACTTACGGTGCTAAGATGGCATCGCAGCAGCTCGACGAGGTTTTGCGTTCCCTGAAGAAAGCTTTCCGCAAGACCGACCTGGTAGCGCGCGATGGTCTCGATTTCTGGATCATCGTCCCGTTTACTGACGAGAAGATTTCCGACAAGATCAAATACATCCTCGAATCCGTGGCGCTGGCTGGCCTCCAGATCGTAGAACGGGACATTTCCTTTTTCTCGCTACCACTGAAAGATCTTCCACTCAGTGAGGATATCTCGCCCGAAGAGCTTCTCGCCTATCTCAAGAAGAATCACACCTCCCTCGCGCACAGGGAAGTCAGATTGCCTGCCACTGCCCAGCCCAAGTAGTCCGGGCTCCGGATAAGTCCAAACCTGTAACCAGATAGTCCGCGCGGCTCATCCGGACGCGGCCCGCGCCGCTTATCTGCGTGCCAGCTCCTTTTGTCGGTTACACGTTGAAGCCGTAGAATGCGCGCTCTACCATCCTCACACCCAAAGGAGATCGCAATGAAACTGCAGGACGGCTTCACATTGATAGAACTGATAATTGTTGTCCTGATCATCGGCATTTTGGCAGCTGTAGGTTTCCCGTCCTACAAGGATTATGTGATACGCGGAAAACTGGCGGAAGGCACGGCGGCTTTGTCCAATGCGCGCATCAGGCTTGAGCAACATTATCAGGACAATCCAGCGGTTGGATATACCGGCTGGGCATGCCCGGCGTCTACCGCATCTTTTGATTTTGACTGCACCAGCTTGAACGCATCGACTTACACGATCCAAGCAATAGGCAAGGGTACTGTGACCGGTTTCACCTTCACCATCGATCAGAACAATGCAAAGCAAACCACGGCAGTCCCATCCGGCTGGGGAACAGCCCCCGTTTCATGCTGGGTCCAGAATAAAGGAGGGGTGTGTTGAGCGCATATAGGCAAATCCGGCAATTCGGTTTTTCTTTGATCGAATTGATGATTGGGCTCGCCGTACTGGCAATCGTGATGGGTATTGCCGTGCCCAGTTTCAAGGTGTGGGCTCAAAATGCCAAGGTACGCACTGTGGCAGAATCCATCCTGGGCGGGTTGCAGCGTGCGCGGGCTGAAGCCGTTACCCGCAATGCCAATGTCTCTTTAAGTTTAGGCTCAGACGCCTCCTCTTGGAACGTTAACGTTGTTGGCGGAACATCCAACCCGATTGATTCCAGGTCCGGCAATGAGGCCGGGGCTGGTGTTTTTCTGACCGTAATTCCTTCGGGTGCGACAACGGTTACCTACAACAGCCTTGGAGTCGTGACGACGAACTCCGATAACTCGAATGCACCCACGCAAATCACAATCGATACTTCTTCCCTGCCGTCGGGAGATAACCGGCCGTTGCAGATCATGCTAGGCGCGGGAGGAATCCCCAAGATGTGCGACCCCCACGCGGTATACCCAAGCTTGAGCGCGTGCTAAGTGGAGTTCAATGATGAGACAGAGCTTATTTTCCGACAGAACAATGCAGCAGGGTGTCGTGCTGGTGGAAGCGATGGTCGCCATCCTGATCTTTTCCATCGGGGTGCTGGCAATTGCCGGCCTGCAGGCGAGCATGATCAAGAACACCTCAGAGTTGAAATTCCGTTCCGACGCCAGTTACATCGCCCAAAAAAGAATGGGGGAAATCTGGGCCGACCAGTGCAACGTGAACAACTATGTAGAAGCCCCTACCAGTATCAGCGAATTGCCGAATGGGACTCGACAAACTAGCACGCAGTTAATTGCCCTTCCGTCAGACTATTACGTTACGGTCACCGTCAAATGGCAGCAACCGGGACAGGATCAGCATCAATTCGCCACTACCACAAGCATCGCCGGGTGCTAATACTATGATATCTCGCAAACAAATTACAGGAATCCACGTCAGGAGCCACTCGCAGTCAGGATTCACCCTGGTAGAGATCATGGTCGGGTTGGCCATCGGTTTACTGGCTACGCTGGTCGTCATGCAGGTCTTTGAAGTCTTTGAGATGCAGAAGCGCACAACCACCGGGACTGCGGATGCTCAAACCAACGGAACTATTGCACTCTATAGCATAGGACGTGAGATGCAACAGGCAGGCTTTGCACTAATGCCCTTCAATGCCAATCAGGCCGGGGCTTCGCCACTCGCGTGCACGCAACTGGTGAAAGACGGGGTGGCGGCCAATATCGATCTCCTTTCTCCGGCAAGCATTGTGGATGGCGTCAGTGACACCATCACCATCCGTTATGGCGATTCCAGAGCGGGTGGAGCGCCTAGCATGGTCAGGGTATTGACAGGGAACACTGCGACGCTCGGGAGCAATCTCGGATGCACGGCAGGGAGTGCCAGCCTTTCTTTCCGGGAAAATTCCCCCATCTGTAACATGTCCAGCGTCAGTTCCGTGCCTGCTACACCGCCCGCTGATGCCCAGACAATAGTAACCCTGCGCGACCCCACAGGTGTCGCCGTTAATAGCTATGTTTCTTGCCTGGGGGCCTGGCATGAGGTTACTTTTCGGGTCAATAATGACTCTCTGGAACGTCAGGATCTTGCAGTCTCCAACAACTTTGTTCCAGTACTGCCCGACATCGTCAATTTGCAGGCGCAATACGGGATTTCCAGCAGCTGCAATTCAAATGATATCGTGCAGTGGGTCGATGCCACTGGCGGCCAATGGGCGACACCCTCGGTTGCGGACCGCAACAAGATCAAGGCGATCCGCGTCGCCGTGGTGACTCGCAATTCAAAAATGGAAGGTGGCAACATAAGCGATGTTTGCGGCTCCGCGAGCGGCACCCCCCTTTGCTCATGGACCGGCGGACCGGCCATCGACCTGAGCGCAAACCCCAACTGGAAGCGTTATCGCTATCGGGTATTTGAAACCACTTACCCCTTGCGTAACGTAGTCTGGTCGAAAGGAAGCATATGCTGAAATCCAAACCCACAGCTATGCACGGCTTGAAACAACGCGGTGTGGTGCTGTTCTTCACCCTGGTTGCGTTGCTGGTCATGTCGCTTGCGGCGGTTGCTTTGATACGTTCTGTCGATACCGCTACCCTGATCGCTGGTAACCTGTCCTTCAAACAGGCCTCGACCAACGCTTCGAGTGCCGCCGCAGAAATGGCCATGGATTGGTTGATCAGTGCCCAGGCAACGGCATCCGGAATCTCGGTCATAACCAATTCCACCCATCCCCTGAATCAGGATCAGCCGACCCTCGGATACTATTCCGGCATGAATCCCGCTGCCAATCTTACCGACGGCACAACCATCCAGTGGACCAACGCCGACAGCAAATTGGTGTCCAGCGATGCACAAGGAAACACAGTTCGATATGTGATCCATCGCATGTGCTACAGGAGTAACCAGGCGCTCATTGACCCTATAGCCGGCCCCGCAGGCTGTTTGTTCAGCGGCGCAACGCTTGATAACAGCGAGAAACAGGTTCCCTTGCCGCCGGATATTTGCCCCAACAACAGCGAAGGCTGCCCGAAAGCAGGGCAGTCGCCCCAGATGCGCATCACGACCCGGACCACAGGGCCAAGAGGTACGATTAGTTACGTGCAGACGTTCGTCAATTAGGAGGCAACATGAATCGCAACCTGAAAACATATACGACTGGCCGGTCCCTTCAGCTGCTCGGCTTGGCCGCCAGTCTTGCCTTGCCGTTGCCCGCGCTGGCCGCTGCCTTAACCCTGGCGACGTCTCCGTTGGCGACCTCTACCACTTCTTCCGTGAAGCCCAACCTGATGCTGGTGCTGGATAACTCAGGCAGTATGGATTGGGATCACATGCCGGATGACGCGTCGGATGGCGGTAGTGCGGTGTCGTTCAGTTTTGGCTATTACGGTTTGCGCAGCAGCCAATGCAACCAGGTCTATTATGACCCCTCGCTCACCTACACACCGCCAGTCAAGGCGGATGGAACGAGCTACACCAACTCCAGCTTTATCAACGCATGGACAAACGGCTTCAACACGGGCGCAGGTACCATCAACCTTGATACCAGTTTCAGAGCCTCGCAGAGCTTGAACGGCGATTCAACCGGCCAGTCGGCCTATTACTACCTCTATACCGGCAGCCAAACCACTGCCTTGCAGAAGAACTACAACAGCACGACCAACATCTTCTATAACGAGTGCCATAGCGCCAATGGTGCTGCGCCCGGCAGCGCGGTGTTCAGCAAACAACGGCTTGCCACGACCGAAACTACCACCATCGTTGTCGGCGGTTCGACCACTTCCAACTCCGTGGTCAGCAGCATCAAGGTAAATGGCGTCGAACTCATGAACGGAAATTCAGTCGGTCACACTACCACCAGCACCGTCGCGGCCAATATCGCCGCCAAGATCAGCTTGGGCGGATACAGTGCGACTGCTTCGGGTTCCACCATCACCATTACGGGGCCAACTTCGGCAGCGAACTATACCCCCGTCGTTACTGTCGGCGGCGGTACGCTGACTTTTACGTCCGATGTCTTCCCGGATACCACCCCGGCGAGTCTTACCAATTTCGCCAACTGGTACAGCTACTACCGTACCCGCATGTTGATGATGAAAACTGCCACAGGACGCGCTTTCCAAACCCTCGACAATAATTATCGAGTCGGCCTGATGAAGATCAGTTCGTCCGGCACACCTACCGTGCCGGTGGGGACTTTTGAGACGACTCAACGCTCGACTTGGTACACCTCGCTTTACGGCACTACGGTAAGCGGCAGCACCCCGCTGCGCACAGCGCTGTCGGATGCCGGAAGGTACTATGCCGGCCAGTTGACGGGAACCGACCCGATACAGTATTCCTGTCAGCAGAATTTCACCATTCTTTCCACTGACGGTTATTGGAATACGGGCGATGGTTACAAGCTCGACGGCACCACAGCCGTCGGCAACCAGGACGGGACTGCGGCCAGGCCGATGTATGACGGAGCCCATACCACCACCATCTGGACGCTGACCTATACCCGGAACGATTACTCCAAGGTCAGCAGCAACTGCGGCGGCTCCCAAAGGAAGCTTCAGACCCAGCCGCAAATCGGCTCCTGCACGGTTACGGTCGCCGGAGCGAGTTGCATTCCCGCCAGCTGGTCGAGCAATGGTGCGTCCTATACTTCCGGCAGTTGCATGAGCTCAAGCAGCATCACATATCCGGGTGGAGTGGATCCCAGCCTCCCCGTGCAGCAGGGAGCAGCAGTGGAATCGACGGGTACCAGCGGGGGCTCCAGCGACAACCTTGCAGACATCGCCATGTACTACTACCAGACCGACTTGCGAACCTCTGCCCTGGGCAATTGCACGGGCGCGATCTCCGGCGAGGATGTGTGTACCAACAATGTGTTCCTCGGGGGTAATGACAACAATGTCCAGCAGCACATGACGACCTTTACCCTGGGTCTGGGTGCCAGCGGCTGGATGACATACTCCCCCAGCTACCAGACGGATACCATCGGCGACTATGTTGCCGTCAAGCTGGGCAGCACGGCCAACTCGACTGCGTCACCTCCGATCTGCTCATGGCAGGCCGATGGCACGACATGCAACTGGCCGGTCCCCGGTATGTCCGGCAGCGACGGTTTGATCGCGAACGTCGATGACCTGTGGCATGCAGCAGTCAACGGACACGGTGCCTATTACAGCGCGACCAATCCCTCTACTTTGTCCACGGGTCTTTCCAATGCCTTGCTGTCGGTTAAGGCGAGACAAGGTTCGGCAGCAGCAGCGGCTACCAGCACGCTGAACCCGGTGGCCGGCAACAACCTGGCCTTCGTTGCGAGTTACACCACGGTCAAATGGCAGGGCAACCTGGAAGGTCGCGGCATGAACGTCGATACGGGCGTTGTCGACACGAATGCGACCTGGTGCGTTGAAAACGTCACGGCCGGAACCTGTACAGCGCCGTCTTCAATTGTCCTCGATACCAGCGGTGCGACCAATGCTTATTACTGTGTAACCCCCAACTCCATCGTCTGCCCTAACGGGTTGCTGGACGGAACTGACTGCAAGGTGCCGGTTGCCACCGCCTGCACAGGCACGATGAATGCCAGGGTTGCCGATGCAAGCGACAACAGGACGATATATACAGCAAACGATACCGGTACAGCCCTTACTCCGTTCGATTCCACCTATGCGGCCGCACATGCCGGCTACTTCAGCCAGGCTCATATCAACACGCTCAGCCAATGGCCTTCTCTTACTGCAACGCAGCAAGCCGCGGCTGAGGGCACTAATTTGATCAACTTTCTGCGCGGCCAGAATGGCTATGAAGAACGTTCCAGCAATCCGGTTGCAAATCGTCTGTACCGGTATCGGGAAGCGGTCATGGGCGATGCACTGGAATCCCAGCCTACTTTCCTGGCAAACCCGCTCTTCAGTTATTCCTATACCGGCTACAGCGCATTTGCGGCCGCCCAGGTGAGTCGACCCGGAACGGTTTTCATCGGCACCAATGACGGCATGCTGCACGCTTTCGTTGCCAAGACCGACGCCTCTATCTCCGAAGTCGGTGGCTATGAGCGCTGGGCTTACGTACCCAGCATGGTGGTACCCGAGATGTGGAGGCTGGCCGACACCAGCTACGCCAACCACCATCGCAATTTCGTCAACGGCAGCCCGATCACCTCGGATGTTTATTGCACGGCCAATTGCGGTGGCACAGGCGGTGCTGCCTCATGGCGTACTATTCTGGTATCCGGCCTGGCTGGTGGCGGACGCGGCTATTTCGCCCTGGATATCACCAACCCCAATTCCCCCACCCTGCTATGGGAGTTCACCACCACTGCGGGCATCGGTCATACGCAGAATGACGACGTCGGCTATGCTTACGGTAAACCCGCCATAACCAGAAAGGCCGATGGTACCTGGGTAGTCTTGCTTCCTTCCGGCTACAACAATTCGGAGTCCGGACTTGGAAACGGCCAGGGCCATCTTTTCGTACTTGATGCTTACAGTGGCAATATCATCAGCAAGATCTCGACCGGCACGGGTTCTGCAACCACACCTAGCGGGCTGTCCAAAATCGCCGTCTGGAATAATGCAGCGGCTGGTTTTGGTAATGAGGCCGGTTATGTGTATGGCGGTGACCTGCAGGGCAATATTTGGCGCTTCGATATCAACAGCACGACCGCTGCCGCCATCGGTACCGGCTCTGTCCTGAAATTCGCAACCTTGTATTCCGACGCTGCCGGAACCAATCCGCAGCCGATTACTACCGCTCCTACACTGGGCAGTATCGGCGGTAAACGCGTCATTTTCGTCGGAACCGGCAAATATCTTGAAACCAGCGACCTGACCACGACCCAGGTTCAGACCTATTACGCCATCAAGGATGACGATGCGACCGCTACGCTGGTGAACCCGCGCAATACGCTGGTGCAGCAGACGCTGACAAACAATCTGAACGGAACCAGGTCCGAATCCAGCAACCCTGTGAACTTTTCCACTGGCCGCGGTTGGTACGTTGATTTCCCGGACACGGGCGAAAGGATGAACATTGACAGCCGCTTGATACAAGGCGTCATCATCGCGCCGACCATCGTCCCGTCCAATACAGCCTGTTCGCCCGGCGGTTATTCATGGAAGAACTACCTGTGTTTCGATACGGGCGCTGGTTGCGGTACCATGACCAGGACTGACGCGACCATCGTCGGTATCAACATCGTCTATATCGCCGGCAGGCCTGTGGTTTCGTATGTGACCTCGGATAATCCCACGCCCGAAGTTGAAAGCAATCCTATCAATTTCACTGCCCCGGGCAGGGAAGGAACCTTTATTCGCCATAGGTCAACCTGGCGCGAGTTGTATCAGTAATTGGAATTCACTTGAATAACAGAGCGGCCTGAGGCTGTTCTGATTCCCGGCAAACCCCGCCTTAAGGCGGGGTTTGTTTATTCCGGGATTGGATATTGAAGCAGCGGGCATTTTCCACTGATCAAGCTTGTGTCGTCCGGCCTCTGCGCCGTGCAGTTTTCATCCAGGACAGGGAGGCCGATGCGACAACGTAGCTGGCAAATCTGACACTCGCGATCGCCGTTTCCATTACCTGGATTGGCCGGCGATTCCAGAACAATATCGAGGGAAACTCCGGAAAAACAAAGCCCCCAACAAGTGGGGGCTTTGACTGTCTGAAGCCGCCATCTGGCGGCTCTTGTTGCTGTGCTTACTTGATGATCGCGTTCAACTCACCCTTGCTGTAGCGGGTTGCCATGGCGTCCAGCGCGATCGGCTTGATCTTGCCGGCCTGGCCTGCGGAACCGAAGGCTTCGTAACGTGCCTTGCAGATCGCGCGCATCGCCTTGGTGGTTTCGGCCAGGAACTTGCGCGGGTCGAAGTCCTTGGGGTTGTTTGCAAGGTAGCGGCGAGTCGCGCCGGTGGATGCCATGCGCAGGTCGGTGTCGATGTTCACTTTACGCACGCCGTGCTTGATGCCTTCTACGATCTCGGCAACCGGCACGCCGTAGGTCTGCGGCATCGCGCCGCCGAACTGGTTGATGATCTCCAGCCACTCTTGCGGCACGGAAGACGAACCGTGCATCACCAGGTGGGTGTTGGGGATGCGCGCGTGGATCTCCTTGATACGGCTGATCGCCAGGGTATCGCCTGTGGGCGGCTTGGTGAACTTGTAGGCACCGTGCGAGGTACCGATCGCGATCGCCAATGCGTCCACTTGCGTCAGCTTCACGAATTCGGCGGCTTCGTTCGGGTCGGTCAACAGCTGGTCGTGGCTCAGCACGCCTTCGGCGCCATGGCCGTCTTCCTTCTCGCCGTGGCCGGACTCCAGGGAACCCAGGCAGCCCAGTTCGCCTTCGACGGAAACGCCGACTGCGTGCGACATCTCGACTACGCTACGTGTCACATTGACGTTGTATTCGAATGTGGAAGGCGTCTTGCCGTCGGTCATCAGCGAGCCGTCCATCATCACGCTGGAGAAGCCGGACTTGATGGCGTTGATACATACAGCCGGAGATGCGCCGTGGTCCTGGTGCATCACGACGGGGATATGCGGGTACATCTCGACCGCGGCTTCGATCAGGTGACGCAGGAACGGTTCGCCAGCGTACTTACGCGCACCGGCGGAGCCTTGCATGATGACCGGACTGTTGCATTCGTCGGCCGCTTCCATGATGGCCTTGACCTGTTCCAGGTTGTTGACGTTGAACGCGGGCAGGCCGTAGCTGTGCTCTGCTGCGTGATCGAGTAGTTGACGTAAGGATACGAGTGCCATTATTTCCTCCTGATGATTAATTTACAAAAATGTTGATGTTCCTAAGTTCAGTTCTTGCGGTGGTCGCCCACGCGCACGATCTTCAAGGTGTTGGTGTGTCCGGCTTTGCCGATGGCTTCGCCGACAGTCATCACGATCAGGTCGCCGTCTGCCACCAGGCCCTGGCGCACCAGCTCTTCCTCAGCGTGGCGCAAGGTCACCGAGTGATCCTGCGATTCGATCTTGAATGAGATGGGGTGCACGCCGCTGAACAAAGTGACTTTGCTCAGTGTCGCTTCCATCGGCGTCATCGCGTAGATCGGTGTGCCGCCGTTGACGCGCGACATCCACAAGGCGGTCGATCCGGACTGTGTCAGCGCGACGATGGCCTTCACCTTGAAATGCGATGCCGCATACAAGGCGGACATTGCGATGGATTGGTCGACGCGCGTGAACTTGCTGTTATCCACGCGGCGATCCGCGGCGCTTTCTTCGGGTTCGACTTCGGCGTTGACGCAGATACGTGCCATCGCCTCGATGGTCTCCACCGGATAGTCGCCCACTGCCGTCTCGGCCGACAGCATCACCGCATCGGTCCCATCCAGCACGGCATTCGCCACGTCGGACACTTCGGCACGCGTCGGGATCGGATTGGTGATCATGGATTCCATCATCTGCGTGGCTGTGATGACCAGTTTGTTCTTGGCGCGAGCCATCTTGATCATCTTCTTTTGCAGACCGGGCACGGCTGCGTCGCCGACTTCCACCGACAGATCGCCGCGCGCCACCATGATGGCATCCGATGCCTCGATGATTCCGCCCAGCACCGGTATCGCTTCGGCACGCTCGATCTTGGCGACCAGCAAACTCTTGCCGCCGGCCTCATGCATCAGCTCGCGGGCCAGCTTCATATCATCTGCCGAACGCGGGAAAGACACGGCCAGGAAGTCCGCCTTGATCAGTGCAGCGGTCTTGATGTCTTCCTTGTCCTTGTCGGTCAGCGCAGGCGCCGTCAGTCCGCCACCCTTGCGGTTGATGCCCTTGTTGTTGGACAGCACGCCGCCGCGCACGACCACGCAATGCACCTCGGTACCCTTGACTCCGGTGACATGAAATTCCAGCATGCCGTCGTTGAGCAGCAATACCGTGCCGACATCCACGTCGTTGGGCAGCTCTTTGTAATCCAGACCTACGCGTTCCTGGTTGCCCAGGCCATCCAGCGACGCATCGAGAATGAAAGAATCACCCTTGTTCAGGATGATCTTGTCGTTCACGAATTTGCGCACGCGGATCTTCGGTCCCTGCAGATCAGCCAGGATACCGACGGTGCGGCCAGCCGCCTTGGCAGCGGCGCGCACTTTATCGGCACGTCCCATGTGATCCTGCGCCGTGCCATGCGAGAAGTTCATCCGCACTACATCCACTCCCGCGCGAATCATTTGTTCCAGTACCTTTTGGTCGCTGGATGCGGGCCCCAGTGTTGCTACTATTTTTGTTCTACGCAGCATGAATTTTCATATTCCTCAAAGTAGGGTGCACCGCAGGGCGCACCACCAGGCCGGGTACGCTCAAGCGCACCCGGCCTGGATTTTATTTTGCAGCGCGTTGCTCCAGGATTTCCACGGCCGGCAATGTCTTGCCTTCGAGGAATTCGAGGAACGCACCGCCAGCGGTGGAGATGTAAGACACCTTGTCGTAGATGTCGTACTTCTGGATCGCCGCGATGGTGTCGCCGCCGCCTGCCAGGGTGAACGCCTTGGTTTCGGCAATGGCCTTGGCGATGGTCTTGGTGCCTTCGCCGAACTGGTCGAATTCGAACACGCCGACCGGACCGTTCCACACCACGGTGCCCGCCTTCATGATGATGTCGGCGAGTTCCTGGGCGGACTTGGGACCGATGTCGAAGATCATGTCGTCGTCAGCCACTTCACCCACGTTCTTCAGTACGGCCGGTTCGTTGGCGTCGAATTTCTTGCCGCACACCACATCCACTGCGATGGGGATGGTAGCGCCGCGTTGTTTCATTTTTTCGATCAGCGCTTGCGCGGTCGGAACCAGGTCGTCTTCGCACAGCGACTTGCCGACGTTGCCGCCGGTCGCCTTGATGAAGGTGTTGGCGATACCGCCGCCGACCACCAGTTGTTCGCACTTCTCGGACAGCGATTCCAGCACGGTCAGCTTGGTGGAGACCTTGGAGCCGCCGACGATGGCAACCATCGGGCGAGCCGGGCTGAGCAATGCTTTGCTCAATGCATCCAGTTCTTCGGTCAGCAGGATGCCGGCAGCGGCCACGGGTGCGAACTTCGCCACGCCGTGGGTCGTACCCTCGGCGCGGTGTGCGGTACCGAAAGCATCCATCACGAACACGTCGCAGAGAGCCGCGTATTTCTTCGCGAGTTCTTCGTTGCTCTTCTTTTCGCCCTTGTTGAAGCGGCAGTTTTCCAGCAGTACCAGTTCGCCTTCGGCAACATTGAAGCCGCCGTCGACCCAGTCGCGGATCAGGCGCACGGGTTTGCCCAGCTTGTTGGCGATGACGTCAGCCACCGGCTTGAGCGAGTTTTCCTCGGAGTACACGCCCTCTTCGGGACGGCCCAGGTGGGATGTCACCATCACCTTGGCGCCGGCTTTCAGCGCGTGGTTGATGGTTGCCATGGATGCGGTGATGCGCGCATCGGAAGTGACTTTGCCGTCCTTGACGGGCACGTTGAGATCGGAGCGGATCAGGACACGTTTGCCCTTGAGATCCAGATCGGTCATTTTGATTACGGACATGATTTTTCCTTCTTGCAGACTCAAAAACTGAAAGGGCTGGCGCGAGCCAGCCCTTGATGGACAGGTTACTTAGCGACGTGCTGCACGAAGCGCAGCATGTTGCAGGTGTAGCCGTATTCGTTGTCGTACCAGGCGACCACCTTCACGAAGGTGCCGTCCAGGGCGATGCCGGCTTCGGAATCGAAGATCGACGAATAGCCGCAGCCGCGGAAGTCAGTGGAGACCACCTTCTCGTCGGTGTAACCCAAGGTCTTGCTGATGTCGCCGGACTGCGAGGCCTTCTTCATGGCGGCGCAGATGTCCGCGTAGGTGGCTTCCTTGTTCAGTTCGACGGTCAGGTCGACCACCGAGACGTCGGAGGTCGGCACACGGAACGCCATGCCGGTCAGCTTGCCGTTCAGTTCGGGCAACACCTTGCCCACCGCCTTGGCAGCGCCAGTGGAGGAGGGGATGATGTTTTCCAGGATGCCGCGGCCACCGCGCCAGTCTTTCTTGGACGGGCCGTCGACGGTCTTCTGGGTGGCAGTAGCAGCGTGCACGGTAGTCATCAGGCCGCGCTTGATACCCCAGTTGTCGTTCAGCACCTTGGCAACCGGTGCCAGGCAATTGGTGGTGCAGGAAGCGGCGGAGACGATGGTCTCGCCCTTGTATGCAGTGTGGTTCACGCCGTACACGAACATCGGTGTCTTGTCCTTGCTTGGTGCAGACATCACGACCTTCTTGGCGCCCGCCTTCAGGTGAGCCTGGCAAGACTCATCGTCCAGGAAGAAACCGGTACACTCCAGCACGATGTCGGCGCTGACTTCGTTCCATTTCAGGTTGACGGGATCCTTCTCGGCGGTCAGGCGGATCTTCTTGCCGTTGACCACGAGGTTGTTGCCTTCGACCTTGATGTCGCCCTTGAAATTGCCGTGTACGGAGTCGTACTTCAGCATGTATGCCAGGTAGTCCGGCTCCAGCAGGTCGTTGATCGCGACGACTTCGAGTTCCGGAAAGTCTTTCGAAATAGCGCGGAAAGCCATGCGGCCGATGCGCCCGAATCCATTAATGCCAACTTTGATTGCCATGTTCATTACTCCCATTCACTTAATAAAAAATCTTGCCGGGTAAGCATACCCTTGACGGTCTTCACCACGCTATGGCTGCGGCCGGGGCTGTGCCCCGGCGCCGCAATGTGGTTGCACCTCAAGTCAGGCTTAGCCGATAACTTTTTTCACCGTCGCAACCACATTGTCCACGGTGAAGCCGAAGTGCTTGAACAACTCAGGTGCTGGTGCGGACTCGCCGAAGCAGTCCATACCGATCACGGCGCCTTCCAGTCCGACATATTTGTGCCAGAAGCCGGTCACGCCTGCCTCGACAGCCACGCGCTTGATGCCCTTGGGCAATACGCTGTCCTTATAGGCCTGGTCCTGACGGTCGAACACGTTGGTCGAGGGCATCGACACCACGCGTACGTTGATGCCTTCGCCAGCCAGTGCAGCTTGCGCCTTCATCGCCAGATCGACTTCGGAACCGGTTGCGATGATGACTGCTTGCGGTTTGCCGCTTGCTGCTTCGGACAGCACATAGCCGCCCTTGCGGATGTTTTCGACCTGCTTTGCATCGCGCTTCTGGAATTGCAGATTCTGGCGGCTGAAGATCAGCGAAGCCGGGCCGGTCTTGCGCTCGACCGCGCACACCCAAGCAACCATGGACTCGGCGGTGTCGCACGGACGCCATGTATCCATGTTGGGGATGAAGCGCAGGGTCGTGGTCTGCTCGACTGGCTGGTGAGTCGGGCCGTCCTCGCCCAGACCGATGGAGTCGTGGGTGAACACATAGATCACGCGCTGCTTCATCAAAGCCGACATGCGCAATGCGTTGCGGGCATATTCCGAGAACATCAGGAAGGTGCCGCCGAACGGTAGCAGGCCGCCGTGCAGGGCCATGCCGTTCATGATGTGCGACATGCCGAATTCGCGCACGCCGTAGCTGATGTAGTTGCCGGGCTTCTTGCCGGAGACGTGGTGCGCGCCTGTCCAGTTGGTCAGGTTGGAACCCGTCAGGTCGGCGGAGCCGCCGAGGAACTCGGGCAGCGCAGGTTGCAGTGCGTTGATCGCATTCTGCGAAGCCTTGCGCGTAGCGATGGTCTCGCCCTTTTCATTGACCGCAGCGATGGCCTTGGCAGCGTGTTCTGCCCAGTTGGCCGGCAGGTCGCCCTGCATGCGGCGCACGAATTCGGCCGCTTCCTTGGGGAAGGCCTTCTTGTATTCGGCGAACTTGTTGTTCCACAGCTTTTCCAGACCTTCGCCCTTGGTCCGCGCATCCCATGCTGCATAGACGTGCGCCGGGATCTCGAACGGAGGGTATTTCCAGCCGATGTGTTCGCGCGTTGCGGCGACTTCGGCATCGCCCAGGGCAGCGCCGTGCACGTCGTGCGTACCTGCTTTTGCTGGCGAGCCGGCACCGATGATCGTCTTGCAGCAGATCAGCGAGGGCTTGTCGGTTACTTTCTTGGCTTCTTCGATCGCGGCGTTGATCGCCTCGGAATCGTGGCCTTGCACGTCGCGCACCACGTGCCAGCCGTAAGCTTCAAAACGCTTGGCGGTGTCGTCGGTGTACCAGCCGTCGATGTGGCCGTCGATGGAGATGTTGTTGTCATCCCAAAAGGCGGTCAGCTTGCCCAGGCCCCAGGTGCCGGCCAGCGCGCAGGCTTCGTGCGAAATGCCTTCCATCATGCAGCCGTCACCCATGAACACCCAGGTACGGTGATCGACGATCTCGTGGCCGGGCTTGTTGAATTCGTTGGCCAGCAGTTTTTCCGCCATCGCCATACCGACGGCGTTGGTGATGCCCTGACCCAGCGGGCCGGTCGTGGTCTCGACGCCGACGGTGTAGCCGTACTCGGGGTGGCCAGGAGTCTTAGAGTGCATCTGGCGGAAGCGCTTCAACTCTTCGATCGGCAGGTCATAGCCCGACAGGTGCAGCAGCGCGTAGACCAGCATGGAGCCGTGGCCATTGGACTGCACGAAGCGGTCGCGGTCGGCCCACTTCGGATTGGCCGGGTTGTGGCGCAGGTGATGGTTCCACAACACTTCTGCGATCTCGGCCATGCCCATTGGCGCGCCGGGGTGACCGGAATTGGCCTTTTGCACGGCGTCTACAGCCAGCATGCGGATCGCACCTGTGATGTCATTAAACTTTGGGGGGGTTACATTTCGTGCCGCAGCCATTTTCCTGCCTCCTAAAAACTTCCCTAACGGATATTAATAATGAATATAAAATTTCAATGAAAGGCTACGATTATGCCCTAATGGCTTCCCTTAGGGCAACAATGGCAATTTCCGGGGTGTCGGACCAACTCGTCACTGGTTTTCAGCTGAAGCCTTTTTAATGGGTTTTATCCCAAGTTGTTTGAGTTTTCGGTAAAGATGCGTGCGTTCTATGCCTGCTTTTTCGGCGATGCGCGAGATATTCCCATTCTCTTTTTGCATCTGGTAATTGAAATACAGGCTGTCGAAATGCTCGCGCGCCTCCCGTAGCGGCAAATCCAGGGGCAAGGCAGTCTGGACATTTTTCTCTTCGGGATACGCATTTGGCATTTCTGCCGGTTGCGTCCCGAAGGTCGGCACGCCCTGTTTGATAGCCTTGGCCACGGTCGCCAGCAGTTTTTGCAGCGCGATGGGCTTCTCCAGGAAATCGGACGCGCCGATGCGCATCGCCTCCATGGCCGTCTCTATCGTGCCGTGTCCGGACATCATGATCACCGGCATGGTCAGCCGGTCTTGCGCCACCCACTCCTTGAGCAACGTCAGCCCATCCGTGTCCGGCATCCAGATGTCCAGCAGGACAAGGTCCGGAGCTTGCTGTTCGCGAAAGCTTCTCGCCTGTGCGGCATTCTCCGCAAGATGTATGCGATAACCCTCGTCGAACAGTATTTCGGAGAGTAGCTCGCGGATGCCCACTTCGTCGTCTACCACCAGAATATTTTTTGTCGCCATTAAATCACCCCCGTTTCCGCCAACGCCAGCGGCAGGATCACGCTCACGCATGTTCCTCCTTGCAGCTGGTTCTCTATCGTTATCTTTCCGCCATGCTCTTCCACGATCTTCTTCACGATAGCCAAGCCCAGACCGGTTCCCTTCTGCTTGCTCGTCATGTACGGCTCAAACAGCCTGCCCAGCAGCTGATCCGGAATGCCGCTGCCGTTGTCGCGCACCATCAATTTCAGCGCGCCATCTTCCGTATTCCCGGTTGCAAGGATGATCTGCGGATGCTCCACATGCTGCAGTGCGTCATGCGCGTTCTGCAACAGATTGTGGATCACCTGGCGCAGGCGTGTGGCGTCGCCGTTCAACATTGTCTGCTTCGCGTTGAGCTGCAGTGCGATCGGACTGCTATTGGCCTCGTACAGCCCCATCACTTCGTTCAGCAACTGGTGCATGTCGAGAGGCACCATGCGTGTTGCCGGAGCGCGTGCGTAGTTGGCGAACTCGGTAACCATGTTCTTCATCGCAGCGACCTGGCTGACGATAGTCTGGGTGGCGCGTTGCAGCAGCTGTGCATCCTGTTCGTCCAGCTTGGTCGTCAGCTTGTGCTGCAGCCGTTCAGCGGATAGCTGGATCGGCGTGAGCGGGTTCTTGATCTCGTGAGCCAGGCGGCGGGCCACTTCTCCCCAGGCTGCCTGTCGCTCTGCTTGCAGCAGGTGTGTAATATCATCGAATACGACCACATACCCGCTGTCCGCTGTCGGTGACAGCTGGGTACCGCGCAGCAGCAACATCTGTTCCCCGCTCTTGCTCATCCGCTCCAGCTGCCGCTGCCATTCATGCGGTGAGTCTTCGCCGAACCCTTTCATCACTGTTTCCATGAATGTGCGCAGCAAGACATGTCCCGCCGCGATTTCAGCCAGGGTCTTTCCTGTCACTTCCTGCAGTTGCACACCCAGTATCTGGTTCGCGCTGGGATTCGAGGACCGCAGACGATGTTGCTCGTCCACCACCAGCACCCCTGACGATAGGTGAGCCAGCACACTTTCCAGATATATCTTGGCGTTCTCCACCTGCAATTGCTGTTGTTCGCCCATACGTTTCGCATCGGCGAGATAGGCCGTCATCTGGTTGAACAGTCCGGTCAGCGCACCCAATTCGTCGTGGCTATACACCGGATAATTGCCGCTGAAGTCGCCCTTCGCCACGGCCAACGTTCCTTCTGCGAGCGCGGCCAGCGGAGCACTGAGCTGTTCGCTCAGGTAGAAGGCTACCGAACTGACGCTTAGCAGCACGATCAGCAATGACAGGGTCAACGTGACTCCGTACAAACGCTTCAGACCAAGCCTGGAAAGCGACAATTCCTGATAGTCGCGATACACCGCTTGCACTGTTTCAGCGTCTTCGGCGATCTTTTTGGGTACCGGCTGCATGAACTGCAGCGTTCGCAACTCGTCTTTCCACAATGCGGATTTCACCGGAACCAGCACGCGCAAGGCCAGCCGGTCATCGGGCAAAACTTCGATCATGCTGTAGCCATCGTTCTTCCAGGCCTGGCTCAGCATCTCGAGGGTCGGCATCGCCGGCTCTTTCTTTACGCGGCCGCTTGCCGACGACAGGAGCTGCCCCTTGCTGCCGAATACCGCAGCTTCTTGTGCTCCACCTTCTTCGATCAGGCGCTCCAGCGTTTTTTCATGGCGGCCTGCTTCCTGCTCCGCCAGGATCATCGCCACCAGATGTCCTTTCTTGCCCAGTTCGGTCAAGCCGTTTTCCAGCGAACTGCGGCCCAGATTCAAACCGCCTTCCAGTGCCTTCTCCACGCGCACATCGAACCATGATTCGATGCTTTTGCTCAAAAATTGCACTGACACCGCATAGACCAATATTCCGGGCAGGATCGCGATCACGGAAAAAATCGTGACGAGGCGCAAGGTCAGCTTTGCTCCATAGACCTGTTGTTTCAGTTTGGAGCGCAACTGCCATGCCTGCGAGGCCAGCAGTCCCGCCAAGCCCAGCGCCAGCACTCCCGTCATCAGCAGAAGCACATAATAGTTGTGCGAGAACAGTTCAGTATTGGCACTCGCGCTGGACAAAAGATATAGCAGCGCCGCGCCGATGATGCCGCTGATGATGACCAGATATTTCAAGGCTGTCCTCCCGTCACTGGCTGGATCGCCCAGCGATAAGGCTTGGATTCAAGATTCCAGTCTTCGTTGGTCAGCGCATTCACTTGCAACGGCTTGGGCAACTGGGTCACATCCAGCCTCATCCTTGCGTAGGCCGAACAGCAATCGCTGCCTTTTTTAAGCAATCTGGAAAAATATCCGCCCCCCATTTTGTCGAGCATCGAGGCAGGTACGATCGGCGAGGTCTGATGGCCCAGCACTTGCAGGGCATCTTTAAGATCGTAAAAGCTTTGGAACAACGAGCCGTGCGTGATCCGGTACTGTTGAGTCAGTGCGTTGTATGAGAGTTTGGCGACCTGTTCATCGCGGGCGACATCGGTATCCAGCCAGTACCAGCGTGAGCGATTGATGGCGAGCTCGCTGACGAAATACAGCGTGACGCCGTGCTTCAGCGCAGTTTCCACTGTCTGCGACAGCTGGATATCGTAATCGGCAGAGAGCTGGTATCCCTCTTCGGTCAGCCGCGCTTCGGCTTTGCTGATGACAATGCCTTCAGCCAGAACCGTAGCTGTGCACAGGCACAGGCCGACCATCAAGATCGTCCGGTACAGCCAATCAGGCTTGTTTGTGCAACAGCGCATAGTAGAACCCGTCGTGCTCGTCATTTGGCAACAACTGCCCGTCAGCCATACCCGGTGCAGACAGTGCGATCTGTGTGGCATCGCCGTGTTGAGCCAGGAATGAAGCGATCACCTGTTGGTTCTCGCGCGCAAAGATGGAGCAAGTCGCATAGAGCAATTTACCATCTCTCGCCAACAGCGACCACAATGATTCCAGTATCTGCGCCTGCTGCACCGCAAAACTCTCGATGTCTTCCGGTCTGCGCAGCCATTTAATGTCGGGATGGCGCCGGACCACACCCGATGCGGAGCAGGGCACGTCGGCCAGGATGCGCTGGAATGGCGTGCCGTCCCACCAGTCTTGCGGCGTGGCTGCGTCGCCACAAGCCACCTGGCAATCCAATCGCAGCCGTTGCAGATTCTCGCGGACGCGTCCCAATCGCTGCTCATCCTTATCCACAGCCACCAGCTCTATGTCCGCCGTCTCCAGCAAGTGGGCCGTTTTGCCGCCTGGCGCGGCGCAGGCATCCAGTACCCGCATGCCGGCATGCACATCCAGCAGGCGCGCTGCATATTGCGCTCCGGCATCCTGCACCGAGACCCTGCCCTCGTTGAATCCGGGTAACCGTTCCACTGCCAGCGGACGTTCGAGGATCAACGCATCCGGCTCGACGAGACGTGCGGCAATCTCCTGCGACGCAAGGAGTGACTGGTATTCAGTGGCAGTGGTATGCCTGGCATTGACGCGCAGGGTCATCGGCGGGTGCTGGTTCCCAGATTCAAGAATCGCGTTTGCCCGGTCGCCGTATTGCGCTTTGAGCGCATCGATCCACCATTGTCGGTAGGCATAATGGCTTTCTTCCTTCCCATCGGCAGCCTCCAGCAATGCCTGCTGTTTGCGCAGGAAATTCCGCAGTACTGCGTTGACCAGTCCGCCCGCAGCCGGCTTGACGGTTTTTGCGGCGCGTACCGCTTGGTCCACGATGGCGTGCTGCCCAGCCTTGGTGTGCAGCAACTGGTAGAGGGCAACCAGCAACAGGCAGCGCAGAGACGCATCCTGCACAGGCTTCTCCAGCAGGCTGTCCAAAATGAAAGTAATGCGGGAATAGAATCGCGTCGTGCCGTAGCAAAGATCCTGAAGCGCCCCCCGTTCCTGCGCGGTGAAATCGGGCTGCTTGCGTAGCGCCTCGCTCAATACCTGCGTGAGATTGCGCCCGTCGCGCACGACCTTGCTCACTGCTTTCGCTGCTTCGAGTTGGACGCGTTGCATGCTTAGTGCGTAATGAACCGGTCGCCGGGTTTGATGGGAAAGCTCTGGATGAATTGACCTGCCATCAGTGCTTTTCCGCCCGGTTTTTGCAGCATCTCCAGTGCGAGAGCGCCGTTACCGCAAGCTACGATGATGCGTTCTTTGTCTACTGCAGTGACCGTGCCCGGCCCGGCGTTCGGCCCCTGAGCCAACTGGGCTCGCAAAATCTTGACCGGTGTTTCGCCGAAAATTGCATGTGCGGTTGGAAAGGGAAAATATCCGCGTACGGCGCGTTCCAGCTGCGCCGCATCCCTGTTCCAGTCCAGTTGCGCTTCCGTCTTGGTCAGCTTGGCGGCATAAGTCGCTTGCTGCGCATCTTGCTTTTCGGGCAGCAGCTTGCCGCTCTCCATCTTTCGCAGTGCTTCCACGATCGCCTGCGCACCTATTGCGGCAAGTTTGTCGTGCAAAGTCTGCGCCGTATCGCCTGCCTCGATAGTGCAAGCTTGCTTCAACAGCATGTCGCCGGTATCGAGACCCTCGTCCATCTGCATGATGGTGATGCCCGTCTCGGCATCGCCCGCCAGAATGGCGCGCTGAATGGGTGCGGCGCCGCGCCAGCGCGGAAGCAGCGAAGCATGGATGTTCAGGCAGCCGTAGCGCGGCATCTGCAGTACCGCTTTCGGCAGGATCAAGCCGTAGGCTGCGACCACCATCACGTCGGCCTCCAGACGGGAAATTTCCTGCTGCGCTTCTTCGGTCTTCAATGTGGTTGGCTGCAGCACCTGCAGGTTGTGCTGCAGCGCAAGTTGTTTAACCGGACTCACAGTGAGATGCATGCCGCGCCCCGATGGTCGATCCGGCTGGGTAAGTACTGCGACGATCTGATGTTCTTTCATCAGTTCGGCCAGCGCGCTGGCTGCAAACTGGGGTGTCCCTGCAAAAATGATCTTCACGTAATCGGTCTTAGAGTGTTTCGCGCCGATGCTTTTTTAGCTTGGCGCGGATTCGGGATTGTTTGAGCTGCGAAAGATATTCGACGAACACGTGTCCCTGCAGATGATCCATCTCATGCTGGATACAAACAGCCATCAGGCCTTCTGCCTCGATAGTGAAAGTCTTGCCGTTCTCGTCCTGCGCACGCACGGTGACAAATTCGGCGCGGCTGACTTTTTCGTAGATGCCGGGAACGGAGAGGCAGCCTTCCTCGTTTTCTTCCTTGCCCTGGCTTTCGACAAGTTCAGGATTGATGAACACCTTGAGGTCGTCGTGAGTTTCAGATATGTCGATCACGATCAGCTGGATGTGTCTATCCACTTGCGTTGCCGCCAAGCCGATGCCGGGGGCCGCGTACATGGTTTCAGCCATGTCGCGCACCAGTTTGCGTACTTCCTGGTCGATGACCTCGACCCTCTTGGCGACCTTGTGCAGCCGCTCGTCGGGGTATTGAAGGATAGGGAGAATTGCCATAAATGCTTGCCAACTGAAGAGACTAGATGCAGAATTTAAACCGCCGTGCAAACATCACACCGCATTTTCCTTACTTTGCTGGGGTTTTCCATGCGCAAGATTATATCGCTGATTTGTCTCCTGTTGCCCATCGCTGTTTTCGCCGATGAGCTTCAGTTGCAAGAAAACGCACCTGACCGTTACACCGTTGTGAAGGGCGACACGCTTTGGGACATCTCGGCCAAGTTCTTCAAGGATCCCTGGAAGTGGCCACAGATCTGGGGTTACAACAAGGACACCATCAAAGATCCGCACTGGATATACCCCGGCGATCTGGTCTATCTGGATCACGCCACCCGCACGCTGAAAGTCGGCGAGCAACCCGCACCTGTTACAAGCGCTGAAACTGCGCCAGCAGGCCCAGAGACTGCGGCGCAAACTCCTGAGTTTGGCGCCACCTCTCCTTCCAACGTCGTCAAGCTTTCTCCCAGGGCTCGCGAGGGCAAGGGTAGAAGCGAGGCCATCCCGATGATTTCGTTAAAAGACATCGGCCCGTTCCTAGCCCGTCCGCTGGTAATCGAAGATGACGAACTGGACGCTGCACCGGTGCTGGTTGGAACTTACGAACAGCGCAAATTGCTGGGCGCTGGAGATGTGGCCTACGCACAGAACATGCCAAGCGACAAGGGCGAGCGCTGGCAGATCTACCGCGAAGATCGCACCTTCAAGGATCCCGATACCGGCGAGATTCTGGGCCACGAGGTTGCATATCTCGGCGACGCATCGGTCGAAAAGTTCGACAACATCTCTACGTTGAATATCACCCATTCCGTCCTTGAAATCCACACTGGCGACCGGTTCGCTCAGGCAACAACCGGATTTTCCACCAATTACCAGCCGCGCGCGCCCGAAAAAGTAATCAGTGCGAAGGTCATTTCCATCTATGGAGGCGTACTGCAAGCAGGTCAGAATGCCGTGATCACCCTAAACAAGGGCAGCCGCGACGGCCTCGAAAACGGGCATGTGCTGGCGTTGTATCAAAAGGGCGAGGAGCTGCATAACGGAAACATTTTCAAGGGAAACATCGTCTTGCCCGACGTCCGTTACGGGCTGGTGTTTGTCTTCCGCGTCTTCAACAAGGTATCTTACGCGCTGGTAATGAATACACGTTTGCCAGTCCAGATTCTCGATCGCGCAAGTAATCCAGAATAAGCGATGCCGCTCGACGCTTCACTTGCGTCGTGGATAACCCTGAGCCAGGCTCCTGGCTTGGGAAACGAAGGCTTGTTGCGTTTACTCCAGGCATTCGGTTCCGCCGAAGCAGTTTTACAAGCCTCTGTTTCTTCCCTTTCCAAACATATCAAACCTGCCGTCGCCCGCGCCATCGCCGGCGGCGTCGACGATGCGGCGCTGGCTCCTGTCGTTGCCTGGCTGGATGATCCGCTGAACCGCATCCTGACCATCGCCGATGCCCAGTACCCTCAGGCATTGCTCAATATCGCTGACCCTCCCTTTCTGCTGTACGTGAAAGGCAACCCGGATCTGTTGAATGCGCCCTCACTGGCTGTAGTCGGTAGCCGCAATGCCACAACCCAGGGAATCCGCAACGCGGAAGCTTTCGCCAAATCCGCCTCCGACGCTAGTTTATGCATCGTTAGCGGCATGGCGCATGGCATCGATGCGGCAGCTCATCTCGGCGGCCTGCAAGGTGCGGGCTCCAGCATCGCCGTGGTCGGGACTGGATTGGACAAGGTCTATCCGGCCGCCAATCGCGAACTCGCGCACCGTCTGGCGCAAGCCGGGACCATTGTCTCCGAATTTCCGCTTGGCACACCGCCGCTTCCCGCGAACTTCCCGCGACGCAACCGCATCATCAGCGGGTTGAGCCTGGGTTGTCTGGTCGTCGAAGCTTCCGTTCAAAGCGGCTCGCTCATCACCGCACGCATGGCACTGGAGCAGGGACGGGAAGTTTTCGCCATACCCGGTTCCATCCATTCGCCGCAATCCAGGGGGTGTCATGCCCTCATCAAGCAGGGAGCCAAACTGGTTGAAAGCGCACAGGACATTCTGGAGGAACTTGGGTATCGCCCTGAAGCCACGGTGCGGACCGCCGCCGCGGAACACCCGCTGTTCGCACATCTGGGCTTCGATCCGCTCGACGCGGAAAGCCTTTCGCAGCTTAGCGGCTTGACGATAGCCGAGCTATCCGCCATCCTGTTGCAACTTGAGCTCGACGGACACATCGCATCTTTACCCGGCGGCTTATACCAACGCATCACATAAAACACTATTTCATGTTCGACATTCTGCTTTTTCTTTTTGAAAGTTACTTCAATATCGGTAGCTACCCTGACCACGACAAACTCTCTGTCAAGCTCAGCGCCGCCGGCTTTGAAGATGAGGACATCAATCAGGCGCTGACCTGGTTGTCCGGCCTGCAGCAGCTTACCCGGGCCGCATATCCGGAGAGTATCAACCACAGCGGCCTTCGTTTCTACACAGACTTCGAAGAGGAACGCATCAGTCCTGAAGGCATAGGATTTCTCTCTTTCTGGGAGCACAACAAATTCATTTCGCCGATAGAGCGCGAGATGATCATCGATCGCGTGCTCGCCCTGGGTCGCAAGGGCTTGTCCCTGGACAAGCTCAAGCTCATCGTGCTGATGGTGTTGTGGAGCCAGCATGAAGAGCTCGATCCGATGCTCATCGAAGACCTGCTCACACCCGCCGACGTGGCACTGGCTCACTGAACCATATATGGCAACCAACCTTCTCATCGTCGAGTCTCCGGCCAAGGCCAAGACCCTGAAAAAATATCTGGGCAAGGACTTTGAAGTCCTTGCTTCGTACGGCCACGTGCGCGACCTGGTTCCCAAGACCGGCGCGGTCGACCCTGACAACAACTTTGCAATGCAATACGAGACCATCGCGCGCAACAGCAAGCATGTCGATGAGATCGCCAAAGCCGCAGCGGCAGCCGACAACATCTTTCTGGCACCCGACCCGGACAGGGAAGGGGAGGCCATCGCCTGGCATATCTCAGAGTTGCTGAAAGGTAAGCGCGCACTCAAGGGCAAGTCCATGCAACGCGTGGTGTTCTACGAGATCACGCAGTCGGCAGTGAAGGAAGCGGTCGCTCACCCGCGCGAGATTTCCTTGCCGCTGGTGAATGCGCAGCAGGCGCGCCGCGCGCTGGATTACCTGGTCGGCTTCAACCTGTCGCCGCTGCTGTGGCGCAAGATCCGCCCCGGCCTTTCCGCCGGCCGCGTGCAAAGTCCCGCGCTGCGCCTCATCGTCGAGCGCGAGCTGGAGATCGAGAAGTTCAAGAGCCAGGAATATTGGTCCGTGCATCTGGACAGCCAGAAGAACAGCATCCCGTTCAAGGCCAAGCTGTTCCAGTTCCAGGGCAAGAAGCTGGAACAACTCAGCATCGGCAGCCAGGCCGAGTACGACGCAATCCACGCCAAACTGACCGATGCCAAATTGCCGCCGAAAGTCGTGCGTGTCGAAAAGAAAGGCAAGCAGCGCAGCCCAGCCGCACCGTTCACCACCTCCACGCTGCAACAGGAGGCCGTGCGCAAACTGGGCATGACCTCCGACCGCACCATGCGCACCGCGCAATCGCTGTACGAAGGCGTGGACATCGGCGGCCAGACCATCGGTCTGATCTCGTACATGCGTACCGACTCGGTGACGCTGGCGAAAGAAGCGCTCGATGAGATCCGCGGCTACATCGGCGACAACTTTTCCGCCGATTACCTGCCCAAGACCTCGCCCGTCTACAAGAGCAAGACCAAGAACGCACAGGAAGCGCACGAGGCGATCCGCCCGACTTCGATCCTGCGCACGCCGGATAGCCTCCGCGAACACCTGAACATCGATCAGATGCGTCTCTACGAAATGATCTGGAAGCGCACGCTGGCGAGCCAGATGTCGCCCGCGCGTTTCGACACGGTCAGCGTCGACATCCGTTTGAGCAGCGATGACACCCTGTTCCGCGCCTCCGGCCAGACCCTGGTGTTTCCCGGTTTCATCGGCGTCTACATGGAAGACGTGGATGACGCAGAGGAGGAGGACAGCGCCAAGTTGCCGCCGCTGGTGGAAGGCGACGTGCTGCCGGTGGACAAGCTCTACGGCGAACAGCACTTCACCCAGCCGCCGCCGCGCTTCTCCGAAGCCAGCCTGGTGAAGGCGCTGGAAGAGTTCGGCATCGGCCGTCCTTCCACTTACGCCACCATCATCTCCACGCTGCAGGCGCGCGAGTACGCCACGCTGGACAAGAAGCGCTTCATGCCTACCGACGTCGGCCGCGTGGTGATCAAGTTCCTCAACGAGCACTTCACGCGCTATGTGGACTACGGTTTCACGGCCAACCTCGAAGACGAGCTGGACGACATCTCCGAAGGCAAGCGCGACTGGATACCCGTGCTCGATGAGTTCTGGAAAGGTTTCAACAAACTCATTGGCGAGAAGAAGGATGTCGACCGTCCCGGTACCGAGATCCTGGAAGAAGCCTGCCCCAAGTGTGGCAAGCCTTTGTCCAAGCGCCTCGGCAAACGCGGCAGCTTCATTGGCTGTACTGGCTATCCCGAGTGCGACTATACGCGCAGCCTCGGTGGCGAAATGGATGCGGGCGAAGCGCGCAAGGAACTGGGCAACCATCCCGAGACCAACCAACTCGTTTTGCTGCTGCGCGGCCCGTATGGTCCCTATGTTCAGCTCGGCGAAGTGGAAGAGGGTGCCAAGACCAAACCCAAGCGCGTTTCGTGGCCCAAGGAACTGCCGCTGGAGAACGCCGATCTGGGCTCTGCGCTAAAGCTGCTCTCGCTTCCAAGAGAAGTCGGCGCTCACCCCGAGACAGGCAAGAAGGTCATCGTCAACATCGGCCGCTTCGGTCCCTACATCGGCCATGACGGCAAGTTCAAGTCCATCCCGCGCACCGACAGCATCTTCGACATCGGCCTGGACCGCGCCGTGGAACTGTTGGCGCAAGCCCGCACTGGCGGCGCCACCGTGCTGCGCACCTTGGGCGAACACCCGGACGACAAGGCCCCCATCGAAGTTTGCAGCGGCCGCTATGGTCCCTATGTGCGCCACGGCAAGATCAACGCCACCCTGCCCAAGGATGTGACGCCGGAAGCGGTGACGCTGGAAGAAGCGCTGGAAATGATCGCCGCCAAGGCAGCGAAGGGTGGTAGCGGCAAGGCCAAGACCGCGAAGAAACCGGTAGCAAAGAAAGCTGCGGCCAAGAAGACCACCAAGGAAAAAGCGGAAGCCAAACCCAAGGCAACGGTGAAGAAGAAGAAGACCGCGAAGACTGCGACGGCCAAAGCCAAGACCACGACGGCGAAAGCAACGACCACCAAGAAGGCCGCCGCGAAGAAACCGGCTGCCAAGAAGACCACCAAGAAATAAACCGCCCCTCATATCCGTTCGTGGTGATAACCAGCGACTAGGCTGTCGTTTTTTGACAGCCTAGTCGAACCATGAGCGGATTTCGCCCTACCTAGGCCTACCCCTTACCGACATCCTGAAAACCGTTTATAGCGCGTTTTGAACTGGCTACGTCGTCAACCGCGTGGATATTGGGTTTCAGCGGTGATGTCCCTGTATTGCGCGTCAAATGGGAATCTACAGGAGGGGTAGCTGAAGATGACTGTATTTACTGGCCTGCAGCCCAACGAGGAACTAACTGGCGCTGCGCGGCTTTATGGCGCAGATTCCGGCGACCAAGGGAGCGAGATTAAGCGCGATGTTAGCCAGCACTTTCGACCTCAACAAACGCATATTTCGTTGTGGCTGACACTGGGAGCCAAGACACGACGTAATTACCTTTGATTTGAACTCGGTCGTTCTTGTCGCCGGTTGGTTTTTCAATGCATCCATTGATAGGTCGCCCCGCTCGAAAGTAGCTGTAGATCACCTTCTCGCTCGGCCCCGTAAAAAAAGGTCGATCATCGGCGAAGATCAGCAGTGCTGTGCGAGAGAAGCCAGCAGTCTTGAGTTCCTCGGCGAACGCAATGTCTTTGCAGAAGCTGAACATTTGTTCTGGGTACTGACCGTTGCGAGGGTACTTCAACTCAATGGCGTATCTCAGATCGGTTTTGTTCGGCGAGAATACCACGATGTCTATTTCACGCTTGGTGAACTCTGTCTTGGACGCAGCGAAGTAAGAGACATTACGCTCAAACTGAACTTTGTATTGCGGAAGCGCTGACCGGAGAAATATTCCAAACTCGTGCTGAAGGCTGAACTCGTTGTAGATTTCGGTATTGTTTGCACCGACAGAACGGACGAATTGCGCAACGAGTTCAGAAAGTTCGCTTGGCATTTACACATCCAAATTCTTCACCCCCAGCGCATTCTGCTCGATGAATGCCCTACGCGGCTCGACCACATCACCCATCAGCGTGGTGAATATCTCGTCTGCACCGATGGCGTCTTCGATGCGCACGCGCAGCAGGATGCGGTTCTTCACGTCCATGGTGGTCTCCCACAACTGCTCGGGGTTCATCTCGCCCAAGCCTTTGTAGCGCTGGATGCTGACTCCTTTCTTGGCTTCCTCGAGCAGCCATTCGATGGCCTGCTTGAAGCTGGCGACGCCGCGCTTCTGTTCGCCGCGCTGGGCATAGGCGGTCGGGGAGATCAGGCCGTTCAGGGCTTCGGCGGTCTGGCGGATCTGCGCGTAGTCGCCGTTCTGCAGGAACTCCTTGTCCAGATAGCTCAGCGAGTAGTTGCCATGAAAGATCTTTTCCAGGCGCAGGCGCAGTTCGCCATTGATGTCGGTTTCGACTTCCGCCCGAATCACGCCGGCGCAGGCTTCTTCCAGCAGTTTGGCGCTCTTCTTCGCTTGTACCTCGTCATCCAGCGACAGGGCAGGCAGGACGAGCAGGGCGTGGCTGGCCTCGGGGGCGATGAAGTGCGAGAGGCGGTCGATGACGGCTTCGGCGAGGAAGTATTGCTTGGCGATCTCGCCCAAGGCTTCGCCCTGGATAGGTGCGGCATCGAGCGCGGGATAGAACGCGGCGCCGTTCAGCGCGGAGCCGAGCATATAGTTCTTCAGTTCGTGCTCGTCCTTGAGGTAGCGTTCCTCGCGGCCCTGCTTGATCTTGTACAGCGGCGGTTGGGCAATGTAGATGTGGCCGCGCTCGACCAGCTCGGGCATCTGGCGGTAGAAGAAGGTGAGCAGCAGGGTGCGGATGTGCGCACCGTCCACGTCGGCGTCGGTCATGATGATGATGCGGTGGTAGCGCAGCTTCTCGGCGCTGTATTCATCCTTGCCGATGCCGGTACCCAACACGGTAATGAGGGTGGCGATCTCCTGCGATGCGATGAGCTTCTCGAAGCGCGCTTTTTCGACGTTGAGGATCTTGCCCTTGAGCGGCAGGATCGCCTGGAACTTGCGGTCCCGGCCCTGCTTGGCGGAGCCGCCGGCGGAGTCACCCTCGACCAGGTACAGTTCGGACATGGCGGGGTCTTTTTCCTGGCAGTCGGCTAGTTTGCCGGGCAGGCCGATGCCGTCCAGGATGCCTTTGCGGCGGGTCAGTTCACGGGCCTTGCGGGCAGCGTCGCGGGCGCGGGCAGCCTCGATGATCTTGCCGCAGATGATCTTGGCATCGACTGGATTCTCCAGTAGGAAGTCGGTCAGCTTTTGTGTGACTACTTCATTCACGGCAGGCTGGACTTCGCTGGAAACGAGCTTGTCCTTGGTCTGGGAAGAGAACTTGGGGTCGGGTACCTTGACCGACAGCACACAGGTCAAACCCTCGCGCATGTCGTCGCCGGTGGTATCCACCTTGGCCTTTTTGGCGAGTTCGTTATCTTCGATATATTTATTGATGACGCGGGTCATCGCCATGCGCAGGCCGGTCATGTGGGTGCCGCCGTCGCGTTGCGGGATGTTGTTGGTAAAGCACTGCACGACTTCTGAGTAACTGTCGTTCCACTGCATGGCGACGTCGACGGTGATGTTGTCCTTTTCTCCGCTGGCCTCGAAAGACTTGGGGTGCAGCACCGATTTGTTCTTGTTCATGTACTCGACAAAGCCGCGTACACCGCCAGAGTAGGCAAAGTTCTCGCTCTTTCCGGTGCGTTGATCGATCAGTTCGATCTTGACGCCGTTATTCAGGAAGGAAAGTTCGCGCAGGCGCTTGGCAAGTATCTCGTAATGAAACTCGACCAGACCAAAGATTTCCTTGTCGGCCAGGAAGTGCACCTCTGTGCCGCGCTTGTTGCTTTCACCCAATTCACGGACAGGGGAAACCTCGACGCCTTTCTGAACTTCAACTTGGCGATCCTTGACTGCACCGCGCACAAATTCCAGGCCGAACTTCTTGCCGTCGCGGTAGGTTGTCAGCTTGAGCCATTCGGAAAGGCCGTTGACGCAACTCACGCCCACGCCATGCAGGCCGCCAGATACCTTGTAGCTATTCTGGTTGAACTTGCCGCCGGCATGCAGCACCGTCAGTACAATCTCGGCCGCGGAACGCTTGGGCTCGTGCTTGTCGTCGAACTTGATGCCAATAGGAATGCCGCGACCATTGTCGGCTACCGATATCGAATTATCGCCATGAATGATGACTTTGATGTCGTCACAATGCCCAGCCAAGGCTTCGTCAATGGCGTTATCCACCACTTCGAACACCATATGATGCAGACCGGTGCCGTCCGAGGTATCGCCGATATACATGCCGGGGCGCTTGCGTACAGCCTCCAGCCCTTCGAGTTGCTGGATACTTGATTCGTCGTAGTTATCACTCATGAGTCTGTTTTACTTTCTGTTTCACGTGGAACAAATTAAATGCGCATCGGCATGACTACATATTTGTAGTCGGTCTTCTCCGGGATAGTGATCAACAGGCTGCTGTTCTGATCACCGAAGGAAAGAGTGATGGTTTGAGTGCTGATGTTGTTGATGCCGTCCAGCAGGTAGTTTACGTTGAAACCGATGTCCAAGGGGCCTCCCTGGTAATCGTTTTCGATGTCTTCCTGGGCTTCTTCCTGTTCGCTATTGCTGCTGATGATGCGCAGGTTCTTTTCAGTCAACAGCAGGCGGACACCGCGGAACTTCTCGTTCGACAAGATTGCAGCGCGCTGCAGAGCCTGCAGGATGGTCATTCGATCCATCGTCAGGTGGTTGGTATGTGTAGGGATGACGCGGTTGTAATCCGGGAACTTGCCGTCGATCACCTTGGAGGTCAGCACAATATCGGCAAAGGTGATACGCACCTGTTTTTCCGCCAGTTCCAATTGAACCTTGTCTTCGGAGTCTGCCAACAGCTTCAACAGCTCGTTGACTGTTTTTCGGGAAAGGATGACTTCGTGCTTATTGTGCTTTTCCTTCAGTTCTTCGCTGACAAATGCCAGGCGATGCCCGTCTGTTGCAATGAGCTTGATGGAAGTGCCCTCTATGACCAGCAGCACGCCGTTGAGGTAATAACGAATATCCTGCTGGGCCATGGCGTATTGGACGGAGCTCAGCAAACGGCGAAGTACGCCTTGCCCGATCTCGATCCTGGATGCACCGGCCAATTGTTCCGAAAGCATCGGGAAATCCTGTGCTGGCAATGTCTGCAAGCTAAACCGGCTCTTGTTTGCTTTGACCAGTAATTTACTATCCTGATCATCCAGGGAGACAGCGCTGTTGTCGGGAATCGCTCTCAGGATCTCTTGCAGTTTTTTTGCCGAGATGGTGATTGCGCTTTCAGCTCCATCGAATTCCGCCTTGAGTCGGGCTTCGATCTGTATTTCCAGATCGGTCGTGACAAATACCACGCCATCTTTGCCCTTTTTCATAAGGACATTGGAAAGGATGGGTAATGGTTGTTTACGTTCAACGATGCCAACGACAGCTTGTAATGGTTTCAGGAGCTCGTTTCTATCGATTTGTTTGATGAACATATGGTTCTTTCTTTAAATTCTTAATAATCTTAATAATAGGCAAGAAATATGTGGATATCTAAATTTCTTGTTTTTTTTTAGTTACTTAACCGCTATTTTTTCCTACTGAAAACTTCCATTAACCAACTGTATTGTTTGTGGATAACTTTTAGCATTTCATCCAGCAACAGCTTCATCTACAAATTATGCACAGGGTATCTCTGGTTCTATCCCCGTAAAGTCTGGTTCAATAAATTGAAATCGGCATTCAGTGCGGAATCGGTGTTTCGCAACGACTCTATGGTCTTGCAGGCATGCAAGACGGTGGAGTGATCACGGCCGCCAAAAGCGTTGCCGATCTCCGGCAGACTCAGTTGGGTAAGCTCCCGAGCCAGACACATCGCGATCTGTCGAGGCCGGGCAATGATGCGGGTACGCTTCTTGGAAAGCAGGTCGACGATCTTGATGCGGTAAAAGTCAGCAACGGTCTTCTGAATGTTTTCCAGCGAAACTTGTTTGTTCTGTGCCGCCAACAGGTCTTTCAAAGCTTCTTTTGCCAGCTCGATCGAAATTGTGCGCTTGTGGAAGCGTGCATAAGCTTCGATGCGATTGAGGGCGCCTTCGAGTTCTCTAACGTTGGAGCGGACATGTTTGGCGATGAAGAATGCGATGTCTTCGGTAATGGGAGACCCGCTAGCTGCAGATTTCTGCAACAGGATAGCTACCCGCATCTCGAGCCCGGGGGGCTCTATGGCGACCGTTAGCCCGCAGGTAAAGCGAGAAGTCAGACGCGGTTCGATGCCGGATATTTCTTTCGGGAAGGTGTCGCAAGTGATAACGACTTGTTTATTCGTATCAATAAGAGAATTCAGGGTGTAAAAAAACTCTTGTTGAGTGCCGGGCTTGTCGGCGATGAATTGGATGTCGTCTATCAGCAGCAGATCCAGGGAGTTGTAAAACTGCTTGAATTCGTCGAAGTTCTTGGTTTGGAATGCTCGAACGACGCCGGAAATGTAATTGGTGGCGTGGATATAGCAAATTCTCGCCTGCGGGTTCTGCTTGGCGACAAGATTGCCGATGGACTGGAGCAGGTGGGTTTTGCCCAAGCCAACCCCACCATAAATAAACAAAGGGTTATAAGCTACCCCAGGGGTTTCGGCAACCTGAATGGCAGCCGCATGAGCTAACTGGTTGGCTTTGCCGGTGACGAAAGTGTCGAATACAAGTGCAGGGTTAAGCTTGTTGGGATTTTTCGCTGCCTTGGCTACCGGTGCAGAAACCTTTTTTGATACAGCCTCTTGAACGATTGGAGCGGAGGGCGGATTTACTGCCTTTTTTCTCTATCCTGAGCTCGATATGAGGCGGCGCAGCGAAAAACGGTAACGCACGCTTGGTAATTTCCGGCAGGAAGCGCTCTTGAACGATGCGCAGGGTAAAACTGTTGGGTGCTGTGAGGACGAGTTTGTCTCCGTCGATCTCAAAAATCAACGGCTTAATCCATGAATTGTATTGTTGTAATGGCAGCTGTTCTTTGAAAAAACTCTGACAGCTGCCAGACAAACTTTGGGCAGACATAGGCGTAAAAAGTATCTCGATTATTGCGTCGCATTCTACAAGCTATGCAAAAAGTTATCCACAGCATAAAAAGACTTGACAGAAATCGCGCTAACGATTGTAATCGCGCGCTTTTCAACAGATAAACCAGTCAGGAGCAAGCATGAAACGTACATACCAACCGTCGGTTACCAAGAGAAAGCGTACACACGGTTTTCTGGTTCGCATGAAAACCAAGGGCGGTCGCGCCGTTATTGCGGCTCGTCGCGCACGTGGCCGTGCACGTCTTGGCGTGTGACCCCAAAGAAGTTCTGACTTTACCCCGGCGCTATCGATTGTCGCGCCGGGAGGGGTTTACCCGGATACTGCAGCAAAGGGCACAGACCAGATCATGGTTTGCCGTCCATAGTGAAACAAATTCTACAGGACATGCGCGACTCGGCATGTCTGTCAGCAAGCGGGTACTTCCGGCCGCGACACAGCGAAACGTTGCCAAGCGATTGATACGCGAGTGTTTTCGCAAGTGTGCACGGCAAGGAATGGCGCGAGACGTGGTGATTCGACTACGCAAACCCCTAGGCAGGAAAGATCTCCCGGAAGCTAGAGAAATGCTGGGTGAAATGCTTAAAACCGTTCTGGCGGCGAAATGAAACAGCTACTGTTGCTTCTGGTTCGCGGTTATCAAGTATTGCTTCGACCTGTACTCCCCCCAGCATGTCGTTTCAGCCCGTCTTGCTCTCATTATTCCCACGAAGCGATATCCAAATATGGCCCCTTAAAGGGCCTTTGGTTATCGATTAGGCGGGTAATTCGTTGTAATCCTTGGAATCCGGGCGGGCACGATCCCGTTCCATAACTAAATACAGGTGAAATCTCGATGGACATGCGGCGGTTGTTCTTATTCCTGATCTTTTCTTTCTCTCTGGTTGTTCTATGGAGCGCATGGGTGCGTCAAAACGAGCCCGTAGCCCCGGTCGCGGAGAAGGTGGCTGCAGCCGACCAGTCGATACCTGCCGCACCCTCAAGGGCTGCCATGCCGGCAGTCACAGCGGCTCCTGTAGAAGTTCAAACGGCTCCTGCGGGAAAGAACATCTCCGTTATCACAGACACCCTCAAAGTGGAGATCAATACGGCGGGGGGCAATATCCAGCATCTGGACCTGTTGCAACACAAGGATACCGACGACCAAAGCAAGCCGCTTAACCTGATGCACGGTCACGATGGGCACATTTACGTAGCGCAATCCGGCCTGCTGGGCAAAGGTTTGCCAAACCACAACGCTGTATTTTCGACGTCTGGCGATGAGTACCGCCTGGCCGAAGGCAAGGACACTCTGGAAGTGCGTCTGACTGCGCTTGAATCAAGCGAGGCACGCGTAACCAAGGTGTATACCTTCCATCGCGGAACCTATCTGGTTGATGTTTCATACGAAATAGAGAACATCGGCAAGACCGCCTTGCTCCCGTCGGCTTATTTCCAGCTGGTACGCGACTCGGAGGCTGTCGGCGGGTCCTCGAAATTCGTCCCAACCTTTACCGGCCCGGCGATCTACACCGAACAGGAAAAATTCCAGAAGATCGAGTTTTCCGACATCGAGAAAAACAAGGTCAAACTTCCAGCCAATCCGGACAACGGATGGGTCGGGATGCTTCAGCACTATTTCGTGTCTGCGTGGCTTCCGGAAAGCAAGGGACCGCGCGAGTTCTATACCAAGAAGCTGGATGCGAACGAGTTTTCCGCAGGTGTGATCCTGCCCGTAGCCAGCATAGAACCCGGCCAAACCGGGCACATCGCTGCTCGCCTGTATGCCGGCCCGGCGCAAACCAAGTTGGACGACATAGCACCAGGGCTTGGATTGACCGTGGATTATGGCTGGCTGACGATCTTTTCCACCCCATTGTTCTGGCTGATGTCGCATATCAACGATTGGGTGAATAACTGGGGTGTATCCATCATCCTGCTGACCGTACTGATCAAGCTGCTGTTCTTCCCGCTTTCCGCAGCAAGCTATCGTTCCATGGCCAAAATGCGCGTTGTCGCTCCCAAGCTGGAGAAGATCAAGCAGCAATATGGCGATGACCGCGAGAGGCTGAATCACGCGATGATGGACCTGTACAAGACCGAGAAGATCAATCCCCTCGGTGGCTGCCTGCCGATGCTGATCCAGATCCCCGTGTTCATCGCGCTGTACTGGGCGATCCTGTCCAGCGTCGAGCTGCGTCATGCGCCATTCTTCGGCTGGATCCATGATCTGTCGGCGACGGATCCTTACTACGTGTTGCCGCTCATCATGGGCATCAGCATGCTGATCCAGACCAAGCTCAATCCGGTACCGCCGGATCCGATGCAGGCCAAACTCATGCAGATCATGCCTATCGTGTTCAGCGTGGTGTTCTTCTTCTTCCCCGCCGGTCTGGTGCTGTATTCCGTGGTGAATAACATCCTGTCCATTGCGCAGCAGTGGTACATCACTCACGGCCAAGAAGCTGAGCAAAAGGTTGCTGCCCAAAAACGATAACATCGCGGCGATCGCCACCGCACCAGGACGCGGTGGCATCGGCGTGGTCCGGGTGTCCGGACAAGGCTTGGCCGCAATGGCCGCCGCCCTTACCGGACGCCAACTTTCCCCCAGATTAGCTACTTACGCGCCTTTCCTCGGGGCCGACGGCTCGACGCTGGATCAAGGAATCGCACTGTTTTTCCCATCCCCGCATTCATTTACGGGGGAGGAAGTACTCGAACTTCAAGGTCACGGCGGCCCAGCGGTGCTGCAATCCGTATTGCAACGCTGTCTTGAATTGGGCGCGAGGCTCGCGCAGCCTGGCGAATTCACGCAACGCGCCTTCCTGAACGACAAGATGGATCTTGCCCAGGCCGAAAGCGTGGCCGATCTCATCGATGCCACCACCGAGCAAGCCGCTCGAAGCGCAATGAGATCCCTGCAGGGCGAATTCTCGGCCGCGATACATGGTGCAGTCGCCATGCTGATAGACCTGCGCATGCTGCTCGAAGCCACACTGGATTTTCCGGAAGAGGAGATCGATGTCTCCGACCGCCAGCTTTGCGCCAGCAAGCTCGCCGTGCTGTGCCAGGAAGTAGGGCGTATCTCTGCTTTGGCCAAGCAGGGCAGCATCTTGCGGGAAGGCGCACAGGTCGTGCTGGTTGGCGCGCCCAATGCCGGTAAATCCAGCCTGCTTAACCGTTTCGCCGGAGAAGAGGTGGCGTTGGTGAGCGACATACCAGGCACGACCCGCGATGCCATACGCCAAGCCTTGCAAGTACGCGGTGTGCCTTTGCACCTGATCGATACGGCCGGACTTCGGGATACGGCCGATGAGGTCGAAAAAATGGGCATTGCCCGCACACAACAAGCCCTGGCCCGGGCCGATGTGGTGCTGGTGTTGATGGACGAATCGCAACAGCGCTCTGAACCGGAAGACAAGGCCATATTGGCGCAACTCCCGGCCAAAGCACCCTGCCTGTATTTGCATAACAAGATCGATCTGAGCGGACATGCTCCGGGCCTTGAATTAAGAAACGGGGAGGCACATCTTTTCCTTTCGGCAAAGACCGGGGCAGGGATGGAGCTATTGCAGGACAAGCTGCTTGAAACCATAGGCTGGCACCAGGAGACCGGCGTTTTCATGGCTAGAACCCGCCATCTGGAAGCGCTTTCCCAAGCCCGTGAACACTTGAACCTCGCTGGGCAACAACTTGATCGCCCCGAGCTGTTTGCCGAGGAACTGCGCGAAGCCCAGGAGGCGCTCAACAGCATCACCGGCGAATTTACAGCCGACGATCTATTGGGCGAAATATTCAGCCGATTCTGCATCGGCAAGTAGAAAAAGTTGTTTCACGTGAAACAACCCCCAATGCAAAACTGTCGTCGAGATTGGCTTTTGCGGTATGATGCGCGTCCTCATTTTGGTGGTGACGAATGCGCGACCCGAAACAATTCGATGTCATCGTGATTGGCGGTGGACACGCCGGCACGGAAGCTGCGCTGGCCAGCGCCCGCGCCGGTTGCGCCACGTTGCTGCTCACTCATAATATCGAAACGCTGGGCGTGATGTCCTGCAACCCCTCCATCGGCGGCATCGGCAAGGGCCACTTGGTCAAAGAAGTCGATGCCTTGGGCGGCGCGATGGCCGCTGCGACCGATGAGGGCGGCATCCAGTTTCGCATCCTGAACGCATCCAAAGGCCCGGCGGTCCGCGCGACCCGCGCGCAAGCCGACCGTGCGCTTTACAAACAAGCGATCCGCAAGCGTTTGGAAAACCAGCAGAATCTCTGGCTATTCCAACAACCAGTTGAAAAACTCCTGATGGAACAGGGCCGTGCTGTTGGAGTGCAAACGCAACTCGGGCTGATTTATCGCGCTAAAACGGTGGTTCTGACCACCGGAACCTTCCTGTCCGGGTTGGTGCATGTGGGGTTGAAGAATTATCCGGCAGGTCGTGCGGGCGACCCGCCTTCGATCGGGTTGGCGCAGAACCTGCGCGAACTGGGAATGCCAACCGGCCGCCTGAAGACCGGCACACCTCCGCGCATCGACGGACGCAGCATCGATTATTCGGTGATGCAGGAACAGCACGGCGATACGCCGGTCCCCGTATTTTCATTCATGGGGCGTGCCGAACAACACCCGCGACAATTGCCTTGCTGGGTTACGCAAACCAACGAGCGCACCCACGAGATCATTCGCAACGGACTGGGCGAATCGCCAATGTTCACGGGCGTCATTGAAGGGGTGGGGCCGCGCTATTGCCCTTCCATCGAAGACAAGATCACGCGCTTTGCCGGCAAGAACTCGCACCAGATATTTCTGGAGCCGGAGGGCCTGAGCACGCACGAGATATATCCAAATGGCATTTCGACCAGTCTTGCATACGATACGCAGCTGGCGTTGGTGCGGTCGATCAAGGGGCTGGAGAACGCGCACATCACGCGTCCCGGTTACGCCATCGAGTACGACTATTTCGACCCGCGCGGTTTGAAGACTTCACTGGAAAGCAAGACGATCGCCGGTCTTTTCCTTGCCGGCCAGATCAACGGAACCACCGGCTACGAAGAAGCCGCAGCGCAAGGTCTGCTGGCCGGGGTGAATGCCGCGCTGCAAGCGAAGGAACAGGAGGCTTGGTGTCCGCGCCGCGATGAGGCGTATCTGGGTGTGCTGGTGGATGACCTGATTACACGCGGCGTTTCCGAACCGTATCGTATGTTCACCAGCCGTGCCGAATACCGGCTGCAACTGCGCGAAGACAATGCCGACATGCGCCTGACTGAAACAGGGCGACGCCTGGGCTTGGTCGACGATGTCCGCTGGCAGGCTTTTGAACAGAAACGCGAAAAGATCGCACGCGAACTGGAGCGCCTGAAATCGACCTGGGTGAACCCTCATGTGCTGGACCGGGCAGAAGCCGAACGCGTGTTGGGCAAGGAAATCGAGCGCGAATACTCGCTATTTGATCTGCTGCGCCGTCCGGAAGTGAGTTACGCCTCGTTGATGACTTTGCCCGGCGTGCACTCGGAAGAAGGCCATGAAGTCGCGGAGCAAGTGGAAATTCTTGCAAAGTATCAAGGCTATATCGAGCGCCAGCGCGACGAGATCGCCCGCCAGGAAGGTCAGGAAACGACAAAGTTGCCGCCGAATATGGATTATTCGCAGGTACGTGGGCTTTCCATCGAGGTTCGGCAAAAGCTTAATAAACACCAGCCGGAAACCGTGGGCCAAGCGGCACGCATCTCGGGCGTAACGCCTGCAGCCATCTCATTGTTGCTGGTGCATTTGAAGCGGGGCTTCAAACAAGACAAAGCAGCATGAACCTGGAGCGGGAATTAGCAGCGGGCATTGCCCAGATGGGGCTGGACGTTACGCCGGAGCAGCAGGCGAAGTTGCTGGAATATCTGGCGCTGCTGCACAAATGGAACAAGGTGTACAACCTGACAGCAGTACGCCAACCGGAACAGATGGTAAGTAACCACTTGCTGGATAGCCTTGCAGTGCTGCCGCATCTGTGGCCGCAACGCTGGCTGGATGTGGGTTGCGGCGGTGGACTGCCGGGGATCGTGTTAGCGGTGATGAGACCGGAGTGGTCGTTCACATTGCTGGACAGCAACAGCAAAAAAACCGGCTTCGTGCAGCAAGCAGCAATCGAACTGGGACTGCGCAACGTTGAGGTTCGCTGCGAGCGGGTAGAACAGTGGAAGCCGGAGCAAAAGTTTGACGGGATCATCTCCCGCGCATTTGCCGAGGCAGCGGAATTTGTCACCCTGACTCGCCATCTGTTGGCAGATGGCGGGCGCTGGGCAGCCATGAAGGGAGCGCCGGAACAGGAATTGACGCGGCTTCCCGAGGGAATCAAGGTAGAGAAGGTAGTCACGTTGCATGTTCCTAAACTAGAAGCGGCTCGCAGTTTGGTCGTGTTGGGGGTAGAAAAATGAGCAAGATATTGGCAATCACCAATCAAAAGGGCGGCGTGGGCAAAACCACGACCAGCGTCAACTTGGCGGCAAGTCTGGGTGCGGCGAAACAGCGCGTTTTGCTGATCGACCTCGATCCTCAAGGCAATGCCACCATGGGTAGCGGCATCGATAAGGCCAACCTGGAGGCAACCATCTACGACGTGCTGCTGGGTGAAAAGACCATCGCCGAAGCGCGCATCCAGTCCGAAGCGTGCAAATACGATATCTTGCCGGCGAACCGGGAATTGGCCGGTGCCGAGATCGAGCTGGTAGAGGTGGAAGGGCGCGAGATGCGCCTGAAGGACGAACTGCAACCGGTGCTGAACGAATACGATTACATCCTGGTCGATTGTCCGCCGGCACTGAACTTGCTCACGCTCAATGGACTGTGCGCAGCCAAGTCCGTGATGATCCCGATGCAGTGCGAATACTACGCACTGGAGGGTTTGAGCGATCTGGTCAACACCATACGCAAGGTGCGTGAAAACCTGAATCCGGATCTGGAGATCGAAGGTTTGCTGCGCACCATGTTCGATCCGCGCAACGCCCTGGCGCAACAAGTTTCGGACCAATTGCAGCAACACTTCGGCGATAAAGTCTATCGCACGGTCATTCCGCGCAACGTGCGTCTGGCCGAGGCACCCAGCTTCGGCATTCCGGCGCTGTATCACGATAGCCAGTCCAAGGGGACGCTGGCTTATCTGGCACTGGCAGGCGAGATGTTGAATAACGCTTCCGCACAAGTCGCCGCCGCATAACAAGATTCAATAAAGGGAAAATCATGGCAAAACCGGTCAAGGGATTGGGGCGCGGTCTGGACGCGCTGCTTTCGGGAAACAGCACATCGAAACAGAATGACGTGTTGCGGGAACTGAGAGTCGAGCAACTCAAACCCGGCAAATACCAGCCGCGCAGTCATATGGACGAAGCATCACTAAACGAACTCGCGGCCTCGATCAGGGCGCAGGGCGTTATGCAGCCTATCCTGGCGCGGGAACTGCCTGAGGGTGGCTATGAAATCATCGCCGGTGAACGGCGTTGGCGTGCAGCGCAACTGGCCGAGCTGAAAATAGTGCCGGTCATCGTGCGTAAAGTGCCGGACAATGCAGCGCTGGCCATGGCGCTGATCGAGAACATCCAGCGCGAAGACCTGAACCCGCTCGAAGAGGCGGTTGGTATCCAGCGTTTGATCGACGAGTTTCAAATGACGCATCAGGCTGCTGCCGATGCAGTAGGCCGCTCGCGCAGTGCCGCCAGCAATTTGCTGCGACTGCTCAAGTTGCCGGACGCAGTGCAGGGTATGTTGATGGAGGGCTCGCTGGATATGGGTCATGCGCGCGCACTGTTGTCGCTGGAAGGCGCACAACAAGTGTTGCTGGCGAACAAGATCGTTCTGGAAGGCCTGTCGGTTCGCGAGGCGGAAAAACTGGTGCAGCAACAAGGCGACGTGGCTCCGGAGAAGACAGCGGGCACCAAAACGGCGGCGAAAAAGATCAATCGCGATACGCAACAGCTGCAGGAAGAAATGAGCGCTCACCTTGGCGCAAAAGTGGAAATCAAGTCCAATAGCAAGGGTGGCGGCAAGCTCGTCATCGAATACTCCAGCAACGACCACCTGGATGAACTGCTTAACGGACTGCGACAAGGGCGTTAAAGTTGGCCTTGAGTGATACCGGGGGAAAAGAAGAACGTTTGACACCTCCGTTAAACGCCGCTATCATCCTCGCGCTTTTGAAAGCCGAAGTCCAAGAAAAAAAATTGGCGCGCAAGGTTGTCGGGCTGCAAGTCCTGATTGCATTAGCCGCCGCAGGCGCAGCCTATGGCTGGAAAAGCTCGCCGCAATACGCGATAGCGGTGTTAGGTGGTGGAGGGGTATCCGTTCTCAATGGTGCATTGCTGGCTTGGAGGATGTCCCGAGCGGCTTTGCATTCTGCACAAGACGCACATCAACAATTACGGCTTATGTATTTTTACGCTGCCGAGCGGTTTCTGGCAGTCGTTGCATTGCTGGGCATTTGCCTCGCAGTGCTGAAATTATCGCCACTCGCTGTTCTGGGTGGCTTTGCATTGGGGCAAGCGGCGCTATTGGGAGGCCGGTTGTTTTTGAAGATCAAAACTGAAAGCGGCGTAGAAAATGTCCAGTGAAATGGCGAATGAAGCGGGCGAAGTGGCGCATGAAACAGCGCATACCTCAGCGGAATATATTCATCACCACCTGCAAAATCTGACTTACGGCCATTTGCCGGACGGTACCTGGGGAATCGCCCATACCTCCGAAGAAGCCAAAGCAATGGGTTTCTGGGCTCTCAATCTGGACACTTTCATCATGTCGCTGCTGTTGGGCGCGGCATTCATGTTCATGTTCCGCAGCGTGGCCAAGAAGGCAGTCAGCGGCACACCCGGCGGTTTGCAGAATTTCTGCGAATGGGCTGTTGAGTTCGTCGACAGCAGCGTCCGCGGTTCTTTCACCAGCAAGAACAATATGGTTGCGCCGCTCGCGCTGACCATCTTCTTCTGGGTGTTCACCATGAACCTGATGGACTTGATCCCCATCGACTGGGTTCCGGGCTTGATGACATCGCTGGGCGTTCCCTTCTTTAAAGTCGTTCCTTCCACGGATCCGAATGCAACCTTCGGCATGGCTTTCGGTGTATTTGCGCTGGTGCTGTTCTACAGCGTGAAGATGAAAGGTGTGGGCGGCTTCCTGGGCGAGTTGACGCTGCAACCATTCGGGAAATGGGGTATGCCGGTCAACCTGCTGCTCGAGGGCGTGAACCTGATCGCCAAACCGATCTCTCTCGCACTGCGTTTGTTCGGCAACATGTATGCCGGTGAAATGATCTTCATCCTGATCGCGCTGATGGGCGGCGCCTGGGCGGGTTTCTCGGTGGGCAGCGTCACTCTGTTCGGCTCGCAGATCCTGCTGTCGTTGGGCTGGGCGATCTTCCACATCCTGATCGTGACATTGCAGGCGTTCATCTTCATGACGCTGACCGTGGTCTACATGGACATGGCGCATCAGGAACACCACTAATCTATCGGTTTCATTAACTTTACTTTTAACAAACTAGGAGAAATACAAATGGAAATGGCAAACGCACTGCTGTACATCGCTGGCGCACTGATGATGGGTATGGGCGCACTGGGCGCAGCCGTCGGTATCGGTATCTTGGGTGGCCGCTTCCTGGAAGGCGCTGCACGTCAACCTGAACTGATCCCGATGCTGCGTACCCAATTCTTCGTGGTGATGGGTCTGGTCGACGCCGTTCCGATGATCGCCGTTGGTATCGCGATGTACGTTCTGTTTGCTGTGGCACACTAATTCGCCAATAGCGACAACGCATAATTAAGAAAGGAAGCTTGCATGAATATCAATGCAACTCTTCTCGCCCAGCTCATCATGTTCGCGCTGTTCGTGTGGTTCTGCATGAAGTTCGTGTGGACGCCGATCATCGGCGCACTGGACGCGCGCAAGAAGCAGATCGCCGATGGTTTGGCTGATGCCGAACGCGCCAAGCATGACCTCGAACTGGCTTCCAAGCGTTCTGCAGAAATCTTGCGCGAAGCCAAAGAAAAGGCTGGCGAGATCATAGCGAACGGCGAAAAGCGCGCGAGCGAAATCGTTGAAGAAGCCAAGACACAGGCCAAAGTGGAAGGCGATCGCATCATCGTCGGCGCCAAGGCTGAGATCGATCAGGAAGTATTCCGCGCCAAGGAACAACTGCGCACTCAAGTGTCGGCGATTGCGCTGGCGGGTGCCGGTAAGATCCTCGGTCGCGAGATCGATGCCAAGGCACACAATGATCTGCTCGATAAACTCGTTGCGGAAATCTAATCGCCATGTCTGAAGCCATTACCACTGCGCGCCCTTATGCCCAAGCGGCATTTGAAGAGGCGCAAAAACTGAACGCATTGAAGGCGTGGTCAGAGATGTTGTTGTCTCTGGCCGATGCGGTCAATCATCCGGAAGTTCGTGCTGTTATCACCAATCCGCGTGTTGCCAAAAAGCAGATCGAGGGATTGATGGAAGCGCTGATCGGCAGCGGTGCCGGCGCGCAACAGCGCAACTTTGTGCGAGTGCTCGCAGACAATCAGCGCCTGCAAGTGCTGCCTGAAATCGCGGCTATTTTCGAAACGTTGAAAGCGGAAGCGGAAAAAACCGTCAATGTGGTGGTGGATGCAGCGTTTGAATTGTCTTCCGCACAACAGGACAAGATCGTCAGCTCGCTCAAGAAGCGCATGGGTCGCGAGATCGTGCTGACCTGCAAGGTCAATAAAGAATTACTGGGGGGCGTGGTGATTCGTGCCGGAGACCAAGTGATCGACGGCTCCGCGCGTACCCGACTCACTGAAATGGCGAACGCGCTTGCTTGATTGCAAACACATTGGCCTGATAAAGATTTATCAAGAATGAGGAAATCCAGATGAAGCTCAACCCTTCCGAAATTAGCAATCTGATTCGCAGTCGCATCGAGAATTTCGAAGCACTGACCCAAGCGCGCACTGAAGGTACAGTGGTCAGCGTGACCGACGGTATCGTCCGCGTCCACGGCTTGTCCGACGTGATGCAAGGCGAAATGTTGGAATTCCCCGGCAACACCTTTGGTTTGGCGCTGAACCTTGAGCGTGATTCCGTGGGTGCCGTGATTCTGGGTGAATACGAACACATCACCGAAGGCGACACCGTTAAGTGCACCGGCCGCATTCTGGAAGTGCCAGTTGGTCCTGAACTGCGCGGTCGTGTAGTGAACGCGCTGGGCCAGCCCATCGACGGCAAAGGCCCGATCAACGCCAAGATGACCGACAAGATCGAAAAGGTCGCCCCGGGCGTTATCGCACGTAAGTCTGTTGACCAGCCTGTGCAAACCGGCCTGAAGTCCATCGACTCCATGGTTCCAGTCGGCCGCGGCCAGCGCGAACTGATCATCGGCGACCGCCAGACTGGTAAGACAGCTGTGGCAGTTGACGCCATCATCAACCAGAAGGGTCAGAACATGACCTGTATCTACGTGGCTGTCGGTCAGAAAGCTTCGACCGTTGCCAACGTGGTACGCAAACTGGAAGAGCACGGCGCGATGGAATACACCATCGTCGTTGCTGCAACCGCTTCCGACTCCGCCGCGATGCAGTTCCTGGCACCGTACGCCGGTTGCACCATGGGCGAATACTTCCGCGATCGCGGCGAAGACGCGCTGATCGTTTACGACGACTTGACCAAGCAAGCTTGGGCGTATCGTCAGATCTCCCTGTTGTTGCGCCGTCCGCCCGGCCGTGAAGCTTACCCCGGCGACGTGTTCTATCTGCACTCCCGCCTGCTGGAACGCGCAGCCCGCGTGAACGCCGACTATGTCGAAGCCTTCACCAAGGGTGCCGTCAAAGGCAAGACCGGTTCGCTGACTGCATTGCCAGTGATCGAAACACAAGCAGGCGACGTGTCCGCCTTCGTGCCGACCAACGTGATCTCCATTACCGACGGCCAGATCTTCCTGGAATCCGACTTGTTCAACGCCGGTATCCGTCCCGCGATCAACGCCGGTATCTCGGTGTCTCGCGTGGGTGGTGCAGCGCAGACCAAGGTCATCAAGAAGCTGGGTGGCGGTGTGCGTCTGGCGCTGGCCCAGTATCGTGAACTGGCTGCGTTCGCGCAGTTCGCCTCCGATCTGGACGAAGCAACCCGCAAGCAGCTCGAGCGCGGCAAGATCGTGACCGAACTGATGAAGCAGCTGCAATACGCACCGTTGTCCGTCTCCAAGATGGCTGCGACGCTGTTCGCCGTGAACAAGGGTTATTTCGACGACGTGGCCGTTGCCAAAGTACTGGCTTTCGAAGCCGGTTTGCATGCTCACCTGGGTTCCAAGAACAAGGCCCTGATGGATGCGATCGAAACGACCAAGGACCTGTCCGCTGACAACGAAAAAGCGCTGGCAGCAGCTGTCGAAGCGTTCAAGGCAACAGCGGCATACTAAGCGGGAGCTAAATCATGGCAGGCAGCAAAGAGATTCGCACCAAGATCAAGAGCGTTGAAAATACGCGCAAGATCACCCGTGCGATGGAAATGGTCGCCGCAGCGAAGATGCGCAAAGCGCAAGAGCGCATGCGCGCAGCCCGCCCCTATGCCGAGAAGATCCGCAACGTTGCTGCACACCTGTCGCGCGCCAACCCGGAATACAAACATGCATTCCTGGTCAAGCGCGAGAGCGTCAAGAACGTCGGTCTGATCGTCGTTACCTCGGACAAAGGTCTGTGCGGTGGTTTGAACACCAACCTGCTGCGCCTTGCCGTGAACGAGATGAAGACATGGGAAGGTGAAGGCAAAGGCCTCGTGGTTTGCCCTATCGGTAACAAAGGCTTCGGCTTTATGAACCGTATCGGTGCCAAGGTGAAGTCGCACATGACTGGGTTGGGCGATACGCCGCACCTGGAGAAGCTGATCGGCACCGTGAAAGCGATGCTGGATGCCTACGTCGCCGGCGAGATCGATGCGATCTATCTGAGCTACAACCACTTCATCAACACCATGCGCCAAGAGCCGCGTGTTGAGCAACTGCTCCCATTGACGGGCGAAAAGCTGGAGACGACCGGGGCAACTTGGGATTACATCTATGAGCCGGATGCCAAGAAAGTGATCGACGAGTTGCTGCTGCGCTACATCGAATCTCTGGTGTACCAAGCGGTGGTCGAGAACATAGCTTCCGAACAAAGCTCGCGTATGGTGGCGATGAAAGCCGCTTCCGATAATGCGAAGAGCGTCATCAGCGAACTCAAATTGGTCTACAACAAAGCACGTCAGGCAGCGATCACCAAGGAAATCTCGGAGATCGTGGGCGGCGCGGCAGCGCTAGAGTGATTTTGGTAGCGAAGAATTTCAGAATTAATTTAGACGGGGAATCTTAAAATGAGTCAAGGAAAGATTGTTCAGTGTATCGGCGCGGTGGTTGACATCGAATTCCCGCGCGACAAAATGCCTAAGGTATACGAAGCGCTGACATTGGCAGACGCAGGTAACTCGACGGCTGAGCCGGGCTTGACCTTCGAAGTCGAGCAGCAACTGGGTGACGGCGTTGTGCGCACCATCGCCATGGGTTCTTCTGACGGTCTGCGTCGCGGCATGGCCGTGAACGCATCCGGCAACCCGATCCAAGTGCCGGTCGGTACCGGTACACTGGGCCGTATCATGGACGTTCTGGGTCGCCCCATCGACGAAGTGGGCCCGATCAAGAGCACCGAAAAGCGCTCGATTCACCAAGCTGCACCGAAGTTCGACGAACTGTCCCCATCTGTTGACCTGTTGGAAACCGGCATCAAGGTGATCGACCTGGTTTGCCCGTTCGCCAAGGGCGGTAAGGTCGGTCTGTTCGGCGGCGCGGGTGTAGGCAAGACCGTGAACATGCTGGAACTGATCAACAACATCGCCAAGCAACACGCGGGTCTGTCCGTGTTCGCCGGCGTGGGTGAGCGTACCCGTGAAGGTAACGACTTCTACCACGAAATGACCGATGCTGGCGTTATCGACAAGGAAGACTTCTCCAAGTCCAAAGTCGCGATGGTGTTCGGCCAGATGAACGAGCCGCCCGGCAACCGTCTGCGCGTTGCTCTGTCCGGCTTGACCATGGCTGAAAAATTCCGTGACGAAGGCCGCGACATCCTGTTCTTCGTGGACAACATCTACCGTTACACTCTGGCCGGTACCGAAGTGTCCGCGCTGCTGGGTCGTATGCCTTCCGCCGTGGGTTACCAACCTACACTGGCTGAAGAAATGGGCCGCCTGCAAGAGCGTATTACATCGACCAAGGTGGGTTCCATTACCTCCATCCAGGCCGTGTACGTTCCAGCGGATGACTTGACCGACCCGTCTCCTGCGACCACCTTCTTGCACCTGGACTCCACCGTTGTGTTGAGCCGCGACATCGCTTCTCTGGGTATCTACCCAGCGGTCGATCCGCTGGACTCCACCTCTCGCCAGCTGGATCCGCTGGTCGTGGGCGAAGAGCACTACACCGTGGCACGCCGCGTGCAGCAGACTCTGCAGCGTTACAAGGAATTGCGCGACATCATCGCTATTCTGGGTATGGACGAACTGGCACCGGAAGACAAACTGGCCGTTGCTCGTGCACGTAAGATCCAGCGCTTCCTGTCGCAACCGTTCCACGTTGCCGAGCAGTTCACTGGCGCACCTGGCAAGTACGTGACGCTGAAGGAAACCATCAAGGGCTTCAAAGCCATTGTGGACGGCGAGTACGATCACCTGCCGGAACAAGCGTTCTACATGGTCGGCGGCATCGAAGAAGCGGTCGAAAAGGCCAAGACGCTGCAATAACCAAAAGGAACAACCATGACAATGACCGTACATGTGGACGTGGTGAGCGCCGAAGAGCAGATCTACTCCGGCCTTGCTGAAGTCGTCGTGGTTCCGGGCGAGATGGGCGAACTGGGTATCTACCCTCGCCACACCGCCCTGATGACTCGCATCAAACCCGGTGCGGTGCGCATCAAGCGTCCGGACCAAGAGGAAGAAGTGTTGATCTACGTTTCCGGCGGCATGCTGGAAGTGCAGCCCGACGTAGTGACCGTGCTGGCCGATACCGCGATCCGCGGTCACGACCTGGATGAGGCACGCGCGCTGGAAGCAAAGCAGGCAGCGGAAGAAGCAATGAAGAACCGCACCTCCGACATCGACTACGCGCAAGCGCAAGCCGAGTTGGCAGAAGCCATCGCCCAACTGCGTGCGATCCAGCAACTGCGCAAGCACACCCACTAAGCACGCGTTCCACCAGCATCAAAACAAAAAAGCAGCTTCGGCTGCTTTTTTGTTGCCGTCAGCTCCTGCGTCTCGCACGCTTGCGAGGAGAAACTCCCTGAGCGCGAGGGCATTATTGTGCTCGGGATCGTTGGCGCCCCGGCCGCGCTGTCAAGCACGGGGGAGGTGAGATGGAGGAGTTGTATGGGCTATAATCCACCACCTTCTGAAAGCAGAATATGAGCCCTTTGAACATCGTCATCCTCGCTGCCGGCAAAGGCACGCGCATGTATTCCGACAAACCCAAAGTACTGCACGCGCTGGCCGGCAAGCCGCTGGTGCAGCATGTGCTGGATTGCGCGACATCGCTGCAACCGCAGCAGGTCTGCGTGGTGTATGGGCACGGCGGGGAGAGCGTGCCGCAGGCGATGCAGCGGTACGCCGCGCAATTCGTGATCCAGGAACCACAGCTCGGGACGGGGCATGCCGTGCAACAGGCGATGCCGCAGCTCAAGGACGACAGCCGTACGATGGTGCTGTATGGCGACGTGCCGCTGACGCAGCACAGTACCTTGCACCAGATGCAGCAAGCTGGGGAAGGCTTGGTGTTGCTCACCGTCAATCTCGACAATCCCACAGGCTATGGCCGCATCGTGCGCAATGCCGAAGGCGACGTGCAGTGCATCGTCGAACAGAAAGACGCATCGCCAGCCCAACTTGAAATCAAGGAAGTGAACACCGGTATCCTGCTGGCACCCACGGAAAGGCTGCGCGCATGGTTGAGCAATCTGGGTAACAACAACGCGCAAGGCGAGTACTACCTGACCGACATCGTGGCAATGGCAGTACAGGAAGGCATCGCGGTGCATACCGTGCAACCCGCCCATGCGTGGGAAGTGGAAGGCATCAACAGCAAGACGCAACTCGCGGCACTGGAGCGAACCTGGCAACAGGTGCAGGCAGCGCAGTTACTGGCCCAGGGCGTGACATTGGCCGACCCGGCGCGCATCGACATCCGCGGCAAACTGACATGCGGACGCGATGTCGAGATCGACGTCGGTTGCATCTTCGAAGGCGAAGTGAGCCTCGGCGACCGAGTGCGAGTAGGCGCTTACAGCGTCACCCGCAACGCTACCATCGCACAGGGTACGCAAATCGCGGCCTACAGCCACATCGACGACAGCAAAGTGGGCGCTAACTGCGTCATCGGTCCCTATGCCCGATTGCGTCCCGGCAGCGAGTTGCATGACGACGCGCATGTCGGCAATTTCGTAGAGATCAAGAACAGCGAGATAGGCAAAGGCAGCAAGGCCAACCACCTGAGCTATATCGGCGACAGCACCGTGGGTAGCCGCGTCAACATCGGCGCGGGCACGATCACCTGCAATTACGATGGCGCAAACAAATTCCGCACCATTATCGAAGACGACGCCTTCATCGGCTCGGACACGCAACTCGTTGCGCCTGTGACAGTAGGCAAGGGTGCGACCATCGGTGCCGGCTCGACCATCACCAAAGATACACCGGCAGGCGAACTCACCCTGTCGCGCAGCAAACAATTGACCATCACCGGCTGGCAGCGCCCGCAAAAAGGAAGGAAATAATATGTGTGGAATCGTAGGCGCCGTAGCGCGCCGCAATGTGGTGCCGATTCTGGTAAATGGCCTTCTGCGTCTGGAGTACCGCGGCTATGACTCGGCCGGACTGGTCGTGGTACACGACGGCAAACTGGAACGCGTGCGCAGCACCGGACGAGTCGCCGAACTGGTCCAAAAGAGTGCGAACACAGTCGGCGAACTTGGCATCGCGCACACCCGCTGGGCGACGCACGGCATACCGAGCGAGCGCAACGCTCACCCTCACATCAGCCGCAACCTCATCGCAGTGGTGCATAACGGCATCATCGAGAACTACGAGGAATTGCGTACCAAACTGGTGGCGAAAGGATACGAGTTCACCTCCGATACCGATACCGAAGTCATTGCCCATCTGATCCACAGTCATTACGCGCAGGGCAATCTGCTGGCTGCCACGCAAATGGCTTTGGCGCAGTTGGTCGGCGCTTACGCCATCGGCGTCGTGGCTGCCGACAATCCGCATCAGCTCATTGCTTCGCGCAAGGGCAGCCCGCTGCTGCTGGGCGTGGGGGAGGGCGAACATTTCGTCGGTTCCGATATGTCGGCGCTGCTGCAAGTCACCAAGAACGTGGTGTATCTGGAAGAAGGCGACGTGGTCGAAGTGAACCTCGCCGACTATCGTATCTTCGACGCGAACGGCAAGGCAGTACAGCGCCAGGTGCATGTCAGCGAACTCAACAACGACAGTGTGGAGCTGGGCGAATACCAGCACTACATGCAAAAGGAGATCCACGAGCAACCGCAGGCGCTGGCAAACACACTCGAGTCAGTGTGCAACAGCCAATCGCTGGTGCCCGGCATCTTCGGCGCGGAAGCGAATGCGATCTTCCCGCAGATCGAGAACATCCTCATCCTCGCCTGCGGCACCAGCAACCACGCTGGACAAGTCGCACGCTACTGGCTGGAAGAAATTGCCGGCATCCCGTGCAGCGTGGAGGTGGCGAGCGAATACCGCTATCGCACCAGCGTCCCCAATCCCAAAACGCTGGTAGTCACCATCTCGCAGTCCGGCGAAACGGCGGATACCCTGGCCGCACTCAACCATGCCAAAGTAACCGGGCATCTGTTCACGCTGGCGATCTGTAACGTCCCGGAAAGCGCGATCGTCCGGCAATCCAAATTGCGCCTGCTGACACGCGCCGGCCCCGAGATCGGCGTCGCCTCGACCAAGGCATTCACCACCCAACTCGCAGCCCTGTTCCTGCTGACTCTGGTGCTGGCCAAGCTGCGCGGTCGCTTGAGCGCAGAACGCGAACAACAATTCCTGCACGAACTGCGCCATCTGCCCAGCGCGGTGCAAAAGGCATTGGCGCTGGAGCCGCAGATCGCGGAACTGTCGAAACACTTTGCCGACAAGCATAACGCCCTGTTCCTCGGGCGCGGCATGCATTACCCGATAGCACTGGAAGGCGCGCTCAAGCTCAAGGAGATCTCCTACATCCATGCCGAGGCTTACCCGGCAGGAGAGCTCAAGCACGGCCCACTGGCGCTGGTGGACGAAAAAATGCCCGTCATCTCGGTCGCGCCGAACGACTCATTGCTGGAAAAGCTGAAATCCAATCTGCAGGAAGTCCGCGCACGCGGCGGGGAGCTGTACGTCTTTGCCGACGCGAACACGCACATCAAGGAAGCCGAAGGTGTGCACATCCTGCAAATGCCGGAACACGCGGGGTATCTGAGTCCCATTCTGCACACCATCCCGCTGCAGCTGCTGGCCTATTACGTTGCCCTGCAAAAGGGAACGGATGTGGACAAGCCGAGAAACCTGGCCAAATCCGTTACGGTGGAATAACACACCAAATAGGAGGGCGAGGATTTTCGGCTTGCGGTGGAGACTAACCTGCACAGCAGGTTAAGCCCGAAAGGGCGGTCGGAACCACAAACCCCGCAATCTTGCAAAATCTGTCACGGTGGAATAAAGCCGAGTTTGGCGGCGAGGAAATTCACGAAGACGGCCACTGTCGAGTGGCCGTTTTTTGTTCAAGCGAACCGGGCGTAAACGGCGAGGAGTAGTGCTGCTCCCAACAGAAGCGTGATGGCCGACAGCCAGGCATTGCGCTTCTTCTGCTGGATGACCATCTCGAGCAACAACGGTGCTGCCTGCGCAGCAAGGTCGTCCTTAAGGCGATCATGCAGCAGGCGCGGCAGTTGCGGCAGCAAGGTCGCAAAACGAGGCGCCTCGGTGCGCAAGGCCTTGATGAAGCCGCGCCAGCCGACTTGCTCACTCATCCAGCGCTCCAGCCATGGCTTGGCCGTCTTCCACAGGTCGAGCTCGGGATCGAGTTGCAAACCCAGGCCTTCGATATTGAGCAAGGTTTTCTGCAGCAGAACCAACTGCGGCTGGATCTCGATGCCGAAACGGCGCGAGGCCTGGAACAGGCGCAACAGCACCTTGCCGAACGATACCTCGCGCAACGGCTTGTCGAAGATAGGTTCGCACACCGCACGGATCGCGGCCTCGAATTCATCCACGCGCGTATCGGCCGGCGCCCATCCGGACTCGATGTGCAGCTCGGCAACGCGCTTGTAGTCGCGATTGAAGAAAGCGATGAAATTCTGCGCAAGATAACTCTTGTCGCTGCCGGTGAGCGTGCCCATGATGCCGAAATCCATCGCCACATAACGTCCGTCATGCGCGACCAGAATATTGCCCGGGTGCATGTCGGCGTGGAAGAAACCGTCGCGGAATACCTGCGTATAAAAGATCTCGACGCCGTTGGCGGCCAGCCTGGAAAGATCTATTCCCGCCGCGCGCAAAGAAGCGATCTGGCTGACGGGAATGCCATGCATGCGTTCCATCACCATTACCTGCTCGGAACACCAATCCCAATGCACTTCCGGCACCAGCAGCAATTTGGCATCGGCAAAATTCCGCCGCAACTGGCTGGCACTGGCCGCCTCGCGCAACAGGTCGAGCTCGTCATGCAGGTACTTATCGAATTCGGCGACCACCAGCTTCGGCTTCAGTCGCTTGCCTTCCTTCCACCAGCGTTCGATCAGGCCGGCACAGATCTCCAGCAATGCCACGTCATGCCCGATGACGCCGGAAATGCCCGGACGCAGGATCTTGACGGCCACTTCGCGCCCATCCGGCAACACCGCGAAATGTACTTGCGCCACCGAGGCGCTGGCCACGGGCATCTCATCGAAATCGGCGAACACCTCGCTCAGACGTTTGCCATAGATATCTTCCAGCAGCGCGACCGCCTGGGCTGAAGGGAAGGGGGGAACCTGGTCTTGCAATTTCGCCAGCTCGTCGGCGATGTCGGTCGGGATCAGGTCGCGGCGCGTGGAAAGCAGCTGGCCGAACTTGACGAAGATCGGCCCCAAGGTCTCCAGCGCCAGGCGCAAACGCTCGGCACGCGGGCGCGAAACATCGCGAAAGAACAGCAGCCAGTTGAGCGGGCGCAGCATCCAGCTCGTCCGTTCATGAGCCAGCAGAAACTCGTCCAGCCCGAACCGCAGCACGACGAAGATGATCTTGAGCAATCGCAGGAAACGCATCGCAGATAGTTGTTTAAATTAAAAAGGGCACCGGTTTTTCCGGTGCCCTCTAGTTTACTTCAGGATCATGGTTTGAGCCTAAACCTGTTGAATCCCGGCCAGCAACCAAACGGACTTATTGTCCTTCAGGTTCTTCTGCACGTGCCAGATCTCGTCGAAGCTCTCCGGCGCGCCGTTGTTCTCGCGCAACTGGCCGCTCATGCGCACGCTGGCGATGGCGATGTCGTTCTCGGTGACGACTTCCAGCAATTCGGCATTGACCGCAACCACGTCGGTCCTCTGCGGCGCGTCATCGCGCTCCTGAATCTGCATGGAGACCTCGGCAAACATCTCCGGCGTGGTGTATTCGCGGATGTCGTTCAGGTCCTTGCGGTCGTTCGCAGCCTGCAGGCGGATGAACGTAGTCTTCGCGCTGCGCAGGAAGCTTTCCACCGGGAAATCGGCAGGGATGTTGGCTGCCACCGAGGGCGCTGCGGTAGCCACGCCGCCGCCCACGGGCTGTTGCACCGGCTCTTGCGTGCCTGCGTAAGGTGCGCCCGCACCGGCATACTGCATCGCAGGTTGCTGTTTGTTGCGGCGGAACATGGAGATCAGGAAGAACACTGCGACCACTGCCAGGATGATCATCAGGATCGAGCCCATACCTTCACCCAGGCCAAAATGGGAGAACAACGCAGCCAGGCCCAGGCCGGCAGCGATACCGGCCAGAGGGCCGAGCCACTTGTTACCCGTGGATTGCGGAGCGGCGGCGGGCTGCGCCGGGCGTGTTCTGTGGAGCAGCAGCAGGGGACTTTTGCACTGGCGCACTCATGGTGCGCTGCTTGCCGAAACTGCCGCCACCGCCGAAGCGCTTGGCTTCAGCGCTGGTGGCGAGGAAAGAAAGACTGGTCAAAGCGATGGTCAACAAAATGGCGAAACGTTTCATTGGATTCCTTCAAGTGTGTTCAAGACAACGAGCGAAGAGTATAGCAGTTGCAACCGGATGCATATCCTCCACGCTTGCGGTGAATCCGCGTAAAGCGGGTACTAGTATGGGGGCGGGGAAGTAAAGTTCAATGGCTCGCCGCTCACGGGGTGGGCAAAGGACAGCGAATTGGCGTGCAACAGCAAGCGCGGCGCACTGGCCGCATCGCCATACAAGGCATCGCCGAGGATGGGATGACCGATGGCAGCCATGTGCACGCGCAGCTGGTGCGTGCGGCCGGTGACGGGTTCGAGTTCCACGCGAGTGGAATCGGCTGCGAAGCTCAATACGCGAAAGCGCGTAAGCGAGGGCTTGCCTTGCTCCGCATCGATCTTGCGCAAGGGCCGGTTCGGCCAGTCCGCTACGATAGGCAGAGCCACCTCGCCAGCATCAGGCTGCAGCTTGCCCGCCACCACCGCCACGTAACGCTTCTCAACTTCTCGCTCGCGGAACATACTGCGACAGGTGGCGCTGCATATCGATGCCGCGCGCGAACACCATCAAACCGGAAGTCGACATATCCAGCCGATGTACGACCAGAGCATCGGGGAATTCGCTTTGCAGCCGGGCAGAAAGACAATCCTGCTTGTCTTCGCCGCGTCCCGGCACAGACAGCAGTCCGGCCGGCTTGTTCACCACCAGCAATGAATCGTCGCAGTAGATCAAATCGGAGAGGTTATTGCTTGCTGTCATCGTCCGATGCGGTCGGCTCGACAGGAGGAGTGTTCGGCGTCTTTTTGGGCCGGTTCTTGCTGGGGTCGGCAAAACGGAAACGCCCGAACAGCACGCAACCCTTCATGCCGATGTCGCACGGAATATTGTTCACGCGCTGACACTTGCCATCAACCTCGTGCGGACAACCCCACCCACCCATTTCAAACTCCCAAACCAGTAAAACCAACCCCCTCCGACTCCCCCTTATCAGGGGGAGAGAACAACGGCTCCTCCCCTGATAAGGGGAGGAAGGGAGGGGTTTACGCCTTTTTCACAAACTCGGTCTTCAACTGCATCGCGCCGATGCCATCGATCTTGCAGTCGATGTCATGGTCGCCGTCGACTAGACGGATATTCTTCACTTTGGTTCCCACCTTCACCACCGAAGACGAACCCTTGATCTTCAGGTCCTTGATCACGGTGACGGTGTCGCCGTCCTGCAGCACGTTGCCGAAGGCATCCTTGAACACCTTCGCCTGTTCGCCAGCTTCGGCGGGCGCGTCCTTCGGCCACTCGTGGGCGCACTCGGGGCAGACGTAGTTGCTGCCGTCTTCGTAGGTGTATTCGGAATTGCATTTGGGGCATTTGGGTAAATTGCTCACGGGGACTCCATAGGTAGGATGGATTGACGAAGGAAACCCATCAATAAAACGGGGGAGGGATTATATCCGATGATGGGTATCGCGTTGCTCAACCCATCCTACGCGGGCTAGCAGGGCAAGATGATCAGGCTTGGTCTGTTCTTCAATCGCGGAGGTTAGAAGTACGAATTCTAACCAATATGGAGGTGAGACCCTTTGCTCCCAAGACAAGCCACAATCCAATGCCAAGTTCGGCAATTGTCGCAATCATCCCGGCCTTCTGCTCAGCGCTGAAGTAGGACAATCCAAGATTGGAACTCGTTGCCATGATGTTGTAGAAAGTGATCCAGTAAGCCGCATCAGGGATGGCTCTGGTCAGTTCCCAAATGCCGACGCAAATGACTCCAAGGGTTTGCCAATCAAAGGGGCTGGATGGAGCCGGTGTCGCATTGGTATCACGCCCAGGCAGCAGTTTTGCAGCAATCGATCGTGGAAACAGCCAAAGCACCGCACAAGCGGCACCTTGTAGTGATGCGAAGATCAGAACGGTCGTCTTGTCCAACTGCAGCTGACTTCCCTCATTCAAATACGCGAACAAACTATCTAGGTGGCTAATGGTGTAAAGCAGCCAAACTATCGCAACGAGCCTTATGCATACGGTCAAAATTTGATGGGGCGACATAATAACTTTCTTAGCATTAGATAAGTTGCGGGCAATACCGAAGTTTCCTGTTGTTACTACAACTTATACCCCCGATGCACCGCCACCACCCCACCCGTCATGTTGAAGTACTCGACGCGCTCCAGCCCGGCATCCACCATCATCTGCTTCAGCTCTTCCTGTCCCGGATGCATGCGGATGGACTCGGCGAGGTAACGGTAGCTGTCGGCGTCGTTGGCGATGATCTCGCCCATCTTGGGCAGCAGCTTGAAGGAGTAGAGGTCGTAGGCCTTCTCCAGCGGCTTGGCGATCTTGGAGAATTCCAGCACGATCACGCGGCCGCCGGGCTTGAGCACGCGGCGCATCTCGCGCAGGGCGGCATCTTTGTGGGTGACGTTGCGCAGGCCGAAGGCGATGCTGACGCAGTCGAAATAGTTGTCGGGGAAGGGCAGGTGTTCGGCGTCGCATTGCGCGGTGGGTGTGGCTTTGCCTTCGTCCAGCAAACGGTCGCGGCCCACGCGCAGCATGGCGTTGTTGATGTCGGTGAGGATCACTTGGCCGTTCTTGCCGACCTTGTCCAGGAACAGGCGCGAGATGTCGCCGGAACCGCCGGCGATGTCCAGCACGCGCTGGCCTGCATGCACGTTCGCCAGCCCCACGGCGAAGCGCTTCCAGATGCGGTGCAGGCCGACCGACATCAGGTCGTTCATGATGTCGTACTTGCTGGCGACGGAGGTGAACACGCCCGCGACGCGCTTGGCTTTTTCTTCTTCGGGGACGGTCTGGAAACCGAAATGGGTGGTTTTGCTCATGTGATGCTCCTGAGTATTTGGACCGCTACCCTTCGACTGGCTCAGGGCGAACGGTGATAGATTTCAATCGCGGCTCGCGCCGGCGGCTTCCATTTTGGTCAAATAGTCGTGCCACATGGCATCCTGATATTTGCCCAGTTCGTGCAGGTATTCCCAAGTATACAGGCCGGTGTCATGGCCGTCGTCGAAGGTCAACTTGATGGCGTAGCTGCCGGCAGGCTCGATGTCGGTGAGCATCACGTTACGCTTGCCGACTTGCAGCGTCTCCTGTCCCGGTCCGTGACCGCGCACTTCGGCGGAAGGCGAGTATACGCGCAGGAATTCGAAGGGCAACTTGTAGCGCGCGCCATCGTCGAAAGCGATCTCCAGCAGCCTGGATTGTTGATGCAGGGTGATTTCAGTAGGGGTAATCATGCGGCATTATCGCAAGCCGGGGCGTAATCCACAAATTGCGAAGACCGGTACGGGATCCAATCGATCTTCTGCGCGGCGAGCACCGCGCAGAAGATCGGCTCATGCAGTCAATTGGATTGGGATGTTTACTTGCGGGCCAGTACGAACCTGACCAGGGACTTGATGTTTGCCTCGCCAGCGGTCTTCTGAGGAGGCATTACTGCCGAACCCCATGCGCCAGAGCCACCCTTGGTTACCTTGGAGATCAGCTTGGCTTCTGCATCGGGTTGGCCGCGGTATTTTGCCGCAACGTCCTTGTATGCCGGGCCGACGATCTTCTTATCCACAGAGTGGCAGAGCAGGCAGTTGCTCTTCTTGAGCAGCGCGAGGCCTTCTGCATCGGACAGGACAGGATCCTGCACTACGGGTGCTGCTGCCTCAGCTACAGCAGCTGCGGGCGCTGTTTGAGAGTCTACGGGTGCCGCTGTCGCCGCAGCGGCTGGTGCCGCTTCTGCAGGGGACTGTGCTGCTGCCGGCGCTGCAACTACGGGCGCGGAAGGAGCATCAACTGCCCACGCGCCAGACGTAAGAAGTACGCCCGCCATCAATACAGAAATGCTCAACTTGGTTTTATGCATATGTGTTCCCTCAATATAAAAATACCTTGAAGCTGTATTTTTGTTATATGAAACAGCAGATTTGCGGATCGAAAACTGCGGCCCGCCATTCTTGCCAGCATTACCCTTGGTGTTAGCGGCGGCATGCATCCTACTGGAAGTAGTCGCCACGTACCATGAGGGATTCCCCTATGGAGACATAGGGGGGGAAAAACCGCTTCCTTTCCCGGCAAAGAATGGGGAGAGCGGTCGAACGGATGGATGTTCGCTGAGAAGTGAGCCTGGATAGCCGGAGAGGCTAAAGGCTGCGGATCTTCTTGAGCAGCGCGGTTGTCGAGCGTTCGTGCAGGAAAGGAATGCTGTGCACCGTGCCGCCCCACATCTTCACTTCTTTGCTGCCTACGATGTTTTCCGGTTTCCAGTCGCCGCCCTTGACCAGCACATCGGGTTTGCAGGCGAGAATGAGGTTGAGCGGCGTATCTTCATCGAACTGAACGACCAGGCTAACCGATTCCAGCGCAGCCAGCACAGCCATGCGATCCTGTTCGGCGTTGATCGGGCGGTCATCGCCTTTGCCCTGGCGCTTTACCGAGGCATCGCTGTTCACGCCGACGATAAGCGAGAAGCCGAGTGCTCTGGCTTGCGCAAGGTAAGTGACATGACCGCGATGCAGTACGTCGAAGCAGCCGTTGGTGAATACCAGCGGGCGAGGGAGCAAAGCGATCTTCGCGGCGAGGTCGCTCGCCGCGCAAATCTTGCTCTCGAAGCTTGGGGTTGGATATTTCAATTTATCATCAATCAATATATTCGAAGACGCGAACCACTTTCTTGACGCCGGCAGTCGTGCTGGCGATGTCGGATGCGGCATCGGCCTCGGCGCGGGTGACCAGTCCCATCAGGTACACCACGTTATTTTCAGTGACGACCTTGACGTGATCGGCCTTGAATGCGGTGCTTTTGACGAAGCGGATCTTTACGTTGCCGGTGATGCGCGAATCTGCAGTGCTCGAGTTATTGCTGGCAGGTGCGCCAACCACCAGCTCGTTGGCGATGCCCTTGACGTTGGGGATGGCGCCGACGATGCGCTCGATGTCCATCTTGGTATTCTCGGTCGCTGCCGTGCCGGTGACGAGCGCGAAGCGGTTATAAGCGGTGACACCGACATGCGCGCTGTCCTTGTACTTCTCTTCGATGCGCTTCTGGGCTTTGGATTCGATGGTGTCATCTTCGACCATGGTACCCGCGCTGCGGCGATCCGAGGAGGACATGATCACCCCTGCGCCCACTCCGGCAGCGATAACCGGCGCGGCACAGCCCTGCAGCAGGCCTAGTGTCGCGGTCAGGAACAACAACGAATAACGCATCACGCCCCTCCCAGGATTATGTGATCAATGAGGTCGCACATGCAGTGCAATGCAAGCAGGTGGACTTCCTGGATGCGCGCAGTGCTCTTCGCAGGAACGCAGATGTGGAAATCGGTGGGTTTCAGCATGGATGCCATCTTGCCGCCATCCTTCCCGGTCAGCGCGACGACAGGCATGTTTCGTTCATGTGCGGCCTGGATGGCTTCCAGCACGCTGGGCGAATTGCCGCTGGTGGAAATGGCGAGCAGCACATCGCCGTCCATGCCCAGTGCGCGGACCTGCTTGGAAAATATCTGGACGTAATCGTAGTCATTGGCGATCGAGGTGAGCACGGAACTGTCGGTGGTCAGGGCGACGCAGGCCAGGCCCGGACGCTCGACTTCGAAGCGGTTGATGAGCTCAGCGGCGAAATGTTGCGAATCGGCTGCCGAACCGCCGTTGCCGCAAACCAGGATCTTGCCGTCGTTCATCAGGCAGGTGACCATGGCCTGAGCGGCGTCTGCGATGGGTTGTGCAAGCACTATTTTGCTTTGCAGCTTGATCTGTGCACTATCGTCGAAGTGTTTGCTGATGCGAGCGGTCAGGGTCATGGTGAAGAATTGAATTAAACAATAAATGCGAATTTTACCTTAACGATCATCGCAGGGCATCTTGGGTTAACGAGCCGCCTGCGGGGCGGCGTTACACCTCGAAAGCGTTTTTGACCCACTCGATGTTTTCGGCGGCATCCAGCAGCACGGCATCGAAACGGCAGGGCGGGATGCGCGGCTGCAGGGCGAGATAATGCTGGGCGGTCAGGATGAGCTTTTGCTGCTTGCGGGCGTCGATGCTGGCTGCGGCACCCCCAAAATCGCCGCGGCTGCGTTGGCGTACTTCGGCGAACACCAGGGTTTCCCTGTCGCGCAGGATCAGGTCTATCTCGCCGAAACGGCAGTGGTAATTGGTTTGAACCAGGGTCAGGCCGTGCCGCTGCAGAAACCGGGCAGCGATCTGTTCGGCCTGAGCGCCGGGTTTCATTGACGGGTCGGGACGCCCTGTCCTTGCCTCATGATGGCAAAGATGGCCTCGCGCTGGAAAGTATGTCCGTTCAGCGTGATCCGGCCGGTGACACCGTCCAGCGGAAGTGACTTCGCTTCACTGTGTTCGGAGATCACTTGCAGCAGGCGGTAGGAGTCGATGCCCAAGGCGTACAGGCGGTCCATATCGGGCGACAAAGGCGTTACGGAGCGCGGGTAGATCATGACGGCAGGATGATCAGGTTGCAGCATCCACGGCATATCGACGAAACGCACGTCGGCGATATCGTAATTGGTCAGGGTGTGGGTATTGCCTATGAACACCTGCGAGGTCGCATAGACCGGCAATGCGGAGTTGATATAGGGGCGCAGCAAGCGGGCTTTATCCGCTTCGGCGGCAAGGAACACTGAATTGCCGGGATTGGCCGGCAGTTCCTTCAGGGCCGTTGGGTCGCCGCTATAGGTGATCTCGGACTGGACGATGCCGCCGGCGCGCTCCCACTCATCCTTGAATGCCGCCGCCAGACGTTTGGAGAGCGGGGTGTTGGTGGAGACGATGCTTGCGCTGAGCAGGCCGGCATCAGTGGCGCGTTGCGCACTCTGGCGCGCTTCCGCTTCGCCCGGCAGGCCGAAGAAGAAAAGGTGGTCGATTCGCTGGCCTTCGATCATATTGAGGGCCAATGTCGGGACAGGGAGATTGGGATCCGCTGCCAAAGCGGCTACGCCGTTACGCGTGAGCGGCCCGGCCACAGCGACCGCACCGGTGCGCACAGCCTGCCGATACAGCGAGACGATCTCGGTACTTTCATCGCTGCAAGGATAGATGCGCACCGGCAAAGCTTTCGGCATCTTGGCGGCAGCGGCAAGGAAGCCCTGTTGCACGGCATCGGCGGCTTTGGCAAAGGCTGGCGACTTCAATGGCAGCAGCAGTGCAATGTGAGGAACGGCCGGCTCTGCAGGCGGGACGGGCGAAACAACCGGGGCAGTTGCAGGGGCGACTGCCGAAATCTCGGGTTGTGCGGGCGCAGCAGGCGCAACCGGTGCCTTTGCCGCGGGAGCAGGCACGGCGACCTTGGGCGCGGGAGCGGGCGCAGTAGCGCAGCCAAAAACGCTCACGTATAGTGCTGCGATGAAGAACCCGCGTAACCAACCAAATTTAGAGGCGACAGTGTGCATATCAAGGCCAGGCAAAAAATAGAGTGCGCATTATATGTAGTCGCCACCCCGATTGGAAATCTAAGTGACATCACCCTGCGCGCCCTGGAAGTACTGGGTGCCGCCGATACTATCGCAGCAGAAGACACCCGCAACACCAGGCATTTGCTGCAACACCACGGGATTAGCGACGCCCGGTTGCTGGCACTGCATCAGCACAACGAACGCGGCGCAGCGGAGAAAGTAATCTCCCTGCTCGAACAGGGACAAAGCGTGGCGCTGGTGACGGATGCCGGTACCCCGGCGGTGAGCGATCCCGGCGCCGTGCTGGTGGAAGTCGTGCGTGCAGCGGGTTATCGCGTGGTTCCCATACCGGGCGCCAGCGCCGCCGTCTCCGCCTTGTCCGCCTCCGGCCTGAGCGCGCCGCATTTCCTGTTTTACGGGTTCCTGCCGAACAAATCCGCCGCGCGCCGCAGCGCTTTGCAGGTCTTGGCAGAACACCCCTATACCCTGGTGTTCTACGAAGCGCCACACCGCATTCTGGAATGCACGGAAGACCTGCAAACGGTCTTCGGCGACGAGCGGGAGATCGTGTTCGCGCGCGAGGTCACCAAGCTGTTCGAGAGCATCCATCGCTGCAAACTCGGCGAAGCATTGGCCTGGCTGAACAGCGACCCCAACAACCAGCGCGGCGAATTCGTGTTGCTGGTGTCCGGCGCACCGGAACGGGCGGCTGGGCTGGATGCCGGGACCGAGCGCACATTGTCCGTGTTGCTGGAGGAACTGCCGCTCAAGCAGGCTGTGCAACTGGCCGTGAAGATTACCGGCGCGAACAAGAACGAGTTGTACCAGCGCGCACTCGAACTCAAGTCCGAACAGGACTAAGCGGGGCTCGGCGAGTTACGCCATCATCTGGCGACAAGCTCGGAAGTGCAGTTGGGACAGCGGCTCGCCTTGATGGGAATCGACGATGCGCAATACGGGCACTCCTTGGTAGCGGGTGCGGCGGGGGCTTCCTCATTGCGCAGGTGCATGGCATTGATGGCCCGAATGAGCATGAACACGGCGAACGCCACGATCACGAAACTGATGAGGCTGTTCAGGAAAAGCCCGTAGTTGATGGTCACCGCACCGGCCGCCTTGGCACTGCTTACCGAGGCATAGGGGGCATGGGTGGCACCTTCCTTCAATACGACGAAGAAGTTGGAGAAATCGACGCCGCCGAGCAGCAGGCCCAAAGGCGGCATCAGCATGTCGTCGACCAGACTCTTGACGATGGTGCCGAACGCACCGCCGATGATGATACCCACCGCCATGTCCACCACGTTTCCGCGCATGGCGAATTTCTCGAATTCTTTAAGCATGAGTCACCTCCGTTTTCGTTGGAAGGGAAATGCAGACAGTCATCCTGGAACTCCGCCCGGCCCGGGTGCATCCATCGTGCGGGAGGGGCTGCATCAGTCTATACCCCCTTGCCTGAGCGCGCGAGGCTATGCTCAAGCGGGCGTAATGTGTGCAAAGCGAATATGCCCTGAATGTGGGGCGATGACGATAGGGTAAAATGCCGCCATGGAAATCAAACTCACCCGCCCCGACGACTGGCACCTGCACCTGCGCGACGACGCATTGATGCATTCGGTGCTGCCCGACACTGCAAGACAATTCGCACGCGCCATCGTGATGCCCAACCTGCGGCCACCGGTGACCAGCACGGTACAGGCAGTGCAATACCGGCAACGCATCCTGGCGGCGCTGCCAGCGGGCGCGAAATTCGAGCCGCTGATGACGTTGTACCTGACAGACAACACCAGTGCGGAAGAGATCAAAAAAGCAAAGGCCAGTGGTGTCGTGCATGCCGTGAAGCTGTATCCGGCGGGCGCGACCACCAATTCCGACGCGGGCGTCACCGACCTGCGCAAGACCTACGCCGCGCTGGAAGAGATGCAGCGCTGCGGCATGCCGCTGCTGGTGCACGGCGAAGTGACCAGCGCCGACATCGACATCTTCGACCGCGAAGCCGTGTTCATCGAGCGCGTGCTGCAACCGCTGTTGAAAGACATGCCGAACCTGCACGTGGTGTTCGAGCACATCACCACCAAGGACGCCGCGCAGTTCGTTACCGAGTGCGCCGGACACCATCGCCGCCACGCTCACGCCGCAACACCTGCTCTACAACCGCAACGCCATGCTGGTCGGCGGCATCCGCCCGCACTTCTACTGCCTGCCCATGCTCAAGCGCGAGACGCACCGCGAAGCCTTGGTGAAGGCCGCCACCAGCGGCAGCAGGAAATTCTTCCTCGGCACCGACAGCGCCCCGCACGCGCAACATACCAAAGAAAACGCCTGCGGCTGCGCCGGCTGCTACACCGCACATAGCGCCATTGAGCTGTATGCCGAAGCGTTCGAAGCGGCGGGCGCACTGGACAAACTTGAAGCATTCGCCAGCTTCTACGGGGCGGACTACTACGGCTTGCCGCGCAACAAGCGAGAAGATCACCTTGCGCAAGGAAGAGTGGCAAGTGCCTGCGTCAGTGGGGTTCGGCGAGCATCGGCTGGTGCCGCTGCGGGCGGGGGAGAAGATGAAGTGGAAGTTGGCCAGGAGTGCCTGAAACAAGGAAACCAAAATAAGACTTTTTTGCGTTAGGTGTCTCAATAAAATTGTATAGAAATGAAGATTCAAATTAATGCGTAGCAACAATCAATCGCTTGCATCCCCAACGGCGAGCAAGCAGCAAGATCTGCCAGCAGGTGATTTTTCGTCCTGGCTGCGTCATACACGGGAGGCTCTGCTTGGAGACAGCGGCACGGATGTAGCCTGCGGGGATTGCATCGGGTGTTGCAGTTCGTCCTACTTCATCCATATCAAACCCGAAGAGACCAAGGTATTCGAACAAATGCGAAAAGTAGTATTGGTGACTGCACCTGGACGACCCAAGGGCCATAAGCTGATGGGTTACGACAAGAAAGGGTTTTGTCCCATGCTGGTCAATGGCAAATGTTCAATCTACGAGCATCGCCCCCAGACTTGCCGTAACTACGATTGCCGGGTGTTCCCTGCCGCAGGGATCACGGCTGGCGGGGAAGATAAGGCGGTGATCAACCAGCGCACAAGGCAATGGAAGTTCAGTTATCCGACAGGGCAGGATATCGAGGAGCATTTGGCAGTAAAGGCCGCCGCCAGATTTATTCAGGAACATGCTGACAGCTTTCCCGGTGGGCGAGTGCCGAACAATCCGAGCCAACTGGCCATCCTCGCAATCAAGGTTTACGGCGTCTTTCTCAAGAAGGATGGAGCAACGGAAAGCGGCGCCGGGACTTCCTCAGATGCCGACATTGCCAATGCAATCATCGAAGCGAGCAGGAAATTTGATGCGCAGCTAAAGAATTGACGCGTGCGCTCTCGATGTCAGCATCAGCGGTTAGGCCGTTTCTCTTCGCTGAAGTAGTACACCCCAAAACTCATGCGTTGATGCGCGTCCGGCTTGCCTGCGTCACGTGTCTCCAGCTCTGCGACGCGCTTGTTTACCGTATCCAGCACTTGCATACCCAGCTTCCTGGTCAGCGCATCCAGTTCGGCGATCGATTCCGGCGTCAGCTTGTTGCCGCGAATGCTTCTTTCCAACAGCGGAGGGTGTTGATCCTGCAGGTTCTGCGACGCCGCGCTCAGATGGTCGTACAAGTTCTGTCCGAGGAAATAGACCTTTTCATCAAAGCCGCTTTCCCTGAAGAAAGCATCGGTGTTCAGGCACACGCGGCCTTCGGCGTCGATGGTGGCGATCCCGGTGCGCAGCCATTCATCCAGAATGACTCGCGAACGAATATCCTTGCTGACCGAACTGACCAAACCCTCGAATGACGCTTCTCCTCCCTCGCTCATCAGTCTCGGCAGCGGCCGGTGCCGGCCTGTCTCATCCACACGCTGCGGATCGCTAGTCCATAACCTCACCAGCCTGGCGCTCAGGGAGACGCTGGGAGGAATCATCGTCTGCTCCAGCACATTTTCCGGTCGCAGGCTTTTGACATCTTTGCGATGCACCCCGCTCAGAAGGCTGATGCGGCTGTCCGTTTGCGGCTTGCCCTGAAGCTGGAACTCCTTCGCGGCCACTTCCACATAGATCGATTTAAGCAGATTCGACAGGAAAGGGTAGGTTACGGAGTGCGCCAACAGCATCTTAACCAGCGGGCGCAACAGGTGGCGTACTGCCGAAACCAGGGCGGTTGTCGAAGCATTCAGATTTGTAGCTGGTTGATTTGTATTGGTTTCCATTATCTCTACCTTGGGGTGACGTGGAACAATTTTACACAAAACGCTTGACATGGGAAATATTCCCACACTATGATGCACTCGCGTGGGAATTATTTACACGCTTTGCCGCTCCCGAATTTTGATTGGATAAAGCGCGGTGCAAATAAGGACCTCGTTTCTTGTCAGTCCGATTGTTAATCCGACTAAATCATTAGGAGATAAATCATGGGAACAATGTACTTAACCAAGATGGGTACCGGCGATCCTGCCAAGGGCGGGGTGAAAGAACAACTGCACTCGGGCGAAGAAATCATTTCGCACGCTGAGGAGCTGCTGGCAAAAGAACTGGGCCAGGATCTTGCCTTTTACGCCGGGCTGGAGGAAGTCATGGTGCGTAGAGAAGTAGGCGAGGACACTGTCTACGGCTATGTCGACAAGTCCGGAAACAAGGTGGATTTCACAGAAGACTTGAAGCTCAAAGCAGCCATTGCGGTGCACAACGTAAATGGCCATTTCTTTGAAGCAACGCCTATAAGGTAAGCCCGGCAGGTTTCCTTTGCAGCATGGAAAGGAACCACAACATCATGTGGTTCCTTTTTTATTGGCCCGGTGCTACAGGCAGGGCAGCCATTGGGGCTGGCTTCGAATTCCAGGTGCGGCATAACCGGAACTTGGACTAGAATCAAATCCGAAAGTCCATGCAATATATACACTCATGCCTATATCCCCCTACCTTGATACTTCGCCCGTTCTTGGCAAACGGGTCTATCTCCATCCGTCCTCACAGGTCATTGGCGAGGTGGCACTTGGCGATGACAGTTCGATCTGGTGCAATACGGTGTTGCGCGGTGACGTGAATCGCATCGTGATCGGGCGCGGTACCAACCTGCAGGACCTGACGATGGGCCATGTGTCGCACAAGACGGCGAAGCGAAGCCGGAAGGCTCGCCTCTGATCGTCGGCGACTACGTGACGGTGGGACATTCGGTGGTCCTGCATGGCTGCACGATCGGCAACGAGTGCCTGATCGGCATCGGCTCGATCATCATGGACGATGTGGTGATCCCGGATCGGGTGATGATCGGCGCAGGCAGCCTGGTGTCGCCGGGCAAGGTGCTGGAGAGCGGCATGCTGTACATGGGCCGTCCGGCCAAGGCGGTGCGCGCGCTGACTGAGAAGGAGATCGCTCACCTGCGCTATTCCGCCGAGCATTACATACGGTTGAAAAACAATTATCTGAATGGATCGAAATCGTAATTTGAAAGAAATACTAAGAATGAGAACACTTAATCAGCAAGACATCAAACGCGCCAACGTGAACCTGGAAACCGCACGCATCGCGTGGAAGGAACTGCAGCGTTACTTCGCCAGCGGCGTCGCCATCGCGGTGAGCGCCGATCTCGACCTGTCGAGGTGGCGGTAGCAGATTTCCAAAGACAACAAGGCGCAAGTGGCGAAGTGGATGCAGGCCGGGCAGATCGCCCGCGTTACCGATGCGCAGGCGCTGGCCTGGTATGACGCGGATGCCGATGTGTGGGCGGTGGTGGTCAGGCCTTACGTGCTGGTGCAACCAGCGGAGAAGTTGCAGTAAAGCAACTGGCAGGGTGTCGGGCTGCTGGGAAAAGAACGGGGGCCTGAGGCCCCCGAAGATATTGCAATCAGTTGAAAGGTTGCGGACGCGGAGTACTGTCGGATGACGGCGGCAAGAGAGGCAACTTGAACGATGGTTGCTCGCCAGTCAGTGTTTTCAGGAACGCGACAATCTTGTGGTTCTCGTCATCGGTAAATTGCTTGCCCAATTGAATGCGTCCCATCGTGTTGACCGCGTCCTTGAGTGTCGCTGCTTCGCCGTCATGGAAGTACGGGTAGGTCAGTTCGACGTTGCGCAGCGTCGGTACCTTGAAATAGAAACGGTCGGCATCCTTGCCCGTGACGGCATACCGTCCTTGGGCGGGATTGTTGGTCTTGTACGGTTCGACGACGCCGAATTTCTGGAAGGAGTTGCCGCCAACCGCCGGACCATTGTGGCAGGCGGTACAGCCGCTACCCTTGAACAGCTGGTAGCCAGCCAGTTCTTCATTACTTAACGCATTCTTGTCGCCCTTCAGCCATTTGTCGAAACGGGAATCAGGAGTGACCAGAGTCTCTTCAAAGGCGGCGATGGCCTGGGTGACTCTGTCGATATCGATCTTGTCAGAGCCGAAGGTGGTCTTGAATTCTGCCACGTACCCCGGAATGGACTGAAGCACACTGACAGCGAGTTCATGAGTGAACGCCATCTCACCCGGATTGGCGATTGGACCGCCAGCCTGCGCCTTGAGGTTTGGCGCACGTCCATCCCAGAACTGGGCGAGATTCATGCTGGAGTTGAGAACCGTAGGCGAATTGATGGGGCCTTGATGCCAGTTGTGTCCGACCGATGTTTTGAGGTTGTCGGTGCCGCCCATGGAAAGGTTATGGCAGGAATTGCAGGAAATGAAACCGGATTTCGACAACCGCGGGTCGAAGAATAGTTTCTTTCCAAGTTCAATAAGTCTGGGTTCCTTGTGTTTGACTGCAACGACAGGCTGTATCGGCTCGTTGCTGGCCGCATACGCCAGGCCGATATCGGCAAACAAGGCGCCCAATCCAATGGTAAGTGACAATATGGGAAGTCTGCTCATGTGATTTCCTTTCATCGTAGTGACAAGAAACATAAAGCAATCGTCGTAACCTCAACGAGGGAGCTTGGCTGACTTGAATGAAAACAGCCAAGGCGGAGAGTATATTCCCAAGAATATTACTAGGTTATTACTTTTCGTCGCAGCCTCGATGCACTGGCACGTTTCCAGGCTGTCCCTATGCAATACGGGGCTGGTGCGAAAAAAGCATCTTGCGCGTGGCGCGAATCTCGTCGTGGTTCTGCTTGTGGAAAGTCGGACACGCCGCAGGTGCGAGAGGAAGTTTCCTCAAAGCGGCGACGCTCTCCCAGTCGGTCTGCTTGGCCGAGGTGTGATTCAGCAGGTTGGCCACGGCGACGACATCGGTGTAGCTGGCATTCGGCCCAGCGCTTACCCGATGCAGGTCTTCATGCCCGGCTGCCGCTTCGATGATCGCAGCGGGAAAATTCCAGGCATGGAGCAGTTTCTCGCTCACAGCAGCGCGGAATTTCATGTTCAGATCGTCAAGGGTTTCATGATCCAGACTGGGGGTCGTCTCTTCGGCATGCAGGCACAAAGGCAGGAAGCCGATGTCGTGAACCAGGCCGGCCAGCATGGCTTGATGCGGATCGAGGTGTTTCAGGTTCCTGGCCAGCATGTAGCTGTAGGTCGCAACTTGCCTGCTGTGCTCCCAGAAGTCGATTAACTGGATATTGACGACAGGATGCTCGGATCGAGCTTGATGGCTGTAGGCGATGATGCCGGTCACCAGATTGCGGAATGCCTTATAACCAAGGTGTGAGACGGCAGCTCTGATGTTATCCACCTGCGGCTTGCCGGCAAGAAGCGTTTCGTTGGCGGTCTTGATGACTTGCGCCGAGATCGCCGGGTCGCCGGAGATGACAGCTACGATCTGATCCGCCGAAAAATTGATATCGTCGATCATGTGCTGGACCTTGTGGGCGATCTCAGGCAGGGTGGGCAACACCAGTTCACTGTCCTCGATATTCTGCAGCAGCTGATCCAACGCCTGTGACGGTGACCTGATATACATTGCATCTCCTCGACAGGATGGCCCCAAAACCATGGGGGGATTGGCGACTGGTTGGGACTATCGTAGCCCGAGAGCTGCGGTTTGCCTATATGCCGGAAGTTATAGATATGGACATATATCCGGCAGAGGTGAGTCGGCAATGCGTCCCATGCCAGCACCCGACGCAGCCTGCGGGCGTTCAGTAACCGCTCTAGGCTTGCCTGCCGAGCAACAGCTGACGCGCGATCTGCGCGACATGCCTGCCCTGAAAACGCGCGATGCCCAATTCGTTAGCCGAAGGCATGCGTTTGCCGTCGCCGCCGGCGATGGTGCTGGCGCCATAGGGAGAGCCGCCGGTGACTTCGTCGAGGCGCATCTGGTCGGCACAGGAGTAGGGGACACCGACAATGATCATGCCCTGGTGCAGCAAGGTGGTATGGAACGACAAGATGGTGCTTTCCTGTCCGCCGTGCTGCGTGGCGGTCGAGGCGAACACGCTGCCGACCTTGCCGATCAGCGCGCCCTTCATCCATAGTCCGCCGGTCTGGTCGAGGAAGTTGCGCATCTGGGCTGCCATGTTGCCGAAGCGCGTCGGCGTGCCGAAGATGATGGCGTCGTAGTTGGCAAGTTCGTCTGGGGTCGCGATCGGAGCGGGCTGGTCCAGCTTGACGCCGGCCTTGAGCGCTACGTCTGCCGGCATCAGTTCCGGCACGCGCTTGATGGTGACTTCGGAGCCTTCGACTTCGCGAGCTCCCGTGGCAACGGCTTGTGCCATGGCTTCGACGTGCCCATAGCAGGAGTAGTACAGTACCAACACTCGCGTCTTGTTCATGGCAATCTCCTTGAATAAGTTGATTGATGGCGATGCGTGCTACTTCCCCTTCATTGCAGCTTCGATGCGCTGACAAAGCGTTTTGAGTATCTTGATGCGTGCAAAGTTCTTGTCGTTGGCCTCCACCAGCGTCCACGGCGCGATCTCGGTGCTGGTGCGATCCACCATATCGCACACGGCGCGCTCGTAGTCGCTCCATTTTTCGCGGTTGCGCCAGTCTTCGTCGGTGATCTTGAAACGCTTGAACCCGATCTTCTCGCGTTCCTTGAAACGGCGCAATTGCTCTTCCTTGGTGATGGCGAGCCAGAATTTCACCAGCACGGTATTGTTGTCGACCAGCTGCTCCTCGAAGTCGTTGATCTCGGTGTAAGCGCGCATCCAGTCGGCCTCGGAACAGAACTTTTCCACCCGTTCGACCAACACGCGCCCATACCAAGAGCGGTCAAAGATGGTGACGCGCCCTACGCGCGGGACATGCCGCCAGAAGCGCCACAGGTACGGCTGTGCGCGCTCTTCCTCGGTAGGTGCGGCGACCGGGATGATGCGGTAATGGCGTGCGTCCAGCGCGCCGGTGATGCGGCGAATCGCGCCGCCTTTGCCGCCGGCGTCCGAACCCTCGAACAGGGCGATGACCGACATCTGGTGGAAGCGCGGGTCGCGTGTGAGGAGGTTGAGCTTGCCCTGGTATTTCTCCAGCTCGGCGTCGAATCTCTTCTTGTCGAGCTTTTGCGTCATGTTCAATTTATCGAACACATCGAGCTGGTCGATGGGCGCCTGCAGCGGGGCGACGCTGCGCGCGGCGGGCTTGGCCTTTGTATCGAGGCGTGTGCGCATCGCTTCGAGCAGGATCCTGCCGACGGTGAGGCTGCGGTAACGCGCATCCGCGCCTTCCACCACGATCCACGGCGCTTCGGCGGTACTGGTCTCGCGCAGGGCATATTCGGACACCTTGCGGAACTTGCCGTAGATCTTGAAGCGCGACCAGTCCTGCTTGGTCACGCGCCAGCGCGTCTTGGAATTCTTCTCCAGCGACTTCAGCCGCTTTTCCTGTGCGTCTTTGGAAAGGTGGAACCAGAACTTGAGGATCAGCGCGCCTTCATCGGTGAGCATCTTCTCGAAATGGTTGATCTGCTCGATGCTCTGGCTGAGTTGGGCGGCCTTGGTATGGCCGAGCACGCGTTCCACGATGGGGTCGGTGTACCACGAGCCGAAGAAGATGCCGATCTTGCCCTTGGGCGGCAGGGCGCGCCAGAAGCGCCACATCGGCGGGCGTTCCTGCTCCTCGTCGGATTTTTCGCCCATCGCATGCGCGACGATGTGGCGCGGGTCCATCCACTCGTTGAGCAGGTTCACCGTTTCGCCCTTGCCTGCGCCGTCCACGCCGCCGATCAGGATGATGACCGGGAATTTTGCATTCTGCGCCAGATCGAACTGCGCATTCAACAAGTCCTCGCGCAGCTTCGGCACTTCCTTGTCGTAGCTCGCTTTGTCTATCTTGTGTCCGAGTTCGGCAGATTCAAACATGACATCTCCTTTCAGGGCTACAGTTGATCCGGCGCAATGACAAGGCGCAATACGGTCTGGAAATCGCCCTCGCGCTCGCGCCGGCTGAACCACCAGACGGCACCTTTTTTGATGCTCCAATAATCCGCATGGCCGGTCATGAGTAGCGCAGCAAGTTCTCCCATCCAGGGCTGATGCCCGACCAATATGACCGAACCTCCCGTCATCGGCCAGCCGGCGGTGGCGATGGCGGTCTGTGGAGTGGCATGCACCCCGATGTTGGGCGCTGTGATGAAGTGCCTGGAGAGGGCGGTGGCCGTCTGTTGTGCGCGCAGGGCGGGGCTGACCAGGATGCGGGTGTTCGGCGGCAGCCGTCCGGAAAGAAAATGAGCCATGCGCTCGGCCTGCCGCCGCCCCTTGCCGGTCAGCGGTCGGGTAGCGTCCGGAACACCCTCTGCAGCTTCGGCATGCCGCCACAGGATCAACTCCATCTCTTCCCTCCGTTTATTACACTACCAGCTGGCAGAATATACCGTATATACTGTTTTCGCCATACTCATCCAGGAGGCCGAAATGACCAAGACCGCAATCCGCAAGACAGTTGCCGGAAAGACCGCCCCCGCGCGCAAACCCGCTCCGGCAAAACCTGCAGCCAAGCCGGAAAAGAAACACAAGAAAGAAAAGAAAGCCGACGCTAAAGTGAAGGTCGTGCGCGACAGCTTTACCATGCCGCAGAATGATTACGATCTGATTGCAGAACTCAAACAAAAGGCGCAGGCGGCCGGGCTGCATGTGAAAAAAAGCGAATTGTTGCGCGCCAGCCTGCAAGCCTTGTCCAAGTTGAGTGCGGCGCAACTGAAGCGTGCGATCGCCAGTCTCGAAAAGATCAAGACCGGGCGCCCCAAAAAAGACTGACGGCCAACCGGCCATCAAGGACTAGATGTCGTCAGCCACCGCCAGAGGCTGCCCCAGTTCGTGCAGCAATGCGGATTGCGCGCAGGTCTCGGCGCTGCGGGCAGGCGTCTTGCGGTGCCAGAAGCCGTTACAGTCCATCTCCCACGCCTGGCAATTATCCTTCAGGTAGGTCTTCAAGCCTTCGTCCAGCACGCGTTTCTTGAGTTTCTCATCGAGTACGGGGAAACATACCTCGATGCGGCGGAAGAAGTTGCGGTCCATCCAGTCCGCACTGGACAGATAGACATCGTGGGCAAGGTCGTTGCGGAAATAGAAGATGCGCGTGTGTTCGAGGAAACGCCCGATGATGGAAATCACGCGTATGTTTTCGGACAGCCCGGCGACGCCGGGGCGCAGGGCGCAGACGCCGCGCACGATCAGCTCGATCTTCACGCCCGCTTGCGAAGCCTCATACAAAGCCGTGATGATCTCCGGCTCCAGCAGCGAGTTCATTTTTGCGATGATCTGCGTGCGTTTTCCTTCCTTGGCGAGCTTGATCTCGTTGCGGATGGCTTCCAGCACGTTGGCGTGCAAAGTGAACGGCGACTGCCACAGATGGCGCAACTTGCTCGCCTTGCCCAGGCCGGTGAGTTGCATGAATACTTCGTTCACGTCTGAACAGACGTCTTCATTGCTGGTGAACAGGCCGAAGTCGGTATACAGCCGGGCGGTGCGCGGGTGATAGTTGCCGGTGCCCAGGTGTACGTAACGGCGCAGTTTGTTGTCTTCGCGCCGCACGACCATCAGCATCTTGGCGTGCGTCTTGTGTCCCACCACGCCATATACCACATGCGCGCCGACCTCCTCGAGGCGGCTGGCCCAGTTGATGTTGGCTTCCTCGTCGAAGCGCGCCAGCAGTTCCACCACCACCGTGACTTCCTTGCCGCGCTGCGCTGCCGCGATGAGCGCTTCCATCAGTTCCGAGTCGGTTCCGGTGCGATACACCGTCTGCTTGATGGAGACCACGTTCGGGTCCGCGGAGGCCTGCTGGATGAAGTCGATCACCGGTTTGAACGACTGGTAGGGATGGTGCAGCAGGACATCGCTCTTGCGCAGCACCTTGAACATGTCCGCGCCCTTTTTCTGCAAGAGGGAAGGCATGCCGGGCACGAAGGGGGGGAACTTGAGGTCGTCGCGCTCTACTTGATCCGGTATGCGCATCAAGCGCACCAGATTGACCGGACCGTGCACGCGATACAGATCATCGGCCTTCAATTCGAATTGCTGCAACAGGAAGTCGGCCAGTTCGGCCGGACAGTTGTCCGCCACCTCCAGCCGCACCGCATCGCCGAAGTGGCGCTGCGGCAATTCACCCTGCAGGCTGATGCGCAGGTTCTTCACTTCCTCCTCGTCCACGAACAGGTCGCTGTTGCGGGTCACGCGGAACTGGTAACAGCCCAGCACCTCCATGCCTGCGAAAAGCTCGCCGACATGTGCATGCAATATGGAAGAAAGGAATACGAAGCCGTAAGGGCAACCGGAGATCTCGGGCGGCAGCAGGATGGCTCGCGGCAACACGCGCGGCGCCTGCACGATCGCTTTGGCCGAATTGCGGCCGAAAGCATCCTTGCCCTGCAGCTCGACGGCAAAATTAAGGCTCTTGTTGAGTACGCGCGGGAAAGGATGCGCGGGATCGAGCCCGATGGGCGTCAATACCGGCATCACTTCGCGCAGGAAGAATTCCCTGATCCAGCCCTTTTGGGCGTCATCCCAATGCGTGCGACGCAGGAATTTGATGCCTTGCTGTGCGAGCGCGGGAACAAGTTCGTCGTTGAAAAGCTGGTACTGCCGCGCGATGAGCTGGTGCGTCGGGGCATACAGCCGTTTCAGTATCTGCGTGGCTTCCAGTCCATCCGGCCCGGCCGCGAGGCCGCCCGCCTTGGCCTGCTCCTTCAGCCCGGCAACCCGGATCTCGAAGAATTCGTCGAGGTTGCTGCTGACGATGCACAGGTATTTCAGCCGTTCCAGCAAAGGAACCGATGCGTCTTCTGCCTGTGCCAGGACACGACGGTTGAACTCGAGCAGGCCGAGCTCGCGGTTGAGGAAGTTTTGCGCCGGGAATTTTTTTGCCATAAGCGTTGTTATCAGCGCACCAACAGGTTGTTAGCGGCGCTTCAGTTTTTCGGAGGGACGTAACCTGTGGGCATCTGTGTCCCGGCACCGAAGAAATAATTCTCCATTTGGGTAGCAAGGTATTTACGCGCATTCGCGTCGGCGAGATTGAGGCGATTTTCGTTCACCAGCATGGTCTGGAATTTGATCCAGCCTTGCCAGGCTTCTTTGGATACGTTTTCGTAGATGCGTTGACCGAGCGCGCCGGGATAGGGAGGACGTTCCAATCCTTCCGCTTCGCGACCGAGTTTTACGCACTGTACCGTTCTTGCCATGATGAAATTCACTCCGTGATTATGCTTGAAGAATGTGACATTACCGTGAAACCTTGCCCAAATCCAGCGGCCAGCAACCCTTTTGGGGGTTGCTGTCTTACCGCAGTGACCGAACGAACACCTTCGAACGGCGCTGATAGTTATACAGCGACTTTTTCTGGGCAGGGAGTTGCTCTACGTCGGCCTCCTTGAACCCGCGCTCGATGAACCAGTGTGCGGTGCGAGTGGTCAGCACGAACAACTTGTTCAATTTCATCGCCTGCGCGCGCGCGGCGATATGCTTGAGCAGGATATCGCCGTAACCGTGCTTGCGGTAGGCGGGCTGGATTGCGAGACAGGCCAGCTCAGCCGCCTTTTCGTCGGCGAAGGGATAAAGCGCCGCGCATCCGATGATGCGATGGCCGTGTTCCAGTATCACGAAACGTCCGATCTCGCGCTCCAGCAATTCGCGCGAGCGCCTCACCAGGATGCCCTCGGCTTCCAGCGGCTGCAGCAATTGCAGGATGCCGCCGACATCCTTGATGGTCGCATCGCGCAGGGTGTTGAGCGAGCTTTCCACCACCATGGTGCCGATGCCCTCGTCGCTGAACAGCTCCTGCAGCAGGGAACCGTCGGAATGGCGGGTGATGAGGTGGGTCCTTGCCACGCCCGCTTCGCAGGCGCGCACGGCGCAGGGCAGGAACAGCCCGACATCGTCCGGCAGCTTGCGTTTGCCGGAGAGGATCTTGTTGGCCTCGGCGATGGTCAGCTCTTTCAGCAGTTCGCCGTTCTTGTCATGCACGCCGTCGGTATCCGTCAGGAAGATCAGCTTGTCTGCATCCAGCGCGATGGCGGTGGCGGTCGCGACATCCTCCAGCGTGAGGTTGAACACTTCCCCTGTCGGCGAATATCCCAGCGGCGACAGCAGTACCACTTCGCCGAATTCCATGCGGTCTTTCAACGCGGCGACATCCACCTTGCGTACGCAACCCGTGTGCATCAGGTCGACTCCGTTGATCACGCCGATAGGCTGCGCCGTGATGAAATTGCCGCCGGCCACGCGGATATCCGCATTGGCCATCGGCGAATTCGCCAGGCCTACCGAAAGCAGCGCCTCGATCTCCACCCGCACGCGACCCACCGCTTCCTTGACGCATAGCAGGGTCTCGGAATCGGTGAGACGGATGTCGTGGTGGTAACGCCCTTCGATGTTCTCCAGGGATAGCCGCTGCTCGATCTGCGGCCGCGCGCCGTGCACCAGCACCAGCCGGATGCCCAGCGCTGCGAGCAGGTTGAAGTCGTGCGTCAGTTCGACGAACTTGCCGTCCGCCACCACCTCGCCACCAAATGCAACGACAAAAGTCTTGCCGCGAAAGGCGTTGATATAAGGTGCTACCGAGCGGAACCACGCGACGAAATCGGGCGAAGGATAGTCAGGGGCAGGGCACATGGCTGGCGAAAGACTCCTCTGTCGGGGTGAGTGGGCGAATTTATTTTTGCAGCCATTATAGGGCAAAACCCCTGAAGCAATGGGCGAGATGGCTCATCAAAGGCTATTTAGCCGGGGCGTTTTGCCAATTCAAATCGCTCCTGCAAGATCGAGACCATTCCATGGAACATCGGGGCAGGTGCGGCTGACAAGGTGGGGCGCAAGCCTTCGGTGTTAATTGAAGTCCCCCCACAGTGTCTGCAGCGCCGCAATGCCGGCAAGGGCGGCGGTCTCGGTGCGCAGCACGCGGGGACCGAGCAGGACGGGAGCGAAGCCCGCCTGCAGTGCGATGTTGGCTTCATCTTCCGTGAAGCCGCCTTCGGGGCCGATGACTATAAAGACGCGGCCTTGCGGCCTGGGTTGGGCTTGCAGATTGTTTGCTCCGCCCGGCAGCAGGATGAATTTGCCTCCCGGCGTTTGGCGCATCCCGCTCAGCCAGGTGCCGAGTTCCTGCGGCGCATGCAATTGCGGCAGCGTGTTGCGCCCGCATTGTTCGCAGGCGGAGATGGCGACGTTGCGCCAATGCTCGGCACGTTTTTCGGCGCGTTCACCGGTCAGTCTTGCCACGCTGCGCCGGGTTTGCACAGGCACGATCTCGGCGGCGCCCAGCTCGGTGGCCTTCTGCACCACCCAGTCCATCTTCTCGCTGGTGCTCATCGCCTGCACCAGCACGATATGCAGGCCGGGTTCCTGCTGTCCAATGAAGGTCTGCAGACTGCCGAGCACAACATGCTTGCCCTGAATGGAATCAATGGTGGCATCGATCGCGTTGCCCAGGCCGTCGAAGATCTGCACCGCATCGCCGACACGCAAGCGCAACACGCGGCTGGCATGATGTGCGGCTTCGGGCGGCAACTCGTAGCTGGTGTTCCGGGGGAGCGGCGGGGGACAGTAGAATCTTGGCGCGGACATGGTCGTTAAAGGGCGTCGGTACGGGCGTGATAATATAACGGCCAGAATAAGAATCGTTGTTTTTTAGGAGCGAAAATCATGGTCAGCCTACAACCCCCCATTTGCGATTTCGGCTGGAAAGCCCGTCCGTTCGACCTGTTGGGCGTGGACGGCAAGCGCCACACGCTGGAAAGCGCCCGCGGCAAGAACGGTTTGCTGGTGATGTTCATCTGCAACCATTGCCCCTACGTCAAATCCGTCCGTGACCGCATCATCCGCGATGCACGTGAACTCCAACAACATGGCATCAATAGCATCGCCATCATGTCCAACGATCCAGCGGATTACCCGGAAGACTCGTTCGAGAACATGAAGCTCGTTGCCGGGCAATACGACTTCCCTTTCCCCTATGTGTGGGACGAGACACAGCAGATCGCCAAGGACTACGGCGCTGTATGCACGCCGGATTTCTTCGGCTTCAATGCGAATCTGGGGCTGCAGTATCGCGGACGCCTGGATGCTTCGCGCAAGGAGGCCGTGCCGGATGCGCCGCGCGACCTGTTCAACGCCATGCTGCAAGTGGCGCAAACCGGGCAGGGGCCGCGCGAGCAGATCGCCAGCATGGGCTGTTCCATAAAATGGAAAAATGAAGCGTGAAGATACTCATTCTGGGTGCCGGGCAGGTCGGTTCGACGGTAGCGGAAAATCTGGTCGGCGAGGAGAACGACATCACCGTGGTCGACTCGGACGGCGAGAAGCTGCGCCAGTTGCAGGATCGTCTGGATTTGCGCACGCTGACCGGCAACGCAGCGCACCCCTCGACGCTTGAACAGGCAGGTATCGTCGATGCCGATATGCTATTGGCGGTGACGCAAAGCGATGAAGTGAATCTGGTTGCATGCAAATTGGCCTCGAGTCTTTACAACACGCCGACGCGCATCGCCCGTATCCGCACCGCAGACTACCTGAGCCGCGAAACGGTGTTCAGCAAGGACAACTTTTGCGTGGATTTCTCCATCTGCCCGGAGCAGATCCTGACCGATTACATCACCAAGCTGATCGAGTTCCCCGAGTCCCTGCAGGTGCTGGAATTCGCCGACGGAAAAGTGTCGCTGGTCGCGGTGCGTGCCTTCGATGGCGGGCTGTTGGTGGGCAAGCCGCTGAGTTACTTGCGGTCGCACATGCCGCAGGTCCAGACGCGCGTTGCTGCGATATTCCGCCAGGATCGCGCGATCATCCCCGAGGGCAGCACCGTGGTGCAGGACGGCGACGAGATCTTCTTCATCGCGGCGTCCGACAATATCCGCCGCGTGTTGAAAGAGATGCGCCGCATGGACAAGCCTGCCAAGCGCGTCATGATCGCCGGCGGCGGCAACATCGGACGGCGGCTGGCGAAAGCATTGGAGCGCGACTATCAGGTCAAGCTCATCGAGTTCAACAAGAAAACCTGCCAGAGATTGGCCGGGGAACTGGCCAATACGCTGGTGTTGAACGGCGACGGCACGGACGAAAAGCTGCTGCAGCAAGAGAATGTCGAGGAGGTCGACGTGTTCTGCGCGCTGACCAACGACGACGAAAACAACATCATGTCGGCGCTGCTGGCCAAGCAGGGCGGCGCACGCAAGGTACTGGCACTCATCAATCGCAGCGCTTACGTGGACCTGGTACAGGGCGGCAAGATCGACATCGCACTGTCCCCGGCGCAGGTCACCATCGGTTCGCTGCTGGCGTATGTCCGCCAGGGCGACGTGGCCGCGGTGCATTCGCTGAGGCGCGGCGCGGCGGAAGCACTGGAACTGGTTGCGCACGGTGACCGCGAATCTTCGCGCGTGGTCGGACGGCGCATCGACGAGATCGAGCTGCCCAAGGGCGCGACCATCGGCGCGCTGGTGCGCGGCGGCGAGGTCATCATGGGGCATCACGACATGGTGATCGAGGCGGAAGATCACGTGATCGTTTTCGTCGTCGACAAGAAGATGGTAAAGAAGATCGAAAAACTCTTCCAGGTCAGCCTCGGGTTCTTCTGATGGGACGCGCGCTCACGGTTCTTCATGCACTGGGGCTGATGCTGGTGGTATTCAGCATCAGCTATGTGCTGCCGATCATTACGTCGCTCATCTATCGTGACGAGACGCTGATCGATTTTGTGTTGGCGCTGCTGTGGACCGCAGGCACGGGAGTGCTGCTGTGGCTGCTGACCCGCCGCTACAAGGGCGAGTTATCCATCCGTCACGGCTACCTGCTGGTGGTGGCGATGTGGACGGCGATGCCCGCCGTGGCGACATTTCCGCTGCTGCTGGTGATCCACGGACTGTCGTTCACCGACGCGTATTTCGAGACCATGTCCGGCATCACCACCACCGGAGCGACGGTGCTCACCGGGCTGGACAATCTGCCGCCCGCCATCAACCTGTGGCGGCATGAACTGAATTGGCTGGGCGGCATGGGCATCATCGTGCTGGCAGTGGCGGTTTTGCCGCTGCTCGGCATCGGCGGACGCCAACTGTTCAAAGCCGAAACGCCGGGACCGATGAAGGATTCCGCGCTTACGCCGCGCATTACCGAGACCGCGCGCAACCTGTGGCTGGTGTATACGGGCATCACACTGGCCTGTATTTTGTCGTTGAAACTTGCGGGGATGAACTGGCTGGATGCGATCTGTCACGCTTTTGCGGCGATGGGGTTGGGCGGCTTTTCCACGCACGATGAGAGCATCGGCTTCTTCCATTCGCCCGCCATCGAATTCGTGCTGATCGTGTTCATGCTGCTGGCCGCGATGAACTTTGCCACGCATTTCCTGGCATGGCGCGGCAGAAGCCTCAAGGTCTACCTGCATGATGCGGAAGCAGTGGCGACACTGTCGCTAATACTCGGCAGCTGTCTCGGGATCGGGCTGTTCCTGTGGTGGCAGGGCACCTATCCGAATTTCTGGATGGCCCTGCGTCACGCCAGTTTCAATCTGGTCTCGATGGCGACGGACTGCGGGTTTGCCAGTGTCGACTTCAACAAGTGGCCGACCTTTGCGCCGATGTGGATGTTGCTCCTGAGTTGTATTGCGGTAAGTTCCGGCTCAACCGGTGGCGGGATCAAGATGATCCGTACCTTGGTGCTGGTGAAGCAGGCGGGGCGCGAGTTCCTCAAGCTCCTGCATCCGGCGGCCATCAACCCGATGAAAATCGGCGGCCAGATCATAGCCAACAACATCGTGTTTGCGGTGCTGGGCTTCATCTTCCTGTATTTCGTGAGCATCGCGACCCTGACCTTCGCATTGCTGATCAGCGGGCTGGACTTCATCTCTTCCTTCTCGGCCGTGATCGCCTGCATCAACAACGCAGGACCGGGCCTGGGTGTTGTCGGGCCGGCAAGCAACTATCAGGGGCTGACCGATTTTCAGACCTGGGTATGCACGGTGGCGATGCTGATCGGGCGGCTGGAGATTTTCACCGTGCTGATCCTGTTCACACCGGCATTCTGGAAGCGCTGAGGCGCTAAAACATTGAACGCAGGCGCGCAAATGCGGTAGCATCTAGGGGAAAGAAGAGTGTCCGGCGCAAGTCTGGGCGTCAAATAAACAGGGAAGAGGGTGGCAACGTGGGCGAGGGTCTGACTGGTATCCGAGTGGTACTCATAGACGACAGCAACACCATTCGTCGAAGCGGTGAGATATTCCTGTCTCAGGCGGGATGCCAGGTCATCCTGGCGGAAGACGGCTTCGACGGCCTTTCCAAGGTGGTGGACAACAAACCCGATATCATCTTCATCGATGTCATGATGCCGCGTCTGGACGGATACCAGACCTGCGCTCTCATCAAGAACCACGCCGAATTCAAGAATACGCCGGTGGTCATGCTGACCAGCAAGGACAGCCTGTTCGACCGTGCGCGCGGCAAGCTGGTGGGCGCCGACCAGTATCTGACGAAGCCGTTCAGTAAAAAAAGTCTGATCGAAGCAGTAACCATGCACACAACCAAACACATAGAAGGAATGGATTATGGCAATTAATAAAGTGATGGTCGTAGACGATTCCGCAACCGAGCGTCATGTACTGGGCGGTATCCTGAGCAAGAAGGGATTTACCGTTGTGTATGCCGAAAGCGGCGAACAGGCAGTGGCGACATCCAAAACCGAATTGCCCGACCTCATCCTGATGGATGTGGTGATGCCGGGCCTGAATGGATTCCAGGCCACCCGCGCGATCACGCAGGATCCGGCGACGCAACATATCCCGATCATCATCTGCACCACCAAGGGGCAGGAGACCGACAAGATCTGGGGTATGCGGCAGGGTGCGAAGGATTACATCACCAAACCGATCGCTCCAGACGAACTGCTCGGCAAGATCGCTGCACTAGGCTGAATATCGGCACCATATGTCGAAGCGTTTCAATCTGCGCGAGTTCCAGCAAAGCGTGCTGGACAGACTGCAAGCCCAGGCGGGCGGCGGTAGCAATCGCGCGTCCACCCTGGGCGTGCAGGTGGGGAATGAATTCTGGCTGGTCGACATGTCGGACATCAGCGAAATTCTCCCTCCCCCGCCATTGACCCCCGTGCCGCTGACCAAGTCGTGGTTTTGTGGCGTCGCCAACGTGCGCGGCAATCTTTACAGCATTGTCGATCTCGGGGTGTACAACGGCGGTGCGGCGATACCGCGCGAAGGACAGAGTCGCGTGCTGCTGGTGGGACAGAAATTCGCTTTCAATGCGGGGTTGCTGGTATCGCGTGTACTGGGACTGCGCAATGCGACGGACTGGCAGGGCATCGAGCAGGAGAATGGAGAGGTTCGAGTGCGGGATGGCGATGGACAGGTCTGGCGCAAACTTGAAATGACACAACTGCTGCAGCAACCGGAATTCTTACAGATCGGGGCGTAGAGCGCGCCCGGAAGGAGAAAGAAATGGCTTTCAAGTTACCGTTCAACATGCCCGGAAAAACGACCAGGGGCTTCGTCAAGAAAGGCGACGCGCGCGGGCCGGAGATCAAGACGATCAGCATTCCGTGGTTCAGCAAACAATCTTTCGACAGGCAGTTGCGGGTACTCGGCGGACTGCTGTTGTTCTTCCTGTTCATCGCCGCGATGTTCACCTATGTCGATACGCGGGACTCATCTTACGGCTCGCGCTATGTGGCGCAGTCCTCCAAGCTGCTGATGCTGTCGCAGCGTCTTGCAAAAGATGCGGCGGCCAGCTTCTCCGGCGACTCGGATGCGTTCGAAGATCTGGAGACGACTCGCTCCGAGTTCTCGGCGATCCTGGAATCGCTGGACAAAGGCAGCGAAAGTTTTCCTCCCACGGAAGGGCTTGCGCGCGACTCGCTCGATATATTGCTGCTTCACTGGAAGCGCATGGGCACGGCGCTGGACGAACTGGAAAAGGGCCGCCCCCTGCTGGTGACGCTGGAACGCGGTGCGGCGGGTCAGCGCGACATGCTGAACCTGGCTAGCCAGGTCGCAGAGCGGGCAACACCGGCTTATGCGCAGAAGGCCGACCGCCTGAGCCGCCTGCTCGAGCAGATCACCAGCGCGGTGCAGATGGTGTTGACCTCGGCCTCGACGGAAGACCTGCCGGGGTTGGAGCCAAAGATACGCGAAGCGCAGGCACTGCTGAACGAGATGCCGCAACAGGATGCAACGGTGATGCTGCTCAAGGAAGACTTTGAGGGGTATCAGTCGGTGGTGGGCTTCATCGCGGCCAACGCGGGCAACGTGTTGACCTCGCGTCTGGCGGGACGGAAAGTCCTGGAAGAAGGCGACAAAATGCTGTCCGCGGCCCAGGGTCTGGTGAACAACTATGAAAGCTCGGCATCCACCCGCCTCACAAGTTTTGTGGTGTTCTTCTCCGGCGGCATGGTGCTGCTGCTGTTGTTGTTGCTCTCCAAGATTTATCTGGATGAATCCAAGCGCCGCGAGCGCGAGGCCGGGCAAACCAACCGGAACAACCAGCAGGCCATTCTGCGCTTGATGAACGAGCTGTCGGACCTGGCGGACGGCGACCTGACCATCCACGCAACGGTATCGGAAGACATCACCGGCGCGATCGCCGACTCGGTCAACTACACCACCAATGAGCTGCGCAAGCTGGTTGCCCGCGTGATCACAGCCACACAGCAGGTGGAGCGCGCCACCGGCGAGGCGGGTTCGGTGACCAAGGATCTGCTGAATGCGACGCAGAAGCAAGCGGCGGAGATTCGCGATGCGGGCGGTGCGGTCGAGCTGATGACCAAATCCATTCAAGAGGTCGATAGCAGCGCTGCGCAATCTTCCGAGGTGGCGCGCCGGACGCTGGAAGTGACCGAGCAGGGCACGCTCGCGGTGCAGAAATCGGTGTCCAGTATGGATACCATTCGCGAACAGATCCAGGATACCGCGAAACGAATCAAGCGGCTGGGCGAAAGCTCGCAGGAGATCGGCGAAATTGTGGACCTGATCTCGGACATTACCGAGCAGACCAACGTGCTGGCGTTGAATGCCGCGATCCAGGCGGCCTCGGCTGGGGAAGCGGGACGGGGCTTTGCGGTGGTGGCGGAAGAAGTTCAGCGCCTCGCGGAACGCTCCGCCGAGGCGACCAAGCAGATTGGTATGCTGGTGAAAACCATTCAGAGCGACACGCACGATGCCGTGGTGGCGATGGAAAAAAGCACTCAGGGTGTGGTCGACGGAGCGCAGTTGTCGAATGCGGCAGGTCAGGCTTTGCACCAGATCGAAACATCCACGCGCGAACTGACCGACCTGGTGAACAGTATTTCGGTGTCGACGCAGGTACAGACCGACATGGCAAGTGAAGTGGCGGGCGTCATGAGGGACATTCTGAAGATCACCGAGCAGACTTCGCAGAGTACGCAACGCACTAACGCATCGGTTGCCCAACTGGAAAGTCTGGCGTCCGAACTGAACAGCTCGGTGTCGGGCTTCAAGCTCTAAAGGCAGAACGTGCAGGCGCAATTCAATCCGCTGCCGTTGCTGTCGGTCAAGCCCGGTCTGGACGGCTCGCTGGCGAACATCAGCCGCGAACTGGAAAGCTACTTTTCGTCAGCCGACCAGCAAGCGCTGAAGAACGCCCTGGAAGAGCTGCATCGCATCGGTGGCGTGTTGCGTATGTTGTCGCTGACCGGCCTTTCCGTGTTCTGCGCGGAACTGGAAAAACTCCTGCAGGAAGTCATGCAATCGGCAGAAGCCAGCGTCATGCGCCGCGAGGTCATACGCCGCGCCTTGCTCGGTCTGACCCATTATCTCGATGCTTTGGCAGATGGCGCCACCAATGCAACCCTGCGTCTTTTTCCCGAGTATCAGGACATGCTTCAGGCGCGCGGACTGGAGATGGCTTTCGACGTGGATCTGTTTTTCCCGCCATTGCGGGTGGATCTGCCCGAGGCCCTGTTGCAGCCCCCGCAGGAGAGCGATGCACCGGCGCGTATCAAGGCCGCCCGCATGCAATATCAGCGGGCATTGCTGAAATGCCTGCGCCAGGCTGACAGAGCGGAAGCATTGCGCGAAATGATGGCGGCCGTACGCAGCGTCGTCACCTGCGTGCCGCAGAATCAGCAGCGTGCTTTCTGGTGGGTGGCGCTGGGCCTTCTGGATTGCGCTATCAATGACGGAATCCCGCCGGAACTGAATTTCAACAGGTCGCTCAGCCGCATCGACATCAAGATGAAAGCGCTGACCGAAGGAACTGCCTTCGACGAAGAGGCGGCCATCAGCGAAGCGCTGTATTTCATCGCGCGCAGCCACGCCGTGAGCGACACCGTCGAGCAGATCAAGAGAGTCTATGATCTGGATAGCTACCTGCCGGAAGAACAGCCTATTCCGCCGAGCGAGACCGCGAGCCTGCTCGACAACATGCGGGCCCAACTCAACATCGCCGAGGAGTCCTGGGAGTATTGCGTAGGCGAGACAGAGGGCGCTTGCCAGAAATTCGCCGCCGACATGGAAAAGCTTCATGCCATGTCCGAAAAGCTTGAACGCAATACCCTGCAGTTTTTGAGCAAGCAGATCCATGCCACGGCGCTACAAGTTGAAAATCCGGAACGCGCGCAACGCATCTCGATGGACATGGCGATGGCGATACTGTTGCTCGACAGCGGTATCGAACATTATCAGCATCTGGGTAGCGGGTTCCAGGAACTCGCACGCATCCTGATTTCGCGCTTGCAGGCCGGCCTGATGAGCATGCCTGAAGACGAAAACAAACTGGCTAACCTGGTCTCGCTGTACTGCCAGATGGAGCAGCGCGAAGTGATGGTGCCGCTGGCCAACGAGATGCAGAGCAATCTGCAGCATATCGAACAGAACCTGAACGCCTTTTTCAACAATGCCGCGAAACGCGCCGAATTGACGCAGATCGGCCGCCTGTTAAGACAAGTGCAAGGCGGATTGCACATCCTCTCGCTGGAACCCGCCGTCCAGCTGATGGGCATATTGCGTCAAACGACCGAGCGTTATGTGCTGGGAGGAACGCCTTCAGCTGCCGAGATGCGTACGGTGGCTTCAGCCGTGAGCGCCCTGGAAGAATATGTGCACGGTCTGGTACTGGGACAGAAACCGGATCCGTCGGCGATAGGCAGCGTGCTGAAAGACATCACCGAAATGAGCGCAGCGGCAGGGCTCGGAGAAGCGGAGGCGCAACCGGAAGAGATCGCGCCGGCAGGGGTCTCGATCCGCACCGGCGGAGAAGACGAAGAACTGCTGGAGGTCTTCCTGGAAGAGGCGCGCGAAGTCATGGAGACCTTGCGCAGCAACCTGGAGATCAGCCGCCTGCACATGGACAGCCGCGAGCCTCTGGTGACCATGCGGCGCGGATTCCATACGCTCAAAGGCAGCGGACGCATGGTCGGTCTCGCCGAACTGGGCGAAGTCGCCTGGGCGGTGGAGCGTGCCATGAACAAATGGCTGCAGGAGAACAAACCCGCCACTCCGGCACTGCTCGACATGATCGGCGACGCCGAGGTGCTGTTCCAGCACTGGATCGACATGTTGAAGAGCGGCAGCACCACCGCCACCATCGATACTTCCTGGCTGCTGACCGTGGCAGACTGCATCGAGAACGGCAAAGAGATCCCGCAGCCCGTAATTGAACAGCCAAGCCCGGAGCCTGTCGTCGAGATGGCACAGGCGGCTGAAGAAGCTGCAATCGAAATCGTGAGCAAGGAAGCTCATGTCGAGCCCGGACTCGAATTCGAACCGGAGCTCTTTAAACCGGAGCTCGAATTCAAACCCGAGCTCGAATTCAAACCCGAACCCGTGCTCGAAGTCGCGCCTGAGCCCGAGCCAGAGCTAGAGCCCGAAGAAGAAAGCGTCGAGATCGGTTCCGTCAGCCTGTCCTTGGTGCTGTTCGACATCGCTACTGAAGAAGCGGCGGGCCACGTACAGGCATTGCGCAATCAGCTCGCGGTCCTGCACGAATCGCATGTCGTCACCTATGATTTCATGCGCGCCGCGCACACCCTGGCTGGCGTCAATCGCACGATGGGCTTCGTCCAGATCGCGGAACTGGCCTATACATTGGAATTGTGGCTGGAAGACCGTATCGGTAAACCGGGAGTGGTGGGCGAGCAGCAAATGACGCTCATCGACCAGGTGGTTCAGCGCCTGGACGAACTATGCGCCATGGTGCGGGAGCAGCATCGGGAACCACAGGAACAACCGGAATTGATTGCCCAGTTGCAGGCAAGCAGGGCGGTCATGCCGGCCGAAGAAGCCGTTTCTGCCGAAGCGGCTGCCGCCCAGGCAGAGCAGCCGATGCCTGAAGCAGAGGCGCTTCCCGCGCTTGAGCTCGAATTACCTGCCGAGCTTCCTGCGCTGGATTTTGAACTGCCAGCCGGACTGCTTGCCGAGCCTGAGGCAAAGATAGCCGAGCCGATACCCGAAGCAGAAGCATTCTCTGCGCTGAATTTCGAGCTGCCAGCCGAGCTGCTTGCCGAGCCGGTAAAAACTGTTGCCGAGCCGGCATTCACTCCCGAGATCACGCTGGATTTTGCGCCACCGGCAGAAAGCACAACGGTTGCGGCAGTGACAGCGCAGGCGGAGCAAACGGCCGAGTTGCCTGAAGTTCCCGCAGCGCCCAGCCCCGAACCGGAGACGGCGCAAGCCGCGGCCATCCCCGAGGCCGCAACCGCCGAGATTGCAGCCATCGAGCAACAAGCGGCCACCAGAGGCCGGGCGGTGCACGACGAGGTGGACGATCAACTGCTGCCCATCTTCCTGGAAGAGGCGCACGAGCTGTATCCGCAGATCGGCAGCACGCTGCGCGCATGGCGCGAGAATCCTTCGGACGCGCAACAGGGGCGCAACCTGCGGCGCAGCCTGCATACGCTTAAAGGCAGCGCCCGCATGGCAGGCGCGATGCGCCTGGGCGAGCTGGCCCACCGCGTGGAAGATCGCGTGGAGCAGGCGGCAACGAGCGGCGAGCTGAATGCAGAGCTGTGGGGCGAGCTGGACAATTATCTGGATCGCATCGGCAATGCCATCGAGCAGCTGCAGCACCCCCATGCCCACGCCGCTGCAGCGCCGGAAGCCGCGGCCACAGTCGCAGCAGCGCTGCCGGCCGAAGAGACTCCTGCGAAGGTTCAGCCCGGTATTACGCAACCCCTTCCGAAACCGGCACTGGATATCGGTGCCGAGCGTGCCATGCAATCGGCAATGCTGCGCGTGCGTTCCGATCTGGTGGACAGACTGGTCAACGAGGCGGGCGAAGTCAGCGTGGCGCGTTCCCGCGCCGAGTTGGAATTGCGCGAACTCAAGAGCAGCGTCATGGACCTGACCGAGAGTGCGAACCGGTTGCGCAAACAATTGCGCGAGATCGAGATCCAGGCGGAAGGGCAGATGCAGGCGCGCATCGCGACTACCGGCGACACTGCCGAGAAATTCGATCCACTGGAGTTCGACCGCTTCACCCGTTTCCAGGAACTGACGCGCTTCATGAACGAAAGCGTGCACGACGTGCAAACCGTGCAGCATGTATTGCTGAGGAATATTGCCAGTACCGAGGCTGCGCTTACGGCGCAGGCGCAACTCAACCGCGACCTGCAGCAAGGCCTGATGGCCATTCGCATGGTGCCTTTCTCCAGCATCAGCGAGCGCCTGTACCGCATTGTGCGCCAGACCGGCAAGGAGCTGGGCAAGCGCGCCAACCTTGAACTGGCCGGTACCGAGGTCGAACTGGACCGCAGCGTGCTGGAAAAGATGACGGCGCCGTTCGAGCACCTGCTGCGCAATGCCATCGCGCACGGACTGGAGACGCCGGAGGAGCGCGAACGCGCAGGCAAGGACCCGATCGGTGAAATCGACCTGTCCCTGCGCCAGGAAAGTAATGAAGTGGTGTTCGAATTCAGCGATGACGGTGCCGGCCTGGATATCGCGCGCGTGCGCCAGAAAGCGACAGAGAACGGCGTGCTGCAGGAAGGCGAAACGATCAGCGATGAAATGGCGATGCAGCTGATCTTCACGCCGGGCCTTTCCACCGCACAGGAGGTGACCGAGATCTCCGGCCGCGGAGTGGGGCTGGACGTGGTGCGCAGCGAGATCACGGCACTGGGCGGGCGCGTCGATGTGGCTTCCGAGCCGGGGCATGGGGTGCGCTTTACCATCCATCTTCCGCTGACGCTGGCGGTGACCAAAACGCTGTTGGTGCGTGCAGGACAGCATGTCTATGCGCTGCCCTCGACCATGATCGAGAACGTGCAGCAACTCAAGACCGCGGCACTCGATGCGGCGTATAAGCAGCAATACATCGACTGGCAGGGCGCGCGTTATCCCCTGCATTATCTGGCGCGTTTGCTGGGCGACGATGAGGCCGAGGTGGAGAACCAGCCCTACAATGCTGTGCTGCAGTTGCGCGTTGGCGAAAGCCGTATCGCAGTTCATGTCGATGAATTGCTGGGCAATCAGGAAGTGGTGGTCAAGAACATCGGCCCGCAATTGGCGCGGCTACCCGGCATCGCGGGGGCGACAGTATCCAGCAGCGGTGCGGTGATACTCATCATCGACCCGATCGCCTTCACCCAGCGCATCGTGGTGGCTCGCAAGATCGCCAAGCCTGTCGTGGAAGAGGTCGAGGTGCGCAAAGTCCCGGCGGTGATGGTGGTGGACGATTCGCTCACTGTGCGCAAGATCACCAGCCGCCTGTTGGCGCGCGCAGGTTACCATGTGCTTACCGCCAAAGATGGCGTGGACGCGCTGGAACAACTCGCCGAAACGTTGCCGGACGTAATGCTGCTGGACGTGGAGATGCCGCGCATGGACGGTTTCGAACTGGCCAAGCGCATGCGCCAGGACGACCGTACCCGCAACGTGCCGATCATCATGATCACCTCGCGAACCGCGGACAAACACCGCAAGTACGCGCTGGAATTGGGCGTGAACGAATACATGGGCAAACCCTATCAGGAAGACGAGTTGCTGGAAAAGATCGCCGGTTTCATCAAGGCCTGACGGGCGTTAAATTGAGATTAGGGCTCAGGCGGATTACAATAGCGCCATGCCCGAGTTCAATCTCACGAATCACTTCCTGATCGCCATGCCGGCGATGACCGATCCCTTTTTTGCAAAGTCCCTCACGTATGTGTGCGAACACAACGATCAGGGTGCCATGGGCATCGTGGTGAATCGCCCGATCAGCCTGACCCTGAGCGAACTGTTTGCGCAGATCAACATGCCGCTCAACGCAACCGAATTGGAGGACGTGCTGGTCCATTTCGGCGGGCCGGTGCAGACCGACCGCGGTTTCGTGCTGCACGATACGGTCGGGGAGTGGCAGTCCACACTGCAAGTCAACGACAAGATCGGCCTTACAACCTCCAAGGATATTCTCCAGGCAGTGGGCGAAGGGCAAGGCCCGCAGCATTTGCTGGTGACGCTGGGATATGCAGGTTGGGGAGAAGGACAACTGGAACAGGAGCTGGCCGATAATGCCTGGCTCAGCGTGCCTGCCAACGAACATATCCTGTTCGACCTCCCGGCCGAAGAACGGCTTCCGGCCGCGATGGCCCTGCTGGGAATAGATTACGCCACGCTTTCCGACGAGGCGGGACATGCCTGACGGCATGCCTGCTACCACTCTCTCCGGCACGCTGCTCGCATTCGATTTCGGCACCAAACGCATCGGCATCGCGGTCGGCAATACTGTGACCGGAACGGCGCGGCCGCTCACCACCATCAACGACGAGAAGAACGATGTGCGCTTCGCCGCCATCGCCGCGCTTCTTGCCGAATGGCAGCCGGCCGCGCTGGTGGTCGGCCTGCCCTGCAACGACGACGGCACGCCGCACGAACTGACCGCGCTAAGCCGCCGTTTCGCCAACCGCCTGAAAGGCCGCTTCAATTTGCCTGTCTTGCTGGTGGATGAGCGTTATACTTCTGCCGCCGCGAGCTCAGTGCTGGATGAGGAAGGGATACACGGCAGGAAGCAGAAATCCCTGATCGACCAGTATGCCGCCCAGCAGATACTGCAAGCGTATTTCGATGAACCCAGCGCAGGAATCCATGCATGAACAATCCACAGTTAAACAAGAACGGCGAGCTTCAGCACCTGCTGACCACCGAAGGCCTGCCGGTGCGCATCCTGCGCGACATCCTGGATAAAGCCTCCGGGTTCGTGGGTGTCGCCGAAGGTCACGAGATCAAGAAAGTCCCGCTGCTGCACGGCAAGTCGGTGTTCAACATCTTCTTCGAGAACAGCACACGTACCCGCACCACCTTCGAGATCGCCGCCAAGAAACTCTCTGCCGATGTGGTCAATCTCAACATCGGTTCGTCCTCCACCAGCAAGGGCGAGACCCTGCTGGATACGGTGGACAACCTGTGCGCGATGCACGCCGACATGTTCGTGGTGCGCCACTCGACCGGCGGCGCGGCGCACCTGATCGCCAAGCATGTGGCACCGGACATCCATGTCATCAACGCCGGCGATGGCCGCCATGCGCACCCGACGCAGGCGCTGCTCGACATGTACACCATCCGCCACTACAAGAAAGAGTTCCACAACCTGCGCGTCGCCATCGTCGGCGATATCCTGCACTCGCGGGTGGCGCGCTCGCAGATCCATGCGCTGACCACCCTGGGTGTGCCGGAAGTGCGCGTGGTCGCGCCGAAGACGCTGCTGCCGACCATGGTCGAAAAGCTCGGCGTGCGGGTCTATCACGACATGACGCAGGGTTTGAAAGATGTCGATGTGGTGATGATGCTGCGCCTGCAGAACGAGCGCATGCAAGGCGCATTGCTGCCCTCGGCGCAGGAATACTTCAAATACTACGGCCTGACGCAGGAGCGGCTGGCGCAGGCGAAGAGCGATGCCATCGTGATGCACCCCGGCCCGATGAACCGCGGCGTGGAGATCGACTCCAGCGTGGCCGACGGCTCGCAATCCGTCATCCTGCCGCAGGTCACGTTCGGTATCGCGGTGCGCATGGCGGTGATGAGTATGCTGGCTGGGAGCAAACAATGAACATCCATATCAAGAACGGTCGCCTGATCGACCCCGTTAACAAGATCGACACAAAGCAGGATGTGTTCATCTCGGACAAACGTATCGCAGCCATCGGCAAGGCACCGCAGGGATTCGTGGCGGAGCAGGTGATCGACGCAGCAGGAATGATCGTGATGCCGGGCCTGGTGGATGTCGCTGCGCGCTTGCGCGAACCGGGCTACGAATACAAGGCTACGCTGGAGTCGGAGATGGAAGCCGCGATGGCGGGCGGCGTGACCTCGCTATCGTGCCCGCCCGACACCGACCCGCCGCTGGACGAGCCGGGGCTGGTGGAGATGCTCAAGCACCGTGCGCGCTCACTCAACCAGGCGCGGGTGTTCCCGGTCGGTGCGCTGACCTACGGATTGAAAGGCGAGGAGCTGACCGAGATGATCGAATTGACGGAAGCAGGATGCAAGGCATTCAGCCAGGCCGACACGCCATTGACCGACACGCGGGTACTGATGCGCGCCATGCAGTACGCGGCGACCTTCGGCTACCGCGTTTGGCTGCGCCCGCAGGACGCCTTCCTTGCCAAAGACGGCGTGGCACATGACGGGGAAGTGGCGACGCGACTGGGTCTGCCGGCGATCCCGGTGGTGGCGGAATGCATCGCACTTTCCACCATGCTGCAACTGGCGCGCGAGACCGGTGCGAAGCTGCATGTATGCCGCATCTCCAGCGCGGAAGGCGTCGCGATGGTGCGCGCAGCCAAGCGCGACGGACTGGACGTGACCTGCGACGTATCCATGAATCACGTGCATCTGTCCGAGATGGACATCGGCTTCTTCGACGCCAACTGCCACCTGATCCCGCCGCTGCGCAGCCTGCGCGACAAGACGGCGCTGCGCGCCGGGTTGCTCGACGGCACCATCGACGCGATCTGCTCCAACCATTCGCCGGTGGACGAGGATGCCAAACAGCTGCCCTTTGCCGAAGCCGAAGCGGGTGCAACCGGCATGGAGTTGCTGCTGCCGCTGGTATTGAAATGGGCGGAAGAAGAGAAAGTGCCGTTGCTCGATGCGCTGGCACGCATCACGATCAACCCGGCAAAACTGCTCGGTGTGAAGACGGGGCACCTGTCGATTGGCGCACATGCCGACGTGTGTATTTATGATCCAGCCGCTACCTGGAAGGTGGAGCCCGCCGCGCTGAAGAGCCAGGGCAAGAACACGCCGTTCAACGGCTACACCATGCAAGGGCGGGCACGCCACACCATCGTCGAAGGCCATCTCGCATATTCCAGTAATTGAAAGACCAGTCTCTAATGAACCCACTACTCGATTTTAGTGGTCTGCCGCGTTATGCGGAGATCAAACCCGAACACGCAACCCCGGCCGTCGATGAACTGCTGGCGCGCAATCGTGCGCTGACTGCGAAATTGCTGGCGGACAGCGCGCAGCCGACCTGGGACAATTTCGTGCAGCCGTTCGAAGATGCAAACGAACAGCTGGGGCGCGCCTGGGGGCAGATCGGTCATCTCAATGCGGTGATGAACAGTGCCGAGTTGCGCGAGGTATACAACGCCAACCTGCCCAAGGTCACGCAATACTATGCCGAGCTGTCGCAGAATCTTGCGCTCTACCAGAAGTACCGGGCCATCCGCAACGGCGATGCCTACGCGGCGCTGAATGCGGAACAGAAGAAAGTCATCGAGAACGAGCTGCGCGATTTCCGCCTCGGCGGTGCCGAATTGCCGGAAGAGAAGAAGGCGCGCTTCATGGCGATACAGGAGGAACTCTCCGCGCTGTGCTCGAAGTTCTCCGACAATCTGCTGGATGCGACCAACGCCTACACCTGCGTGGTCGAGGATGAAAAAGAAATCTCCGGCATCCATGCGGACGAGCGACAGGTCGCCGCCGAGGCCGCGCAGCAAGCAGGAAAGAAGGGTTGGCTGTTCACGCTGAAAGCGCCGTCCTACGGGCCGCTGATGCAATATGCCGACAATCGTGCCTTGCGCGAACGCATGTATCGCGCCTACACCACGCGCGCCAGCGAATTGCTATCGGAGAATTCCAGGGCCGACCACCCGCAAGGGGTAGGCCGTGGTTGTAAAGCCGATGAATCGGCAACAACCACGCTCTGGGACAATACGCCGCTGATGACGCAGATCCTGAAATTGCGCACGGAAGAAGCGCACATGCTGGGCTTCGACAACTACGCCGAATTGTCGCTGGCAAGCAAGATGGCGGAGACGCCGCAACAGGTAGCAGAATTCCTGCTCGAGCTGGCGCACCGTGCCAGAGCGTTCGCGGAAAAGGACATGGCCGAGCTGCGCGAATTTGCGTCGGCCCAGCTGGGATTGAACGATCTGCAGGCCTGGGATATCGGTTACGCGGGCGAAAAACTGCGCCAGCAGCGCTATGCGTTCTCCGAACAGGAAGTGAAACAATATTTCCCGGAAGATGCCGTGCTGGCGGGGCTGTTCGGCCTGGTCGATACCCTGTTCGGACTCACGATCAAGCCGTCCGCTGCGCCGGTGTGGCATGAGACCGTGCGTTTCTTCGATATCCGCGATAGCAAGGACACGCTGATCGGCCAGTTCTATCTCGACCTCTATGCACGCGCGAGCAAGCGCGGCGGCGCCTGGATGGACGATGCCATCACGCGGCGCCGCACGGCCAAAGGCATCCAGACCCCGGTGGCCTACCTCAACTGCAACTTCGCGTCTCCGTTGGGCGGTAAACCGGCACTGTTCACGCACGACGAAGTCATCACCCTGTTCCATGAGTTCGGCCACGGCTTGCATCACCTGCTGACCGAGGTGGAAGAGCTGGGCGTCTCCGGCATCAGCGGCGTAGAGTGGGACGCCGTCGAACTGCCCAGCCAGTTCATGGAGAACTTCTGCTGGGAATGGGATGTGCTGCAAGGCATGACCAGGCATGCCGACACCAGGGAGAAACTTCCGCGCAGTCTGTTCGACAAGATGATCGCAGCCAAAAATTTCCAGAGCGGCCTGCAGATGTTGCGCCAGATCGAGTTCTCGTTGTTCGACTTGCGCCTGCACAGCGACTACGATGCCGATGGAAAGCAAACCGTGCAACAGTTGCTGGACGAGGTTCGCAAGGAAGTGGCGGTGCTGATCCCGCCCTCGTTCAACCGCTTCCAGAACAGCTTCTCGCATATCTTCGCGGGAGGGTATGCGGCAGGGTATTACAGCTACAAGTGGGCGGAAGTGTTGTCGGCGGATGCCTACAGCATGTTCGAGGACAACGGCGTGCTCGATGCGGCGACCGGGCAACATTTCCGTGCGGAAATCCTTGCCGTTGGCGGAAGCCGCGATGCGATGGAATCGTTCAAGGCGTTCCGCGGCCGCGAACCCAGGATAGACGCGTTGTTGCGGCATAATGGATTGGTCACGGCATAAACGAAGGGGGCGATGATGAAGCAAGTTTTCCTGTTGATGAGTCTGCTGATGTTGGCGAACGCGCAAGCGGGCGAGCTGTATCGATCCATCGACAAAGCGGGCAAGGTGCAGTACGGCGATAGTCCATACGCGGATACGGAAGACGTGCATGAGCTGAAGCTGGGCAAGGAACCCGTACCTGAGGAAATCCTGCCGTATGAGACACAGCGCGCCAAGGAGAACTTTCCCGTGACGCTGTACACGTTCCCGGCATGCGGTTCGAGTTGCCAGATGGCGCGGGATTTCCTGAACAAGCGGGGCATCCCCTACGCCGAAAAGAGTCTGGTGACAAAGGAAGATATCGATGCCTACCGGCTGGCTGCAGGCGACAGCAGGTACCCGGGACTTAACATCGGCAAGACATGGCTCAAGGGATTTCAGGCCGAACAATGGAACAATGAACTGGACTTCGCGGGATATCCCAAGAGCGTATTCATCTACCGGCCTCCCACCAGTACGCCGCCCGCGCAACCAGCACAACCAGCACGGTCAGCGCAATGAAAATTGCGACCTGGAACGTCAACTCGCTCAAGGTGCGCCTGCCGCATCTGCTGGAGTGGTTGGCGGCCAATCCGGTGGACGTGGTGTGCCTGCAAGAGACCAAGAGCGAGGACAAGAACTACCCGCAGGCCGAGCTTGAAACCGCCGGCTACCACAGCGTGTTCAGCGGCCAGAAAACCTACAACGGCGTTGCTATCCTGAGCCGCGAATTGGCGAGCGATGTGCAATATGGCATTCCCAATTTCGACGACGAACAGAAGCGCGTCATCGCCGCGACCATCGCCGGCGTGCGCGTGGTGTGCGTCTATATCCCCAACGGGCAGGAAGTCGGCTCCGACAAATACGAATACAAACTCAAGTGGCTGGCTGCGCTGAATGCCTGGCTGAAAGAAGAGTTGGCGAAATACCCGAAGCTCGCGCTGCTGGGCGATTACAACATCGCACCGGAAGACAGGGATGTGTACGACCCCGTCGCATGGAAAGGCAATGTGCTGGTGAGCGAGCCGGAGCGCGATGCCTTTAAAGCCTTGCTGCAACTGGGTTTGCGCGATGCCTTCCGCCTGTTCGAGCAGGCCGAGAAAAGCTATTCGTGGTGGGATTACCGCATGATGGCGTTCCGCCGCAACATGGGCCTGCGCATCGACCACATCCTGGTCAGTCCGGCGCTGCAATGCACCTCATGCGTCATCGACAAGGCGCCGCGCAAACTGGAACGTCCGTCCGATCACACGCTGGTGATCGCCGAGGTGGCGTGATGCAGCGTGGACTGCTGATCCTGTTGCTGCTCATGCAATCTGCATGGGGCAGCGAGCTGCCGCGTCCCGATCATATCGTCATCGTCATCGAAGAAAACAGGGCGTACCAGCAGATCATCGGTAACAAGGACGCGCCCTACATCAACGAACTCGCGCAGCGCGGTGCGCTGTTCACCAACTCCCACGGCATCACCCATCCCAGCCAGCCCAACTACCTCGCGCTGTTCAGCGGCAGCACGCGCGGCATTACCAGCAACACTTGTCCGCTCGAACTTTCAGGCCCCAACCTCGCCAGCGCACTGATGGAGAAGGGCTACAGCTTCGCCAGCTATGCCGAATCCATGCCCGAGCCGGGCTACGCAGGCTGCATCTGGGGCGCTTACATGCGCAAGCACAACCCCGTCGCCAACTGGAAAGAGCTGGCCGCCTACAATCTGCCGTTCACCGCCTTTCCGAGCGATTACGCGCAACTGCCCACCGTTGCGCTGGTCGTGCCGGACCAGCTGAACGATATGCACGACGGCAGCATCGCGCAGGGCGATGCCTGGCTGAAGAAGACCCTCGACGGCTACGCGCGGTGGGCGCTGAAGCACAACAGCCTGCTCATCGTGACTTGGGACGAGGACGATGGTTCAACCGACAACCGTATCGCCACGATCTTCGTCGGGCAGATGGTCAAGCCGGGCCAGTACAAGCAGCGTACCGACCATTATGGCTTGCTGCGCATAGTTGAGGAGTTGTATGGGTTGCCGCTTGTGAACGAGAGTGCAAAAGCGAAGGCGATACGTGGTGTGTGGCAAAAATAGGGGTGATAAAGTGCGCTCAACGAGTATATCCTGGAGCCTGAGCGTCCTTGCATTCCTAGTCATATCACCGCTGTCTCATGCTGAAAGCACTTGCTACGGTACAACAAGCAAAGGACGGATCGAACAATCTGTTCAGCTTCCAGATTATGGCCCCAACTATTTTCCCTACAGCTCCTTGGGCGTTAGTTTGGGCCGCACTTACGTTCACACAAGTGTTCGCGACATCGTCGTTGCGGCATATGGAGCGTTGGCTTCTGTTGATCCGAACAAGGTGTTTGTCTATGGCGAAACGGGATGGAAAGCAGGCGGAAGATTGCGGCCTCATCGCACCCATCAAAATGGGCTTTCTGTCGATTTCTTTGTGCCAGTCATAAATTCGCAGGGGAAGTCTGTTCGATTACCGGCTAGCCCGTTTAACAAATTTGGATATGGGATCGACTTCGATGCTGAGGGACGATTTGGAGAGCTTGCAATCGACTTTGAGGCGATTGGAGAACACTTATACCAACTGAGTGTTGCTTCGAAAAAATCGGGAATATCGATTGCGCTTGTGATTCTCGACCCGCCATATCTCCCTAAACTATTTTCGACGAGGTACGGGGCTTTTCTTAAGCAGAACATCAAGTTCATGGAGGGAGCGGCGTGGGTGCGCCACGATGAGCATTATCACGTTGACTTCAAAGTGCCATGCAAGCCAATGTAAGTCGTCATGCATCAATCATTACAGCGCGCTGCGGATGGTGGTAGAGATGTATGGCTTGCCGCTCTCGAACGAGAGCGCAAAAGAACCGGCAAATGTGTTTTCGGGCAGCTACGAGCAAAGAAAGTTTTAGTTGCCGCGATTCAGCGTGCAACACTTGGGAAGGAATTATGTGGCAAGTCTTTCTGTTAATTCTTGGGATCGGACTGCCCCAATTAGCGAGATCAGACCAGGAATGCGCACCACCTGAACATCACAAGGAACTCTACTCGCTCAAACGACTGCAGCAAGCACTCGAATCCTTCCGCACCAAGACAGAGCATGACCGCGAGGCGATGGAGGATCGACGGAGAAGCGGAATTCTCGGTCGGAATGACTACCGTGAATCAATGGCTCGATACAGGGAAAATATTGCTGCCTATCGTGCCGGCATTCGCGCGAATAAACCCTTGTGCCCATATGCTACGAACGAAATATTTGCGCCCACGATTTTGCCATTCGAGGTTGATGAGAGATATGGCGCCAAGGGCAATGACGCGGTACATCTGCGCTTTGCTTACTACTATACAGGCGATCAAGGAAGCGAGGTTTCGGTTGGAGCGATCACATTGGCCAATGGCGAATCCAATGGCTACTGGGCTTATGTACCGCATCCGATGGTAAAGGGCTTCAATATGGCGGATGTGCTGCTGCTGATGGACGGCGAAGCTCCTGACTATCGTTCTGATACGATTTCTGTAGAGATGTACATCAACAACAAGAACGTTTTCTACAAAAGGGAATTTCCCTACATACGCGACTGGCGGCGCCATCTCTAACGACGAGAGAAGATTTCAAATTGCTCGAAAGCGATTTTCGACAGCCAGCGTAGGATGGGTTGAGCGTAGCGATACCCATTGTTTTGCTTGATGGGCATCCTTCATCAACCCATCTGCATTTCGCTTCCGTTACTCGTTTTCCCCATCCAACCCCAATTCCTGAATCTTCCGCGTCAACGTATTGCGCCCCATGCCCAGCAACGTGGATGCTTCGATGCGCCGCCCGCCGGTGTGCTGCAGCGCCTGGGTGATGAGGGTGCTCTCGAACTGCTTGGTGAGCGTGTCGAGGATGTTCGGCTCGTTGCGTTGCAGGGCGAGGGCGACTTGCTGGGCGAGGGCGCCGCGCCAATCCAGGTTCAGCGCCGAGCTGGCCTGCGTGCCGCGCCATTCGGAAGGCAGGTCGGCGATCTCTACCACGCGCGTCGGCGTCATCACGGTGAGCCAGTGGCAGAGGTTCTCCAGCTGGCGCACGTTGCCGGGGATGTCTTGCGCTGACAAGTAATTCAGTGCGGCTTCGCTCAGCGTCTTCTGTTCGACGCCCAATTCCTTCGCGCTCTTCTGCAGGAAATATTTGGCCAGCAGCGGAATATCTTCGCGCCGTTCGCGCAGCGGCGGCAAGCGCAGACGGATGACGTTGAGGCGATGGAACAGGTCTTCGCGGAACAGGCCCTGCTTCACGCGCTCGTCCAGGTTCTGGTGCGTGGCGGCGATGATGCGCACGTTGGCCTTGATCGGCTGGTGGCCGCCGACGCGGTAGAAGTTGCCGTCCGACAGCACGCGCAGCAAACGCGTCTGCAATTCGGCGGGCATGTCGCCGATCTCGTCCAGGAACAGCGTGCCGCCTTCGGCTTGTTCGAAGCGCCCGTGGCGCGTGGTGGTGGCGCCGGTGAACGCGCCGCGTTCGTGGCCGAACAGTTCCGATTCCAGCAGATCTTTTGGAATGGCTGCCGTGTTGATGGCGACGAAGGGTTTGTCGGCGCGCGGGCTGTGGCGATGCAGCGCGTGCGCGACCAGTTCCTTGCCGGTGCCGGATTCGCCGTTGATGAGCACGGTGGCGTTGGATTGGGCCAGCCGCCCGATGGCGCGGAACACCTCCTGCATGGCGGGCGCATGACCCAGGATGTCCGGCGCGGCCTGTGCGTCTTCCGCATGCGTGTTTTTGCGCTGACTCTGTTCCAGTGCGCGCCGGATCAACTCGACCGCGTGATTCACGTCGAAGGGTTTGGGCAGGTATTCGAAGGCGCCGCCCTGAAAAGCCGACACCGCGCTCTCCAGATCGGAATACGCGGTCATGATGATGACGGGAAGATTCGGGTAATCGTTGCGCAGCTTCTGCAGCAATTCCAGCCCCGAACTGCCGGGCATGCGGATGTCGCTGATCACCATTTGCGGCAGGTTGCCGGGCAGTTCCGCCAGCGCCTCGTCGGCGGACGCAAAGCTCTTGTATTCGATCTCCTCGCGCGCAAGTGCTTTTTCCAGCACCCAGCGGATGGAACGATCGTCGTCGATGATCCAGACAGGCTTGGTCATGAGTGTTTTCCTTGGTAGGGAAGAGGGAGCATTACCGTGAAACAGGTGCGTCCCGGTTCGCTTTCGAATTCGATGCTGCCCTGGTGCTGGCTCACGAAATCCTGCGCCAGAGTCAGCCCTAGTCCATGTCCTTCCGGCCGGCCGGAAACCAGAGGATAGAAGATCTTGTCGCGAAGATGAGTGGGAATGCCGGGGCCGTTGTCGATGATCTGCACCATCACCGCGAGGCGATGCAATTTTTTCATCAGCGTGACCTGTCGTGTAATGCGGGTGCGCAGGGTGATCTGGCCCTTGCCTTTCATGGCTTGCGCGGCATTGCGCACGATGTTGAGCACGACCTGGATCAGTTGTTCCTTGTCGCCATTCAGCTCAGGCAGGCTCAGGTCGTAATCGCGCTGAATGGCCAAGCCCTCGGGCAGTTCGGCCAGCACCACGCTGCGGACTCGCTCCAATACTTCGTGGATATTGAGTGCACTGAAATGGGGCACGTGCTGCGGCGTGAGCAATTTTTCCATCAGCGAACGCAAGCGGTCTGCCTCCTGGATGACGACTTGGGTATATTCGCGCAAAGCGGGCTTCTCGAGTTCCTGTTCCAGCAACTGCGCTGCACCGCGTATGCCGCCCAGGGGATTCTTGATCTCATGGGCCAGATTGCGCAACAGCAGGCGGTTCGCCTGGGTCTGGTCGAGCATCTGCTCTTCGCGCGCCAGTTTGAGCGGGCGGTCGATGGTGTGGAATTCCAGCAAGAGAGCATATGCGTCGAGTTGAAGCGGCGTTGCAGTGCAGCTCAGGTGCAGCTTGCTCCCGGAGGCATGCGTGCCGAGAGTCAGTTCATGTTCGATATGGCTGGCCCGGCTGCTCAATGCCGACTGGATGGTTCCGAACAGTTGCTCGGTATGCGTAAAGGCATATTGCAGCGGATGCCCGATGAGGTTGGTATTGCTCAGCCCGAACAAATGCTCTGCCGCCGGATTGAGATAGGCGATGCGCGACTGATCGTCCAGCAGGATGACTGCGGTGGCGAGATGTTCCAGGGAGGGGAGAGGGGATGTTGGCATGTCAATCTATAAGCAGAAAACATGCCATGCAGAGACACTACTTGAGGTTGGCAAGCTCGGTCTTGAGCGCTTCGACATTCTTTTCGTGCGAGCTCACTTCCTCCTGCAAGGCGCCCACTTTTTCTTCGTATTTGGCGACGTTGCGATATGTCCGTCCGTCTGCGCCCTTGAAGACCTCCGGATTATCCTGTCCTTCTTTCAGTTTGGCACGTGCCTCTTCAAGCGCCTTCTGTTCGGTGGCGAGTTCATCTTCCAGTATCTTGCGGCGCGTATCGTCACGTTTGCTCTGCGTCTCCGTGTTTACGCGGGGAAAGGCCTCGGAGTTGGCCTTCGGCGGAGGAGCCATGGTGGGCAGCGGCTCGAGATGAAGTTTCTTGCCGCCCTTGATGGGGGTGCTGGAATAGGTGACACGTCCTTCATCATCCACGCGCTTGTAGATATCCGCGTACGCACTGAAGGTTATGGTCGACGAGCAACACAAAACGAGGAAGTGGCGTAGTTTCATGGTCGTATCCGGAGAAAGATGGGTGAAGTATAGGTTAAGGCAGGCTGACTGAGAAGACTGCCGTAAAAAAGAAACGGAGCCCTCGCGGGCTCCGTTTTCGTGCTGCAATCAGTGACGATTACAGGCTGTAGTACATATCGAACTCGACCGGGTGGGTCGTCATGCGGATGCGGTTCACTTCTTCCATCTTCAGTTCGATGTAGGCATCGATGAAGTCGCTGGAGAACACACCGCCGCGGGTCAGGAACTCGCGGTCCTTGTCCAGAGCGGCCAAGGCTTCATCCAGAGATGCGCACACGGTTGGGATCTTTGCATCTTCTTCCGGTGGCAGGTCGTACAGGTTCTTGTCTGCAGGATCTCCGGGGTGGATCTTGTTCTGGATACCGTCCAGGCCGGCCATCATCAGTGCGGCGAAGCACAGGTACGGGTTGGCGGAAGGATCCGGGAAACGTGTCTCGATACGGCGTGCCTTGTCGCTGGCGACGTGCGGGATGCGGATCGAAGCGGAACGGTTCTTGGCGGAGTAAGCCAATTTCACCGGTGCTTCGTAGTGCGGAACCAGACGCTTGTAGGAGTTGGTGCCGGGGTTGGTGATCGCGTTCAGCGCCTTGGCGTGCTTGATGATACCGCCGATGTAGTACAGCGCCATCTCGGACAGACCGGCATAGCCGTTGCCTGCGAACAGGTTCTTGCCGCCCTTCCAGATGGACTGGTGCACGTGCATGCCGGAACCGTTGTCGCCGACGATGGGCTTGGGCATGAAGGTCGCGGTCTTGCCGTACTGGTGTGCCACGTTCTGTATCACGTATTTCTGGGTCTGGGTCCAGTCAGCGCGCTTCACCAGCGTGTTGAACTTGGTGCCCAGTTCGCATTGGCCGGCGTTCGCCACTTCGTGGTGGTGCACTTCGACGGGGATGCCGATCTCTTCCAGCAGGATACACATCTGGGCGCGGATGTCGTTCAGGCTGTCGACGGGCGGAACAGGGAAGTAGCCGCCTTTGACGGTCGGACGGTGGCCGGTGTTGCCGCCATCGAAGGAGTGGCCGGTGGACCAGGCGCCTTCTTCAGAATTCACCTTGACGGAGCAGCCGGACATGTCGATGTGCCATTGCACGGAGTCGAAAATGAAGAATTCGGGTTCCGGACCGAAGTAGGCGGTGTCGCCGATGCCGGAGGACTTCAGGTAGGCTTCAGCGCGCTTGGCGATGGAGCGCGGATCGCGGTCGTAGCCCTTGCCGTCGGTCGGCTCGATCACGTCGCAGGACAATACGATGGTGGGTTCGTCGAAGAACGGATCCACGTAAACGGAATCGGGATCCGGCAGCAACAGCATGTCGGAAGCCTGGATGCCCTTCCAGCCGGCGATGGAGGAACCGTCGAAAGCGTGGCCGCTTTCAAACTTGTCGGCATCGAAATGGGAAACAGGCACGCCTACGTGCTGTTCCTTGCCCTTGGTGTCGGTGAAGCGCAAATCGACGAATTTGATGCCTTGTTCTTTGATCAGTTTCAGAACGTCGGCGGCTGATTTAGACATACTCTAATCTCCCAGAAAATTAAAACGAAGCCGTATTTAAACGAAACGATTGATGAAACAGGCTCCATACAGCAGAAACTGTGCCATCCCCCTGAATATCGCAAGACGCGCATTGTGCCATATTTGCCCAGCAGTTGGCGCTGCAGCGCACGCCCCGTAATGGGGCGTGCAGGAGGTTGGACGCACTAGTTTGGTGCGCTCGTTTGGTAGGCGGTGATGTGGTGGAAATATGGGTCATCGCTCGCGATGAGCGAGCACTTGCGTTGCAGCTCGGCAACGTCGACAGGAGTGTCCAGCAACAGCTCCGCCTCTACCTTGCCGCCGAGATAGTGCAGCATGATGCGCGTTGAGGCGGGCAGCGTTTCCCCCAAGCGGCTGTACAAATGAGCCAGCAGCAGGTGCCGCTGCGGCAGATGCGCGTTGGGCTTTACTTTGACATCATCTTCCGGGTCGATGTGCACCATTACGTCCATCACATGGAATCCCTTCAGTACGGCGGTGCGCGCAGCCTCGGCGATGTAATGACCTTCGGACACGCTGATCCTGGGATCGACGATGATGTGCGCGTCTACCAGCGCATTGTCCGCCATCTTGCGGGTGCGCAACTCGTGCAGTCCAGTCACGCCGGGGACTGCCTTCAGGGTGTTGCGGATGGCGCGAACTTCTTCTTCTTCCAGGCCGGTATCCACCAGTTCGAGCAGGGCATCGCGCGCGAACTGGATGCCCATATAGGCGATCATCATGCCGACCACGGCAGCGGCGACCAGATCGAGAAAGGTATATCCCAGCAGATTGCCGACGATACCAATGATGACGACCAGCGACGAGGCTGCATCGGAGCGCGCATGCCAGGCGTTTGCCACCAGCATCTGCGAGCGCACGCGCTGCGCGACGGCGAGCATGTAGCGGAACATGCCTTCCTTAGCCGCCAGCGCGATGATCGCCACCCACAAGGTGAAAGGGTGCACGGCCTGCACGTTTTCCGGATGCTGCAAGCGCATGCCGGCGGCGATGAGCAGCCCGATACCCAGTGCAGCGAGGCTGGCGCCGAGAATCAGCGATGCGGCGGTCTCAATCCGTGCATGCCCATAGGGATGGTCGGCATCGGCATGCTTGGCGCCATGCCGGTTGGCGAACAGAACCAGCACATCGGACAGCAGATCAGCCAGCGAATGCAGGCCATCCGCCATCAACGATTGCGATTTGCCGAAAAAACCGGCTAGAACCTGCATTACCGTCAATCCAAGATTGATGAAGATGCTCACCCAGGTGCTCTTGCGGGCGGCAGCAAAGCGGGCCGGGTGAACCGGCTCGAAAGCGCCCGATTCGCCCCGGGTGTGAGAGTGCGTGTGATTTTTCATTGCTGTTGGGATAGTATGCAACTGTGCCTGCAGCATAGCATTTGCAAGTTAAAGGTTAAACACAGGTAAAGAAAATGGCAAAGATCTCCGAAATTCTGAAAACCGCGCAACAACGCGCGAAAGACTTGAACCTGCCCTATGCGGGCGCGCTGAAGCCTGAAGAGGCCAATGAACTGATGCGAACCGCCCCCGGGGCAAAGCTGGTGGATGTGCGCACCCGCGCCGAGATCGACTGGGTCGGGCGCGTTCCCGGTGCAGTGGAAATCGAGTGGGCGACCTATCCCGGCATGAAGCAGAACCCGAACTTCATGGCGGCACTGGAACAACAGGTCAATAAAGAAGCGCTGGTCATGTTCCTTTGCCGCAGCGGCCATCGATCGCATGGTGCCGCCATGGTGGCGACCCAAGCTGGCTACTCCGATTGCTACAACATCCTGGAAGGCTTCGAAGGCGACAGGAGCCCCATCAACCAGCGCAATTCGTTGAATGGCTGGCGCATCAAAGGACTGCCTTGGGAACAGAGCTAAGGAATCTGTAGGAGCCAGCTTGCTGGCAAATTCGCACTTCCATTTCTCGCCAGCAAGCTGGCTCCTACCTTAGTTCATGCTTGGGTCCAGTCCACCAACCCGCCGTAAGCGGTCACCAGCACAATCAGACCGAAAGCGATGCGATACCAGGCGAACACGGTGAAATCGTGGTGGCTGATGTAGCGCAACAGTCCGCGCACCGCGACAAAGGCGCTGATGAACGAGGCAATGGAGCCGACCAGGAAGATGCCGAGATCGTCGGCGTGGAAGTCGTGGCGGTATTTCACCACTTCATACAACGTCGCCATGGTCAGCGTGGGGATGGCGAGGAAGAACGAGAACTCCGTCGCTGCCTTGCGTGACAGCCCGAAGAACAATCCCCCGATGATAGTCGCCCCGGAGCGCGAAGTGCCCGGGATCAGCGCCAGCGCCTGCGCCAGACCCATCTTCAGCGCATCCTTCCAGTGCATATCGTCCACGCTGACGATGTGTTCCGAATGCTTACGCTTCTCCGCCCACAGGATGATCAGGCCGCCGATGATGAACGCCAGCGCCACCGGCACCGGCGAGAACAGATGCGCCTTGATTGCCTTGCCGAACGCCAGGCCGAGGATGGCCAGCGGCAGGAACGCGATGAACAGGTTGAAAGTGAAGCGCTGCGCGGCTTCCTCCTTGCGTATCAGCCCGGATGTCACGGCAGTCAGCTTGGCGCGGTATTCCCAGCACACCGCCAGGATCGCAGCGAACTGGATCACGATCTCGAACACCTTGCCGCGCTCGTCGTTGAAGTTCAGCAGATCGCCGGCCAGAATCAAATGTCCGGTGGAAGAGATCGGCAGGAATTCGGTCAGGCCTTCGACCACGCCGAGGATGGCGGCTTTGATGAGCAGGATGATGTCCATGTGATAGTTGTATGTTCGTCCAGTTGAATCTTAAACCCCTTCGGCCTCCCCTTCTCAGGGGAGGAGCGGCTTGGCTCCCTCCCTGACAAGGGAGGGCTGGGGTGGGTTGGAATTTGACTGCAATAAAGCGATACGTTGATTCACCGCCCGCCGTTCTTCCTCGCTCATCTCCAGCCAGCGCGACACCTCGTCGAAGGTACGCAGGCAACTGCGGCAGACCTCATCGCCCAGCACGGTGGTGCAATGGCCGACGCAAGGCGAATCGGAAGTGATTTCAACAGAAGGGGCGGATACGTGCATGGGGCGCGATTATACCGGCTGCGTGGCCTGTTCCAATCGAGTTAACCACAGCATGGCCTCTTCGCGCGAAGCGCCGCACATCTCGGCAGAAGGTTGCAGCCCGCCACAGAAGGCCGGGCGCTGCGGTTGGCCGAACACCTTGCAGCGCAATTCGTCATCCAGCTGCACGCACGGCACACCGGCAGGCTTGCCATTCGGCATGCCGGGCAGGGGGGAGGTGATGGAGGGCGCGATGCAGCAGGCGGCGCAGTGGGGGCGGCAGATCATTGCGAATTCCTGCTGTTCAGAGTAACTGCTGTAGCTTCGTTTTTGACCGCTTCCCTCTGTGCTTTCCGCTCGGCCTTCCAGAAAACACGCTTGAATTCCTTCAAATGCTTCCACCACTGTGGGGGTGGTGTCAGATTGCCTTTCTTTACGTTTGCCATATTTTGTTTTTAATCAGTTGGTTGCCGGGTTGCCTCTAGCCGATTCTTGACTGGTAACAAATAATGCCATACTGTCTACAAAAATACCCAGGAGAACGAACGTTCATGACTTCCGTAATCACTCTGGTAACTGACCAAGATGCGGCACTTGCTTATCTTGCTGAAGCCCGAAAACATCATACCCAAGCAGCACTAGCCAAGCATTTAAAGGTTGGCATTCGTACCATAAGCCGGTGGGAGGCAAGGCAGACAAATCCACCAGCCTATGTGGCGCATGCATTGCAACAGCTCCTGCCATTGCCAGAGCTGGAAACCCCAGAAGGAAGTTTCGATTTTATTGATCTGTTCGCTGGTATCGGTGGCATTCGAAAAGCATTCGAGGGCATAGGTGGGCGATGTGTGTTCACCAGCGAGTGGGACAGCTACGCGCAAAAAACCTACGCTGAAAATTTCCGTGACGGGCATTCAATTGCGGGCGACATTACACAGATTGCAGCGGAAGACGTACCTGACCACGACATGCTGCTGGCGGGATTTCCCTGCCAGCCATTTTCGATAGCTGGTGTTTCCAAGAAGAATGCGCTGGGCAGGGCGCATGGTTTTGCCTGCGAAACGCAAGGCACCTTGTTCTTCGATGTGGCGCGCATCATTGATGCAAAACGACCACGAGCTTTTTTGCTGGAGAACGTAAAAAATCTTGTCTCGCACGATAAGGGGCGCACCTTCGATGTGATTCGCCGTACCCTGACAGAAGAGCTTGGCTACCACATTCATTACCGCGTGATAGATGGCGCGCACTTCACACCCCAGCATCGTGAACGCATCATCATCGTCGGATTCCGCGAACCGGTAGCATTCGACTTTGACGCGATCCCGCTGCGCCCCAAAGGCGAAATCAAACTGAAAAACATTCTTCACCGCACCGACGGCACCGAGCCGGTGCTTGAATGGGACGAAGGCAGATTCTTCGACCACAAGAAGAAGCGCGTGCCGGATAAATACACGCTGACGGACAAGCTTTGGCTCTATTTACAGAACTACGCAGAAAAGCATCGCGCAAAAGGTAACGGCTTCGGCTTTGGTCTGGTCACGCCAGACAATATCACTCGCACGCTCTCAGCGCGTTACTACAAGGACGGCTCGGAGATACTCGTCTATCAGGGAAAGAGCAAGAACCCACGCAGATTGACACCACGAGAATGCGCGCGGTTGATGGGCTTCCCGGATACGTTCAGGATTCCGGTATCGGATACGCGCGCATACAAACAATTCGGAAATTCTGTTGTTGTTGATGTTATGGCTCACATTGCAAAGTTGATGCAACCAATGCTGGAAGCTGATACCCTGGAACCGGAGCTACCCCTTCATTACGCAACCGCCTAAAGGAGAGAATCGTGCATACCCAATCCCGCATTCCTAAACTTCGCGACACAACTTTTGATGGCGCATTGATGTGGTTCTCGGAATTGCAGTGCAGCAATCTGCTTTTTCACCCGGAGGATGACCCGGCAGACATCATTCGCATTTCAAGCGGTGAACGGCTCTTCTCGGACGAGGAAGTTCAGGAATTACGCTTCGTTATGACCGAGCTTGAAAGTGCGGTTGGGCATGAGAAGGTTATCGAGGCTGCATACCCGATCTTCATGAAGGCGTTTGGCAACCAACTGGATGCTTGATGGTTGATGTCGTAGATAAGGCGACTCGCAGCCGGATGATGTCCGGCATTCAGGGCAAGAACACCAAACCGGAACTATTGGTTAGAAAATATCTGCATGGTCGCGGGCTTCGCTTCAGACTTCATGCCAAAGAATTACCGGGTAAGCCAGATTTGGTTTTCCCGAAATATAAGACCGTTGTTTTTGTACATGGATGTTTTTGGCATCAGCATTCAGGCTGCAAGTATGCGACAACCCCAAGCACTCGGAAGGGCTTTTGGACAAATAAGCTCTCGGAAAATGTGGCAAGGGACGTTTACCAAATTGCTGCACTAGAGGGCCTTGGCTGGCACGTTTACGTTGTGTGGGAATGTGAGTTGCGTGATGGGTCGGCACGTTTGGATTTACTTTATTCGGAAATTACCGAGGGCATTAGATGACATTTTCTAATCAGTGGAGTGACGTCCAAGAATGGATCGGGAAAAGCCGCCAGCTGTTGGTAAAGAAACTTTCCAGGAATGATTGCAGTTGGGCTGATAGCCCTGAAAATGGACACCAAAATGGCGTGTACATCCCACGCGCAATACGTGAATCGAATTTCTTCCCACAACTGAAAAATATTAACCTCAGTAAGCCACACATTTTTGAGGCACAACTCAAGACACTATGGACTGCAACGGGGGAAATTAAATCATCTAATTTGAAGCACTACTCGAACAAGGGCCCGGAGATGCACTTTACGGGTGTGCCCAAAGATGAATTTGCCGGACTTACGCCAGCATCATTATTGATAGGTGGCATTTTGCGCGAACCAATCGATGATGTTTTCCACTGGTTCATGGTTATTGACTCGGCCTTGGAGGAGGTGGAATTAATCGAGGCCATGTTTGATCTTGGAGCAGACTTCCACTGCGGGCTATTCGATCCAGCAGATGCATTAAAAATCCAGAAGGATGAAACAGATCAACTGATTGATGAATTGAGCCATGCGCTTAAAACGGGATCGTTGGCAGCCTTTATTGCCTCTGTTTCAAAGATGCCGGCACCTGAAACATTGGCAGCAGAAGCGCAAGGTGTTTTTCTTGAGCAAAACCATCTCGGTGGTTTAAGTCCATATGAAGTGGAAAACCCCGGCGATGCAATTATGAAGATCAGTAGGGATATTGAGTATTCGCTCTACAAACGTGCTGAACGGCGCTTTCGTGCTGCTGAGGTAATCCGAATCATAACCGGCGGTGGAAACGATATAGTTTCTTCCGTTGTTCGTGGGTTTCCTGATTTGGACGCAACTTTTCTAAGTGCAAGCCAGCACCGTAAGTCGCGGGCAGGACGTTCCTTCGAGCAGCACATCGCAAGGTTGTTGCGCGATGGCCGAATTGCTTTTGAAGAGCAAGCAGTAACAGGTGGTCGTCGCCCGGACTTTGTGTTGCCCAGCCTAGTGGTTCTGAAGGCTGAAAAAAGGAAATTCGAGGAGGCGATGGTACTCTCGGCAAAAACCACGTTGCGCGAGCGCTGGAAGCAGGTGGTGATGGAAAAATTCAACTGCGCGCTGTTTCTGGCAACCGTCGATGACCGAGTTTCTGCGGATGCGATTGGCGACATGAGCAATCAGGGCATTCATCTGGTCGTCCCCGAGTCCCTGAAGAAGTCGAAGGAAACTTGCTACAAGGACAAGGCCAACGTCATTACCTTCCGCGAATTCTTCGACGAAGAAATTTCCTCAAAGAGACCAAATTATCGGGGAGTTTAGAATGTGCATGGGCAGGCCTGATGTCTGCCCATGCACATTCATCACGCCTTGTGATAAACCTCCGCCCCCTGCTTCACAAACTCCACCGACTTCACTTCCATCCCTTTCGCTAGTGCCTCTGCTTCGGCGATACCCTGCGCGGCGGCGAAGTCGCGCACGTCCTGGCTGATCTTCATCGAGCAGAACTGCGGGCCGCACATGGAGCAGAAGTGGGCGACCTTGGCGGATTCCTTGGGCAGGGTCTCGTCGTGGAATTCGCGCGCGCGGTCGGGGTCGAGGCCGATGTTGAACTGGTCTTCCCAGCGGAATTCGAAGCGCGCCTTGCTCATGGCGTTGTCGCGGATCTGCGCGCCGGGGTGGCCCTTGGCGAGGTCGGCGGCGTGGGCGGCGATCTTGTAGGTGATGATGCCTTCCTTCACGTCGGCCTTGTTGGGCAGGCCGAGGTGTTCCTTGGGCGTGACGTAGCAGAGCATGGCGGTGCCGAACCAGCCGATCATCGCCGCACCGATGGCGCTGAGGTGATGTGGTCGTAGCCGGGGGCGATGTCCTGCGTCAGCGGGCCGAGCGTGTAGAAGGGCGCTTCGTGGCACCACTTCAGTTGCAGGTCCATGTTCTCCTTGATCATGTGCATGGGCACATGGCCGGGGCCTTCGATCATCACCTGCACGTCGTGCTTCCAGGCGATTTGCGTGAGTTCGCCCAGCGTCTTCAGTTCGCCGAGTTGCGCTTCGTCGTTGGCGTCGTACACCGAGCCGGGACGCAGGCCGTCGCCGAGCGAGAAGGTCACGTCGTAGGCCTTCATGATCTCGCAGATTTCTTCGAAGTGCGTGTAGAGGAAGTTTTCCTTGTGGTGCGCGAGACACCACTTGGCCATGATGGAGCCGCCGCGCGAGACGATGCCGGTCATGCGCTTGGCGGTCATCGGGATGTAGCGCAGCAGCACGCCGGCGTGGATGGTGAAGTAGTCCACGCCTTGTTCGGCCTGCTCGATCAGCGTGTCCTTGAAGATCTCCCAGGTCAGGTCTTCGGCCTTGCCGTTCACCTTTTCCAGCGCCTGATAGATCGGCACGGTGCCGATGGGCACGGGCGAGTTGCGGATGATCCATTCGCGCGTTTCGTGGATGTTCTTGCCGGTGCTCAGAGTCCATCACCGTGTCGCCGCCCCAGCGGATGGCCCAGGTCATCTTCTCCACTTCTTCCTGGATGCTGGAACCGAGCGCGGAGTTGCCGATGTTGGCGTTGATCTTCACCAGGAAGTTGCGGCCGATGATCATCGGCTCGCACTCGGGGTGGTTGATGTTGGTGGTGATGACGGCGCGGCCGGCGGCGACCTCAGAGCGCACGAATTCGGGCGTGATCTCCTTGGGCATCGCCTTGCCGAAGTTCTCGCCGGGATGCTGCTTGAGCATCATCTCGGAAAGGCCGTCGCGCTTCTGGTTCTCGCGGATGGCGATGTATTCCATCTCCGGCGTGATGATGCCCTGGCGCGCATAGTGCATCTGCGTGACGTTCTTGCCGGGCTTGGCCTTGCGCGGCGTGTGCTTGAGGTTGAAGCGCATATCGGCCAGTGCCGGGTCGTTCAGGCGTTGCTGGCCGTATTCGGAAGTCAGGCGCGGCAGCGCTTCGGTGTCGTTGCGCTCGGCGATCCATCCAGCGCGCAGTTCATCCAGACCGGAACGAATGTCGATCTTCACCGCCGGGTCGGTATAGGGGCCGGAGCAGTCATAGACGTAGATGGGTGGGTTCTTCTCCACGCCATTATTCAGGTGGGTGTCGGTCAGCGTGATCTCGCGCATCGGCACGCGAATGTCGGGCCTGCTGCCTTCAACGTAGATCTTGCGCGAATTCGGCAAGGGTTTGACCGCGGCTTCATCGACATGCGCGGCAGTAGCTAAGAATTGGGGGTTGGCGTTCATGTTGGTACTCCTGGAGTTGCAAGAAGCACCGGAATGATGCTTCCCTACGACGGCATTACCCGTACAGGTTCAAAGGGTGTTTCTCACTTCATGACTGAAGACCCCTAGCGAGGTCGCAAGGTACTGGAAAGCCGGGGCTATGGCAAGCCGGAAGGCACAAGGGGGAACCCCTCTAATTCATTGAGCGCACCGGAAGTGCTTGTTATACTGCGCCTTCACTAAAACACTACGCAGCAAGGGGATAGGGGGATGAATAACGTGGAACTCGCTCGCTTCAATATGGTGGAACAACAGATACGTCCCTGGGACGTGCTGGATACGAACGTACTCGACCTCATCAAGAAGGTCAAACGCGAACACTTCGTGCCGGCGGATAAACAATCGCTGGCATTTATGGATGTGGAAATCCCGCTCGGCCACGACGCGAAGATGTGGTCGCCCAAGCTGGAAGCGCGTGCCTTGCAGGCGCTGAAGCTGAAGCACAGCGACCGCGTGCTGGAAATAGGCACGGGCAGCGGCTATCTCACTGCGCTGCTGTCGCGCATGGCGGGACATGTGACCAGTATCGAGCTGGTGCAGGAGTTGAGCGCGCAAACGGCACGCACCCTCGCTGCGCATCATTATGACAACGTCACGCTGGAAGTCGGCAATGCATTCGTTCCCGCCGCAGGCTGGGGCAGCGAAAAGTACGACGCCATCGTGCTGACCGGCTCGGTGCCGCTACCCCCGCAATCTTTCTATGAAATGCTGAACCTGGGCGGCCGCCTGTTCGCCATCGTGGGCGATGCGCCGGCGATGAAAGCGATGCTGGTGACCTGCGTCGCTCCCGGCGTGTTTGAAACGTCCACCCTTTTCGAGACGAACGTGGCACCGTTGGTTAACGCGCCGCAACCGCAGCGCTTCGTGTTCTGACCTGCCTGCGGCATTGTTTGTAGGAGCGGCCCCTGGCCGCGAATCGCACGCAGGGCGTGCTCCTACAGCGAGATCGACAGGCCTGTATTTGTAGGGGCAAATAATCATTTGCCCTTACCGTGCTTGAAATAGTTAGTCCCAGCGTGTAATATTAGCATTCTCTAATATTAGGAGTTGGCGATGAAGTTATCCAGAACGGCGTTGAGCGTATGCTTGGCCTTGGGCATCAGCCCTGTGGCGGGTGCGGCCGACCTGCTCGACGTCTACCACGCCGCCCAAAACCAGGACGCCGTCTTCGCCTCGGCGCGGGCCGCGCGCGAAGCCGGTCAGGAGAAGCTCAGCCAGGGCCGTTCCCTGCTGCTGCCCAGCGTCAACTTCAACGCCAACACCACCAAGAACGATGTGACCACCAACTACGGGACGCCCAATCCGTTCCTGAGAAGCGGCAACATCCAGTACAACACCCACGGCTACGGCGTCAGTCTCACGCAGCCGCTGTTCCGCGAACAGAACTGGGCCGCCTACAACCAGTCCGAACTGCAAGTCGCGATCACCGAAGCCCAGTTCAAACTGGCCGAACAGGACGTCATCCTGCGCAGCGCCCAGACCTACTTCGACGTCCTGATCGCCCAGGACACCGTGGAACTGACCGCCGCCCAGAAAACCGCCATCTCCCAGCAACTGGAACAGGCCAAGCGCAACTTCGAGGTCGGCACTGCCACCATCACCGACACCTACGAGGCGCAGGCCCGCTACGACCTGATCGTGGCGCAGGAACTGGCCGCCGCCAACAACCTCGAGGTCAAACGCCGCACCCTGCAGCAACTGGTCAACGCCAACGTCAGCGACCTGAACGTACTGGGCCGAGCCTTCGCCATGGAAAGCCCGGCCCCGGCCGACGTCCAGAAATGGGTGGAAGACGCGCAGCGCGGCAACTACCAGGTCGTGCAGGCCCAGGCGGCTTACGAACTGGCCGAACAGGAAGTGGCGCGCAACCGCGGCGGCCACCTGCCCACCATCGACCTGGTGGCGAACCACGGCAAGAACACGGCCACCGGCGGCATGTTCGGCGCCACCGACACCACCACCACCACGGTCGGCCTGCAACTCAACCTGCCGCTGTTCCAGGGCGGCGCCACCCAGTCCAAATGGCGTGAAGCCGCGGCCAACCGCGAGAAAGCCAAGCAGGACCTGGAGAACGCGCGCCGCAACGTCGAATTGCAGGCCCGCCAGGCCTATCTGGGCGTGGTCAACGGCATCGCCCAGGTGCAGGCACTGCAGCAGGCCCTGAAGTCCAGCGAAAGCCTGCTGGAAGCCAGCAAGCTGGGACAACAGGTGGGCGTACGTACCAACCTGGACGTGCTCAACGCGCAACAGCAGCTGTACTCGACGCGGCGCGACCTGTATCAGGCGCAATACAACTACCTCGTGAGCCAGTTACGCCTGAAGGCGGCGGCGGGAACCCTGGCCGAGGAGGATCTGGGGAAGGTGAATCTGGCGTTGCATTGAGCAGGGCCCCGTTTGTTGTAGGAGCACGCCCTGCGTGCGACTTGCACGCGATGGTCGCACGCAGGGCGTGCTCCTACAGAGAATTGCGGCTACGCTAAATCGCGCAGCTCTCCATCTCGCGCATCTGCTTCAGGTAATCCTCCACCCGTTCTTTCAGCGTTTCCGGCGCGGCTGACATTGCAGAAAGCCCCGGTAGCACATAATGTTTTGCTTGTATATATGACGTTTGGTCTATAGTCAGTCAGGGGGATAGACATTAGAATCGCGCCCCATGAGGAAAATATTAATTACCGGGGGCGCCGGGTTCATAGGCTCGGCTTTGATACGGCACATCATCGGCAACACATCCGATTCGGTCGTCAATCTGGACAAGCTTACCTACGCGGGCAATCTGCAGTCGCTGGTTTCGGTGGCCGACGATCCCCGTTACCGTTTTGAGCATGTGGACATCTGCGATGCTGCAGAAGTGGCGCGCGTGTTCGAGCAGCACCAACCGGACGCCGTGATGCACCTGGCCGCTGAATCGCACGTAGACCGTTCCATCAGCGGCCCCGCAGAATTCATCCAGACCAACATCGTCGGCACCTACACGCTGCTTGAGGCGGCGCGCACCCATTGGAACAAGCTGGAAGGCGCCAAAAAGGCGAACTTCCGTTTTCACCACATCTCCACGGACGAGGTGTACGGCAGCCTGGGTGCGGACGGGTTTTTCACCGAGGAGACAGCCTACGAACCGAACTCGCCCTATTCCGCGAGCAAGGCATCGTCGGATCATCTGGTGCGCGCGTGGCATCACACTTACGGCCTGCCGGTCGTGACGACGAATTGCTCCAACAATTACGGTCCTTACCATTTCCCCGAGAAGCTCATCCCGCTGGTGATCCTGAATGCGGTCAACGGCAAGCCGCTGCCCATCTACGGCAAAGGAGACAACATCCGCGACTGGCTCTATGTCGAAGACCATGCGCGTGCGCTGTATCTGGTCATGAACAAGGGCAAGCTGGGCGAGACCTACAACATCGGCGGCTGGAACGAGAAGACCAACCTCGAAGTGGTGCAGTCGATCTGCACGATACTCGATGAGCTGCATCCGCAGGGTGCGCCGCATGCGAAGCTGATCACCTTCGTCAAGGATCGTCCCGGTCATGACCAGCGCTACGCCATCGATGCCAGCAAGATCGAACGGGAGCTTGGCTGGAAACCGCAGGAGACGTTCGAAACGGGGCTGCGCAAGACAGTTGAATGGTATCTGGCCAACGATGCCTGGATAAAAGGCGTCACCAGCGGCGAATACCGTGAATGGATGCAAAGGCAGTACGCGGCATGAAGGTGCTGCTGTTCGGCAAGAACGGTCAGGTCGGTTGGGAGCTTCAACGCAGTCTTGCGCCGTTGGGAGAGGTCGTTGCACTGGATGCCGACAGCACCGTCATGTGCGGAGATTTCACCAAACCCGATGGGATCGCCGCAACCATCCGTGCCGTGTCGCCGGATGTGATCGTCAATGCGGCGGCCCATACTGCGGTAGATAAGGCCGAGAGCGAACCTGATCTTGTCCGCACCATCAATGCGCTGAGCCCCGGCGTGCTGGCGCAGGAAGCCAGAAGCAAAAATGCACTGCTGGTGCATTACTCAACCGACTACGTGTTCGATGGAAGCGGCGACGAGCCTTGGGTTGAAACAGACGCTACGGCCCCGCTGAATGTCTATGGGGCAACCAAGCTGGAAGGCGAAAGACTCATTCAGCAATCCGGCTGCAAACATCTTATCTTCAGAACCAGCTGGGTCTACGGCGCGCGCGGCGGGAACTTCGCCAAGACCATGCTGCGCCTTGCCAAAGAGCGCGACAGCCTGTCCGTGATCAACGACCAGGTTGGAGCGCCCACGGGAGCAGACCTGCTTGCCGATGTGACCGCGCATGCCATACGTGCGAGTCTGGATCAACCTGAAATATCCGGTCTGTATCATCTGGTGGCCGCAGGCGAAACGTCCTGGTACGACTATACGAACTTCGTGCTGGATTTTGCCCGGCAGTCAGGCGTATCGCTTAAGGTTTCGCCGGAGGCTATCAAAGCCGTACCGTCCAGCGAATTCCGGACCGCCGCAAAGCGGCCGCTCAATTCGAGACTGAACTGCGAAAAATTGAAAGAGACTTTCGGCTTGAATCTGCCGCGTTGGCAGAGCGGGGTCGAGCGCATGCTGACCGAAGTGCTGGAAAGCGGGAAACAGTAAGTCGGAATCCCGCGGGGAAACGACCGAGAGACGCGGGCGTCATGACTAGGGGAAACCCTGATTTGAGATGCGTTTCAGCCTCTTCAAGAGCGGGAGCAAACCTGGTTGGCGTTTCTCCTAGTAAAATGGCAGGAGGCGCAAGCAGGAATGGCGTAGGCATTTTTGAATTTCATCGGAATACCGCGAGGTTCGTTGGCTGAACCTGAAAATTACCAAGGCACAAATTCAGTAACAACATGACACAACTCAGCAGAAAAGGCATCATCCTCGCAGGCGGTTCTGGAACACGGCTGCATCCGGTCACACTGGCAGTATCGAAGCAATTATTGCCGATTTACGACAAGCCGATGATCTATTACCCGCTGTCCACGCTGATGCTGGCGGGGATACGCGACATCCTGATCATTTCGACCCCGCAAGACACTCCTCGCTTCCAGCAATTGCTGGGAGACGGCAGCGCGTGGGGATTGAACCTGCAATATGCGGTACAACCGACCCCGGATGGTCTGGCCCAGGCCTTTATCATCGGCCGCGAATTCGTTGGCAACCACCCTTCCGCCCTCGTGCTGGGCGACAACATCTTCTACGGACATACCTTCCAGAATCAGCTGGCCAATGCGGCACAACGCAAGGAAGGAGCCTCGGTATTCGCCTATCACGTGCGCGACCCGCAACGCTACGGCGTGGTTGAGTTTGACCCAACAGGACGCGCGGTCTCCCTGGAAGAAAAGCCGCTGCAACCAAAATCCAACTACGCCGTAACGGGCTTGTATTTCTACGACAACGAAGTGCTGGACATCGCGGCCGAACTTAAACCGTCTGCGCGTGGCGAACTGGAGATCACCGATGTGAATCGCATCTACCTCGAGCGCGGCAAACTCTCGGTAGAGATCATGGGGCGGGGTTATGCCTGGCTGGATACCGGCACCCATGAGTCGCTGCTCGAGGCCAGTCATTTCATCCAGACCATCGAACATCGCCAGGGCCTCAAGATCGCCTGCCCGGAAGAGATTGCCTACCGCCAGGGGTTCATTGATGCTGCGCAACTGGAGAAACTGGCAGCGCCGTTGAGGAAGAGCGGCTACGGCGAATATCTGGTGCAGGTGCTGAAGGAAAAAGGAATTTCCAATTGAAGGTGATTCCAACCGCTATTCCGGACTTGTTGATCATCGAACCCAAGGTCTTCGGAGATGAACGAGGCTTCTTTTTCGAGAGTTTCAATCGGCGTAAATTCGCCGAGCTGACGGGATGTGATGCTGATTTCGTGCAAGACAACCACTCGCGTTCCGCGAAGAACGTGTTGCGCGGTTTGCATTATCAGATACAGCACCCGCAAGGCAAGCTGGTGCGCGTGACGCAAGGCGAGGTCTTCGATGTGGTGGTGGATATCCGCAAAAGCTCGCCGACTTTTGGCAAATGGGTGGGCGAGATGCTCAGCGCTGAAAACAAAAGACAGCTCTGGATTCCGCAAGGATTCGCTCACGGCTTCGTGGTGCTTTCGGATACGGCAGAGTTCCTCTACAAGACGACGGACTACTGGTATCCCGAGCATGAACGCTGCATTCGCTGGGACGATCCGACACTGGGGATTGCTTGGCCGATACAAAGCGTGCCATCAATTTCAGGCAAAGACTCGCAAGGTAAGTTGTTTACAGAAGCAGAGATGTTCGTTTGATCCGGATGCATGGTGGCTGGCGCCAGATTTGCGCCGTCCGCTTTTGTTGGCCTCTTTGGCCCAATAAGCCCTCGGCTTGCCCGGGGTAGTTTAATTTGATGTACTGAGTATTTGGATATCCCATGAAATTCATTCCCGTGATTATGTCCGGTGGCGCCGGAACAAGGCTGTGGCCGGTTTCAAGAGAACTTCACCCGAAGCCTTTTATCCGGCTGTCTGATGGACAAAGCCTGCTGCAAAAGACGTTCCTGCGCGCGGCTGAGCTGCCTGAAGTAAACGAGATACTGACCGTCACGAATCGTGACCTGTATTTCAAGACGGAGGATGAGTACCGTGAAGTCAATGCGGGAAAGTCGCCAACGTCATATGTCCTCGAACCGATCGGCCGCAATACCGCACCTGCCATTGCAGCGGCGGCATTGTATGCAACGGACCTGTATGGTCCTGATGCGACCCTGCTGGTCTTGTCCGCCGACCATTTGGTGTCGAATAAACCGGCTTTTCAAAAAGCCGTGGCAGAAGCGAGAGCGCTTGCCCAACAAGGCCTGTTGGTCACCTTTGGCATCCAGCCGAGCAGCCCGGAGACGGGTTACGGCTACATCGAAGCCGATGGAAACAAGGTCAAACGTTTTGTCGAGAAGCCCTCTCTGGAAAAAGCCAAGGAATATGTCGCTTCCGGAAGGCATCTGTGGAACGCGGGGATATTCTGTTTCAGGGCAGATGTAGTCCTGTCCGAGCTGGAGCAATATGCGCCGGAAGTGCTTGCGAAGACCAGGGCTTGTATCCAGGCATCCAGAAATACGAGCGGCAAGGGTTTCACGCAGATGGAACTGGACGTCGAACTGTTTGGCCAGGTGCCCGATATCTCGATCGATTATGCCTTGATGGAGAAATCGAACAAGGTGGCAGTGGTTGCATGCGATATCGGTTGGAGCGACATCGGCTCCTGGAATGCGATCAGCGAACTGGAAGTCGCAGACGAAAGCGGCAACCGCGTCGTTGGCGAAGCCATGTTGTATGACACATCCGGATGTTTTGTGCAGAGCCATGGGCGAGTCGTGGGAACCGTGGGCGTAAAGGATCTGATCATCATCGATACTGCGGATGCGCTGCTGGTTGCAGACAAGGGCAGGGCGCAAGACGTCAAACAGATCGTGGGCCTGTTGAAACAACAAGGGCACGAGGCATACAAGGTGCACACCGAAGTCCACCGGCCATGGGGTACCTATACGGTCCTCGAAGAGGGAGACAGATTCAAGATCAAACGCATCGAAGTCAAGCCGGGAGCATCGCTGTCACTGCAGATGCATCACCATCGAAGCGAGCATTGGATCATTGTCCATGGAGCGGCGAAAGTCGTAAACGGCAATCACGAGATACTCGTAAATACCAACGAGTCCACCTTCATACCGGCAGGCCACAAGCATCGCCTGGAGAACCCCGGCGTAGTCGATCTGGTGATGATTGAGGTGCAAAGCGGAGAATATCTGGGAGAAGACGATATCGTGCGCTTTGACGATGTCTACGGACGGACCTGATGAAAAAGCTGACTTGTTTCAAGGCCTACGACATCAGGGGCAAACTTGGCGAAGAGCTGAATGAAGATATCGCCTACCGCATTGGACGTGCTTATGCGCAGCACCTGAATGCAAAGCGTGTCGTAGTGGGAGGGGATGTACGGCCTACCAGCGAAACGCTGAAGCAAGCGCTGAGCAAAGGCCTGATGGATGGCGGCGCAGACGTCATCGACATCGGCATGACAGGAACGGAAGAGATCTACTTCGCCGCTTTCCATCTCGATGTCGACGGGGGCATCGAGGTCACGGCCAGCCATAACCCGATGGACTACAACGGCATGAAACTCGTCGCTCGCGGCGCTGTGCCGATCAGCGGCGATACCGGACTTAAGGCGATCCAGGCTTTGGCCGAGGCCAATCAGTTCGCCCCGGCAGCCAAGCACGGCAATCTTGCGCAAGCCACCATCCTTGCGCCCTTTGTCGCGCATCTGCTTACCTACATCGATAGCACCGCCCTCAAGCCGCTGAAGCTGGTCGTTAATTCAGGCAATGGCGCAGCCGGACACGTCATTGATGCCATCGAAGCCATCTTCAAGCAACAAGGCGTGCCGATCAGTTTCATCAAGGTGCATCACCAGGCAGACGGCACTTTCCCCAACGGCATTCCCAATCCGCTGTTGCCGGAAAATCGTGCGGCGACGGCTGATGCCGTGCGCGCGCACCAAGCCGACATGGGCATCGCATGGGATGGCGACTTCGATCGCTGCTTTTTATTCGATGAGCACGGCGAATTCATCGAAGGCTATTACATCGTTGGCTTGCTTGCCGAAGCATTCCTGAAGAAGCACCCCGGCGAAAAGATCATCCACGATCCCCGGCTGACCTGGAACACCATAGACATGGTGCAGCGCGCGGGCGGCCAGCCCATCCAGAGCAAGACCGGCCACGCCTTCATCAAGGAACGCATGCGATCAGAAAATGCGATCTATGGTGGCGAGATGAGTGCGCACCATTACTTCCGTGACTTTGCCTATTGCGACAGCGGCATGATCCCCTGGTTGTTAGTAACCGAACTGATCTGTAAAACAGGGAAGCCATTATCGACATTAGTGGCAGAGCGCATGACCGCTTATCCGTGCAGCGGTGAAATCAACTACAAAGTAAACAATGCCAAGGAAGTGATGGCTAAAGTACAGGCACATTTTTCCGACCGCAAACCCAAGATTGATTTAACTGACGGAGTCAGTCTTGAGTTCGATACTTGGCGCATGAACCTGCGCTCGTCCAATACAGAGCCGCTCCTACGCTTGAATGTAGAAACAAGAGGGGATGGCGAAGCGCTTCGCCATCAAGTGCATATTATTGAATCGTTGATCGAGGCACAGGCGTGATGTGGAAAATGCTAAAGCCTCTATGGCTGTACCGGGGCTTTATTCTTGGCAGCGTCAAAAGAGAGTTTCAATCCAAATATCGTAACTCCTTGCTTGGTGCTGCGTGGACGGTAATCAATCCACTGGCCATGATTTTGGTTTACACAGTCATTTTTTCCCAGGTCATGCGCGCTAAGCTGCCGGGTGTAGATAGCACCTTCGCTTACAGCATCTATCTGTGTGCCGGAGTACTGACATGGGGTCTTTTTGCAGAGATAACAGGCCGCGCCCAGAACATGTTTTTGGAGCACGCCAACCTGCTCAAAAAGTTGAGTTTCCCTCGGCTGACGCTACCCGTCATTGTCGTGGCTAATGCCAGTCTGAACTTTGCCATCGTGTTCGGCTTGTTCACTGTTTTTCTTATAATCTCGGGCAACTTCCCCGGATTGGCATATCTGGCTTTGTTGCCTGTGCTGGCCATCCAGATAGCTCTTGCAATCGGGTTGGGCATCAGCCTCGGCGTGCTCAATGTATTTTTCCGTGACGTGGGCCAATTATTTGGCATAGTCCTGCAGTTTTGGTTCTGGATGACCCCGATTGTTTATCCAGCAACCATCTTGCCCGAGAAGTTCCAATCCTTGATGTCACTCAACCCTATGGCCCAACTGGCCGGCGCTTATCAAACCATATTGATCGGAGGCCATTGGCCAAACTGGCAAGCGCTATGGTTGGTTGCCCTGCTGTCGCTATTGTTGTGCGGATTGGGCTTCCATCTGTTTCGCAAACACGCAGGTGAAATGGTGGACGAACTCTGATGGGCACGATAACCGTAACCAACCTTAGCAAAGCATACAAGCAATACCCCACGCGCTGGTCGCGCCTGGCTGAGTGGCTTATTCCATTTAGCAAACCTCGACACACCCTTAAATGGGTGTTGCAGGACATCAACTTTGCCGTCAGCCCTGGGGAAGCCATAGGCATCATTGGGATCAATGGCGCCGGCAAAAGTACTTTGTTGAAAATGATAACAGGCACCACGCAGCCCACTACGGGTAGCGTACACACCACGGGTCGCGTGGCCGCACTATTGGAGCTGGGTATGGGATTCCACCCAGACTTCACGGGTCGCCAGAACGCTTACATGGCTGGGCAATTGCTTGGCTATTCGGTGGAAGACATCACCCGCTTGATGCCGGAAATCGAGAGTTTTGCCGAGATTGGCGATTACATCGATCAACCGGTAAGGGTTTATTCAAGCGGTATGCAAATGCGCTTGGCCTTCAGTGTGGCAACAGCTCACCGGCCCGATTTGCTGATCGTCGATGAGGCCCTCTCGGTGGGCGACGCCTACTACCAGCACAAAAGTTTTGACCGCATCCGGGAATTTCGCAAATTGGGAACGACGCTCTTGATCGTCTCCCACGACAAGGCTGCCATACAATCCATTTGCGATCGCGCTATCTTGCTCAATGCAGGCAGCTTGGCGATGGAAGGCGAGCCTGAGGCGGTGATGGATTATTACAATGCCATGCTGGCTGAGCATGGAAACAAGCAGACCGTGCGCCAACAAACCACTGACACCGGCAAGGAGCAAACTATTTCTGGTACAGGCGAAGCTACAGTAATCGAAGCTGCATTGCTGAATGCCGACGGTGAACGAATCGAAGTGGTGAATGTCGGGCAACCAGTTTCCCTTCATGTTGTGGTCTCATGCAACGAGAATGTGCAAGAACTTGTCTTGGGCTACATGATTAAAGACCGCCTTGGTCAACCCGTGTTTGGCACCAATACCTATCATCTTGATCATAAACTTGAGCATGTTCAGTGCGGTGAAGTGATCGAATTCGATTTTGCCTTTGATGCCAATCTTGGCCCTGGCACCTACTCTATCGCGCTTGCCTTACACGCTTCCGATGTCCATTTGGCAAAAAACTACGAATGGCGGGATCTGGCGCTGGTATTTAACGTGATCAATATTGATAAAAAACAGTTTGTCGGCGTGGCTTGGATTCCACCGACCACGAGGTGCTCGGCATGAGTGACGAATTTTATCGTGCATTTGAAGACCGGCATCGCGGTTCACGTGAGCTGATCAAGAGCCGCCTGCGTGTCTACCTTCCATTCATTGAGCCGCTAAAAGCCTATTACCCGGATGCGCCAACTGTCGATTTAGGTTGTGGAAGAGGCGAATGGCTTGAGCTGCTTCAGGAGAACGGTTTCAGCCCGGTAGGGTTTGATGTGGACGACGGAATGCTTGAGGCATGCCAAGGGCTTGGCTTGTCGACGGAACACAATGATGCTGTTAAAGCTCTGCAACTTTTGGCCAATGAAAGCCAGATTGTGGTTTCCGGATTTCATATTGCGGAGCATCTGCCATTCGACATGCTGCGAACGCTTGTGAAGGAAGCGCTACGGGTACTGAAGCCTGGTGGCTTGCTGATTTTGGAAACACCGAACCCGGAGAATCTGACCGTTGGAGCTTCCAGCTTTTATTTGGACCCCACTCACCTGCGCCCTATCCCCTCTCCGCTACTAGCGTTCTTGCCAGAGTATTACGGATTCAAGAATGTAAAAACGATACGATTGCAGGAGTCAGCAAACCTGAAGTTAGATCCAAATCTAACTTTGGAGGATGTTCTATCGGGTGTCAGCCCCGATTATGCAGTCATTGCGCAGAAGGATGCTTATGAAAGCATTCTGTTTGAAACCAGGCCAGCCTTCGAAAAGGAATATGGCGTCAGTCTGGGAATGCTTGCAGCACGTTATGACTACAAGATTCAGCAGGTCGAAGAAAAAGCCCAGCAGGCTCAGCTGGCGCTCAATGCCATCTACGCCAGCAGCTCTTGGCGCATGACAGCGCCTCTGCGCTGGGCAATAGTGGCCATACGTCGCGGCTTAGTGCGCGCAGGCGCTGCGCCAAGTAGTGTTAAACCCCTGATACGCCAATTTTTGGCACCTGTCATACGTTATGTGCTTGCCCGTCCTGCACTGGCCAAGGTTGCATTGGTTGTTATCAACCGGCTCCCGGCACTCAAGCAGCGCATGAAACGCTATCATCAAAGTGCGCAGACCGCTCCAATTGAGATCGCTCACCTCACTCCTCGAGCACGCTACATCTACACGAGCCTTAAGGCTGCCATGAATAATAAGAAGGAGCCCAGCTGATGCGCATCGTTATTGATTTGCAGGGGGCCCAATCCAAGGGAAGTCGACATCGCGGTATCGGCCGTTACACCTTGGCGTTAAGCAAAGAAATGGCACGTTTGCGTGGCGAACATGAGGTGATTCTGGTCCTAAACGGTTTGCTTCCGGACGCTATCGAGTTCATTCGCGCGACCTTTGCCACACTGTTGCCGGAAGATAATATTCGCGTGTGGGAGGCGGCAGGTCCCGTCAATGCGCTCGATTCGAGAAACGATGCGCGCCGCCAAGCTGCTGAGTTGATCCGTGAAGCATTCATTACCAGCTTGCAGCCTGACATCGTTTTAACTACGTCTCTGTTTGAAGGACTTGATGACGATGCGACAACGAGCATCGGAAGTTTCACGCGTCGGCTACCGACTGCTGTGATTCTCTACGATCTCATTCCATTGATATATAGCAATCATTATCTGAAAAGCCCTGTGTTTGCACAGTGGTATCGGAACAAGCTCGGCCATTTGAAACGTGCTGATCTATTGCTTTCGATTTCAGCATCATCCGGGCAAGAAGCAGTGGATCATCTTGGTTATTCGCCCGCGAAAGTGGTGAATATATCCACCGCCTGCGATAGTCACTTTCGACCGATGACTGCCGATGAAGCCAAACGTACCAATATTCAAAAGACCTATGGCTTGGTTCGACCGTTCGTCATGTACACGGGCGGTATTGAGTATCGCAAGAACATTGAAGGGCTTATCCGTGCCTATGCAGGTCTGCCAAAACACATTCGGGCACAACATCAGCTGGCCGTGGTGTGTTCGATACAGGCGCCTGACCGGGAACGGCTGCAACAGTTGGCCAAAAAAGAGGGGCTCGGTGCCGATGAGCTGATCACCACTGGTTTCGTCACGGAAGAGGATCTGCTGACACTTTACAACGCATGTAAATTATTTGTTTTTCCATCCTGGCATGAGGGTTTCGGTTTGCCGGCTTTGGAGGCGATGGCCTGCGGCCGAGCAGTAATCGGCGCAAACACATCCAGCGTGCCAGAGGTTATCGGGCGTGAGGATGCACTGTTTGATCCCCGTGATGACGCAGCTATCACGCGTCAGATTGAGGAAGTCCTAACGAATGATAGTCGTCGTGCCGAATTGGAACGCCATGGCTTGGCTCAGTCTCATAAATTTTCCTGGGAACAAACCGCGCGCCGTGCCTGGGATGCTCTGGAAGGCTTTGTGTCAGCGCAGAAGCAGGCAACATCAATTCCGGATGTGACGACGCTGCCACAGCGTCCGCGTTTGGCGTATTTCTCGCCACTGCCACCTGAGCCAAGCGGCATAAGCGATTACAGCGCGGAGCTGCTGCCAGAATTGGCGCGGTACTACGAGATCGAAGTCGTTGTCGCCCAAAAAAAAGTTTCCGATACATGGGTTAGTGCCAATTGCCCCATACGTGATGTCGCGTGGTTCCGCCAGAATGCAGATCGCTTCGATCGGGTGTTGTACCATTTTGGTAATTCGCACTATCACAGCCATATGTTTGGCCTCCTGACCGAGTTTCCGGGTGTGGTGGTGCTACACGATTTCTTTCTCTCCGGCGGCGTCATTCCCTCGGATGTTCAGGGAGACAAGCCGCATAGCTGGGCAAAAGCGCTGGTGGACCACGGTTGGCCTGCGCTTCAGGCGCGATATCAAGCAAAGAGCATCACCGACGTAGCCATTGCGTATCCCTGCAATCTAGAGGTTCTTCAGCACGCTCAGGGTGTAATCGTCCACTCCGAATACTCCAGGATTCTGGCCGCCGACTGGTATGGGAAAGGTTCCTCCGCCGATTGGAGTGTGATTCCACTTCTTCGAGCTCCAAACGTCGAATCTGACCGTGCCCAGAGGCGAGAGCAGCTCTTGGTCTGCAAACTGGTGATTTTGTGATTTGCAGTTTTGGTTTTCTAGATCCTACCAAACTCAACCATCGTTTGCTGGACGCCTGGCTACATTCACCCTTGGCGTCTGATGCGCGCTGTATCCTGGTATTCGTGGGGAAAAACCACGGCGGCGATTACGGCAAGCAATTACTGAAAACCATTCGTGCCAATGGTCTGGAAAAACGTATTCGCATTACCGGGTACGTCGATGCGCCGACATTCCGAAATTATCTTGCAGCTGCGGACATGGCAGTACAACTTCGAACGCTGTCGCGTGGGGAGACTTCTGCCGCGGTACTGGACTGCATGAATTATTCCCTGCCAACGATCGTCAATGCGCACGCCTCTATGGCTGATTTGCCGGCGGAAGCCGTGTGGATGCTGCCTGACGAGTTTGCCGACGCTCAACTGACTGAGGCCCTGACAACACTTTGGCGGGATAGCGACCGTCGCAGGACCTTGGGGCAGCGTGCTCGAGAGGTCGTTCACACTCAACACGAGCCGCGCAGCTGCGCGGAACAGTATGCGCAGGCCATCGAGAGATATTTCCATAAGGCATCCGAAGGTCTGCAGGCGTTGGTCAACGCACTTGCAGATGCCAAGCCGCCCTTGGCAAAGGAAGACTGGACGCGAGAGGCTGCAGCACTGGCAAGCGACTTTTCCCCACGGCCGCGGCGCAAACAGCTACTCGTGGATATTTCAACACTAGTCCAGTGTGATGCAAAAAGCGGCATCCAGCGTGTTGTTCGCGCGCTATTGCGACACCTTCTACTGAACCCACCCGAGGGGTTGGCCGTGGAACCGGTGTTCGCTACGAGCGATGTGCCAGGCTACCGATATGCACGTCAGTTTACCAGCCGGTTTTTGGGTGTCTATGACGGGTGGGCCGAAGACGCCCCAGTGGATGCTTGGCAGGGCGACATTTTCTTGGCACTGGACCTGCAGCCTGTAGTTGTGGTTGCGCAGAAAGACTATTTGCTCGGTTGGCATCGGCGCGGCATAAAAGTCTTCTTTGTTGTATATGACTTGCTGCCTATCTCGCTTCCGCAGGCATGCCCCGATGGAGCACGGGCGACGCATCAACGCTGGCTTGAGACAATCAGCCACTTCGACGGCGCATTTTGTATTTCACGCGCCGTAGCTGATGAACTCCATGACTGGCTACAAACATTTGGGCCAAAGCGCGAACAGCCCTTTACTCTGAACTGGTTCCATCTGGGGGCGGATGTCGAAAATAGCATGCCTACGATGGGAATGCCGACTGACGCGGACCAGAAGCTTCAGATGTTGAAGACGCGGCCATCCTTCCTGATGGTTGGCACCATAGAGCCGCGCAAAGGACATGCCCAAACGCTTGCTGCATTTGACTTGCTCTGGCGCGAGGGTGTCGACGCGCATCTGGTGATTGTCGGCAAGCAAGGCTGGATGGTTGAGCAGTTGGTCGAAAAACTCCGTAGCCACCCCGAATTCGGTAAACGCTTGTTCTGGTTCGAAGGTATCAGCGATGAATATCTGACGAAGATATACGCCACATCTACTTGCTTGATCGCGGCTTCGGAGGGCGAAGGTTTTGGTTTGCCGCTGATTGAGGCTGCACAGCACAATCTGCCGATCATCGCACGGGATATTCCCGTGTTTCGCGAGGTGGCGGGGGAGCATGCATATTATTTCAAAGGGGAGTCCCCCGAACAGTTGGCAGGAGCAATCAAAACATGGTTGTCGCTCGATAGCTCGGGAAATGCACCCGGCGTATCAGGGATGAAATGGCTGACATGGTCAGAAAGTGCTGAACAGTTAATGCAGGTTTTGTGCAAAGCAAAAGATAGAACAATCAAATGCGATTGATGCAATATTTTGTAGAGGGGAAGCGATGAAAATTAGTGTTGTAGTTCCAATTTACCGCGAGGAAAAGAATATCCCTGCTTTATACAAACGTTTGGAGCAGGTTACTGCTTCTCTTCATGACATTCATTGGGAATATGTGTTCGTGAATGACGGAAGTCCGGACAATTCAATTTCAGTACTAAGGCAACTTGCTCAAACCGACAGCAAAGTAAAAGTAATCGATTTTTCCAGGAATTTCGGCAAAGAAGTAGCGTTGACGGCGGGCGTCCACGCCGTTTACGCAGATGCCGTAATTTGCATGGACGCCGATCTTCAACATCCGCCGGAATTGATCCCTGAGCTGATCGCAGAATGGCGCAAAGGCGCTGAAGTGGTAGCAACGATCCGCAAAAGCATAGAGAAGCAACCACTGTTACGTCGCATCGGCTCCCACGGGTACTATTGGCTGATGAATAAAATGTCCTGCGTGGAAATGGTTTCTCAAACCACGGATTTCCGCTTGTTGGATAAAAAAGTGATCGAGGCGTTTCGAAGAGTAACCGAGCGTGAGCGAATGTTTCGTGGAATCATCGATTGGATGGGTTTCAAGAAGGTGTTCGTAGAATTTCACGCTGGCGAGCGCGAAGAGGGTGTTGCCGGGTACTCGTATGCGAAGCTATGGCATCTCGCCATCAATAGCATTACATCCTTCTCTTTATGGCCTCTGCGGTTGACCGGTTACCTGGGTATTTTCATCACCTCTGCGAGTGGCTTGTTGCTGGCCTGGATGCTTGGCAACTACGTCCTTGGTAACAAGGCAGCCTATACTCCTCTTGCCATCGTTGTAGTGGCAAACACCTTTCTTATCGGCATCGTGCTCATGGCGATTGGGTTGGTGGCGCTGTATGTTGGCACCATCCACACCGAGGTAGTCAATCGACCACTGTATATTGTTCGAGAACGTTTGAATTTTGTAGAGAATGTCGAGCACAAATGAGCGCAGACCACGCAACAAACTGCATTACCACTTCACCGTCGAGTGATGGGTGTGTTTTACGGTAAGCTTGCACGTGCCGGCGCTTTATTATTTGCGGCAGCATCGCTGGCGGCATATTGGGTTACGTGTTTCAGGTGCTCATGGGCCGCATGCTGAGCACACAGGAATACGGCCTTTTTAGTGCCATCATGGCTCTTTTTACCATCCTCGCTGCACCGCTTAGTACATTGATGATGGTAGTCTCTCGCAAGGTTTCCGAATACCGGGCCAAGCAGGATAGCGGAAGCATTACCCACTTCTATTATTCGATCAATATTCGCAGCGCCGTTGTCGGTGCGCTCATACTGGGCGTCTGCCTGCTATTTGCGCCGCAAGTTCAGTCTTACCTGAAGGCGCCAAACGCTACCCCCGTGTACCTGCTCGGAGCGCTACTGTTTTTGACATTTCTGCCCATCATCAACAACGCATTTCTGCAAGGGCTGCAAAGTTTCTCGTGGCTGTCCACTAGTAGTTCGCTGGTTATATTTCTCAAGATTGCCTTTTCGGTTGTGCTCGTCTGGCTAGGTTACGGCGTGTCCGGCGCGATTGGCGGCACCGTCTTGGCTTCTCTCGCCATCTGGCTTATTACTTATGGTGCGCTGTATGGCCCATTGGCGGCAGGGAGAGGCAAACCATTCCAAACAGCACACTTGTCCATCAAGCCTGCGTTGCCAGTATTTCTGGCCAATGCAGCTTTTGCAGTGATGACCCAACTGGATATGGTTCTTGTGAACTATTATTTTCCTGCACATGAGGCCAGTTTGTATGCTGCGGCATCGATATTGGGCAAAGCGGTAATGTACCTTCCAGGTGGAATTGCCATGGCGCTTTTTCCCATGGTGGCGGAAAACCACGCACGAGCTGAGGGAAGCGCGCACTTATTGCTGCAAGCACTCGGGCTAGTTGCGGTTTTGTGTGTAACAGGGGCCGCCTTCTATTTCTTCTGTGGGGAATGGATCATTCAGGTGCTGTACGGTGAACGTTACCGCGAGGCGGGAGAAGTACTGCGTTACTACGGCTTTGCCATTTTGCCCATGACGTTAGTCATGGTGGCGGAATATTTCCTGATCGCGAAGGGGCAAGTCATATTCGCATATCTGTTCATGATCGTTGCACCGTTGCAGATACTGGCTGTCTACCTTTACCACGAGTCGCTATTGATGGTTGTGGGCATAATGGCAAGTTTCGGGGTTCTATTGGTGTGTGCGGGTTTTTGGTTGTTGTGGCGGGCGTTTAAAGCTGGAGCAAAAAAGGCGTGAAAATTCTCTGGATGACATGGAAGGATCTAAGGCACCCACAAGCTGGTGGAGCGGAATTGATCAACGAAGAAATAGCCAAACGCCTGGCGCGAGACGGGCACGAGGTGATCTTGCTGGCTTCAGCTTTCCCAAGCGGCGAAGCAGAAGAATTGCGTGATGGCTACAAAGTGATCCGGCTGGGGAACCGCTATACAGTTTACTGGCACGCATATCGCTACTATAAAAAGAACCTAGAAGGCTGGGCGGACTTGGTGATTGATGAAATGAACACCATTCCCTTCTTTTGCAAGTTTTATGTTCGTGAAAGAAACATATTACTTGCCTACCAACTTTGCCGGGAAATATGGTTTTACCAGATGCGGTTCCCGTTGAGTCTGATTGGATATGCGCTAGAGCCAATTTATCTCTGGTTGCTGCGTGATAGAAAAGTTATTACGGAATCGGAAAGCACAAAGCGGGATATGGCGCGTTACGGTTTTTCAACGGAAAGGATCTCGGTAATTCCGGTTGGTATAACTGCGCAGCCAGTGGAAAGCCTAGCGGAGGTGGACAAATTCGCACAACCTACGGTCCTCTCACTGGGGTCGATCAGGGCAATGAAGCGCACTCTGGATCAAGTGAAGGCATTTGAAATCGCAAAGAAAAAGATTCCTACATTGCAATTCAAAATCGCAGGGAACGCTAATGATGGATATGGCAAGAAAGTTTTGCGCCGGATCGCCGATAGCGATTATGCGCAGGACATTGAGTACTTGGGTTGCGTGAATGAGGCTAAAAAAGCCGAGTTGATGCGTAAATCTCATCTCATTCTTGTTACCTCTGTCAAAGAAGGGTGGGGTCTGATCGTGACAGAGGCGAACAGCCAAGGCACACCCGCAGTCGTATACGATGTGGATGGGCTGAGGGATAGCGTCAAGAACTTGGAGACTGGATTGATTAGCAGTGAAAATTCGCCGCATGGACTGGCCATGGCAATCAAAGAATCATTGGGTGATATGCCAGAGTATGACAAGTTACGAGAAAATGCTTGGTTGTGGAGCAAGGAATTTCAGCTTGAGAAAACCTACCAGAGCTTCATTAATACGATTGGAAAATGATGAATCAGCCACTTGTCTCTGTTGTTGTGACTACCTACTTTTCAGCGGCGTATCTGGAAAGATGCCTGTTATCGATCAGGGGGCAAACCTACAAGAATATTGAATTAGTTGTGGTGGACACGAATTCCACCGATGGCACGCAAAAGATCGCAGAGAAATATGCGGATAAATGTTTTTTTGGCCAAGCAAATGAGCGCTCCGCAAAGCGAAATTTTGGAGCGCGTCAGGCAAGCGGAAAATATGTGTTGATCGCCGATAGTGATATGTGCCTTTCCCCAGATGTGGTGGGGGCGTGTGTATCTGCCTTTATGTCAGATAATCGTATCAAGGCAGTCGTGGTGCCGGAGCGATCGACTGGCACTAGCTATTGGGCAAAGTGCAAATCACTGGAGCGGTCATTTTACGTGGGTGTCGATTGGATGGAGGCAGCCAGATTTTTTGAACGAGGCGTATTTCTGGAGGTGGGCGGCTATGATGAGGGAAATACCGGGTCGGAAGATTACGACTTGCCGCAGCGAGTGAAAGAGAAATACGGTGAACGGTCAATCGGAAGGGTTGACAGCTTTATAACCCAGGATGAAGTTGATTTGAGTTTGGCCAAATCCTGCAAAAAGAAATTTTATTATGCCAGTAGCTTTCCAAAATACGCTGCCAATAAGGCCAATGCAGGCAACTTCAAAAAACAATCTGGTCTGTTGCGCAGATACCACCTTTTCCTTTCGCAGCCGCGCAAACTTTTTGAAACGCCATATGTAGGTATCGGTATGTTGTTTATGAAAACCTGCGAATTTGCGGCAGGCGGTGCGGGGTATGTCCTGGCTAAGCTGGGCAATCGAAGATAAATACGCAGTACGGCTCATCGTATTGAAAGAAAAATATATAAAGAGATTAATATGAAGGCAGTCATTCTTGCAGGTGGTCTGGGCACGCGGATCAGCGAGGAGACCTCGGTTCGCCCCAAGCCCATGGTCGAGATCGGCGGCAAGCCGATCCTGTGGCACATCATGAAGATCTACTCCGCACACGGCATCAATGACTTCGTCGTCTGCTGCGGCTACAAGGGCTACGTCATCAAGGAATACTTCGCCAACTACTTCCTGCACATGTCGGACGTGACGTTCGACATGAAGCACAACAAGATGGAAGTGCACCAGAAGCAATGCCGAGCCGTGGAAGGTGACGCTGGTCGATACCGGCGAAGAGACCATGACCGGCGGCCGCCTGAAACGCGTGGCGGATTATGTGAAGGACGAGGAAGCCTTCTGCTTCACCTATGGCGATGGCGTGGGCGACGTGAACATCACCGAACTGATCGCCTTTCATAAGGCGCAAAAGGTCAAGCGCCACCCTGACCGCAACGTACGCCACCCGGCCGCTTCGGTGCGCTGGATCTCGACGGGCGACAAGGTACACAGCTTCAAGGAGAAGCCCAAGGGCGACGGGGCGATGATCAACGGCGGCTTCTTCGTGCTGTCGCCGAAGGTCATCGACTATATCGAGGGCGACAAGACGATCTGGGAGCGCGATCCGCTGGAGCGCCTCGCGGACGAGGGCAATCTCGCCGCCTTCCACCACCACGGCTTCTGGCAGCCGATGGACACCCTGCGCGACAAGAATCATCTGGAAGAGCTGTGGCAATCCGGCAAGGCACCGTGGAAGGTGTGGAAATGAACATGGCCTTCTGGCGCGGCAAGAGAGTCTTCCTCACCGGGCACACCGGCTTCAAGGGCAGTTGGCTGAGCCTGTGGCTGCAGCAGCTCGGCGCCGAGGTGACCGGCTATGCGCTGCAACCGCCGACCAATCCCAGCCTGTTCGATGTGGCAAACGTCGGCGCAAGGCATGACATCGCATCATCGGCGACATCCGCGATGGCGCAGCCGCTGAGCAGGGCGATGCGCGAGGCTGCGCCCGACATCGTCATCCACATGGCGGCGCAGCCGCTGGTGCGCCACTCCTACGTCGATCCGGTCGAGACCTATTCCACCAATGTGATGGGCACGGTGCACCTGCTGGAAGCGGTGCGCCAGACTCCGTCCGTACGCGCAGTGGTCAACGTCACCACCGACAAGTGCTACGAGAACAAGGAATGGGTGTGGGGCTATCGCGAGAACGAACCCATGGGCGGCTACGACCCTTACAGCAACAGCAAGGGCTGCGCCGAACTGGTGACCTCCGCCTATCGCAGCTCGTTCTTCAATCCGGCGAAATACGGCGAGCATCGCGTCGCGCTCGCGACGGCGCGCGCCGGCAACGTCATCGGCGGCGGCGACTGGGCGGACGACCGCCTGATCCCGGACATCCTGCGCGCGATCAGCGCGGGACAGCCGGTCGTCATCCGCAACCCGCACGCCATCCGCCCCTGGCAGCATGTGCTGGAGCCGCTCTCCGGCTATCTGCAGCTGGCGCAAAGACTTTACGAAGATGGCGTCGCTTATGCCGAAGGCTGGAACTTCGGCCCCAACGACGAAGATGCGAAGCCGGTGCAATGGATCGTCGAGCGCCTCACGCAGCAGTGGGGCGAAGGCGCGAGCTGGCAGCTCGACGACGGCGACCATCCGCACGAGGCGCATTACCTGAAGCTGGATTGTTCCAAGGCCAAGATGCGCCTCGACTGGCAGCCGCGCTGGCATCTGCGCACACACGCTGGAGATGATCGTCGCCTGGCAGCGCGCCTGGCTGGCGAAAGACGACATGCGCACAGTCACCCTGGAACAGATCAAACAATTCACGCACTGAACGAGAAACATGAGCACAGCCAATAAAGACCAACTCCGCACCCAGATCGCCGACCTCGTCCAACAATATGCCGACCTGGCCTACGCACCCAGCCGCTTTCGAGCCGGGCAAGAATGCGGTGCCGCCTTCCGGCAAGGTGATCGGCGCCAAGGAACTGCAGAACATGGTGGAAGCCTCGCTCGACGGCTGGCTCACCACCGGACGTTTCAACGATGCCTTCGAAAAGCGCCTCACCGAATTCCTCGGCGTGAAGCACGCGCTCACCACCAACTCCGGCTCGTCGGCCAACCTGCTGGCGTTCTCGGCGCTTACCTCGCCCAAGCTGGGCGAGCGCGCGATCAAGCCCGGCGACGAAGTCATCTCGGTGGCGGCCGGCTTCCCCACCACGGTGAACCCGATCCTGCAGTTCGGCGCGGTGCCGGTGTTCGTGGACGTGCAATTGGGCACTTACAACATCGACCCGGCCAAGATCGAAGCGGCGATCACGCCCAAGACCAAGGCCATCATGCTGGCGCATACCCTGGGCAATCCGTACGACCTGGACGTCGTCACGGCATTGGCCAAGAAGCACAACCTGTGGCTGATCGAGGACTGCTGCGACGCGCTTGGCTCCACCTACGACGGCAAGCTGGTCGGCACCTTCGGCGACATCGGCACGCTGAGCTTCTACCCGGCGCACCACATCACCATGGGCGAGGGCGGCGCGGTGTTCACCAACAACGACCGAGCTGCAAGCAGATCGTCGAATCGTTCCGCGACTGGGGGCGCGACTGCTATTGCGCGCCCGGCAAGGACAACACCTGCGGCAAGCGCTTCTGCCGGAAGCTGGGCGACCTGCCCGAGGGCTACGACCACAAGTACACCTATTCGCACCTCGGCTACAACCTCAAGATCACCGACATGCAGGCGGCCTGCGCGCTGGCGCAGATGGATCGCGTGGAAGAATTCATCGCCGCGCGCAAGGCCAACTTCGCCTACCTGAAGAACGGCCTGAAGAACTGCGAAGAATTCCTGCTACTGCCGGAGGCGACCCCGCACAGCGACCCGTCCTGGTTCGGCTTCCCCATCACCCTGCAAGGCGAGCGCCGGCATCAACCGCGTCGATCTGCTGCAATACCTCGACCAGAACAAGATCGGCACGCGCCTGCTGTTCGCCGGCAACCTGACGCGCCAGCCGTACATGAAGGGACGCAACTTCCGCATCGCCGGCGAGCTGACCAATACCGACACCGTGATGAACGACACCTTCTGGATCGGCGTGTATCCGGGCTTGAGCAAGGAGATGCTGGATTTCGTGATCGCCAAGCTCGAAGCCTTCTTCGGCGTGAATTTCTGACACCCATGCACTTTCAACTGTGTGCGTTCGGAAGGAGTTGGATGTTTGTTTCGTTTTGTTGTGTGATGCGACAAAGCCTAGGGTAACGTCTCTCTAATACAGAGAATATCTGCGAACTTAAATTAAAGGTACTTTTTCGTTGAAAAATAGGATTGATGGGCTACTAAGGGATGTCGAATGAAAAAAATTGCCATTCTTCAATCCAACTACATTCCGTGGAAGGGCTATTTTGACATGATCGCTGCTGTAGATGAATTCATCCTCTACGACGACATGCAGTACACGCGCCGCGATTGGCGCAACCGCAACCAGATCAAGACGCCGCAGGGAGTGCAATGGATAACAGTCCCGGTGAAAGTGAAGGGCAAATACGATCAAAAAATCAGGGAGACTGAACTTGATGGGTCGGACTGGGCATCTTCGCACTGGAAAACGCTAGTGCAAAATTATCGCAGAGCTGCGCATTTTAACGAAATAGCGCCTTGGGTGGAGCCACTCTATTGCGATCAAACTGACACGCATCTCTCTCAACTGAATCGTCGGTTCATCGAGGCTATATGTGGTTACTTGGGCATCAAGACCGTCATCAGCAATTCGTGGGACTATCCACTCGTTGACGGTAAAACAGAGCGTTTGGCCGATCTGTGTGCACAGGCGGGAGGAACAGAATACATCTCAGGTCCCGCTGCCAAGGGCTATATCGAGGAAAACGTATTTACGGACCGAGGCATCAAGCTAACCTGGTTCGATTACGCCGGATATCCGGAATATCCGCAACTCTGGGGTGAGTTCACCCACGGTGTCACCATTCTCGACTTGCTGTTTAACTGCGGCAAAGACGCGCCCCGCTACATGAGGTACGTTCAATCATGAAGCTTTCTTTTGTTGCGACACTTTACCAATCGTCTGCGTACATAACCGAGTTTCATAAGCGAGCCGTGCGGTTGCTCAGCAACTAGCGGGGAACGATTACGAAATCATTTTGGTGAACGATGGTTCGCCGGACAACAGCCTCGATATTGCCGTGCAGCTCACCGAGAGCGATAGCCATGTCGTTGTGGTAGATCTCTCGCGCAACTTCGGTCACCACAAGGCAATGATGACTGGGCTTGCTCATGCTAGAGGTCAACAAGTTTTTCTGATCGATAGCGATCTGGAAGAAGAGCCGGAATGGCTGCTCAGTTTTGCCGAGCAGATGACAAAGGACAAATGCGATGTGGTCTATGGTATACAAGAAAAACGCAAAGGTAGTTTGTTCGAGCGCTGGAGTGGCCAATGGTTTTACAGCTTCTTCAAGGTGCTTACCGGCTTGGCGTTGCCCGAAAATGTGGTTACTGCCCGTTTGATGTCTCGCCGGTATGTCGATGCCTTGTTACGCTACCAGGAGCGCGAAGTCTTTATGGCCGGACTTTGGCATATCACGGGGTTTCATCAAACATCTAAAACAATCAAGAAACATAACACCAGCGAAACAACCTATACCTTTCGAAGGAAGATGTCCTTGCTGGTCAATTCCGTGACCTCGTTTAGCAATGCCCCGTTGATCGGCATCTTCTATATCGGTATCTCGATTTCGATGTTTGCGAGCCTCTATATAGCTTCCCTGATTATTCAGTGGATGTGGCTTGCCAAGCCATTGAGTGGTTGGACTTCAGTGATGGCGTCCATCTGGCTTGCTGGGTGGGATGATAATTTCATTTATCGGAGTAGTCGGGATTTATTTGTCCAAAATTTTCTCTGAAACAAAGCAGCGTCCCTACACGATTGTAAGGCAGGTCTATGCAAAAGAACAAAACTGAACTGCTGGAAGAGGTAGCCGAATACTACTCATCCAAGCTGGCTCAGCATGGAGAGACGCCTCGTGGAGTGGATTGGAATGGCGAAGAAAGCCAAGTGTTACGCTTCGGGAATTGGGCAGGATAATAAATTCACAAGAGCCCTTCTCTATAAATGATCTTGGCTGCGGCTATGGTGCGTTCTATGACTTTTTGGCCGAAAGATATGGTGCCTTTTCTTATTCCGGAATAGATGTGTCCGAGAACATGATTCGAGGCAGCTAGGCAGCGCATATCAAGGCAAGGACAATGCGCTCTTTGTTGTTTCCAGCGAACCAGACCAAGTTGCCGACTTCGGTATCGCCAGCGGGATCTTCAATGTTCGCATGGGCAGATCAGATGATGAATGGAGGACTTATCTCGAAGCTACATCCTCGACGTGCTTGACCGCACCAGCCGCTCTGGTTTTGCCTTCAACTGTCTGACATCCTACTCCGATGCGGACAAGATGCGTGAATACCTGTATTACGCGGATCCGTGTGCGCTCTTCGATCTGTGCAAACGTCGCTATTCACGCAACGTTGCGCTACTGCATGACTACGGTCTATATGAGTTCACCATCTTGGTGAGGAAGCAAATATGAAAAAACCTCTGGTCATCTTCGGCGCAGGCGATATAGCCCAACTAGCTCACTACTATTTCAGCACAGACTCCGATTACGATGTCGTTGCTTTCACGGTAGATGCCGCCTATCTCACAGGAGCACCACTTTTTGCGAACTGCCTGTGATCGCGTTTGAGGAACTATCCAAACGATATCCTTCAGGCCAATACGATCTCTTCATTGCATTGAGTTATTCTAAACTCAACGCGTTGCGAAAGGAAAAATACCAAGCAGCCAAAGCCATGGGGTACCAACTGGCGAGCTTCATCAGTTCTCGTGCTACCGTGCTGAATGATGGGCACTATTGGTGAGAACTGTTTCATTTTTGAAGATAACACCATTCAGCCATTTGTCACGATTGGCAACAATGTCACTCTTTGGAGCGGCAATCACATTGGCCATCATTCCAACATTAAGGATCACTGCTTTATCGCCTCGCACGTTGTTGTTTCGGGCGGAGTGGAGATTGGTGAGCAGTGCTTTATCGGTGTGAATGCTACGTTGCGTGACCATATCAAGATCGGTGAGAGATGCGTAATTGGGGCGGGCGCGTTGTTGTTAGCCGATGCAGAGCCTGAAGGTGTGTATATCGGCACTGCTACAGAACGCTCGAAAGTTCCCAGCACGAAGTTAAAAAAGATATGAAAGCGAACTCGCTGTGGCGAAAACTTGGCTGTGTCTTTTGCCCGTCTGGAGAGGCTGAATGGATGCAATCACACGCCGCGGTACCAATTGCCGAGCATATTGAGGACAGTTTATTCAAAATCTATTTCAGCACGCGTGACAAGAATAACAGGAGCTATACAGGATACGTAGTAATTGACATAAGCCGACCGAATGAGATTCTCGACTTGTCTTCCCAACCAGTTTTAGCACCCGGTGACCTCGGTGAGTTTGATGATAGTGGTGCAATGGCAACTTGGCTTACTCGCCATCGTGGCAATAGATTTCTCTATTACATCGGATGGAATTTGGGAGTAACCGTTCCATTTCGGAATTCGATAGGACTTTCTATCAGTACACAAGGCGGCCAATTTGTGCGTTATGCACGCGGCCCAATTGTGGATCGCTCTATGAATGAGCCGCATTTCTGTGCGAGTTGTTGTGTCGTCCCAAGAGAAGAGCTTTGGCGAATGTGGTATCTATCCTGCACTGGATGGAGACTAACGAATGGGAAGCCAGAGCACAAATACCACATAAAATATGCCGAATCTCATGATGGAATAAATTGGAAAAGAGAAGGTGTTGTTGCCATCGATTTTGCAGATGATCACGAGTACGCAATTTCACGGCCATCGGTGATTCACGAGGATGGTCGCTGGAGGATGTGGTACTCCTACCGTGGGCAATCCTATCGGATTGGATACGCAGAATCCGAGGATGGCCGCAAGTGGAAACGACTTGATCACTTGGTGGGTATTGATGTTTCACATACAGGTTGGGATTCAGAGATGATCGAATACCCATTCGTTTTTGACCATAAAAGTGAACGCTATATGTTGTACAACGGAAATGATTATGGAAGAACAGGATTCGGCTTAGCCATATTGGAGAATAGCTAATGCCGCGCATTCTCGATTATTTCTACATCGTTGCCACAATAAGCTTCACAGTTTATGGACAACTAATTCTTAAATGGCGCATCACACAATTTGGCCCGCTCCCGGAGGATGCCTTGGAGAAGCTAAAATTTTTACTATTACTTCTTCTCGATCCTGCAATATTTTCGGGTTTTGCTGCGGCCTTTTTGGCATCGCTCGCATGGATGGCTGCTATGACGAAATTTGAATTGAGTTTTGCCTACCCATTTATGAGTCTAAATTTTGTCATTGTATTGATTTTGAGTGGTTGGCTATTAAGCGAGCCAGTGACTCTCCAAAGAGTACTTGGTGTGGGTTTGATTGTACTTGGTACGGTGGTAGCAGCTCGTGGCTGAATCCTCGCTCGACAACTCGACGCCACCCAATTGCCGGCTGTTAGTTGTCTCAATTGCTATTTCGGCAATCTTTGTTTTCTCCCTGTGTTTGCTTTTTGAGCCGAGCTGGGAAACGAACGATGATGTAGGCATGTCGATGGTTGCCCATGGCTATGGGATTGCCGCAACAGGAATACCAAATCTTATTTTTTCCAATGTTCTATGGGGATATCTGGTACGCGCGATACCAGAAGTCAATGGAACCCTAGGCTACTCAACTGCCACACTCGGTGCGCTTGTCACAGTGGGTGCTGTGATGTTCTATGGGTTGAATCGTTTAGGTGCAGGTTACGTGGCATCGCTGCTGATACTTGCTCTAGTATTAGTCCGTCCGGTACTTCTCCCGCAGTTCACCATTAATTCTGGCCTACTTATGGTGGGAGCGATTATCTGTTGGCATTTGTTTATACGACAGAACAACTGGAAGGTGTTATGGCTTGGATGTCTACTCGCCTTTTCTAGCTATTTGGTACGAAGTCAAGAGTCAATGTTGGTTTTTGCTGTGGCACTACCAGTGCTGCGATGGCGTATTTTACTGGTGCGCCGATCTTCGCAAGCCGCAGTATTGGCTCTTGCTTCTGCGATAACCGTTGCAGCGGTTATTGATCACCAAGCTTATCAGGGTGATGAATGGAAGGCCTTTAATGAGTTAAATATAACACGCGCGCTATTTACAGATTTTGGCGCGGGTGAGCATCTAAAAAAGCGTCCTGATATATTAAGTCGATATGGCTATAGTGCAAACGATATTGACTTGATTACGGGGTGGTTCTTCGTAGACTCGCAAATAGCCAACCCTGCAAGCCTGCAAGCAATGCTATCTGAGCTGGGCGCACTGCCGACCCAGGAAGGTTCGCTAGTTAAAGCTTGGCTTGGAGTTAAAGGCTTGTGGCACCCTAATCTACTACCACTTTTGCTGACTGCACTTTTGCTTGCTGCACTTCGCCCAAGCTGGCGAGTGGCGGCAATTTGGGGTTTGGTTATTACTGCGGTCTTTATCATTGGCTTTGTAGGCCGCCCCGGGGCTTTGAGGGTGTATGTGCCGTTGGTAAGCTTGCTGGTGGTCGCACCTTACTTGGTTGCGACTCAAACACCGGCTTGGCGTAAAAGTATTGGTGCCAGCGCATTGGCTGTAGCTGTAACATTAAACGCATATCCTGTTTTTTCTGAGTCGAAAGCTCTTCAAATTTCAGCAGAGCAGACGCGTAAAGGTTTAGAAAATTTTCCCACTAACCCAATAGTCACATGGGGCGGGGGTTTTCCCTTAGAAGCAGTCTCACCAGTTTTGCACACACCATCTTCTACATTGTCCTATCAGCTGTATAGCTTGGGGGTCTTTACACTTGCGCCCTTCGCAGTCTCTTACGACGAGCAAAAACAGGGGCGCGGGCTAGTTGAATTCTCTCTTGTTACTGAGAAGGGGGTTCCGATTTATAACATCGGGCAGCACCTTGGACAACTCGAGATTTATTGTGGAGAGCACCTGCATGGTCAACTAAGAGAATTATCCAACCAACGATATGGAGAAGGGATAATGAGCCAGCTTCGATGTGAACGGAAGCCATGAATACGGCATGATAAGCTTGCCCACCGCACTTACGCTGTTGCTTGTGATCATTCTGCTATTGCTACCTTCCTATCTATAGGAATAGAAAATATTAATCCCGTTAACAATGAAGAAGATTCTAATTGATTGCGCTACAAGAATTGCAACAACCGTTTTGCTATTGTCATTCCTGAAATTAGCGATACAGCATGAGTACCACAGCAACGGAGTGCCGAGAAGATGAATGAAAATCGCATACCGTTTAATCGACCATATATGTCTGGCAGTGAACTAGGCTACATTGCCGAGGCGCACTCTAACAGCATGCTGGCAGGGGATGGCCCATTCACTAAAAAGTGCCACAGTTGGATTGAAGAGAAGGCGGGATGTGCGAAAGCATTGCTTACTCACTCCTGCACGGCAGCACTTGAAATGTCAGCATTGCTATTGGACATTGAGCCAGGTGACGAGGTCATTATGCCTTCCTACACATTCGTGTCTACCGCGAACGCATTTGTGTTGAGAGGTGGTGTCCCGGTATTCGTAGACATCCGAGAGGACACGCTGAATCTGGATGAGAAGCTGATCGAGGCTGCCATTACGCCACGAACACGGGCGATTGCGCCGGTGCACTACGCTGGCGTGGCTTGCGAAATGGATACGATCATGTCTATCGCTGAACGTCATGCACTGAAAGTGGTAGAAGATGCAGCTCAAGGTGTGATGGCAAGTTACAAAGGGCGCGCTCTAGGAAGCATCGGTGATCTCGGTGCGTATAGCTTTCACGAGACCAAGAATGTGATCTCAGGAGAGGGAGGCGCGTTGTTGGTTAACGATCCAAAGTTGGCCTTGCGCGCCGAGATCATCCGCGAGAAAGGCACTGACCGCAGCCGTTTCTTTCGCGGCGAAGTGGATAAGTACACTTGGCAGGATGTAGGTTCATCTTTCCTGCCGGGCGAATTGATTGCGGCATTTCTTTGGGCGCAGCTTGAGGAGGCTGACCGCATCACGCAGGCTCGTTTGGCGAGCTGGCAGCGCTACCACGAAATACTTGAGCCGCTGGAGTTCAAGGGTATCCTTCGTCGCCCCATCGTTCCCAAAGATTGTCAACACAACGCGCATATGTACTACGTGTTACTTACCCCCGAGATTGACCGGCAGGAGGTACTGGATGAGTTTAAGCGAAATAGCATTTGGTCTGTATTTCATTATGTGCCGTTACACTCCTCTCCAGCCGGTCAACGTTTCGGACGTGTGCATGGCTCACTCAAGGCCACCATTGACCAGTCAGAACGTCTGATTCGTTTGCCGCTTTGGGTAGGCATGACATATGAACAGCAGGAAAAAGTCGTAGATGTTCTCAAGAATACAATCGATCATCAACGTCGATTGCCATGGGGTGCTTAAGGCATCATGAATTACAGAAAAATTGGAACGAGAAAACGACTTCAGTCACACGTAATGCATTTGTTGCTCCGTTGGGGTGGCATTTCAGCATCTGCATTTTCCACGTTATTCAGACGCATTTCACTTTACGTCTACATTGCGCTTCTGGCGAGTCTTCTATCCGCGTACCTATTACGAAACGTTAGCAACTGGGACTTTCCCCTTAGTGGGGAATTTCTTACCTCACCCTTTCATAGTGAAATACTTAAGCGTTCTATTGGTGTATGGGATGAGCATTTTGGGCTGGGGTTCTCTAATACATTGGGCAGCACCGGGATGGCGCCTTATGCCGGCGTGTACAGCGGCGCGATGTGGATTACAAACAACATTGTAAACACATTTTTTCAAGACTTAGGGGCGGCATATTTCCTTAATCTTGTGTTTAGCATTTCTCTACTAAGTGCGGGTGTCTATTGGGTTTTGGATCATCTTAAATGGCCCAATCGAAATATACCTGCAACACTTTTTATTAGCTTATCCCTAGTTCTAATTATTCACTCAACAGATTTCTTTTTGGGCTCTGCATCATCAGCAGGCAGGTTCATAGCAGGGCAGGGCTTATTGCTTATAGCCTTTATTCAATACCGGCAGCTTTCGAGTTTGGAATTTGGCAAGGCTGCTTCAGCTAGCACTATTCCGCTGGCACTAACCCTGGCAACTCTGTTACTGGTTTTTAATCCGTACTTTCTGGCGTTTACCTTATTGATAGGTATTCAGGGTGCAGCTGAATTCGTAAGGAGCCATGAAAAGAGAACAAAGGTTGCAATTTTTTATGCCAAGATCTTGGCAATATCCATTGCGCTTATGGTTCTTGTATATGGATATGTATGGCTCCCTCCAATTCTTTCTCCTGGAAGTACCTTGATGTCCGGTGCGGTTGGTCGTCATGACAGCCCAATGCAATATCCTTTAGTGGATCTATTGAGATTCTTCAATAATCCTGCCCCGGACCACTTTGGTTGGTTGGGTACTTGGTTGCAATTTGGTTTGGCCATATTCGGGATTGTTCTGGCATTGCGATCACCGGCAATGAGATGGGTGAGAATAGATTTGCTATGTATCGCAATCTTTGTTTTCTTGGCGAAAGGTTCAGCCTCCCCATTTCCAGAAGTTAACCAATGGCTGCATGTCAATATTCCGTTTTTGCGTTTATTGGGGAGCGGCTACCCCTATTTTGGCCTGGTATATACCCTGCTGATCTATTACTTGATTTATGGCCTAACCCGAGCATTCGATATCAGTAAGAAGCAATGGCCAAATCTGGGTGTGGTTGCTGTCTGGGTAGTAATCATAGGCGCAACCTTAGTGTCAATTTTTCGAACTGATGCATATCTCTCTGGTGATTTCGGCGGGCGCGTGCAATCAATTGAGTATCCATCTGAGTACTACACATTTAAAAGGACTGCCGAACAGGATATGCGGATAGGACGAGCATATTATTTCCCAGATCTGGGTGGCAGAATTGGTATGGACTATGTGTATAGCCCTACCTATACATCCCGTCCGATGGACTGTTGTTACGACTTGCCATTTAGCTCCGTCTTTCCTATTGGCATTGGTTGGTCGAATTTCAATAAATATTCCGGCTACTACGGCCAAACAATGGATTTCCTCATGAATCATGTTCAGAACGCTGACCAGCTTGCGCGCGTTCTTTCCAGTTCTGGGACGAGATATGCGGTGTTCGATCTTTCCTTGAAGAAGACATCTGCAGCGAACTATAGGATGTCAGCTGTACGAGATCAAGTGCGCACTAGCAGCTTATTTGTGTTTAAGCCTGCTTTATCAAACGCATACATTGAAGTCTATGAAAACCTACTGTGGCAACACGCCTCATCGGCGGCAAGTAGCTTAACTGTGAGCACCGATGATCCTAATGTATTTCTCGACGCCGCAAGAGATGCATTGGGCAAGGTTGACAGTCCAATCGTGGTAGCCGGTGCAATTACATTGCAGGGTGTAAAGAAGCTGAAGGACGAAAATATACTGAAGAATGTTTTGCTTTATAACAGCGACGATTTAGGATTGATGCTTGATTTGATACGTTCTCAATATGAAATGAGACCGGACGCAAATACCATGAGTAGTACAGGCGTCTCAGGTTGGAATACAAACAACCAAGTCTATCAAACCCAAGTAACTGGGAAGCATGGTGGTAGATTTATCGGAAGATACCCAGTTGCGACATCGTCAAATGATTCGCACACATCATATTATGCGAACATTTCACCGGGTGTTAGTTACAGCTTATACATAAGGGCAATGGTGTCCCCGGATAGTGGAAGGGTAATCGTCCACGTGAATAATGAAAAGAGACAGTTAGATCTCCGCTCAAAAGGCTATGTTGGCCTTCAATGGTTTAACTTGGGCGGTGTTTCAGGCGCCTCAGGTAAATTAAAGGTAGAAATTGAGTCGCTAGATGCAGGCTATTTAAAGCGCATCGATGTGATGGCTCTCGTGCCACGCCAAGTGGTAACCGAATCATCAGCGATAATGAAAATTCTATTCGCAGATATAAATATTGAACGAATAGAGAAAACCGACTACTTAGAATGGAAGAGACTAAGTCAGGGCGCGAACTTCAACCTGACGACTGAACAGGTGCTCGGTGAGAAAACACAAATAAGTCCTAAAAAGCTATCGGTTACGCACCACGATTTTGAGCTTCATGAAGATTTTGACAGCTTTGCTGAGTCTGTTGGACAGGAGTCATATAATCTTGTCGCCTCACGGGATGAAAACTTGGCAAGTTGGAGCCGGTATTTTCCAGAAAAGAAGTTTCAGCGAATTTCTGGCGGAGGGGATTATGAATTCCATGCGTCTTTGGGAGCTGACGCCGGAACCTACTCGCTTGGCTACGAGATTGAGTCCTGCCAACCCTTTTCAAATTTGTCGCTCAACCTGAAGACGATATTCGTAACCGCAGATCGATCCATTCAAATATTTGTTAGCGACAATGCCCTGTCGTGGCTAAGGGTGAGCACGCTCGTTTCAGATGAAAATAATATAATTGACCTTGGGCCTTTTGTTCAAGGGAAAAGGAAAGTTTTCCTAAAATTAGTTTACGAAAAGCCAAATAAGGGCGCAGTCTCCCCCCTGCTGTCAGATTTAAGGCTTCATGGTGTTGCAGGTGGGGAAGGCATGAATTGTCTGCAAAATCTGCGGGAGGCGAAGCCCATATCGCCAGCTGTCATTAGTCCTCAGCAGAACAATGGACACGTCGCCACCCCCTATGTTGCTTTGATTGATAATAGCTACGACAACAACTTGCGGATGAACGGCATTTCCCCTCTTAATGTTGGCTATGGCTTCGCGGCATTTCCAATTACAAATGTCAGAATGCAAACTGACTCAAAAAATGAGTTGGAATATAGATATCGGATTTTGATATGCATATCAGCAACGGTCTATTTGCTGCTATGGATTACGTTATTCTGGGGAATTTATCAACGGGGTATTCGGCGAACAAAGAAATAAATAAGGACCACTCCATAGATGTGGTCGTAAATAACATGGGACAGCGCCAAGCAGCTGTGTGCAGTGCCGACTAAACGGGGACACTTAAGATTTATGGAAAAGTTTGTTTCGATTGTTATTGTGAACTGGAATGGGAAAAAATGGTTAGAGCGATGCCTCGAGTCTCTCGCTCAGCAAACGTATAAGAGTTTCGAGATTATTCTGGTCGACAACGCATCCGAGGATGATAGCGTCGAATTCGTGCGCAGCCATTTTCCACTAGTTAAGATTGTGCAGAGTGAGAAAAACCTGGGGTTTTCTGGAGGCAATAACTTAGGAATAGAAAAAGCAGTTGGCGAATTAATAATGCTTTTGAATAATGACACGTGGGTTGAGAATAATTTTTTGGAAGAAATGGTAGAGACTCTCTATAAATCTGGCTGCGACATTGTTGGACCTATTGAGGCTGATTACTATTCGAAAGAAAAATTAGGAGATTACAGTATTCATCTTGATCCTCTTGGCCACTTTATATATTTATTCGGAAAGAACAGAAGGAATGATGATTTTTATCTATCCGGCGTCTGCTTACTATTTAGGAAAGAACTTTATTTAAATTCGCTAGGGCTAGATGATAACTTCTTTATGTATGCGGAAGATTGGGATTGGTTCTGGAGGTTGCATTTACTGGATAAGAAAATATATAAAAATGACGATGTCATTATTTATCATAAAGGAGCTGGCAGTACTGGCGGCGGTGTTAAATACGTATCATTCTTATGGCGTAATCAAAACACGCTTCAGATGCTGCTGAAAAATTATTCATGGTTTAATTTAGTTTGGACGTTGCCAATATATTTTTTGATAAATATTGTGGAAATAGTCTTTTTTATAGTAATGGGAAAGCCCAAAATATCTTTATCCTATGTCGAGGGATGGTGGTTCAACCTACGCAATCTAAAGAAGATCCTAGAAAAAAGAAAATGGGTTCAAAAGAACAGGTTGGTAAGCGACTATCGAGTATTCCAAAAAATGTATTTTGGATTTGGAAAGATACATCACGTAATTAATTTTTATAAATAACATGAATATGAATAACCCATATAAATTGAGCTTATCCAAGTTTTCGACTCACAACATATTAGTGGAAAACATAAAGGGGCCAGGAGTTGTTCTAGATGTCGGTTGTAACGACGGCTATATTGGCTCAATTGCCGATAAATCAAATATTTTTTATGGCTTGGACTATTCTGAACCCAGCATTCTAGAAGCCAGGAAAACATATAAAGACGCGGTTGCTTATGATCTTAACTTGCTAAAACCATTGCCCTGGAACATCAAATTTGATGTGATTGTGTTCGGCGATGTACTGGAGCATTTGGTAGATCCTCTCGCAGTGCTGACATTCTTTAGTAAGAATTATTTAGCCCCAGGTGGGCGAATCATAATTTCTCTGCCAAATATTGCGAATTGGCAAGTCCGATTTGCGCTTCTTCGTGGTAAGTTTGATTACACCGAAACGGGAATACTAGATAGAACCCATTTGAGATTCTTCACTTTCCAAACAGCTTTGGAATTAGCAGATCAAGCGGGGCTTACCACAAAGCAGGTCTTCAGTGGTGCAACATTTTTTGGTCCCGTGATCAGGATAATGCCGGTATTCAAAGGCTTGCTGGCAACTAATATCATTCAAGTTTGTGAAATCAAATAAAATTTACCTTGCCGCCCTGGTCTTGGTGGGCATTGGGACTCACTTTGCCTGGTTTTTACCCAACTCGATCATAACCTTTGGTGATTGGTATTATTGGCATGATGAGTCGGTAAGCCAATTGTGGTATTCATCTGGAACGTGGCTTACTTATTGGAACACCGGCCGCCAGAACATTCAGATATTTTTTAATCTCTTTACCTCGGCGTGGTCCACACTTGTGGCACAAGGTCTTTCCTACGACTTTTCTGTCAAGCTAACTTTCCTCATCCCAATCTCGATCCTTGGCTTTATATCTCCATATTTCTTCTTCCGTAAGTTGATCGGAGATAATCAGGTTGCATTTCTAGTAGCGCTGTTTTATGGAACAACGACCTATTTTTTGATTAGGCAAACGACACATTTGCCGCTGGCGTTTGTTTACGCAATTCTTCCTCTGCTGTTTCTCAGCTTTCAAGTTGCGCTTGAGCGTAAAGATACTTACTACTGGCTGATATTTACACTGCTCTATTCAATTGGCATTGGATATGAGATTCGGATGATGTACATATTCACGCTGATGGCTCTCCTTTACGCTGCTTTTGGTTCATGGCAAAACTGGCGGGCGTATCTAGCGATCTTGTAATGGTTGTTCTGCCTGTTGGGGTGTTACTAAATTGCTATTGGCTCTTGCCTACGCTATTTGGTGGGACAGGGGAGGCTATTTCTGGTACGGCAAACCGAGGGATATTTGGAGACTTTCTGTTTGACATTGTTCATGCAATCACGCTGCATGATTCTTCTTGGACCGGGGAATTTCCAAATCAGGATTTCGTTAAACAACCTGCTCCGTGGTACTTCTTCGTATTCCCAATACTGGCCATCGCTGCTTTCTTTCGAACATATGAAAAAGCAGCGCAAAAACATGTGCTCTTTTTCGCACTTTTAATTGTTATTGGGATCTTCCTCACTAAGCAGGCGGGTCAGCCGGCCTCAGGCGCATATCTGTGGTTATATGAAAATTTTCCTGGCTTTAGTCTTTTCCGTGAGGCGAGCAAGTTTTATGTCGTCACTGCTTTTGGATATGCAGGTCTGCTTGCCTTCACTTTGAGCCATTTACAGATGTGAGCGCAAATCTCAACAAACCACAACTTTTCTATGGAGCTGTAATTATTTTCCTGATATTGATCGGCTGGCAGGTAAAGCCACTCGTGAATGGAGATATCAGAACCCTATTTGTCGCGCGCGCTATTCCTGAAGATTATTCCCTAGCGAAAACCTGGACTAAAAAACAGGATTCCCTTTTTTATCGCACATTATGGATTCCAGACTACTCACGCTGGAGTTTTTATACAAATGAGCGCCCTATCGTGTCTGCAGTGCAGGAAATGCCTTTATGGATTGAAATCTTCAAGAAGGTCGACAAAAATCCCACAAGCAGCACGCCCCAGCAAATTTCTGAGGTGCTCATGCAATCATCGTATAAACACTTTCTGGATTTGCTTGGCGTAAGGTATTTGGCCATTCCTGTAAGGGATGTGGCCAACGACGACAACTTTTTCAGGTTTTACGGGAATAGCCGTGACTATTACATTCATCTAATGAATAGGCTGGCGTATTTGAAACCGGTTGATCTTGGGACAAAAGAATTACGAATCTATGAGAATGAAAGTGCCCGTCCCAGAATTTATTCGACTGAGGTAATCGAAAGATTAGGTAAGCCGGTACCCTTCAATTCATTGGAATATCAAATGCTGAGCCCTACAGAATATCAAGTAACGGTTCGCAATTTGTCGTCCCCGATGTTCCTATATTTTGCGGAAAGCTACAGCGACAATTGGGCATTACGATTAGGGTCATTCGAATGGAGTAACCTATTATTTGATAACAATTATTTTATGGACGACCAGTTGCATACAAAAACCGATATTGGCTTGAACGCGTTCCGTATGTCGCCCGAATATATCAAGAAGAAATTGCCGTCGAGCGATTACGTTATAAATCCCGATGGAAGCCTCACGTTCAAGCTTACGATATTTTTTAAACCACAGAGCTATTTCTATCTGGGTGTCATCATTTCCTGCGTCACGCTTCTTTTGGCGCTCACCTTCCTGATGGTTGGAAGGCGCCCATGATGATGGATTATCGTGGGCATATTGCTCTACCTGGTTATTGGGGCCGATTATCGGCCTTGCCTGCGGCGCTGGCATATTTCATGGCTAGCATGCTCCTCACGTGGCCGCTTCTTTTCAATTCTAGTTCGCTGTTGTTCGGCGACTATGGTGATACACGCGGCATAGTATGGTGGCAATGGGCGAAAATAAATGGTTTTCTCGATGCACCGATCAATTACTTAACCGCGGCGCCTTTTGGTATGTCTACTGAAAGGGGGTTCAGTGCCCCCTTTTCAGAGTGGCTAGTTATCTTGCTAACCAAAGCTTCTAATGAAATCGCCGCTTATAATTTTGTTGTAATCCTTTCATTTCCTCTAACGGCGCTTGGGACCTATTTATTATTGGATCGTCTGCTGAATAACAAAATTGCCTCCTTTGTTGGAGGTCTTGTTTTCGGTTTCTGTCCGGCTGCGTTGATGCAGGCGGTGGGGGGGCATACGGCATTTTCTCTAAATATTTTTATTCCCTTTCTTCTGCTGGCGCTGTTTTACAACCGTGAGCGGCGGACTCATCTTTCAGCGTTATTTGTTGCAGTTAACATTTCCTTAATTACGTTCACAGCACTTTATTTTGGATATTTCACAATCTATATTGTTCTTCTTTTTTATACTTTTGATACGCTGCACGCTGGAAATGGGAGTAAGCGCGAAATATTTGTAAATTATCTTTGGATAGCGTTTCTTGCAGCTCTCCTGATATTGCCCTTTGAGTATCGGGCGATTGTCCAGCAGCTGACATCCACTAACAGCGCCCTTTTGAAGGCTGGGCATATTCGCGATTTTAGCGAATTGAATATTTACTCATCTCGTCCCTGGGAGTTCATCGTTCCGTCTATTGATCACCCTGTTTTAGGCGGGTGGGTTTACGGTTTTACGAAGAACCATTTGCACGGGAGTAATATTCCTGAGCAGACGCTCTATCTTGGGTTGGTTCCAATCGGCTTGTTGCTTGCAGGATTGGTTCTGGTAGTTCGCCGAGAGTTCAATGCTGAACACCGCGCTTATTATCAATTTTTCGCATTCGGCGCGCTGGGGATGTATTTCCTTTCGCTCCCCCCGCTACTTGCCTTCGGTAGCGTCAAGGTGCCGACAGTGTCGTACTTTGCATATTACGTTGCACCCATGTTCCGGGTATATGCGCGCTTCGGCATTCTGGTAAATTTCTTCGTGGCATGTGCAGCAGCGGTGGTGCTGGCGCATTTGTACCAACATATGAAACGTGCGCGCTATTACGTGTTGTTGGCAGTGTCATTGTCCGTACTAATATTCGAATATTGGAGTATCCCTCCAGGCTATGCGCTTGAGGTGGATAACCCCCCCGAGGTTTATCGCTGGTTGGCGCAAGAGCCAAGCGATGTCATCGTGGCAGAATATCCGATGACATCAAACGATGAATTCGCTTTTTATACCTATCTGTTCTGGCAGCGAATCCATAGAAAAAGACTTGTCAACGGTGCATCGCCAGACAATGCGCGCGCATGGGGCTTGTTCAAAGAAGTGAAGGATTTGGACAATCCGGAAACGCCCGCATTGTTGAAGTCAGTAGGTGTCAAATATGTGATCGTGCATAAAAAGATGTATCAGGAAGGACTCATTCCCGAGTCAATTAAGCGCTACTTCCCCGAGTCGGTTTCATCTGTCACTTACAACGGAGGCAACATGCCCGTGATACCGTTTTCCATGAAACCGATTAAGAGCTTCGGCACCGATATGGTTTATTCGCTGGAAAGCGTTCCATTGGATGTTGCTTCAAAAGAAAAACTGCTATCAGTCAATGGAGTTCGCTAGTTATGTATAAAAAATCACACAGGGTGAAAATTGCTCATTGGGTTTCCCTCCTTTGTCTTTTGTGTGTAAGTAATTTCACCTTTGGCTTGGATGACGACAATTGGAAATCGAATACGTTTTCACAGGACAAGGAAAGCGACGTTTCATTGCCGGCAAGAGTGGTTCCCGTTTTGGTTGAGGCTCCACCAAGGAGGCTTGATCTATTGCCCGGTAGTCCCGGAATAGAGAAAGCCGCCAAGTCGGCCACTAGTGGCGCCAGCCTTTCGCTAGCTGGCCTGCCAGTGGATATGTACGAATTTCCCGTGCTTAGATTTAAGACGCCCGATCAGGGTGCAAGACTGTATGGCATCGAATTCGCGCTGGATACTCGCGGTAAAGGGACGGCCGATACGTTAGTGCGAGTGGGAAACCCTGCACTGTTTCCCGATATGGAGCAGGAACACATCGACTTAGGCTCTACGGAGTTTGTTCCGAGGGATTTGAGTTACAAAGTCAAGCGGGCACTTCGCGTAGGCCGGGATAAGAAGTGGCGATACACGGCCATAAATGCCAGGGTGGATAGCATCGCCAATGGCATAGTCCATGCGACATACGAGCCGGGCGGCGATTTTGTTATGCAAAGAGCCTTTGATTCCTCCGAGTTGTCGAAGACACCCTGGCTTCAGTACGAATATGAGCTTCCAGAGGGACAGCCATGGATCATGCAAATCAATGCAAAAATCGCACGTGGCAAACTTAACCCTATTCTTACGACGCTGTCTTCAGAACCTGTAAAAGGTGGTGGGCAACGGAGAGTTTTGGTGAATCTGTTTGATCTATTGCAGAAGGCTAATCCAGGTGCCAAGGATGGGCAACTGGAACAGCTGATAATTCATTTTAAACTGGAAGAAACAGCCGGAACTGCCACTCAGGATGTGCGCATTGGCCTGGGCCATCTGGGTCTCTACCATGCGCAAACCCCAGCTCAGGCGGACGGCTCAGTGGTTCTACTGGCTGCAATTGAGGTAGGCAAGGATCTTGACCTGCTTGATACGTTGGGGCGGCGGTTAAGCTCAAAAGACAAGTTGACAATATTGGGTGGGAGGCTGGTGGGCGCGCGGCGAGACATCGCAAACAAATCTGGAGATTTGCCGAGAATCAGCTTGCTTACGGAGTATCGGGAAAAGATTCCCGAGCTCTTTGTGGGCGAACGATTTCTACTTGACGAGTTAAATGGCTCGGAACTTGCGGCGGTATTGGATCAAAAGGTTTTCTATCAGAAGCGATTGCTTTGGGAATCGGGGCAAAGCGATGTGATTTTCCGTAACGTAAACGCCCCGACGCTTCCTCTAATAAGTTTTGCGCAGAATACAACTCTTGATGGCGACAGCTATATCAAGGCAGACTTCATATTTGAAGATGGGAAACAGTATCCGCTTCAATTGACATTGTTCGGCATCGATATCCACGGCAGAACAGTTCAACAAGATTATCAATTGACAACAAATACGCCGATAAAAGTTAAAAATATCCAGACCATAAGAAGAGCAACCCTGTCTTTCTCTCAGGAGGTTGGAGTTGCGATACCTTTTCCCGCATCATGTCTTGTAAGAAGTATTCAGGTCAGTTCATTTAGCAAAAGCACGACGTACCGTCCCAAGCAGGCTTCGGCTCTCGCTGCGCTTGTCCCCGCGGGAAAGCCTCTTTGGCGTGCGAAGCCTGCGCGTTTTGATATTGCCGCGCAGGGAGATGGCAATGTACACAGCTTTCCAGTGGAATCGAAGATTGTGGGCGAGGCGATACTCCACTATGAATTGGAAACGATTGCAGATGAGAGTCCCGCTTATGGCCTGAGGGTGCGGGCTATTGAGGGGGGGCGATATGTAGAAAAAACATTTTCATTGAATCAACGGGGAGAACTGCCTTTTTCGAATTTGTACCTGCGCAGCTTGGAGATTGTCGTGATAAGAGGTGCTCAAGATTCATTGCCAGCCTCTTTGCTGCTGAAGCGGCTTGAGATCGAAAATAAAGGCGAGAAAGCTAATGGATCAAAAGAATTGCTTCCACCCAAGCCAATCGGACACTTTAAGATAACCTATCTTGCACCACATAAGTCATTGTATGCCCCGGCGATTGCATGGATGCGCCCGGCTTACGCAACCCAGCTTGCCAAAACTGATCCAGGAACTATGCATAGGCTGGATACAACTTTATCTTATGCCCAAATTCTCGATGGTGGGAAGGATGTCGTTCTGCCCAGGGAAATACTTGCGCAGGGTAAGTATGAGTTAAATTATGTTGGTGATGAAGATGTCAGTGTGGTCATCGAGCCTTCATTTCTGCAATCCAACCGTGACCAGCAAAGTCGGGCAAACGTTAAAGAGGAAGGCGGCGGGCCTGCACATTCAAAGCTGGCTAAGTTGGGGCTGGTAGTTTTGGCGGTAGCATTCATATGGCTGGGGATTAAAACTATGCCAAATTGGGTGCCGCTTGTGGACAAGGCGTTGTCAATGTGGATGCTATTCTGGGGTATTCAGCTTGTATTATTGACCACCTCGCTTTACCTGATATTTGCTGGCCTTGCCAAGGATGCCGTTTCTTGGGGCGAACTGTTACTGGTGTTTGCCTATGGCTTAGCTGTTCACTACAAAATCAGACCTCACTTGGCGAAAAAGTGGGCATTCTTCAGCAAGCGCTACTCAGCGCCATATTTGCTTCTATTTCTGATACTGCTGCTGTTCTGTGCAGAACTACTTATGTGCAAGCAGGATCTGGTTGCCGAACATATTGCAGTGCTTGGATATTATCTCCTGGTAACCGGGGTGGCCATTGAGTTCATCTGTTTCGCAAAAGAAGCGCAACAGGAATCCAAGTCAACATTAACAAGTTAAGATGTCTGTTGAGTTAGAATTCAAATCCTTACCGTCAGCGTGACAGGAACAGCTGACTTTACATTTATAAAATGTCCACGTAAAAGCGATAGAAACTATGAAAAATGCAATTATTACCGGCATTACAGGTCAAGACGGCGCCTATTTGGCTCAGCTGTTACTTGGAAAAAGGTTATACTGTATACGGTACTTATCGTCGTACCAGTTCGGTCAATTTCTGGCGGATTCGAGGAATTGGGAATCGAACAAAACCCGAATTTGCATTTGGTGGAATATGACCTGACGGATCTGTCTGCCAGTATTCGCCTGCTGCAAAGAACTGGAGGCGACTGAGGTTTACAACCTTGCTGCACAGAGTTTCGTGGCTGTGTCATTCGATCAACCGGTGACCACCGCAGAGATCACCGGCCTCGGCCCGTGAACTCTGCTGGAGGCGATTCGCATCGTCAATCCGAAGATTCGTTTTACCAAGCCAGCACATCCGAAATGTTTGGCAAGGTCCAGGCCATTCCGCAAATTGAGGAGACGCCGTTCTATCCGCGCAGTCCCTATGGTGTGGCCAAGCTTTATGCGCACTGGATGACGATCAACTACCGCGAAAGTTACGGCATTTTTGCCTCCAGCGGTATTTTGTTCAATCATGAGTCGCCGCTGCGCGGGCTCGAGTTTGTGACGCGCAAGATCACCGATGCAGTGGCCAAAATCAAGCTGGGCAAGCTCGATGTGATGGAGCTGGGCAATCTGGATGCCAAGCGCGACTGGGGTTTTGCCAAGGATTATGTGGAAGGCATGTGGCGCATGCTGCAAGCGGACGAGCCGGATACTTTCGTGCTTGGCGACCAATCGTACTGAAACAGTGCGTGATTTTGTGCGGATGGCGTTCAAGGGTGCGGGTATTACGGTGGAGTTCAAAGGTACGGCTGAAAATGAAACGGCAGTTGATATGAGCACCGGCAAGGTCGTGATGCGCGTCAATCCGAAGTTCTATCGCCCAGCAGAGGTGGAGTTGCTGATCGGCAATCCTGCCAAAGCCAAAGCCAAGCTGGGTTGGGAGCCGAAGACTACGCTGGAGCAGTTGTGCCAGATGATGGTGGAAGCGGATATTGCGACGCAACCAGCAAGGCATCTCGTTCTGATATGCGCGTTCTGGTTACCGGGCTGGATGGATTTACCGGCCGTTATGTACAAAGAGAGCTGGAAGAAGAATGGTCACGAGGTCGTCGGCTTAAAAGCCGATCTTACCGATCAGGAAGCTGTTAAACAGGATGTGCTGTCCCTCCGGCCGGAGGCCGTCATTCATTTGGCGGCAATATCTTTTGTGGGCCATGGCGATGCTAATGCCATTTACCAGATCAACTTGATTGGTACGCGCAATTTGCTGGTTGCGCTGGCGACAACATGGAGAACAATCTTCAATGCGTGCTGTTGGCGAGTAGCGCCAATGTCTATGGCAATAGCATCGAGGGTGTGATCGATGAGTCGTGTTGCCGCCAACCCGGCGAATGATTATGCGGTGAGCAAGTTGGCGATGGAGCACATGGCCAGGCTGTGGTTGGACAAGCTGCCCATCGTCATTACGCGTCCATTCAATTACACCGGGGTGGGGCATGATGCGAGCTTTGTGATTCCCAAGCTGGTGGCACACTTTGCACGGCGGGCTGAATGTATCGAGTTGGGTAATCTGGATGTTGAGCGCGAATTCAATGATGTCAGGACGGTGAGCAAAATATATTCGAGCCTGCTAAAGCAAGGGCAACCAGGCCAAGCGTACAACATTTGCTCGGGGCGTCCGGTGAGCCTCAAGTCAGTCATTGATGCATTGAAAAAAATCACGGGACATGATTTGCAGATCAAAATTAACCCGGCTTTTGTGCGCGCTAATGAAGTGCACCGCTTGTGCGGTAGTCCGGAAAAACTTGAGGCTTGCATTGGGAAGATGCAACATCCCGACCCTGGAAGAAACGTTACGCTGGATGTTGTCCAAGAGCATGAAGGTCCCTTAATTGATCCGATCCGGTTCGTATAACATGCGGCGCTTTGAGGGAAACGACGGTACTTGGGAAATATGGGGAAAAATCAATTAATGGGTATTGAAATATTTGACGCGCCAGCGGAAATTGAGCAGCTCCAAACTGGTCGTCCTATTAGTCAGTTAATGTTATTGATTTGGCAAAGCCGTAAAGACTTGCAGAATGCCTTCGACCTGAACACCAAAGCAGGACAAGAGGCATTTATCAACTGGTATGACGTTACCGTAAACCGCAACAGCAGTTCCATTTCTGAAGCCACGCAAACCACTTCGCTCTATTCACGTTTGAAGGGTGTGGAGTCATGGCTATCCAGAGCGAGTCAGTGGCTCCCTGCGACAGTACGCAACAAGGCAAAAAATAGTTGGTTCTGGCTGATGGCAAAGGCCGCACGCGTTACGTCAGGATCGATGCGCCAGGAAAATCAGGATCAGCGGACCGAGCTTAGGCCAGGATCGACTGAACCGTCCTACAAAGCGGGTGAACCGGGAGCCAATCTGATCGGCTATGCACGTGCTGAACTGGGTATGGGCGAGCATGTCAGGATGTCTGCTGCAGCGCTATCGGCAACGGGGGTACCGTTTGGGGTGGTGGACTTTGGAACCGGGACCGTCTCGCGTCAGAAGGCAACACTC